>MTMI02000001.1 GCA_002011165.2 Candidatus Mnemosynella biddleae
AGAGGGGATTTCCTAAGGGTTCATCGATTCTTTTTGAAGTTGGAGAGGGTGTGACAAGAGAAATGTATCATAGGTTTGATGGTATGATTACAATGAACTTCTTGAGAAATGGAAGAAAAGTCTACGTTATTCCGACTCTTGGGACTGATAAAGAGAGAAGTTTAAAGGAAATCCAGCCCTTTCTCGGAAAGGATGAATTGAAGAATTTGAGTTTTATAGAGTGTGAGTGGGGCAAAGAAAGGCTCAGGGGAGAGGAGGCTATAGAGGAGGCTGAAAAAGTTTACGAGATCAAGAGTGAGTTAAGAGGGAAAGAGCTGGAGGAGTTAACCGTTGTAGGAATGGATTCCCTATATTCCAGATATGGAGAGGCTACACCCATTGCAGTGGAAGAGGGTGAGAGATATATAAGAGATACGAAAGGACTAGCTCTCTTCATTGTCAAACCCGGATTTCCGTTTTTGGAGGAGATTTCAAACCTCTGCGACATCCACATAAAAATGGAAAATATCTGCGGAGTTCCTGTGGTAAGAGGAAAGAAGCCGAAGACCCAGTATTATGCGATGATGGTGGACCTCTCTGAGGGATTTCCGAGAGTGGAGTTTGAGAGAATTGAATAAATGTGACTGGAAAACAATTTTACTCAAATTTTCATGAATTTTTATATAGAACATTCGGAAAAATCGAGTTGATCGATTTCTTTAAAACATCACAAATCTTAAATTGTGGAAATGACGATAAATTATGAGCTCACTCCTCAAGATTGCTTGGGCCCGTGGCCTAGTCAGGATAGGGCGGCGGCCTTCTAAGCCGCAGGTCGGGGGTTCGAATCCCCCCGGGTCCGTTATTCCATCTCTATGCTATTACACTTTTTTGGTCTTAAAGAGCGGATGCAGAAATCTTAGCGTAATTTAATTCTCATGCACACTGCCGTTGATGGACATAAATCTCTGAACTCAGCTGTTTCCTGAATTTCTGATGGAACCTCACATCGATTAATTTCCTCAAAACCAAGTTTCTTAAAGAAGTCTCTTGCGGTTAGCGTTAAAAGATAGATTTCTTCCACTCCCCTATTCCTCGCATACTCTATGAGCCTATTACATAACGCCTTTCCGTATCCCTTTCCCCTAAACGAATCCATTATGAGAATCGATCGCAATAAACCAAAATTACCGTAAATTTCAACTCCTCCTATGCCGACGAATTCATTTTTTGTTTCCACAATGAAAAAATGAGAAGTATCCAGAGATATGTCCTCATGAGGAAGACAATTTTCTTTTAGAAGTTTCTTTATATACGGTAGATCTTCTTTACCTGCTTTTTTTATCCTCATCTATTTCACACTTCAGAGGATACATTTGTTTTCGCATATTAAACTATTTTAGCTTTGAGTTTCAATAACTTTTGGTAATTATTCATTTGGAAAATATTATAAACTGGAATAACCTGAGAGAGTTTTCATGGGAAAAAACCGACTGTCCGAGAGGGTGAATTGCTTCACAGAATCAGTAATCAGAGATATGACAAGAGTTGCACTAAGATATGGAGCGATAAATCTGGCTCAAGGATTTCCAGATTTTGAGGCACCAATGGAATTAAAAGAAGCAGCTTCAAAAGCTGTATTCGATGATTACAACCAATATACCATAACATGGGGACTTCCTGAGTTGAGAGAAGCGATAAGTGAGAAGGTGAAAAAATACAACGGAATAGAGTGCGATCCAGAGAGTGAAATAACTGTGACATGTGGAACCACGGAAGCGATGATGGCGACAATGCTTGCAATAATAAATCCGGGAGATGAAGTTGTTGTTTTCGAACCTTTTTATGAAAATTACGGCCCAGACGCTATAGTTTCTGGTGCCAAACCCAGATACGTTGCTCTCAAAGGAGAGAAATTCGAATTTGATGAAGAAGAGTTGAAGAATGCTATCTCGGATAGAACGAAGGCGATAATAGTGAATACTCCACACAACCCCACAGGAAAAGTCTTCAAAAAACACGAGCTCAAATTGATTGCTGATCTCTGTGAGGATTACGATGTTATAGCAGTGACAGACGAAGTTTACGAGCATCTCATCTATGATGGAAAGAAACACATAAGCATCGCAACAATCGGAAACATGGCAGAAAGAACGGTTACGATTAGCGGAGTCTCCAAGACTTATAGTGTCACGGGATGGAGAATTGGATATGCGATAGCTCCTAAAGACATAACTCTTGGAATAAGAAGGGCTCACGACTTTTTAACAGTTGGAGCTCCTGCACCGCTTCAGAAAGCTTCTGTAACAGCTCTTCAACTTCCGGAAAGTTACTATAGAGAGCTTGTGGAAATATACGACAGAAAGAGGAGGATGTTGTATGAGGCTCTCAAAAACTCGAATTTCGATTGCCATCTTCCTGAAGGAGCCTATTACATTCTCGCTGATTTCGGAGGTAAAATGGAGATGGATGATCTAGAGTTCTCGCTTTATTTAACCAGAGAAGTGGGAGTGGCACCTGTGCCAGGAAGTGCTTTCTACCACACCAGAGAACTTGGAAGAACTAAGGTTAGATTCACATTCTCCAAAAAAGATGAAACTCTCGAAGAGGCAACGAGAAGATTGAGACAATTCAGCCTATAATTCTTTTATTTACTTCTCTGAGAATTTCGGTAAGAATTCTCTGAATGTCCTCTTCAACATTTTCAGCACCTCTCTCTTCAAACTTCAGAAGCGTTTCGATGTTTTCTATGACCTCCCCTATGATCTCCAGCATCTCCTCCCTTGTGATCATTCCAGAGTAATAAGGATAGAGGAATGTCGTTCCAGATCGGATGATCTTCTTCTTGAAAAGTGCATAGACATTTGATACTTCCTGGCGTGAATATGGTTCTTTAACAAAAGAGTTCATCTCAGGAAGTCTTTCTCCAACCTCTTTCATCGCAATTCTTCCCCTTTCATCCCTCATTCTCGAACAGACTCGAGCAATGATCCACTCTCTTGCTGTGAAGTGCGTGTAACTCTTCAAAAATTCCGTGATTTTTGAGCTCTCTTTCTTCCCGAATTTCTTGAACTTCTTCTTCATTGTATTTATCTGGTTGAAATACCTCTACTTATATTTATCTTCAGGGCATCTTCTGTGATAAACCAAGATGTCAAATCCCCTTCTTCCGAGAGACTCTTCAAAAATCTTCTCGAGCTCCTCCTTTTCCTCAGAAGTTGAAACCCTCTTCACTCCGAGAGCTCTTAGAAGTTCTTCAATGCTAACTCCTCTAACATTCGGGGTCTTCTGAAAACCAGACATTGCCGCAGCTTCATTATCCACGATGACGAGGAGGACATTTGAGTCATTTAGAGATGCATCGAGAATTCCGTAAATTCCAGAGTGGAAGAAAGCGCTATCACCCATTATTGCGATTGTTTTCTCTTCTTTTAGCGAGAATCCTCTTGCAATTCCGGCTGATGAGCCCATATTAAGTTTGACATCAAGAAGCTCATAAGGAGGTGCTCTCAACCTCACAGAGCATCCGCTGTCACCTGCAATAAAGATCTTCCTTTCTCCCGCAACTTTCAGAATCGCTTCTGCAACATCCTCATAGGGGCATTGCTCACATAATCCAGAAGGTTTTCTGATTTCTTCCGGATATTTTGGCATTTCTCCTCTCCTAAACGCCTCTATTGTCCTTTTAACATCTTCTTCTGTCAATCTACCGAGCTTCACGTTTCCCGTTTCCTTTCCAAAAACCTGAGATGATATCCCCCTGAGATGCATTTCCGATCTCAGATGTCTTTCCACGAATGCCTCAACTTCTTCGAGTACGAGAATTTTTTTGAATTTTGCTAGCTTTTCAGGAAGTGTGGACGGAAGAGGATAGATTGTTTCGAGTGCGATAAGATTTTTCTCTCTTACTTTGCTCGCCACAAACCCAGATGCAAGAATAACTTCTTCCCCTTCATCGGGGAGTCTCAACCATTCGTCAAAAATTTTTGAGATGACTTTCAATTTTTCATGAAGTTTTCTGTGATTCCCTTCAACGTTTTCCATTGTAGAGATCCACTTTTTCCGTTCTCTCAAAAGATTCTTTTCTGGTTTCTTGATTTCATGGTATTTGCCCTCGGTATAACAGAAATCTGCGGTGAATCTCACAACCACAGGGAGTCTGAGATCCTCTGAGAGTGTGAGTGCACTTTTCAGAACTTCAGGAGCTCTTTCATGAGATGAAGGTTCAAGAACCGGTAGTTCCATGAAAGAAGCGAGAACTCTGCTATCCTGCTCGTTTTGGGACCTCGTTGCACCCGGATCATCTCCGACTATGATAAGAAGAGCTGAATTAACTCCAGTAAGATTAGCGCACATGATCGGATCGACAATATGATTCATTCCAACGTGCTTAATTACAACTGCACTCCTTATACCAGCAAAAGAGGCTCCCAGCGCAGTTTCAATAGCTGAAAGCTCATTGACAGCCCATTCAGCATTAAGACCTCTTTCCATCAGAATTTCGGCAACTCTCGTGACCGGAGACCCTGGGTGACCTGTAATAAATTCTATTCCCAATTCTTCGAGTGCTCTTGCAATTATCTCATCACCACGTGACATATAAAAAGAAAGGAATTTTGGAGAATAAAAAAGTAAGTCAGAGACAGTTTACAATTATCTCCTCCACGTCTTTCTTCTCAACTCTTCTGGGATTTCCAACCAGAAGTCTCTGCTGTCTCTCAATCACTAGCTCTGCAAGCTCAGGAATATCCTCCTCTCTAACTCCGAGCTCTGAAAGACCTCTCGGGATATTCACATCCTTAGAGAGTTCTCTCACCGCTTCAGCAGACTTCTTCGCCACCTCTAAAACATCAAGACCTTCAGTTTTTATTCCCATGAGTTCTGCTATTTCAGCGAATCTCTTTGGATTGCTCGAAGCATTAAATTCCATAACAGCTGGAAGAATGATTGCCATCGTAACTCCATGAGCACTATGATACCTTCCTCCAACTACCATTCCAATTGCATGAGTTGCACCAAGCCCAGCATTTGTAAATGCAATTCCAGCAAGCAGACTTGCCAAAGCCATCTTCTTTCTCGCTTCCAGATCCTCTCCATTGTTGTAAGCTCTTCTAAGACTCTCCGCGATGAGTTCTATGGCCTTCTTTGCGTAGAGATCTGTAATCGGATTTCCTCCGTTGTAATCAGGTCTCGTCATTGCACTTGCTTTGGCTTTCCTTTCATATCTTCTTGTTGTATAAGCCTCGATGGCATGAGAGAGAGCATCCATCCCAGAAGATGCGGTGGGAGCAGGAGGAAGAGAAACAGTGAGCAGAGGATCTACAAGCGCAATATCCGGTCTCATGTATCTACTTGAAATTCCTACTTTGATCTCCTTATCCGGAATCGAGACGACTGAGACTGGAGAGACTTCAGATCCGGTTCCAGAGGTCGTTGGAACAGCTATTATTGGAAGACCTTTTCCAGGGACTCTTTTACCTTTGCCAGTTGGAGGTGCTATGTAATCGAGAACTTCTCCTCCGTGTTTGTATATCACATTCACCGCCTTTGCAACATCTATAGAACTTCCTCCACCAATTGCGACAAGTATTTCTGGTTTAAATCTCCTGAGAGCCTCTAGTGCATCTTCGAAGACGTTGAGAGATGGCTCGGGTTCAACTCTGTCATAAATCTCATACTCAAGATCTTTATCAAGTGTTTCGACAACCTCATCTACAATTCCAGCCTTTCTCACACCTTCATCAGTCAGGAAGAGAATTCTGGATGCTCCAAACATTTTTGCTTCTTCTGAGAGCTCTAAAATTGCTTCCTCACCGAATTTGATCTTAGAAGGTGTACTAAAGTCCCAAACAGTCTCTGCTTTGAACAATTTCATCACCCTCTGGCTAGTTCTCTTATTTATTCATTAAAAAATTTCCGAGATTAGAGTGTTGAAGATGTCCCTATAGATTAGATGATAATACTGTGAAGGGATGTTGAATTGTGGAATCTCATGAAGTTATCCTCAGATAAGTTTCATACAGTTTTTCTGCAATCTCTATGATTTTTTCACTTTCCTTCACATTTCTCATTCTCTCGGGAATTTTCTCCATTCCGAGCTCGGCTCCTTTCATCGCTCCGGTAATTGATGCAATAGTATCCGTGTCTCCTCCGCAGTTCACGGCCTTTAAAACTGCTTCTTCGAATGACTCGGAAGAGAAATAACAGTAGAAAGAGAAGGGAATTGCTTCAAAGCTCATAAAGCTGTTTCCAATCTCTTTAATCGCTTCTTCTGGTGCTTCATCTCTCATCTCGTAAGCAAACTGAATCTTTTCAGCAGTGAGGTCATCATAATTGGCACATCTTCTTAGAACTTCTTCTATAGGTTTTTCTCCCCTGAGAATACATGCTATTGCAATTGCAATCGCGACTGAGGAAGCAACTGCTGACTCCCCTCTGTGAGTTATGATGGATGAAATTACTGCGTAATTCTCGACGAGGTCCAAACTGAAATGATAGAGAAGTCCGATTGGTGCCACTCTCATTGCAGAACCATCTGTATTAGAATGAGTTCCAGAGTTCTTCCAATGAATGCCATTTTTTATGAGTTCTATTGCTCTTTTTGAAGTTGGGCCGTATCTTCTGAAGCTCTCAAGAGTTTTCAATCTCTCTGCAAAGTCCTCAGGAGAGAAATAAAGAGTTGAAGAGAGAGATTCTGCGAGAATAAGAGTTAATTCAGTATCATCAGTCCACTCCCCTGCCTGAAATCCATCTTGAGATGGTAGAAAGTCATTAATCCATCCATAGAGCTTCTTTACTTCTTCATAGCTCATACCTTCTACTGGCATTCCGAGAGAGTCACCTATGGCAACTCCAAGCAGACATCCAATAAATTTCGACTTCATAACTTTACATTCCTAGTTCTTCTGCGGTTTTTCCACCGATAGCAAAGCTTTTCTTTGGGACATCGAAGATTAGAACTCTTACTCTCTCCGGAGCTACTCCAAGTGCTTCTTCTATAGCTTTTGTTACCTTTTCCATTAGGATTTTCTTCTGTTCTTCTGTCCTTCCTTCAAGCATGTAAACCATAACTATTGGCATTTTCCTTTTCACCTCTCCTTATACAATTTTAACAGATGCACATCCTATGGAGGAGATGACCCTAAAACTATCTCCTTTCCTCGCTCTTATAGCCTCACTCAGAGCTCCGCTAAGCACAATGCTTCCTCTCGGGAGGATTTCAAAGCGATTATAAAGATGATTCACAAGCATCGCAACCGAATTGGCTGGATTTCCAAGAACTGCTGAGCCAGATGAGGTTTTGAGAATCTCACCGTTCTTTTCAAAGATTACACCAATATTTCTAAGATCCAAGGATTCAGGAGGAGTTCCACATCCCACAATGAATCGAGATGAGGAGCAGTTGTCTGCTACCACACTTGGAAGATCGAATTTGAAATCTCTATATCTACTATCGATTACCTCGATTGCAGGTGCAATAAGTTCTGTTGACGCTAAAACATCTAAAGGAGTGCAACAAGGTCCCTCAAGATCTTTCTTAATAATGAAAGCGATTTCGGGTTCAATCTTTGGATGAATGAGCTCATCTAGGGAGATCTTACCACCATTTGGAATCATAAAATAATCTGCAAGAAATCCAAAAATCGGAGTTCCAACACCCATCTGACGCATTTTCGCTCTTGAAGTCAATCCAATCTTGTAACCTATGATCTTGTGGCCTCTAGAAATTTTCCTTCTCTTTAACTCATCCTGAATAACATAAGCCTCTTCAAGAGTTATCTCATATTCATCGGTGATTTTATCAGTTTCTCTTCTCTCAAGCTCACATCTATCCAGATGTTCTGCAATCTCCTTTATTTTTCTCTCGTCAATTCCCATCAAAAATTTGATTTTGTTCCATTATATTTAATTATGGTGATTTTTCGGTTTGTCTTAATTTTCAAATTTAACTTCCCTCCAAGCGTCTTGAGAACAGAGACATAAAGAGAGTTTTTTTTTTTGGGAGTATGAAAGTATGCGCCGACCGGGATTCGAACCCGGGCTGGCGGCTTGGAAGGCCGCAGTCATAACCACTAGACCATCGGCGCACTTCGAGGATTATGATTATGGAGTGGAAGTATTAAATTTTACCCTTTCTGCTCTCCTCTCATATTTCTCCATTCCTCTAAGGGGACACTGAACTTTCTCTCTATCTCTTCCCTGTAAGTTGGACCAGAGTTGTATGAGCAGAATGGCACTATCCTCCTCTTCTCGTCTGGGGTTGCATAGTGAATGACGCATCTTCTTACGCGCTCAACATCATAGTTATAGATATCTTGAAAATGCATCGTTCCGACGAAGAGCGCTTTATAGTGGAATTCTCCAAGAGAGCGATAGTCCATGTCTCTGAGCACTCTCTTTATCATTTCTCCGAGATTTACAGATTTAGGAGCTTTCTCCTCATCTATATATTTTGGTAGTTCTGAAAGGGCTTTCAGAAGTATCACGGGCTTGGCGATCTTTTTCATTGGAGCATTTTTTATACTCTGCGCAGTTCTGACGATGAACTCGAAGAATCTATCAACATCCACAAATCGATTTATCGGAATGGCGTTATCTCCTTCCACGAATAGATAAGTTGCTCCACCACAGTGAGGATGAGATGTGAATTCAACCTGAGGACTCTCGGCATAAGCTTCCACGAGCTTAGAGATCGGAACAACACATGGAACGGGATAAAAGTCCTCCTTCTTAATCATACCATTTGTTTGTCTCTCAATTTCTTCGTAAAGCCCTGAAATTGTTATTCTTCCCTCAAGTTCCTTTGCTGAAGCTGCTCCTGTAAATGCAACTGGTTGAAAATTCACCCCTCTGATCACATCAACATTCTTTATCGCAAATCTGATGATGTCACCTATCTGATGATCATTGAAACCTCTGATGATTGTTGGAACTAAAACTATTCCCTGATTAACTTCTCTGCAGTTATCAAGTAGTCTTTTCTTTGCCTCTATATGCGGATCGACATCTTCGCTCACTCCATCGAAATGAAGATAGATTGTGCTTAAACCGGCTTCTCTGAGCTCTTTCAAAAGCTCTTTGTTCTTCGCAAGAATTATTCCATTTGTCGCAAGCTGAATTTGTTTGAATCCCATTTCCTTAGCCATTTTAACAATCTCAACAATATCATCCCTTACTGTTGGCTCTCCTCCAGAAAACTGAACTGCAGGAGTTGGGACAGGTCTCTCTTCTCTGAGATATCTCAGCATCTCTCTTATCTGCTCAAGAGTTGGTTCATAAACATATCCTCTGACATTCGCATTCGCAAAACAGAACTCACACGAAAGATTGCATCTGTTTGTCACATCTATATTCGCGAGAACGGTTGAGCTCATGTGATTCTCGCATAGACCGCAATTCGAAGGACACTCTCTGGTTGCTTTTGTATTTGGATTCTCAACACCTCTCCCATCATAAGCGTACTCTTCTGCTTTGAGATAAAGATTGACGTCCTCCCAATAAACGTGCTCAAACTTCCCGTGTTCAGGACATTCTTTAGAGATGAGGACCTTTCCATCTTTCTCAAAAATGAGGGCATCAATAATTCTCCTACATTCGGGGCACAACGATTTGGTTTCTTTTGGTAACCCCTTTTTGAGCTTGCTTGCATATCCCCTCATGAGCTTGACCCCGCATCGAACTTTTTTACCTTAATCACTCTAATCCCCGCACTAAATAAATATTTTTAATGAGTTCCAAAAGATTGAAGTTGATGCTTGAAGTGATCTTGAAATCAATATGGCTCATGCTTCCGGCTTATCTCCCAAATCCAGTCGCCGTTCTGACTGGAGGAGGGACTCCAATAGACTTCGGAAAGAGGTTTTTTGATGGAAAACGAATACTGGGAGATGGAAAAACCTTCCGAGGTTTGTTCTTCGGAACTCTTTCTGGAATTCTCATTGGACTCTTTGAAAATTTTGTAGCACCTTTTGCAAAGATGCCTTCTTTTGGAAGCGGAGCAGAGTCATTTCTCATCCTCCTCTCACTCTCCTTAGGTGCAATGCTTGGAGATATAACCAAAAGTTTCTTCAAGAGAAGACTTGGATTTGAGAGAGGTTCAATGCTTCCTCTTGCAGATCAATTGGACTTCGTTGCTGGAGCTCTTCTTCTTTGCTATTTCACCTCTACTTCATGGTTTTCTTCGAATTTCACAAAAGAGGTTATCATTACGGTTTTGATAATTTCGCCAATCCTTCATTTGACTGTCAACTTCATAGGATATAAGATGGGGAGGAAACCTGTTCCGTGGTAGATGCCACCGAAATCCATATATTTTGAGAGGTATTTAAAGAGGAGAAGAGGGATGAAAATGAATTTTCTCTCTGTTCGAGACGTTACCGCAGAGGAATTCGCTGAGCTGATTAAAGAAGCGCTGAAGATAAAAAAGAGTAGAAAAAGAGAGAGAGTACTGAGCGATAAGATACTTGCCTTGATTTTTGAGAAGCCATCCACGAGAACTAGGACTTCTTTTGAAGTAGCTATAAAAGAACTTGGAGGTGACTGTATTTATCTCGGTCTTTCAGAGACCCAAATGGCGAGAGGAGAGCCCATCAAGGATACTGCGAGAGTTCTCTCAAGATACATCCATGGAATCGTCATGAGGACTGATTCTCATGAAAAACTGGTTGAGATGGCAAGATACTCATCAGTTCCTGTCATCAATGCTCTATCCGATTTAGAGCATCCCTGTCAGGTTCTTGCAGACTTTGTGACAATTAAAGAGTTTAAAGGCGAATTAGAGACTTTAAAATATGGATGGATTGGAGATGGAAACAACGTGTGCAATTCAACGATCCTAGCATGTGCGATGATGAAAATAGAGCTCACAGTTGCTTGTCCAGAGGGATTTGAACCTGATAGATCTATTCTAAGATATGCGGAGAAAATAGGAGGAAAAGTGAAGATAACTCATGATCCAAAAATCGCTGCGAAAGATGCGGACGTTCTCGCTACGGATGTCTGGGTTTCAATGGGAAGCGAGCATGAACGGGCAATGAGACTCGTTAGTTTCGAGGGCTTCCAAATAAACAGCGAGATTTTGGAGCTCGCCAAAGAGGATGTGATAGTGCTTCACTGCCTTCCTGCCCATAGAGGAGAGGAGATAACTGAAGATGTTATTGAAGGAGAGCATTCTGTCGTTTTCGAACAAGCAGAGAACAGATTGCATGCTCAGAAAGCTTTACTCAAGAAGATTTATTCTAGAGAGTGATTTTTAATGAAATCGGAAGAAGAACTTAAAGATTTGAGTGACGAAGAGTTGATGAACGATTTGCATTACTGGAAAGTTGAGCTAGAGAAAATGAAGCTTCTCGTTGAGCGTGAAGTTGATGATTATAGAGCAGAGCTTGCGAAAAAGGAAATTGAACTCATAGAAAGACAAATCGAGAAGATAAACAAGGAGCTGGAGAGGAGAAAAGTGGAAAGAGAGAGGGAGAAGCAAGAGAGAAGAGAGGAGAGCTAAATCGCCCATCTTTCATTTTATCGCAATATTAATAACTTAATAGGGAAGATAACTCCTCAGGTTATTTGATGGTTGCTCCTTCATTGCGGGGGTTGCCGAGTCAGGCCAAAGGCGCAGGACTTAAGATCCTGTCCCGAAGGGGTCCGGGGGTTCAAATCCCCTCCCCCGCATGATTTTCCCGTTTTTCCAACTTATTTTTCCTCTTAGCACAATCATTAAAGTCTTCTAAAGATACTGAGAGATACGTTTTATATGTATAATACATCCAGAAAAATTGAAATATAACGAAAAAAAATTGTAAATCGGGGATAGACTATGAAAAATAATGAAAAAAAGATATTTGTTTTTCTGACTGTTACCGTGGTTTCGCTGATGCTTCTCTCCTCTTTCAGTGGCTGCGTCTCTCAAGAAGCTCAGCCGCAGCAACCAGAGTATCCAACAAAACCAATAACTCTCATCTGTCCCTGGGCTGCTGGAGGAGGTACAGATAGAACTTCAAGAATGATTGCTACGCTCCTTGAACAAGAATTGGGAGTCCCCGTAAATGTGATTAACAAAGTTGGTGGTGGCGGGACCATAGGACACTCTGCAGCTGCGACTGCTTCCCCAGATGGATACACTATAGGCGTGATAACATTTGAGTTATCCACCTTTAAGCATCTTGGTGTAGCAGATGTATCTTACGAGGATTTTGAACCAATTTGTCAATATAATTTTGATCCAGCTGCAGTAATTGTTCGTGCTGATGCGCCTTGGAATTCACTACAAGAGCTCTTGGACTACATAAAAGCCCATCCTGGAGAACTTAAAGCTTCTGGTACTGCCAGAGGAGGAGTTTGGGATCTCGCGAGAATTGGTTTACTTAATGCTGCGGGAATTCCACCTGATGCGCTTCCCTGGATTCCAAGCACTGGTGCAGCACCAGCTCTTCAAGAGCTCATTGCAGGTGGTATAGATGTGACGACCTGTAGTTTACCAGAGGCCGGTCCACTTATCGATGCTGGAAAAGTGAAAGCATTAGCCGTTATGGCCCCAGAGAGGAATCCAGCATATCCTGATGTTCCAACGCTCAGAGAAGCTGGAATAGACTGGGATGGAATGGGAGCTTGGAGAGGACTTGCAGCACCTAAAGGAACTCCGGATTATGTTATAGAAACTATAGCAAGTGCTATGGAGAAAATAGTCCAAAGTGATGAGTGGAAGGACTTCATGGAGAAGAATGGATTCGGAATGGAGTGGAAAGGCCCAGAAGAATTTGCTAAGTTCCTTGAAAATGACTATCAGGTTGTAGGAGAACTGATAAAGTCGGCAGGATATGCCTAATTAATTTCCAAAACCCCTTTATAATTTTTTATTTTAAATTCCTCGAAAGAGGTGGAAAATGTGAATATAAAGGAGTTTATTGGGGGATGTGGAATTATTGCAGTAGGGAGTTTTTTTCTATATGCTTCATTAACTTCCAATCTTCCAATATTTATGGCAGCAAATATTCCAGGACCTATGTTTTTTCCCGTTATTTTAAGTTCTCTTTTAATTATCTTGGGTTTTACCTCTTTACTTCAAACAGCTAAAAACATGAAAGAAATGGGAAAAGAACTACCCAGAATAAAGATAAGATATTTAACTCTTCACAACCATATCAAATATCCTTCAATTTTTCTAATTTTAAGTGGTATCTATATTTATTCTTTCCCCACCATAGGATGCATATTATCCACCTTTCTTTATTCAGTAATCCTCCAGCGGATTTTTGGAAGAAAGTGGAGAGATGCAGTATTAATTTCTCTGGGGATTATAGTAATAATCTATATACTTTTCATCAGAGTATTGCGTGTAGTTTTTCCAGAGCCAATCATAGGAGATATCATATACCTCTATTATTTCTCACCTCTTCTACTACTGAAGTGGGGGATCTGAAATATGCTGGAATTTATCTTTGAAGCGTTAAAAATGTTTCAAAACCCGGTAGTGATAATTGTTATAATAATAGCCCAACTCTTTGGAGTTTTCATAGGTTTGACTCCAGGTTTAACAGCAACATTAGCAGTTGCTTTATTGGTCCCATTTTCCTACTTCATGGATCCGCTTAGCGGAATTGGAATGATTATAGCTTTGGAAGCAGTTGCAATTTTTGCTGGAGATATTCCTGCTGTACTTTTCAGAATCCCTGGAACTCCATCTTCAGCTGCCCAGACAATAGATGCATATCTCTTGGGTAGGAAAAAATCTCCTTCAGAAGTTCTCTATGTTGATCTAGCTTTCAGTACACTCGGAGGAATAGTGGGAAGCCTAATACTAATATTTGCTGCCTCATTAATAGCGGAATTTGCTTCAAAATTCTCAACTGTGGAATATTTCTGGCTTGTAGTATGGGGACTTTCCATGGCAATAATAATTTCAAGCGAAGATCCAAAAAAAGGATTTATTGGAGTTTTGATAGGTTTCCTAGCTGCAACAATAGGAATCGATTATGTTTACGGATTTCCTAGATTCACATTTGGAATTATAGAGGTTCAGAAAGGTATCAGCTTTATACCTGCAATGATAGGTCTATTCGCAATACCCGAACTCGTAAATCTCTCTAAAGCGGTTGTCGAAAGGAAATACATAATGGAATTAAAAGAAGGAATTGGTAAGACTTCATTTTCTCTGATCAGAGAATCATTAGGTAAATACAAAAGTGTATTTGCAAGATCTTCTCTTCTTGGCACCTTTGTAGGAGCTTTACCAGGAGCTGGAGCTGATATAGCTGCGTGGATAGCGTATGGGCTGGGTAAAAGATTGAGCAAGAAGCCTGAAGAATATGGAAAGGGAAGTTTAGAAGGTGTTGTAGCAGCTACATCTGCTAATAACGCAGGTTTAGGTGGAGCATGGATTCCAGCATTAGTTTTTGGAATCCCCGGCGACTCCATTACCGCAATAGCAATTGGTGCACTAATGGCGCAAGGTTTACGTCCCGGACCTCTTCTTTTCCAAGAAAACCGAGTCTTAATTACGGCACTTTTTATAACTTTCATAATTGCGAATATATTTCTCATTTTCATAGGCTATCTTGCAATTAGAGCAAGTTCCAAACTTTTAAAAGTGCCGAGAAATGTATTAATTCCTTTAATTTTTGTTTTCTGTGTTGTAGGAGCATATTCTGTTAATAATAGCCTCTTTGACGTTTGGATCATGTTTCTCTTTGGTGTAATTGGAGTTCTTCTATCTAAATGGGGCGTACCTCTCCAGACTGTGGTATTAGCCATAATACTTGGTCCGATGATAGAATACAACTTCACAACATCTCTTATGAAATCAGGAATGAATATAGGTGTCTTCTTCTCTAGACCTATTGCAGTACTACTTTCAATAATGGTTATTTTCTCGTGGATTTTACCGAGTATTTTGAAAAGAATGAAGAAAGTAAAGGAGCTTAAATAATCGAGGAGGTTTGTGAAATTTCCTTTTTCTCCAAATCTTTAATAATTCATAATTAAAATTTCTCTGAAAATTA
Source organism: Candidatus Mnemosynella biddleae (assembly GCA_002011165.2). Taxonomy (GTDB): domain Archaea; phylum Halobacteriota; class Archaeoglobi; order Mnemosynellales; family Mnemosynellaceae; genus Mnemosynella; species Mnemosynella biddleae. Next base: position 14,976 of record MTMI02000001.1, read on the forward strand.
ATCATCAACCATTAAGTATTACTCCTGACTCACCTCAATAATAATTATAAAAAATATTCATGCTAAATGCCCTAAAGACTCTTTTGCCATATGATCTATCTTCTTTTTGCCCTAACATCTACCAAATCATCTTTGAAGATCAAAGTGTTCATTTAACGCCTTAAATTGAACAATTTCGACGAATGTCGAAAGAAAGGTTTTTATGAGGACTGAAAAGTGAGAGACAATGCCAAATAAAATGAAAAGGAGGGAAAATATTGGCAGAATATAAAGACGAGGACGTTTTTGCGCCGGATGAAGAGGGACGGCAATATATGGGTTCAGTCTACATAGAGACTGACTACGATGCGCTTCCAGTGGCTCCTGATGATGGAAAGTACCCGAGAAGAGGTTACTACAAGGATCTTGGTTACAAGCTCGTTGAAATTCCAAGAGCTCCTAAGCTCAGACACATTATAGGGCCTTCTGCTATAGGAGCTGGAATGTCACTTGGTTCTGGAGAGACTCTGTTCTGGCCTAATATCACAGCTGCTTCTGGAGGATATCTCTTCTGGATGTTCTGGCTCGGAGTTCTCACTCAGTGGGTCATTGATATGGAGATTGAGAGACCAGCTGCTGTGACTGGAGAAGGCTGGCCGAGAACATTCGCAAGAGTTCATCCAGGATTGGCTGCACTGTTCATGATAATGGGATTCTTCCAGTGGTCTTGGCCTGGCTGGGCATCTGGAGCAGGGAAATTCGCAGCTTATATTGTTGGTATTGATCCGACTACTGGCTGGCAAATAGTAGCTGCAGGCTTGATGATTTTGATTTTCCTGATAGAAATTGGTGGTCCGGTCATCTATAACATGGTTGAAAAAGCAGAGCTGATAATGGTCGTAGCAATAATGCTTGTGTTCCTTGTTGCACTCTTCATTTCCGGTGCTACTGGAACTTATGTTGAAATGTGGGGTGCATCGTTCACTGGCTTCGGTAGAATGGATCCAAGAATTGATCTGATGACTCTCTTAGGAGGTCTGGCCTACGCAGGTAACGGAGGAGTAGGAAATCTGATGCAGGCAATTTGGATCAAAGAGAAAGGATTTGCAATGGGAGCATATCAGGGAAGAATTGAAAATCCTGTGCGAGTAAAAGAAGAAGAAATGGAGCCACTCTATCCAGCTGGTTTCGTGTTTGATGTGGATGATGAGCTTCAGATGGCAAGATGGAACGCATGGTGGAATGTTATTAACTGGGAGCACTTCATAACCTTCGTGATTCCACTGTTCTTTGCAACTTCTGTGACGTCAGCAGTTGCTATCCACTATGCACACGGAACTAAACTCGGCGCAATAGACATGTGGCTTCAGGAGGTCTTCCCACAGGTTGGCCATGGATTCGCTATAGCTCTTGCGATTGGTATCTTCTTCGCACTGTTCACGACACAGCTCGCCATTGTCGACTCCTTCCCAAGATTCATAGCTGAGGGTCTATATGATCTCTGGCTCAGAGAGAGTAAGAGTTGGAACATCAGCAAGCTGTTCTTCCTGTTCCTAGTGATCTTCGTTGTCTACGGAATTGCTGTGATCCTCTCCGGAATTAAACAGCCATGGTTCCTGCTTGTTCTCGGTGCAGGTATTGCAGGACTCATGATGTGGCTCTACAACCTGTTCTACACATGGTACAACACCAACAGACTACCCAGCTACTTCCAGCCGAACTGGGGCAGAATACTGGCAATGTGGTGGGCCACCCTGTTCTTCGGATACTTCTCCATACTGACGCTCGGTAACAAGTTCGGACTCCCGAGAGAAGTGACCTATGAGTTCCCACCGAGCCATCCAGTGATGGTTACGCTCTGGGCAATCTACATACTCTCGTTCGTGGCAGTGGCAATAGCCTCCATCAGAGGAAAGCTCAATCCGATTGACAAGAGGGCGAAGCACTGAAAAGATCACAAACTCCCATATTTTTAAATTTTTTTATTTCAAAAATTTCCTGAGCCATTCTACTGAGAGCGAAATGACTTTTTCCCTATCCACAGGCTTGCTGAATCTGTGATCCCCGTTTTCCATAATTGTCAGCTTTTTTGGTTCACGGGATGCCTCATAAAGTAGGAGAGCATCCTCTACGGGAACGACCTCATCTTTTCTTCCATGAATCACGTGAATTCTCGAAACAGAAGATGCAACTCTCAGCAGATTATATCTCCTGAGGTCTTCTCTATAGAGCTCGTTGAAACCTTCTATTCTTTCACTCTGAAATCTTATCGGAGTTGCGAGAGTGACAAGAGCTTCAACCGGATGAAAAGATGCAACAACAAGAGAGATGGAGCCTCCGAAACTACTTCCAACAAGAGCGAATTTTTTCATACCCTCTTCCTCTTTAAGATGCTGCATTACTGCAAGAAGATCGCTGACCCTTTCTGAGAGGGTGCTTTTACTTTCATCTCCTTCGCTCTCTCCACAACCCCTGAAATCGAATCTGAAGAAAGACATCCCCTCTGAAGATAGAGCTTCTCCGAGCATCTTCATCTTCTCACTTTCCTTGGATGATTGAAGCCCATGAGCTCCTATAACGCATCTTTCATCTCCTTCGTGGAGAATTCCAACAATTTTCTCCCCTTTGTTCTCAAGCGTGAGTTTCCTCATGTCCACTAGATTCAGACGAAAACCTTTAAAAATTTTAACACCTTCGATGACCCTCATTCTTTTATCCCATGAGCGTCCATCACTCCTTGATGCTAACAAGAATAGAAGTGGGATTCAAAGAGAGAATAATAGATGCAAGAGGCGAGAAGACTAAGAGAAGAATTATCGAAGATCTCGGAATTAGGATTGAAAAAGTTAAAACTGCAGACGTTTACACAATTCTCGGAGAGCTTGAAGAAGAAGAGATCAGAAAAATCTGCGAGGAGCTTTTCTGCGATCCCTTAATTCAAGAGTATTCGATTAATGAGCCTTTGAATAGAGAGCATGACTGGATTGTGGAAATAGGATTTAAGCCTGGAGTTACCGATAACGTCGGGAAAACTTCAGAAGAAGGAATAAAGGATCTTATCGGAAAGAGTGTAAGAGTTTTCACCTCCACTCTCTACTTCCTGAAAGGTGTCTCAAGAGATGAGGCTGAAAGGATTGCGAAGGAACTTCTCGCAAATGAATTGATAAACAGGATTCACATCATGAGAGATGGAAGAGTTTTGGAAACACCGCTTGTAAAAGAGGAGCACAAACCCAGAGTTCAGACCTTCAAGCTGAAGGAGATGAGCGATGAGGAACTTATGAAGCTAAGCGGAGAAAGAACTCTGGCGTTGAGTCTAGAGGAACTTCACGCAATAAGAGACTACTTCTACAGCGAGAGGGTTCGAAGAGAGAGGATGGAGAGAGGTCTTCCAGAAGATCCCACGGATGTGGAGCTCGAAGCTCTCGCTCAAACATGGTCGGAACACTGTAAACACAAGATATTCAATGCTCTGATAGAATACGAGGACGAAGACACGGGAGAGAAGCTTGTGATTGACTCACTCTTCAAAACATTCATAAAAAGGAGCACAGAGGAGATCAGGGAGGAGATGGGAGAGAGAGATTTTTGCGTCTCGGTTTTCTCTGATAACGCGGGAATCATGAAGTTCAATGATGAATACAATATAGCTCTAAAAGTTGAAACCCACAATACCCCTTCTGCTCTTGACCCATATGGAGGAGCTCTAACTGGTATTCTCGGAGTAAACAGAGACGTTCTTGGAGCAGGAAAGGGTGCAAAACCGATTTTTAATACCGATGTTTTCTGCTTTGCCTCTCCATTTTACTCAGGAGAACTTCCTCCCAGAATCCTCCATCCAAAAAGAATATTTGAAGGTGTGAGACTTGGAGTCGAGCACGGCGGAAACAAAAGTGGAATTCCTACGATAAACGGGTGTATAGTATTTGATGACAGATATCTCGGAAAACCTCTCGTCTACTGTGGAACTGGTGGAATCATGCCCTCCGAGATAAACGGAGAGTTCTCTCATGAAAAGAAGACTGAAGATGGAGATCTCGCTGTAATGGTTGGGGGAAGAGTTGGAAAAGATGGAATTCATGGAGCTACTTTCTCTTCTGAAGAACTTCACATCGCATCTCCGACGAGTGCAGTCCAAATAGGAGATCCAATAACTCAGAAGAAAATGATGGATTTTCTTCTCGAAGCAAGGGATAGAGGCCTTATAAAATGCATTACAGACAATGGAGCAGGAGGACTTTCCTCCTCAATCGGAGAGACTGCTCAGTTCTCTAATGGATGTGAAATCTATCTTGAGAGGGTTCCCTTGAAATATCACGGTCTCGATCCATGGGAGATTCTCCTCTCTGAATCTCAGGAAAGGATGACGGTTGCAGTCTCTCCTTCAAAGATAGATGAATTTCTTGAACTTGCAAAGAAGAGAGATGTTGAAGCAACGATTGTTGGGAAGTATACAAGCACTGGAAAATTCCACGTCCTTTACGAAGGTAGAACTGTGGCGTATATAGATATGGAGTTTCTTCACCACGGTGTCCCTCAGATGAAGTTGAAAGCAAGATGGAGAAGAAGAAGACATGAAGAGCCAGAATTTGAACCAGATGATCTTAATGAAGAGCTTCTGAAACTTCTTTCTCGCCTGAATATCTGCAGTAAAGAATACGTCATTCGTCAGTATGATCACGAAGTGCAAGGAGGTAGTGTTGTGAAACCACTTGTAGGCGTGATGAACGATGGACCGAGTGATGCTTCGATCATAAGACCTATTCTTGAATCCTTCGAGGGTCTCGTTGTTTCAAACGGAATAATTCCGAGATATGGTGACATAGACACTTATCACATGGTTGCCTGTTCTCTCGATGAAGCTATAAGAAATAATGTTGCAGTAGGCGGAAATATAGACCACATGGCAGCTCTCGACAATTTCTGCTGGTGCGATCCTATAAAATCCGAGAATAATCCTGATGGAGATTTCAAACTAGCTCAGCTCGTAAGAGCCAATATGGCTCTTTACGATTACACGAAAGCTTTCAGAGTTCCCTGCATCTCGGGAAAGGACAGTATGAAAAATGATTACGTATATGAGAACATAAGAATTTCAATTCCTCCGACCGTTCTCTTTACAGTTGTGAGCAAGATTGAAGACGTGAGAAAAGCGGTTACGATGGATGTGAAGAGGGAGGGAGATCTCGTTTACATTCTTGGATTCACGAGAGATGAACTTGGAGGTTCTGAATACTATGCCATGCACGGCTACATCGGAAACAACGTTCCCAAAGTTAATGCCAAGGAGGCGAGGGAAAGATATCTGAAGCTGAGAAATGCGATTTACGAGGGAGTTGTAGCCTCCTGTCACGACTGTTCTGACGGAGGTCTCGCTGTTGCCCTTGCGGAATCAGCTTTCTCAGGAAGAATGGGCATGGAAATTCGTGCTGAAAGAATACCATCAGAAAAAATGCCTGTGGATCATCTTCTCTTCTCGGAGACTCAAAGCAGATTTATTGTCACAGTTCATCCAGAGCATCAAGAAAGATTTGAGGAGATCATGAGTGGAACGTGCTTTGCAGAGATAGGGGTTGTTAAGGGCGACTCTCTTATTGTGAAACACGAGGGAAGAGTTCTCATAAACACACCTATCGAAGCTCTTGAAGAAGCCTGGAAGAGAACTCTGAGGTGGTAAGATTGGAAGTCAAAGCTCTCATCCTTGCGGGATACGGAATAAATTGCGAGAACGAGACTGCTTATTGCTTCAGAAAAGCTGGTGCCCAGGCTGAAATTGTTCATTTAAGAGATCTTTTGAGTATGGAGAGAGGGCTTTTAGATTATCACATTCTTGCTTTTCCTGGAGGATTCTCCTTTGGAGATGATATCGCTTCGGGAAAGGTTCTCGCAAACAAGTTCAAAGTGAGCCTCTTCGACGATCTTGTAGAGCTTGTGAGATCCGGAGGTCTCGTTATAGGAATCTGCAATGGATTTCAGGTGCTCGTAAAGATGGGACTCCTTCCGGGATTTCACGGAGATTATGGAGCCCAAAAAGTTACTCTGACCTTTAACGACTCTGGGAAATTCGAAGATCGCTGGGTACACTTGAGAGTGGAGAACTCAAAATGTATCTTTACGAAAGGAATAAAAAGAATGTACTTACCTGTAAGACACGCTGAAGGAAAATTCTTCACCTCTCAGAACGTTCTGGAGAAATTGAATAAAAATCATCAGGTTGTTATGAGATACATTTCTCCAGAGGGTGGAAAGGCAATTTATCCTTGGAATCCCAATGGATCTCTTGAAGATATAGCAGGAATTTGTGACGAGACTGGGAGGGTCTTTGGATTGATGCCCCATCCTGAGGCTTTCAATCACTACACCAATCACCCGAGATGGAGAAGAGAGAAAATAAGAGAGAGTGGAATGAAGATATTCGAAAATGCGGTGAAATACATAAAGGAGAACTTCTAAAGGTGGGGATGATGAACGGTTTAACCAGAAGAATCATTCCATGCTTGGATGTAACTCTTCAGGAGGGAAAGGGTCTTGTTGTTAAAGGAGTGGAGTTTGTGAATCTAAGAGAGGCTGGAGATCCAGTCGAACTTGCGAAAAGATATGATGAAGAGGGTGCAGATGAACTCGTGTTTCTTGATATCACTGCATCTTATGAGGGGAGAAAAACAATGATAGATGTTGTTTCTAGAACCTCCGATGAGGTTTTCATTCCAATGACGGTGGGGGGTGGGATTTCGTCGCTTCAGCAGATAAAGGAGATTTTGAGAGCAGGAGCAGATAAAGTTTCTATAAACACCGCTGCGGTGAAGAGTCCCGAATTTGTAAAAGATGCTTCAAGGATCTTCGGATCTCAGTGTATCGTTGTTGCGATAGACTGCAGAAAGAATAGAGAACTTAAAGAGGGTGTTACCCCAGTAAGGATAGAGGATGATTCTGAAGTATGGTATGAAGTTGTGATTTATGGAGGAAGAAAACCAACAGGAATTGATGCGGTAAAGTGGGCGAAGAAAGTTGAGGAGCTTGGAGCGGGAGAGATCCTCTTGACGAGCATGGATAGAGATGGAACAAAGGACGGTTATGACATTCCGATCACAAGGAAGATCTCAGAAGAAGTGAGTATTCCTGTAATTGCCTCAGGAGGTGCTGGCTCTCCAGAGCATTTTCTCGAAGGATTCAAAGAAGGAAAGGCAGATGCCTGTTTAGCTGCAAGTATTTTCCATTTCGGAGAGTATTCAATAAGAGAAGTTAAAGAATACCTGAAAAGATATGGAGTGAGTGTGAGGTTATGAGAATAAGAGAATTTCAGAAACTCATGAAAGAGCTCTACTTTGAAAATGATTCCAAAAGAGGAGTTGAAAAGACGATGCTCTGGCTGATAGAAGAAGTTGGAGAACTTGCCTCAGCGGTGAAAGATGGGGATAAAGATAGAGCAAGAGAGGAGCTCGCAGATGTCATAGCTTGGAGTGCATCTCTCGCAAATCTCCTCGGAATAGAAATTGAAGAGGCTTTGAAAGAAAAGTATCCCGGATTCTGCAAGAAATGTGGGAGCTATCCCTGTAGATGTTCTTGAAGTTTTTTGTGTTCCTTTGCAAGTTCAACATAGATCAGAGCGTTCCTTCTGATGGCTTCAATCTCTTCTTTTGTGACTTCTCTTCTCACTTTCGCTGGAATTCCGAGGACGAGCGAGTTATCAGGGATTTTCGTTTCCTCTGTGACGACTGCTCCAGCTCCGATTATACAGTTCCTCCCTATTTCTGCACCATTCAATATGATGGCTCCAATCCCTATGAGCGAGTTATCACCTATTTTGCATCCATGGAGGACTGCAGAGTGTCCAACGGTCACAAAATCACCAAGAATAGTTGGATATTCAGGATTGCAGTGAACAACTGAACAATCCTGAATATTTGTATTCTTCCCTATCACTATTGTGCTTCTGTCTCCCCTCAGGACTGTATTATACCAGATACTGCTTCCCTCATCTATCTCAACGTTTCCGATCACAGTAGCATTTGGGGCTATGAAAACATCTCCCTTTACCCTTACTCTCTTATCGACAGGCATAAATACACCGCCTCAGTTTTTAATTCGAGGGATAATATGAAGGTTGCGGTTGGAGGGACTTTCGAACCGCTTCATGATGGACACAAGGCTCTTCTGGATAAGGCTTTTTCCATTGGAGATGAAATAGTCATTGGCGTTACCTCAGACGAAATGGCGAGAAAAAGAATTAGATCGGTTCTTCCATTTGAGATAAGAGCAGAGAACCTGAGGAGATATATAAAGAGAAAATACGGAATAGAACCGAAGATAATTAAGCTTGAAGATAAATACGGAGATGTAGTTGAGGAGGATTATGATTGTATTGTTGTCTCTCCAGAGACTCATAGAGTGGCACTTGAAATAAACGAGAAAAGAAGAGAGATTGGAAGAGCACCTTTAAGAATTGTTCTTGTTCCACATGTTCTTGCTGAGGATGGAAAACCGATTTCCTCCACAAGAATAAAAAGTGGAGAAATAGATGTTCACGGGAGATTACTTTAGTTTCTCTTCCACCGAGGCTATTTTGTCCTTTCCAAGTCTCTTTTTGTCCCTTCTATCATCTATCGAAATTGTCGTTGAGACTCTCTTTGCTCCAGCCTTTATCTGAGCTTCATGAGCTGCTTTTACCGCTTTGAAAAGCTCATCAAGATCATTTGCATAAATCAGAGATGCATTTGGGGTTAATTCATGCCTCACTCCACTCTCTTTTATCGCTTTAACAGACTCAGCAACGAATTTGCTGATGCTAGAAGAACCGGTACCAATAGGAATGCAGGTTACTGTCGCCAAAATATAATATCCTTCCTCTTTTTTCTCTTCGCCCATCACCATCACCTCTATCGATGTTTCAACGCAGAACAACTTAAATTTGCTGTTTCCGCTCCAAGAGAGGAAAATTTATTTTTGAGTGAGAGTTAATATGGATATTCACGAGGTGAGATCATGATACTCAAAGGAAAGGATGCTGAAGAGGAAGGAATAATTACCGTGGCAAAGTTGATGGCGAACTCAGCAAGAACTGCTCCAAAAACAGCGGGAATTGATGATGTCGAAATTGTCATTCTAACTGGTGAGGAGATGAGCCAGGTAATAAAAGAGATGGAAAGAATGGCAGAAGAAAGAGGTGCGAATTTCATTAGAGATGCGAAAAGCTGCACTCACGCGACGGCAATGATTCTCATAGGAGTTAAGGGCGGAAATCCAGCTGGATTGGATTGCGGAGCTTGTGGATTCAACTGTGCAGAATTCAGAGAACAGAAAAGAAGGGAGGGAAGAGACTATGTAGGCCCTTCCTGCGCATTTAAGCTAGTGGATCTTGGAATAGCACTGGGTTCAGCAGTTAAAACTGCCCAGATTCACAATATAGATAACAGAATCATGTTCAGAATAGGAACTGCTGCCAAGAGACTTGGATATGTCTCTTCAGATATTGTTTTAGGAATTCCTCTTGCAAGCACAGGGAAGAATCCATTCTTTGACAGGAGGTGATGAGATGGGAAGTGTGAAGCAAGCTTATATAAAAGCAATTGCAAATAAAATTCTTGAACTTCACGGGGATAAGTTCACAGATGATTTTGAGACGAATAAAAGGATTATCGCAGAGTATACAGACATTGAGAGTAAGACTTTAAGGAATCGTGTTGCGGGATATATAACAAGAAAGATGAGGAGGAAAAATGTCTGAGAGAGATTTTGAAGGAGTTATGGTTGCAACCGTAACCCCCTTCACTGAGAGTGGAGAGGTGGATGAGGAGGGGGTTCTCAGAATTATAGAATTTCTTGAGAGGAGCGGTGTGGATGCTCTCGTTCCATGTGGAACAACCGGAGAGTCAGCAACGCTGAGTCATGAAGAACATAAGAGAGTTGTTGAGCTTTATGTGGAGAACTCAAAAATTCCGGTGATTGCGGGAACGGGAAGCAATAGTACAGCTGAAGCTATAGATCTGACGAAACACGCAAAAGAGGTAGGAGCCACTGCAGCAATGCTTGTAACACCATATTACAACAAACCAACTCAAAGAGGTTTGATAAAGCACTTTTCCACGATAGCTCGAGAAGTTGAGGGGTTTCCACTGATTCTCTACAACATACCCTCGAGAACAGGTGTTAACATGAGTCCCGAGACGATAGCAGAATTGGCGAAGATTGAGAATATTATAGGAGTTAAGGATTCCACGGGTGATATGAAACACATTTCTGCAGTCTTCGAACTCACCGAAAATCTTGATTTCAGAATTTATTCTGGTGATGACCATTTGACTCTTCCAATCCTCGCCTTAGGAGGTTCAGGGGTTATTTCAGTTGCTGCAAATATTGTTCCGAAGAAGATGGTTGAGCTTTATAGATCTTTCAAAGAAGGGAACCTGAAAAAGGCTAGAGAAATTCATTACGAACTTCTTCCACTATTCAACGCACTTTTCGTGGAAACTAATCCAATACCAGTTAAAAAGGCTGTGGAACTCATAGGACTAGCATCTTCAAGGATGAGACTTCCGATGTGCGAGATGAGTGAAGAGAATGAGAGAATTCTGAGAGATGTTATGAAGGAATTGGGATTGATATGATCCGAGTTGCTGTAAATGGAGCTCTTGGAAGAATGGGAAGGTTGGTGGCAGAGAGAATTCAGGAAGAGGAGGACCTGGAACTTGTTGCAGCTTTTGACGTTCTTGAGGGAGAGGTCTGTGGAGTTAGAGTGAGCAATCCCAGCGAAGCTAAGGATGTTCTTTATACGAGCGCAGTAGATGTTATTGTTGATTTCAGCGTTCCAGAAGCTTCGAGAAAGATGACTAAAATTGCCTCCGAAAAGAGAATAGCAATGGTTATAGGAACTACGGGATTTTCAGAAGAAGATCTCAGAGAAATAAAGAGATGTTCCGAAAATATACCGATTGTCCTCTCTCCAAATTTTGCTCTCGGTGTAAATGTCTTCTGGCACCTCATAGAGGAGTTGGAGAAATACTTGGAATCTTGGGACAAAGCAGTTTTGGAAATTCATCACAAACATAAAAAAGATGCACCAAGCGGAACTGCGAAAAAAATTCTGGAGATTGCGGGGATTTCAGAAGCCCATTCTCTGAGAATTGGTGATATTGTCGGAGATCACATTGTAATTTATGCAGGAGAGGGAGAGAGGATAGAAATAGTGCATAGAGCACAGAGCAGAATGGCTTTCGTTTCTGGTGCTCTTAAAGCACTCAGATGGATTGTAGCCAAACCTCCGGGTTTATATGATATGAGAGATGTTCTCGGACTTTGAGAGAGATGATCTGCATTACAGGAACTCCAGGGACAGGAAAGAGTACAGTAGCTGAGATCTTGAAAAGAAGGGGTAGAAAAATAATTCATTTAAATGAATACATAGACCGGGAGAGTCTTTTCGAAGAATGGGACGAAGAGAGAGAAAGTTTAATAGTTGATGAAGAGAAATTGAAATTACACTTTCTTTCTCTTGAGCTCTCTGATGTTATTGTCGAGGGGCATCTCTCCCATTTTCTTCCGTGCGAGAAGGTTATTGTCTTAAGAGCTCATCCGAGAGAGTTAGAGAGAAGACTCAGAAAAAAAGGTTACAGTGAGAAGAAGATAAAAGAGAATGTTGAAGCTGAAGCACTTGACGTGATTCTCATAGAAGCTCTTGAGAATTGCAAAGAGGTTCATGAAATTGACACAACTTCGAAATTACCAGAAGAAATTGCGGAGATGATTGAAGATGTTATAAAGGGTCGAGCGTCCTTTCCTCCGGGAAGCATAGACTGGAGTGAGGAGGTATTCTGATGGCTCTAAGCGGATTCAGAGATCTCGCAGAGAGAATTTGCAACCCTTTTGTTTCGTATCTTGAGAGAAGAGGTGTTAGTCCAGATGTTCTTTCCTATTCCTCCTTCCTATTCGCACTTCTCGCCTTTCTATCCTATTCAACTTCCTCACTTTTTATTGCAGCACTTTCAGTTGGAATGAATGGATTCCTTGATTTATCAGATGGAGCTTTAGCAAGGAGGAGAAATCTTCAGAGTCCAAGAGGAGATTTCGTTGATCATGTAATAGACCGCTACTCAGATATCCTGATTTTAACTGGAATAATCTTGGGAGGGTACATCAGTCCTCTCTGGGGGCTTGCAGCAATCATAGGAACGTTGATGACATCATATATTGGAACTCAAGCTCAAGCTATTGGAATTGGAAGAATTTACTCTGGAATTATGGGAAGAGCAGATAGAATGGCTTTGATAACCTTTGCAACTCTCGGCCAGTTGATTTATCCTTATGATATTATTTGGGGGGCCACTATTCTTGAGCTTGCAGTTGTTTTCATAGCAATTCTCGGAAACTTTACTGCAATTCAGCGGATACATTACGTGATGAGATCTCTCTAACCAAACATCACTCCGGGTTCTACTTCAAACATCCTGTCTACCGGAGTTCTTACCTTCCTTATTGCTTTGAGGAAGTCCTCCTGGATCACGTAGTCTCTTCCTTCTCTTATTGCGAACATTCCTGCCTCTGTCGCTATAGCTTTAAGATCTGCTCCAGTGGCACCTTCAGTCTCCTCCGCAATCCTATTGAGATCGACATCCCTGAGATTCATTTTCCTAGTGTGAATCCTTAGGATTTCAACTCTGCCTTCAAAATCTGGAAGAGGAATCTCGATCAATCTATCAAACCTACCTGGTCTTAGGAGAGCTGGATCAAGAATATCCGGTCTGTTAGTAGCTCCTATGATCTTCACATCTCCTCTGGGATCAAATCCATCCATCTCAGCCAAAAGTTGCATGAGTGTTCTTTGAACCTCTCGATCACCCGAAGTAGAGTTGTCAAGTCTCTTGGCTCCTATGGCATCGAGCTCATCTATGAAGACTATGGATGGTGCCTTCTCTCTAGCAAGCTGGAACAGCTCTCTCACCAGTCTTGCTCCCTCACCTATGTATTTCTGAACGAGTTCTGACCCGACGACCCGTATAAAAGTTGCATTAGTTCTTTTGGCAACCGCTTTAGCTAAGAGGGTCTTCCCGGTCCCAGGAGGACCATAGAGAAGGACTCCCTTTGGAGGGTCGATTCCAACTTTTTCAAAAATATCAGGATTTGTAAGTGGAAGTTCAACAGTTTCGTATATTTCATTTATCTGTTCCTTTAAACCCCCTATGTCATCGTAATCCACATCAGGGGATTCTATAACTTCCATTCCATAAACCATCGGATCTTTTTCTTTAGGAAGAATACTTACAACTGCCAGAGTCTGTTGATTCAAACCCACAGGTGTTCCGGGGATAAGTTCTTTTTTATCTATCAAGCTTGAGACGGTAACAAGATATTTCGGGCCATTGCTCGTGCGAACAACTACTCTTTCGTCATCTATAATCTCGCTTATAACACCAACTAGGAGTGGAGGAGATCTCAATCTCTCAAGCTCACTTCTCAGACGCCTTATTTCTCTTTCCTGCTTTATCTTCTGACTCTCAACAATTCTCCTCTCAGTCTCTATTTTTCTGTTCTCTTCAATCAACCTGAGGTTGCTTTCCTCAAGCTGTCTGAGACGATCGAGTAAATACTTCGTAAACTCTTCATCTGTCATTTTTTTCTGCTGATCGCTTGAAAACTCTGGCATTTTTCTGCCCCCCAACCTTAAAATATGTTTGAAATACCATATATATGCTTTGTCAAACAGGATGTGGTAGGATGCAGTGCGAAATATGTGGAAAAGAGGTTCCAGTTCTCAAAAAAATAAGACTCGGGACTGCTCTTCTGAATGTCTGTGGAAGATGTGCCTCGCTTGGTGAGGAAGTGCATGAAGTGAAAAAGGAGATCTCGCAGAGAAGAGTTGTTAGAAGTCCTCCACAGCAGCTTTTTATCGAGGAGCTTATTCCGAATTATCCTGAAGTTATAAAGAGAGCAAGAGAGAAGAGAGGACTAAGCCAAGAAGATCTTGCAAAGAAGATAAAAGAGAAGGTCTCGCTGATAAAGAAGATTGAGAAGGGGGACCTCACACCTGAAGACAAAGTAATAAAGAAATTAGAAAAGGAGTTAGAAATAAAACTAACCGAAAAGGTGGAGATGCCGATAATTGAGAGGAAGGAAGTAAAGGAGAGTTTAACTCTCGGAGATGTGGTGGTGGTAAGGAGAAAGAGTAAATGAAAAGATTAAAAAAAGCAGTAGAAGTCGTAAAAGAGGGAGGATTAATCGCTTATCCAACTGAGACTGTATATGGTATTGGAGCAGATATATTCAATGAAGATGCTGTGAAAAGGGTTTTTGAAATAAAAGGAAGGGATTTCAAAAAACCAGTTTCAGTTGCAGTTTCAAACTATTCGATGATCTCTGAGATAGCTGAGGTAGAGGACTGGAGCATCGTGAAGAGATACCTGCCGGGACCTTACACTTTGGTGATGAAAAAGAAGAATGTTGTCTCAGATCTCCTAACAGCTGGAAGCAAGTTCGTGGGAATAAGATTTCCGGCTCATCCAGTTGCGAGAGCCTTAGTTGATCTCGCAGGAATGATAACCTCTACGAGTGCAAATTTGAGTGGAGAGGGTCCTCCCTGCAGACCAGAGGAAATAGAAGTGGAAGTGGATTTCATCCTTGATGCTGGAGAGACACAGCTTAAGAGACCTTCAAAGGTCATAAGGATTTCTGATTTTAGAGTGTTGAGAGAATGAATGAAGAATATCTCATAAGTGGAGAGATAGCCTCGAAAGTCAGAGATTATGCAGTAAGACTTGTTAAGAGAGGGTTGAGTCCTTTAGAGATTGCGGAGAGGGTTGAAAAGAAAATTGTTTCTCTCGGTGGCTTTCCCGCTTTTCCATGCAATATTTGTATTAATGAGATTGCAGCTCATTTCACACCGAATAAAGGTGAATTCCGGAAACTGAAAAAGGGAGATCTCGTGAAGATAGATCTCGGAGTTCATGTAGATGGTTATATTGCAGATACCGCAACAACAATAAGGGTTGGAGGGGGGGATGAGGAAATTATAAAAGTTGCTGAAGAAGCGCTTCAAAGTGCAATAGAGATTATAAGAAGCGGTGTTGAGACTAGAGAAATTGGAAAGAGGATCGAACAAGTAATCATTTCTTCCGGATACAGAGTTTTGAAGGGTCTGAATGGACACAATATAGAGAGATATAAACTTCATGCTGGTTTAATGATTCCAAATGAGAGGAGTAAAAAGAGTTTCAAGCTTCGTTCCGGAGATGTGATAACGGTAGAACCCTTTGTAACAGAGGGTTCTGGAGAAATAAAAAGAATTGGTGGAAGAATTTATAGAGTTCTGAGAGATGATCCGAGAAGAGTGAGAGGAGATGATGCAAAAAATCTTTTGAAGAGACTCTCCAGCAATTTCGGAGCTCTTCCGTTCTCTTTGAGATGGATTGAAGATTCCAGGGGAATTGAAGAGCTTTTAGAGAAGCTATGTATCTTTGAATATCCTGTTGTTTTGACCAAGGATGGAACGCCTGTGTCTCAGATGGAACACACAATTCTCGTCGGTGATAACTCATGCGAGATTATAACCCTGTGATAAGAGACTTTGTGATTACTAAGGATCTTTGCATTTTCTCGGTGGTGGATTACAGACATCCGAAAGATAGAATTAGGGCACTTCTGAGATACCTGCCTGATGAAGGTGGAGAGAGGAGGAGAAGAGATATTCGATATAGAAAGGTTGAGTTTGAAGAGTCCTTCAGAGTAATAAACAGAGAGAAGTATTTAGTAACCGATGTGCATGAAGTACCAAGAGAAGAGACCAAGGAGATTTTGAGACCAGTAGAAGGATTGAAAAGAGCTTTGAAGAGAAGTGAGAGAGTAAGAAGAATTGTAAGAGTTTTAAAGAGAGTTCCCAGAAATAAAATTGGAATTACCGGCTCATATCTTTGTGAGCTGGAAGAAGATGACTCAGATATAGACATGGTGATTTATGGAGATTGGTGGAGAATTGCGAGAGAAGAGATTAAGAGAGCTAAGGAGAGAGGCGAAATTGAGGAGCTTTCTGAGGATATGTGGAGAGAGGTTTACAGAAAGAGAGATCCGGAAATTTCCTTTGAAGAATTTTTAATTCACGAAAAAAGAAAAGATAACAGAGGAATGATAAACGGAGTATATTTTGATCTACTCTACGTCTCAGAGGTGCCTCCCCCATGGTATCCTAGAGGGAGGAGAATAAAAATTGATAAGATTGTAACGAAAGTTATCGACGCAACTCATGCTTTCAACTCACCTGCAATATACAGAATTGATAACTCAGAGATTGAAGCGGTGCTTTCATACACCCATACTTATGCAGGACAGGCATTCGAGGGAGAGATAATAGAGGCAAGGGGATGGATAGAGGAGTTGAGAAGTGGAAGAAGAATTTTAGTAGTTGGAAGTTCAAGAAAAGCGAAAGGAGAGTATATTAAATCGCTCACACTCATGGGAGAGGTTTGAATGAACTGGAAAAAATGGAGACACATAACCAAACTCGATCCAGATAGAGAGAATCCTCCGGAGATGATAAAGAGTGTTCTGGAGAGTGGAACCGATGCCATCATGATTTCGGGTACTCAGGGGGTTACAAAAGAAAAGATTGCCAAGCTCCTAACAATGCTCAGCAATTGTGATGTCGATGTCGTTCTCGAACCCTCTCATCCAGAGGCAGTTATCGAAGAACTTCCTCTTTTCATTCCCTCTGTTCTGAATTCTTCTGATCCTCTCTGGATACTAGGCCATCATGTGAACTGGATCAAAAGTCACAAGGTAAACTGGGAGAGAGTTGTTCCAGAGGCATATATAGTTTTGAATCCTTCTTCTGCAGTTGGAAAAGTTACCAGAGCGATGACTGAGCTCAAAGTTGAAGAAATTTGCGCATACGCTGAAATTGCTGAGAACTACTTCGGATTTCCAATTGTTTACATAGAATATAGTGGAACTTTTGGTAATCCAGAAATTGTGAAAAGTGTTAAAAAGAGATTGAAAAGAGCCACTCTCTTCTATGGAGGAGGTATTGATTCAGAGGAGAAAGCAAAGATCATGAATGAGTGTGCAGACGCTATAGTTGTGGGTAATGTGCTCTACGAGAAGGGTATAGAGGTTTACAAGAAGACGATAGTATGATACCATGAACTACAGAGCATTTTGGGAGTTAACGAGATTTGAACACGCTTTGATGTATGGTCTTGCAGTCCTAATTGGTGTTATTGTCTCAGGAGGGGAACTCCACAGAGTTCCCGTAATCTCAGGAATGCTTACCGCCATCTTTGTAGAAATGGGAACTTTCGCCCTGAACGATTACTTCGATCTTGAAGTAGATAGAAAAAATAAGAGGTATGATCGTCCCTTAGTAAGAGGAGATCTGAAACCTGAGATTGCACTCTATATTGGAATCATCACAATTCCACTTGGAATCCTCTTTTCTGCCTTCATAAACATCTATTGCTTTATTATAGCGCTTTTCGTAGCACTTCTCGGTATTTACTACGATGTAAAGATGAAGGATTTTGGGATTCCTGGAAATATTTACATAGCATTCAGCATGGCTATTCCTTTCCTTTTTGGAGGTTTCATCACACTTTCCATTACAAAACCTCTTCTCGTTCTCTTTGGGATGTCCTTTGTAGCAGGATTTGGAAGAGAGGTTATGAAAGGAGTTATGGACGTTGAAGGAGATGCATTGAGAGACGTGAAGTCAATCGCAAGAATTTTTGGAATTGAAAAAGCAAAAAAGATTGCTTCTATTTCCTATCTCACTGCAATTGCCTTGAGTCCAATACCATTTTTCATTCAGGGTGCATACGAGAGGGATTTTCTTTATGCATTTTTTGTAATCATAGCGGACTTGATGTTTATACACATAAGCTGGAAACTGATAAAAGAAGAAGGAATTGAAATAGTAAGAAAAATGAGGAAAAAATCACTTAAAGCAATTCTATCAGGATTGATTGGATTTCTGCTTGGAGCTTTAGTTTAGAGTCTCTGAAATCCTCCCCTCTGCCTCAGGATGAGAGCTATCACTACGACGACAGCTATAGCACCGATCGCTCCGTAGATGATCATTTTGCTTCTCCAAGCTGAGGCCTCAGCTTTTTCTTTGGCTTCTACTGCATATTCATAAGCTCTTTTCGCAGAATCTATTGCATTTTTCGCAGCAAGATAAGCCGATCCAGAAGTGCCCGCATTGTATAGACTCTTCGCATTCTCCAAAAATTGCTCCGCATTCTGAAGTTCAGCCTCTGCTAATGAGGTGTCTCCTCCTGCTTTCTCCGCATCATTTATTGCATCTTTTGCTTTCTCTATTTCCATTTCTGCTGTTTGAATGGCTGTAAGAGCATCTGAAATATCACTACTAGTCACATAGCTTTTGATATCTACTACCTTGAGAGTTTCGTAATTTCCTCCATCATTAACAGTCTGAAGGATTTTAACAACAGTCACTTGAGTTCTCTTCGTCACAACAGGAGCCTTACCGCTGAGAACTACTGAAATCTTCTCGAATTCCTGATGGTCCACTTCTATTGTGAAGTCTTTCGAGCTTCTCGAGATGGTGTCCACTGGATTGTCCTCTTTATCCAGAAGCTGAACGGTCCAAGAAATTGGAGTTGCTAACCCAGTTTCAAAGGAAAGAGTGGAAGTACCCAGAGAGTCTGCTCCAGGACCTTCTTCAAGAGTTATTTTGATTGTAACATCCTGATCCATCTGAAGTTCTCCGATACTTGGGATGTTCTGCGGAATTAGAAACGGACTCTGATCATAATCCTCAGCAATTGCGAAGAACGGTAAAAGCAAAAAAGAGAAAACAACTAAAATCGGTAGAAGTTTTTTCATAGATCCTCACCCTCATCAATCAAAGGCTTCAGCTTGTCATCATCAAAAATGTCAACCAACTTCTCCTCTGTAGAGGTAGAAAGACTCTTTATGCTCTCCTGAGCTTCTATGGCTATTCTCTGCAACTCTTTCAACCTTGGAATATCAGTAACTCCAGAAAATAGGACAACTGCAGCCACTGAATTTGCTCTTGGTATTGGATGATCTCCTCCTCTTACCTCCGTTCCTCTTATCAAGCTCTCAACCCAGAGTTTAGCTTTCTCTATACCCTTCCTATCAAGCTCCTCAGGAGGTCCAGCAAGAAGGACGAGAGCTCTTTCTGCAGTCCTCACATCACACTGAATAGTTAATCTTCCCATCACCGCTCTTCTAACGAGAGAGGTTACCCTTGTTGTTGTATCAAGAGACTCAAGGGAAGATCTCTCCTTCTTCCTTCCGAAAAGACCTCCAAATCCCAAACCTTTCTTTCTTCTCACTTCTTCAGACGCATAGCCAACTGCTGTTATTCCGCCACCTCTCAGAGTGTTTATTATCTCAGCACTGTCAACAACCATCTCTCCAACTTCAGAACTTCCAGAACTTCCAGCCTCTCCTGCGCCGATTAGAACAGAGAATCGCTTCACTATTTCCTCATTCATGTATCTGTAAGCATCCTGAAGCGTTTCTCCTTCTCTCTTCCAAAGATCGTTATCAAAGAGGAATAGATTGTCCACCTCATTTATCAGAGTCTTAAGACTTCTTGCAGCATTTAGAGAATAGAGAGCACCCTCATCCTTTGCAGGAAGAATTCCAAGAGCATAAACCGGCTCTATGTAGAGCCTTCTCAATCTTCTTGCCAAAACAGGAGCCCCACCGGATCCTGTTCCCCCTCCGAGACCTGCTACTATAAGAAAAGCGTCAACCTCGTGGGTTCCTCTTTTATCGATGGCACTTTGAATTGTGTAAATGTCCTCTGCAGCTACTTTGGCTCCAAGCTCATTATCAGCTCCAACTCCGTGGCCTTTCACGATGGATTGACCTATGAGCAATCGATCTTCCATCGGTATGTGCTTTAATCCAAGAAGATCAGACTTTGCAGTGTTTATGGCCAGTGCTCTTACTATGGCATTCTGCTTCGTCCTCTTGTCATATTCGACGAAAAGATCAACTATCTTGCCACCTGCTTGCCCAAAGCCAATCATAAATAACTTCATTCCACTCCTCCTCGAGCTTTTGCGTGACCGCTTTTATACTTCATTTTCACCCAGCAGTATATTAATCTATTCCTCATCCTCTATGATGATAGAATCAACATCCGGTAACTCCACATCTATAAATTCATAAACTATCAAGTCACTGAAAACGTTCGAGAGGTGAAGCTTAGAAGGTTCTATTATAACTTTGTTTCCTACCCTCGTTAAAGCTGAAAGATCTGCATTCTCATAAGGCTTTACAACAATGTGATCAATTTTACCAGTTTTTTCATCGAAAACTACTTGTTGACATCTTCCGATAAGGCTTCCATCCTCATACACGATTTTCTTTCCCATCAACCACTTTCCAGAGATTGTGACATTCCAAAAATTCGTCTTCCTTTTTACTTCATGAAAGAGTTGATGAAGGAGGTATTCCTTTCTTGCAACCTGAGTGAGATCGTATCCTAAAAGTTTAGCAACTTCCTTGAAATCAACAACATCAGAAAGCAAAATGCGTTCACCTTCAATTGAGAAATCCTCAAAGATTGAGAAAATAAGACATTGGAGATATGCGAAAGGATAGTAAACGTAGTGTTTTCCATGTTCTTTTTTAGCAAATTCGTTTTCTGGATCAAGAAGAAAATCTCTAACAGCCTTTCTCGAGACTTCAACAAGATGTTTTTTAATGAGAGAATTATCAACACTCGATAATACTTCAATTCCTGAGCCATGGGAATTCAGATCATCTAGAAAAACTCTTTGGAAAAGATAGGAAAGTCTTCTTTTTATTCTCTCGCTCATCGGAATCGCATATTTCATATAGTGTCTTAGAGTCTCTGTACTCATCGGCTCAACAAGGAAATTCCAAGGAAAAAGCGAACTTCCGTAATAGCTAAACGCCTTTTCGATGATCGGATTTACCATCGTCTCACCTTTTCTTCTTTCTAAGTTCAAAGGCTCTTCTCAATAAACTCCTTATAATAACTGCTTCTTCCTTTTCTTCCTCTTTGACTTTCTCCATCTCTGACTTGCATAACTTCCACGTCCATAACCCAAAATCCGTGATAATATATCTATTTCCTTCCTTTTTTATCAGAGGGCATCTGTCCCTTATTACTGCCTCAAGTTCTCTCTGGAGCTGTTCATTGTAAGTCTGAGGCATGAGTTTCTTGTATTCTCTATCTTGGATATCACAAATGTTTTGTATCTCTTCAATGGTCAGAGAATTGTATTCCACAAGAATATTGTATGCTATGAACGCGTATTCTTTGCTTCTTATATGACTCCAGCATTTATCCATCAAATTCTCAAGTCCGAGATGTTTTTTAGCAGCCTCTTGTATTACCATGAACATGTTGTTGATGATCTTGAAAGCTTCAAAATCCGAAGAGACGGGGACTTTTAAAATTACTCCTTCCGGTGAGATTCTTCCCTCTGAGAAATCAATGAAGGATGATGGCTCTCCAAAAAGAATATCGGTTATTGCCTCGAAGTACTTCTCAGAGAGAGGCTCATGCTCACTGTCATAAGGAAAAATATTATCCTTTCTTAAATCAAGATCTGGAGCAAAATTTGCAGTTAATTCGAGGAGTTCTCTTTTGATTTCATCTATCTCTGTGGTGGCTTTATCTATCTTCTCTTTCATAGCCTGAAGCTTTCTGTATTCCCCTTCTAGCTGTAATCTGAGTTTACCGCTTACACCTCGATTTAAAAGTTCCTCTATTTCCCTGAGCTGTTCATCAATATTATTTCTACTAACACCCTTTCGATTCCAAAATAGCCAGTATTTCTCTGCATATAAGTTGGCTTTCTCGTTGAACGATGTCTCGTACATCATCTCTCACAGAAATTGTTGCCTCAGTTTAATATATTTTATCCACCGTACTCCGCTCTCTTATCCTCCAAGCAATATATTTATAGGGAGATTATTCAATGATATTAACCATGAGAAAAGTACTCGTCATGCTCATAATATTATCCTTTATGACATCTTTCGTGAGTGCTCAGGAGGAATATAGGATATCGATCAACTCCATTACCTTTTACATAAGCTCTCAGGAAATAAGCGTTGAAGTGAACTACAAAATGGAGAGCCTTACAGAGCTCTCCGTTCTGATGTTTGGAGATGCTCCAATAAAGAGAGATATTCAGAAGTTTTTTGGAATAGGGAATTTAACTTTCACAGAAGTAAATGAGACGAGTGCGAAATTCAATTTAGAACTGAGTGAGAAGGGAGTTCTTAAACCATTTGAGTTCAGCAAGGAGATCTCAGAGATTTCATTTGTCTTTGAAGATGGAACGAAGATAACTCTCCGTGACAGGAACGATACACCAACTGTTTTATTTTAACGAATTTTCTCCTTCAAGCTTCTTTTTAAAGATTGAAGGGAGATGTATGATGTAAGTTCCGTTTCCTCTAAGTGCCATTATAATCTCTTCTCTCTCAAAAAGAGCATTAAGATTGAGTTCGTATCTTCCCGGTTCCACTATGCGAATCGACTCCACATCATCGGGAGAGAGACCTTTTAGCTCCACCACCTTACCTTCTGGAGGGATCTCTTCTCCCTTTTTCATCTCTTCCTCAACTTTTGTTCTCCATTCTTTTTCCTTCTTCTTCACATATTCTGCAACCGTAACTTTCTCTGCCTCTTCTTTGCTTCTGAGATATAGGAATTTATTCCACCCGCACTCCGGACATCCGTGGAGAAGGACCTCAGAAGCTTCTTCATACACCTTTCCGCATTTAGTGCACATATGGGGCATATCACTCATCCGCTTTACTCATTATTATAGCACTTATCAGCTTGTGATCCTTCTTTATCGTCTTCATTTTATTTGCAGGCCCTATAATCGTCAATCTTGAGCGAGGGGTTTTCTTAAATATTTTTCCGAGAACACCACTCTTCTCGTGAGAGGGAGGATAACTCTCTATCTCTATTCCAGTGAAATCTCCAGTTGCAATCTCCAGCATTGTTGTCTCTATGAGCTTTGCTTCTTCATCGGGAGAGAGACCGGATTCCAAAATCACGATCTTTCCCTTCTGAACCTCATCGAGAATGAATCTAATCTTTTCCATTGTCGTCATTTCTCTCATGTGCTCTTGAGATATCATGTCTATCTGGATATCCAATCTTCTCCCTCCCTAACCGAAGTATTTTGCCATCGCCTCATATAACTTTTCCATATTCTCTCCCTTAAGTGCTGAAACGGGAACGACTGGATGCTGAGGAAAAGCACTTTTTATTCTCGTGGGAGACGCTCCAGGAAGATCGATCTTATTGGCCACTATGATAAGAGGGAGGCCTCTTGCTTCCATATTTCCAACTACGGTAACATTCACCTGAGTAAATGGATTTTCTGTTGCATCCATAACTAGAAGAACTCCATCGAGATCATTCAACCACTTTATGGCTTCTATGACGCCCTCAGTTGCTTCTTTTGCCCTTTTCCTCGCCTCTTCCTCAGAGAGACCATGATGAAGAAAATCGTGAAAATCAATCTTCGTTGCTAAACCCGGCATATCAACGATATCAAGAGTTAAAGATCCTCCATTTATTTTTATTTTCACCTTTCCTTTCCTCTTCGCCCTTCTGGTCTCATGAGGTATCTCCGAGACCCCATTTAAAAGATCTCTGACGCTCCACTCTGCTTCAGCTCCCCAGTCCACAATGATTCTGTTGGCGAGAGTTGTCTTTCCCGCATTGGGTGGACCATAGATCCCTATTTTTACGTTGCCCTTTTTCAGCAGTCTTCTGAACCATCTCTTTATGCCATCTATGAAACTCATTCACATCTCTCCGTTCTTCTCCTCATCATTAAAATTTCCAGAATTTTAGTATATAAATGTGAGACCCCCTTGCAGTTGAATTTTTATATCAATACTCCCAACCTATCTCTCGCCCGGTGAGGGAGATGGAAGGAAGAGTTCCAATCCGTGAGGTCATGACGAGAACTGTAGTCAGTGCCCCTCCAGAGATGGATCTTGTTAGCGCTGCCAGAGAGATGACAAAGAGAAAAGTAGGAAGCATAGTGATAACCGAAAACGGAAGTCCTGTAGGAATTGTTACTGAAAGAGATATCGTAACCAAAGTCATTGCTACTGGAAAAAATCCTTCTGAGGTGAGGTTAAAGGATATCATGAGTTCTCCGCTCATTACAATTTCTCCAAATGAAGATGTACTGGAAGCTGCAAAGCTTATGGTGAGAAATGATATCAGGAGACTTCCAGTTGTAGAACGTGGAGAACTTGTTGGTATAATTACAGACACAGATATCATAGCGATTTCAGCAGAAATGGGAGAAATAATATCCTCACTTATGGAGATTAATAGAGAGCCTCCCCTCATAGAAGGAGAGGAACTTCAACAAGGTATTTGCGAATCCTGTGGAAGTTTTTCAGAAAAACTGAAGTTTGTTTCTGGTATGCTTCTCTGCGAGAGTTGCAGAGAGGAGAAGGAGGAGGAAGAGGAGTAAACTGGTGATTTTTATGAGAGTCGAAGAGATAATGTCCCGAGAATTTACGGTGATAAAGGAAGATGAATACGTGACGAAAGTGAGAAAAATAATGAGAGAGAGTGAGGCGAGAGCTCTCCCAGTGGTGAACGAAAAGGGGCATCTTCTTGGAATCATCACTGAATCCGATGTTCTTAGGGTTACTTCAACGAAATCCAACGTGACAGTTGATGGTTTCATAAAAGAGGTTCCTCCAATTTATCCTTTTACCGAGATTAGAGACTCAGCTTTAAAAATTGTGGAGAGTGGAGAGGTGGAACTTCCGGTAACAAAATCAGAGGAGGATCCAGAAGTTGTTGGAGTTATATCAGTGAAAGATATCTTCAACGCTCTGGAAGAGAGAGAATTAAATAAAAGGATTTCCGAGATTATGACAGAAGATGTTGTCACGTGTTCTCCAGAGGATCCAATTTCAAAAGTCTGGAACAATATAATCGAATATGGATACACAGGATTTCCGGTAGTGAGAGACAAAAAGGTTGTTGGAATCATCACGAGAAGAGATCTTCTGAAATACGGGAGTATTAGAATAGGAAGAGAGGATGAGAGGGGTGGAAGATTGGCACACTCCCCAAAGGTTGAGAGAGCCATGACGTCTCCCGTTCAAACTATATCTCCTGAGAGTTCAGTTAAAGACGCTCTCAAAATAATGAGAAAGTTGAACATAGGAAGGCTCCCGGTGGTTGATAAAAAAAAGAGTCTTCTCGGAATTGTAGACAGGTATGATATCATAAAATCCTATTTCGAGGTGTGAAAATGAAGAGATACTTCCCGGGAGAGAGGAAAGTAGATCCCTCAAGCACTGCACCGATGGATAGAGGCCCGGTGGAATTCAAATCGAGAATCTCAGAGCATCCCGGAGACATTATGAAAATTGCAACGAAGAACGTCGTGAGCGTTCCTCCCACAACAACCATTATGGGTGCGGCTAAAACAATGACGAAATACGGCTTCAGAAGGCTCCCGATAGTGGATGCAGGTTCTAGAAGACTTATGGGAATGGTAACCTCAATGGACATAATAGACTTTTTCGGAGGAGGAAATAGATACAATCTAGTGAAAAACAAATACGGAGGAAATCTTTTAGCTGCGATAAACGAAGAGGTTCGCGAAATTATGGAAGAGAATGTAATTTACATAACAGAGGATTATTCCATAAAAGAGGCGTTGAAGACTCTGAAAGAAAGAAACATCGGTGCTCTTCCTATAGTGAATGATGAGGAACAGCTTACAGGGATCGTTTCTGAAAAGGATTTCGTTTTCATGGTGTCAGAAGAAGAGAAGCTCGATATTTTCGTTCATGAGTGTATGACAAAAGGGGTGAGAACTGCACCTCCTTCAATGACAATAGAGAGAGCTTCGAAGGAGATGATCTCGAAAGGTTTCAGAAGACTTCCTGTAGTTGAAGATAATATTCTCATAGGAATTGTTACTGCATCAGATATAGTCAGATATCTCAGCACGGGAGAGGCTTTCTCGAAACTCGTAACAGGTAACGTGCAGGAAGCTCTTAATGTTCCCATCTCACACATAATGTCGAGAAATGTTGTTTTCACATCTTCTGACGTTGATCTTGCGAAAGTAGCGAGAATAATGATAAAAAACGACCTTGGAGCCCTTCCGGTAATAGATGGAGATGATCTCGTGGGAATAATCACGGAGAGAGATTTCATAAAGGCGATGAAGGTGTGAGATGAGATGAGAGTTGAAGAGCTCATGAGCTCTCCTGTTTTCTGCGTAAATCCGGAAGATTCGGTTGCTCATGCGAGAAATCTACTCCTGAGCAAAAAAGTTGGGAGACTTGTTGTTGTGAGAGAAGAGGAGCCGGTGGGAATAGTCACAAAAACAGATTTAGCAAGACGACTCAGAGAATCGGCTCCAGAATGGAGAAGGAGACCAATTGATAGAATTCCAGTAAAGCTCGTGATGAGTGAAAGACTAATTACGATAAGAAGTGATGCAGACGTTGAAGAGGCGATTAAACTTATGAGAGAACATGAAATAGAGGGTCTTCCTGTTCTCGAGGATGAGAGACTTGTTGGTATCATCACCTCAACTGATATTCTCTCATATTATATCTCAAAAGGTTATGACGAGAGAGTGAGAGACATAATGAAGAGTGAAGTTCCCGTAGTTCACCGCTATCACTCGTTGAACAGTGTGATAGAAGAAATGGAAGAGAAAGATGCGAAAAGAGTTATTGTTGTAGACGCGGGCAACGTTCCTATAGGGATTATTACAACTTCTTCCTTGGCTTATCTCACAGTGATAAAAACGTCAGGAGAGGTTCCTGAAAAAGAGGTAAAGTTTGTTAGAAAGAGCGAGAGTGGAGGAAGAAGAATTTACAGAGATGTTCATAGATTCATCCTCGTAGCTGAAGATGTTATGAGTTCTCCACTCATCACTATCTCACCTGAAGAAAAAGCATCAAAAGCTGCTTCTATCATGCTGAAAGAGAGGATCGGAGGATTGCCCGTGATTGAAGATAGAGAACTGGTGGGTTTGATAGAGAAGAGGTGCTTCCTCGAAAGATTGGGGTGAAATTATGAAACTTGAAGATGTGATGAGTGATCCAATTTTCATAGACAAATCGGAGAGCCTTTCCTACGCTCTTGATGTGATGGAAAAGGAGGATACAAGAAGGCTTCTTGTAGTGAGAGATGGGGTGGTTGAGGGAGTTCTGACTCTGAGGAACATAATGAGAGAGCTCGGGAGTAGAAAACATGGTTCTCTCTCGGCTTCCTCACTTAGAGTAGCTACCGCGGTTAGTCCCTCTGTTGAGCTTAGAGACCCCGAGACAGAGCTGAAAGACGTTCTCGGGAGGTTTGATGAAATCTCTATTATCATAGTTGGAAGTTCAATGGAAAAAGAAGATATAGATGGTTGGATTCGTCCGGTAGATGTAATTCCGCATCTCTCCATAGAGAGCTATGCAGGGAACATAATGAAGCCGAATCCTCTGACTTTTTCACCTCATGAAAGGATCGCTCATGCAAGAAGACTCATGCTTGAAAGAGATGTCGGAAGAGCTCCTGTGGTTGAAGATGAGAGACTCGTAGGAATAATCACTGAAAGAGAGATTGCAAGAGCTGAAAGGGATATCAGAGAAGATTTAACTGGAAGTCAGCAGGAGACAAGATTCAGAACAATGATCGTAGAGGATGTCATGACGGTGAATCCAAAATTTGTTTACACGAATGATGGTGCTGAGAGGGTTCTAGAACTCATGACGAAGGGGGGTGTAGGAGGGCTTCCCGTTCTCAATCTAGAAGAGAGAGTTGTGGGAATGATTGCAAGAAGAGATGTTATAAGGGCTGCATTGAATGATTGAAGAGAAGTTAAGTGAGATATTAAAGATAGAGGAATTTAGAATAAGAGGATTCCTAAAGAGGAGAGTTATTTCCAAAGCAGGAAAAGTCGGAAAAGCGGAGCTTTATAGATTAGAAAGAGATGCAGGAGGATATGAACAAGGGACCGTGATTGTTATAGGTGAGGAGCCAAAACTCATCAGAGGCTATCCGAAAATAAAAAGAGTTCTTGTTTTAACTCCTACGATTGAGAAGCACTTTCATTCGATTCCCAAAGTTGGAATTGAGGAGAAAATGAACGGATACAACGTGAGAATTTGTTTAATTGAAGATGAGCTAGTGGCTCTGACCAGAGGAGGGTT
This sequence comes from Candidatus Mnemosynella biddleae, assembly GCA_002011165.2. Classification (GTDB taxonomy): domain Archaea; phylum Halobacteriota; class Archaeoglobi; order Mnemosynellales; family Mnemosynellaceae; genus Mnemosynella; species Mnemosynella biddleae. The sequence goes on from MTMI02000001.1 coordinate 43,134, forward strand.
AGTATGTCCCTATACAACGCACAAAGCTGAAGAGGTGATTGACAGAGCTTTCTTCGTTGATAATCCTGAAATGATACTCTGCGCCGAAGCAGTGGGACCAGAAAATCCTTATGTTCCCAAGGATGTTTATGATGTGAGATCACTGGGTTTTTTCGTTTTTGACATCATGAGAGATAACAGAAGAGTCCCAATAAAAGAAAAACTGGAGATCTGCGATAGCTACGGAATAAAAACAACCACATTCTTTGGTTTCTTCTCTAAGAATGAGGCTCCAAAAGAGATTATGAAAATTGTAAAAAGGCTTGGAGAGAGAGGAAGGGAGGGAGTTGTTGTGAAAGATCCTGAAATGAGAATAGAGCCTCTGAAATACACAAGTTCAGAGAGTAATTGCGGTGATCTGAAATACGCTTTTAGGTTCTACAATGACTACGGAGTTCATTTTTTCCTTTCGAGAGTTGTCAGAGAAGCTTTCCAATCTTTTGAATGGGGAGAGAACGAAGAGGAGAGATCGAAAAGAATAGAGAGAGTTGGCAAAAACATACTTGAGCCGATGATTGAGACTATAGAGAGAGTTTCCAGAGGAGAGAAAATTGGAGAAAGAGTTACACTGAGAGTTAGAGACCTGAACGTGATTCACAAATTCCAGAGACATCTGAGAAGACTTGGAATAGATGCATCTTTCGGAGAGATAAAAGAAGAGAATGGTGAATTTGTAGTGGAGATGACAAGATACTATACGAGCACAAATGACAAAACTAAATCCATTCTTGAAGGAGGGACATGGAGTTAAAGAGAATTAACAAAATCCTCCATTCTTTCTAAGGCTAATTTTATTTTCTCTCTTGAAACTGCGTATGAGCATCTCACGTATCCCTCTCCGCTCTCTCCGAAGACATCTCCAGGGATGACGGCAACTCCTTTTTCTTTAAGTAACCTCTCTGCAAACTCCTGAGAGCTTAAACCTGTTTCTTTGATTGAAGGGAATGTGTAAAAAGCACCTTTAGGTTCAAAACAGCTCAACCCAATTTTCCTCAATCCACTTACCATAATCCTTCTTCTTCTGTTGTATTCGTTTATCATTCCTTTCATATCTCCATCGCTATTCAGCGCTTCCAGAGCTGCCATCTGAGCGGTTATCGGAGCACAGAGCATAGTGTATTGATGAATTTTCATCATTGCTTTTATTATATTGGAGGGACCGAGAGCGAACCCTATTCTCCATCCAGTCATCGCATGAGATTTCGAGAAACCGTCAACGACGATCGTTCTTTCCTTCATTCCCTCAAGAGAGGAGAAAGTTGCATGTTTTCCAACATAAGTAAGCTTACTGTAAATCTCGTCGGAAAGAACCAGAAGATCGTGCTCCACAACAACATCCGCAATTTCTTCAAGATCTTTTTTTCTCATCGTTGCCCCTGTCGGATTGTTTGGATAGTTTAATATGAGCATCTTTGTCTTCTCGGTAATTCTTTCCTCTATATCTTCAGGAAGGACCCTAAATTCGTTTTCTTCACGAGTTGGAATTGGAATTGGAAGTCCATGAGATAGAATAACACAGGGGCGATAAGAAACATAAGATGGTTCAACAATAAGTACTTCATCTCCGGGATCTATCAGAGCTCTTATTGCTAAATCAATTGCTTCCGAAGCTCCTGTAGTGACAAGAATTTCGTCCTCTGGAGAGTAGAAAATTGATTGATCTCTAAGATAAACCTTTGAGATTCTTTCTCTTAATTCATAAATCCCCCAGTTAGAAGTGTATGATGTGTATCCTTCTTCAAGAGCGTATATACATGCTTCTCTTATCCTCCAAGGAGTTACAAAATCAGGTTCTCCAACTCCTAGGGATATCACATCCTCCATTTCGAGGAGGAGATCAAAGAATTTTCTTATTCCTGAAGGTGGAATTTTATTAACTTTCTCCGAGATCATGGTGAGATCGCCAGTCTCTTATCTTTCTCCTTTTCATAAAGGATGTCTCCATCCTCCTTGTAAGTCTTCAAGATGAAGTGCGTGACAGTATCTTTCACCTGATCAAGTGTCGCTATTTTATCCGAAATGAAAAAAGCGACTTCTTTCATACTTTTTCCTCTGACCAAAAGAGAGAGATCGTAATCTCCTGAGACCAGACGAACATCAAGCACTTCTGGGAATCTCGCAATTCTATCTGCTATTGCATCGTAGCCAATTCCTCTCTCCAAATGTATCTTCAAATCAACAAGAGCATAGACATATTCCTCTCCAATTCTCTCCCAGTTTATCACTGTTTTGTATTTTCTTATAACTCCTCTCTCCTCCATTTCCCTTATTATCTCCTTCACTTTTTCTTCTGGAATCCCTGTCATCTCCGAGAGTTCTTTAGGAGAGAGTCTTGCATCCTTTTCGAGAATTTCCAGTATTTCCTTCATCACGAAATGATAGAACAGAGACGTATTTTAATTTTTTCTCGATATGAAGAAATTCTAAAAACATAGAAGAATTTTCTCTAAAAATTTCGGAAGATGGAAAGTTGATACGAAATTCGAACTAAAAAATATTAATTAGCTCCGAAAGAGTTTTATAATGTGAAACACATAGTATGAATTATGACTGTGAAAAGAGAGATGATCAAAAAGTTTCTTGAAGAGGCTTATTCGGGTGAGAGTCAGGCACATATGAAATACATGATCTTTTCCGAAGTGGCGGAAAAAGAGGGATATCCAAATGTAGCGAGGCTCTTCAGAGCAATAGCGTTTGCTGAGCTTGTGCATGCGAGAAATCACTATAGAGCTTTGGGATACATTTCAACAACTGTAGAGAATCTGGAAAGTGCGAGAAAGGGAGAGGAATTCGAGATAGAAGAAATGTATCCAGCCTATCACAATTTGGCAATATTCCAAGAAGAGAGAGAGGCAGAGATTTCAACGAGATATGCTCTGGAAGCAGAGAAAATACACGAGGAGCTTTACAAAAAAGCTAGAGAATCGGTGGAGCAGAAGATGGACATAGAGGTAAAGAGGGTGTTCATCTGTCCCGTCTGTGGACACACTGTAATTGATGAAGCTCCAGAAGTCTGTCCAGTTTGTGGAGCGAAGAAGGATATGTTTGTTGAATTTTGAGGTGAACTTAAATGAAAAAGTTTGGAGAGTTAATATACACCCCGGAAATTGAAAATGAGCTTGCTATTTCAAAACGTGAAACACACACTCCAAAAATCGAATCACCGGATTCAGTGAGGGCTGGAGAGGTTTTCACAGTGAGAATTTCAATAGAGAAACATCCTAATACCGTCCAGCACTCATTCAGATGGATTGAGCTCTATTTTTATGAGGAAGGCAGAGATTTCAACCCCATTTTCATCGCAAAGGCGGAGCTCACCCCGGAGATAGCTGAGCAGGAAGTAACTTTTAAATTAAAACTGCAAAAAAGTGGAATCATTCACGCTTTAGCGTACTGCAATCTTCACGGTCTCTGGGAGAACAGGAGAGAGATAAAAGTTGAATAATGTGATTTTTCTCTCTTTCCTTCTTCATTTACTCCAAATAATATTTTAGGTGTTTATCTGGAATCGGTTTTTTCAAAATATTCTCATCTGCACTATTTCTGAGATAAAGACCACAGTAACATTTTCCGTATCTGTTTATGTCATCTTCGGCATAGGAACAAGGACAGGTTATTAGGAGGTCTATTTCTCTCTTTCCAGTTGCAAGTCTGCATGGACAAATAGCCAAACCGTATCTCCTTCGATTCTCAATCAGACCTCTCGCAAATTCCAGAAGCATTTCTCGATCTTCGTTCACTTTCCAACCTTTCTTTTCAGCTATTCGCTGAAAAATTTCCAAATAATCCTCTGGTTTCGTTCTCTCAACCCCCAATTAATTCTCTCAAAGCCTCCTCGTCATATCCCACAACATATTTGCTTCCTTTAACAACCAGAGGGACGGAAAAACTTCCGGAAATTCTATGTATCTCTTCTACAACTCTCTTTCTTTCTTCCCCTTCAAGCTCGTCCAACCAGATGATCTCGAAATCAGTTCCAGAATTCTTGAGAAACTCAAGGGTCTTCTTGCAGTGAGGGCACGTTGTTAATCCGTACACTCTTAGTTCACTCAGCGTATCTCACCTCCTGACTTTAAATTTTCATAAAGCGAGCACATTACGGGATCGCAGGAAAAAAGATCACCAGAATATATTAGAGCTCTGTATCTACACCCTCCTTTGCACTTTTCAAGGTTCTCACATCTGCACTTCAGTTCACTGAGCTTCCATAGGAACCTCTCCTTTAATCTCTTCCAACAAACTCTCAGACCTTCCTGGATGTTTCCTACTCTCTCTTCAAAAAATCCGCATTTAGTTACATCTCCTTCAGGAGTTACTGAGCAAAAGTGAGCTCCGCAAGCAAAACCAGCTTCACTGAAATGTCCAAGTTCTCCAAATCCATATTTTCTCATAATTTCCGAGACTTTTTCCATTGGGGGAATTATATCCTTCTCGACCGTTGGGACATCTATCATCCATTTTTTAATTCCAATGTCCTCCAAGAGTTGTTTCATATCCTCGAATTCATCAGAATTGTATTTGGTGATCATTGTGGAGACCGAGACTTCAACAAAGTCGGAAAGGATCTCAATGGCTCTGAGCACTTCTTTCCAGTCCCTCTTCCTGAGAATTCTATGACCTTCTAGACCATCAAAACTTATCTGAACTTCATCCACATATTTGGAGATATTCTCTGCTATTTCCTTATTAATGAGATAGCCGTTCGTCAGTAAGATAATTCTGAAAGGAAATTTTCTGGCAATCTCAAGAAAATTCCGAATCTGTGGATGCAAAAGTGGTTCTCCCCCAGATATCATGATTTTAAGCCCACCCATTTCGCTGAAGTCTCTGAGAACTCTCAGAAAAATTTGTTTATCCATAAAAGATTCTTTCTGCTTTACGTAACAATGTTCGCAACTCAAATTGCACTTCCATGTAATGTTCAGCAACAGATATCTTAAAGATGGCTCTTCCTGCTCAATAAAACTATTTTTAACCATCTTGTCAGATATCTCAACTAATCCCTCAGAAAGAAGGAGATTTAGGAGATCTTCCTCTATTTTCAGAGCTCTCCCATCACACCTAAGCAAAAACTCAAGAGCTTCTTTGTCAAGCTCATAAAGCTCGTCGGTTTTTGCGTTATAAGCATAATATTTACCGAACTTCCTCAGGAGAACTCTTTCTGCAAGCCTGACGTGAGGCAAACCTAACCTCCTCAAAAGTGAGGCTTCCCATCTGAATTAAAAAATTAAGAATTTTAAACCCTGCACACTCCAGCACTTCACCCGGTTTATAGAACTCACAGGCCTCACAGACTATTCCTCTAAGCCTCTCAGCAGGAAAGACTACACTTGCAGACTCCAATTTTTCTTCTCTCAACTTTTTTCACCTTCATTTTTTCCACCAAGTAAAATCTTATTTTTCCAATTATATAATCTTTTTTATTAAATTTTTTAACACTGTTAACATAAAGTAATAAGAGACTAAATTATCGTGGCAAAAAATCTACCTTCCTACTCGACCATTTGAGAGCAGTTTTAGCCAAACCGAAAACTTTATAAGTTTAGGAGATCCTAAAAATTAACGGTGTTTAATATGATGGCTCAGATGATTATCTCCTTAAGAGAGGCCTTTGAGGCTTTGCTTCTAGTAGCAATCCTTGTCGTCTATCTGGAGAAGACAGGGAGATTTGGGGAGAAAAAATACGTGTATTCCGGAGGATTTTTTGCCTTGACAATAGGAGCAATAGCTGCATTAACAGTTTATGCGATCTACGGTGGTCTAGAAGAGCTACAAAAACAGATTTTTGAGGCCATTACTGCATTCCTTGCAGTCATCGTTCTTACTTATATGATCCTCTGGATGGCCGGAAGAAAGGTAAGTTCCGAAATAGAGAGCAAGGCTACAAAAAGCTTTGGATGGGGAATTGCGGTTATCTCCTTTATCTTCGTTGTAAGAGAGGTAATTGAAACGGTGCTTTTCCTAACCCCGTTTGCAATATCCGATACATCCTCAACCATAATTGGAGTGTTCCTTGGCGTCATCGGAGCCTTATTCTTGGTTGCTTTAATCATTAAAGCCGAGATGAAACTGGATATAAAGAAATTCTTTTACGTTACGAGCATAATTCTAGCGTTCGTAGCTTCAGGACTTGTCGGCTATGGTGCCCATGAAATTATAGAGGTTCTGGAAGAACAAGGAGTTGAGAGTCCACTTTTCGAAAAGCTCTACGATCTCGGAATAGATACCAGTAATCCTCTGCACCACAAAGGAGTTGTTGGAGGTATTCTAGCGGTTCTTTTCGGATATTCTACAAGTATGGAGATTTTAAGAGCTTTGCTCCAATTTTCATACCTTGTGGCATCCCTATTACTCATATTCAAAGCATACAGAAGAAGAGATTTAGAGGGAGTGGAGTGACTCGTGAGTGGAACTAAAGTTTTAAATAAAGAGAGATAAACAATGTTAAGTTATGAGAGTCGATTGTATCGGGCTTTACTGCCCAGAACCAGTTTTTAGGACGAGAAAAGCCATCGAAAGTGCCAAAATGGGAGAGATCATAGAAGTTTATGCTGATGATCCTGCTTCGGAATCCGATATCCCCATACTCGTGAGAAAACTTGGTCAAGAGCTTTTAGAGGTAAAAAAAGAAGGAGAAGTTTTCAAATTTGTGATAAAAGTTGTAAAGGAGGTAGAATAAGATGACAAAAATAGTTTATGTTCAAACAAGTGGTGTGGATACGCCTGAGAGACTCTATGCTCCTTTCATTCTCGCGATGACCGCCAAAGCGATGGGAATTGACTCCACTATCTATTTCGTGATAAATGGATGTACTGTTGTAAAAAGAGGAGAGGCAGAAAAAATCAGACTCGGAAACTTTCCGAGCCTTAAAGAAGTGATGGATCAAGCTCTTAAAGCAGGAGTAGAAATGATGGTTTGTGACAGAAGTTCGGAACTCTTGGGAATTTCAAAGGGAGAAATAGTTGAGGGTGTCAAGATTGTAGGTGCTGCAACACTTAACAATCTCGTTTTGGAGGCAGATGCCACGATGTTCTTTTAAAAGGAGGTGGGTCTCATGAAAGGTTACTTCGATTACGCCTCGGGATGCCCTGTAGATGAGAGGGTGCTTGAAGCCATGCTCCCGTATTTCAAAATTCCCGGAAATCCCTCATCGGTTCATTCCCAAGGATACCAGGCGAGAGAGGCAATAGAAAAAGCCAGAGAATCTGTAGCAGAGTTAATAGAAGCTGAACCGAATGAAATAATTTTCACATCTGGAGCCACAGAATCGAACAATTTGGCTCTTATTGGATTTGCGTTGAGAAATAAGGATAAAGGAAGGCATATAATAACTTCAAAAATCGAGCATATGTCTATATTAAATCCATGTAAATTCCTTCAAAAGAACGGATTCGAAATTAGCTATGTTCCAGTGGACAAAGATGGAATTGTAGACCTTTCATTCATCGAGAACTCCATTCGAGAGGATACAATACTAATTTCAATCCAACATGCAAATAATGAGATAGGTACAATCCAACCTATTGAAGAGATAAAGGAGATCTCTGGAAATATTCCGCTACATGTAGATGCAACCGCTTCGCTAGGAAAGATAGAGGTTGATATTCAGACTCTCAAAGCTGATCTGGTAACACTTTCCTCAAACGACATCTACGGACCGAGAGGAGTTGGAGCTCTTTTCGTGAGAAAGGGTGTAAAACTGCATCCCCTAATTCTTGGAGGAGGTCAGGAAAGAGGTTTAAGAAGTGGAACTGAAAATGTCGCTGGAATTGTTGGCTTTGGAGTAGCTGCAGAAATAACGAAAAAAGAGTATAAAGAAGAGTCAGAAAGATTGAAAAGATTCAGAGATAGGATAATAGAGAATGTGTTGAAAATTGAGAATAGCTATCTTAATGGACATAGAGAAAGAAGACTACCTAATAACGTGAACGTGAGGTTTAGCTATATAGAAGGTGAGTCTCTCGTTTTGAGTCTCGATATGGAAGGTATCCAAGCATCTACCGGATCTGCCTGTAGCTCTAAGACCCTTCAACCAAGCCATGTTCTTACAGCGATAGGCCTGAAGCATGAGGAAGCTCACGGATCTCTTCTGATTACTCTCGGAAGATACAACACTGAAGATGATGTGAACAAACTCATTGAGGTTCTTCCAAGTGCAGTTGAAAGATTGAGGATGATGTCCCCACTCTACAGGAGGAGGTGAAAAGTATGTATTCTGAAAAACTATTCGAGCATTTCAGAAATCCTAGAAACGTTGGAGAAATTGAGAATCCAGATGGTGTGGGAACTGTTGGAAATCCGGTTTGCGGTGATCTCATGACCTTTATGATAAAGGTTAAGGATGATGTGATAGAAGATATTAAATTCAAAACCTTTGGTTGTGGTGCAGCTATAGCTACGAGTAGTATCGCAACAGAAATGGCTAAAGGAAAGAAGATAGAGGAGGCTTTGAAGATAAGTAAAAAAGTTGTTGCGGATGCTCTTGGAGGTTTACCACCCCAGAAGATGCACTGCTCAAATCTCGCTTCAGACGCTCTGAGAATGGCGATAACAGATTATCTAAGGAAGACGAACCAAATAGAGAGGATTAAAGAGCTCGGGCTTGAAAAAGAACTAAAAATTTTAGAAGGTGAGGAAACGGAAGAACATGAGGAGACCTCCGAAGTGGAGGAATTTCTGAATGATTAGGAGTTACTTCTAATCGAATCCTGAGAGGGGATTCTCCCCACTTTTACCCTTTTTATCCTTTAATAGCTTTCATGGCATTTTATTCTGCGCTTTATATCTTCCCGCATCTTTTCTCCAGTTGATAAAAAATACTCGAAATTTCGAGTTCATCACCGAAGAGAACAATGTAGTTGTTGAGAACTGAGGCTTTTAACTTTTAAGAGACATAAGTTCGAAAATTCTGAGATCATACAAAGGCTTGAACCGTCCTATCAGGCTCTTTTGGATGGAGAGGTTTGTGTCTTTATCTTTTCCTTGTGATTATAGCAAAATATATCTATGTCGGAGTCTTCTCCGAATTCACCGATTGCGTAGGAGCCAAAGATGACTGCTTCGTATTTCGAGAGCTCCTTCAAATCTTTCTTTGTTTCCTCAAGCTTCATCAGGATTTCCTTAACCTCGTCAACTGACTCAAGCACAAGTTCGGCGTCTATTCTATTGTATCTGTGGACGAGTTAGTTTTTCAGTCCATTACACTTTTTCAGCTTTATTCAATTTTCTCTTTAGATCTTTCGAGTCTCATCTGTTGTAGCCTGAACATCAGAAATCTTATATTTTTCTCACTCTGGCTTTTGAAAAGACGACTGTTACGTGGAAATAGAAGTGTGAATAGCAATTGAAGAGCTTAGAAAGATTGAAGAATGCCTTCAGGAGTAAAGTATTTTGGTAGTTGAAATGATTCATTTTTCTGGCTCTCTATTTATCTTTCAATTCATTTTCTGGGCTTATCCAAACTGAAGATATCAATCTGGGTGTTTTTACAATCAAAATGACTGTTTTAAGCTGGGTAGAATTAGTTGTTGATCTTACAGTGCCTCAATGGATGGGGATTGTTTGCTGGAACATCACCTTCTGCTCAGCAAAGTTTTAAATTTTCTCAACACAGATAAACGCTCAATGAGCACAGATATCGAGCTTTTGAGAGATATTTATGAGGAACTCAAAGTAATAAAAGAAGAGTTGAAAAGACTGAACAGCAGGATAGAGCTTATAGAGTCGGATTAATTCAGGAAGAAGAGATTAGCGAAAATGAAATTGAAGAACTCGATAGACTTGCTGATGAGACGAGAAAAGATGGAATTCCATGGGAGAAACTTTAAAGCTGAGCTTGATTTATGAGTTACGAAGTTCTTATTCATCCAAGAGTCGCAAAAGCGATTAGAGATTTGTCAAAAGCTCATAAAGTCAAACTGTCTGAATTTATAGATGCTCTTAAAGATAATCTGTTCCTTTCAGGAAATTTGATGTAAAAAAGCTTAAAGGGCAGAGAGATAGATTTAGAGTTCGCTTGGATGATTTCAGTTGACTTACGAGGTTGACAAGAAAGAAAAGCTCGTTATGCTTTTGAAGATAGAGAAAAGGGAAAGAGCGTACAAAAATAAAGGTGGAATGCATGCTTGAATGGCTCCCCACACCTTAGGCTCTGTAGGTGGGCTGAGCGGTGTAGCCACCACTTGGTAGTATTGGAGAAGATTTAAAAGGAAAATAAAAATAGTACCACTTGAATTACTTTTAATCTTACTAGTCTGATTTCAATCATACCATAAAAACCAAAGGCCGAGGCCGGGAATCGAACCCGGATCGTGGGATCCACAGTCCCACAGGATAACCATTACCCCACCTCGGCCATTCCCCAAAGAGGTCTGCACTTTCAATTAATATTTCTTTCGTTGAAGAGACAGGTCACAGCATTAAGTAGCTATCCGCATGAAAATTGTAGTATTATTGTATTATTATAGTTATAGTTTAAGTTTAATATTTAATTGATTAGGATGAGATTAGATGGTTAACTGGTAGGGCAGATGTGGAGAGAGGAGATTAATGTCTAAACCTTACAAGAAGTACATCTTCAACAGATCGGAATTTGCTGGCTCTCTCGGTGATTTAGGAACTCTGCTCCCTTTGGCCAATAGGCATGATTGTAATAAACGGATTGATCCTACAGGCCTCTTCTTTGTCGTTGGAGTGTTTTACATTCTTTCTGGAGTTTATTACGGTGTTACTGTACCAGTACGGCCAATGAAGGTTATTGGAGCGTATTCGATGGCCATGGGGCTCAATGCAGATGTCATCACATCTTCAGCACTTATCATGGGGATTTTCATGCTGTTTATTGGAGTAACAGGAGCTGTTCGCATCATAGGTGAGTATACATCTGTATCAGTAGTCAGAGGAATTCAGCTTAGTGTGGACGTGCTTTTAATGGTACAGGGCATCAAATTTATGCTTGGTACAAGCACATTTCAGGCATATTTATCTGAGCCGCATTTAGCCATCCAATCCATTGGCCCAGTACCCATAAGCGTGGTTTTGGGTGTTATTTTTGCCGTTATAACGTTCCTACTCATTGAAAATAAAAGAGTGCCTGGGTGCACTTGTAGTAGTTATAGGTGGAATGCTGGTGGGAACATGAAGGACTCGAAAATATAAAAATCCTCCACCTTCCACGCCTTTTACCTTTTCGGAATGCCGAGGATGGATGATTTGTCTGTTGCTTTGATGACTCTTGTGCTACCTCAGATTCCGACAACTGTGGGAAATGCAGTTATTGCTAACGCAGAGCTAGCTAAGAAATATTTTGGTGAGAATGCTAAAAAAGTGCAGTTATAGAGCTTTAGCAAATTCCATTGGACTTGCGAACCTAGCATCATTCATTTTTGGTGGCATTCCTTTATGTCGTGGTGCTGGGGGCTTGACAGCACATTATAGATCTGGAGCAAGAACCGCAGGTTTAGACATTATGATAGGGCTTATCTTCTTAACGCTATCTATCTGTTGGGGAAAGCGTTTTGGCTATACTTAATCTTCTGCCTTACTCAGTTCTCGGCGTCTTGCTTGTATTTGCTGGAAGTGAACTTGCACTCATGATCAAAGATATAAAAGAGAGAACAAACTTGTTTGTGATACTCCTTATGCTGGGGATAACAATTGCAACAAACTTGGCTGTGGTTTTTATCGTGGGAATAGCAGTGGCATATGCCTCTAAAACATGTAAATTGAAAGTGTAAAAGCGAGATTCTAAGATTAGATCCATCTTTTCACAACAAAATATTGTGGCTTTATGAATTTTGTTATTTTGAGTATCTTCGTATACCGTGTAACTAAATTCCAAAGAGATATTACTTGAAGCGGTATCGAGCTCCATTTAAACAAGAAACTAAAGCGCATTTTCTAAATTTTCTTTCCTTCTCTCGGCCATTACTATTCTTCATTAATTTTGCAGAAAAATATTTATAACTATTATCATTAAAAATCTTGGTGAGGAGGTGAACTTATTAATGGCAGAATATAAAGACGAGGACGTTTTTGCGCCGGATGAAGAGGGACGAAAGTACTTGGGTTCAGTCTACATAGAGAGTGACTACGATGCGCTTCCAGTGGCCCCTGACGACAATAGATATCCAAAGAGGGGTTATTACAAGGACCTTGGCTATAAGCTCATTGAGATTCCAAGAGCTCCTAAGCTCAGACACGTTATAGGGCCTTCTGCTATAGGAGCTGGAATGTCACTTGGTTCTGGAGAGACTCTGTTCTGGCCTAATATCACAGCTGCTTCTGGAGGATATCTCTTCTGGATGTTCTGGCTCGGAGTTCTCACTCAGTGGGTCATTGATATGGAGATTGAGAGACCAGCTGCTGTGACTGGAGAAGGCTGGCCGAGAACATTCGCAAGAGTTCATCCAGGATTGGCTGCACTGTTCATGATAATGGGATTCTTCCAGTGGGTTTGGCCTGGCTGGGCATCTGGAGCAGGAAAGATGGCAGCTTACGTAGCTGGTCTTGACCCAGCAACCAACTGGCAGTGGGTCGCTGCAATTCTGATGGTCATAATCTTCTTGATAGAGATGGGCGGCCCGATTATCTACAACGCAGTCGAAAAAGCAGAGCTAATAATGGTCGTAGTGATAATGCTGGTGTTCCTGATTGCGTTAGCAATTTCCGGTGCAGGCGGAACTTATGTTGAGATGTGGGGTGCATCGTTCGCTGGTTTCGGTAGAATGGATCCAAGAATTGATCTGATGACTCTCTTAGGAGGTCTGGCCTACGCAGGTAACGGAGGAGTAGGAAATCTGATGCAGGCAATTTGGATCAAAGAGAAAGGATTTGCAATGGGAGCATATCAGGGAAGAATTGAAAATCCTGTGCGAGTAAAAGAAGAAGAAATGGAGCCACTCTATCCAGCTGGTTTCGTGTTTGATGTGGATGATGAGCTTCAGATGGCAAGATGGAACGCATGGTGGAATGTTATTAACTGGGAGCACTTCATAACCTTCGTGATTCCATTAATCTTCGCAACTTCAATTACATCTGCTGTTGCTATCCACTATGCACATGGAACTCAGCTCGGCGCAATAGACATGTGGCTCAAGGAGATCTTCCCGAAGGTTGGTACAGGACTCGCAGATGCACTTGCGGTTGGTATCTTCTTCGCACTGTTCACGACTCAAGCGGCTATCGTGGACTCCTTCCCAAGATTCATGTCAGAAGCAATCTATGACCTCTGGCTTAGAGATAATCCGAAGTGGAATATCAGCAAACTGTTCTTCATACTGCTAGTCATCTTCGTCATCTGGGGTATAGCCATAATTCTCTCAGGTATAAGACAGCCATGGCTACTCCTCGTGCTTGGTGCAGGTATCGCAGGAATCATCATGTGGTTCTACAACCTGTTCTACACATGGTACAACACTGCAAGACTCCCGAGCTACTTCCAGCCGAACTGGGGCAGAATACTGGCAATGTGGTGGGCCATTCTGTTCTTCGGATACTTCTCCATACTGACACTCGGTAACAAGTTCGGACTCCCGAGAGAAGTGGCATATGAGTTCCCACCGAGCCATCCAGTGATGGTTACGCTCTGGGCAATCTACATACTCTCGTTCATCTATGTCGCAGCGCTCTCAGTGAAATACAAGCTAAATCCAATTGACAAGCAGGCGAAGCAGTGAGGTAGAATCCTTTAGCCTCTCCCTATTTTTTAATTTTTCATTCTTCTGCTTTTAAGCCTTTGAGTTCTTCGAAATATTCCTTTAACTTTTCGTAAAGCTCCCGAAGAACCTCCTGATAATCTAAAATTCCCTCCTCAATTAAGTCCATTTGTTTTTCAAGTTCTCTGGTATATTCCTCACGAACAAAAGAATAAAGCTTTTCATTTCTCTTTATTACTTCAAGAACTCTGAAAGCAAGTTTCGTTGCAAATAAATAATTGTTTCTCTCCACCACATACCCTCTCTCAAGAAGCTTCTCCATGACAACTGCGTAGGTGCTTGGTCTTCCTATCCCTTTTTCCCTCATCTCTTCTATGATCTCCGCATAAGTATACGGCTTTACTTTACTTCTTCTGAAAACCTTTACGTCACTTATCTCAGAGCTCTCGGGAATTCTCTGCACCTTCAGCTCGATTATTCTGTTGCATCCCTCTTCGAGAATTTTTGTTAGATAACTCGCCCTCTTTTCCAGAATTACCTCTCCTCTCTCGTCCACAACCCCAACTCTGAAGTCCCTTATTTCTACTCTTGCCTCCTTCATCTGGCTTGCCATGAAGATTCGAAAGATAAGAGAGTAGAGAAGGATTTCTTCTTTCTTTAACCCCAGTTCATTCTTCACATTCAAAATTCTGAGTTCCTCTGGGGTGATATTTCTCGTAGGCCTTATACATTCGTGAGCTCCTTCTTTGGAGAAACTTCTCGGAGAGAAGAACTTCTCACCAAAATTTTCAACGATGAATTCCTTTGCAACATTCATTCCGGCTTCAGAGACCCTTATACTATCAGTTCTGTGATAAGTTATAAGACCCTTCTCGAAGAGATTTTGCGCATATTCCATTGTTCTCTGGGGTGAAAATCCAAAATGGATTGACGCCTCTCGTATCATTTGACTGGTAGATAGAGGAGCTACTATGAAACTTTCTTCCCTCTTCGAGAGCTCCTCAAAAACAATCTTCTTTGCTTTCTTCAGTTCGACTCTTCTATCTACCTCAAAATCCTCGAATCCTCCATTGAAGAAAATTCTCGCAATCGAGATTTTCTCTCTGCATTCAAGTGTCCTTCTCACAATCCACTCAAGAACTGGCGTCTGCACTCTTCCCGCTGAGAGATTCCTATTATTCAGCTTTCTTTGGAGATACTGACTTATGATGAATCCTATCCACCTATCAGCAATCCTTCTGACTATCTGAGCCTTAACCAAATTTTCGCTAATATCTCTTGGACTCTTCAGAGCCTTTCTTATTGCTCTTTTAGTAACTTCGTGAAATTCCATTCTCTTGAGCCTTTCATTGAAAGGTCTTAAACTTAAATAGACGTCAAAACTGATCTTCTCTCCTTCGGTATCTGGATCGGTCGCAAGATAAACTGTTAGCGCCTCTAAAGATATATCTCTGAGAGCTTCCAGGATGCCTTTTCTTCCCTCATCTATGGGCTCGTAAATCGGAATGAAAAGATTATTTTCCCTTCTCACCCCAAAATATTCAATGAGCTTGTTCAGATCCAGTAGATGACCTTTGGTATAGACAATGTTCACCAATAGGTCATCCATTACAGTTTCGTAAGCAGTAAGATCTCCGATTTTCCTTTGAAATGGCCTCCCAAAGAAGTTTGCTATCGTTCTCGCCTTATTCGGACTTTCAACCACAATAATTGCAGTTTTTATGAAATCTGCTCTTTCTGCTTTTTCCTTCATCTTTCTTCTATCTTCATCAACTTTTTCAAGTATTTCCTCGATGTTGACTTCATCTATTCTTCTGAACTCAACATCTTCGAAGTAATATCTCATTTTCTTCTTCAAGGAATTAAGAGCTTTCTGATCGTCCACAAGAATGTATGCAAGTCCTTTGGAGAGGCCTCCACGATAGAATCTTGAAGTTCTCCCAGAAGCTTGAATATAGCCTGTTACGTCTGCTGTGATGATTCTAAGTTCCTCTCCCTTCCACTTTAGTGAGATTTCATCTGATCTGATGATCTCGTTCCTTACATCTTCTCTGAAGAGTATACTTCTTACTTTCCCAGAAATCTCGCTTAATCTCTCGAATATTTTCTTTTCCTGTGGACTTAATCGCTCTTTCTCTTTCAACATATGAATTCTGTTGAGATTTCTTTGAAGAAATTCAAAATCATTCTGAAGCTTCAGAAGTTCCTTTTCAGGCAACAAGCCCTTTTTCTGAAGCACTGGAATAAGAATCATTAGAAGGAGATAAATTTCAGGACTTATTTCCTCAACATCGACTCTGAATTCCATTTTTGGGACTCCAACAAAGAGTGCATATCTTACATACTGTGGAAGATCTACTCCTCTAGCCAAAGGATTTCTGTAGCTCGCAAATCCAACTGGATAAGCATCTCCTCTTTTAAACTCTTCGATTCTCTCATCAAGCTCGTAATAGGGAAAAGCTCTAACGCCATACTCATTCAGAAATTTCACATACTCTTCGAGCTCTTCTATGGTGGAATTCGAACTGAGGAATATGAGGCCTCCAGAGCCAAGAGAAGGGATTAGGCTTGCACTCCTTTCCCAGAGCTTTCTTTTATCTTCTGAAGAGATTTCGTAAATATCAGAGACGTTTCTTAAATTCAAAACTGGTTGTCCAACTTGAAAATCGAGTAGCTCTCTAAAGAGTTTAACTCTTTTGCTTTTTGGTCTGCTTGTCGCTGTACTGACTATAAGCCTGCTTTTTATTCTCTTTTTCTTTTCCTCAATTTCTCTCTCATATTCTTCAATCCTCTCAGCAATACTCTGTTGCTCTCTTTCTGATGCTCTGACTCGAAGCTCTCGAAGTCTTAGAAGCTCATAAGCCTTTTCTATTATCCCCTCATCGAAACCTAAAAGCACAAGAACGTCATCAATTCTTTTCGAGGATTTTATTATGCTGTCCACATCATCTATGAAAATCAGCTTGAAATCATTCCCACGTATCACCTCAAGATTCTTGTATAGAAACATCGTAGTTGTTAGAAGGATTCTGAAATCTCCCTGAGAGATTCTTTTTTTCAGTTCTTCTCTCTTCTGAGCGGTTGAAGCGTTTCCTCTGAAATTGTAAGCTAAAAGCGATTCTTCTGAAACTCCAAATGATAAGAGTCTTTCTGCACTTTGATTTACGAGCTGTTGAGTTGGAAAGATCAAATAGCTTTTCTTTCCTCTCTCTTCGTTGTATTTTGCAAGAATTAAACCGAAAGTAGTTTTTCCAACACCAGTGGGGGCCAAAAGGGCGAAACTCCTTCCTGAAAAATATTTGGATGCCCAGTTTTTCTGAATTGACGTTGGTTTTTCACCAAGGGTTTTTTCGAAGCATTCTTCAAACTCTTTAAGTTCTTCTCGAAACTCGCAAACCCTCTCAAAATCTCCAGAAATTCCTTTAAGTTCAATATATCTACAAATGTCACCTCTTTCAACTCTCTCCTCCACACATCTCTTACATAGAAGACCTTCAGATAACCTCTCGCTGGAGATTTCTCCTCCACAGTTCGGGCAGAGATGTAAAAATTCAGCAGGTATCATGAGTCTTCAGATGCCTCTTTTAATAGATGAAGAAGCTCCGCTGGAGTTTTTATCTCCTCTGGAAGTTTTTCCAAGAGCTCTTCTACAGGCTTGCCCCTTATCAGTATTCCTTTGAGAGGATCTCTGAGATCCTCCTTTCTAACTGGAAAATCAAGACCCTTTATTTTATGAAGTACAACTCCAGCCCAGAGAATTCCAAGTTCTTCGAGCATCTCATCAGTCATGGAGGTTGTTCTTTCGAGTTCTCCTCTTTCTTTAAGCTTTATGTAAGCGAGTTTTGCAAGACCTCCTGCCTTATGCTCGCTTATTTCTCTCTCCTCTCCTTTAATGAGCTTTTTAACCTCTTCTGGGTCTGCTGATAGTATGTTCCTCACGCTTTGTTTGCTCATTCCGAGCTTTTCAGCAATTTCTTCCGCTGTTAATCCGGATTCTTCTCTATAAACTATAGCATAGCTTGCCTTAGCAAGACTTGGGAGCCATGTAAGATTTCTAAACTCCACGAGCTCCTTCAATCCCCCAACGATTTCTATTGCCTTTAAAAATACTCTTTCAGCAAGTTCGTCAACTTCAACCCCTTTAGCCTCCTTTATAACTTCCATTTTTCCCACCCCTTAATCCTTCTCCTCTCTTTTCGCTATAAATTCCGAAAGTCTCTCTTTTATTTCTATAAGACCTTCTTCGGTGATCTCAAAAACATGCTCATCGGAATCGTGAGCTGCCATTCTGCATCCATCTATCCTCAGAGTTCTCAAAACACTTCCCAAAGGCATATGATATGTTCTCGCAACAGAAGGAGAAGCAATGATGATCTTGTTGAAGATTATAGTTCCATCGAGAATGTGAGCAACTGCAAGTCCTCCTGCAGCCTCTGGAGTATCAGCTTGATGACCTGACCTTTTCTGACTTATGAGAATAGCAGTGACCTTCATTTTCTTCAGAGTGTTATAAACTTCTCTAACGACCTGACGAGCCATCATCTCTTTGTTCTCATACAAACCAGTGATACTGTCTATGACAACGATCTTAGCATCTTTCTTTTTCACAGCATATTCTAGAGTGTCAAGAAAACTCCTAAGATTGTTTCTTAGAGACCAGCTTGAACTTGCATCCACCACGAGAGTATTTTCCTCGACTTTCTCGAAATCCATTCCCATTATTGAAGCTTTCTGTTTGAACTGAGTGTAGAGGAAATTTGCAGGAGTTTCAACAGTGCAGAAAACAACAGGATAGCCTCTTCCAGATTGATAAACCGAGAACTGTTGAGCAAAAAGACTCTTTCCTGTATCAGGCTGACCTACAACATTCATGATACTCAGATATGGAATTCCTCCAAGAGCTCTTTTCTTGATTTTCCCGTCTTCAACCTCTATTTTATAGAACATTTCATCAAGTTTCATGCCTGTTGGAATTCCGTAAAGCTCGGGGGCAGATCTCTTCAGCTCCTTCAAGTTATGAACCACATTTTCCTGAACTCCCCCATCCCCGAAGAGTTCTCTATCTTCCATTTCTCCAACCTCAGAATTAATTTTTAGATAAGTGGTTAAAAAGATTTGCGAGCAGATTTTTTCAATAAAGAGAGCAAAGAATTATTCTATGAAACTGAGCAGAGGTAGATTTATATCGGTAATACCTAGACCGGTTGTAATTGTAACAACGATATCAGAGGAGGGAGAGGTAAATGCAGCTCCTTTCAGCTTTAACACACCCATGGCTTTCGAACCGCCTCTCTACGCAATTTCTTGCGATCCCGAACATGATACTTGGATGAACATCAAAGAGACGGAAGAGTTTGTGGTAAATATCGCAGGAAGGACTCTCGGAAATTATCTGTGGATTCTCGAAAAGGATTATCCAAGAGGTGTTAATGAGCTCAAAGAAGCAGGATTAATAGAGGTTCCTTCCAAAAAAGTCAAACCTCCGAGGATAAAAGAGGCGGTTGCTTGGCTGGAATGTAAATTGCACTCCTCTCATGAGATTGGAGATCATATCCTCATCGTAGGAGAGGTTGTTGAAGTAGAAGTGAAGGACGAATTCTTCGAAAATGTCATTAAAGCTGAGGAGATTCTCCTGCACATCACCGGAAGATTCTTCGCAGAAGGTGCTAAGATCACGGAATGCAGGAGAGCGAAGTAAAGCTTAAATATGTTCAATTATGCACAAATAATTACACCTATGTCTAAATATGCGAAGGTGGAGAAATGAAATTCGGAGAGTTCGGAGGAAGGTACGTTCCAGAAACGCTCATACCTCCCCTCGAGGAGCTTGAGAGTGCCTACAGAAAACTGAAAAGTGATGAGGAATTTCAAAAAGAGCTCAATTGGTATTTGAAAAATTACGCTGGTCGTCCAACTCCACTTTATTTTGCAAAAAATCTCTCGGAGAAACTTGGAGGAGCAAAGATATATCTGAAGAGAGAGGATCTTCTCCACAGTGGAGCTCACAAAATAAACAACACTCTCGGCCAGGCGCTTTTAGCAAAAAAAATGGATAAGAAAAGGCTTATCGCAGAGACAGGAGCTGGACAGCATGGAGTTGCAACCGCAATAGCAGGAACTCTCTTTGGACTTGAGACGGAGATCTATATGGGTGCTGAAGACGTTGAAAGACAGAAAACGAATGTTTTCAGAATGGAAATTCTTGGAGCCCACGTCATTCCTGTTGAAACTGGAAGCAGGACTCTGAAAGATGCAATAAACGAGGCCCTTAGAGACTGGGCCTCCAACTTCGAGACAACGCATTATCTAATAGGTTCTGTTGTTGGACCTCATCCCTATCCTACAATTGTCAGAGATTTTCAATCAGTCATAGGAAAGGAAACGAAAGAGCAGATAATGGAAATAGAGGGAGGGCTCCCAGATGTGATAGTTGCATGTGTTGGAGGAGGGAGCAACGCAATGGGGATCTTCTATCCATTTCTTGAAGATGATGTTCAGCTTATTGGAGTTGAGGCTGGAGGGAGGGGTATTGATACAGAAGAGAATTCTGCTTCGCTTATCAAAGGAGAGAAGGGAGTTCTCCATGGAATGCTCTCCTATTTCCTTCAGGATGAAGACGGTCAGATGAGGGACACGCACAGCATTGCAGCGGGATTGGATTACCCCGGAGTTGGTCCCGAGCATGCATATCTGAAGGACAGAGGAAGAGTGAAATACGTGAGTGTCACAGACGATGAGGCTTTAAGAGCTTTTCTGGAGTTCTCGAAGACCGAGGGTATTCTTCCCGCATTAGAATCCGCTCACGCTATTGCTCATGCGATGAAAATAGCGAAGGAAATGAAGAGAGACGATATCATTATTGTGAACCTTTCGGGAAGGGGAGATAAGGATCTGAAAATTGTCATGGAGGCTCTGAGATGATTGAGAGAGCGCTGATAACCTATATAACCGCAGGAGATCCAGATAAGGTAGCGACTCTTGAGTTTCTGCTGAGCATGGAGAAGTATGCGGATGTAATTGAACTCGGAATTCCCTTTAGTGATCCTATGGCAGATGGAAAAACTATTCAAGAAGCAAATTTTAGAGCTCTGAAAAACGGTTTCAGAATGAAAGACGTTTTCGAGATAGTTCGATCTTTCAGAGATCACTCTGAAAAACCACTCATACTCATGAGCTACTACAATCCTGTTTATCGAATGGGTTTTGAGAGATTCTTCAACAAAGCGAGATCTTCAGGCGTTTCTGCAACGATAATCGTGGATCTTCCCTTTGACGAAGCAGAAGAATACATTTCTCTTTCTGAGAAATATGGCATCGAGAGAGTTTTCCTTTCTGCTCCTAATACTCCAGAAGAGAGACTCAGAAGAGTGGACGAGCTTTCATCATTCATCTATCTTATCTCCCTTTACGGGGTTACAGGAGTGAGAAGAGAGTTATCTCCACTTGCTCTAGAAGCCCTGAAGAGAGTTAAGAGAATTTGCAGAAAACCAGTTGCAGTTGGTTTTGGAATCTCAACTAAAGAGCACGTGAGAGAGCTTTTAAAACACGGAGCAGACGGAGTTGTGGTTGGGAGTGCAATCGTTGAGCTCATAGGAAAATACGGAAGGGAAGCATCTCCATTCATTGAAAAGAGGCTCAGAGAACTAAGAAGAGGATTAAAGGTTTGAATGCTCGTATTTGGAGACTTCTTCTATGAAAGCTCTTATGAGTTCCTCATCTTTTCTTCCATTTCTCTCAACTCCGCTCGAAACGTCAACACCGAGAGGATTTACAAATTGCAGAATCTTTCGAATGTTCTCGGGGGTTAAACCTCCAGCGAGAAAAACTCCATATTCCATTGCTATGATCTTACTTATTCTGAGATCGTGGAGTGTTCCGCTCCCCCTTCCACTATCCAAGAGGATCGTATCCACCTCATAGGCATCTATCATTTCCACGAGTTTTTCTGCATCCTTCCACGGATCTTCACTCCTCAATGGGACTTCAAAAGCCTTCATAATGTAAACGTCGTATTCTTTCTTAAGCTTCTCCACTACCAAAGGCTCGACTTCGGAATGAATCTGAATGAATTCTGCTTCTGATTTCTCTATTATCTCACTCCATTCCTCAAAACTTTTTTTCGTCGAAACAACAAACACAGGAATTTCAGCCTCTTCAATTATTCTTCTTGCTTCACTGATAGAGACCTTTCTCTTTGATTCTGCCTCAACAACCACCCCCGTAAATTCTGCAAATCTCTCAACGATCTTCAGATCTCTTAAATCTCTGATTCCGCAGATTTTGACAAGAACCTTTCTTCCCATAAAGAATCATTACATAATTCAACAAAGTTCTTTATAATCTTTACTCCTTCTCTTCCCGTAAGGATGCTTTCAGGATGGAACTGAACACCTTCTATGAATTTCTCCTTGTGTCTTATCCCCATTATGATTCCATCCTCCGAAATAGCTGTTATCTCGAAATTTTTCGGCATTTTAAGAATTCCAAGAGAATGATATCTTCCTGCTTTAAATGGGTTTCTCACATCTTTGAAAATAGATTTTCCATCATGAGTTATTAGGCTCTCCTTTCCATGAACTGGCTTAAACTTTCCAACTTTTCCTCCGAAAACATGAGCTATAATCTGATGTCCCAAACAAACTCCGAGAACTGGAAATCCAAGCTTTACAATCTCAGGAGAGTTTCCAACATCTCTTCTAGTCTCTGGTGCTCCAGGACCGGGAGAGATGATGATTCCATCTGGTTTCTTCCTTTTCACTTCCATTACCTCTATCGTATTTCGTACAACCTCAACATCATCGAAGTAAGATGTGTAATCTGCAAGATTCCACACGAAAGAGTCGCGATTATCCACTATCAAAATCATCTTTCTCAACCTCGAGAACTTTTAAAACTGCATTCATCTTTCTTTCAGTCTCATAAAACTCTCTTTCAGGTTTTGAATCCACAACTATTCCTGCTCCTGCACGAACTCTGCAAACGTCATCAATCTCCATCATTCTTATTGCAATCGCCATATCTGCGTATCCACTCATAGAGAAATATCCCACACAACCTCCGTAAACTCTTCTCCTTGACTTCTCAATAACGTCTATTAGCTCCATTGCCCTTATCTTAGGTGCTCCTGTGAGGGTTCCCGCAGGAAAAGCCGCTTCTATAGCCTCAAACATCGTAGCCCCTTCTCTCAACTCTCCAATAACTTCACTTTCTATGTGCTGAACGTGACTGTATTTCACAACGTCCATGAAAGTTCTTACGATGACGCTTCTAGATTTGCAAACCTTTCTAACATCATTTCTTGCCAAGTCAACAAGCATGATGTGTTCTGCTTTCTCTTTCTCATCCGAAAGCATCTTTTCCGTGATCTTCCTATCTTCCTCCTCGTTTTTCCCTCTCGGAGCGGTTCCTGCAATCGGATTGACTTTCATGATGTTCTTTTCAACCGAGGCAAGTGTCTCTGGAGATGCTCCAATGATCTTTTTCCCGAACTCTAGAAGAAACATGTAAGGACTTGGATTAACCTCTCTTAATTTTGAGTAAATCTCAAAAGGAGAAGCATCAGTCTCAATCTCGTATTCTCTCGATAGAACTATCTGAAAAACATCTCCAGCATAAATATGCTCCTTCCCTCTTTCAACCATTTCCATGAACTTCTCCTTATCAGCATCACACCCCAAGATTTCAGAAGAGATTTCTCTCTTTAGAATTTTCACTTTTTTCGCTTTAGATACGATTTTATTCGCTTCCAAATTCTTTTCTGGAGATATAAAAAGGAGTTCATTGTTCAGATGATCGTAAACAAAGAAATGGCGATAAAATCCAAAGAAAGATGGTTCAAGAATTTCGCCTCCGATGTAGTTGTGGACTGTGTCGTAGCTGATATACCCAACGAAGCCACCATAGAATCTTTCTCCGCTCCTATACTCTTCAAAGTCCTGAATCTCTTTAAGAGCTCTGAAAACGTTTCTTTCTTTGGATTTTCTTTTACCATTTATTTTCGTTCCTTTTTCGTCAACTTCAATTGTGAACTCTGGAGAGAAGGAGATATAAGTATATCTTGCTTTCTTTTCATGTTTCGTTCTGGATTCAAGCATGAAAGGATTGTCAAATTCTCTGATGACAAAATATAGTTTGAGTGGGTCCACTAACTCAAGTTTTTCGACGTGCAAATTATTTCCTCCAATTTTTTGATGGCTTTCCCACTCTCAACGCACTCTTCAATAATCTCCCTGCATTCTTTCAGATCCCGCGGTTCAACAGAGAAGAGAGCCATCGAAGCATTCATCAAAACAAAGGTATGATCTTCAGGGAGACCTTCTCCAGAGAGAGTCATTTTCAACCTCTTAGCACTTTCTTCAGGAGAATTGCAAGTAAGAATTCTCACCTCTTTCATTCCGAAATCTTCGGGGGTTATTTCATATTTCTCAATCCTTCCGTCAATCTCCGCAACAAGAGTTTTTCCCCTCGGATTGACTTCATCCAGAGGATAACCGTGCACTACAACTGCTCTTTTCACTCCAAGAATTTGAAGCGCTTCTGAAACTTTATCCACAAGCTCCTCAGAGCTGACTCCGATGAGCTGATGAGATGGATTGGCAGGATTGGAAAGTGGACCAAGAATGTTGAAAACTGTTCTTATGTGTAGAGCTCTTCTCACAGGCATAATTTTCTTGAGTTTTACATGATATTTTGGAGCAAAAAGAAAAGAAAAGTTTGTTCTCTCGACCATTTTTATTACTTCCTCTCTTTCGAGTTCCACTTTAAAGCCGAGTGCTCTCAAAACGTCTGCAGATCCGCTTCTGGAAGTAATTGAAGTATTTCCGTGTTTTGCAACCTTTCTGAAACATGAGAGGATAATAGCGGATGCGGTGCTCACGTTTATTGTTTTGGCTCTGTCACCCCCTGTTCCGCATGTGTCGCAAGTGTTTCTAAGAGGGACTTCTATTGCATTTTTTCTCATTGCTTTTGCAAAGCCAGCAAGCTCCTCAGATGTTACCCCCTTTGTTTCCAGTGCAGCAAGAGTTGCGGCAATTCTGAGTTCTTCCTCTTCTAAAAGCTTGTTAAACAACTCATAAGCTTCCTCCACGCTCAGATTCCTTCTCTGTACAATTTCTTCGAGCATCACTATCACCCATGCAATTAATTGATCTTTATTGAACAATTTTATACATTTAAGTAAAAATAAGTGAGATTATGAACATATTTAAACCTTTCGAGAAGGATGACGTCTCGGAAAAGAATCAATAGAAAGAAAATAAGGAGGGATTCATAGCGGGGCGTGGATTTGAACCACGGATCTGCGGGTTATGAGCCCGCCGGGATTTCCTGACTACCCCACCCCGCTTAAAGAATAGATTCATCTTATTACTTTTACAATCTCTTTTAAAAGCTTTTCCATCCGAGAAGATTTAAGAGAATAAAAATTAATTACAAAAGAGAGGAGGGAGAGAAGATATGAAAGTTGTCGGAATATGCGGATCTCCGAGGAAGGGAGGAAACACTGAAATAGCTTTGAGAGAGGCGATGAAAGTTTTCGAGGAGAGAGGAATAGAGACTGAGACAATCTTGCTTTGCGAAAAGGATATCAGATATTGCGTACACTGCAACACGTGCTTAACAGATCCATGTCCAATTCAGGATGACATACCCGAAATATTAGACAAAATGATCTTTTCAGACGGAATAGTTATTGCCTCCCCAGTTTATCATTCTGACGTAACAGCACAGCTCAAAGCTCTTTTTGATAGAACCCTTCCACTGAGAAGACAGGGAAGAAAGTTAAAAAATAAAGTGGGAGGAGCTATTGCAGTAGCTCAAGCAAGAAATGGTGGGCAGGAAATTACCTGCTCTCAGATTCATAAATGGATGCTATTTCAAGAGATGATAGTTGCTGTAGATCTTAACACAACGCACTTCGGGGGAACGGTGCAAGGGGACAGAATAAGACTTGATGCAGCCAAAGATGATGAGATCGGGTTGGAGACGTGCAGAAATCTTGCACTTAGAATGATCGAGCTGATGGAACTCATCGGAGTGAGATAAAATCCCAAAATTTTTATTTTTTCAAATCCAATATTTTCTTAGAGTGATTGACGAAAATTGTGCACCACAGCGAGGTAGAGCTGTGGAGAGAGGAGAAAATTATTGGGAAGTTATTTGCGTGACGCCAGTAAAGGAGTTCGGAAAATGAAGAGAAAATATGATGAAGTGTGGCGTAGTTACTACAGGAGTTTAGATTACGTTGTTGCAGACGATGAGATCTCGGCTGTTGACGGTCCTCTTTCACAGAAAGTTCTGAATTATTTGATGAACAACAGGAATGATTTTATGGGTCAAACCAGCAGAGCTATTCGTCTCTCGCTCTTCAAGCTAGATGGAGATTCAAAAGTTTATGGAGATATAATTTCAATATGGGAAAAAGAAGGAAAAGGTCTTCCTAAACCAGATTGGGATAGATGTCTCGGTGTGATGAGGTATTTGGCTGAGACTCTCGGAGGCACTATTCTCAGAAACCCTGAAGGAACGAAGTATCTCTTAATCATCGACGATTAAGCGATCCAATAAACCACTGTGACGGTTGCACTGATCTGAACCTCACCGGGTGTCACGGGAGTTGCAGAATCACCTATTGCTGCATAAGCAATTTCGTGTCGATAGATCGGATAAGAAGACGATGTCGAAGATATTTCTTTTACTCCTAAGATGCTTACTCCTACAGCTTCGGAAATTATTTTTGCCTTCTCTCCAGCATCTCTCACTGCAAGTTTTAAAGCTTCCTCCTTCTTTTCCTTAAGATTCGAAATTGTGAATCTTATGCTCTGAACATTGTTTACTCCAGAAGCGACTGCCAGATCTATGACTCTTCCCGCATCTTCAACGTCTGTTGTCACCTTGATCATGTGAAGGACTCTGTACCCCTTTAACTTCGGCTCCTTGCCAGTGTACGAGTAAACTGGATAGATGGAGAACTGAGTTGTCTCGATTTCCACTCCAAGTGCTCTGAGTTTGCTGATTACTTCGTTCATTTTCTCTGAGTTCTCCTCAAGTGCTTTTTCAGCACTTTCATTTTCCGTTTGAATTCCCATATAAATCTCTGCAGTATCTGGAGAGAGATTCAGAGTTCCGATTCCTGTTACAACGAGAGTTCCTTTTTCTTCCCCTTCAGCGTAACTCGGAGTGATTATCAGAACAGCTAGGAGGACTGCAAGGAAAATGTATGCGTATTTTTTCATTTTTTCCACCTCAAAATAAGATTTGAAGAAGAAGAGAATAAAGCTTTCCAGTTCGTTAGAGAGAGTTCTAACGCATCATCATTTTGAGTGATTCTCTTACGATTTCCTTCGGATATCTCAACCTTATCATCCTCGTTCTTCCTCTGTGACCTCTACCTGTAAAATCCATGTGAATTAACCTCATGTTATCGAGCTTGTTTAAGGATTCATAAAACCTTGTATATCCCATCTCTATTTCTTCTTTCACTGCTCTGTAGAGTTCTCCAGAATTTATCACATCCTCTTCAACTTCTGAAATTTTTTCTAAAATTTTCAGCTCTTTTTCGTTCAAAGAACTAAGAATTGAGGTAAAAATATGTTTCTGAGACTCTTCCACTGCAAATGCGAGATCTTCCTCCACCACTCTTCTTCTTGCATTCTTTTCAGCATAAAGGACAGCATATTTTATCATGCTTATTCCGAATCTCAGATCTCCTACTTTTTCGGTTTCCTCAACAATTTTTTCAAGAATTTCATCTCCCATAACTCCAGAATAAAGACCAGAAAAAACTCTTTTCTCCAGAATGCCATAAATTTCCTCTTTTTTATATGGAGGAAAGCTTATTTCCTGAGCCTGAAAAATTGAGACACTCTTCGAGCTCATCAAACTTCTGAAATCAGGTTCACTGAAAACTGCAATAACACCTACTTTAACTCCTTCAAACATCTCGTAAGCTCTGAGAAGAGAGTTCAAAACAGAATCGAGCTCTTTTTCGTGGAAGAGAGCTCCAGCGTCATCTAAAGCAACTATGAGTGGTTTTCTTTCTCTACTCAGACGACTCATGATTTTCTCGAAAAGCTGGCTGAAAGGAACTCCTGAAGAGGGTGGAGAGAATCCAAAGATTTCACGGAAGATTCTAGAAAATACCAGATGCCTTGTGTGATCTATGTTACAGTTCACATACGCAGTATAAATTTTTTCCTCCTCCTCAAGCTCGCGGAATAGTATTTTAACAGCAGAGGTCTTTCCAGTAGCAGGAGGTCCGATGAGAATTGTGTTAATAGGTGAGAGACCCTTTAGAGCAGGAAATATGTTGAACTTAAGAGATTGAAGCTGAGAATCTCTAAAAAGAAGTATATCTGGGACATAATCAAATTCGAAAACTTCGGGATTTTTAAACAGAGTTTCATCTCTCATAAGAATCTCGTTCATGAAAGAAAATTGGGAGAGAGGAGAATTAATAATTAACGTCACCACATGAGTGCATGGGTGACGATTAGATAGACGAAGAGAATTGAGACGGTGTTCATAACTTTGATCAACGGATTTATAGCTGGACCTGCAGTATCTTTGTAAGCATCTCCCACGACATCTCCAACGACTGCTGCTTTGTGTGCTTCCGAACCTTTACCTCCGAGGAATCCCTCCTCAATGAATTTCTTTGCATTATCCCAAGCAGCACCACCGGTGGTCATCTCCAAAGCTATGAGCAATCCCGAAACAATTACTCCGAGGAGGAGGCCTCCGAGAGCCTTTGGACCGAGAATGAAACCAACTGCAAGTGGTGAGATTATCGCTATTAGAGCAGGAATTGCCAGTTCCCTGAGAGCTGCTTTTGTCACTATGTCAACGCATCTTCCATACTGCGGTCTAGCTTTACCCTCCATGATTCCGGGTATTTCTTTAAACTGTCTTCTTACTTCTTCCACAACTTCAAATGCAGATCTTCCTACAGCAAGCATGAGGAAGGATACGAAAAGAAATGGGATGGCAGCTCCTATGAAAACTCCAACGAGAACTATTGGGTTCTCGAGAGAGAGGGTAAAATCTCTGAGGAGTTCAAGTTTATCCATAGTGAAAATGACTTCATGCTTGTAGCTTGCATATAACGAAAGAGCTGCTAACGCTGCAGATCCTATTGCATACCCTTTTGTGATGGCTTTTGTTGTATTTCCGACAGCATCCAGAGGATCGGTGACCAATCTGACTTCATCTGGAAGATCTGCCATTTCTGCAATCCCTCCAGCATTATCGGTGATTGGACCATAGGAATCTATACTCACGATGATCCCAGTTGTTGAGAGCATAGCTGCTGCAGCTATACTGACTCCAAAGAGTCCAAGAGCTGGAGATGTTGCACCTCCAGAAGCAAAGTACGAAATGAGAATTCCGGCACAGATAACAATTGCGGGAAGAAATGCAGATTGATGTGCGAGGGCCAGTCCAGTTATTATATTCGTTCCTGCACCAGTTTTAGAGGAGTTTGCAATCTCTCTTACTGGTTTAAATGATGCAGAGGTGTAGTATTCTGTTACCGCAATCATCGCAACCATGACGCTAAGACCCGTAAGAGTTGAAATGTAGATTCCGAGATTTCCGCTCATGAATTTCTCCGTTAGGAAATAAAATACCACCGCAGAGAAGATTGTTGTCGCTATAACTCCCTTGTAGAGCGCCTTCATTATCTTTCCGTCTTTTCCAAGCTTTACAAAGAAGCTCCCAAAAATTGTTCCAAAAATTGCTGCTGCACCTATGAGAAGTGGAAAAATAACTGCATTCTCCCCAAATTTTGAGTAAACTTCAGGAGTTATAGCAAGAAGCATAGCAGCTATGGCAGTAACCACATAGGTCTCAAAGAGGTCTGCACCCATTCCTGCGCAGTCCCCAACTGCATCTCCAACATTATCAGCGATTACTGCTGGGTTTCTTGGATCGTCCTCTGGAATTCCTGCTTCAACTTTTCCGACGAGATCTGCACCAACATCTGCTGCTTTTGTGTAAATTCCTCCTCCAACTCTTGCGAAGAGGCTCATCAAAGAGGCTCCAAAAGCGTATCCTACAATCAGAGTTGGATCTCTAAGCCAGATATAGAAGAGGCTCAAACCAAGAAGGCCGAGACCAACGATGCTAAACCCAGTGACTGCTCCACCCTTAAATGCCACTTTAAGAGCTTCCGCAAGACCTTCTCTTGCCTTATTAGCAGTTCTCACATTAGCTCTAACTGTGATATACATTCCTATGAAACCTGCAAGAGCAGAGCAAAAAACCCCGGCAAGGAATCCAACCGAAATTATAACTCCATTTGGAAGAAGAAAAGCCAAAACTATACCGAGAATTATCGCGAAAATTGCAACAGTCTGATATTCCCTTCTTATGAAAGCAGTTGCTCCTTCCTGTATAGCTCTCGCTATATCAACCATCTTTTCAGTTCCTTCTTCTTCTTTCAAAACAGAGAGAGCATAATAGCCTGAGAAGACGAGAGCTAAGAGACCTGCAACTGGTGCAATCCACAGAGCTTCCACGTAATCACCTCCAATGATTAAAGAGGGCAATGGGAATTAAAGGTCGAATGTTTATAATACTTTCTGAAGAAAACGTAACAATTAATTACATCTGATCTACACCAACCTCTTCAAGCTTCTTTTCACCGAGAACGACTAGAAATTCTTCAGGAGTAATCACGGGTTTAGGATGAAGTTCTGCATCATCATATGTGAATCTCGGACAAGCGGTATTCACGTATGCATCCGCATCAAAATTCAGAAGAGTTTCATAGAGGATGGTGTCGAGATAAATTATCTCCGCCCTCAAACCTTTTTTCTTCGCTTTATCTCTGAGAGTTCTCGCAAGAGATAATCTTTTTTGGTACGGCTTCGAGCTCACGATTATTCCGAACTTCTTTGCTTCAAAACATTTAGATACTATTAGATATCTTTTTCTCTTCATCTTTTCTGCATTCACAACTCTAACTTCATTTTTCAGAGGATCGAGAACTACAACGTCTTTTTCCGTAAAGAGAGAGATGCCAAGAGCGTGAAAATCACCTGTGCCAATGAAGAGTATGTCCGAGTTCTCAGCAACTGCGGAAAAATCGCATCCAAGGATGTGACCGGGATTTGGAGATCTTCTTGGTTTCTTTATGATGACGTCTCTTCCACTTTCTTCGAGCATTTTTTTCGCCTTTTCAAGAACTCCGAAATGCTGTGCAGTTGTCACAACGCTAACTCTCTTTCCAAGAATTGAGAGAGCTTCTTTCATTAGATCCTCAATCTCAAACTCCTGAGTCACTGAGACGAAGAGGACTTTATTCATCTCTCCAATTGGAGAATGAGCGAAGTGAACAAGAAGGTCTGTTTCATGAAGGAGATGAAGATCTATATCGCATGCACCGAAGCAAGTATTTCCCGATATTATGACTTCTGCATCGGTTCTTCTTTCTATTTCCTCAGCAATCTCAAAAGTTCTTCTTCTGAGACCATCAGGAAGCTGAATTCCAACTCTTTTCGATCCTCTTCTTTTTATCTCCTCAATTGCTCTCTCGAAATCCACCTTCATCAAATTATCCTCTTCAGATCCTCCACAAATAACTTGAGGTTCTCTTCTTCCACATGAGGCATTATCACAAGTCTCATCCCAAGAGGGTTCAGTGATTTTGAGACGAGCCACCTTCTTTTTTTAAGTTCCTCTCTTATCCTGTCTATATCTTCCATTTCAAATGTCACGATATTCATTTTCGGTTCTATTACCGGCTCGAATCCCAACTCTTCCATGAGTTCGATGATGAGTTTGGTGTTTCTCATGCACCTCTCCACAATCTTCCGATAACCTTCTTTTCCTAAGTGTTCAAAAACAGCATAAGTTGCAGCTGCTGAAGCTCCGGGTCTGGTTCCAGGAAGAGAATATTGATGCTTTGTAGTGAGATAGGGGGTTCTGACCTTTATGGCATCCATATATTTCTCTTCTGAAAAAAGAAGAATTCCAGAAGGAATAACGCTCATTCCCATCTTATGAGGGTCTCCAGAAATTGAGGAGATTGAGGGAAGGGAGAAATTTACATCGAGCTCATCAATGAAGGGAATTACGAAAGCTCCGAAAGCAGCATCCACATGAACTGGAATATCACATTCTGATGCCATTTTAGATATTTCTTCCAAAGGATCTATCTGACCGAGTTCGGTTGAACCCGCAAGTGCAACTATCCCGAAAGTATTTTCATCTATCATCTCTTCAAGTGCCGAGACGTCTACCTGATATTCCTCATTCAATGGTGCAATCTTCATCTCAACCCCAAGAATATCCGAGGCTTTGTCAATCGAAAAATGCCTTGATTTAGGAGCTATGAAATTTTTCCCTCTTTTAACATTTCTAAGAGCTCTCAGAGCCTGAATATTCGCTTCAGTTCCTCCACTGGTCATGTAACCACAAAATTTCTTTATTCCGAGGAGTTCTGCAGAGATTGACACTACTTTATCCTCAAGCTCTTTAACAGATGGAAAAATTCCAAAATCGCCTAAATTAGACTCTATAAAGAGTAAAAAAGCTTTAACTGCAATTGGATGAGGTTTGGTGCACATCGAACTGAAGACTCTTTCATAAGGAATCCTACTATTCCACATTTCCTCCAGTTCTCTTAGAACCTCCTCTTCACTTCTCCCACTTTTCCTCAATTTCACACATCTCCCCTTTTTTCTAGATTATTACAAACTTTATCACTCAGAGTAATGTATGCACTAAATCATTCGTTCGAAAAGATATGAACTTTATCCTCTCTTCCTTCCATCCACAATAAACAATTTTTTGAGCTTTTGCATCAGAGATTTTATATATATCTTTCCCTTAGCTCCGACAGAGGGAGGAGATCCATGAGAATAATAGTCACTGATCCGCTCGATGAAGAAGGAATTGAGGAGCTTAAAAAGGATTTTCAAGTTGACGTTTTTCTGAAAATATCTCACGAGGAACTTCTGGAGAGGATAAAAGATTACGATGCAATAATCGTCAGGAGTGGAACAAAAATAACGAGAGAGGTTATTGAGGCGGGCAAAAATCTCAAAGTCATAGGAAGAGCAGGAGTTGGAGTGGACAATGTTGACGTTGAGGCTGCGACCGAAAGAGGGATTCTCGTGATAAATACCCCGGATGCAAATACCATCACAACTGCAGAACATACCTTAGCGATGATGCTTGCAGCTGCGAGGAATATACCACAAGCTAATGAGTCTGTCAAGAAGGGAGAATGGAATAGAAAGAAATACATGGGAGTTGAGCTCTACGAAAAAGTTCTCGGGATAATTGGTCTTGGAAGGATTGGAAGCGAAGTTGCGAAGAGGGCGATGGCTTTTGGTATGAGAGTTATTGCATACGATCCTTATGTTTCAGAGGAGCGAGCAAAAGAACTTGGAGTAGAACTCGTATCTTTCGAAGATCTTCTAAAGAGATCAGACTTTATCACGATTCACACTCCAAAAACAAAAGAGACGCAGAAACTTATCAACGAAGAGGCGATGAAGAAGATGAAGAAAGGAGTTATCATAGTTAACTGTGCCAGAGGGGGAATTGTAGACGAAGAAGCGCTTTACAGAGCTATAAAGAGAGGAGATGTCAGAGCAGTTGCTCTGGATGTATTTGAAAAGGAACCACCTGGAAAGATTCCGCTCCTCTCTCTTGAGAATGTTGTTGCTACCCCTCATTTAGGAGCAAGCACAAGAGAGGCACAGAAAAGAGCTGCTCTTGAAATAGCAAAAGAAGTTAAATCTGCGTTGAATGGAGATTTCGTGAAGAATGCAGTGAACATGCCTCAGGTACCTCCAAGTGTGCTAAGCATTTTGAGACCCTACCTTAACCTTGCCGAATCTCTCAGCAAATTCTCTGCACAGATGGTGGAGGGAAGAATCAGAGAAATTGAGATAACCTACAGAGGAGATTTTGCTGGAATGGATCTCTCTCTCGTGACGACTTCGGCCATCAAAGGTCTTCTTGATCCGATTCTGATGAGTCCTGTAAATTACGTGAATGCACCCATAATAGCTTCTCAGAGAGGAATTTTGGTAAAAGAGAGTAAAACTGAGGGAAGAGGAGGAGAAAATGAGATTACAGTCACTCTAAGAGGCGATGATGAGATTAGCGTTTCTGGAATTCTGATGAACGGAGAGATAAGACTGACAAAGATAATGGGTTATAAAGTTGACTTCGAACTGACGAAATATACACTTGTGACGAAGCATTTAGATGTTCCCGGAATGGTCGGTAAAGTTGGAACGATTCTAGGGGAGAACAATATAAACATTGCAAGCATGCAGGTCGGAAGAGAGAAGATAGGCGGAAGAGCAATTATGCTTCTGAGCGTGGATGATCCGATAAGCGAGGAAGTTCTCGAAAAAATCAGAGAGATCGAAGGAATTGAGGATGCGAAGTTCATTACCCTTTAACTTTCTTTCTCCTCACTTCAGAACCGCAATATGGACAAACTTCTCCTTCAACCTTCCTTCCACACCCAGAGCATTTTCTTTCCCATCTGATTACTTCTTTTATTTTCCCCCGTATTATGGGAGATATTTCAATTCCGATTGATGTGGCAACATTCTGGATTGAATAATCATCACTCACAAGGATTCCTTTATGCTCAAGAGCCTTTGCAAGAAGATTAATATCTGTTCTCGAAAGTTCCGTCTCTCCAAGATCTTTAATAAACTTTATAACTTCTCTAATGTACTCTTCTCTCGCTTCCTCAACTCTACACCCAGATAACTCGAAATTGGTTCTTGATCTCTGATCTTTTAACTCCTCAACAACCTCTGGAACCGTTATCAACTCGCCCCTCAACCTCAATCCGTGGATGAATGCTGAAGTATCTAAAATGAATGCTTTGCCCACAAGAGTATATTGGAGTTGAGATATTTTAATTTAGCGGGCTCTGAAAGGAGATCTCAGAAAAATTTATATATTACCGAGATAAAAAGAATTTTGAGGATCTGACAGTTTGTTGGGTCTCTTAGAAAATGTGTAGCTGAAAAGAAATATGGAGGAGGTGAAATAGTTGGCGGAACTTCCAATAGCCCCCGTAGATAGGATCATCAGGAAAGCAGGTGCTGACAGAGTCAGTGAAGATGCAAGACAGGCTCTTGCGGAGATTCTCGAAGAATACGGACTTAAGGTTGCTGGAGAGGCTGTGAAGCTCTCAAGACATGCAGGAAGAAAGACTGTAAAAGCAGAAGACATCAAACTAGCTGCGCAGAGAGTGTAATACCTTTACCAAATTTTTTAATTTTTTAAATTTTCTT
Organism: Candidatus Mnemosynella biddleae; assembly: GCA_002011165.2. Lineage (GTDB taxonomy): Archaea > Halobacteriota > Archaeoglobi > Mnemosynellales > Mnemosynellaceae > Mnemosynella > Mnemosynella biddleae. The sequence goes on from MTMI02000001.1 coordinate 78,101, forward strand.
AAGACAAAGTGAAGTAACTTCTGTTTCTCTTACATCTTTCACAGTAAAGATCGTCTGCTGTCCCTTCAAATTCTTCACCGCATCTCACGCATTTTCTCTTAACTCTTTTTCTCTTCTCTCTCAATTCCCCCACCCCCTTCCTTTTAATTTATACAAATATCATCCCATATGGGCTATTCTCCCAGTAAGATAGATAATTTCCTCCTTCCTTGGAGGGTTCGTTGTAGTATTTGATCTCCGGATTCTCGATATTTAGTTTTTCAGATGCTATTTCAATGCATTTCTCTAGATTTCCAAAATCATCCACAAGACCTGCCTCTTTAGCCATCTCACCCGTTAAAATTCTTCCATCTGCATATTCCATAAGCTCTTCTACACTCATGTTTCTAAACTCCGCAACAGTCTCAAGAAATCTTTCGAAAACATCGTTCACGATTTGCTGAGCGTAGCTCTTTTCCTCACTGGTGAGAGATCTCCAATCTGCTCCCATATCCTTAAACTCCCCTGATTTGATTATAGTGAAGTTTATTCCTTCTTTTTCATAATATTCAGACTTATCTCTAAATACCCAGATGGCACCAATGCTCCCAGTCATAGTGTCAGGAGAGGAGATGATGAGATGAGAGGGGACTGCAATATAGTAAGCTCCAGAAGTTGCAATATCTCCAAGAGATGCTATGAGGAGCTTCTCTTTACGAAGCTCCTTTACGGCTTCAACAATTTCCTGAGCTGCTGCAGGAGATCCTCCAGGGCTGTTTATCCTTAAAATCACTGCTTTCACAGTTTCGTCTTTCTTCAACTCCTCAAGCTGTCGAACTATGATGTCAGAGCTGGCATAACCTGAAGCAATTCCAGTTGTGAGTTCTCCTTGAACGTAAATAACTGCAATTTTCGGTCTAACTGGGATAGCAGGAGGCGAAACTTCTGAAGAGATGACAAAATAAGCTATTGCAAAAGTTTGAACTAAAATGACGATAAGAAGTAGAATAATCAGAATTCTGTAGATTCTAAGCTCGTTTCTTTCTTCATTCATCAAACTTCAATATTCTTTTCTTTCTATTTATCGTTTCCTCCCTTTCTGAACTTTGCAACTCTGTTAGCTATAATTGCAGCAAGAGCCCCAGCCCCGAAACCATTATCTATGTTCACCACACCGAGACCAGGGGAGCAACTCTGAAGCATGGAATAGAGTGCAGCTTCTCCCTTTCCACCTGCACCGTAGCCAGTGGAAGTCGGAAGTCCGATAACTGGAATATCCACGAGCCCTGCAACCACAGATGGAAGAGCCCCATCCATTCCTGCTGCGACAATTATAACATCACAGTCAGCCTTCATAATCTCGGTGAGGACAGGAAAGAGACGGTGAATTCCTGCAACCCCAACATCATGAAAAGTTAAAACTTTGCAACCCATCTCTCTTGCTATAATCTCTGCTTCCTTCGCGAAAGGTATATCTGAGGTCCCCGCAGTAAGAATTGCAACTTTTCCGCCAGATTCCTTTTTCTCAAATCCCTTCTTTTTGATCACAAGAATTCCGGAGTCGAACTCGTGCCATGAATCTTCTGGAAGCTTTGAAATGATTTTAAGAGCCCTATCCCTGCTTAATCTCGTTATTATGCACCTTCCAGAGTCTTGAAGCATTTTAAGAGAGATCTTCACAAGTTCCTCTTCGCTTTTCCCGCCTCCAAACACGACTTCAGGAATTCCCTTTCTGATCTCTCTTCCAAGATCTAGCCTTGCTATCCTCTCGATCTCTGCAGTCTGAAAAGCTTTTATTTCTCTCTCCGCATCCTCAATTTTCATTGATCCTTCCCTTACTTTCTTCAAAATCTCTCTGAGTTTCATGCTTCAATGCTCATTGGCAAAATTTTTTAATTTTTCCTCGTAAGGTTGAGATATGCGAGGTTTGAACTTCAGAAAGATAATAAAAGAACAGATAATTCGTGTTTATGGAACTACTATCTCGTTCACACCTTCTGAAATTTTCAAAGAAATTGCATCACTTATGAAAATTGAAAAGGAGAGACTGGATGAGCTCGAAATTGAAATCTACAACATTTTAAACGAGGAAGAGTTCAAAGAGATTTCAATTGAGGATCGAGTTCTTTTCCTCCCTCATTGTTTGAGAAAAGTGGAGAAGTGTAAGGGAGGATATACCGAAAGAGGTCTGATATGTAAGAGATGTAACAAAGAATGCAAAATAGGCAATCTTGTGGAATTCTGCGAGAAGATTAACTGCAAATATTTCATTGTCCCTGGGGGAAGTATGGTAATGAAGATAATTAAAGAAGATGGAATAAAAGCTGCAGTAGGAGTTGCGTGTTTTGAAGAGCTTAGACAGGCTCTGAGTCACTTAACGAAATTCAAAATTCCATCTCAGGGGATCCCTCTCAAAAGGAGTGGATGTATAAATACGGATGTGGATGAAGAGTACGTGAAGAGTGTTTTGAGGATGAGCTGATGAGAGGTGCTCTCATCCTCGCGGGAGGGAGATCGAAAAGAATGAAAAAAGAGAAATGCGAGATAAATGTATTCGGAAAAACGCTTATTCAATATGTGGTGGAGAGATTGTCTTTTCTTGATGAGCTCAGAATCGCTCTGAGAAGAGATCAGAGGATAAAGGAGGATTTGAGGGTTCCTTTAAGTTTTGACTCTGGAATGATGGGACCTCTCGAAGGGATGAGATCCGGGTTAAGAGAGATGAGATCTGATTATATCTTTGTAACAGCTTGTGACATGCCAATGATAAGAAGAGATGCCGTTGAAAAGTTATTCTCCCTTTCTCGAGGGTATGACGCAGTAATACCAAAGTGGTCTTCTGGATATTTGGAACCACTTCATGGAATTTACAGAAAAGATGCTATGCTTATAGCTTCGGAAGATGCTCTGAAAAATGGAGAGAGAAGAATCTCGTCTGCTATTTTACGTCTCTCCAAAGTTCTGTACTTCCCTGCTGAGGATCTTCCTAAGGAGACTTTCTTCAACGTGAATAGCGAAGAGGATCTCCGAAAACTGGTAAAATTTTTAATCGTAGAGAACCATGGGAGAATTGAATGACTTTTAAAGTTGGAATTCTAACTTCGAAAGCAGGATCAACTGCAGTGACCCTATACAGAGGTTTGAGTAGATTTCTGTCTCCAGAGATTATCGAAATAGGCAATTTAATTGAAGATTTTGAGAGGAGGTTGGATGATCTTTCAATAGGAGTAAACTACATAAATTCTAGACAGCAAATAACCTTAGGAAGCATAGCAGAGAGCTTTATCCCCCTCATCAACGATGTTTCAACATTCATGAAATGTAAAAGCAAAGCTTATGTGAATTTTCTGATGAAAAAGAGGGGGATTCCTGTCCCAAGAACTTATGTTATCTCATATCCATACACTGAAGAGAAGATTAGAAAAGTTATAGAGAAGCTTAACTTTCCTTTCGTTGTCAAACCGAATTTTGGAAGTTGCGGAAAGGGTTCAATAATGATCAGAAGTGAAGATGATTTTAGAGGAGTACTCGACTATATCTCTGCAATTCACGAGATTCCTCCAACTTCAGAAAAGATTTTCCTTGCTCAAGAGTTCGTTAGAGATGCGAAAGATATAAGAGCTTTTTTAATAGGGGATGAGATAGTTGCAGTTGAGGAAAGAGTAAAAACCGAGGGATGGAAGAGAAATTTATTCCAAGGAGCTGAGCCCAGAGTTTTTAAGATGACTGAAACTCAAGAGGAGCTTGTTCTTAAATCTGCAGAAATTCTTGGAATCAAATATGCGGGGTTTGACATTCTGATTGGAGAGGAGGATTATTTGCTTGAAGTTAACCCAGCACCAGGATTGAAGATTGCCAAGCTCCATCCAGAGACCTTCGAAAAACTTGCCGAGTTTTTAAAAAAGGAGGTAAAAAAATGAAGATCATGATAATGGGGGCTGGGGCGCTTGGAAGTCTCATTGGAGGTCTTTTACATCTCTCAGGCTTCGAGGTCATCTTGGTTGGAAGACCTCCGCACATTAGCGAGATAGAGAGGAGGGGTTTGAAGATCTCTGGAAAGATGAATGTTACTCTTAAAATTCCCACCTCGCTAACTCCTGTAGAATCAGATCTCACGATTCTAACAGTGAAATCCTATGATACGAGGAGTGCTGCAAAGGCTCTGAGAGAGTTCGACTCTCCTGTACTCTCGCTACAAAACGGAATAGGAAATGAGGAGACTCTGATGGAAGAGTTAGGAGGGGAGAGGGTTATCGGAGGGGTAACCTCTTACGGAGCTCTTAGAGTTGAGCCAGGGCATGTGAAATACACAGGAGAAGGAGAGATTGTTATAGGAGAGATGAATGGAAAGATAACAGAAAGAATCATGATGATTTCAGAGATTTTTACTAGAGCAAAAATGAATGTCAGAATTTCTGAAGACATAAAAATGGAGATATGGAAGAAGGCTATCGTAAACTGCGGAATAAATCCTTTAACCGCAATAGCCGGTGTTAAAAACGGAGTTCTTCTTGAGATCTCCTCTCTGAGAAAATTGTTAAGAGAGGTTTGTGAGGAGGCAAAAAGAATTGCAGAGGCTCTCGGAATAACTTTTGACGAAGATCCTGTAGAGAGAACATTTGAGGTTGCGAAAAGGACCTCAGAGAATTTTTCTTCCATGCTTCAAGATGTTTTGAACGGGAGGAGAACTGAAATAGATGCGATAAACGGAGAAATAGTTAGAACTGCGCATTCTATCGGAGCTCAAGCTCCGATCAACGAGGCCCTTTATAGACTTGTAAAAGTTCTGGAGGGAGAAAATGGAAGAACTTAAAGTTCTTCTAACTTCTATGCTCCCAGTATTGGAGCTCAGAGCATCCATTCCTTTAGGACTTTTCCTTGGATTAGATCCTTGGAGAGTTTACCTCCTTAGTGTTCTTGGAAATATCACCCCTGTTCCCATTATTCTTCTTTTCTTCAGAAAAATTCTCGAAATCCTAAAAAATTACGACGTTTTCTCTTTTCTTTTGAGCTGGATTTACAGAACTGGAGAGAAGAGAAGTGAGATTGTGAGGAGATATGGTCCTCTTGGATTGACGTTGTTTGTTGCAATACCCCTTCCTATCACAGGAGCCTGGACAGGATCTCTGATTGCTGTTCTTCTGAATTTACCTTTCCAGAGTGCATTTCTTTCCATCTTCTTCGGGGTCCTCATAGCCGGTTTTTTAGTTCTTCTCGCTTCTCTTGGAGTTATCTCAATTCTATAAGAAAAATTTAAATTCATCTCTTCCGTACTATTACCGATGAATCGTGATGCATTGCTTCAGAGACACTGGCACTGGCTCTTTCTGATTCCCGTGATGATTTTCAGCCTCTACCTGAGAATTGTGAATCCTTGGAATGCGATTTTCGTTGAAGAAGTCAGATTCATAGGAAATGACCCGTGGTATTATTCGAGGCTTATAGAGAATTGTCTGGCAAATTTTCCCTCAAGAATATGGTTTGATGCATTCACGAACTTCCCATACGGCACTTACATACATTTTGGACCTTTTCTAGTTTATTTTGGAGCTTTTCTATCTAAAATTCTTGGGGCTTCTAATGTAGAATCAATAAGAAGTATTATTGTCTTCATTCCTGCGATTGGAGGGACTCTGCTCGTACTTCCAGTTTATCTTCTCGTGAAAGAAGCTTTCAACAAGAAAGCTGGAGTAATTTCAGCTGTTCTTGTTGGTATAATGCCAGGTCAGTTGCTCTACAGGAGTCTCCTAGGCTTCAACGACCATCACATCTGGGAGGTCTTCTGGACGATTGCAACTCTTGCACTTTTCGTGAAATCCATCAATCTCTGGAAGGGAAGAGATATCAGAGAGAATATCAGAGACAGAAGCTCTTTGATTGTGCCAATTCTCGCAGGAATTTCCTTTGGATTGTATCTTCTCTCTTGGGCAGCTGGCTTCATCCTAGGAGTCTTAATTATCTTCTTTATCTTTCTCGTCTTTGTCTTCCAGAGATTTCTCAAAGCCGATACGAAGTCTCTTGCTATTACAGGAGTGTTGATGTTCTTCACTGCTTCTCTTGTTTACTTACCTTTCGCCTTCAAATATCCGGGAATCTCTCTCGTCTATTACTCTCCTTTCCAACTCTTTATACTTTTAACTTCAGCAGTGATTCTTTTGATCTTCTTCGCTATTGATGTTCTTCAAGAAAAAGGCTACTGGAAGAAAATTGGACTCAGAAGAGATGATGCATCTTCGTTGATCGTTCTTGTTCTTGGAATTTTTGCCCTTTCAGTCATCTTTGTGATGTTTCCAAACGTCATAAAGAGTGTCATCGGAGTTGTGACTCCCGGAGCTTATGGAAGAACAATTGCGGAAGTTCAGCCGTTCTTCATAGAGAACGGTGAATTCTCTCTTTACAGAGCATGGGATCAATTCTCGATAACCTTCTTCTTCGCCATTCCAGCAATTATTTATCTCATTTACAAGCTTTACAGAGAGAGGGGCGAGTGTCACCTTTTCATTCTTATCTGGAGCGTCGCAATGTTAGTAGCCTTGGCAGGGCAGATCAGATTCGCATATTACTTCGGAGCGGTTTCTGCGGTTCTTTCTGGAGTGATGGTTGAGGTCATTCTCGAAAAAATCGGATTTTACAGATTCAAAGAGGCGGAGGTTTCACGATCGAAAAAAGGAAAGAAGAAGTACAAAAAAGGTGTTGATTACTCAAAGTTAATCTCGGGAATTTTAATTCTTCTCATCACCCTATTCCCTACAGCCTCATCCGCCTATTCTCAGAGCTCTTCCTCAACACTCATCGCATCACACTCAACAATCAACGATGACTGGTATGAGACCTTGAAGTGGATGAGGGAATACACGCCGAATGGAAGCTTCTACGACTCTTTCTATTACCAGAGCTATGAGACTTCGAAAGGGGAGAGATATCCCTCGGATGCTTATGGAGTTATGAGCTGGTGGGATTATGGACACTGGATAACGGCAATTGCTCATAGAATTCCGAACGCAAATCCCTTCCAGCAAGGAGCCAAAACCGCATCTCTCTTCTTCACAGCAATGAACGAGAGCGAAGCTTCTGAAATCCTTAACGAACTGGGATCAAAATACGTGATAACAGATATAGAGATGGCGTCACTCAAATACGGTGCCATAAGAGTTTGGGCCGAAGACGAAGAGGGATATTTCAAGATTGTGAATGTCTCGCTCTTTAATCACACAATTGGATTACCATTCAACAGCGAGAAGTTCTACTCAACGACTCTCGGAAGATTACACTACCTTGATGGAAATGGTCTTGAAAATTTCAGACTGATTCATGAATCTGAAAACTATGTGGTGACCTACAAAGTTGCAAACCTTGGAACTGGAAGAATTGACACGGTTATGTTCAAAGGTAACTACAGTGAGGCTCTGAACTTTTATCTTCAGCTCAGAAACAATCCATCTCTCATGAGTTTGGGTAACAGCTATGCGATCCTCTATGATCCAACACCACCGAGCTCCTATGTAAAGATCTTCGAATATGTGAAAGGAGGAGTGATAAAGGGCACTGCAACTCAGACTGTGAAGATCTCAGCAACGATCGAAACAAATAACGGGAGAACCTTCCAATACATTCAAACGATTGAGCCTGTAAACGGATATTATGAGGTGAGAGTTCCTTATTCTTCAACTATGCCCTATGATGTTAAAATAATTGGAGATTACACAGTAAAAAGTGGAGGAGTTGTGAAACACGTTAGCTTTACTGAAGAAGAGATTCAGAAAGGAGTGACCAAAACTGTGAACTTCTAAAAATTTATTTCTCATGACCTCGAATTTTTCTTTTAATGGATGATGTCTGTATTCTCATTCCAACTCTGAATGAAGCGAAAACCATAGGAGAGCTCATCAGAGAGTTCAAAGAGATTGGATTTAAGAATATCCTCGTAATTGATGGAGGAAGCACTGACGGAACGAGAGAGATTGCAGAAGCTGAAGGAGCGAGAGTTGTTCTACAGAAAGGTAAAGGAAAGGGTTCTGCGATAGTTCAGGCACTTGAGATGATTGATAAAGAGATCACGGTGATGGTAGATGGGGATGGTACATACTTGCCTTCAGAGGTATTCATCCTCATAGAAGAGGTTCGCAGAGGTGCAGATCATGTTATAGGAAACAGATTCGCAAATTACGAAAAAGGTGCATTCACACGTTTGAATTTTATAGGAAACAAAATTCTGAATCTTCTTTTTTCCACAGGTTATGGGATTCCTCTGAACGATATTCTTTCTGGTTACAGAGCCTTCCAAACGAAAAAGATAAAAGAACTCGAGTTAAAACAAAAAGGTTTTGAAATAGAGGCGGAAATGACGATAGAGAGTGTGAGAAAAGGCTTAAAAGTTGTAGAGGTTCCGATAAGTTACAAAAAGAGGATAGGTGCTAAAACTAAACTTAATCCTCTGAAAGATGGGGTGAGAATAGGAATGACGATCTACAGAATGATGAAAGTGCACAATCCTATGATGTATTTTGGAGTTTTGGGACTTTTCATAATGTTTATCGGGGTTCTAACTGGAATCTATGTTGTCATTGAGTGGATGAATCATGTTACACATTACCTTCTCAGTGTACTCACAGCCCTTCTGATCATCATAGGATTTCAAATTTTCATGTTCGGAGTAATTAGTGATCTGATAGTCTCGCTGAACAGAGAGCTTATGAAGGAGATGAGAAAATTAAAGTAACCTCTTCGTTGTCTCAACTTCAATTCCTCTTTCAGTTATCCTGTACGGAATGAGATTTCTTGGAGTGGAACTTCCTTTCATTTTGAGGAATTTCATGTAATGATTGAGTTGAGTTCCATCTTCTCTCACGAGAAGCTCTATAACTCCATCGCACAGATGTTTCATGGTATTCTCCTCAGTTTCGCTATGCATTCCCCGGGGCATGAAAATAATTGAGAGATTTTGGGAGGCCCTTGTAAAAACTCCCATCAACTCCACGAGATCTATTACATCCTTGATTTCATAGCTTCTCAAAAAATAAGATAACGAATCCAAAATAGTTCGAATCCCCTTTTTATTAGGATCGGTTACAAGATTTCTCAACCCCGAGAGAGGATCGTATCCACCGAGAGCATTTTCATAGGATTGCGAAAGAAGCTCTCTTGGAAATACACTAGCGTACCTCTCTGTGTAGACGTCAATGAACCTCAAATCACCTTTTTTCTTATACTCCTCCACCTTCACCCCGTATTCTATTAATATTTCCTCGATTTCCTCAATCGGAGCATCTGTGTTCACATAAAAGATTTTTTCTTTATTTTTCAATCCCCCTATAACCAAGTGAGTAGAAAAAATCTCATAACCTGCTCCGGGATCGAAAAGTATCAAAATCGTGCTTCCAGAAGGAAATCCTCCTCCAAGCTGAGTGTCAAGAGTTTCAATTCCGGTGCTTAAAAGTTTCATGGAATTCACCTTACCACTTTGGTTAAATAGATAAAAATTGATATAAAAAGTTGTGTCCGTGAAACTGAAATTCGACGAAAAAGGATTGATTCCCGTGATTGTGCAGGATAGTGAGAGCAAAGAAGTGCTGATGTTGGCTTATATGAATGAGGAGACATTAAAGCTTACTTTAAAAACTGGAGAAGCCCACTACTGGAGTAGAGAGAGGAAGAGAATCTGGAAGAAAGGAGAGACTTCGGGAAATGTGCAGAAAATCTGTGAAGTGCTTGTAGATTGTGACGGAGATGCTTTGCTCATCAAAGTAGAACAAACTGGTGGAGCTTGTCATGAAGGATATAAAAGCTGTTTCTTCAGAAACATAGAGGGAGAAGTAGTTAGAGAGAGAGTCTTTGATCCGAGGGAGGTTTATGGAAATGAAGGTCGTTCCTGACACCAGTGTAATTATAGATGGAAGGATAACAGAGATGATAGAAAAGGGAGAGTTGGAAGATGCAACAGTAATTATCCCCGAAGCAGTGGTAGCAGAACTGGAGAATCAAGCTAATCAAGGAAAAGAAACTGGATTTAATGGACTAACTGAGCTTAACAAGCTCAGAGAAATGGCAGAGGAGGGTAGAATCAAACTCGAGTATTATGGAGAGAGGCCCTCTTTGGAGGACGTAAAACTGGCTTACAGCGGTTCCATAGATGCAATGATTAGAGAAGTTGCCATAAAACTCAATGCAACTTTCGTCACGAGTGACGTGGTTCAAGCAGAAGTTGCAAGAGCAAAGGGGCTCAAAGTAATCTATCTTGAACCAGAAGCTCCGATAAAGCCAAAGATGAGACTTCTCGATTTCTTCGATGAAAGAACAATGTCAGTTCATTTGAAGGAAGGAGTTGTTCCGATGGCAAAAAGGGGTTCCGTGGAGAGTATGAAATACGAACCAATAGGAACAGAGAAGCTTAGTGGAAAGGATCTCAGAGAGATGGCAAAGGAAATAATTGAGGTCTGCAAAAAAGATCCAGATGCCTTCATAGAGATTGATAGGGGTGGTGTGACTGTTGCCCAATGGAGAGAAATTAGAATTGCGATAGCCAGACCTCCCTTTTCGGATGGTATGGAGATTACAGCGGTGAGACCGCTTGTGAAAGTAAGTTTAGATGATTACAAATTCGGTGAAGAGCTGAAAAGAAGGATTGTTGAAAGACAAAGAGGAGTTCTAATAGCCGGACCTCCTGGAGCTGGAAAATCAACTTTTGCCTCAGGAGTTGCTGAGTTCCTTTCAAAGCAGGGATTTCTTGTGAAAACAATGGAGAGTCCAAGAGATCTTCAGGTTTCAGACGAAATAACCCAGTATGCTCCTCTTGATGGGAATATGGAAAATACCGCAGAAATTCTTCTCCTTGTGAGACCGGATTATACGATTTATGATGAGATGAGGAGGACGAGAGACTTCAGAATCTTTGCTGATATGAGACTTGCGGGAGTTGGAATGATTGGAGTTGTTCATGCGACGAGAGCCATAGATGCACTTCAGAGACTGATAGGAAGAGTGGAGCTTGGGATGATCCCGCAGATTGTTGACACTGTCATCTTTATAGAGAAGGGTCAGATAAAGAAAGTTTACGATGTTAACTTCACTGTAAAAGTTCCTTATGGAATGTTTGAAGCTGATCTCGCAAGACCCGTGATAGAGATCATAGATTTCGAGACTGGAGAGGTGGAATACGAGATCTACACTTATGGAGAACAGGTTGTTGTGATGCCTGTAAAGAAGGAGACTACGAGTGGTGCCCTCAGAATTGCTTCAAGAGAGGTGAAGAGAGAGATAGAGAAGTACGCTAAGAGAGGTGTTGAGGTCGATGTTGTGAATCCGCATAAAGCAATTGTTTACGTTGACGAGAGGGATATTCCAAAAGTTCTCGGGAAAGGAGGGAGAACGATAGAGAAGATAGAGAGAGCTCTGGATATGAGTATAGATGTGGTGAGCAGAGAGAGTGAAGTGAGGAGGAGAGAGGATAGAGCTGAAGAAGTGATAAAACCTGAAATAGAAGAGACGAACAAATCAATCGTTCTTCATCTCGGAGATCTTGTAGGAGAGACTGTTGAAGTTTACTGTGGAGATGATTATCTTTTTACTGCAACTGTGGGAAGAAGCGGAGACATAAAAATAAAGAAGGGTAGTGCGATAGCAAACATAATTCTCAGGATGCTTGCAAGTGGAAATGAGATAACTGTGAGGAGGGTCCCTGAGTGAGATATTTCTATGGATGGGTGGATCCCCATACTCATATGGATGAGAGGGGTCCAGAAGATTTCAAGATGATGGGGATTGCAGGAATTAGAAATGTTGTTTCTCTTGCTCACCCTCCAATGAGAGTTACGAGTGCTGAGATTCTCATAGAACACTATCACAGACTTCTCGAATTTGAAGTTAGAAGAGGTGAGGAAAATGGTGTGAATGTGTTAATTGGAATAGGAGTTCACCCCTCAGCTATTCCTGAGAATGACGTAGAAAAAGTTTTCAATCTTCTTCCCTCAATTCTGGAAGATGAGAGGGTTGTGTGCATAGGAGAGATAGGTCTTCAAACAGGAATGAAACTGGAGGAAGTTATCTTTCAGTCACATCTCGAATTTGCTGATAAAAGACCTTTGATCCTGCATACACCAAGAAAAGACAAGTATGAGATTCTGAGAAGGACAATTGAGATTCTTGAAGATTTCGGTGTTGAGGCTGAAAGAGTTCTTATAGATCATATGAATAAAGAGAGTGTGAAGATAGCTCTGGAATTCGGTGCCTATGCCGGGTTAACTGTTCAGCCCGGAAAACTCGGACCAAAAGATGTAGAGGAGATCTTACAACTTTGTGATGAGGAAGAAATAAAGAAGCTCATCGTTGATAGTGATCTCGGAAGCTATCCCTCAGATCCGCTTGCTGTTGCAAAAACCGCACATCATCTGATTACCAAAGTGGGAGAAAAATATGCAATACTTCTCTGTGCAGAAAACGCACGAAGATTTCTTGAGATTTAAAGAGTTGAAGGACGATAAACCTCTTCATAGGGATGAACTTCAATGCCTCTTGGAGTGATGTCATAGGGATGCATCTTGGTACTGTGAGGGGTGCCACGCATCTTATAAATCTCGATGCTCCTTACTCTAACATTTTCTGTTCTCTGATAATAAAGGGCAATGACACCATCAACGACAAACTGTTCAACACCGAATCTTGAAAGATTTTTCTCATCTGTAATCTCGCATGTGAGAAGAGATGTTAACCCGAGGATGTTGAGGGTTGAGACCAATCTCAGGAGTTCAATCCTTATTTTTGAAGGAGAATCGAGATAGAATGCCATTGCGGTTGTCGAGTCCACAATAGCTCTTTTTGCATTTATTTCTTTTTGGACGGATATTATCTGAGAAATGAGAGATCTCATATCAAAAGGTCTGAGATCGACATATTTTTCTTTGGAGGGAAGTCCTATTTTCACGGAAGTTGAATCAATTATTGCAATTTTGTTCTCTTCTTCAAGCTTTTCAAAATCCCATCCAAATGCAAGAGAATCCTCTCTTATCTCTTCTGGCATTTCTTCAGTGGTCACAAGAATTCCGCTCTCATCAAACTCCGTTGCTCCCTTGTAAAGATACTGTCTGCAGAATATACTTTTCCCAGCCCCAGAAGTTCCAGAAACGAGATAACTTCTTCCTCTCAAAATTCCACCGTTACAGAGCTCATCAAATCCAGGAATTCCGCTCTTAACTCTCTCCAGTGGCACCCGATCTCCCCGCAGATTATTCTAAAGCAAATAAATCATTGCTTCAAAGAGGTTTAAATTTAACGGAGGCTTCAATTTAAAAATTGTGGAAAACTTTAATAATGGAAGGAAGAGCTCTGAAAAGAGGATGGAAATTTTCTGTGATTAGGAGAGAGAATTAGGAATATTGATAGTATACGATGATTAAACTCACCCAATACGTAATCTTTATAATCCTCTGAAAGTGATGAATCGAGTGGGCGTGTGGCCTAGCCAGGATAGGGCGGCAGCCTCCTAAGCTGCAAGTCGCGGGTTCAAATCCCGTCACGCCCGTATCAAAAATTTTTAGATCATTTTAATCTTTTTAGGTATCCCAAAATTTATATAGTGAGAGATTCTACTAAGAAATCGTGAGAGCTCTTCACGAAATTAAAAGTGGAAAGAAAGTGAAAATTCTTGATTGTAATGCACCCCCGGGTCAGCGAAGAAGACTTATGAACTTGGGTCTCATACCCGGAGAAGTGATAAAAGTTTTAAGAAGTGCTGCCTTTCATGGTCCTATTCTTGTTGAACTGAATGGAAGAGAAATTGCTCTCGGGAGGGGTATAGCATCAAGGATACTCGTGGAAGAAATTTGAAAGTCGTTGCTCTTGTAGGTCAGCCAAATAGCGGAAAAAGCACGATTTTTAATCAAATTGCTGGATACAAGTCAATTATCTCCAATTTTCCAGGGACTACTGTTGAATTCATAACTTCTGAAGTAAAAATGGAAGAATCTTTTATGATAGTTGACCTCCCTGGAAGCTACTCTCTCTCCTCAACAGATGAAGCTGAGAGTGAGACGAGAAAATTTTTGATGCAGGGTAATGCTGATGTCGTTGTAAATGTTGTAGACGCGAGCAGTCTTATGAGGAGCCTAAATCTCACAATTGAACTCATTGAATTTGGGATCCCCCTTGTTCTGTGTTTGAACATGATGGATGAAGCAAGAAGAAAAGGCATAGAGATAAACGTGGATTGCCTTTCTAAAGAGCTTGGTGTTCCTGTAATCCCAACAGTCGCCACAAGAGGAGAGGGTATTAAAAAGCTCTTTGAATTTGCCCTGAGAGTTGCAGAGGAGAGGAAAACTCCGGAGAGAATCTTGAACTACAGTAAAGATGTCGAAAAGATCGTAAAAAAAGCCGAAGAACTCGTAAAAGAGGTTTTTCCAGATAATTTCATTGTTTCGAGGAGATTTCTAGCAATAAAAGCTCTTGAAGGTGACGAAGAGATTCATGAACTAATAAAAGATAAGAGAAGGTTGGAAGAGCTTAGGAGAGAGATAGAAGAGTCCCATGGAAAGCCTTCTGACGTCGTGGTTGCTTCAGAAAGACATTCTCTTGCCCTTCATCTCTTCTCAAAATGTGTAAAGGTGGAGAGAGGATCTAAAAAAGACTTCAGAGAAAGAATTGATGAGATTCTCACTCATAAGTATTTGGGATTCCTTGTAGCCGGTCTTGTGCTCTATTTATTATTCTTCTCAGTATTTTCAATAGGAGGAATTATGGAAGAACGCCTTATGGAGTTTTTCGAGACTTTCTCTTATGAAATACTGAGAAATTTTCCAGAAGAGTCCTCGGAATACGTGTTGCTTAACGGACTTCTCTTGGGAATTTCTGGTGGAATAGCCATAGTTCTTCCATATCTCATTCCCTTCCTCCTCTTTCTTGCAATCCTCGAAGATGTGGGTTATATTCCACGAGTGGCATTTCTTTTGGATGGTGCTTTCCACAAAATGGGGCTTCACGGGGGAGCTATCATCCCACTTGTTCTCGGATACGGATGTAGCGTTCCTGCTGTCATGGCCACGAGAACGATCGGATCGAGAAGTGAGAGGATTGTTGTAACTGCTCTTTCTGTTATGATTCCATGCTCTGCGAGAACTGTTGTTATCTTGGGACTCGTTGGACATTTCATAGGACTTTACGCAGCACTTCTCGTTTATTTCCTTAATCTAGCAGTAATAGTAGTCGCGGGCTTTTTCATGAGTAAAACTGTTTACGGAGATATTTTTGGACTTATCATGGAAATTCCTCCCCTCAGAGTTCCTTCTTTTAAAAATGTACTTCTGAAGACGTGGTTGAGAGCAAGAGAATTCGTTGTAATCGCCTTTCCAATTCTCATCGCTGGAAGTGCGTTCCTATCTCTCATTGAGTTTTACAGATTAGACGGCTACGTGAATCTACTTTTCGCTCCGCTAACCTCTCTTCTCGGACTTCCAAGCAATGTTGGAATGACGCTGATATTTGGAATATTGAGAAAGGAGTTAACCTTAATTATGTTGACTCAAATAATGGGGACCTATGACCTCTCTTCTGTTCTCTCAAATGCTCAGATTATGAGCTTTGCAATTTTCACAACATTTTATATTCCCTGTCTTGCAACGATTGGCGTTATGATGAGAGAAATAGGAAAGAAATACACCTTATACACTATTCTCATGACCTTCTCAATTGCAACTGTTCTTGGAGCTCTTGCAAGAATTCTTCTGAGCTTCAATTTCCATTAAAGCCATATCTGTAAGAAAAACCCGATATGTGAGGCCCCCTGAATTAGAGTTCAAGAGAGCTTCTCTTATTTTCCCTTTCAGATCTTCTAGTGAAACTAAAAAAACTCTTCTGATTTCATTTTTGTCAACTGGATTTAAAGAGCCTCCAATAGCACGGGCTGTAAAAACATGTGAGATCCAACTCTTTTCTTTATCACCACAAATGAAATTTGCGTGTATTCTGAGAAGATATCTCTCCAATTCAATCTTCAATCCAGTTTCTTCCCAAGCTTCTCGAAGAGCTGCAATCGCAAGTGATTCGTCTGGTTTAACTCCGCCACTCGGAGCTCTGGAAACACCTAGAGGATGAGTGTGTTTCTCAATCACAACAACTTTATTATTAAAAAAGATGAAGAGAGTCACATCTTCTTTTCTACCATCTTTTCTCATGCTTTCCACAAGATTTCTGAACTCCCGAGGATGCATGAAGCCAACATAGTAGAGATCTTTTGGTTTTCCGTATTTCTTCTCTAAAATTTCAATATCTCTCATAAACCTCTCAACTTTGCGAGAGCTTTCAAAGCATCTTCTGTAAGCGAGAAAGTTCCGTTTTCTTCATTCACAACTCCTTGATTTTTCATCTCGCTTAAAATTCTTCTGAGAATTACTTCAGGAATTCTCGTAATTTTGGAGATCTCCTGAAGCTTCATACTTCCAGATACCAGTGTCTCAACTATTTTCTCCCTTTTAGGGTTTCCTGTGATGTAACCAATGAGATCGCTCATGTTCATCACATCCGATGAATTTATTAGAGTGAGATGATAATATAAGTATCTCTGGTGGGCTAGCCCGGGTGGCTCGGCGTCACCTGTAACCCGAAATCGCCGATATGCGGGGGGCGAAGTCTGAGGGCGTCGGACTGACATTCGGGAAGTCCCCATCTGAAACGAGGAGTCTCCGTCCCGCTGGGTCGGTGTGTGATGGAGGGGCTATCTGGAAAGATGGTTCCTCCATCTTAACTGCGCGCACCGGTTCAGGCCCGGAAGGGAGCAGACCAAAGCGCAGGCAACCGGCGCTTGCGGGGGTGCGGAGATGAGGATCGATGGGGAGGAACTTCCTGAGTGTCAGTCCGGCCACCGAGGACGTGCCCACTAAAAAAGTCGGGGTAGCCAAGTGGCTAAGGCGCGGGTCTGCTAAACCCGTGGCGCTTCGCGCCGCGAGGGTTCAAATCCCTCCCCCGACGTGATTTTCCCTCCCTACTTATCTTTCTCCAAAAATACTCAATATGCCACCGTTCACGGATATGTTTTAGGAGGAATTTCTCTATTAAAGACTAAAAAGAAAGTGATTGTGGATGTAACCCACTCTTCAAAGAGACGAATAGTCTCCCAGAAGCGGTTGAAGTTGTAATTCACGAAGTACTTGAAGAGAATTGAAGGACGTGGGAAGAGCAAGTCAGTGAGGTGGTCAGAGATTCTCAAGTGCCATAAAATGTTATTTTTCCGTGTTTTCGATAAAATTTTTAAAAAGAAGTTCGCAATACTCTAACGATCAAATATGTTTGACGTGATCTTCATAATGCTAATAGGAGCAATTTTCGTGATTGTTGGATATCTCGTGAAATTCAAAGAAATGGTAGGCTTTATTCCGGGATATGATCCAGAATACTACGAAAATACAAAAATGATGACAAACATAATGGGGATTGCCTACATGCTCATAGGGATCATAACTATTGGAATGGCACCATACATGGTGAAGGGTGTTCTTTTCTATCTTAGAATCTGGCTCTTGTTGATTGGTACTGTCCTTATCTCCGCTTTTATACTATCATCAAAATATGGAGTTGTGAAAAATGAGGACAGACGTTAGTATTCTGATCTTCGTTGCGGTTTTCTTCCTTCTTCTAGCAGGATACGCATATATTCAGGATTGGGGGACTCCGAGAGTTACAGGAAGCATTCTGATAGCCATAGGTTTTCTGTTAGAGGCATATCGAAGAGATTCCCTCGAATTATGAGATGATTTCTTTGTTAACTAGATTTGGAGGTATTTCTCCTTTCAGAGCAGTTATTAGATTTTTCGCTGCAGTAACAGCCATTTTGGTTCTGGTCTCTACGGTAGCACTTCCAATGTGTGGAAGAAGAGTAACGAAGTTTTCCATTTTCTTCAGCTCTTCGTGAACTGCGGGTTCAAATTCATAAACATCCAACCCTGCTCCACGAATCCAGCCCCTTTTCAGAGCCCATACGAGATCATCTTCTTTTACAATAGGACCTCTCGCTGTATTTATGAGAAAAGCTGTTCTCTTCATCTTCCTGAGTTCATCTTTCGTGAACCGGTGTCTCGTTTCTTCCGTTAAAGGAACATGAATTGTCAAAAAATCACTCCTTTCGAGAAGTTCGTCGAATGAGACAAATTGTGCACCTATTTCCTTCTCAGCTATCTCATTTCTTTTCACATCGTGATAAATGACCTCCATATTGAACCCGAATTTACCTCTTCTAGCAACCGCAAGTCCAATTCTTCCCATTCCATAAATTCCAAGTGTCTTTCCATAAACATCGTAACCCAAGAATCCAAAAATGTCCCATCCTCTGAACTTTCCTTCTCTGACGAATCTATCCGCTTCGGTGACTCTTCTTGCGGTGCTCAAAATCAGAGCAAATGTAAGATCTGCGGTTGTTTCGGTCAAAACATCCGGCGTGTTTGTGACCATGATTCTCCGTTTCGTTGCAGTTTTAACATCTATGTTATCATATCCTACTGCAACATTTGCGATGACCTTAAGATTTTTCGCTGATTCTATGACTTCTCGATCGAATATATCGGTTAGAAGACAGAGGACTCCATCTTTATCTTTTATTCTTTCGATTAGTTCTTCTTTGCTTAATTTTCCTTCTTTATTGTACTCAATCTCCAAAGAATTTGCCTTAAGAAGTCTTATAGCCTCTTCAGGTATTTTCTGAGTAACAAGGACTTTCATGGCAATGCCTCCAGAGATTAATTCTCAGTAGAGAACTCTTTAATATTTTCGATATTCGTACCCATCGAAGCAAATTCATCTGGAGATATCTGAACTTCTATTATCACCGTTTTTTCGAGTTTCCATACTTTTCTTAGAACTTCCTTCAGCTCTTTCAAATCTTCAACTTTAATGTGCTCAGCTCCAAAAGCTCTGGCAAAGTTCTTAAAATCCACACTTCTACCATCTAGTTCAAGATTCACCTCATATTCATATCCGTAGAGATAGATCTGAGATTGTCTTATCAGTCCGAGATGTCTATTGTTGAGGAGGAGAATGATAATTGGAAGATTGTACTTTACTGAAGTGGCTATTTCCATCCCCATGAAAAGTATTCCTCCATCTCCTACGATTGAAACAACAGTTTTCTCTGGATTGGCAGCTTTTGCTCCTACTGCTGCAGGAATTTCAAATCCCAAGGTTCCCGCCCCACCAGAGAGTATGTAACTTCTCTCCCCGTGAACTTTGAGGAATTGTCCTGCCCATATTTGGTTTAAACCGCACCCTAATGTGAAGATTGTATCCTTTGGAAGAGTTTCTGAAATGATTTCGAATAGCTTCTTCGGATAAGAATTTGGCTCTTCAATCTCATCCAAGATTTCAGAATGCCAGATTCTTTTTCTTTCTGGAAGGACTCTCAGAATTTCATCGAGAAATTCTTTTGCATCACTCACAACTCCAAGATCGATGGAGAAATTCTTTCCTATCTCTTTTGGATCAACATCCACCTGAAGAAATTTTTTGCCTTTAGTATAAACTGAGACTTCACCCGTATGTCTGTCAGAAAAACGACATCCCACTGCAATCACGAGATCTGCGTGTTTAAAGACATGATTTCCTCTTAAAGAGTGGCATTGGGTTCCCACGTTTCCGATATAGAGTGGGTGATTTGGAGGGATTGCTCCTTTGGCCATGTTAGTTGTAACAATGGGGGCTTTCAGCTTTTCCGCAAGTTTAACGATCTGTTGAGTTGCAGTTGAGAGAATGACGCCATGACCTACAAGCACTATTGGACGGCGAGAGGAAGATATCATTTCCACTGCCATCTTTATAATTTCCTTTTCTCCTGATGGCCTTCTACCTTTTAATTCGAATGATGAAATTTGATGATAGTGTGTGATTGCTTTTTGAACGTCGAGAGGTATATCTATGAGGACTGGCCCAGGTCTTCCGCTTTTCGCTATTATGAAAGCTCTTTGAAAAATTTGAGGTGCTCTTTCGGGAGAGAGAACAAGAAAACTGGCTTTCGTTACAGATTTTGCGATTTCCACTATTTTTACTTCCTGAAATGCATCGGTTTCGAGCTTCCAACTCTCAACCTCTCCGGTTATTGCGATAAGAGGTATCGAATCTGCGTAAGCTGTGTAGAGTCCAGTAATCAGATTTGTTGCAGCCGGTCCAGAGGTTGTAAGGCAAACACCTATTTTTCCGCTAGATCGAGCATGTCCGTCTGCAGCGTGAATTGCACCTTCCTCGTGTCTCGTTGTTATGTGTTTTATCGAAGATTTAGCAAGATGTTTGTAAATAGGAAGAACTGCAGCTCCAGGAATTCCAAAAACAACCTCAACATTATTCTCTTCAAGTATTCTCACAAGAGCTTCTGCAACTTCAATCTTCTCATAATTCGCACTCTGAGTTTCCACTGCTTTTGCTTCCATGTTTTTCCACCTTTTATGCAAATTTATTACATTGGATATTTAAACTTTCTGATGTAAAATATCATAATTATAAATTGATAATGTTAATTAATGACAGACACTAACAGAAAACATGAAATAGGTTTAAAGATAGGAAGAGAATTGATGATAAAAGCCGTGATATTCGATCTTGATGGTACTCTCACAGAATTTAACATAAGAATAGATGAGATTAAGAGGATTCTCGGATGTAGAGGGCCTCTTCTCGAATTTTTGATGATGTTAGAGGAGGATGAGAGAAGGAGAGCCGAGGAGATGTTAAGAAGGGAGGAGATGAGAGCTGCGGAAGAATGTAGATTGAGAGAAGATGTAAAAGAGGTTCTTAGAGAGTTGAAAAAGAGGGGTCTGAAGCTTGCAATACTCACAAGAAATAACAAAGATGCCGTCGAGAGAGTCTTGAAGAGATTTAACCTGAGTTTTGATGCTATTTCTACAAGAGATGATGGAGATTTTAAACCTTCGAGGAAAGCGGTTGAGAGACTCCTGAGAGATCTTCGAGTTTCCAGAGAAGAGGTTATTTTTATTGGAGATCACGAAATAGATAAAATCTGCGGAGAGATTGCTAAAGTAAAAACTCTGATAATAGGAGAAGATATAAAGTGTTTGAAGGAGTTAATTCAAGTAGTGGAGAATGAGAATTACCGTCCTCTATCAGGAGAACGAGTTTGAAGATTACGAGAAAAGAGAAATAGAGGAGAGATTGAATTCTT
This sequence comes from Candidatus Mnemosynella biddleae, assembly GCA_002011165.2. Classification (GTDB taxonomy): domain Archaea; phylum Halobacteriota; class Archaeoglobi; order Mnemosynellales; family Mnemosynellaceae; genus Mnemosynella; species Mnemosynella biddleae. The sequence continues at coordinate 99,219 of MTMI02000001.1, forward strand.
TCGGTCTAGAGGTTGAAGGAGATGTTAAACTGATTAAATCGGCGAAAAAAGAGATTAGATTAATAAGAGTGGAGATCTTTAAAAGACTTCCAAAGTTTTTGAAACAGATTTTTTACGCCTATGCAAGGAGAATTTATCCAAGATGCAGATACTACGTGAGTCTCAGGAGGGTCAGAGAGAGCTACTGGATTGACGTGATAGGAATTTTCGAAGAGATTTACAAATATGCAATTGAAGAAGAAAAGAAAAACGTCGTTTTCGTTGTTAAGATGCCAATTGTAAGAGCTTTCGATCTGAAAATGGATGGAGGACTCTCTTATTCATTAAGAGACGTGAATCTTGCTATTTGTGGTTCTGAATCAATTGAAGATCTTGTAAAATTAATCATTCACGAAATTTGGCACTGGAGGATTTTCCGTGGCTGGAAAGATTTAATAAAGAGAGTTCAATAATTCATTTGAGGTGTTTGCGATGAGGGCTTCTGAGATCATAGAAAAAGCGAAAAAAGAGGGGAGAAGTGTTCTTACTGAAGTTGAGTGTAGAGAGATTCTAAAAGAGTATGGAATTCCTATCCCGGAAGGTTATCTTGCGAGAAGTGAGAGAGAAGTGAGAGAAATTTTCGCAAAAGTTGGAGCTCCTGCAGTCATGAAGATTGTATCTCCAGATGTTATTCACAAATCTGATGTAGGAGGAGTTAAACTTAACATTCAAAGTGAAAAGGATGCAATTATCGCTTATAATGAGATTTTAGAAAACGTGAAGAAGAACGTCCCTGAAGCAAAAATTGATGGTATTCTCATTCAGAAAATGATCCCAGAAGGAATTGAAACAATCATAGGAGGGACTTTTACACCTCAATTCGGTCACGCCCTCATGTTCGGATTAGGAGGAATTTTTGTAGAGATTATGAGAGATGTAAGCTTCAATATTGTTCCAATTTCTGAAGAAGATGCAAGAGAGATGATAGAAGAGATAAAAGGGAGGGCAATTCTAGAGGGTGTGAGAGGGAAGATCTCGGTTGATAAAGATGCTCTCGTAAATATTCTTCTTGCAGTTTCTTCACTTCTGAAAGATCATCCTGAGATCGTAGAGCTCGATCTCAATCCTGTTATTGCTCTTGAGGATTCTGCCTTTGCAGTTGATGCAAGGATGATTCTGGGAGAACCAAAATTCATTAGGGAAAGAGAATATACCAGAGAGGAGATTCTAGAGCAGATGAGGAGAATATTCTCACCAAAAGGAATTGCGATTATTGGGGCTTCTTCAGATCCCACAAAACTTGGTTATGCTGTTCTGAAGAATCTCGTGGAGTCTGAGTTCGATGGAGAGATCTATCCAGTGAATCCCAAGGGTGGAGAGATTCTTGGAAAGAAGGTTTACACCTCGGTTGAAGAAATTGATGGAGAAGTGGATGTTGCGGTTCTTGTCATACCAGCAAAGTTCATTCCTAATGAGATTGAGAGACTCGGAAGGAAAGGAGTTGTGGGAGCGGTTGTTCTGGCTTCTGGATTTGCAGAAGTGGGAAACAAGGAGCTTCAGGAAGAATTGGTAGAAAAAGCAAGAAAACATAGAGTGAGGATTCTCGGACCAAACATCTTTGGATTCTATTATACCCCGAGGAGTCTTTGCGCAACCTTCTGTACACCGTATTACGAAAAGGGAGGTACTGCTCTTATCTGTCAGAGTGGCGGAGTTGGAATGGGAATAATAGGATACTCTCGTTCCAACAGAATGGGAGTTTCTGCAATAGTGGGACTTGGAAACAAGAGCGATATTGATGAGGATGATCTTCTTGAGTTCTTCGGAGAGGATGAGAACACGAGAGTAATTGCGATGCACATGGAAGATATGAAAGATGGACGATCCTTCATAGAGGTTGCAACAAGAGTTTCGAAGAAGAAACCAATAGTTGTTCTAAAAGCAGGAGCTACTAAAGAGGGACAAAGAGCTGCAAGCTCTCATACTGGAGCTCTTGGAGGAGATCTCGCAATTTATGATGCAGTTTTCAAAAAAGCAGGAATTATCAGAGCCTCAAATCTTGAAGAGATGCTCGATATAGCGAGAGCTTTGAACCTACTCCCAGTTCCAAAAGGGGAGAACGTGCTCATTCTTACGGGGGCAGGAGGTCTTGGAGTTCTTTTAGTTGATGCCTGTGTGAAACATGGACTAAAATTGATGAGGCTTCCTGATGATCTTGACGCAAAGTTCAGAGAATATATTCCTCCATTTGGTGCAACTGGAAATCCAGTCGACATAACAGGAGGGGAGCCTCCCGAAACTTATGAGGCGACTCTGAAGATTGCTCTTGAAGATGACAGAGTGCATGCGATCATTATAGGATACTGGCATACTCTCATAACACCGCCAATGGCATTTGCTCAAGCTGTTATTAGAGCAAAGGAGGAAGCTGAGAAGAAAGGAAAGAGGAAACCAATGGTTGCAGTTCTAGCTGGAGATGTCGAAGTTGAGGAGGCTTCGAGATATCTCGAAGAACGCGGAATTCCCGCTTTTCCATATTCATCCGAAAGAGCTGTAGCTGTGATGGGGGCTCTTTACAAATGGGCGAGAAGAGCAGGAAAGATTTGATTGCTCTGCATATAATCGCTGAGAACAGACCAGGAGTTCTCAGAGATATAACTCAGGTGATAGCATCGAAAGGTGGGAATATCACCTATCTACAATCTTTTATTGTTGAAAGGGGTGTAAACGAGGGGAAGAGCAGTATTTATGCTGAAATTGAGAATATAAAGGCTGAAGATGTTCTCAATGATATTCGAGATCTACCAGTTGTTTACAATGCTGAAGAAGTTCCGCCCTTCATAGATGTTTACGGAAAACGAGTGATTATCATTGGTGCAGGCGCTCAGGTTGCTCAAGTTGCTATGGGAGCAATCAGCGAGGCTGATAGGCATAACATCAGAGGTGAGAGGATTAGTGTAGACACAATTCCGCTTGTGGGAGAAGAAACAATAGGAACAGCTGTAAATGCTGTTTCAAGGCTTCACAGAGCCTCAATTCTTGTTCTCGCTGGATCTCTGATGGGAGGAAGTATTAGTAAAGAAGTTGATAGATTGAGATCTCTGGGAATCCCAGTCATTTCCCTAAATATGGCTGGAAGTGTTCCAGAACATGCAGATCTTGTTGTAACTGATCCAGTTCAAGCCGGAACTTTTGCGGTGATGCATATAGCAGAGACTGCATCATTTGATATTTCTAAGTTGAAAAAAAGGAGATTCTAAAAACTTAAACACTCAAACTCCTTCAATCTCTCCTTCAACTCATCCTCCATTCTCCTCTTAACCTCTTCCAGCTTCATTCTAAGTTCCTCTGAGATTTCCTCTTTGAGAATAGAGTTTACGAGTTGAAGAACATGATTTGCTCCTGCAACTTCTTTATCACAATCTCTTCCAAATCTTGGGGCTCTACAATTATAACAGATGGAGAGAGCGAATCTATTCAGATTCTCCTCGCTGATCTCCTTACCTATAATCTCTTTAACTGCTTCTCTTGTTGAAGTGCATGGAGATTCTCTGAGAATTTCTACGTTTTCCAATTTTCTTCCTTTTAGCTTAACTTTAAATTCTGGAATTCCGAAATGCTTTGCATACTCGTCAATCTCCTCAATTCCAGTATCATCTCTTAGCATACACATAGTTTTTGGAATGACAATCCTAGAATTGATCTCATGAATCTGTCTGTGAAAACCTCTTCCGAAAGATACACCGAGAATCATTGGTTTTCTCTTCTCTGCAACCGATAGAACAACGTCAGGGTGGCGATGATATGAAATGTAGAGATTGCACTCCGGTAACTCTACTTCAAGTTCATCATCTATAATCTGTGAGAGAGGCATCGGAATGAAGATCCACTCCACTCTGAAGACTCTCCCAATGTTCTTATATGCTCTATCTCCGTATTTCCCATCACTAATTATCCCAATCCTCATGCATCAGAATCTCCTTATGTCTTTCAATTTTTTCTCACAATCAAAGCAGTATTTCTTTTCGAGATCTGTAAGAAATTCCTTTCCACAGTCTTTACATCTGACTTTTTTCAGCGAACTCCTATATTTCGCAAGAGTTGGAACATCAAAACATCTGCACTCTTCGAATTTCATTTTCACTCAGCTCCAAAATCATTCTCGCAAATCGTTGAGATTTAATCCATTTTATATGTTGCTGTTTTTCTCTATCCATGAGTCTGATATGAATGTTAAACTAAAAAAGTAGATCAGAAAGCAGAGATCTCTCCACATCACAGAGCTCTGAGAACTCGCACTTTGGGCACTTTTCCTTCTTTGGCGGAAGTTTTCCACTGTAAATCGAGAATATTTTATCTCTTATTCTAATTACATTTCTTCTATCTGAAAATCTGATTTTTTGTTCTCTGATGATACCATAAGGTGCATAATCCACGTATCCTTTTCTAACTCTTCCAAATCGCTCTTCAGCAAGCATTGCATATGCAGTTAACTTTATTCTGTCAGATCTATAGATTCCCTGAGATGGGGGTTTGGAAGTTCTTAAAATAACGGGAATTGGTTCATCAGAAAGAACAATTTTATCTAGAATTCCGCTCATTCTGAGTCTTTCTGAGAAGAGTTCGACATCAATTTCATAATTTTCTTCCTTGTAATTTTCAGAACATCGTAGTTTAACGGCTCTAAAGATCTCGAGATCTTCACTCTTCAGATAAGGATGAGTTTGAAGAATTGTTTTAAAAACATCCGAAATTTCAATCTTATTTGGATACAAAGAGTATCGAGAAAATACCTCTTTCCAGAAAATTCTTTTGAGAGATTCTTCCTTTTTCTCTTCTAAATTATATCCATTAACCACGAAATATACCATTCTAGGACATCTTAAATAGAGTGAGATGTCTGAGACTCTTACGAATGACATTTAATTTTGATTTTTACTGAGAAGAAATAAAGTTTTATATAAACTTCCAAAGAATGAGAAAGGTATGCTAAAAATTCTTGCAATTATCCATGCGGAAAATGAAAGGATGGGGTTCATAGAAGATTTTCTCGAAGAGAAAGAAATTGAATATGAATATTTGAGATATTACAGAGGAGAGAATATAAAGAGATGGGATTTCACCCATTTAATCATCATGGGAGGGCCTATGGGAGCATACGAAGAGAAAAAATATCCTTTTCTCGAAGAAGAAAAGAGAGTTATTCTAAGAGCTTTTAAAAGGAATATTCCAATTCTTGGAATTTGTCTTGGAGCACAGTTAATAGCAAGATCTCTTGGCTCAAGAGTCTACCCGCATATCAGAGAGATTGGATGGTTTAAGATTTGGAAGAATGAGAGAGATGAGATCGCAGAAGAGATTCCAGAAGAATTTTACACTTTCCAGTGGCATAATGACACCTTTGAAATTCCAAATAATGCTAAAATGATTTTCACAGGAGATCCAGTAAAGAATCAAGGATTTAGAATAGGAAATGCCATTGCACTTCAATTCCATCCAGAAGTCACGAGAGAGATGATAAAGGACTGGATTTCGGATGAAGAGTGTCTCACTGAGGATGAAAAGAAGAGAATTTTGAAGGACACAGAGAAATATATTAAAGAATCTCAAAAGATCTGCAGAAGATTGATGAATAATTTCTTGAAAATTTGATGGGGCAGCGCAGATTTGAACTGCGGTCCAGGCCTCCCAAAGGCCCGAGGATAACCAGGCTACCCTACTGCCCCACGATAAATAGAGATAACAGAGAGAATATTTAAAGGTTTTAGTCCTGCTAAGATAACTTATTGAAGAGATTCTGTGATGTTTTCTTACCCAATTCCTAATTAAATGAGTTTTTCTATAGAAATCTCTCTTCAAATCCATCTAAATCCAAAATCAACCTCTCTCATCAAATCAGGAATCTAATGTTCTTTCATCTCTTAACTCAAATTTTCTTTTAATTCAACAGTGTTAATGATGAATTCTGGTTTAAATCTCTTCATTTCAATCTTCTATCTCAACAGAATTTCTTCTTTTTATCTTTTCTTCTCTTAAAGAGGAGAAAATTTGAAAAGAAGAAAAATTAGAGAATCAGGGATATTTATAAATGAACTTCATCTTTAGAGATTCCTGACATCTTATAAAGGAGAGAAGCTCCAGAAAAGATTTTTATTGAGAAAGAAGAGAAAATTAGTGATGGTTGAAATCAGACTAAAATAGGATTGAAATCTTTATCAGGAAGCAGAACTATCGCATCTGCAGAAGCTGTTGAAATCAGACTAAAATAGGATTGAAATGAAGTTTATCTGAAATACGAGCTGCAAGCTTTCTGGTTGAAATCAGACTAAAATAGGATTGAAATAGCCCTTCTTGCCCGGTGTGCTTGTGAGTATGTCTAAAACCTGTTGAAATCAGACTAAAATAGGATTGAAATTGAGTCGTACTTAACAGAATGGTTGGGAATTACGTTGAAATCAGACTAAAATAGGATTGAAATGCTTTAAGTAGTCTGCGAGCACGTGCAAGAACATACCGTTGAAATCAGACTAAAATAGGATTGAAATGAGGCACCATCTACGTAGAATGTCTTGTTCGGAGGAACAGTTGAAATCAGACTAAAATAGGATTGAAATCTTTTTCATGGATCTGGAACTCTACTCTCGAGTTTGGTTGAAATCAGACTAAAATAGGATTGAAATTCTTGGTCAGATGTCATGGAGCTCAGGAGCAGAAAGGTTGAAATCAGACTAAAATAGGATTGAAATTTTCCATGGGCAATAAGATACGACTACTACTATCCATAGTTGAAATCAGACTAAAATAGGATTGAAATCACGTCTACTTTATCACTCCCATCTAAGCCCGTAACTGTTGAAATCAGACTAAAATAGGATTGAAATGTGATTGCATTCACCATATCTTCCGTGACTGCAACTCGTTGAAATCAGACTAAAATAGGATTGAAATTATTTACCGAGCTGGGGCGATGTAATGGAGCTAAGGAGTTGAAATCAGACTAAAATAGGATTGAAATAACGGGAGTGGGAGTGCAAGAACTGCGTCTACAACGTGTTGAAATCAGACTAAAATAGGATTGAAATAATAGCGGAAGCTCAGAATTCTCTGAAGAGGACATGTTGAAATCAGACTAAAATAGGATTGAAATTGATTCGACGGCTGCGTACATGACAGGATTCGTTACGTGAGTTGAAATCAGACTAAAATAGGATTGAAATGATCCTGATATTCCACCGCCCCCTTCTCGACGTGAGTTGAAATCAGACTAAAATAGGATTGAAATATTGTATATTCTTTTTTGAATGGTGGAGATACTTTAGTTGAAATCAGACTAAAATAGGATTGAAATATTTCAGGCGTGCTCAAAGCTGTTGGCGGTTATTTGTTGAAATCAGACTAAAATAGGATTGAAATGTGATCTATAAGCTCTTTAAGAGGTGAGGAAATGAGTTGAAATCAGACTAAAATAGGATTGAAATCAACTAAAAGCAGCAATGGATAAACACATGCTTTTGTTGAAATCAGACTAAAATAGGATTGAAATTCTCCAACCCTCCTCATCTTTTTCTCGATCTCGTGATTGTTGAAATCAGACTAAAATAGGATTGAAATCGTTCCATTCTGATTGCCTTTTCAAGACCCTTTTCGAGTTGAAATCAGACTAAAATAGGATTGAAAGAACCCTCAGACGTTCCGCAGGTCATTCCTTTCCCTCGTTGAAATCAGACTAAGATAGGATTGAAAGCAGATGACCGGATAAATGGCATTGAAGTCCTTCAGTGTCTGGATCCAGAAAACACTGTGAGATTTAGAATCATCAGAGAAAGATGAAGAGTGTTGGGTGGCTTAAGAGTTATATTAGGGAGAAGGGAATTGATGCAAAAATCATAGAAGTCGGAAAAGCTTCAACTGTTAACGAGGCTGCAGAAGAATTTGATGCAGTAAAAGATAGATAATAAAATCCATTGTTCTCATTGCAGAAGATGAAGCTATAATTGCAATTGTTACCGGCACGTCATCTGTTGATTTGAAGGGGATCAAAGAGCTGATCGAAAAGAAAGTGGAGGGCGCAGGAAGAGAGGAGGTTTTACATCTCACTGATTTCCCAGCTGACGGTGTTCGTCTATAGGGCACGAATCAAGGTAATCCTTGATGAAAGAGTTCTAAGGAATGAGAGAGTTTACAGCGGTGGAGGAGGTGAGAGACATCTGCTCCTAATCTCTCCTTCTGAGATTGTGAGAGATGGAGCAATTGTAGCGAGGATAAGGAAGTAAAATCTAGTGTCTCTCAACCAAATAAACTCCAGTCATTGTCAAAATCCCTCCTAAAGCTGTAAAAATTCCTATCTCTTCTCCCAGCACAGAAAAAGCCATTATTGCCGTGAAAAAAGGAATAATGTACACGAAAACAGCTACTTTTGTTGCCTCCATTGCGGTCAAGGCGGAGTACCATACCAGATAAGCAAAGACTGAGCAGAGAAGGGAGAGGTACAGCAAAGAAATCCAGGCGGTCATGCTCAAAGAAAGCGGGTTTACAATACCTTCGTAGAGAGCAAATGGAAAGAGTAGGATTGAGCCAATTGCAAAGGCGTAGGCTGTAAGAACGTCTGGGTTGTACTTCTCCAGCAAACTCTTCCCCAAGATTGTGTAGAGAGCCCATAGAAACCCATCGAAAATTATCAGCACGTCACCAGTAAGAGTTTCACTGCTGAAAAATTCGAATTCCCCTTTCGAAACCACCAACATAACACCAAGAAAAGATAAGCAAAGACCGAGAGTTTTAAGCTTCGTAAACCTCTCACCAAGGAAAAGGGACATCACTGCTATGAAAATAACCGATGTATTCATGAGTATTGAAGAATTCGTGGCTGTTGTGTATGTGAGAGCTACAAACTGAACTGCATAGAGTAAAGTAACTCCCGTAATGGCCAAAATTACGATACGGGGTATATCCTCTATCTTAACAGACTTCAATCTCTTTTTTAAGTAAACCGCTAGGAGAAGAACTGGTGAAGCTAGGATGAACCTATAAAATGCCAGATTGTACGGCTTAATTTCTTGAAGACCGATTTTTATGAAGATGAACGAGCCTGCCCAGATGAGCATTGTAAGGAGTAATGCAATTATGTACATTCTCTGTAGCTCTTCTTTTGTCCCCATTGCTTCTGCACCTCTAAACCTTAAAGATGACATTCAAAAAACTTTGAAACAAATAACTTATGATCTCAATTTCGATGGAGTATGTTTGATTTAATAGAGGCTATTGTGGGCCATTAAATGAGATTAATGATGAAAAGTAAAGGTTATACCAAAGTTGAAAAGATAGTTGTGGAACATGAGTTTGCTCCAACTACAATCAAGCTCCTTTCTAATATTTTTACTAATATTTGAGTGATCATCAATCACTTGTTTACGAAGTATGCTGAATTCAGACTAAGATGGGATTGAAATCGAGAGTTGGAAATTGTCACAAAGCACTTTTGAGGATATGAGGTTTTATTTTTTAAATTTTTATAATTTCGCCTGTTCTTTCGTAAGTCCTTATTCCATCGGGAAGTCTCTTGGAGAATTCCTTCGATCTTAAAACTGAGAGGAACTCTTGAACTGTTGATTCTTCAAGTCTTTCTATAGGAATTAAGAAATCATATTCCTCTTCGGTTAAAGGAGTGAAAAAGAGATTATACCGAAGTGCCACATATTTCAGTCCGATTCCCGCATCAGCTCTTCCAGTAGAGATATAATAAGCTAAGGACGAGTGAGTCTTCACAACAACTTCATATCCTTTGAGATTTCTTCTGAGGTTCTCTGCTTCAATTCCTCTTTTTTCTGCAAGCTCTTCTATCAGCCTATCGAGAAGTAATCTCGTCCCAGATCCGGGATTTCTATTAACAATTCTTAAATCTTTATCTACGATCTCCTCGAATGATGAGAGCGGAACTGATGAAATTATTCCCTGTTCCCTCAAATAGCCCTTCACAAGAACACAATTCTTCAACCCATATTCTCTTGCTTGAAGAAGATTATCTCCCAAATGAATTCCAGAAATATCTGGAATTCCTCTCCTCATCACCATTAACCCACCAGTTGAACCAAGGTTCACAATTTTCATCTCACACTCCATCAGCTCATCTATGAGTTCTACTCCCGGACAGTGACTTCCCATAAAGAGGATATCGGGAATTCTCTTTTCACTAAAAAGCGTAACTTCGAGCTCTTCTCCCTCATCAATCACTTCAACATTTTCTGGAATTTCTACAAAGCCTTCTGCCTCAGAGAGAGAGGTTATAGCTCCAGAGGATTTGAAAACTGGATAGCATTTATCCCTGAAAACGCCAACCGGCAAAATCTGCCTCCTTCCATCCAATCTCATTTTTGATGTCAATTTCATTCTGATTTTCTTTCTTTCATCTCTTAGATGCATTGCTCTTCTGAATAGTGGTTCAACGAAGTAAATGAATATTGAGAGAGCTGAAGTAGGATAGCCGGGAAGTGAAAAAACTGGTCTTCCGTTAACTATACCAACTAAAAAAGGCTTTCCTGGTCTTATGTTAACTCCGTGAAAAAGGAGTTGACCTTTTCTTTCAATGATCTTTGGAAAGAGGTCTGCAACACCTACGGAAGTGCTTCCTGATGTTATCACTGCATGACATTCAAGAGCTGCTCTCTCAAGTGTCTCCTCAATCTCCCTCTCGTCATCCCCAATTATTCCATAATCCACCGGAGTGCATCCTATGAGTTTGAGAGATGATGAAATTGAGTAACGATTGACATCATAAATTTTGGCTTCTTCCAGCTCTTTTCTACAATCAATTATTTCATCTCCTGTCGAGAATATTCCAACTTTCAGAGAGAGAACTCTAATCCTCGAGATTCCAGAAGCTGCGAGAACACCTATGTGATGAGGTGAAATTAGAGTGTATCTCTTGAGAATTCTTTCTCCTCCAGAGATGTCTCCTCCCGCGCTCATCACGTTTTCGAATCTTCTTACAGCTTTCAGAACTTTCACATGCGTGTTTTCCACTATACAATCCTCAATCATAACAACAGCGTCAGCACCTTTCGGCATCATAGCACCAGTTGCAATTTCTATCGCCTCTCCACTCTCTATTTCTATTTCTGGCTTCTCTCCCGGAAGGACTTTCCCCTTGATTCTCAATGATTTGGGAGAGTCTTCTCTTGCATCAAAAGTATCTGATGCTCTAACTGCAAATCCATCCATTGAGGCCCTTTCAAAAGGAGGTACGTCAATCGGAGAGAAAATAGATTCAGCAGATACTCTTCCAAGTGATTCAAGAAGAGGGACTTCTTCAATTTCTGGTTTGAGCTCCAAGGAGAAGAGAATTCTTTTCGCTTCTTCAACTGAGATTAGTCTTCTATATTTACTCAAAAAATCTCACCTCAACAATCTCGTCTCTCTCTATTCCCTCAAGCTCTTCTGGAACGATGATATAACCATCCGCTTTAGTAACGGAGCTGAGGATTCCAGATCCGTGGGTCATCAGGGGAATTGCAGTAGAATGGCGGAGTTTAACTCTCGTGAATGTTCGATAGCCAGCTTTAGATGTGACTGAAGTTAGGAGCCTTGCTTTAACAATCCTCTCTTCAATCGGCTTATTCATCAGCTTGAAGATGATTTCTTTGAGAAAGGTGATAGAAGCCATAAGACAGGCAACCGGATATCCCGGAAGTCCAAGAAGAGGTTTTCCTTCAACAACGCCAAAAAGCGTGGGTCTTCCGGGAGACATCGCAACCCCTCTGAAAACAGGAGTTCCGATTTCCTCAAGAACGTTCCAGAGAAGATCTCTCCTTCCTGCAGAAGTTCCTCCGATAACTGTGATGATGTCGAACTCTCTTGCATGTAGGATGGCTTCCTTCAACTCCTTCTTATCATCTCCAACCACAGGATAGATCTCTGGAATCCCACCCCATTTTCTTGCGAGAATAGATAGCATCAGAGAATTAGTTTCTCTGATTTCTGAATCTTTTTTAAACTCTTCTCCCGTTGGAATGATTGCCACTCTGGGTCTCTTGAAAACTGATACTTCTTCTATCCCAAGAGCTTTAAGTAAAGCGATATCGGGAGCTCTGAGAACGTGAGAGATTTCAAAAATAGTTTCACCTATTTCAACGTCTTCTCCCCTTCTTGCGACATTTTTCCCAGGATGGACTTCGGAATAGATCTCCACCTTACCGTTCATCTGAACTGTGTCCTCGACCAACACAACTGCATCAGCACCATCTGGGAGTTTCTCTCCAGTGTTCACAGGAACTGCTTTCATCTCTCCAGCAATTTCGGAGATTTCCATGAGTACGGGAGAGTTGTGAGAAGCGCCATATGTGTCTGATGCTCTAACTGCAAATCCATCCATCGCAGATCTGTCAAAAGGAGGGATATTCACATCAGAAATTATTTCTTCCGCGAGTGTGCATCCTACAGCATCTTCTAACCTAACTTTTTGGATTGATGGGTTTAAATTTTCAAAAATCAATTTTAGAGCTTCTTCAACTTTTACTGTCTCTTTTATCTCCATTTACCCACCAGCAACAGGTGGAAATATCGCTATTTCATCTCCTTCCCTAACCTCGGTATTCAGATCCGTGTTCTTTCCATTCAGCATTATATTCAAACTTTTGTTAAGTTCACCCTGAGGAAAGATCTTATCCTTTAGAGCTGAATGCTTTTCAACAAGTTTTTCAAGAGCTTCTCCAACGCTTTGCGCTTCAACAAACTCTTCCTTGACGCCCACGATTTCTCTGAGATTTGCAAAGAGCTTTATCTTTACCTTCGACATATTTTGAGTTTTTGACTCGTAGAAGATATAAAGATGATGGAAGGGTGCAAAAAAGTAATTATTAATATTTGATGATCAGATACTGGCACGCTTTCGCAAGGAGTGATACCGATAAGATTTAAATAAAGAGGGAGATGACCTTCTGAGAGGGTAAAATGGAGAGAGAGGAAATTCTTCTAAAGGTTAAAGAGGCTGAAGAAGAGGCAAAGAAGATAGTTGAAGAAGCTGAAAGAGATTTTCAAAAAATAATTGATGAAGCTAAAAAGGAAGGAGAGAAAATAGTAAAGAAGGCGGAAATAGAGGCTGAAAAAGAGGCAGAAATGATTTTGGAGGAGGAAAGAAGAAGGATTGAAAAGGATAAAGAAGAGATATTGAAGAGAGGAGAGGAGGAGATAGAGAGGATTGAGAGTAGAGCTCAACAGAAAATGTCTGAAGCTGTCGAACTTTTACTCAGGAGATTCGAGGAGGTTTTAAATGCTCCTCCCAGAGAGAATGAATAGGTTCATCGTGGTAGGTGAAAAAGATGAACTCGAAAATGTTATTGAGAGGCTTTATTCTCTAAACATCTTTCATATAAAAGATTTCATCGAAGAGGGTCCAATTTTCAGAATAGGTGAGCCACTTGAAAGAGCTGAGAAGTATTCTGATTATCTTCTGAGGATTCGCTCTTTGATGAGAGCTCTTAAAATAAAAGAAGTTGATCAAAAATACAGTGTTAAAGAGATCGAGGAGATTATTCAATCGAAACTCGATGAAATAAACAAGAGAATTTCTGAAGAGATGGAGAGATATTCGAGAGTGGAAGGAACTCTAAAAGAGTTGGAGCAACTCCTCAAAGATTTGAGACCTTTCGAGATTCTTGGAATTCGTCCTTCGCTGTGCAGAGGTTATGAGGGGATTTCATGTTTTGTAGGGAAGATTAGGAATTTCAAAGAAATTGAAGAGATTATTTCACAATTCCGAGAAGAGTGTTATGTTGTGAGAGGAGATGGAGAAAAGGATATTTACGTTGCGATTTTTGTTCCGAAGAATTTGAGCGATAAGATGGCTTCTGAACTTTCAAGAACTAGCTTCTCAGAAATTCCAGTTCCTCTAGTTGAAGGAGATGTTGGAGAGGAGATTAAAAGAGCAACAGAAGAAGTTGAAAAGCTTAAAAATGAGCTTGAAAGTATAAGTAAGAGGATTGGAGGATTAAAAGAGGAGTACGCCGGCATTCTTCTTGCTTGCGAAGAGTATTTGGCAATAGAAGTTGAAAAGGCTGAGGCACCTCTCAGATTTGCGACAACTGAGAACTTCTTTGTGATAGATGGGTGGATTCCTTCAGAGAGAAGAGATGACTTTATTGAAGCTTTAAAGGATTTCAAGGTTTACGTAAATGAGATTCCATCCAAAGAAGAGCCACCGGTTTATCTCAAGCATCCAAAACCGATAAGTCCTTTCAAGCTACTCATAGACGTTTTCTCAACTCCTCGCTACAATGAGATAGATCCCACATCGATTATTTTCATCACCTTCCCACTTTTCTACGGCTTCATGCTCGGAGATGTTGGCTACGGAGCACTGATAGGAATTATGAGCTATGCTATAAAGAGGAAGATGAGGAGCGAAGGATGGCAGTCGCTTGCTTCAATCGGGCTCTATGCTGCGGCACTCTCAATTATTTTCGGATTGATATATGGAGAGTTTTTCGGATTTCCAATGTATGGAGAGGAGAGTATCTTTGGATTAACCTATATCCACACTCCGCTTCATAGATTTGAAGAAGTAGTCGAGCTTCTGATGATTTCTCTCATAATCGGAGTCGTCCATGTATCTCTCGGACTTTTCTTGGGTTTGAGAAACGTTGCAGTGATGCACGGATGGAAAAAAGCGATTTACGAAAGAGTTTGCTGGATTCTCATGCTTTTCGGGGGCATCATACTTGTTTATTACTTACTCCCCCCGCTTATGGAGGGGGTTCCTCTCGGAGAGCTAAACTTCCTTTCACCAATCTTTCTCCTCGGAGCGGTTCTCCTTATTTCAGGTGTTGCGATTCTTATAATCGGAGAAGGTCCAATTATGATCATGGAAGTTCCAACGCTTCTGAGTAATATCGTATCTTATTCCCGACTTCTTGCAATTGGACTCTCCTCAGTGGGAATAGCTCTCGCAGTAAACACGATTTCAATAGAGCTCTTCTTATCGAAGGGAGGAGTTCTGCTCCTTGTAGGAGTGATTGTTTTGATTCTCGGTCACAGTCTCAATCTCGCCCTCGGAATAATAGGTCCGGGGCTTCATTCACTTAGATTGCAATATGTGGAGTTCTTTACGAAGTTCTTCGAAGGTGGTGGAAAAAAATACAGCCCCTTTGGAAGAATTAGAAAATATTTGAAGGAGGGATGAGAAAATGGCGGATCCTTTAGCGGTTGGATTGCTCGCACTTGGTGCAGGTCTAGCTGTTGGACTGGCTGGAATAGGAGCTGGAATGGGCGAACAGGGAATCGGAGCTGCTGCAGTGGGTGCAATGGCAGAAGATGAAGGTTTCTTTGGAAAGGGACTTCTGATGACTGTGATTCCAGAGTCCATAGCTATTTTCGGTCTTGTGGTCTCACTGATTCTTCTGTTCGTCACACTACCATCTCTCTGAAGGGATTTAGATGGCTCTGGAGAAGGTTATAGAGGATACACTGAAGAAGAGTAGACAGAGGGCAGAGGAGATCAGAGAAAGAGCTGAAGAGGAGAGGAAAAAGATACTAAATGAAGCGATGAAGAGAGCTGAGGAGATAAAGAGGAAAAAGAGAAGAGAAGTTGAAGAGAGAGCGAGGAGGATGAGAATTCAGGAGCTCTCGAGCACGAAGATAGAGGTAAAGAGGAGGGTGCTGGAAGTTCAGAAAGAATTGCTTGAGAAGTGCTATGAAGAGTCCCTAAGAACTCTTTCAAATCTTTCCGAGGATAGACGACGAGAGATCTTGAAGAAACTTATATCAGAAGCTGAGAAGCATGGCTCAAAGATTTATTCAAATGAGAGAGAGGAGAATATAGTCAAAGAGCTCAGTAAACTGAAGTATGCTGGAAGAATTGACTGTCTTGGAGGCGTAATCGTTGAGAATGAAGATGGAAGTGTGAGAGTTGACATGACCTATGAGACTATTTTCTCTTCGCTCTTCGAGTCTTCGATGAAAGAAGTTGCTTCAATACTCTTTGAGGATTATGAGGCTGGGAATAAGGATTAGAGGAAGATCGAAGATTAAAGATTACGCATATATCACAGCGAGAGTTAGGGCTAAAAAGAAAAAGCTTCTACCCAAGGAGACTTATCAGAAGCTCCTGAAGATGGGTCTCTCCGAGATTATCAGATTTCTTAGCGAGAGCGAGTATAAAGAAGAGATAAACGAGCTTTCGGATAAATACAGCGGAGTTGATCTTATAGAGAGAGCTCTGAATCTCAACCTTTCGAGAACTTACAGAAATCTCATTGAGATTTCTTCGGGAGATGCAAATTTAATGATAAGAGAATATCTCCGAAGATGGGATATCTGGAATATAAAGTGTGTGATCAGAGGCAAGAGGATAGGAGCGAGTCCAGAGGAGATAAAATCTCTCTTCGTCGTTGCTGGAGAATTCGATGAGAAGTTTCTCGGTACTCTCGCAGAACTGAACAGCGTGGAAGATGTTATAGAGGCGCTGAGCAACACGAGATACCATCGAATATTAAGGAAATATGGAGAAGAGAGATGGGCGGAGCTTGAAGATGAACTTGATAAGATGTACTATGAAGAGCTGATAGATATTCTCGAAGAGGAGGTTAGTGAGGACAGAAAGCTTCTTCTCAAAGTTATAAGGATGGAAATAGATGTTAAGAATCTGAGGACACTTCTGAGATTGAAGAGAGATGGTGTAGAGACTAAAGATATTGAGCATCATCTTATAAAAGGAGGAGAGGAGCTTCATGAAAGAGAGCTCAGAAGACTTCTTACGCTAGATTATGAGGATCTACTCAAAGCTCTGAGCGAATATTCATATTGGAAGGTTATTGAAGAGGCAATAGAGAGGAGATCTCTTGTATCGGCGGAGACGAGACTTGAGAGATACGGAGCGGAATACGCTCATAAGCTCTCATATTACTATCCTCTTTCCATTCTGCCAGTAATAGGATACATAATAAGTAAAAAACACGAAATTCATAATTTGCATCTCATTGCAAGAGCAAAAGAGCTCGGAATTCCTTCAGAGAGTGTTGAAGAACAGCTGGTGATATGAGATGAGAATAGGAGTGGTAGGCTCAAAGGACTTCACTCTTGGCTTCAGACTAGCTGGAATTAAACTCTTCAAAGAGGTTTCAAGCTCTGAGGATATGGAGAGAGCTATTAAAGAGATGATGGGAGAAAAGGACATAGGAATATTGATCGCAGAAGGGGGGCTTGCCGAAAAAATGAGGAGGGAGTTCAGAGAAGAGATTGAAGAGTCACTAGAACCTATCGTAATCTTTGTTGGTGGAGAAACTGGTATAGAAAGTTTGAGGGAAAGAATAAGACTTTCGGTAGGTGTTGACCTGTGGAAGTAAGTAAAGGTGAAATTTTGAGGGTTGCTGGTCCTGTTGTCACCGCCACTGGAATGCACGCCAGAATGTATGATCTCGTTGAGGTTGGAGAAGAAGGTCTTATGGGAGAGGTTATAGGGATAGAAGGAGAGAGAGCGATCATACAGGTTTATGAAGATACCTCTGGAGTGAGACCAGGAGAGAAGGTTGTGAATACTGGAAGACCTCTCTCCGTGGAACTCGGTCCAGGGCTTCTTGGAAGAATTTATGATGGAGTTCAGAGACCTCTTCCGGTTCTACGAGAGATGATGGGAGATTTCATAAGAAGAGGTGTAAGTGCTCCAGCATTAGACAGAAAGAAAAAGTGGAAGTTCATTCCTTCTGTTAAAGCGGGTGAGAAGGTCTCTGGAGGGGGTATTCTCGGAGAGGTACAGGAAGCGGAGCATGTCGTTCACAGAGTCCTCGTGCCTCCGAATGTCTCTGGAAGGATTAAAGAAATTTACGAAGGAGAATTTACTGTTGAAGAGCCAATTGGATATTTTGAGGATGGAAAGGAGATCAAGATGATGCATACGTGGCCTGTGAGATTTCCGAGGCCCGCAAAGGAGAGATTCATGCCAGACGTTCCTCTTTTAACTGGTCAGAGGGTGCTCGACACATTCTTTCCGGTTGCAAAGGGCGGGACTGCCGGAATTCCTGGCCCATTTGGAAGTGGAAAGACTGTAACGCAACAGCAACTGGCGAAGTGGAGTGATGCCGACATCGTAGTTTACATAGGGTGTGGAGAGAGAGGAAACGAGATGACGGAAGTTCTTGAGGAGTTTCCCAAGCTTGAGGATCCGAGAACTGGAGCTCCTCTGATGGAGAGAACGGTTCTCATTGCAAATACATCAAATATGCCAGTAGCAGCAAGAGAAGCATCTATCTATACCGGAATAACCATAGCGGAATATTACAGAGATATGGGATACGATGTCTCGCTTATGGCTGATTCAACCTCAAGATGGGCTGAAGCTCTGAGAGAGATATCCTCAAGACTTGAGGAGATGCCTGGAGAAGAGGGATATCCCGCTTATCTCGCTGCAAAACTCTCAGAATTCTATGAAAGAGCTGGAAGGGTAAGGACTTTATGTGATAAAGAGGGATCTGTAACAATTATCGGAGCAGTTTCACCGCCGGGAGGGGACTTCTCAGAGCCCGTAACTCAGAACACTTTGAGAATAGTAAAGGTTTTCTGGGCTTTAGACGCGAAACTTGCACACAGAAGACACTTCCCTTCAATCAACTGGTTGAACTCGTATTCCCTTTACGTTGACACTCTAAGAAGATGGTATGAAGAGAAGGTTGCTCCAGATTGGGGAAGAATGAGAGAGGAAGCAATGAGGATTCTTCAGGAAGAAGCAGAGCTTCAAGAGATAGTTCAGCTTGTTGGAAGCGATGCACTTCCTGAGGAGCAAAGACTTCTTCTCGAGGTTGCGAGGATGATAAGAGAGTATTTCCTCCAACAGAATGCATATCACGAAGTTGACACATATACTCCTCTAGAGAAACAGTATGAAATGCTCAAAAGCATTCTTAAGTTCTATGAATATGCATCGAGAGCTCTTCAATCCAGAGTTCCACTTGAGGACATTCTCTCGCTAAAATCGAGAGTTGAGCTCTCAAAGGTGAAATATGAGAAGGACTACAAAGAGGCTCTCAAGAGAATTGAAGAGATGATGAGAAAAGAGTACGCCGATCTCGGTGTGGAGGTGTAAGAAATGATTGGAGTTAAGGAATACCGCACTATCACTGAAATAAGCGGACCTCTGCTTTTCCTCGAAAAGACAGAACCAGTTGGATATGGAGAACTTGTTTACATAACTCTGAGCGATGGAACAAAGAAGAGAGGTCAGGTTCTCGACACTTCAAAGGATTTTGTTGTGGTTCAGGTATTTGAAGGTACTTCAGGAATAGATACGGGAGCTGCAGTTAGATTCACAGGTGAGACTATAAAACTTCCAGTCTCTTCTGATCTCCTCGGTAGAATCCTCTCTGGCTCTGGAGATCCTCTGGATGGTGGACCGAGGATAATTCCTGAGGATAGATGGGAGATTACGGGATCTGCAATAAATCCTTGGGCAAGAGATACTCCGAGAGAATTTATTCAAACTGGAATCTCCACGATAGACGGTATGAACACACTCGTGAGAGGGCAGAAGCTTCCGATTTTCAGTGGTAGCGGATTGCCACACAATGAGATTGCCCTTCAGATTGCGCGCCAAGCAAAAGTTCTTGGAACTGAGGAGGAATTTGCGGTTGTCTTCGCTGCGATGGGAATAACTCATGAAGAAGCTCAGACCTTCATGAAGGACTTCGAAAGAACGGGCGCTCTTGAAAGAGCGGTTGTCTTTCTAAATCTTGCAGATGATCCAGCTATCGAAAGGCTCATAACTCCAAGAATGGCACTTACTGCAGCGGAATATCTTGCTTATGAAAACGATATGCACGTTCTCGTGATTCTAACGGATATGACGAACTACTGTGAGGCTCTCCGGCAGATAGGAGCGGCAAGAGAGGAAGTTCCTGGAAGAAGAGGATATCCGGGTTATATGTATACCGATCTCGCTACGATATATGAGAGAGCGGGAAGAATTAAAGGAAGGAGAGGATCTATCACGCAGATTCCGATCCTCACCATGCCCGGAGATGATATTACTCATCCCATTCCAGATCTCACAGGATATATAACTGAAGGGCAGATAGTCATATCGAGAGAATTGCACAGAAAAGGAATCTATCCTCCGATCAACGTTCTCCCCTCGCTTTCGAGACTCATGGACAATGGAATTGGGCCGGGACAGACCAGAGAAGATCACAAACAGCTTTCAGATCAGATGTATGCAGCTTACGCTGAAGGAGTTGATCTGAGAGGTCTTGTCGCAATCGTTGGTAAAGAGGCGCTTTCTGCAAGAGATCAGAAATTCCTGAGATTTGCCGATCTCTTCGAGGATAGATTTGTGAGACAGGGAAGAGAGGAGGACAGAAGTATAGAGGAGACTCTCGAACTTGGATGGGAGCTTCTTGCAGAGCTTCCTGAAACAGAGCTAACGAGAATGGATAGAGAGACGATAGAGAAATATCATCCAAAGAAGAGGAGGAAAAATGGCGATCAGAGAAGTTAAGGCAACCAGATCAGAACTCATGGAAGTAAAGAAGAGGATTAAACTATCTGAATCGGGTTACGAATTATTGAAGAAGAAGAGAGATGGTCTCATCTTGGAATTCAGAGGGATTCTGGAGAGAGCAATCGAGATAAGAGAGAGAATGGGAAAAGAGAGTGCAGAGGCTGAGGAAAAACTCAGAGATGCACTTTGCTATGAGGGTTCTCTTGCTATCGAGAGTTCTGCTCTCGCCATAGAAGATGAACCCGAAATCGTGATAAGAAGTAAAAATATTATGGGCGTTGTTGTCCCGATTATAGAGGCAACAAGAGTTGAGAAGAACGCTCATGAGAGAGGTTATGGACTCATAGGAACTTCCTCGAGGATAGATGAAGTTGCTAAAGCATACGAGAGACTTCTTGAGACTATTATTCTTGCTGCTGAGATTGAGACGACGATGAGAAGACTTCTGGAGGAGATAGATAAGACGAAGAGGAGAGTGAATGCACTGGAATACAAGGTGATTCCTGAGCTGAAGGAGATTGCAAGATTTATTCAGTTCAGACTGGAAGAAATGGAGAGAGAGAACATCTTCATGCTGAAAAGGATAAAAGCCAAGGAATGAGATTGAAGAAAGTTATAGGGGAACTGAAAAGCGGAGAGCTCTCCTTAGAGACGAAAGTGTGGATTCTCAAAAAATTTTGGATTATCTCTCTTTTCATGCTTGTTCTTGGATATTTGATACTCTTTCTCCTTCTTTTCGGTGAGCGAATAAACATCCCATTCATTTAGTACATCACTCCGAAATGTCTATATTAGAGCACTGAGAGATTCCATGCCATGAAAAGGGAGACTCTCGATATTTTAGCATGTCCTGAATGCCGAGGAGATTTAGAGCTCAGAGTTAAAGAGGAAAGTGATGAGGAGATTTTAGAGGGAGAACTCATATGCAAGAATTGTGGTGAGATTTATCCTATAAGAGATGGAATTCCAGATCTCAGACCCAAGGAGATGAGAGAAAAATTCGGTGGTGATTGAAATCCACCAGATTTTCGTAAATAGGAGAGGTTTAAATTCAATAGAATTTGAAGATTCAGAGATTGAAATTGAAATATCTCCAGAAGAAGAGAGAATCGTTGAATTTCTCATCGTGAATTACGGAACTCCCACACACGTGAATGTTTCGGTTTCAGAAGAGCTCCGAAATAACGTGAAACTGCTTAAAGAGAATCCATATGTGAAATATGAAGAGGTTGTGCCAGCTCTTGTAACTCTTGAAGAAGGTGAGCTCAGAGGAGAGCTCATTGTCACAACAGGATATGGAGCTTACAGAAGCTCTGTTCCCCTTGTGATAAGAGCCAAGGACAAATCAAAGGAGATATCCCATATAGTGGAGATCTCCCCAAGAACAACGATTATGAGAGAGGAGGGGGTCGAGAGGCGAAGATTTTCGATTGTAGAAGTTCTAAAAGTTATGAAATATCCTCTGGCAATAGTATTTCTTGCGGTTATCCTTTACTTCGGAGCCCAAGTAGTTGGGACTCTCTCGATACCATCACAGAGTATCCTCATGAGTTCTTCTTTCTGGGTAGCCTATCTTCTCTCAAACATCCTTACTTATACTGCTGTTGAGACCTTGAGAGCTGTTTATTCGAGGTGATGAAATGAAATATATATGCATTACTGGAGGAGTTATGAGTGGACTTGGAAAAGGAATAACTGCAGCTTCGACAGGAAGAATTCTCAAAGATAGAGGATTTAAGATTGTTCCAATTAAGATTGACCCTTATTTGAATATAGATGCGGGAACGATGAATCCTTATCAGCATGGAGAAGTCTTTGTTCTGAAGGATGGTGGAGAAGTTGATCTCGATCTTGGACATTATGAGAGGTTTCTGAACGTTGATTTGACGAGTGAACATAACATCACAACGGGAAAAATCTACAGAAACGTAATAGAGAGGGAGAGGAGAGGTGACTATCTCGGAGAGACGGTTCAAATCATTCCTCACGTTACAAACGAGATTAAAAGATGGATAAGAGAGGTTGCAGAAAAGTCGAATTGCGACATCTGTTTGATTGAAGTTGGAGGAACTGTCGGTGACATCGAAAGTATGCCTTTCTTAGAAGCACTCCGTCAGATGAGACATGAAGAGGGTGAGGAGAACTTCGTTCTCATTCACGTGACTTTAGTTCCAACTGATATTATGGGTGATCAAAAAACGAAACCAACGCAACATTCAGTGAAGACTCTCAGAGAGCTGGGTCTCCAGCCAGATGTCATCGTGGGGAGGTGCTCAAAGAGATTGAGAGATGATGTTAAAGCCAAAATCTCACTTTTCACCGATGTTCCGGTTGAGGCTGTGATAAGTGCTGAAAATGCAGAGGATATCTATTACGTTCCTCGAATGTTGAAAGAAGAGATGCTCGACGAGTATTTGATAAAAAGGCTGAAACTTGAGGAAAGAGAGGATACAAGAAAATGGGACGAGATAGTAGAAAAGATGGAGAAGAGAAGGGGAGAGGTCAGAGTTGCGATTGTTGGAAAATACACCTTTATTCCTGATTCTTATCTCAGCATCAGAGAGGCTCTGAAACATGCTTCGATAGAGCTTGGAGTGAAGGTGAAAATAGAGTGGATAGAAGCGAGTGAGATAGAGAGGGGTAGAATTGAACTTGAGGATTATGAATTTGATGGAATTCTCATTCCTGGTGGTTTTGGAGCTAGAGGCTCTGAGGGAAAGATCGAAGCTATAAAATATGCAAGAGAGAACGAATATCCCTTCCTCGGGCTCTGCCTTGGATTTCAGCTTGCAGTAGTTGAGTTTGCAAGAAATGTGATTGGATGGGCTGACGCTCATACTTCGGAAGTGGAGAGGACTTCTCATCCTGTCATAGATCTCCTCCCAGAACAGAGAGGTGTTAAAAAGCTTGGAGGAACAATGAGACTTGGAGAAGAGGAAATAACGATAAAGGAGGGAACTCTTGCACATAGAATTTACGGAGAGACGAAGATTAAAGAGAGACACAGACACAGATACGAGGTGAATCCGAGGTATATAAAGAAGATTGAAGAACATGGATTGATTTTCTCAGGAGAGAGTAAAGGAAGGATGGAAATTGCAGAACTTCCAGAACATCCTTTCTTTTTTGCAACTCAATTTCATCCTGAGTTTAAGAGTAAACCTGAAAATCCATCTCCCCCTTTTGTGGCTTTCGTTGATGC
Source organism: Candidatus Mnemosynella biddleae (assembly GCA_002011165.2). Taxonomy (GTDB): domain Archaea; phylum Halobacteriota; class Archaeoglobi; order Mnemosynellales; family Mnemosynellaceae; genus Mnemosynella; species Mnemosynella biddleae. The sequence goes on from MTMI02000001.1 coordinate 122,876, forward strand.
GATGATGAGGATGAGGGGATTAAAATGAAAAATGTTGATGCTTTCATAGAATCTGCGATAAAGGAGATAAGAGAGAGAGTAAGAGGAAGAGCTATCATAGCTCTTTCAGGAGGGGTTGATAGCTCTGTATGTGCAGTCTTAGCTCACAAAGCTATAGGAGACCTCCTCACACCAGTTTTCGTGGATACAGGTTTGATGAGGAGAGGAGAGCCAGAAAGAATAAAGGAGATCTTTGGTCATATGAATTTGATGTTTGTCGACGCAAAAGAGAGATTTTTCGAGGCTCTTAAAGGTGTTACGGATCCTGAGAAGAAGAGGAAGATTGTAGGAGAACTATTTATAAGGATCTTCGAAGAGTGTGCAAAGAAGATAGGAGCCAAATACCTTATTCAAGGAACAATTTATCCAGATAGAATTGAATCAGAAGGAGGGATAAAATCGCATCATAATGTCGGAGGAATGCCCTCAAACATAGAGTTCGAAGATGTAATTGAACCTTTGAGAGATCTCTACAAAGATGAAGTGAGAGAAGTTGCGAGAACTCTCGGACTTCCAGAGGAGATAAGCGAGAGGATGCCATTTCCAGGTCCAGGACTTGCGGTGAGGGTACTTGGAGAGGTAACCGAAGAGAAGATAAGAATCGTGAGGGAAGCCAATGCAATTGTGGAGGAAGAGCTCAGAGAATTCAATCCTTGGCAAGCTTTTGCAGTTCTTTTAGGTAAAGCTACTGGAGTAAAAGGAGACGTAAGACTCTATGGATGGATAATTGCTGTTCGAGCGGTTCTCTCAAGAGATGGAATGACTGCAGAGATTCTTGAGATCCCGTATGATAAACTTAAGAAGATTTCCTCAAGAATAACCTCAGAGATCCCTGAGGTTTCGAGAGTTGTTTACGATATAACTCCGAAGCCCCCCGCAACTATAGAATTTGAGTGAGGTGTGTTCCATGAACTTTGAAGATATTGTTCAGCTCGATGAGAAATATGTGATGAGGACATATAGAAGAGAGCCGGTGGTTCTTGTTAGAGGAGAGGGTGCTCTCGTATGGGACATTGAAGGAAGAAGATATATTGATTGTGTGGCTGGAATAGCCGTTAACATCGTTGGGCATTGCCATCCTTATGTGGTGGAAGCAATAAAAAAGCAAGTTGAAAAACTCATTCACATCTCCAATCTCTATTACAATGAACTTCAACCTGTTCTTGCAATGGAGTTGAGTAAGAGAAGTGGGATGGACAAATTTTTCTTCTGCAACAGTGGAACCGAGGCTGTTGAAGCTTCACTTAAGCTTGCAAGAAAGAAAAGTGGAAAGAGGGATATCATCGCCGCGAGAGGATCTTTCCACGGGAGGACGATGGGGTCTCTCTCAGTCACCTCAACGGAAAAATACAGAAAGCCTTTCGAACCTCTTATTCCTGGAGTGAAGTGGGTGGATTACAACGATGCGGAGGCTATAAGAAAAGCTATTGATAAAGACACTGCAGCGGTGATATTGGAGCCAGTTCAGGGAGAAGGTGGTGTAAATGTTCCTTCAAAGGACTATCTTAAAGAAGTTAGGGAGATATGTGACGAAAAAGATATTCTTCTGATATTCGATGAAGTTCAAACCGGATTCGGGAGAATAGGAGATTGGTTCGCCTCTCTGGTGTTTGATGTTAAACCCGATATCATGGCAATGGCGAAAGGGATGGCAGGAGGATTTCCTATGGGTGCTATCGGAGCGGTTGAAGAGGTTGCAAATGCTTTTGAACCTGGAAATCACGCTTCAACATTTGGTGGAAATCCGCTGGCCTGTGCAGCTTCCTTGGCTACGATAAGAGCAATAGAAGACGGAGATCTTCTGAGAAAGTGTAGGGAGAACGGAGCGTACTTTATAGAGAGACTGCACGAAATTCAGAGTGATGGAATAAAGGAGGTCAGAGGTCTTGGAATGCTAATTGGAGTGGAAATGAAGGGGTCATGCACGGAGATAGTTACAAAGATGCGTGAGAAGGGCGTTCTTGTGAATTGCATTCAGGAGAGAGTTATAAGGCTTGCTCCACCCCTAGTCATTACAAGAGAGCAGATTGATGAGGTGGTGGAAAAATTTGCCTCTGTCTGTCCGTGAGTGCATAAGAGAGCTCAGAGAATACATTCCAGGAAAAAATATTGAAGAGGTTGTCGAGAAATACGGAATTCCTCCAGAAAAAGTGGCAAAACTTGCATCAAATGAGAATCCCATTGGGCCGAGTCCAAAAGCGATAGAAGCAATAATCAGAACTGCTGGAAGTGTGCACATTTATCCAGAGAAGGGGGGTTGGAAGCTTAGAGAAGCAATATCAGAATATCTTGAGGTACCTCCAGAGACCATCATCCTCGGAAATGGAGTTGATGGAGTTATTGAAGGACTCATGAAACTTTTCATAGAACCTGGAGATAATGTTATCTTTCCCATTCCAACCTTTCTCGGTGCAGAACTTCTTGCAGTGGCTTCTGGAGGCAGAACCAAGTATGTTATGAGGGATGAGAATTTTGAGATTTCCCCAGATGACATTTTTGAGGCGGTAGATGAGAGAACAAAGATGATTTATCTCTGTACTCCAAATAATCCAACGGGAAATGTTGTTGAGGAGAGAGTTGCTAGAGAGCTTGCAGAGGAGATTGATGCTCTGATTCTTTTGGATGAGGCTTATGTTGAGTTTGCGGATTCCTCTCTGCTCCATCTTATTGAGGAGTACGAGAACGTTGTGATTATGAGGACTTTCTCAAAGGCGTTCGGATTAGCAGGATTGAGGTGCGGATATGCTATTTGTTCCCCTGAAATAAGAAAAGAATATGACAAAGTAATTCCTCCATTCGATGTCAACAGAGTTGCAATAGAGGCAGCTATTGCAGCTTTGAAGGATAAGGAGTTTATCAAGATGGTTATCGAGCTCGTGAGAGAGGGAAGGGAGTTTCTTAGAAAGGATGTTCCTTTCAAAACTTATCCTTCCCAAGCTAATTTTGTCTTTGTAGACGTCTCGCCATTTAAATCCTCTTTCATAACTGAGGAACTTATGAAAAGGGGAATTATCATAAGAGATTGCTCCTCTTTCACCGGAGCCAAAGATACTCACATCAGAATAACAGTCGGAAAAATGGAAGATAACTTAAGAGTTGTGGAAGAACTCAAAAAACTAAAAGAATCAGATGGGTTTAACTAATAGAAAGGCGTCTCTTGAATTATTGAATGGAAGATCATAGTAGTTTAAAACGAGTCCGATAATTCCGAATTTCATTTTCAGGAAGAAGTCCAGAGATGGGTTTGACCTATTGCACTCAAGAAGAATGAGTTTTGACGTCTCTTTTGATTTTCTTTCGAATTTCTCAAGAAGAGCTTTTCCGATGCCTTTCTTTCTGAAGTCTGGATGAACACAGATTGATGCAACTCTTGAGACTTCTTCTCTAATCTCTCCTGCAATGTATCCCAAGATATTCTCCTCCTCTTCTGCAACTAGAAGGGTTCCTTTCACGAAGAAGTGGAAGATATCTTCAAGAGAATAGGAATAAATACCTCTGAAACAAATTTTCTCTATCTCCAAGATTTTTTCGAGATCTTCCTCTTTTGCTTCTTTCACTTTCATTCTGCTAAATTTTTTATACTTCATAATTAATTCATTTTGTGACGAAATGGAGGAGGATTGCGTGGACTACGAAGAGTTGAAGAGATGGGTTGAAGAAGAGATCTATTTTTGTGAGAAACAGATTGAAATTTATCAGAAACGGCTTGAAAGGGCTAAAAAGATAAAAAACGAGCTCGAGAGGATAGGAGAGGTTAGAGAGGAGATAAGAAGTTCATCAAAAGTTGAAGTTCCGAAGATTCAGCCACAGAGAAGAAGATATAAAGATGTGATGACAGAAATAAAGAGGATTATAATATCTGCTGGAGCGAAATTCCAAGCTGTTCCAAGAGATGAAATAATAAGGAGAGCGGTTGAAATTGGAATACCTGAGAGTGAAGTTCAGCACGTTTTACGTTGTCTAATCTCGGAAGGAAAGTTGTTTGAGCCAAGAGAAAAAATGATAAGGATGATTCACTGAGTCTAATACTCGTAAACTCTCCAATAGAGCTCAACAACCTCTTCCTTCGTCGGGACCCTTGGATTAAAATTGGGACTTCCACTGGCTAAAGCATCTTCTGCCATTTTCTCCACGACTTCTGAGAATTTCTTTCTATCAACTACTTCAGATAGTTTCTTAACATTAAGATCATCATTGAGTTTCTGAACTGCTTCTGAAGCTCTTCTGTGATCTCTTTTCTCTCCGAGAAGCTCTGCAATTTCAGCATATCTCTCCTTTTCGTAATCTGCACTAAATCTGATGACTTCGGGTAAGAGGACTGCATTTGAGTGGCCATGGTGCATGTGGAAATAAGCTCCGAGAGGTCTTGCCATACCATGAACAAGTGCCACAGAAGAGTTTCCAAAAGCTAAGCCAGCCTGCATCTGAGCCACCATCATGTGGTATCTCGCTTCTTTATCTTCTGGATTTTCATAAGCTCTTCTAAGATATTTCGAGATAAGTTTGATCGCTGAAATAGCAAGAGCGTCACTCAGGGGATTTCTTCTTTTGGAAACATAGCTTTCAATCGCATGAACAAGTGCGTCTATTCCTGTGTAAGCGGTGAGATGCTTTGGAAGCGAAATGGTAAGCTCGGGATCCTCTATTGCTATGAAAGGGACGACTTTTTCACTTTTTATCAGCATTTTAACATCTCTCTCCTCATCGGTTATTATGATGCTCTGGGAGCACTCGCTTCCTGTTCCCGCAGTTGTATTAATTGCAATTTGTGGAACAGGAGTGTTTCTGACCTTCTCATATCCTTCGTAATCCTGAATTCTCCCGTTGTTTGTCGCAAGAACTGCGACTGCTTTTCCCACATCGGTAGGACTTCCTCCTCCTATAGAGATTACCCCATCACACTTCTCTTCTGTGAAGAGTTTTAGGGCTTCTTCAACATTTCTAACAGTTGGATCCGGTGTTGTTCCATCAAAAATGATTGGAGAGGAAAAATTACTGAGGATTTCAATGATCTCTCCGAAGAACTTCTGCTTCGCAAGAAAACTATCTGTGACTACGAGTGGTTTCCTTATATTCAGCTCTTCCACTACCTCTCCTATTTTCTTTGAAGCTCCAAATCCTATTATTACCTTTCTTGGAGATATAAAATTTCGAATTTCCTCCATATACATTAGAACCAACTCTCCCTTTTTACAGGAACCCATCTCTCTATGATAACTTTTCTATCCGTGAAGAAATCTACAACATCTTTACCCTGACCGTGGAGGTCTCCGAAGAAGGAGTCTTTCATTCCTCCGAAAGGATAGAACGCTATTGGTGCAGCAACTCCAACATTTATTCCTATGTTTCCGCACTGCACTGTATATCTGAATTTGTGAGCCCACTTTCCATTCATCGTGTAAATTGTTGAAGCATTTCCGTATTTACTCGAATTTATGATTCTTATTGCCTCTTCGAGACTTTCAACCCTTTTCATACAGACGACTGGTCCAAAAATTTCCTCATCAAAGATGTACATTCCTGGTTCGGCTTCAAAAACCGTTGGACCGAGGAAATACCCATTTGGATGACCTTCGACTTTTATGTTCCTTCCATCCAACAGAAGCTTTGCTCCCTCTTTAATCCCTATTTCGATCTCCTTATGGAGTCTTTCTAAAGCACTTTTTGAGACAACTGGACCCATATCAACATCTGGATCCAACCCATTTCCGACCTTCAGTTTACTCGCTGCATCAAGAAACTTTTCCTTAAGCTCTTCGTAAATCTCTCCGACTCCAAGAATCACGGAACCTGTGAGACACCTTTGACCAGTGTTTCCGAAGCATGACTCAAGCATGTTAGACATGAAAGCATCTATATCAGCATCAGGCATTACCACAAGAAAATTATTTGCTCCTGCCTGAGCCTGAACTCTCTTCCCATATTTCCCACAGAGCTCATAGATTCTCTTAGCCACTCTTGTTGACCCAACAAATGAAATTCCAACTACATCAGGATGTTCTATTAACCACTGAGCCTGTTGAGGTCCTCCATTGACGAGGTTCACAACTCCTGGAGGAAATCCAGCCTCCTCTATCAGCTCGAAGATTCTCTGTTGAGAGATCGGACACTGTTCATTTGGCTTCACAATATAGGTATTTCCGCATGCAACTGCCCAAGGAAGGAACCAGAAAGGGACGAGAGCAGGAAAGTTGAAAGGCGGAATCATCGCAAAAACTCCAAGAGGTACTCTTATTGTATATTCATCAATTCCTCTCGCTATATCTTCAGAATAATCTCCCATCATCAACGTTGGAATTCCACAAGCTGTTTCGATCATTTCTATCAATCTCTGCATTTCTCCAACCGCTGCTCTGTATTCCTTTCCGTGCTCAGTTGTTATCGTTCTTGCAAGCTCTTCCTTGTGTTCAAGAATCAGATCTCTGAGCTTGAATAGATATCTAACCCTTTCTACCGCTGGAGTCTCTCTCCACTCTGGAAAAGCTTCCTTTGCAGCCTTAACAGCTTCATCAACTTCTTTTTTGGTAGACATCGGAACCTTTGCGATGACCTCAACTGTAGCGGGATTATCAACATCAAGAAGCTCCTCAGATTCAGAGTCCACCCACTTACCGTTTATGTAATTTCTCAGAACTTCAACCATTCGAAAACCTCCAAGTTAATTGTTAATCGTGATGAAATAAATTTTTTATGATTTCAAATGGAGGAATTGTTTGATGAGCTTCTTCACTTCCATTTACGAATCGTGGAGAGAAATTCAATATGAGAAATACTCCACTCTTGAGCTCGATAAGAGATTAAAGGGGAAGAGAGTACTTGATGCTGGATCTTCGGTTGGTTTTCTCAGCGATTTTCTCCAAGAGAGGGGCTGTAATGCAGAAATCATTTCGGTGGATCTTGATGAGGGGGCTCTTATAAAATGTTCTTCAGAAAGTGTTCTTGGAGATATCACAAATCTCCCTTTTAAAGAGAGATGTTTTGATGCAATAGTCTGCTTTGACGTTCTTCATCTTTCAAGAACCATTGACCTGAGACCTCTGAAGGAGGGTGGCGAGATGATCGTGGGTGTTCCAAAAAGACATGAAAACGTTCTTCTTGAGTGGATTGAAGGAAAAAATGCAGAAATCAGAGAAATAAATGGAAAAGAGAGAGAAATTGTTGCTCTCTTCACTTTGGATTCATAATTGCTCCTCTTGAAGCAGAAGTTACATTCTTTGCATAAACTCCAAGAAATCCTTTTACTTCTTTCTCAGGAGGTCTCCACTCCTTTCTCCTCTCTCTCATCTCCTCCTCACTGATCTCGACATGAAGAGATCTCTTAGGTATGTCAATGGTTATTAGATCTCCGTCTCTCACCAGAGCAATAGGCCCACCTTCCATAGCCTCTGGAGAGACGTGACCTATTGCACCTCCTCTGTTGGATCCCGAGAACCTTCCATCTGTGACGAGAGCAACTGAGGAGGAGAGACCCATTCCGTCAATAACTTGAAGAATGTCGTACATCTCCCTCATCCCAGGTCCTCCTTTTGGACCTTCATAGCGTATCACTATGACATCACCCTCTTCAATTTCTCCTTTCATCACCGCTTCCATTGCATCCTCCTCTCTGTCAAAAACCTTCGCCTCTCCCTTATGAACAAGCATCTCCTCTGAAACAGCAGATGCTTTTACAACAGCTCCATCAGGAGCAAGATTTCCTTTGAGAATTGCTATTCCTCCTTGTTTATAGAAGGGGTTCTCCCTCGTTCTTATAACTCCTCCGTATATTCCATGAGCATCCTTGAGAATCTCTCTTAGAGTTCTTTGCGAGACTGTCATGACATCCAAATGAAGTTCATCTTCTATTTGTTTCCACACAGCTGGAAGTCCTCCTGCTTCGTCGAGATCTTTCATTGAATACTTATCTGTCGTCGGAGCCATTCCACAGATTGTGGGAATCTTTCTCGAGAGTTCATCAAACACCTCCAGAGAGAGCTCTATTCCAAGCTCATGAGCTATTGCTGGAAGGTGCATCACTGCATTTGTTGAACCTCCAACGGCCATGAGAGTCATAACCGCATTCTCAAAGGCTTCATAGCTCATAATATCTGAAGGTTTAACTCCTCTTTCAAGAAGATCTATGATTGTTTTTCCTGTTTTATAAGCCATTTCGCTGATTCTAGCTCCAATGGCTGGAGTCGTTGAATTTCCTGTCAGAGACATCCCAAGAGCTTCTGTTATTACACACATCGTGTTAGCTGTCCAGATGCCCGGACATGCTCCGCAAGTTGGACAGGCTGAATGAGCAAGTTTCACATAATCTTCTTTACTCATTCCTCCAGAAAGAAGAGTTCCGTATTTCTTTGTTATTGTGCTTGCAAGAACGAGCTCCCCTTTATAATTCCCGGGAAGCATGTAACCGCCTGTAAGAACGATTGAAGGTATGTCCATTCTAGCCAGAGCCATCAGCATACCGGGAACGATTTTATCGCATGTTGCAATAGCAACAACTGCGTCGAACTGATGAGCCTCGACCATAAGCTCAACACTTGCTGCAATGACTTCTCGACTTGGAAGCACATATTTCATTCCCACATGACCCTGAGCGACTCCATCACAAATTGCAATTGTGTTGAATTCAAAAGGAGTTCCTCCTGCCCTTCTAATTCCATCTTTAACTCTCTGAGCGAGTTCTCTTAAATGGTATGACCCGGGAAGAGCTTCGTTCCAACAGTTCGCAACACCTATAAGTGGAGAGTCGAACTCTTCCTTCGTTAATCCCATAGCATGCCACAGACAGAATCTTTCCCAGTAAATATCTTCTCTTCCCTCAACAATCTTTCTACTCCTCAGCTCCATTTTATTCACCGAAAAGAGGTTCTTTTAGAGAACATAAATGTTTTTTCATTTCAAATTCTCTCCTGTGAACTTCGAAATAAAAAGGGATTTCAATGTTCAATAAGAAAAAATTAAATTCCCCCGAAAGCATAATTATCTTGAGGGATGGCCTTGCTTCCGAACAGAAAGGTTCAGAATCTCATAGGAAAGAGAGTAAGAGTTGAGATGAAAGGAGATGCCAGCATTCTTGAGGGAACTTTGATGAGCGTTGACGACTACATGAATCTGTACTTAGAGGATACGAGTGAGATCGTTAATGGAGAGAGAACGAGGATTCTCGGACCTGTGATCCTCAGAGGAAACAACATAATTCTTCTTACTCCGGTAGAAGAGTAAGAGAGAGTGACTTGGATGACCATTAAAGACGAGGTTATTGAATACCTTCGTTCGAAGCCTGAAGGTGTTTATCAGAAAGATTTGTGGAGAGATCTTGGGATAGATAGCAGAAGCTGTTCGAGGGTTCTTTTGGATCTGGAGAGAAAGGGGGTGATAGAGAGGGAGAAAGTAGTCGTTGACGGAACGGTAACCTACAAAATAAAGCTCATCTCAGAAAATGGTGACGAAAGTGTTATTTTGATTCTTTCAGAGTCTCTACCCCCATGCATAGGTTGTAGAGAGGAGTGTGAACCCGAATGGTGTGAATTGCTGGAGATATGGATAAGAGATGTTTTTGACAAGAAAAAATGATGTTTTAATTCTTCCTTTGTTGTTTTTGTAGGAGAAAGAATAAATACCTCTCATCCCCTTTTTCATCTTCAGAATGAATATCGAAGAAGAAATTAGAAGACTCGAAGAGGAGATCAGGAGTACACCATATAATAAATCAACCCAACATCACATAGGGAGATTAAAGGCCAGAATCGCTCAACTAAGAAGAGAGCTTGAGAGAAAAAGTTCTAAGGGTGCTCAGAGGGAGGGTAAGGTTAAAAAACAGGGAGATGCAACTGTTGCACTTGTTGGAGGTCCTTCGGTTGGAAAATCAACTCTTTTTAACATTTTAACCAATGCAAATTCAGAGGTCGGAGATTATGATTTTACAACTCTTGAAGTAATTCCAGGGATGATGGAATACAACAAAGCGAAAATCCAGATCCTCGATCTCCCCGGAATCATTGAGGGTGCTTCCAGTGGAAAAGGAGGGGGCCGAGAGATCATCAGTATGGTCAGAATTGCAGATCTTGTTCTCTTCCTCGTTGATCCATGGGATGTTGAGAAATGGAGGGACTGGGAGAGAGAGCTTTATGAATGTGGAATAAGGGTGAACAAATCCCCTCCAGATATAAAAATAAGGAAGATGGATCAGGGAGGGATAAAGATACAGAGGAGGGGAGAGACAAAACTGAGTGATGAGGAGATCATGGGGGTGCTCAGAGAATTTAAGATACATAACGCGGAGATTTCTCTTAACGAAGATTGTGACGTAGAGGATCTCATAGACGTGCTTGCGGATAACAGAAAGTACGTAAAAGCTCTTGTGGTTGTTAATAAAATAGACCTCTATGAACCAGAGGAGAAGAGGGAAGAATACGTTTACATATCCGCAAAAGATGGAAAAAACATCGAAGAGTTGAAAAAAAGGATATATGAGTCGCTAGGTTTTATAAGAGTTTATTTAAAGCCCCCAAGAGGAGAACCAGATATGAATTCCCCAATGATTTTAAGAAGAGGAGCAACAGTCGAAGACGTTGGGGAGAGACTCCATAGAGATTTTGTCGAGAGATTCAGATATGCAATGATCTGGGGTAGTTCTGTGAAATATCCAGGTCAAAGAGTTGGAAGAAAGCACGTGTTAGAAGATGGAGATATTCTTACAATAATAACTGAAAAGTGAGAGATCATTTGTTGATAATAAAATTCCTGACGCACTTCGTAAAATTTAAAATTTCGGGTTCTCAAATTTATTAATAACTAATGGTCAGAATGGGCGGTGTAGGGTTAAAAGCATTTTTGGTACTTGTATTATTTATTGTGGCACTCTTGTTTGTGATTGCCTATGAAAAAACCAATATTCAGATTGCCTCTGAAGAGGAGTATTTGCCTTTAAAATCCAACACCGAGGAAGAAAAATATCAAGAGAAAAATAAGCGTGAGGTGAATATGAAGAGTTTACCGGTCTTATTGAAAGTATAGTAAAAGCTGAGAGAATAGCGGAGAACTGTTATTTATTGGAAATATCCTGAGTTCAGTATTTATGTTTCTAAAGGAACATGTGAAAAAGCTGAGGGAAAATACTCTTTCACCTATAAAGATGTGACATTCATTTTCGATGATGAGAGGGTCTTAGATATTTTAGAAAAAGAGACTAAAGACCCCAAAACAGTAGAGAAGTTGATGAATAATTTGGAAAAAATAGGAAATTCTATAATTCTTCTGGAATCAGATGATGGGATAAACTGGAGAAAAACAGGAATTATCGTAGCAAAGGATGGAAGCGTTCCAAATCTTGTTGTAGATTATGAAGGAAGACTTCGTTTATATTATGTTTCTTTTCGAAGTTATTCTAATAAATGGAAAATACAGATTATATACGAATCTCGGAATAGTGGCAGAAGCGGATGACGGTATTGATTTCCAAGAAATAGGTTTTTCACAACCAATAATGGATCCCACTGTTTTTGAAATTAATGGAAAGTGATATATGATTGGCTGGGATGAAAAAGGAATTTATCTCTTTTCTTCAAAGGATGGTGTGAATTTCGTTAAAGAGAAGAATTTGGATTTAGACGGGAGAATATGTGATGCTATGAAGATGAATAATCTTATTTATCTTTACTGTTATTCAGAGAGGAATGGGAAACCCGTAATATTTCTGTTTAAGAGCAAGGATGGAATTAATTGGGATGAGTATGGAGTTGTGTATGAAAGTGATGAAAAAATAGCTGATCCAACCGTTGTGTTTTTCAACGGGAAATATTATATGGCGCTTACCAAATATAAGTGAAGACGATTAATGATGTTAACGATTAGAGCAAGTTAGCAAGTTTTTAAATGTCTCCTTTTGAGGGGTCGAATAAAACAAATCGCATTCAGCGTAAGCCAGAACAATTTTTGTATTTCATATTACTTGTTAATTTCAAAAAGTTTTGAGCTCCTTAGTAAAAGAATATTTCCTAAGCTTTGATTCCTCGATAAATTTGCCAACCTAGTTCATAGTTGCTAAAGTTTTTTTACGTTTTTTAGAGTAGAAAGAATTATAGAAAAGAAAAATTTAATTTATTTCAATTATCATTCAAAAATTGAAATTTTCTAGGGAAACTTGGAAAATTGGAGTTTAACGAAAGGTTATCTCCAGCGCCTTTTCAAAAAAATTTATAAAATAAAAAAAACAAAATATAAATATCATGAGTATTGGACATTTCTTTAAAAAGGTTGGAACAACAATTGAAAAACAAGTAAAGAGATCTCAAATTAACTCAAAACGAGAAGAAGAAATAAGAATTATAAAAGAAAAATACCTTTCTCAACTTTCTCATCGTGAATTAGTTCAAATCTATAAAACATATTTCGAGGAGTGAAACGTGTCAAGAAAAAAGACGAGAAAAACGAGAGGAAAAAGTAGAAAAAAGGAAGAAGATATTTTTGGTTTAGATTTTGATGTGTCAAAAATTGAGATTCCTAAAATAGAGATGTCTTCTCTAGATTTTGGTTTTTCAAAACAGAGAAGAACAACAAGAAAAAGTAGAAGAAGAGAAGATATATTTGGCTTAGATTTTGAAATGCCGAAAATAGATGCACCTCCTTTGGATTTTGGACTTGATGAACAGAAAAAGATGAATCTTAATAAAATATCAAAAGTAAAACTTGTCGAAATTCTTTCAAGGCAACTTTCTACAAATCAAATTTATCAATCACTTATTCGCTTAGGTAAACACAGATTGGCGGATGAGTTCTTAAATGAGATAGAATTTGTAAACAAAAAATATGATAAAATCCTTATGGAAATAGATGGAAAAGTTGAGAAGGCTGTTGGAGATAAAATACTTGGTGTTGTGGTAGATGAGATTATAACTTATATGAGAAGATTATATTCCATTTCATTTAAACCTAAAGACGAAATAGACTTCCATAAACAAATAGAACCATTTCTTAATGGACTTGTTTCTGTGTTGGAAGGCTCTCTCACAAAATTTGGTTGGAAAGTTAACATAAATAGAGAATACAAACTTCCTTCAAACGAAAGGATAGATTTATTGATCTCTATAGGCGGTGCAAAAATCGGAATAGAAGTTAAGTATGATTTAAAAGAGACGTCAAAACTTCAAAGATTACTTGGACAAATTGATAGATATATTCCTTATTTGGATTTACTCATCGTAATCTCGTATTATCCTTTGAATTCAAATACGATTAATACTATCAAGAATAAAGAGATTGAAAAAGGAAAGCCAATAAGAGTAATAACTCCAAATAAAATAGTCTAAAATTTCAGCGCCTCTACTCACCCAATTTCGCAAGGCGCGAAATTTCATATATCTCCAAAACGCTAACAGAACTTGTAGTTTAGGAGGATGATAAAATAGCAGTAAAAATATCATGTGAGAACGTTATTTATAAATTCTCCAAGTACTTGAAGCCCGTGGCTCATGTGAAGCTAAAGGATGTAGTTATTTTTGAAACTTTAGATGCATTGAGCAATCAAATAAAAGATGAAAATGTAAGATTAGAGACAATAGATTTGACTAAAAGAAATCCTGCCACGGGTCCGATCTATGTGGAGAATGTTGAACCCGGTGACACTTTGGTTGTTGAGATTCTAGACGTAGCTCCTAGTGAGAGGGGTTGGATCCGAGTTTATCCTGGAGGAGGGGTGCTCCACGATAAGTTGTTTAAACCCAAGGTAAAGTTATTGCATCTTGAGAATGAAACTGTAAAATTTAACAACATAGGGATGCCAATTAAGCCAATGATAGGGGTTTTAGGTGTTGCTCCGTCTGAAGGAGAGTTTCCCACGATAACACCAAGCTATCACGGAGGTAACATGGATGTAGCATTGATAACTAAAGGCAGTAAAGTATATCTTCCGGTGTTTGTAGAGGGTGCTCTTTTAGCATTAGGAGATCTTCACGCTGTACAAGGAGACGGAGAGATCTGTTCCACAGCAGTTGAGATTTCAGGAGAGGTTAAAATTAGGTTAGATGTAATTAAGGGGATGAGACCCAAATATCCCATTGTCGAGCTTGAAGATTCATATTCGATAGTAACTTTTGGTCACAGCCTAGATGATGCACTTTACAGAGCTTCTGAAGAAGTTGTAAAAAGTTTAATGAGGGCTCATGGACTTGAGTTTGAAGAGGCTTACATGCTCTCAAGCCTGATAGTTAATTTAAGAGTGAATCAAGCGGTCAATCCAATGAGAGGTATTAGAGCCGAAATACCCAAAAAATATGTCAAATTGAATGATCTATTAAATTACGGCCAGAGCCCGTAAAATCCGTTCAAAAACAGCACAAGGATTCCGAGGAGTAGAGAGACCCAAAGCACTGTTTTTGGGTTTATCTCAATATTGGAATCTCTTATATCATAATACCTCATCAAACCTGCTGAAGAGATGAGTCCTGTTTCCTTTCCTTCTCTCTTCCTCTTCGCCATCGATTTTAAGTTTGAGTATCATTAATTTAAATGTTATGTCTGAGATCGTGATAAGCGGATGGATCCTAAGAGGAGAGGAGTTCGAGCTCATCTCAGGTTACATTTCGATTAAAGATGGTGTGATAAAAGAAGTTGAAGAAGAGAATATCAGAGGCGAACTTCTCATAATCCCCTCACTTGTGAATGCTCATGTCCACACTGGTGATGCTGTTGCGAAGGACTTAGAGTATGAGGATCTCAGGAGTGTTGTTGCACCACCAGATGGTTTGAAGCACAGAATTCTGAGGGAGACGCCGAGAGACGAGATTATAGGAATGATGAAAAGGGTTTCAAATGATATGGTGAAGTGTGGAATTGGAGCCTTCTGCGATTTCAGAGAGGGAGGAATTGAAGGGGTGAGGATGCTAAGAGAGGCGGAGTTCAAACCTCTTGCGGTCATTCTCGGAAGACCGGAAGGATGTGATGAGGAGGAGGTATTGAAAATCTCTGAGGGAATAGGAGTAAGCGGATATCTAGATGTTGAGGAGGAGCTTCTCATCTCTTGGAGAGAGAGTGCGAAGAGAATGAGGAAACTTTTTGCGATTCACGCAGGAGAATTTGAAAGAAGTGATATAGAGGGTGCTCTAAGTCTTGAACCAGACTTTGTTGTGCACATGACGTGTGCTTCCAGAGAGGATATTAAGATGATGGCTGACCTCAACATTCCCGTTGTTGTTTGTCCGAGGGCGAATCTCGATGGTGCTGGAATCTGTGGGCGTGCACCACCTCTCAGAGAAATGCTGGAAGAGGGATTGTGTGTTGCCATTGGAACCGATAATCTAATGATAAATTCAGTTGACCTCTTCAGGGAGATGGATTTCATCTCAAGGGTTTATAAGATTCCTCCAAAAGAAATTCTCAAGATGGGTACGATAAACGGAGCGAGGATTTTAAAGAGAGATGAAGAGCTCGGGTGCATAGAAGTTGGGAAAAAAGCATATATAACAGTAATCAACCTAAATTCATCTAACACGTGTGGAAGTAGAAGTGTTATAAGAACTCTCATTCGTAGAGTTCGACCAGATGATATTGTCAGGACAATAACCGGAGGTTAGGAGAGATGAGTGAAATTAAGAAGATAGTTATTGCTACAGATGGCTCCGAGTATACGAAGAAATCTGTTGAGGTTGCAGTAGATCTAGCTCAAAAACTCGGAGCCGAAGTTTATGGAATTTATGTTATGGACACTGCTGCTTTTGTAAGCGTCCCGCTTGACGCAGCTTTGGAGGACATCCTCGATGTCCTGAGAGAAGAAGGTAAAAGAGCTCTTAAATATGTTGAAGATCTCGCAAAGGAGAGGGGTGTGAAGGTTCATACTGAGATCCTTGAAGGTTATCCGGCTGAAATGATCGTGAAATATGCAGAAGAAATAAATGCAGATCTGATTTCCGTTGGGACTTTAGGAAAGAGTGGAATTGAGAGATTTATTCTGGGAAGTACCTCTGAAAAGGTTATCAGACTTTCGAAAATGCCTGTAATGGTCGTTAAAGGTGAGAAACGTGATTGAGAGTGGACTCAGAGTTAAGGATGTGATGACGAGAGATGTCATCTATGTGACTCTCCCGGGAACAAGGGATGAAGTACTTGAGATCTTCAAGAAGCATGGAATTTCAGGAGTTCCAGTTGTGAAGGATAAGAGACTTGTTGGAATAATTACAAGAACAGATATTCTCAGAAAACCAGAAGAAGAGCAACTTGCTCTTTTGATGACAAGAAACCCAATAACGATTTCTCCAGAGGAGTCAATAGAGAGTGCCGCAAAGATACTTTATGAGAGGAGAATAAGAAGGCTTCCAGTTGTGAAAAATGATGAACTCGTTGGAATTGTCAGTATTGCGGATCTCATAAGGGCTTTGGGCGATATGGACGTTCAGGAAACGATTGACAGATACCTTGAGGATGGCACGATGATATGTTGGGAAATGACTCCACTGAATATTGTTGCAATGATGATGCAGATGGGAAATATAAACGCGATGCCTGTTGTAAATGATAACGGAGAGCTCGTTGGTATAATAGGCGATGATGATATTCTGAAAGCTTCGATGATAGAGGATAGAGTGGAGAAATCCGACATGTCAACAGCTCATGATGAGGATGCGTGGGCTTGGGAAGGAGTGAGAGACACTTTGAGACTCTACTATGGAGTTTCAGAAATAAAGATTCCGAAGATTCCGGTTAAAGAGGTAATGGTGAAGAACGTTGTTACCGCATATCAATATTCTGAGGTCAGTGAATGTGCGAGAAAAATGAGCAGAGGAAATTTCGATCAACTACCAGTAATTACAAGTGAGAACGTTATTATAGGAGTTCTCAAGGATAGAGATCTCCTGAAGGTGTTTTTTGAATGAATGATAAGTATAAAAAGGTAATGGAGCTCTGTAGGAGGAGAGGTTTTCTCTGGCCCTCTTTTGAGATATATGGAGAGGTTGCGGGATTCTGGGACTATGGACCGCTAGGAACGAGCTTGAAGAATAGGATAATAGAGAGATGGCGTGAGATATACGTTAAGAGAGAAGGATTTTATGAAATTGACACACCGACGATAGGAGTTGAAGATGTTTTCGTCGCGTCTGGTCACGTCTCTGAATTTACAGATCCTCTGGTGAGATGCAAGAAGTGTGGAAGTGTTTTCAGAGCGGATCATCTCGCTGAAGTTAATTCATCTGAAACAGAGATTATAGAGGAGAGAATTAGAAAGGAGGGAATTTCATGCCCGGAGTGCGGGGGAGAGCTCAGTAATGTTTATTACTTCAACTTAATGTTCAAAACGAGCATAGGACCTGAAGGAGATAGAGTAGGATATCTCAGACCGGAAACTGCTCAGGGAATCTTTATCAACTTTCTCAGACTTTTCAGATTCAATAGAGAGAAGTTACCATTTGGTGTTGCTCAGGTTGGAAGAGCTTATAGAAACGAGATCTCGCCAAGACAGGGGCTTATAAGGTTGAGAGAGTTTACGCAGTGTGAAGTGGAATATTTTGTGGATCCAGAAAGGAAAGATTCAGCTTCATTTGAAGACGTTGAGCTTCTCCTTCTTCCTGCAACAGGAAAAGAGATTAAAATCAGCCTTAAAAAAGCTGTTTCAGAGGGAATGCTTGCTCATTCCCTTATGGCATATCACATGAAACTTATATACGAATTTCTGACCTCTATTGGGATCCCCGGAAATGCCATAAGATTCAGACAACACAGAAGGGATGAGATGGCTCACTACGCAAATGATTGCTGGGATGCAGAGGTTCTAACTTCTAGATTCGGATGGGTTGAAGTTGTGGGTCTTGCAGACAGAGGAGATTACGATCTGAGAGCTCATATGAGACACTCTCAGGTGGATCTCAGAGTGGATACGGGAGAAGAGTTAGGAGAGATGAAGAGAGTTGTGAGACCCCGGATGAGCAAACTCGGACCTGTTTATAAGGAGAGAGCAAAGAAAATTGCGGAGGCTCTAAAAAATGCAGAATTTAAAGATGGGGGAATAATCGTAGAGGTGGATGGTGAAAAGATCGAGATTCCAGAGGAATTTTACGAAGTTGAAGAGATAAAGGAGACGAGAAAAATTATCCCTCATGTCATAGAGCCCTCTTTTGGAGCTGATAGAATCCTCTATGTTTTGTTGGAGCACGCCTATGACGAAGAAGAGGTTAATGGGGAGCTTAGAGTTGTTTTGAGGGTTCCTCCGGGAATTGCTCCGATTGATGTTGCGGTGTTTCCTCTTGTGAATGATGAGAGACTTGTGAAGATCTCCCGTGAAATTGCTGAAGATCTCAGAACCCATGGACTTCAGGTGGAGTACGATGAGGGAGGATCCATAGGAAGGAGATACAGGAGACAGGATGAGATAGGAACGCCTTTCTGTGTAACTGTTGATTTCGAGACGCTTGAAGATGAAAGTGTAACTATAAGATTCAGAGATTCTATGAAGCAGGAAAGAGTGAAAATAAAGGAGCTAAGAGACAGGCTCCTGAAACTTTTGGGAAGATGCTGAAAAAGATGTTTATATAGTGTAGATGAGAGATTTTATGCAAGATGAGTTATTACAATCATCCACTGCTTAAAAAAGATGTTATAGAGTATCGAGAGTATCAAGTTAGAATTGCAAGAAAAGGTATTGAAAAGTCTCTTTTAGTTGTTCTTCCCACAGGTCTCGGGAAGACTGTGATAGCTCTGATTGTGATGCTTGAAAAGCTCCTTGAATCTGGTGGCAAGGTTCTCATGCTCGCTCCTACACGACCTCTTGTGGAGCAACATTATGAGTTTATAAAAAGTGTGACTCTCCTTCACCCAAGATCTATTGCGATGATTACGGGGAATATCGAAAAGAAAAAGAGACTGGAGTTGTGGAGGAGAGCATCTGTTATTATTGCGACTCCTCAAACAATTGAGAACGATCTGGTGACGAATGAGATATCTCTAAGAGATGTTAGTTGTATCGTTTTTGATGAGGCTCATCGTGCTGTTGGAGAATATTCATACGTTTACATTGCAAGGAGATACAGAGAAGAGAATCCCCACGCACATGTCATTGGTATAACTGCATCTCCTGGAAGCTCCAAGGAGAGAATTGAGGAGATATGTGGAAATTTAGGGATAGAGGAGATTGAGATTAGAACAGAATATGATGATGATGTTCTTCCCTACATCTATCCCGTTGAGTTCGAGTGGATTCATGTAGAAGTTCCAGTGGAAATAAGGGGGTTGAAAGAAGAGCTTGAAAAAGTGGTAGATGACAGGCTGAATAAACTCAGAGAGATGGGTGTAAAGATCAAAGGGAATTCAAAAAAGGAGATTCTGGAAATTCAAGCTAAAATAAGAGAGCTTATAAAAGAGTCGCCAAACAGACAGCTATATGAGATTGCTTCTATTCAAGCAGAGGTTCTCAAGTTGAAACATGCAGTTGAATTAATTGAGACTCAGGGTCTTGAGGCTCTTAAAAAGTATTTCGAAAGGTTAAAAAAGGAGGCTTATTCAAGAGGTGGGAGCAAAGCCTCAAAAAGACTCTTCTCGGATCCCAAGTTTCTTGAAGTTTTGAAAAGAGTGGAAGGGCTCGAAACAAAGCATCCAAAGCTGGAGAAACTTGTTGAAGTTATCCAAGAGGCTCTTGACGAAGGGACTGAGAGAATCATAGTCTTCGCAAACTTCAGAGATAGTGTGGAGATGATAACCTCACATTTGAAAGAGAGGGGAATTAAAGCGGAGAGATTTATAGGACAGAGTTCGAGAAATGGAGTCAAGGGTCTCTCTCAAAAAGAGCAGGTGGAGATAATCAGGAGATTCAAAGAGGGTGTCTTCAACGTTCTTGTGGCAACTTCAGTTGCCGAGGAGGGAATAGATATACCTTCAACAGATCTTGTAATATTCTATGAACCTGTTCCCTCCGAAATCAGAAGTATTCAGAGAAGGGGGAGGACCGGAAGGGACACTTATGGAAGAGTTGTCATGTTAATAACAAAGGACACGAGGGATGAGATCTATTACTGGATCAGCAGGAGAAAGGAGAAGATAATGAAGAGGATGATGCGGAGGAAGTTGAAAAGGGAAGAGGGGAAAGAAGTTGAAAGTGATCAAAAAAGGCTTGAAGACTTTAAAAATACCTCCATAAAGATTATAGTTGATCACAGAGAGTTGCGCTCAGGAGTTGTTAAAGAGCTTAAAGATTTTGGAGTTGAAATAGATGTTGAAGTTCTGAATGTTGGTGATTATCAACTTAGCTCTAGAGTCTGCGTCGAGAGGAAAACTGTTGAGGATTTTCTGGCATCTCTCATAGACACTGAGAGAAACCTTTTCAGACAAATAGAAGAGCTCTCTAAGAACTATGAGAGACCTGTGTTAATTATAGAAGGTGGCAATTTGTTTGGAGTGAGAAATATTCACCCTCATGCTATAATGGGAGCTTTAGCATCAATTAGCGTGGATTTCAGGGTACCTATTCTTTTCACAAAGGATAGTAGAGAGAGTGCTGAGCTGATTTTTCTCATCGCAAAAAGGGAGATGGAAGAGGGTATAAGAAACATCAAATTTCATACTAAAAAAACCTCTAAGAATGATAGAGAGATGCTTGAATATATAGTTTCTTCTTTTCCGGGAGTTGGTGTTTCCACTGCAAAAGCCCTCTTGAACCATTTTGGATCCATAAAGAATATCGTAAACGCAGATAAAAAAGAACTTCTGAGAGTTAAAGGAGTGGGAGAGGTTACTGCTGAAACGATAAAGAAATACGGCGAAATGGAATATGGAAAAAGGAGTTTTATAAAAGACTTGGACTAACTTTTCCTTAGCCTTTCCATCATGTCAAGTAATTTCTCAAGTGAGAGAAGAATTTTATATATTTTCTCTGGATCCTTCTCTCTTCTCAGAACTCCCATGAGGTGTTGTGCGGTTTCGTTTAAAATTTCCTCCAAAGTTATTTCTTCTTTTTCGTCTTTCTTTTCTTCTTTTCTCTCACAGTAAACGCAAAACACTTCATTATCCTTTTTTAAAAGTGGAGCTCCACAGTTTTCGCAATGTTCGCCCAAGAGCGTTGCTCCTTTTTCCAAAGCTTCGACTATTTTTCTAACTTCCATTCTCACACCCTTTTAAACCGAAAATTATTTTTCCAACCTCTGATAAATAGAGATGAACACAAGATCCTTAAAAATTTTTACAGAGGTGATTTATATGATGGGAGAAGATCCAGAGGGAATTATAAAAGGTTGTGTTGATATTTTGAAACAGATTATTAACGATGACACCGTCCCGAAAAATATCCGAAGATCAGCAGAAAAAGCTAAAGATGTACTTGAAAAGGGTGTTGAATCTGGAAAAGATAGTTATGCAATAAGAGCTGCTTCTGCAATTTCAATTTTGGATGAGGTTGGAAACGATCCCAACATTCCACTACATGCAAGAACTCTTATTTGGAATATAGTTTCTCAGCTTGAGAGAATACCTCCTGAGTAATTTTTCTTTTTATTCAATCATTTTGGTGGGAGAGACCCCTTTATTTCCAGTGGAACTTTTTAAGACTTTTTGGATTTGGCACTCGACTTTCTATTTTTAATTTAATTTATTTTTAAATTTTTCTTGGAAAAGTATAAATAATTTTAGTTGCAGAAATCTACAACTGGTTACTTCGTCATTAAAAATAATAAAAAATAGAAATGTCCAAAATATTTCCACTGGAAATAAAGGGGTGGGTGTCACTCGCAATGATTATTAATATTCAGAGACTATCTTTATTACATCTCAAATCATAAGCTATCCATTCCCTCGTGGTGATAGTTATGAATCCTAATGGTAGTGGAAGTATCTTTGACGAATTTCTAAATGCAAATTCAATATTTCTAAATAAAGAAGTTTTGAGACACTCTTATACTCCTGATTATCTTCCTCACAGAGATGAGCAGATAAGAAGCATTGCAGCAATTCTCTCTCCAGCTCTTAGAGGAGAGACACCATCAAATATTCTCATTTATGGTAAAACCGGAACAGGAAAAACTGCAGTTGCGCGATACGTCGGAAAGGAACTCGAAAATGTGGGAAGAAATAGAAACGTTCCCTGTCACGTTGTTTATCTTAATTGTGAGATTATAGATACGCAATACAGAGTTCTTGCCAATCTCTCGAAATATTTTAATAGAGAAGTTCCAATGACTGGTTGGCCTACAGATCAAGTTTATCAGGAGTTCAAAAATGCAATAGATAGACATCGAGCAGTAATAATAATCATTCTCGATGAAATAGATAAACTTGTCAAAAAAGGAGATGAAGTTCTTTATAATCTCTCAAGAATAAATTCCGAGCTTGATAACGCAAAAGTGAGTTTGATAGGAATCTCTAATGATCTAAAATTCACAGAGTATTTGGATCCAAGAGTCAGGAGCTCTCTTGGAGAAGAGGAAATAGTTTTCCCACCTTATGATGCGCAACAGTTAAGAGATATTCTTGAGGAGAGAGCCAAACTGGGATTCAGAGATGGTGTTTTGGAAGATGGAGTTATACCCCTATGTGCAGCTTTTGCAGCTCAGGAACACGGAGATGCGAGAAGAGCTCTTGATCTCCTCAGAATAGCGGGAGAGCTTGCCGAGAGAGAAGGTGCTGAAAAAGTCACAGAGAGACATGTTAGATTGGCGCAGGAGAAGATTGAGATTGATAGAATAGTTGAAGTTATAAAAACACTTCCGATGCACTCAAAAGTTCTACTCTACAGCGTTGTTTTTCTCGAAAGCTCTAATGTTAGGGGTGCGACTAGCGGAGAGGTTTATAGAGTTTATAAAGAGATATGCAGGGAAATAGGGATAGAACCCCTAACACCGAGGAGAATTACAGACTTGATATCAGAGCTTGACATGCTCGGGATAATTAATGCTACAATAGTCAACAAGGGAAGATACGGAAGAACAAAGGAAATAACCCTCAGCGTTCCTTTAGAAAGTACGAAATCTGTTTTACTCTCTGATTACAGATTGAGCAATCTCAAAGACTTCACACAAAAACTCTCAGTGCAATCGCATTTCTGATAAACTCCAAAATCTTCAAATAAATAATACCCACTTTAGGAATTCTGAATTTAGCAACTCCAATTATCCACTTCTCTTTAACTGGAGATGAAATAAAGGGCTGATCATAAGCGGAGTTTGCGTCTCCTTTTGTAACAAATCCTGAGTTAGGAG
Source organism: Candidatus Mnemosynella biddleae (assembly GCA_002011165.2). Classification (GTDB taxonomy): domain Archaea; phylum Halobacteriota; class Archaeoglobi; order Mnemosynellales; family Mnemosynellaceae; genus Mnemosynella; species Mnemosynella biddleae. The sequence goes on from MTMI02000001.1 coordinate 146,071, forward strand.
CAATCCCATCATTTGGGATTATTTCACCCTTCTCTATCCAGAACATAGCTCTGTGAATTATCGGCATTCTCTTCGAGTCTCCATTTGGTCTATAAACTATCACATCTCCATAATTTCCAAAAGAAACATAGTTAAGCTCTTTTCCCTTTTCGTAACTTATAACGTCACTTTTCATCAGAAAAACGACATCACCCCTCTCGAGATTTGGAACCATACTATCAGAGTAAACGACTGCAAAAACTGGATAAGTTCCGCTGATAAGCAGAATAATCCCTACGATCAAAGCAGAAGGAATAACTGTTTCTACGACTTCTTTTTTGAGATTCCCCATGAGATCACCGCTGAATTGAAATATCCAACCATCAGTTAAAAATCTTCCGAGGTAAAGTAAATTTTATTCTCCTCCACCTTCAACCTTATGAGGGAATGTCAAAAGAAATATTGAGAAGATTTTTGGAAAATGGATTTCAAGTCCATCCTGAGGCTTTAAAGTTAATAAGTTCTCAAAGAAATCCAGAAGAAATAGTCGAACGTCTTTTGAAATCTCTCGACAGTTCAACAATCGTTGTGCAACCAGAAAACGTCATAGCTCTGATCTCGGAAAGGAAAGAATCTGAAGTTAAAATCATTGAAAATTTCCTAACCTCTTCATCAAGCGCTTCAGCAGAAAGCTTTCACAGCTATTTTCTAAGTAGGTACAAGAAATTGAGGAAAATAATAGAGCAGAGGGGAATACGAGGAAGAGAGATATCAACGATTTCGAGGGTTCCGAGAGGGAACGAAGTTACAGTAATCGGAATGGTTAACGAAATAAGGGAGACATCTTCTGGTAACCTCATTATCGAGCTTGAGGATCAAACCGGAGTCATCAGCGTAATCATATCGAAGGAGAGTGAGTGCTACGAAAGAGCAAAGCTTCTAGTTCTAGATGAGGTGATTGGATTAAAAGCAATTAAACACAATGACATTCTTATTGCGACTGATTTGATAGAACCTGATGTAAAAGTACACAGGAGTAGAGAAATTGAGAGAATAAATTGTGGGATCCTCTTTCTCTCTGACATTCATGTGGGAAGCAAGACATTTTTGAAAGAAGACTGGAATAGATTTATTTCTTGGTTAAGTGGAGAATATGGAAACGAGGAGCAAAAGGAACTTGCGGAAACTGTAAATTATCTCGTCGTTGCGGGTGATATTGTTGATGGAATTGGAATTTACCCGAATCAGGATAGAGAACTCGAAATTCTCGATGTCTTTGAACAATACGAAGTTGCAGGAGAACTCTTCGAAAAAATTCCTAAGAGAATTAAAATCATCATCTCCTCTGGAAATCATGATGCAGTTAGACAAGCGGAACCACAACCTCCACTTCCAGAGGAAATCCAGTCTCTTTTTCCGAGAAATACAATTTTTGTGAGCAATCCCTCGCTTATAGACATTCACGGGTTGAAAATTCTGATTTATCACGGAAGATCTCTTGATGATATAGCCTCTCTCATACCCTCTGGTTACAAGAACCCCCACCTCATGATGAGAGAGCTGATAAAGAAAAGGCACTTATCCCCCATTTATGGAGAGAAAGTACCTCTTGCACCGGAAGAAGAAGATAAACTTGTGATAGAGACAACCCCTGATGTACTTCATTGTGGACACGTTCATACTGTAGGAGTTGGAACTTATAGAGGGATCTATCTTATAAATTCAGGAACTTGGCAGGATCAGACTGAGTTTCAGAAGAGAATGAACATAATTCCAACTCCGGGGGTTGCAGTGTTCATGAATCTTAGTGATCTCTCTCCAAAAATACTGAAATTTGTTTAAATCCCTTACCAATAGATAATTCCTTTATTCCTGTCGTATTCCCATATTCCAAGAAAAACCATCATTGCAGCTCTCATAGCCTTTCCTATCTCCTCTCTCGATCTCGCCACCACCGGATCTGGAAATCCCAAACCCTCTAAGGAAAACTCCACTCCTCTTTCTATGAACTCATTTGCAAGTGCAAGCATCTCATCATAGTTCTCACATATGGTCTTTAGGTCCCTCTCCATTTCCTTGGATCCAAGCTCTATAGCATCGTAAATCTGAAAGCTCTCTATTGTTGCCGTAATCGTTTTTATAACTTCTTCCGAATCCTCTCTACTTTTTACAAGCTCGTAAAGAGCCTTCTTAGCCTCTTCTCCTATCAATTCGAAAATTTTCTCAGAATTTTTAAGAGAACCACTAAAGCTCATGCCATCACCTCGGGAAGAGTTTTTAACCACTGCAGTTATTAAAACCAGTGATGGGTGATGGGATGAAGGAGTATGAAATAAAAAGAGTTTATATGGGAAAGATACCATATGGAGAGGACCTCCTCGGTTTTCTGAATGCTTTAGTTTTGGAGAAAGGAATTGAGCTTGCAATAATCAAAATACTCGGAGGTTTGAAGAAAATAACTCTTGGTTATTATAATCAAGAGAAGAAGGAGTTCGTCAAAATTGAAGATAATGCAGGAGTGGAGATAGTCTCATGTTACGGAAATGTAACGAGGAAGGATGGAAAGCCACACGTTCATCTACATCTCATAGCTTCGAAGTCGGATGGAACCTGCATTGGAGGACACGTTCTCGAAGGATGTGAGGTATTTGCAGTAGAGTTTTTCCTTTTCGAGCTCTTTGGAGATCTGGTCGAGAGGAAATACGACGAATTGACAGGTCTCTATTTGTGGGATGTGTAATGAACGAGTGTTATTTCTCCTCTCTCGAATTCGAGTTGAAGAAATGTTATGAAATTGCGAAAGAGGCTAGAAGAAGGAGAGAGGATCCAACTCCAGAGCCTGAGATTCCGATAGCCAAAGATCTTGCTGAGAGAGTTGAAAGGCTGATGAACATCCCTGGACTTGCGGAGATGATAAGAAGATATAACGAGGAGCACTCCTTAGAGGAAACAGCGATCCTCATAGGTTCTGAGTTTGCAAAGGGCGAGATAGGAGATTTCAAAGGTATAACCGCTGTTGAAATGGCTGTGAGAACAGCTATAGCAATTCTTACCGGAGGGGTGGTTGCAGCTCCGATTGAAGGAATAGCTAAGGTTGGAGAAGGCAGAAATGACGACGGAACAAAATTCCTCAAAATTTACTACGCAGGACCAATAAGGAGTGCCGGAGGAACTGCACAGGCTCTCTCTGTGCTTGTAGCAGATTACGTCGGAAAACTCGTAGGATATGCTCCCTACAGGCCATACGAAGAGGAGATAGAGAGGTATATAGAGGAGATATCGCTTTACAGGAGAATAGCTCCTCTTCAATATACTCCTTCGGAAGAGGAAATTCGTTACATAGTCTCCCACTGCCCAGTTTGCATAGACGGAGAGCCAACAGAAAAGGAAGAAGTCTCAGGTTACAGGAATTTGAAAAGGGTAGAAACAAATAGGGTGAGGGGGGGCGTTGCACTAGTTATCGCGGAAGGTCTTGCTTTAAAAGCTCCAAAAATTGCCAAGTATGTGGAAAAGTTGAAGATCAAAGGATGGGACTGGGTTAAGAGTTTGACAAAAGAGAACGATCAAGAAGAGGAGGGAGAGAAAAAGGATTACAAATTCATGAGAGAGGTTATTGCTGGAAGACCAGTCCTTTCACATCCCTCACAGCCAGGAGGTTTCAGACTGAGATATGGAAGATCGAGAAACACCGGGTTTGCTTCTGCTGGATTGAATCCTGCGACAATGATCATACTTGATGAGTTTATAGCTATTGGCACTCAGCTGAAACTTGAGCTTCCGGGCAAGGCTGCGGGAATAGCTCCTGTAGACTCTATAGAAGGTCCTACAGTTCGTTTATTTAACGGAGATGTCTTAAGAGTTGATGATATTGAGACCGCAAAGAGAATTAGAGATAAAGTTGAGAAAATCCTCGATGTAGGAGAAATTCTGATAAACTACGGAGACTTTCTCGAGAATAATCACAAACTTCTCCCTCCTACATACTCCATCGAAATATGGCTTCAGGAAGTTCCAGTGGAAATAATGGGGTTGAAAGGATACGAGGATCCGAGTGGAGATGAAGCTTTGAGATTCTGTGAAATGGGAGCACCCTTGCATCCAAAGTTCACGTATCTCTGGCATGACATCTCTGTAGAGGAATTCCTTTATCTTTCTGATTTCATATCCTCGAAAGCCTCGTTCGACGGAAAAATACTGAAGGTGCCTTATGATGAAAAAGTGAAGGAAATTCTTGAAAAACTTCTCATTCCTCATCTCATGAGAGATGATATTATAATTGAGGACTCGAAGCCACTAATAAGATGTCTTGGTTTAGATGATGGATTAAGAAAGAAATACACTTCAATCTCATTCAAAACCGCTTTAGACGCTGTTAATGAAGTTAGTGGCCTTGTGGTTAGAGCCAGAGCACCAACAAGAGTTGGAGCGAGGATGGGAAGACCCGAAAAGTCGAAAGAAAGAAGGATGAAGGCATCTCCTCAAGTCCTCTTCCCGATTGGTGATTATGGAGGGAGAACGAGATCTGTTCTTGAGGCTTCGGAGAAAGGAGAGATAAAAGCTGTTTTGAATGTGAGATATTGTCCTGAATGTAGAAAGGAAACACCGCTGATTAGATGCGAGTGTGGTGCGAGAACAGAGGCCGTAAAGAAGTGCACATCCTGTGGAACTATTACCCCTCACGATCTCTGTCCAAGATGCAGAAAATCTACATCAAGTTTTGCGGAATACGAAATAGATTTGAAGGAAATGATAAACAGAGCTCTTAGAGAACTCGGAATTAACGGAATAAAGGAGCTAAAAGGCGTAAAGGAACTAATGTCTGCGAGAAGAACTCCAGAGCCACTTGAGAAGGGGATTCTTAGATCAATTTTCTCTCTAACAGTCTTCAAAGACGGGACAATAAGATATGACATGACAGATCTTCCCTTAACTCACTTCAGACCATCTGAAATTGGAGTCTCGGTTGAAAAGCTGAAAGAACTCGGCTATACTCATGACATTTATGGTGAGGAACTTAAAAGCGAAGAACAGACACTCGAACTAAAGGTTCAGGATATAATAATCTCAGAGGACGCTGGAGATTATCTTCTGAGAGTTGCTCAGTTTGTGGATGAGCTCCTGAGTAGATATTATGGATTACCTGCTTATTACAATGCGAAGTCCAAGAAAGATCTAATCGGACACCTTGTAATAGGTCTTGCACCTCACACCTCTGCTGGAATTCTCGGGAGGATAATAGGGTTCACCAAAGCTTCTGTTGGATACGCTCATCCTTATTTCCATGCGGCCAAAAGAAGGAATTGCGATGGAGACGAAGATTGCGTAATACTCCTTCTAGACGCTCTTTTGAATTTCTCAAGAGACTACCTTCCAGAGAAGCGAGGAGGATTTATGGATGCGCCTTTAGTTCTGACGACAAGAATTATTGTTCCAGAAGTTGACGGAGAGGTTCACAACATGGACGTCATGTTTGCATATCCTCTGGAGTTCTACAGGATAGCTGAAAAAGGCAAAATGCCAAAGGAAGCCCTCAGTCTTATGGAAGTAGTCTCCAAAAAGATGGAAAATGGAGATCCGTATTCAGGTTTAGGATACACTCACGAGACTTCATGCATTTCTGCGGGACCTCTTAGGAGTTCTTACAAAACTCTTGATACGATGGTAGATAAAATAGAGAAGCAGTTGGGACTTGCCAAAAAGATAAGGGCGGTGGATGAAAGAGACGTTGCAGAAAGATTGGTCATCTCCCATTTCCTCCCGGATCTGATTGGAAATCTCAGGCAGTTCTCGAAGCAATCTCTCAGGTGTCCGATGTGCAACTCCAAGTATCGAAGAGCACCTCTGAAAGGGTGTTGTTTGAAGTGCGGATCAAAACTCACACTAACGGTTCACGAGGGCTCCGTCTCGAAATACTATGATGTTTCCAGAAAAATAGCGGAAGAATTTGGAATATCTGAATACACAAAACAGAGGCTTAAACTCTTGGGAGAGGAACTCGAAGCCATGTTCAGCAACGGAAAGATAAAGCAAGCAGATCTCAGCAGTTTCATTTAAGGACGTCCAGAATTATTGAGGGACAGACTCGAGAAACTCCAGAAAGATTGGAAATCTCCTCATGAATTCTCGAAAGTTCTTCCATAGAATCTGCGACTATCTCTATCATCAGCGCGTGATCTCCAGTGGTGAGCCACATCGATCTAATTTTCTCATTCTCTTTCAGAATCTTTATAACTTCCCATAGCCTCTCTGCTTCAACGTCAACTCCAGTCAGCGAAGCGAAAATCTTGGCTTTTTTGAAATCCACTACTGCCTTGTAACCGATTATCACGCCCTCTTCTTCGAGCTTCGAAATTCTTTTTCTAACTGCAGCCTCAGTTATCCCCAAGCTCTCCGCTATTCTAACCTTAGGTATTCTCGCATTCTCCACGAGAGCATCTATTATCCTTCTATCTTTTTCGTCCACAAAAGATAGATGAAAGTCCTCATTCATATACTTTTAGTTCTAAATTCGAACAAAAAACTTATATCTCGTGAAACAAAATTTAAAATTGTGAGTTAATACCTTTGCTGGATAAATTTCCCGAAGTTCTTATAAAAAGAATCCGATGGGGTGAATGAAATGTTAAAGGATAGAGTTTTAAAAGCTTTGAACAAACAAATAAATGCTGAGCTTTATTCAGCATATCTTTATCTCTCGATGTCTGCTCATTTTGAGGCAGAAGGCCTAAAGGGCTTTGGAAATTGGATGAGAGTACAAGCTCAAGAAGAACTGATGCATGCGATGAAAATCTTTGATTACGTGAATGACAGAGGTGGAAAGGTTAAGCTCGAAAAAGTTGAAGCCCCTCCCTCAGAATGGAAGTCCCCCCTCCACGTCTTCGAAACAACATGCGAACATGAAGCTAAAGTCACAGAAATGATAAACGATCTGGTTAATCTGGCGATTGAGGAGAAGGATCATGCAACCTACAACATGCTTCAATGGTTTGTGAGCGAGCAGGTTGAAGAAGAGGCAAGTGCTGAGGAGATCAGAAAGCAACTCGAGATTATAGGAGAGGATAAAAAGGCCCTTCTAATGATAGATAGGGAATTGGCTCAGAGGCAATTTTCTGTAACAACTCAGGAGGAGTTTGAATGCTCGCAAAAATCCCGGTTGAAATAAAAGATTTAACAAAAGAGGACGTCAACAAGGAGGCTTTGAGATTGGCTGTGATTGCGGAACTGGATGCAATAAATCTTTATGAACAGCTCGCTTCGATGGTTGATAATGAAGGAATAAAGAAAATCCTTCTGGAAGTGGCTAAAGAGGAGAAAACACACGTTGGAGAGTTCTTGGCACTTCTTCTGAAGTTTGATGAAGAGCAAGTTAAAGAGCTCAAGAAGGGAGAGGGAGAAGTCAAAGAAGTCTTAGAGTGAAACTATGACGAGGGAAGGGCAACTTTACAAGTGCATGGTTTGCGGAAATGTTGTAAGAGTGATTCAGGCAGGAAGAGGACAGCTTTTCTGCTGTGGAAAACCTATGAGACTGTTAGAGGAATAAAAGTTTACCCTACCTCACTCAATTTATTTAACCTCAAATTTTTCGATAAGCCTTAAAAGAACTCTTTTAGCAATCTTTTTATTCTTAAAATAAGAAATCATCTTCGATGAGTTACAAAAAAGCGAGAAAAATCCTCATTTTAATTCTCTTTCTCAATCTCTTAGTTGCAGTTGCGAAAGCAATCTTTGGGATTCTCTCTGGTTCACTCAGCATGATCTCGGATGCGTTTCACTCCTCTTTCGACTCCCTTTCGAATATTATAGGGATCATTGCAACCACGATAGCGATGAGAGAGGCAGACTACAATCATCCCTACGGGCATGGGAAGTTTGAGAGCTTGGGAACACTATTTATAGGATCCTTACTTCTTATTACATCGTTCTGGATTGTTAAAGAAGCTTACATAAGACTTAAAACGAATTTCTCACCGGAAATCTCCACTATAACGGTCTCTGTGATGATTTTGACCATCATCGTAAATATCTTCGTTTACTCTTATGAAAGGAAGAAAGGTGAAGAACTCGGAAGTCACATTTTGATAGCGGACTCTTCACATACTAAAAGCGATATATACGTCTCTTTATCAGTTCTCGGATCCTTCCTACTCATAAAACTTGGACTCAATTTGGTGGATCCGCTTTTAGCTTTGGCAATCGCTATTTTAATTGCAAAAATGGGGGTTGGAATAGCGAAGGAATCTGCAATGGTACTCACGGATGCGAAGTTAATTGAGTGTGAAGAGGAAATTAAAAGAGCAATTCTTGAAGTTGAAGGCGTTGAGGGTTATCATAAGTTTAGATGTAGAGGAAAACCAGGAGAAATGTATGCAGACGTCCACATAACAGTTCATCCATCTTTAACAGTCGAAGAAGCTCATGAAATTGCGGAAAGAGTCGAAAAAAAGATCACAAAAGAATTCGACTTCATAAAAGAGATCACCATTCACTTGGAACCAGAGAATAAAATAAAAAGATAGAAAAAGAGGAGTTACTTCGCCAAGTAGATCTCAATTGAAGAGACGTTTATTACGTCTCCTCTCTCTCCCGAAATCTCCTCAGTATCAATCTTTATATCTTTAACTTCAACATCAGTCAGAAACTTCTTTCTTACTACTTCCGCAGTATCCACAGCTCTACTGATTGCACGACCTCTTGCTTTAATCACAACCTCACTTGCTCCGTTGTTAAACTGCGTAACCGCTGCAAGCACATAGTTCATTATTGGTTTGTTACCCACGTAAATCACGTTCTCTTCTGCCACAAACGCAACCTCCTCGAAAGTATGTGCAGACTTTTACATTCTCACGGTTCTTAAACTTTTCCTCCTCTAACAGACTAAGAAAAAATTAAGAGAAAATTAAAATTGAAAAAGTTAAAAATTGGGAGAAAAGCCCTATTCAGGGCTTACTCAGATAGATTTCTATCGCCGAGATATTCATCTCATCCTGTTCCGTCTTAACAGTTTCAGTATCAATCTTTATATCTTTAACTTCAACATCAGTCAGAAACTTCTTTCTTACTACTTCCGCAGTATCCACAGCTCTACTGATTGCACGACCTCTTGCTTTAATCACAACCTCACTTGCTCCGTTGTTAAACTGCGTAACCGCTGCAAGCACATAGTTCATTATTGGTTTGTTACCCACGTAAATCACGTTCTCTTCTGCCATGGGACATCACTCCCTCCAAATCGCCTTTCTTCGATGTTAGTTACCATTATTAAGCTTCTATGGTATATAAAAATATTTAGGCAAAATTTTTTAAACATCCAACTTAAAGAAATATAGCTCCTGAAAAAGCCTCGGTAGCTCAGCCCGGAAGAGCGGGTGACTTGTAATCACCAGGTCGGGGGTTCAAATCCCCCCCGGGGCTTACATTTTTGAATTTACATTTCTGAAGTTCGAACCATTGTGTAATATCAGGGAACATCTTGGATTATATATTGAAAATCTGGAAACCTCTTCTTTTCTATCCTATCTTCTCAAACTCTACTCTCGGAAATCCTTCCGAAACATCAACAATCATCGCATAATATTGAGTCTTCGGCTTCTCACCCTTTATCACGGGAACATTGCAAACATTCTCCATCTTTATGTAAATGTCACTCAAATTCACAAGCTCTTCCATAAACGGAAATCCAGGCTTGACAAGTCTGATGAGGAGACCTCTCGTCTCTCTGACGAAGACACCCCCCTCTTCAAGAGCTTTGAGAACTTCATTTCCATACCTCGAGTGAAGCGAATCAACTCCGGTAACATGAAGATCCTCATATGTTCCCCTCCTCTCTCTCATAAGCAGTTCATAAGTATCCTCAGCCTCCTCTATAGCCTCCTCTCCCCTGAGCCTTTCTTTGCCCCATCCTCTCTCAATAAAAATAAGATTCTTGAGCTCATCTCCTGTGACGAAAGGTCTAATCTCATTTAGAATTCTATCCGTATCAGTTCCCAGAGCTGGAATCATGTAAATTTTCTTTCCTCTACGCAGAAAATTCATATAAAAGCTCTGAATAACCCGATAATACATCGCCCTCGTCACACCCTCTCCAACTTCAAAAAGAATCGATGAACCCTTAGGAAATCCCCTCT
>MTMI02000002.1 GCA_002011165.2 Candidatus Mnemosynella biddleae
TCAATGACCAAATCCCAATTACCAATGTCTCAATGACCAATGACCAAATCCCAATGATTATAGTTCCTTGCAAAATTTAATAGAATGAGGTATTCTGGATTCCGATATTGAAAGGAGGGGTGCTATGGTTGAGGTTCGGAATCCGGAAGAGATCATTCAACGCCTTTCCCAGGAAAAATGCCTCTTGGTCAAACTGAAGTTTTTCTCCCGAAGTCACTTAAATCTCAGACAAAGACCATTTTTTGCCTGAGAGCTACATGGCTTGGTTGAAAAAGCTTTCTTAACCTCGTTGCAAATTACAGGATGAATGTTAATGAAGCCGCTCAAGCTCTTGGCCTTGGAATCTCCACAGGATACAAATGGATAAAGGTTTCGTGTTATCATGACCTGGTGTCTCGGAGCAATTTTCTCCCTTTTGAAGCATCTTGCTCTTGAAGAAGGCGTCATGATAACACGAAAGGATTGGAATGAGAAGGGATATGATGGCCTCATCCCTTCATCTAGGAGAGGGGGGAAGCCCCCTCGATTGAAGGAAAAAGATATTGAAATCCTTCAAGAGTTATTGCAGCAGAGGGATTTCTGGACAACTAAAGAGGTAAGGCTCCTTATCTTGAAGGAATTTGATGTTAATCTCTCCTATGATCAGGTGAGGAGGATATTGAGGGAGAGGCTCAAGATGCATTTTGGAAAGCCTTACCCCAGGGATTACCGCCGCCCCGAAAGATGCTCTCGAGAGGTTAGAGAAGGAGCTTAAGAAGGTGCTCGATGGGTTGGGAGGTGAAGAGATAGGAATAGGGTTTGTAGATGAGACCTCCCCTCAGACCACAGCCAACACGGTAAGGGTATGGAGCGAAGGTCTGCCGGTTGTCATCAAGAACACGGAGAGGTTGAAGGCAAATGCTTTTGGGTTCTACCCCTTGAGAGGGGAGGCGGTGATCCACTTCGGTAAGGACTCCAGGGAGGAGTCATTTATTGAGTTTTTGAATGTGCTTAGGAAGGAGAACCCCCACTACAAGGAGATAGTCTTGATCTTGGACAACTTCAAAACCCATCTCGGCAGGAGGGTGAGGAAGGAGGCCAGGGGGCTTGGTATCAGGTTGCTCTATTTGCCTCCCTACTCTCCCGACTTGAACCCCATAGAGTTCATCTGGAAGAGCATAAAGCGCATTATCTCCATCACTTTCGTTAAGGGGCTAGATGAGCTAAGAGAAATCGTGAGGGAATGGTTTCTACGGTTGGCTCGGAACTTGTCCTTTCGTGTTATCATGACCTGGTGTCCCGGAGCAATTTTCTCTCTTTGGAAGAAGTTACTCTTGAAGAAGGCGTCATGATAACACGAAACCTTTGCCAACGCCTGGATTGAAAGGTTCCTCCCTTCTATGAAGTTTTGCGACTAACTATAATTGGTCATTGGTTCATTGGTCTTTTCTCCCTTTCGTCACGTATATCTCGGGCAAAGAAAGGTCTTTATCTGAGATTCAATTGACTTCGGTTGAAAATTTCTCCCTTTCGTCACGTAGCTCTCAGGCAAAGAAGGGTCTCTATCTGAGATACAAGTGACTTCAGTGGAAAAATTGGTCATTGGTCATTGATAATTTGACAAATATGGACTTTTATGGTATGAAATTTTTGAGCGAGTTCCGCCTAAAGGCTCCGCTCCAGCTACTGAAGGAGTAGAGGCTTTAGCCGGATTCATTAACATAGGTGACTGGCGAAATGAAATATAGCGTCTTTCTCGATGCCAAGAGGCTTTTTGTCATCGTCCT
>MTMI02000003.1 GCA_002011165.2 Candidatus Mnemosynella biddleae
CCTGCTGCGCCCCGTAGGGCCTGGACCCGTGTCTCAGGGTCCATCTCCGGGCTCCCACTCTCATGGCCCGTACGGATCTTCGGCTTGGCGGGCCGTTACCCCGCCAACAACCTAATCCGCCGTAGACCCATCCTCGGGCGCCAGAGCTTTCGGTCACGGGACATTCCAGTACCCGTGACCTATGGGGTATTAGCCCCAGTTTCCCGGGGTTATCCCCCACCCGAGGGTAGGTTGTCCACGTGTTACTGAGCCGTGCGCCGAGGGCCGAACCCTCTCGACTCGCATGGCTTAGTCGGACCCCGATAGCAGTGGCCTCTGGCAGGATCAACCAGGGTCTAATTGGGGAGTTAAAAGGAATTGGGGTTGAACACCACCAGTCAAATTCACCGACCAACGAGGCACACGTCGGACGGAAGCTCTCAGGCTTACCGTCCCCACAGATGTCTGCAACCAGGGAACCGAACCTTCATCCCGGGGAATTTCTCCCCAATCAGGTTTCTGCCGGCTGGTTGCAGATGAGCTTAAACTTATATCTCAGCAAACTTTACTATAGCTTGGAGAGGGTATTTATCTTTTTCCCTCCCATCCCTCTCGGTTCACACCGATCATCGGCATCCTGTATTCCATAACTCTTCAGAATATAAACCTTTCCATCATTGAGTTGTAATAACAGCGGATATAAGAAGTTCAACTTTGCCGAATTTGGGCGAAGTGTAGCAGTATCTCAGCATACTATTACACGCAATCGGAGAAAGAATGGTAATATAAATTTTTAAAATTTAAAAAAGCGAGAAGATATGGGATGATATGAAGTGGAGAACTCACACCGCTATAGCAAGAGAAATATCTAAGTCGCTAAATTTGCCAAAAGATTTAGAAAAAGCGTTATCTCAAGGCTCGATTGAACCAGACAAGTATCCTGATAAAGCCTTAAGAATGGGAAGACGAGGGAGAGTTTATACAACCCTAGCATCACACCATGATCCAGAGTTGGGAGTAATAATGAAACATATGGAATGCAAGATTAGCCTATTTAAATGGAGATGACTTTCGGACGATGAAAAGCTTGGGGAGAGCCTTACACTATATCCAAGATAAAAGCGTATCTAAGGGATTTCTTGGTTTATCACATGATTCTAGAGAGAATGATGCATCTTACCAAGCTATTCCAGAAGACGCTATCGAAAAAGGAGTCTCCATCGCTATTTGCTCACCTCATTTCGTTAAGAAATGTATTAAAAGTGTAAGGCCGAAGAAGAGTGCAGATGAAATTATTGAGCAAGCATGTATGTACTCGGCTGCTACAGCAAAAGCAGTAATTGGGAATAAAACACCATCAAATGAGTTGATAGAGAATTTTAAATCCGCTAAAGAAAGATACCATAAAAGAACGGTCCCAATAGCTATAGGAACTTTTGGCCAATTCTAATCTCATCTCTAATTATGCAAAATTTTTTGTATGCAATATTTGGAATTTTAGTAGGATACATTATCCAAAGATTGGATTTTAAAAATACCTTATTTCTTTCTTATTTAAAAGAAGAAGCAAAATGGTTCGGAATTAAGTAGAACAAAGAGTACTCTGAACCAATCATTATCGAAGTGCACTCGTCATACCAACAACAAGTTAGCAAAACCCATTCACTGAAGATTGAGAATCTCCCTAAGGATATGAACTGCAGATGTAAAGGTTTCCACGAGTTCCTTGAAATTTCCTATTCCGATAGTTACTGCATCAACATACTTCATGGAAAACCTTAAGGCTTCCTCAAGAGTGGATTTTCCTGCTGCAAGAATTTTCATCCCTATAAGGAGCTTCTGAGAGGATAAATAGAGCTCTAACGCTTTTTCTGCATCACCCATATATCTACCAAGAGGATTAATTGGAACCATATAGAAATCATTTCCAAAATCTCTCGTTATTTCGAGAGTGATATGAGGTTTGTGAGTGGCTAAACCACTTAAAGCAAATTCGGAAATTCTCTCAAGCCATTTTGAGACTTCAGAGGTTCTTCTATCACTCCACTCCGCGTGAATCGCAACTGCAGAGGCTCCCATATCTCTGAGTTTTTCTAAGATTTCTCCATTCCCGACTTCAACCGTTGCAGTGATGATGATATCTGCTTTTTTCAAAGCTTTTTCTACCGCTTTAAGAATTGATTCATAAGGAAGAACGTGTACTCCAGGAACTCCAATCTCATAAGCCATGAGGAAGGCTTTCTCCATCCTTTCAGGATGATAAAGCCAGTAATTCCGATATTGGAAGGCCTTAACTCCAAATTGAGATGCTCCTATGAAAGGAGAGGTTCCAATGGAAATCAAAGGAATTTTAAAACCATTTTCCTCAATCACGAGGTTCGAGGTCATACAGTTAACTTTTAAGTTAGGGAGACGAATTGAACTTTATGTTCTCGGTAGAGATTCTGGAAAAGGGAATAGGAATAACGATAAAACTCGAGAACTCGACTCTTTTAATTATCAAAGCAAAAAAAGGTATTCTTGGATGCGGTTTTATATCTTTAGAGACTGCAGAAAAGTTTGGAGAGGCTCTTGCAGTCGTTACAGGAGTTTCTTCAATTGAAGAGATGCTAGAAAAGCCAGTAGTAGGAGTGTCCAGTAAGGCAAAGAAGCTTGGAGTAAAAGAGGGGATGAAGGGGAGAGAAGCTTTAGCTCAGATGTCATAATAGATAGTTTTATATAGAAGTGCATATAAAAATATTTACCTGAGGTGAGGGAAATGAGGAGGAGAAGATTTGATCCCTTTGAGGATTGGTTTGAAGAGATAAGCGATGAAATCAGAAGAATGCACAGAATGATGGATAGGCTCATGAGTGGTTTTGAAGCATTTCTTCCAGAAAGGACTTTCAGAGGTGAAAAGGATACTCTCTCTCCGCTAGTGGATGTAATAGAGAGTGAAAAAGATGTGAAAGTGATTGCTGACATCCCAGGAGTTGAAAAAGACGACATAGAGATTAACATCGTAGACGATGGAATAGAGATCTCTGCGGAGAAGAAGGAAGATGTGGAAGAGAAAAAAGAAGGATACATCAGAAGAGAGCGCGGATATCAGAGATTCTACAGATACGTAAAGCTTCCCGAGAGCCTCGACTTCGAAAAAGCGGAGGCGAGCTTTAGAAATGGAGTGCTCGAAATAACGATTCCCAAGAAAATAGAAGAGAGACCAAAGAAGAAGATAGAAATCAAAGGTTAAATCCCTCTACTTAAGAATTTTTAGATCTGAACCTTTATTAATATGCTATTCCATTTTTCGCTTCAATGAACTTAGATGAAGAGGTTCTAGCAAGAGCGGAAAGAATCATAAGAGAAGGATATATCTGTGATAGATGTCTCGGTAGACAGTTTTCAACGGTGATTGAAGCGAAAAATAACAAACAGAGGGGTAAAATTATAAAAGATGCTTTGAGAGAGAGGGGAGTTGAAGTCCGAGAAGATGGAACTTGTTGGATATGTTTGGATTTTTTTGAGGAACTTGACAAATGGATTAAAAAAGTCGGTGAGGAGTTTCGAGAAATAGAATTCTCAACTTTTCTTGTAGGTTCACGACTTCCTCCAGAAATTCTCGAAAGTGAAGAACTTTTATGGGAGAAATATGGAGCAGAATGGTCAGAATCAATAAAATTAGAAGTGAATAGAGAAATTGGGAGAGAAATTGCAAGTCTCTTGAAGAAGAAAGTTGATTTTTCAAGACCTGATGTCGTAGCAATTGTTGATGTTGAAAAAGGAGAAGTTGAGCTTCAGATAAGGTCTCTATATCTCGGAGGAAGATACAGAAAGCTCATCAGAGGAATACCACAAACTCATTGGCCATGTGGTAAATGCAAAGGAAGAGGATGTGAAGAGTGTGAGTGGAGTGGAAAGCAGTATAAGGAGAGTGTAGAGGAGCTTATAGGAGAGCCTCTCCTGAAGCTCACAGAAGGAAAAAAAGCTATCCTTCACGGGGCGGGACGAGAGGATATAGATGCTCGGATGCTCGGCTCTGGAAGGCCGTTCGTTATCGAAATAAAAGAGCCTCGAAGAAGATTTCTTGACTTAAAAAAACTCGAAGAGGAAATAAACAAATTTGCTGAAGGAAAAATTGAAGTTGAAGGTCTAACTCAGGTTTCTTTAGATTTTGTCCAGCTGATCAAAGAGATGAGACACGATAAAACTTACAGAGTGAGAGTCAGTTTTGAATCCGAAGTATCGCATGAGAAATTGAGAGAAGCTCTGGAAAAGCTCAGTGGAGTGGTTGTAAAGCAGAGAACACCAAAAAGAGTGACCCATAGAAGAGCGGATAAAATCAGGGAAAGAAAGGTTTATAAAGTCTCACTTCTCTCTTTTGATACAAGAGAGGCGACTCTCGAAATAAAGTGCGAAAGCGGGCTTTATGTAAAAGAGCTGATTTCCGGAGATGATGGGAGGACTGTTCCTAACCTCTCATCTCTGCTCTCAATTCCCGCTAAAGTATTAGAATTGGATGTAATTGATGCAGGGGGATTGAAATGGCAAAACATCATGGAGTGCAGAAAAAGGTAAGATACAAATTCAAAAAGAGTGTTCGAGAGAGGGGACTTCGGTCGATAACAAGATACGTGAGAGAATTTGAGATAGGAGAGAGAGTACATATAAAAATCGACTCAGCTTCTCAGAAAGGGAGACCACATCCGAGATTCCATGGAAGAACTGGAAAAATAATTGACAGAAGAGGGAGAGCGTATATAGTAGAAGTTAGGGATGGTGGCAAATTTAAGAAGTTGATCGTAAATCCTGAACATTTAATGCCTCAGAAACTCATCTCAGAAGCGGGAGAGTAGAGAATGATTAAAAGAATTCTCGAAGAAGAACCTCTAACACTTGCGGAGATTAAAGATTTGCTTCAAAAATTTGAAGGAGATGAAAGTGCGGGTTATGAGCTGAGAAGAGCTATAGAACATTCCAAAAAATTCGCAAAGCTTTCTATAGAGGATTCGAAAAAGCTTGTTGAAGAGCTTATGCAACTTGAAAAGATGAGAAAGGATATTGCGGTTAAAATTGCAGACATTCTACCTCTCTCACCAACAGAGATCAGAGCAATATATGCGAAGGAGAGGTATAATTTAAATGAAGAGGACATCAAAAGAATATTGGAGATTGTCTCAAAATATGCGTGAGATGAGATGGTATGAAGAAAGAGGAGAAGAAGGAAGAGTACGTGAGAGTATTGGATTATTTGCCTTATGGTTATCCCGAAGATCCCCGACCTATTTATCAGAAGAAACCTGTTGTCCAAGCAATAGGAGAGAGATATTTCACGCTTCTAGAGCTCATTCCAAAGGAAGGAAAGAGCGTGAATATTCATCAGAGAGTTTACATAGGAGAGGGAGAAAGAGAGCACATAAATCATGTTAAAAGAAGATTGAGGTGGAATGAACTTACAAATGCTGCAAGATCTGAACTTCCTTATGTCGTTGAGGAGATAGTAAAAGAGAGAGAAAAGGAGTTTGTTGAGTTCTTTAATAAAGCACAGCCGATAACCCCGAGATTGAATGCTCTTGAACTCCTTCCCGGAGTCGGAAAGAAACTTATGTGGACGATATTGGAGGAGAGGCAGAAGGGGGAGTTCAAGAGTTTTGGTGACCTCAGTCAAAGAGTTAAAGGACTTCATCATCCAGAAAAACTCATAGCGAAAAGAATTATAGAAGAATTGAAGGATGAGAACATAAAATACAGAATTTTTGTGAGATGAGACGTTTAACAAAGGATCAGAGATTTCTGAGAGATGAGAGAATACTTAAGAGGATAGTGGAATATGCAAAACTCAATAAGGATGATGTAGTACTCGAAATAGGTGCAGGAACTGGAAATCTCACAATGCTTTTAGCAGAAAGATGCAAAAAAGTCATAGCATATGAAAAGGATAAAGAGCTTGCTTCAATTATCCCAGAGAGAGAGAACGTGGAGATTTTCACAGAAGATTTCCTAAAGAGTTCTCCTCCAGAATTTACAAAGGTTGTTTCCAATCTTCCTTATTCAATTTCTTCTCCAGTAACCTTTAAACTTCTGAACTACGAATTCGAGCTCGGAGTCCTCATGTATCAGAAAGAATTCGCCATGAGAATGATGGCTAAACCCAGAACAAAGGATTATTCAAGACTTTCCGTAAATGTTCAGTACTTTTTCGATGTGGAACTTCTCGAGATCGTTCCAAAAACTGCTTTCTACCCAAAACCAAAGGTTGATTCTGCAATTCTGAGAATAAAACCAAAAAGAGAGAAGGATCCAATATTCCAAGAAGTTACAAGAGTGCTTTTCAGACACAGAAGGAAGAGTCTCAAAAACAATCTTAAGAGGACTGAAATATGCGAAATCAAAGGGGAGAAACTGATGAAATTTCTCGAAGAGGACCTTCTGAGGAGGAGACCGGAGGAACTGCGTATCGAGGATTTTTTCAGAATTGCAAAACTTGTAAAAACTCTCAGGAGTTGAGAAATTGCACCCAACAGTATACACACCATCTGAAGACACTTATCTTTTACTTAGAAACGTCCTGAGAGAAGTTGAAAAGGGTGACAAAGTTCTCGAAGTTGGTGCTGGTTCGGGAGTGATTTCAGAAGAACTTTCAAAAATAGCTGATCTGGTTGTGGCAACAGAGATTAATCCGTATGCTGCGAGAGTCTGCTCTGAGAGAGGAGTTGAAGTAGTGTTAACCGATATAGCAAGAGGAATAATGGGGAAATTTGATCTAATTGTCTTCAATCCACCCTATCTTCCAGAAGAAGCTACCGATCTCGAGTCCTTGACCTGGTGTGGTGGAAAAGGAGGTGTGGAAATTGCGATGAGGTTTCTAAAAGAGGTTTCAAACCTCTTGAGTAGTGATGGAAGGATTTTAATTGTTCTCTCCTCTCTAGGGGATGTGGGAGGATTCAAAAAGTTCGCGGAATCTCTAGGTTTTAAAATCGAAATTTTAGATTATGAAAAACTGTTTTTTGAAACGCTTTATGTCTTGAGACTTTCAAGAGATGAGAAGAGGAAAAATATTTAACCGAGAAACACCTTTTTTTCTTGGTTACCATGTTCACTATAGTGACTGGTGCTCAATTTGGTGATGAAGGCAAAGGCAAGATCATAGACCTTCTCTGTGAAGAGTATGACGCAGTGGCGAGATTTCAAGGAGGAGATAATGCAGGACATACAGTTGTTGTAAACGGTGAAAAATTCAAACTTCATCTAATTCCCTCAGGAGCAATAAGAAAAAAGAGGCTTCTCATAGGACCCGGGGTTGTTGTGAATCCTCTCTCACTAAAAAGAGAGATGGAAGAATTGAAAAAAAGAGGTTTCGAACTGAAAAACAAGGATCTTGGTATTGACCCAAGAGCAGGAGTTATAATGCCCTATCACATACTTCTCGATGAGCTTTGTGATAGAAAGAGTGGAATTGGAACAACACATCGAGGAATTGGATTTGCATATCAAGACAAAATCGGAAGAGAAGAGATACAAATGATTGATTTAACAGATGAAGAGAGTTTCTGGAAAAAGATTGAAAAAATAACCCCACTTAAAGAGGCTCTTGTGGAGAGACTGGGTGGAGATAAAAGACTGGTAAGAGATGAAAAAAGACTGAAAGAATACCTCGAAATAGGGAAGAATGTGAAAGACTATCTCACCGACGTGTCAGCAGAGGTGAATGAGAGACTGGAAAGAGGAGAAGGAGTTCTCGCTGAGGGTGCTCAGGGGACTTTTCTCGATGTGATTCATGGAACTCACAAATATGTGACTTCATCCTCAACTATCTCCTCAAGTGCTTGTGTGAACTTGGGAGTAAGTCCGAAAAAGGTTGACAGGATAGTTGGAGTTGTGAAGGCATATATAACGAGAGTCGGTTCTGGACCTTTCCCTACAGAGATATCAAGCGAATTGGGCGAGAAAATTAGAAAGAAAGGTGGGGAGTTTGGAACTACGACCGGAAGACCGAGAAGATGTGGATGGTACGATGCAGTTCTCATGAGAAAAGCGGTTCGACTGAATGGATATACCGATATCGCAGTAACAAAACTCGACGTTCTCGGAGGTTTGGAGAAAATAAAGATATGTGTGGCTTATGAGCTTGATGGAAGAGAGTTGGAATATCCACCGGAGAGAACTGAAGATCTATTCAGATGCATCCCGGTGTATGAAGAACTTGAAGGATGGAAAGAAGATATAAGAAATGTCAGAGAGATCTCCCAGCTTCCAAAAAATGCGAAAAGATATTTGGAGAGAATTGAAGAGCTGGCAGGAGTTCCAATAAGCATAGTTTCGGTTGGAGAGGAGAGGGACCAAACAATTTTGTTGAAATGAAGGGAGAATTATTTGAAAAAATAAACGGAGAGATTAAATGTAAACTCTGCGGGCATAACTGCAGAATAAAGCCTGGAGCTGTTGGTATCTGCGGAGTTCGAGAGAACTCCAGAGGAGAGATTAAACCGCTAAGTTATGGAAAAGTATCCTCAATAAACATAGATCCGATTGAGAAGAAGCCTCTTTATCATTTCCTTCCTGGAACTTATTCCTATTCTCTCGGATCCGTCGGATGCAACTTCTCCTGTCTTTTTTGCCAAAACTACGTGATTTCCCAAGAATGGAGTAGACGGGATATTTTCGAGATGAGTTGTGAAGAGGTTGTAAAGAGAGTTCTAGAAAGCGGATGCCCTTCGGTCTCGTGGACATACAACGAGCCTACAATATGGTTTGAGTTTACGAGGGATTGCACAATCCCACTGAAGGAAGCTGGAGTCAAGGGAGTTTATGTAACCAACGGATTTATGAGTGAGGAGGCTCTTGAAGAAATTGCCAAATTTATAGACGCTTTTAGTCTCGATATAAAATCCTTCTCTGAAAAGTTCTACAGAAAGATTTGTGGAGGAAAATTAGACATTGTGATCGAAAATGCAATAAGAGCGAAGAAGCTTGGGATTCATATTGAGATTGTAAATCTGGTAATACCTGGATATAATGATGATGAGCGGGAGATAAGGGAGCTATCCAGATGGATCTTAGAAAATTTGGGAGAAGAGACCCCAGTTCACTTCACAAGATTTCATCCGGATTACAAGATGATGAACGTACCTTCAACCCCTATGAAGATCCTCGAGAGAGCTTATGAAATAGCGAAGAATGAAGGACTTCTTTACGTTTACGTTGGAAATGTTCTCAACGAGGGTTTGAACAGCACTTTCTGTCCTAACTGTAACGAACTCCTCATCTATAGAAGTGGTTTTTCAGCAAAAATTGTGGGGTTGAAGGGAGATAGATGTGCTAACTGCAATACGAAGATTGAAGTGGTTTTAAAGGGTGATTGAATGGTAAAATCGATAAGAGAAATGTTAAATAGAGGTGTAAGCTGCAGAGAGCTCGCCAAATGTATATTGGGATTGAAGGATCTAGATATAGAGATATACAAAATTCTTCTCAATTCCAGAGAGATGAGAGTCGAAGAACTTGCTGAGAAAATAGGAAGGGACCCAAGTACTACTTACAGAGCACTTCAAGATTTGATAAGATGCGGAATAGTATTCAGAGAGAGTAGAAGCATACCAGGAGGTGGTTATTACTACGTGTACAAAGCGATTGAAAAAAAGGAATTTGTGAGAATTATCGAAGAATGCATTAAGGAGTGGGAGGAGAAGATGAGGGAAAAAATTAAGAGAATGGAGAAAGAGTTGTTTGAAGGTCATGGAGAGTGATAGAAATGAAGATTCTCGTATACGAAGGTTTTCATGAAGATGCTCTCGAAGTTCTGAGAGGGAAATATGAGGTGATTTATGATCCAAGAGTCCCAGAGAAGGAAGAGCTTCTTTCCGCCATAGAAGATTGTGATGTGATTATAGTAAGAACTTACACAACAATTGACAGAGAAGTCATAGACAGAGCAAAGAAACTCAAGGTCATTGCAAGATACGGAGTGGGGCTTGAGAGAATAGACTGTGAATATGCTAGAAAGAAAGGGATTGAAGTTGTTAACAGTCCTCTTGGTAATGTGGACAGTGTTGCGGAACTTGTGATTTTCCACATGCTTTCAACTCTCAGGAGACTTGTAGAAGCTGACAGGAGTGTCAGAAGAAGAGAGTGGGATAGAAAGAAATTTGAATTCTATGAGCTCAAAGGCAAGCTTATCGGGTTCATAGGATTCGGAAACATTCCGAGAGCTATAGTCAGAAAACTCTCAGGTTTTGAAGTCAATTTCGTCGCTTACGATCCTTACGTGGATGAAGAGACGATGAAGGCGATGAATGTTAAGAAGGTCGAACTTGATGAGCTACTTTCGACAGCAGACGTCGTTTCAGTTCATGTTCCTTTAACCCAAGAAACCCATCACATGATTGGAAGAAGAGAGCTTGAGATGATGAAACCAACTGCAGTGCTCATAAATACTGCAAGGGGAAAAGTTGTTGATGAAGATGCTCTTGTTGAAGCTCTTGAACAGGGAAGAATCTTCGGAGCTGGTCTGGATGTTTACTATGAGGAACCGCCAACCAACAGAAGGTTGCTCAACCTCCCAAACGTTGTACTTACTCCGCATATAGGAGGAATGACGAAAGAAGCGAACAGAAGAATGGCATTTGAGCTTGTTGAGAAGATAGAGAAGGTACTGAGCTCAAAGAACTAACTTATACAGCATTTCAATCTTTTTTATTAAAGATGGGAGCATGCAGTTCTGAAGAAGAAATTCAAGAAGCTCCATACTTTTCTTTTCGTTCTTAGATGCCAAATTAATCCAAACTATAATTTCGTTTATCTCAACATTTATTTTATTCACGAACTCCACAAGATTTTTCCCTCCAGATTTCTCTACTTCCGCAACCAATATGAGAGTGCTCAAATGTGAAGAGAGTTCTCCCAGATAAAAAGAAAGCATTTTCATCCTCTCAAATTCCTTCCCTTTCACGAGTTTTTCGTAATTTTCAAGAATCCTTTCGAAGAGATATTTCAGACCTTCGCCCTCGTCCATATCCGGAGATTGGAAAAATGGATACTTAAATGAAACGGAAGTTTTTTAAATTATTCTGAATAACGATTGTTATATGAAGAGAATTTATCTGGATTATGCGGCCACAACCCCAGTGGATGAAGAAGTTATTAGAGTTATGAATGAAATTCATCGAGACATATTCGGAAATGCTTCGAGCATCCATCTGGATGGAAGGAGAGCAAGAGAGGCAATTGAAAGGGCGAGAGACAAAATATTGAGAAAATTAAACGCACGAAATCATAAATTGATATTCACCTCGGGAGGGACTGAATCAAATAACACCGCCCTGAAGGGAATTGCCTTTCGAAGAAAAAGAGGACATATAATCACCTCTAAAATAGAACACGACTGTATTCTAAAAACTTGTGAATGGCTTGAAAAACTTGGTTTTCGCATTACGTATCTTCCAGTGGATAGTGAGGGATTTGTAGACCTCAAGAAGCTTGAAGAAGAAATAGGAAACGACACAATACTCGTCTCGATAAACCACGGGAATAACGAAATAGGAACAATAGAGGACGTAAAAGCCATTGGAGAAATATGTGAAGATAAAGGTGTTTATTTCCACAGTGATGCCTGTCAGAGCTTTTGTAAAACTCCAATTGATTTGGAAGAGATGAAAATAGATCTTCTCACAATTAATGCACACAAAATTTATGGTCCAAAAGGTGTTGGAGGACTCGTGATAAGAGATGGAGTCGAAATTGAACCTCTAATGCATGGGGGAGGACATGAATTCGGTTTAAGGAGTGGCACCGAGAATGTCCCTGGAATTGTAGGATTTTCAAAAGCTGTTGAAATTTTCAAGGAAGATGACATAAGAAAAATGAAGAAACTTAGAGATATGTTAATTAAAGGAATTTTAGAGCTAGAAGACACTAAATTGAATGGTCCAAAAGGAAATAAAAGGCTTTGCAACAATGTAAATGCACTCTTCAGGTATGTGGACGGAGAAGCTCTCCTTCTGTATCTCGACTCAAATGGCATATCTGTTTCAACTGGTTCCGCTTGTTCCTCTTCTTCCTCAGAGCCAAGTCATGTTCTCACAGCAATAGGACTTGACCCAAAAGATGCAAGATGCAGTTTGAGATTTACCCTAGGAAAGTGGAACGAAGAGGAGGATGTGAGATTCACGTTGGATGTCCTCGAAGAGGGGGTTAATAAGCTCAGAGAGGTCAGTGCTTTAAAGGGATAAAATTATTTTAACCATCGTTAAAAGCTGGAATTCAAGGGAAAAAAATATCTATTTAAAGCGGAGATCGTTGAAATAGGTGATAGAATGAAAAAAGTGGTTTTGATTTCACTGATCTTTCTCGTTATTATCATTGCCTTTGCAGGTTGTCTTGGAGTTGCAACACTGAAATTTGCCGTCTACAACGACTGCGAGAACTACATCACTGATGTAAATATTACCGTGAAGGGAGAAGTTGTTAATCATATTACTATAGATAGAGGCTATTGGGCAGATTTTGGGATGACTCATGTCCCGGCAGGAGTAGATATACCGATAAAGATTCAGGTTGACTACTACGATGCCAAAACTAAAGAATATGTGAAATCTGAAGTTTGGGAGCGTACAGATAGCTTTATAGACTCAATTTACGGAGCAGGATTTGTAATAAATGAGACGGGGATATGGATTGTCGAATATCCGAATGAGAATGAACTTAAAGAGCCGATGCCAGTCGAAATAAAATCAAAGTTAACTTCTTGATAGCTTTCCGCTTTTTCCACCCTTTTGAGACTGAATTCTTTTTCGAGAGAACCATACTGGTAATTCTCGAAAACCGCCTCAGAGAATTCTTAGAAAGTGTAGAAAAGAGATGCGCCGACCGGGATTCGAACCCGGGTCTGAGCCTTGGCAAGGCCCGGTGATAACCACTACACTATCGGCGCATCAATCTATTCATGAATGAGATCATCTTTATATAAATTTTGATTTCCCAGTCCATGAACCATTTTCATAACTCCTCTTGCAATTATTCTCGCAACTCTTAGAGGTTCTGGAACAGCACCAGAACTCGAAAATTTTTTGAGAATTCCGACTGCATCACTTTTTTTCAATCCAGAAAATCTGATATAAAGCGTGTGATCAAAGATTTCAACTTTTTCCCGAGCTCCAAGCTTTTTATACGCTTCAAGTCTCTCTGGATCATCAAAATACTCTGAAATATATTTTTCCAAACCTTCTGAAGGCTCATAAGTTACACAAATCACTGGAACAGAGGTTTCGTGGAAGATTCTCTCCACATCTATTACGTTGAACCAAGAAATCACACACCCATTTAGAAGAATAACGTTGAGATCTTTTCTATTCAGGGATTGAAAAATTTTGAGAACCGATTCTGTTGCGTCCATCCCACCCACAGTAGCGGTCGCACAGGCAAATCCATCTACGATCCCATCACTCCTCATAACAACTCCTGCAAGAACAGAAAGAGGAGGTCCTCTCGTGAAACTCTCTGCAATTCCGAGAGCTCTTATACCCTTCTTTTCAAGACGAACCATCCTTTTCTTCCCACCAATATCCACAATCAAGACAAACGAAAAACTTTCCCCCAATTCTCACACTCTTACAGCACATTTTTAGTTCCACTTCAGAACGTTTTTCAACGTTTTTGGATCTGCACTTCTTGCAGAGGTTTCCGCTCATCAAAAAAGATTTTTCTCTCAGGAAATATAAAAATGAGAGTGTGAGAGACTTCCTCAGATATTTCCCGAAAAAACCGTATGAACATCAGATGAAAGTTATGGAGAGAATTGAATCCGCTTTAAGAGATGGAAAAATAGTTCTTTTCGAAGGAGGTTGTGGAACTGGAAAAACCTTGATTTCGCTTGCCACTTCAATTTCAATAGCTAAGGAGATGAACAAAAAAGTTCTCATCGCAACAAATGTCCATCAACAGATGCTTCAATTCATGGTAGAGCTCCGAGAGATAAAAAAGAGAGAGGGGGATATCAAAGTTTGCGTTCTGAAGGGAAAGATGCACCTATGTCCAGAGAAAAAGAGTTATGAGGAATGTGAGGAACTAAAGAAGGGAGATGAGAGGAGAGGAGAGATTTGCAAAAGATATCTCAAAAGTTCTGAGGTTAAAATGGAAGAGTTCAAAAAATGGTATTTCTCTGATGTAAGAGCTCCAGAAGAAGTTGCAGAAAGAGAAAAAGATGTGTGTGCTTATGAACTGATAAAGAGGTGTATGAGCGAATCAGATGTTATCCTATGCAATTACCACCACATTCTTAATTTGGAGATTCTCGTAAATCTTTTAAACTGGTGTTCGTGCGACCTCCGAGATCTGATTGTGATATTCGATGAGGCTCACAACCTTGAGAATTCAGCCAGAGAACATGCTTCTTTATTTCTTCATCGAGATCTCGTGAAGAGAGCTATTGACGAAGCAGAAAAAATGGAGAGGGAGGATTTCTCTGAGTTCATAAAAAGATTTGACTCTATAATTCTCGAGCTTATTGAAGAGGGTTCAAAAGAGGATATATGGATAGACTCAAGAGGTAAAGAAGATTTCGAAGAGATGTTTCTTGAGGAGGGAAATGAAATTGCGATGATGATAGAAAAAGATTGCCCCAACGCAATGGAGATTCTTGAAGAAATTTATGAAGTTTCTTTTGATGACGGAGAGAATCTAAGAGTCTTTTCAGACTTTCTTATGAACTATCTTCACGTTTCTGTGGATCCTTCATATGCCTTCGCAATTCACTGGAGGAGAGGAGAGGAAATGGAGTATTTTTTGGAGATATTTTCATGTATTCCGAAGAATGTAACAAAACCTCTTTTCGATTCAATTTTTGCTTCAGTTCTCATGTCCGCAACCCTCAGACCTTTTGAGGTTTTGAAGAGAGTTCTCGGTATAGAAAGAGCGACTCTCGAAATCGTCTCTCCTACTCCCTTTCCGAGAGAGAGAAGAATAACTCTTGTTGTTAAAACGCCTCCTCTCTTCCAGAAGAGAAGAGATAAGGAGAGAATAATTAGGACGATCAGATCTGTTTTGAGAGATGCAATAAGATTCAGTTCCGGAAATGTCTTGATTTTCTTCCAGAGCTATCAGGAAGCGGAGAAATACTATAAAATGATGGAGATCGAAAACAAGCTTCTCGACAGAGTGGGAGAGTCTTCAGAAGAGATAAGAAGGAGATTTTTCGAACTAGGAGAGAGAGGAAAAAAAGCAGTTCTTTTCACATATCTCTGGGGAACGCTAACTGAAGGTATCGACTATCGGAATGAGAGGGCCAGAACAGTTGTGATTGTTGGTGTTGGATATCCCTCATTGAACAAGAGAATTATGGCAATAAAAAAAGCCTATGATCATCACTTCGGCAACGGATGGGAATATGCAATTCAGATTCCAACAATCAGAAGAATAAGGCAGTGTATGGGCAGAGTTGTGAGATCCCCAGAAGACTATGGAGCAAGAATTCTCGTGGACGTGAGATTCTCTTCCGTTGCTCTAAGAACAATTCCGAAATACGAGGTTTATTCAAGATTTCCGGAAGACGAGAGAGAGGAGTTCGTGGAGATCTCACCAGAAGAGTTGGCAGAAAAGCTTTCAAAATTCTTTTCAGGATTCTTCCACTCTGCTTCAGAGTTCAGACGACTTGATCTAACATGATTAAAAATCGAGAAATTTATAAATGAAAGATCGTAAATTTTGAGGACGGCATATTCTTTATATAACTAAAACTGCAAGGCACAAAGAGGGTGCTAACGTGTCGGCAGAGTCCGCTACTTTAATAATCAGCAAATTTATTCTGAATATTGCTATTCTCTTGATTGTAGCAAGGATTGCAGGAGATTTAACCAATAAGTATCTTCGACAACCACCCGTTCTCGGAGAACTTATAGCGGGAATAATAATAGGACCTTATGCTCTTGGAAGTATCCTCAATGATCCGATAATTCTTAATTTCGGTGAAATATCATTCGATGGAACTCAACTAAGTCTTATAGAAGTTCTTTCGATGATTTCGGTCATCATCCTTCTTTTTGTTGCAGGTGTCGAAACAGATGTAAGAAAATTTGTGAAATATGGAAAGAGTGCTGGATCTGTTGCGATTGGCGGAGTTGTTTTCTCGTTTGCTCTTGGATACTACATAACACTCCTCTTCGGCTATTCTCAGGTCTCTGCACTCTTTATGGGAGCTGTCTTAACAGCAACAAGTGTCGGAATAACGGTGAGAGTTCTCTTAGACATAGGAAAGCTTGATACTCCTGAAGGAGTGACGATTCTCGGGGCTGCGGTGATTGATGATGTTCTTGGAATCATTGTTCTTGCTCTTGTCCTCAGTCTTGAAGTTGGAGATCGCGTGAGTCTTAGCTATCTCGTTAAACTAGGTCTTATCGCCTTTATTTTCTGGTTTGCAATAGTTGCCATCGGACTAAAGTTTTCAAAAGCAATCTCAAAGTACATTCTTGAGCCCTTCAAAGAGCACGGAGGGATGCCTCTTATAGCTCTTTTCGTGGGCTTCATTATAGCTTACTTATCAACTCTTGTACACCTTCATCCCGTTATTGGAGCATATGCAGCTGGACTGATGTTCGCAAGCACTGAAGAGAGACACGAAATTCTCCAATATCTACATCCAATCTACTCATTCTTCGTACCGCTTTTCTTCGTCTCCATGGGAATGCAAGTTGATGTCTTCGTGCTGAAGGATGTTGCAGTCTTTGGAATCGTTCTGATTGTTGTAGCGATAATTGCAAAGGTTTTCGGATGCGCAATCTTCGCTAGAGTTTCAGGCTTTAACTGGCTTGGATCCATTAGAATAGGAGCTGGAATGGCTCCCAGAGGAGAGGTTGGGTTAATAACAGCTGGTGCAGCACTTTTAGAAGGTGCAATTTCTCTTCCGATGTATGCAGCAGCTGTAGCGGTGAGTATGGTGAGTACTTTGATAACTCCGCCAATGCTGAAACCGCTCTTCGGAAAAGGTGGAAGTGGACTAACAAGTGAAGAGGAATCAGAGACTTGATGAGAAGTGTTTATTAAAAACATCTTTTATTTCTTTCACTTCTCTTAGAACGTGAACTCCGTCCATCTCACTTAGCTTCCTTACATTTTCTGCATCTTCCTTTCTAACTCTCAGCTCCATTTTTCTCCCATTCGGAAGCACAGTGATTGTGATTCCTTCTTCCAGATCACTCGGAAGAATATAAACAGGAACAAATGCCTTTAAAGCCATGATAGTTGAGTTCGAAACCAACGAATCCGCAATTCCATAGGCAACCTTTGCAACAGTATTTGAAGTTGCAGGTGCTATGAGGAGAAATTCGAATTTTCTGAGTTGAAGATCCCCAGCCAAAAAAGGAGAGTTCGGATTCAATTCCACTTTAAATTCTCCAAAAGAGTTTTTAACTCTTTCCAGAAGTCTATAATACTTCAAAACTTGTTCGCCAGCTTTCGAAAGATAAACTTTGATTTCGACATCTGGATGCTCTCTTTTAACTTCCTCCATTACCTCAATCACATCACTTATTTTATCTCCACTCCCCGTGATGCACCAAGCAACCCTCTTAAACACTTCAATCACACCTCAGGAGTTCTGAGAATCTCTTTACAGTTTTTCTCAAACTTCTGAAACCTTCTTCGTCGTTTATGACACCTTCTAGGGTGTCTTTACTCCAAAAAGTAGCACCCAAATTTGCTCCAAAAGCCCCTCCTGCGACTGTTATCATTCCGTTGAGAATGTAGAATGCGTAAATCTGAAGCAGGGCTATTTCCTGTCCGCCCATCCGATCCCCACCTACTGCTATTCCAGTTCCAATCTTTCCTTTGAAGAAATTGAAATCTTTAGCTAGGAGAGCTCTGCACCTGTCCATCACTGCTTTGAGTTGAGCACTAACTCCGCTGTTGTAAACTGGAGTTGCCATAATGATGCCTTCTGCATCTCCGAAAAGAGAATACAGCTCTTCCATATCATCCTTTATTCTGCACTCTCCATGAATTAGACAGTAATCACAATGTTCACAGAATGTAATTTTTTTGTCTCGAACTGTGTAGAACTCTGTCTCAAATCCAGTGTCTTCAAGCATCTCAAGTGCTCTTTTGAGAACGAACTCAGTTGCTTTATTCCGCGGGCTTCCGCATATTCCGAGTATCATAACAAAAAGAGTTTAAGATGTTTTGGATGCTCTTTCGCCAAGCCTTACACCAGCTTCGTAAGCCTTCTGAAGTTCTTCTTCCGTTGGTCTATACCGCAGACTTAGAGGTTCCAGAACCTCAAACTTCAATTCCTCGAAGACTCTGTTTATCTCCTTAACAGCCCCGCCACCCCATCCATAAGAGCCGAAGGCCATTGCAACCTTATTCTTTGGTTTTAGTCCTCTAAGATACGTCAAAAAGCCAGCAACTGGCGGAAAAACTCTATTATGCATTGTTGGAGATCCAATTGCAATTCCACCTGCGTCAAGAATTTCCGTCATTATCTCACTCCAGGGATCTTTCCTCAAATGGAAAAGTCTGACTTCTGAATGCTGTGCTGCACCTTCGGCTATTGCTTTTGCTATTATTGCGGTGCTCTCCCACATCGTATCGTAAATAACCACCACTTTGTTTTCCGCCTTGAACTCAGCCCATCTCGAATAAGCCTCTATGATGACAGAAGGATTCTTCCAGATGACCCCATGGCTCGGAGCTATCATACTGAACTCCAAATTCAGCTTTCCAATTTCCTCGAGCTTTCTCCTTACGAGTTCTCCTAATGGCATTAAAATATTCGCATAGTAAATCTTTGCCCATTTCACGGCTTCCTCTACTCCGATGTCTTCATCAAATCTTTCTTCGCTTGCGAAATGTTGACCAAAGGCATCATTGGAGAGTAGGAGCTTCTGCTCCTTCACGTAAGTTGCCATGCTATCAGGCCAGTGTAGCATGGGCATTTCCAAGAAAAGAAGGGTTCTTTCTCCTATCTTAAGTTCATCTCCAGTCTTAACAACTTTGAACTCCCACCCCTCGGTATTGAAATGCTTTTCCAGACCTTCTTTTCCTTTCTTAGTGCAAATCACTGTTGCATTTTTCGCTATTTCTTTCATTTTCTCCAAACTTCCAGAATGATCCGTCTCAACGTGATTGGAGATTATGTAATCTATTTCAGAGGGATCAACGACTTTTTCAATCCTCTGAAGCATTTCATCGAAGAATTTCTCCTTAACAGTATCCACCAAAACAATCTTCTCGTCTTTTATAAGGTATGCATTGTAAGTTACTCCCCGATGGGTTTCGAAATTGTGGAAGTCCCTTTCTTCCCAGTCAATAGCACCAACCCAATATACTTTATCCATTATCTCCTCTGCATTCATTTTTCATCACCATACTTTTACTTTTTACAACGAACTTAAAAAATTTTATTTCGAAAATCGAACAATTTTAGAATTTTTTCAATCTTACCCGTACACCCCTATTTATGGCAATTTCTGATATCGTTCTGAATATTCTGCAAAGTTCTATCAAACTGTGAATAACGAACTGGAGTCTTATATCCTTCCTCTCTGAAATTTCGGTCTTTGAGTTCTCTTCAAACTTCTTTTTGAGTCTCTCTTCTATTCTTCTTCCCAACTCATAAGATCTGTGTGCATTCTCAAGATCCTCGTTTGTGAATGCATCAATTGAACTCTCGAAGCAAGATCTCAGAGCTTCCAGCTCGCTCACTATCATACTCTTCTCCGCAGAATTGAGTCTAATACCACGGAGATGATCTAAAACTTTCATTAGCTCGTCGGAGATCTCCTCCACACACTTTGTTATCAGTCTATGACCAAGAAGCATTCGAAGAAAGTCCCAAGAACTCAAACCAGAATCATGCATCTTTCTCATTCCGATGTTCTCAAGTCTTACACTAAGCAGATAGAAACGATCCACATCCTCTTCCATATCTACAAGACTCGGAATTAAATTCTCGTTTAAATGTTCAACATAATCGCAGATTCCCTCTATGATCGTGCTTACAAGCTGTTTCATTCTCGTGGTTACACTGTCTATAGAGAGATCCTTTGAAGTAAGACAGCTAAGAACGATTTTATCCCTCTCCATGCTCGTGATTTCTATACCTATGAGCGAGCGTGTAATATCATTGAGAATGCTCGTTACCTCGGGAGTTACTCTATTCTTCATCTGAATCTCGATCTGATCTATTCCCAAAAGATAATACGCAAAAATTTCCCTCTTGAACCTTTCAGACTCCTTAAAGTCGGGTTCCTCTATGATTGCTCTTTCTGGAGGCTCAGTTCTTCCTATGAGAGTGCTCGGTATAATCCTTATCGAGCCCTCCTCTTCAACGCTCACCAGGAGGGTATCCCCCTGTCTCAAATTGAACTTTTCTACCCAATCCTTCGGAAGACTTACCATGAAACTCGAACCGCCAATAAACTGGAGTTTTCTGTATTCAGCTCTCTTCATCAAAAAATATTTTTGGATACTTCTGGTATTTAATACTTATAATTTTATATCGAGTATGTATCCTGGAGATAACTTCTTCCATACTTCAAAGAAAGTTCAGCTTTTGTAAGTTCACGAGCCAGATAAGAGAGATGTTCCATCATAGAGACTCCCTCGAATTCGAGGAGAGTATCTATTATTGCCTTGGCAGTTTTTCCTTTTATTGTAAACTCCCTCCCAATCAGAAAGATTTCCCCGCCCTTAACTGCAATTCTGTAACTTCCTTTCGGATCCGGAACCCAATCACTCTTTTCTCTCGCTTCTATTACAGGTTCTCTGAGCTCAAAAGTCTCTTCATAACGCCTTTTCTCCTTGATGAACAAAAGATCTATTCCCAGATCTTTTGGAGGTGACTTTCTGTGAGATGCCAATTGCATCATTTCGGATGCTCTTCTGAGCTCTCTAACAGCGTTGAAACATTTTGGACTGCTTTCGGGGGTGAAGAGAATAGATGCACCAACTTCATGAGCGATAACAGAAAGAATTGCGTGAACTCCAACTGAATCTGCATCTATTAGTTCAGATACGTTTCCCACACCGAAAAGCAATGGAACTTCCGAATGAGAAGAATGGAACTCAAAATATTTTAAAAGTGAGCTTGTAAAGCCTAAATTTGGTGGATGAAGAACAGGATCTGCTATTATCTTCTCAATTCCAAGAGTTCTTGCTCTCTCTAAATTTTCTTCCAAATCTCTCTCTCCTGGAATCACAACAACTGCAATATTTTCTTTCACAATTCTCTTTCCGAGTTCCTCCATATTCCTTTCGTTGAGACTTAAAACGAGGTCAACATGAGGTATTGCCGAGGAGATGAGAGATGAGGAGAGAGTGTCGACTGAAATTGGAGAGAAGAGAGAGGAAGCGAATTTGACAATTCTTCTTACATCTTGCGGTGTTGCCTCAAGAGAGATGCCCAAATCGATTATATCAGCTCCTGAAGAAGAATAATATTCTATTTTTTCCTCCAGCTGAGACGTGCTCATTTTATCGGCATTCACGATCTCTGCAAGAACTTTCATTCTGGAGTTTCCACCTATTCTTACCCCAGAAATCTCAAAAGAGAAATGCGAAGACTCTTCAAGAGTTTCAAGAGTTTCTCTAATTTTCTTCGCTTTAAGATCTGATATGAGTTCATCTGCTGACTTCGTAGAAGAAAGTGAGATCGAATCGATATTTTCAATAATTAAAGGAATATCAAAAGCTATTTTAGGACCTTTTTTTATCGGAATTCCAACTCTCTCTTCAAGAAACTTAAAATCTCCTGTGCAGTATCCAGGAACAAGAATAAGATCATATTCACCCTTTATATGCTTGAGGGCTTTCTCAAGAAGTTGAGGTGTTATGAAGGATGCAACTTCGACATCAAGAACAAGAACGTCCGCTTTTCCGTTAACAGCAGTTCTCACATCTTTTTCAGCAAGTCTTCCTGTCACCACAAGAATTCTCACGTGGAGATTATATACTCCTTTTTCCAAATAAATCCTTTTGATGTTCAGATTCGACCTTCACATTCACTCGAAATACTCATACGACTGCACTTCTCAAATTGAAGAGATAATAAAATATGCTAAGAAAAGAGGGCTTAGTGGAATTGCCATTACAGATCACGATACGATGGAAGGATCTTTGAAAGCGAAGAAAATGGAGAAAGAGCTCAAGATTATTATGGGAATGGAGATATCTTCCGATAAAGGTCATATCATAGCTTTGGGAATAGAAGAGCCAATAAAAGCCAGAAAAGTGAATGAAATCGTAGAGGAGGTCCACGAAAGAGGAGGTATTTGTGTTGTACCCCACCCATTTTATAAGCTCCATCACGGAATGGGGGAAATTCCAAAAGGAGTTGATGCGATAGAGACTTTTAATTCGAGATTCCTTATAGGAATAAACAACATAAGAGCTAAAAAAGTGGCAGAAGAGCTTAAAATTGCTCAAACAGGCGGTAGCGATGCACATTCGCCAAACTGTGTTGGGTTTGGTTTCACGATTTCTCCCTCTGAGGATGTGATAGAGGAGATAAGAAAATCAAGAACAAAATCAGGGGGTGAGAGGACTCCTCTCCTGAGTTATGCAAAAGCCTCCGTAACGAATATGAAAAAGCGATTGAGATTAATGGTTTGAATATTCTCTCAGATACTTTTTGAGCTCTTCCATGGCTTCTTTATCTCTAGGACTTCCACATCTCTCGATTATTCCAAAATGATGCTGAATCCATTCCATATATCTTTCATCCCCGGTTAAAACGAATCTCGTGGCATGCACTGTTGCCTCCAGAACACTATTAAAACCTCTGTTGATGGGTCTGACTCTCTCCCTCAGGATCTTCCATTTCTTTGGAATGAATGTAACTCTTCTGGGTTCCCCCTCTTCATCTATTTCAGCTTTTCCCCATATCCAAGCATCTGCATCTCTCAAAAAGACTATCCCATCATCCTCCAGAAAGAGTTCTCGAGGAAGAGAGGAAAACGCAGAGCGCACATAAAGCAATGGATCGAAAACGAAGTTAACGCATAGTTCTTCCGTTTCTAAAATGTTCGTAAAAGTTCTCGTATCTGTATAGATCATGAAGAAAAGAGTAGAGGTATCGGAAATTAAACCCATAGGAGCTGCGTTGTATTCGTTGAAGAGATCTTTTGTGCTAACAATTACTTCGTAAATCCCTTCATCAATACCAAACTCGGAGATCATATCTCTGCACCCCTCAAAAGAGCAACATAAATTGCACCGCATATAATATCTGCGGAAGAACCTGGATTCACGCCTCTTGAAATCAAATGCTCATCAAATTCTAAGAGTTTACTCATAGAAAAATCATCAATAACTTCCCTTGCTCTTCTTCTCACATCCTTTGCAACCTCTTTTCCGTATTTATTCACGATGAAAGTGTCCTCTTCATCTGAAAGAAGCCGAAGATAAGTTCGAACGATGGCTTCATTTACTCCAAGATCCCACAGAGATAAAAGGAGCTCTGAATATCTTTTCACCCTTTCAAAACCACTTACAAGTTCATCTGAGATCATATCGTATTTTGAGGAAATTGAAAGTACATCATACATGGTAATCTTCTCTTCCCTAAGTTTCCTCACTGATTCATCATCGTAAACAGAGAGAGTATCAGAAGGAGGAATATACGCCCCAGATTCCCGGATAGCCAGATAAAGATCCACCGCGTCCTCAAAAGTAGTCTTCTTGACGATCTCATATGCCTTCTGAAAAACGTTTTTCTCATCTGATGCCATCACAAGTGGAGAGATTAAAATGAACGTTCCCAGATGTGTGTTTCCCCCACCCCTCATAAATTTGCTGGAATTAACTAGCTTTCTGATCCAACTCCCGAGTTCTCTTCTCTTACCGACCATCTGAAGAAAGACGGGATAAGAGGAGACTGCGGAGACTAGAAAATGTTCATATTTCGTGTCAGTAAAATCGTGATCTCTATCTACATTTCCCGGTTTGGGAGTTGCTGAGACTTCAAGAATCATAGCCAGAACCGCTTTCATAGCATTAACTTCCTTCATTCTCTCAACCCTCTAAGAATGAATTCTGAAAGTTCCCTCTTCATTTCCATATACTCCTTATAACTCATTCCTTTTTCGGCGAGAGCTCTATCCCTCATGAAGCACGGTTTCGTATTTTTGCAACACCAGACTATGTTCCCGAAGCACGTAAATGGATCGTCCTTTATTCCATTTCTCTCTGCGAAAAACTTCTTAAGTAAGATATAGGATTTCTCGGACAGACCAATATCCCTTAAAGTCCTCTGAAGAGGACATTTCCTAAAAGGAGGACAGCAAAAGGCAAGAGACCTGAGGTCTCCCCCTCTACAAAGGTGTTTAGGAGCATTGTACCACCCTAACTTCGCAAGATGTTTCTTCCAGCTTTTGTTGAGTTCTGAAAGAACAGAAGGATTTTCAAGAATCGCACGAGCAAGAGATACCATATTCGCACCCCTTCCAAACATTTCTTTCACATCCACAAAACATCTCACTGAGTTGTTTCCAATGATGAAAAGATGTGTTGCATTCCTAATCCTTCGAATGGCTTCAAGATCAGCACCTTTACTCCCCATAGCATCCACGTGAAGAATATCTAGACCTGCTCTTTCCATTCTTTTTGCTAAAGAGACTTCATCCACGACTCCCGACCGTATCTTTAATGATACGGTTGTGCCTCGTTCCTTCGCACTTTTAATCCAGTCCTCGAGAATTTCTTGTTTTCTTAAAAGAATTTCTCCACTTCCTGCCTCGATAACTTCTTTTTGTCTGCAATGTGCATTTATTTCAAGAATTGCTCCTCTTTTCGCACAGATCTCTGAAACGAGCATCAGCTCCTCTTTTCTCGAAGCCCTTACGTTTACACCTGGGACATATCCTCTAGCCTTTCTCAACTCTTCAGATATTTTTTCGATGGGATCATCGAAAATGAATTCCTTTCTTCCTCTCAGAGCTATCCTTCTGGATGCTTCAATAGTTCTCTCATCTATACTAAAACCACCTAAAAAAATAGCTCCAACAAGATTGGAAAATTTATTTCCGAAAGATGCATCAGTAATTCCAGCAATCGATGAGATTGCAAAAGGATTTCTGAAAGTTATTTTTCCAACTTTCGGCTCAAAGTTCATCAACTAGACTAATCACCAAACATTTATAATTTTTAAATTTCGTAACTCATAACTAATGTGGCAAGAAATTTTATCTAAATTCTCAAGACATCCCGCTCAGGAAAAAGTTGTTAGACTTTTACTCCAGAAAGGTTTCAGGGTTAATTCTAGAGGAAGAATAAGTGTTGAAGAATTTGAAATTCCTCACAGCCAAATAGCTGAATATTTGAACGTGGATAGAAGAGTCGTTGATGAAACTGCAAAAAAGATTATTTCTGATGAATCGCTCAAGATTATTTTTTCGAATCTTAGAGTGGCACCATTTCTCAAAGAAATAGCTCCCCAAATGGGTCTCGGAGTGATAGTGATAGAAGCAGAGGATCCTCATGCTCCTGGAATCATTAGCGGAGTTTCGAACATTATAGCCTCTCGAGGAATCAGTATCCGACAAGCAGTTTCAGATGATCCCTATTTCTCGGAAAATCCTAGACTCACGATAATAACGGATGACAGAATTCCACCAGAAGTTGTTGATGAGATAAAGAAGGTTAAAGGGGTAAAAGGAGTTACTCTTTATTGATGAACTTTTCAAGCTCCTCCACACATTTTCTAAGACCTTCAAGAACTTTTGAGTTGTCGTCGTATTCCATCATCTCTCCACAAACTCTGCATCTAAACTCATTTTCAGAGGCCTCTTCGAACCTAAGGCGCTCACACCCATGAGGACAAACATAAAACATGTTGCTCTCCTCGTACTTCAGCTTCTCTTTGAGATTTCTCATAAGTCTTTTCACTTCCTCTCTTAGATGCGAGTCAAACTCCGAGAGATCTATTCTCCAGTAATAAGTCAGCCAACCACTCTCTTCATCTCTCTCTCTGCGATAAAAAAGAAGACGCTTTTCATAGAGTTCGTAGAGAATTTTTCTTACGGTATTAAGATGGATACCTGTGTATTCCGAGATCTTCTCATCGGTGGATTCCCCGAGAACTCTTAAAGCCCTGAAAACCCTCAGAGCATCTTTCCCACCGATTTTTTTAACGTAGTTCTCAGCAACAGACTCCGCAACACTCGCCAAACAGCTCACCAATCAAGAATATATCAACCTACAAACTTTTTAAACTTTCTTTTATTTTCCCAACCTTTCTCCACATCATGCTGATTGCTTCTTCTCTGCTCCTCCCAACACCGAGAGCGGTTGCAACAGGTCTTCCTTCTTCTATTATCTCTCCAACTTCCGGAATATCTGCAATAAAAGGATGGAAGAGATCTCCGCATACTATAGAAGTCTTATCAGCAAAATAAATTCCTTTTGACGCAAATCTCCTGTTTCTGAACTCACGAAGATCTCCCTCAAAAGCTCTTACATGGTGTTCGAAAAGATTCTCTTCGGTAGAGAGCTCAATCGTATCCAGACTTCCCTGAAATCTTGGATTAACCTCAAGGACGAAAATCCCTTTCTCGTTCACAATCAAATCTATTCCGTTACTCCCGAAAAAGCAGAAATTATCAACTAAAATCTCGCATATTCTCTTAATTTCATCAACATCAGCCTTCAGAAAAGGAGTTACATTACCACAGTAGCCAAAAGGATTCTTTTGATTCAGTTTTCTTTCTCCAACCAATATCTCGTTGATTGAAGCTATCACGAAATCACTTCCATCCGAAATGAACGAAACGCTAATGGGTTTTCCTCGAGTGATCTCTTGAAAAAAGTAATTATCAGATGATTCAATATCATCATGAGGATGCACGATTCTGATTCCCGAGCCACCTCCTCCATAACGGGGTTTCAGGAGAGCTTCGCACTCTGGTTGATTCTCCCAAACTTTAGGCACAGGAATTCCGAGAGACTCCATAACCAAGTTACTCTTAAATTTATCTGTGAATAACAATCTCGTCTCCTCCGGATCGTTCAGACATTTGAGAGGAATTCTGTATCTCTCAAAGCCGGAATTTAGAACAACTGCATCGAACTTCACGGAGAAACTCTTTATGATCCTCAAAAGATCTTTTTCATTTGGTTTTTCTTGAAATTTCAAAAAACCCTTGGAGAACCTTCTCAAATCGACATCACAAAAGGCATCTATAGCATACATCTCGTATCCTGCTCTCCAGCCAGAGGAGACTACGTGTCTTG
This sequence comes from Candidatus Mnemosynella biddleae, assembly GCA_002011165.2. Lineage (GTDB taxonomy): Archaea > Halobacteriota > Archaeoglobi > Mnemosynellales > Mnemosynellaceae > Mnemosynella > Mnemosynella biddleae. Next base: position 27,172 of record MTMI02000003.1, read on the forward strand.
TGTCATATCCCACTACGAGAATCTTCATCTCTCACAACCCGTTTACCTCTAGGAGATGGAATTATCCTAATCTTTGCGCCTTTGAAATCTAACTTTTTCCATCTGCCAGATGTAAATCTATCGAGAAAGAGAGCAAGAGCGGCAACTTCTGAGTGAGGTTGGGTTCCTACCGAAGCGTTGTAATCAACAAGCTCATAAACTTCTGAAGGGACTTTTGAGGCCCCAATAATGATTAGAACGTTATTTCCCCTCACTCTCTCAACAACTTCCTCAAAATCCTCTCCATACATTGTCAGATGGACAGTAATGCCATCCCACTCCTTTATAACTTTCTTCCAATCATTCACGCAAATAATCCTAAAATCTCCTCCCCAATTCTCGGTAACTTTCTCAATGGTCTCCACAACATTTCTATCCTCTCCCACAAGATACATCAGAGAAGCACCCATCGCTCTGGCAACCAAAGCAACATGAGTGGTGATTCTCTTATCTCTCTCAGGTCTATGACCGAGTCGTAGAACAGCAATCATCAGAAGAAATTTAGTGTGGAGGTTGAAAAATGTTAAGAGTGAGAAAAATGTAATGTTGATTCATGAAGAATTATAAGATAATTCTTCCGGGAGTTCCTGCTTATCCCTCGAGAGGTTTTCTGGGCTGGTGCACTGTTGCACTGATAGAGAGCGATAAGAGAGTCCTTTTCGACACAGGCTCTTATGGAGATCGATTTCAGCTTTTGGAGACGCTCGAAAAGAACGGAATTAGAAGAGATGAGATTGATATCGTATTTCTCTCTCATCTCCACTATGACCACTGCATAAATGCCGAGCTTTTCCCTGACTCAAAAATTCTTCTTTCAGATAGAGAATGGGAATATTTTGAGAGCGAAGAATATAAAGAAGTTGGAGATGAGGTTGTACCAGAAGGTGTTATCAGAGAGTTTGAAGATAGAATCGAGACGACCGGGGAGGAGGAGGAGATCGCAGAAGGGGTCGAAGTTGTGGAGTTTCCCGGTCATACGCCGGGTTCTTCGGCTCTTCTCTTTAACGAGATCTTATTCACTGGAGATGCTGTGAAGAATCTCTGGGACTTCAAGAATCGTTCTCCACCTTATCCAACTTTCTCAGATGAAGATCTTGCGGTAGAGAACTATGAGCTAGTGAGAGAGATCGCTGAAATAGTTGTCCCAGGACACGATACACCCTTTTCCGTTAACGAAGAGAGATATCTTTCAGATTTCAATCTGCTTATTGAGATAGAGACACTGAGAGAGGGAATTTTCAGAATAAAGAGGAGATCTGAAGGAAAGAGAATGTAACATTATTAATCATAGAAATAGGAAAAATGAAACGAAATTACGTGTAAATCTAGGAGGAAAGATTTATAATTTCATCCATCCAAGGAGTTTTTGTGGTGATAAGATGAAAATGAAGCTGAGCGAAGAGAGGTTGAAAATTCTGAAAGACAAAGAATTGTTGAAGAAAGAAGCTCTTAGATTGCACAGGGATTACAAAGGTAAACTTGCAGTTATAGGAAAGGTTCCAGCAAAGGACGAACTTGATCTAAGTCTTGCTTATTCTCCAGGTGTTGCAGAGCCATGTTTGGCTATAAAAGACGATCCCGAGTCAATTTACGAGTACACAATTAAAGGTAATTGTGTTGCAGTGGTGACAAATGGGACAGCAGTTCTTGGGCTTGGAGACATTGGTGCGGCAGCAGGGGCTCCCGTGATGGAAGGGAAGTCATTTCTCTTCAAAACTTTCGCAGATATAGATTCTTTCCCGATCTGTATCGAGACAAAAGATCCTGAGAAGGTTGTAGAAGTAACAAAGTTGATTGAGCCAATTTTTGGAGGAATTAATTTAGAAGATATAAAAGCTCCTGAATGCTTCTATGTTGAGGAGAGATTGAAGAAGGAAATGAGCATACCCGTTTTCCACGACGACCAGCATGGAACGGCCATCATCGCACTTGCAGGATTGATAAACGCTCTGAAGATCGTTGGAAAGAAAATGAATGAGATAAAGGTCGTGACGAATGGGGCTGGTGCATCTGGAATAGCAATCATAAAGCATCTGATAAACGCCGGTGTAAAGCCCGGTAACGTCATAATGTGTGACTCCAGAGGAGTCATATACGAAGGAAGAAAAGAAGGAATGAATCCGTATAAAGAGGAGATCGCAAAGATCACGAATGAAGAAGGTGTAACTGGAACTCTGGCAGATGCAATGAAAGGTGCAGATGTATTCTTAGGACTCTCCGTTGCGGGAGTGGTCTCAAAAGAGATGGTTAAATCAATGGCAGACGATCCAATCGTCTTTGCAATGGCAAATCCAGTTCCAGAAATCATGCCAGAGGACGCAAAAGAAGCTGGAGCAAGAATAGTGGCAACTGGAAGATCTGACTACCCCAACCAAGTGAACAACGTTCTCGGATTCCCGGGAATCTTCAGAGGGGCTCTCGATGTTTATGCAACTGACATAAACGAAGAGATGAAGATGGCAGCTTCAATGGCTCTTGCTGAGCTTATAAGCGAAGATGAGCTCAATGAAGAGTACATCATTCCAAAGCCATATGACCCGAGAGTTGTGCCTGCAGTTGCATCCTACGTCGCTGAAGCTGCGGTGAAGAGTGGAGTTGCGAGGAGGAAGATTACAAAAGAGGAAGAGTATCAAGCTGTTGAGGAGAGGCTCAAATACAGAACTGAGAAACACCTCAAATATCTCGCCACTTGGCTGGCTTGAGCCAGCCATCACCCTCATTTTTCTTTATCTTTCAGCAGTAAATTTTTTATCTGGAACTCATTAACATTATTTTGCAGTCCGATTTCTCTTAAAATGACTTTGGAGAAGGAGGATATGAGAGAGAGCTTGGTTCAGAGTGCACTGGAACTTGCAAGAAGAGAGAATGCAGTTGTGCTCTTAGATCTCACTCCAGAAAGAGTCCTAGAGGGTGTGGATGTGGAGATTCCCATAATCTTTTGCGACTCTCATGACACTTTGGATGAGAGAGTTGAAAACATAGAATTCTTATTCAACAAAACAATGAGAGGATTGAAAAACTTCAGAAACGTAATTTATAGGAAGGTCTTGAGCGGCGAGCCCATTGAAGGGACTGTTGTTGCAATTCAAGGTGATGAGAACATGGGATTCATACTAACTTATGATCTATCGAAGAGCTCAATTCTAGAGGATTTCAGAGATGCGGTATCGAGAGTTGACCCTTTCACACTCCACTCAGTCATAAACATCGCTTTGGAGATAGGAAAGGAGGGAAGAGAAGGACAGAAAATTGGAACAGCATTCATTGTAGGCGATGAGTATGAAGTTCTCAAGAGATCTCATCAGCTTATTCTGAATCCCTTCGAAGGTCATCCTCTGGAGCTGAGAGATGTGAAAAACAGGGAAAACTGGGAGACGATAAAAGAGTTCTCTCAGCTTGATGGGGTTTTCGTGATAAGCTCAGACGGATTTGTGCTCTCTGCAGGAAGGTATCTCGATGTGGATGCAAGAGGGGTGAAAGTCAGAGCTGGTCTTGGAGGAAGACATATAGCAGCAGCTGCGATAACAAGAGAGACAGAAGCGATTGCGATAACAGTTTCTAAAAGTGGAGGAATTGTTAGAATGTATAAAGATGGAGAAGAGATGATGGAAATAGATCCAAATCTATTTCCATAAAATACTCTCACTTGCCTCGTCTAGCTTCTCAATTCCTGTGATCTTCATGGCTCTTTCAAGCTCTCTCTGGAAAATACTGAGAATCTGGATGACTCCATCTTTACCATCCACAGTGGCCCCCCAGAGAATTGGCCTCCCTATGAGAACTGCCACTGCTCCGAGAGCTATCGCCTTAAGAACGTCAACTCCTGATCTGAAGCCTCCGTCAATCATCTTAAGGGGGTGGTCGAGCTTGGGAAGAGCCTCAATTGGAGATGGTATGTAATCGAGGATTGTTCCACCGTGATTTGAGACAACTATTCCATCGGCTCCAAGCTCAAGAGCAACTTTTAGATCTTCTTCAGAGAGAATTCCCTTGAGAATGAAAGGCGATGAAGAGTTTTCAATCATTTCTCCAAGTTCTCCGACACTTTGGGGCGAGAACTGATCCTCAAAGAGGACAGTAGAGCCCTCGCATATTCCGCAAATCGAATCAATATCCATTCCAATTGCGAGAGTCTCTAAAGAATTCGCAATTTCGAAAAGTTCTCTCATCTTATCTTTACTTCTCATAGGCTTTATGAACCAGATAAGGGAAGAATAGCTTTCACAGAGTTCTCTCACATAGGAGGGATCCATTGGATATCCAAGAGTCATTGGAATTTTCATCTCTTCGCAAGCTTCCGCTATGGCTTCGAAGATGTCCCTTCTGATGCTCTGAATCCTCATCCCAAATGGAGCGGGCATGAGAGGAAGAGAGAATTTCCCTCCGAAGAGCTCGACCGAAGTGTCAACGGAGTCTTTCGCAGAGAGAAATCTTGGTTTGAGTATGATTTCTCTAAGAGCTTCCTTGTTTCTCCTGAAGGTTACTCCACTTCCAGCACCTCCCCGAATATCACACCATGATTTCGCCATCGAAGGAATTTTCTCCTTCATAATTCGATAGGCTTCAAACCTGAATTCTTCAAGTGACTTCATGAAAGATGAGTTTGAGTTTTTAACTTTGAAAAAGTTTCTGCGACGCAATGCTTTTATCTAAAATACCTCCACTCACTTAAGGGGAGGTAATGACGTGAAGCTTCCGCTGAAAAGGCCAATATTGGTAACAAGTGGATTGCCCTATGCAAACGGTTTTGCACATATAGGACACCTAAGGACATATATCCCTGCAGACTGTTTCGTGAGATATCTAAGAAAACTCGGAGAAGAAGTTGTTTTCGTTTGCGGTTCGGACGTTCATGGAACGCCGATCGTTGTTAAAGCGGAAGAGGAGGGAATATCACCGAAAGAGCTTGTAAACAAATATCACGAACACTTTAAAGATATTTTCAGAAGAATGAATGTTGAATTCGATAACTACGGAAGGACAGACAGCGAGTATAACGTGAGAAGAACTCAGGAGATTGTGAGTAAACTAATTGAGAGAGGTTTCGTCTATTCCAAGGAAATAGATCTGGCCTACTGCCCAGTCTGTAATCGTTTCCTACCTGACAGATACGTTGAGGGAGAGTGTCCTTATTGCGGTGCTCTTGCAAGAGGAGATGAGTGCGACCAAGGATGTGGAAAGCACCTCGAACCCGGTGAAATAAGAAATCCGAGATGTAAAATATGTGGAAGCAATGCAGAGTTTAGAAAACAGGAGCATTATTTCCTCAAACTAACAGAGTTCACATCATTCCTTAAAGAATATCTTGAAGGACTCGACGGAACTGAAAATGCGATAAACTATGCAAAAGAGTGGGTGGAAAGTGGTTTGAAAGACTGGTGTATCTCGAGGAATTTAGAATGGGGTGTGAAGTTCCCAGGAAGAGATGAGCTCGTGGTCTACGTGTGGGTTGATGCCCCAATTGGATACATTTCCTCAACTGAAGAGTGGAGCGTAAAAAACAACAAAAGCTGGGAGAGATTCTGGCTTGACAAAAAAGGTTTTATAATTCACTTCATTGGTACTGACATAGTTTACCATCACTGTATTCTCTGGCCAGCAATGCTAAAAGGTGCAGATTACAATCTGCCATCTGCAGTAGTGGCATCTGGAATGGTGAAAATAGAGGATAAAACATTTTCCAAAACCAGAGGATATGTGGTGTGGGTAAAGGATGACTATTTGGATAGAGGATTTCATCCCGATCTCTTGAGATACTATCTCCTCAGCTACACTTCTCATACGAAAGATTTGAACTTTTCTTGGAGAATCTTTCAGCAAAAAGTAAATTCCGAACTTGTTGGAGCTCTTGGAAATTTCATTTACAGAGTTCTTCTTTTCGCAAAAAAGAACTTCAAAAATGAGGAGCTGAAAGGTGAAATTTCCGAAGAGGTCCTGCAAGAGATAAAAAAGACGAGAGATTCGATAGTTCAAAATCTTCAGATATTCGAATTCAAGAGGATTGTAGATGAGATCATGGCTCTTGTTGACTTTGGAAACACCTACTTCCAGAAGAGTGAGCCTTGGAAAGTGATAAAAGAGGATAGAGAGAGGTGCAGAAGTATACTCCGAGATGCCATTCAAATCGTTAAAGCGATCTGCATCTTCATGCATCCAGTGATGCCAGAAGCGATGAGAGAAGTATGGAGACAACTCGGAGAGAGATCAAATCTCAACTCAGTTTCTTTTGAAGATGCAATAAGACCTTTTGACGGAAGAATCGGAGACGTGAGACCGATCTTCAAAAAGATAGAAGATGAAGAAATTGAGAAGATGGAAGATATTTTGAGAAAGAGGATTGAAAGAGCAGAAGGAGGAGATAATCTGATAACAATAGAAGAATTCAAGAAAATGGATATAAGAGTTGGAACCATAGTTCAAGCAGAGAAAATTGAAGGATCCAAGAAACTACTGAAACTCTTAATTGACATAGGGGAAGAGAGACCGAGACAGATAGTGGCAGGAATTGCAAAAACTCACAAACCTGAGGAACTCATAGGAAAACAAGTTGTTGTGCTCACAAACCTTAAACCGGCGAAACTCATGGGAGTAACTTCTGAGGGAATGATTTTGGCAGCAGGGGATGAGCCTGTTCTTTTAACTGTTGAGAGGAGAGTTAACAATGGATCAAAAGTTTCATGAATCGAGACTTCCCTTCGTGCTGGGAACTCCTTTTCTTCTCTCCTCCACAGTAGTTGCACAATCTAGGGCGACTCCAAGAGCTTTAAAGAGAGCTTCTGCTTTATGATGATCATTTTCACCCGAGAGAGAGACGTGAAGTGTGATACCACCAGAAGTTGCGAATGATCTGAGGAAGTGAGGAATCATTTGAGTGCTCATAGAGCCGATTTTATAAGAGAGAAATGAGCCCGCGAAGGAGAGATAACTCCTTCCTGAAAGATCAATGGAGACATTTGCAAGAGCGTCGTCCATAGGAATTGAAGCAAATCCAAATCTCCTTATTGGATTGGAATTCTTCAATGCCTCTTTAAGAGCGCTTCCCAAAGAGATTCCCACATCCTCAATTATGTGGTGATCATCAACTTCCTTATCTCCGGTGCACTTCAGAGAAAGATCAAAAAATCCATGAAATGCGAAAGAACATAGAACGTGATTGAAGAAGGGGAGAGGAGTTTCTATCTCAGCTCTTCCGATTCCATCGAGAGTTAATACAACTTCAATATCCGTTTCTTTCGTCTTCCTTCTGAATCTTCCAACTCTCATTTCACCACCTCTAAAGCTTCTCTCAAGCTGAATTTTCCTTTGTAAAGAGCGCTTCCCACAATTACTCCAGATGCTCCTGCATCTTTTATAAGCTTGATGTCCTTAAGCCTGGTTACCCCTCCGGAATAAAAGACTGGAAGAGTTGTGAGAGATAGAATTTTTTCGAGAGCTTTAAGATCAACACCAGAAAGTCTTCCCTCAACCCCTACACTTGTGAAAAGAATGCTCCCAGCACCTCTCTCTTCGCACTCACTTAAAATCCTCTCGAGAGACTTGTCAACCCCTTCTCTCCACCCTTTCACCATGATTGTCTCATCCTTCACTTCAATTGCAACCATGATTCTGTCAGAGGGATAAGAATAGATGAGCTGAGAGATGATTTCAGGATTTAAAATTGCGGAAGTTCCGAGAACAACTCTATAAACTCCAGCTTCAAGAAAGAGAACTGCATCGTCAACAGTTCGGACTCCCCCTCCGTATTCCAAGGGAATTCCAACATTTTCAAGTATCTCGAAAACCAGTTTCTCGTTCTTCCTTACTCCGCTAAGAGCGCCATCGAGATCTACAACATGAATCATCCTAGCTCCTTCTTTTTCCCACATCTTTGCAATTTCAACAGGATTATCTGAGGAGAAAAGTAGTTTTGAAGGGTCTCCTCCCACAAGCTGAACACATTTCCCATCCTTCAGATCTACCGCAGGAATCACAAGGAAACTCATGGTATCATCCGTTCTATAGGAACGACAAGTATATCTCGTGCTCCTACCTCTTTTAATTTACCTATCACGCGGTAAATTTCGTCTTTGTGAATTACTGCATGCACTGCAAGCATCGGTTTCTCTGCTTCAACCCTCATCACCGTTGGACCGCTCGCCCCCGGAAGTATCTTTTTCACATCCTCAAGTGACTCCTCTGGTATATTGACCATCAAATATCTCATTCCCTGAGCTCTCTGAACGCCTTCAACAGATGCTAGCACTCTTGAGATTACTTCCCTCTTCTCCTCAACGCTTCTCTTATTTCCTATGATTACAGCATGAGTTTCCATTATCTTCTCTATGGGCATGAGTTTGTGAACCCTCATAGTGGTTCCCGAACTTGAGAGATCTGCTATAGCATCTGCTATTCCAATATAAGGTGTCATTTCACAAGCTCCAGATACCTCAACGATTTCTACGCTGATTCCTCTCTCTGAGAAGAATCTTTTCACTATATTTGGAAATTCGGTTGCAATCTTCTTACCTTTCAGCTCTTCAATACTTCTCACACCCGAATTTTCTGGAACCGCTACAAACATCTCTGCATGACCAAAATTCAAATCAAGAAGAATCTCAACATTTGCTTCGGTCTCTTTAACCATGTCCAGTCCAGTTATTCCAATGTCTGAAGCCCCTTCTTGAACATATTCTGGGATATCTCTGGCTCTTGCAAAGAGTATCTCAACCTCAGGATCGTTGGTCTTAGCGACAAGGGCCCCATTTCCGTCTTTCAACTCTATTCCAGCCCTTGTAAGAAGGTTTAGCGACGGTTTGTGGATGCGTCCCTTGCTCGGAACCGCAATTCTCAACATGTGAGAGAATTTCTCGAAAGAAACTCAAATATTTTTTCCATTATAACCTTGAGGAATAGTGATGGAAGGAAAATATTAAAAGTTGGAAAGGATGAACTATTGAGAGGATCGTTATGGCAAGAAAGAATATAGATGTTGAGGAAATTCAGCAAACTCCTGTTGAAGCCAGAGATGTTGAGCTTGTTGAGAGAAAGGGTATCGGTCATCCCGATAGCGTTGCAGATGGAATCGCTGAGAGTGTCAGCAGAGCTCTTTGTAAGGAGTATGTGAAGAGATATGGTTGCATTCTTCATCACAACACAGATGAGACTCAAATAGTTGCAGGACGCTCTAATCCCAGATTTGGAGGAGGAGAGGTAATCTCTCCGATATACATCCTCATCACAGGAAGAGCCACGAAATTCGTAGGCGATGACTATGTTCCAACGGATGTCATAGCAATAAGAGCTGCAAAAGAGTATCTGAAAAATAACATTCTAAATCTCGACGTTGAAGAGCACGTTGTCATAGAATCAAAACTCGGAGAGGGTTCCTTAGACTTAAAAAATATATTTTCGAGGATGGAAGAGGTCCCACTTTCCAATGATACCTCTTTTGGAGTTGGTTTTGCACCTCTTTCGGAGGTTGAGAAGATTGTCCTGAATGTAGAAAGAGAGCTCATGGAGCGCAGAAAAAAGGAGCGTGCGATAGGGGAAGACGTTAAAGTAATGGGGTTGAGAGTTAAAGATAAAATCTCACTTACTATCGCAGGAGCTATCGTATCCAAATATGTGAAAGATCTCGAGGAGTATAAAGCGGTTAAGGAAGAAATAAAGAAGTTTGTCGAAGATGTTGCTTCGAAATACACAGAGAAAACTATTGAAGTAGAAGTGAACACAGGAGACGATTACTCAATTCCCTCCGTTTATCTGACGGTTACAGGAACCTCCATGGAAATGGGAGATGATGGATCAGTGGGAAGAGGTAACAGATGCAATGGACTGATAACACCTAACAGACCGATGAGTATGGAAGCGACAAGTGGAAAGAATCCCGTAAATCATATAGGAAAGATCTACAATCTTCTCGCTAATCAAATAGCAAACGACATAGTAGAAGCTGTTGATGGAATTGAAGAAGTTTACGTGAGAATTCTTTCTGAAATCGGAAAGCCAATAAATGAGCCGAAAATCGCAAGTGCTCAGGTGATTATGAAAAAAGGATATGAATTCGAAAAGGTGAAGAGGAAGATAGAAGCAGTAATAGAGGAGTGGCTGGATGAAGTTGAAAAGATAACAGAAATGGTTGTTGAAGGAAAGCTAAGAACCTTCTAAACTTTTTCTACTCCTTCTGTACTCTTCGATGATTTCAATGATTTTCTTCTCCTTCTTTTTTTCTTGTTCAGATTTCCATGTCAAAATCTTCTTCTCAAGCTCTTTCTTTAGAACCAAACCAAAATCACCGAAAACGTGAACTTCCAGATCTTCAGCGAGAATAACAGGAATTCCTGCATCTTCGAAAACTTTTTCAGCCTGGTGAGAGAGAGTTCCCTCCACTATAATCGCATGAACTTCCTGCTCTGCAAGAATTCTCGCAGCGTTACGTCCTCCTCCGCCGGGGTTTCTAATGTAGATGATTTCTCCTCTTTTTATTCCATAGCTTCCGTGAATTTTCTGGACGTTTTCCTTAGTGAAGCTCTGAATCACTTTCATGGGAACAAAACTATCGGAGAATTTCATTGAAATGAGTTTCTTGAGTTCCTCTATTTCTCTATCTTTCTCCTCGATTATCTCCTTAAGTCTAATTATGTCTCTTCTCAACCTCGATATCTCTCTGTCTCTGATTGATATCTCCCTTTCCGCTTTCAGCTTTCTATATTCCTCGCTTTTAACTCTCTGAAGCTCCTCTTCAAGTTGTTTTATCCTCTTTTCCTTTTGCTCTATAGTCTCCTCAAAGAGGATTAGTTTCTCCTCCAGCTGCTTGTATTTTGCAACAAGAGAAGAGTAACTTTTCCTTAAGGCTTCATCAGATGTCTGAAGTACTTCCGCACTCTTTTCTTCCTCTTCCTTCAGTGTCATTACATCAGAGATTCTAACTCCTTTAAGAACCATTGCTTTCACTTCATCAGCATTCATCCCAATGGGAACTTTCCTCTCTATCTGCTCGAATTTGTTTTTATAGAGTTTGAAAGCGCTTAAAGCAGCTGCAATGGCATCTCTTTCGTGAGCATTGGAATGAGGAAAATCTTTTGTAAGCTCCATTTTGGTCTGAACTGAGAGAGACTCCTTAGGTTCATAGAGAATTGCGTTAAAAGCGCTCTTTACCTTTTTTAACGTATTTGGAACAGGTGTTACGTCTGAAGCAACTATTACCGGTTTTCCGAAGTTTCTTATGACGTTCACGATATCGGAGATGCTCATCTCCCTTGATGAATATAAGCCTATGAGTTCTCCCCTTAGATTGAGAGCAGCAATGGCTGTTGTTGTTCCCGGATCTATTCCGACTATGAGATACTCCTTTCCATCACTGAGAGGTTTGAATTCTATTGACTCCTTCTCTACCTGAGAAATCTTTATTTTGACGTCGCCGCTTTCGAGGTTTGAACGAGAGATGGGGATTTCAGAGGGAGGAGCTTCCACAAGGAAAACACACGAAATATAGCCTCCATAACCCTCTCTCACTTCCTTCTCGTACTTAAATCCGTTTTTCCTGAGTATCTCCTCTATTATCTCTGACACTCTTTTCACATTACCGTGTATTTTTCTTCTGAACCTATTTTCGCTCCATCCGCCTCTTCCAGGTCTTCTTCCCCTTCTAACCTCTATTTTCGTTTTATCTTCGAAAAGAACAACTCTATGACCGATACCCATTGAAGCAAGAATCGCACAGACTTTAGCTTCCTCCGATGGAATGTTCCGATTGAACGATATTCCAAATCTCTTAGCCAAATTGTGTAGAGACTCGCCCTGGGAGGTGACTTGAACGAGTTCCGAAGGCTGGAGCTTTTTCACAAGAGATATAAGCCTCTCTCTATCCGTAGCAAGCTCATATATATTATCAACCGCTATGATCTGAGGAGAGAGCTGATTAACAATTCTTATCATCTTCCTTCTACTAACGCCTTCGTAAACTCTTCCCTCAGGGAGAGAGTACAAAGAGTACTTCGGTGATTTTTTCGAGCTAGGAGATCCCCAAAAAATGTCAATCCCAACGATCTTTTCTTCTGCTTTCACTTCTTCGCAAACTCCACAATTTTTTCCGCAAATTTTCTGCACTCTTCCAAATCCTTTTTCTCAGGCGCTCTCTTAATCCTCAGCGTCTCCTCCATTACCTTCATCCCGAGGATTCTCATCGCATTTCTGAGCAACCAAGGAGCTTCTCCGCTCCATCCAAAAGATCCAAAAGATGCCCCAAACTTATCCTTAAGATCTATACTCTCCATCTTCTTTAAAAACTGCTTGATTCTGAGTGTTGGACTTCTGTAGTGCGTTGGAGAACCCAATATTATAACTTCTACTTCTTCTATTTCCCCTTCATTCGCCTCATCAACACACCTCAATAAAACTTCCACTCCAAAATGTTTGAGACTGTCAGCAAGAGACTTCGCAATAGCTTCTGTGTTCCCTGAAACCGAATCGTATATGATAAGAGCTTTCATGTGTTCACCACCGAGAAGAGCTTAAAAAGATTTACTTTTCTCAAATTATTAATAGCCTTCGATTTCTCCCTTCAGGAGATGATGAAGTCTCTGAAAGTTTTTTCGACGAAAACTTTATATGTAACAATTGTTACAGTTATTATTTCCGAGAAGATATGGGGGTGATGTAAGATGGCGGAAGCCACATATGAAGATGTTGAGAAGATTATAGAAGAGTTTCCTCCAAGTACGAGAAGGATATTTGAAGTTTTACGCTCAAAAGGCCCCATGACCCAGAAAGATCTTATAAATGAGACTTCACTCTCACCCAGAACTGTGAGACATGCAATTCAGAAGCTAAAGGAGAAGGGGCTTATAATAGAGAAGTTTTACTTCAAAGACGCAAGACAGAGACTTTACTGCCCTTCAAAGAACTAAAACTTTTTAATTTTTACATTCAACATTCTTTTTCATGCATGAGCTTATCATCATTGGGGCTGGTCCTGCTGGCTTAACTGCCGGAATCTATGCGCAGAGGGCAAAAATTAAAACACTTCTTCTTGAAAAACTTGCACCCGGGGGTCAAGTTGCTTTAACTGATGTCGTTGAGAACTATCCCGGCTTTCCTGAGATTGAAGGTCAGGAACTCATCAGAAGATTCGAAGAACATGCGAGGAAGTTCGGATTGAAGATTAAAGTAGGAAGAGAGGTCACAAAAGTTGAAAGTGAAGATGGTGTGAAAAAGGTTTATTCTGGAGAGGAAATTTATGAGTCTCTTTCACTCATCATAGCTACTGGTGCTCAACCAAGGAAACTTGGGGTGAGAGGAGAGGACGAATTCATCGGAAGGGGGGTTTCCTACTGTGCAACATGTGATGGATTCTTTTATCGGGATAAAATTGTGTGCGTTGTTGGAGGAGGAGATACGGCAATCACTGAAGCTCTTTACCTCTCGAAAATTGCTTCAAAGGTATATGTTATTCACAGGAGAGATAAATTGAGAGCAACAAAGATTCTTCAAGAGAAGGCGATGGAAAAAGAAAATATTGAATTTATCTGGAATTCTACGGTGGAAGAAATAAGAGGTGAGGAAAAAGTCGATTCTGTTGTTTTGAGGAATATTAAAGAAGGGTCTAAAAGAGAGCTTCAAGTTGACGGAGTTTTCATCTACGTCGGAATGAGACCAAACACAGAATTCATAGACGTGGAAAAGGATGAAAATGGATTTATAATAACGGATGAGAATCTGGAGACCTCTGAAAAGGGTATTTTCGCCGCAGGAGACTGTAGGAAGAAGACTTTAAGACAGATTTCTACTGCAATAGGAGATGGAGCGTTAGCGGTTCATTCAGTTGAGTCATATCTGGAGAGTTTGAAGAAATGAGAAAGAGAGTTTTTGTGGTTCAGAAACATCATGCAAGAACTCTCCACTACGATTTGAGAATTGAGGTTGAAGGAGTTCTCAAAAGTTGGGCAGTTCCAAAAGGAGTTCCAGAAGAGAGGGGAGTAAAAAGGTTAGCAATTCAGACAGAAGATCATCCAGTAGAATATGCAGATTTTGAGGGCGAGATTCCTGAAGGCCATTACGGTGCAGGAAAAGTGGAAATATGGGACAAAGGAGAAGTTGATATTGAGGAATTTGGAGAGAGAAAGATTGTTTTCACGTTAAGAGGCGAGAGGTTGAGAGGAAGATATGCTCTTGTAAGATTTGAGAGGGGAGAAGAGGATTACTGGCTTTTAATGAAGACAGGTGATTAGATGAATTAATTTAAATTTTATGAAGGAGAAAACTAGCGACCATGAAGTACGAGCGTTCCGCAGGTGCGGTGATATTCAGAAGAGATAAAGGGGTAAAATACCTTCTCCTTCATTATCCTGCAGGACACTGGGACTTTGTGAAAGGAAATATAGAGAGCGGAGAAGATGAAATAGAGACCGTCATCAGAGAGACAGAAGAGGAGACAGGAATATCGGATTTGAAAATTCTTGAAGGATTTAGAGAGGAAATATCCTATAAATACAAGAGAAATAACGAATTGATTCATAAAGAAGTTGTGTTTTATCTTGCGGAAAGTGGAGAGAAGAATGTGAAACTTTCTTATGAACATGTGGACTTCAAATGGCTTCCGTATGATGAGGCTATGAAGACTTTAACTTATGAAAATGCGAGAAACGTATTGAGAAGAGCCAAAAAGCTTCTTGTGGAACGAGGAATAGAGGAGGATTAACCGCCACCCTTCAACATATAAATTCTCAACTTCTCTCTGATGATTCTCAAAAACTCCTTATCTTCACTCTCAACTCTGAGTCTGAATATTTTAATCTCTTTAAAGAGGTTTCTCAAAAAACCTGCATTTTGAGATCTTATCTCAACGGTTATTCTGATTCCTCTTTCAGGCACCTCAAAAACTCTGAGACATCCGAGGTCCCTTTTTTCGAAACTGATGCCAAGATCTCTAAGGAGATATTCTATAGAGGGAGATGGGTCAACAACCCTATATTCAACTTCAAAAAAAGGCATAAAAAAGAGGAAAATATGGGTTTAGAGCCCAAGTTCTTTCTTCTTTTCCTCTGTCACAACTCCGTCCTTCCAGCCTCTTAGCTGATAATACTCTGGGAGCATCTCACTCAACTTCACAACATGTCCCTTGCTTGGACCTTCCGGCATGGGCTCTTCGAGAACTCTCTTCGGAAGTGTATCATCTTTCGCATCAAACCCCTCTCTGTTAATTATCATCCTTTCGAGATTGTAAATCCTCTCTCCTGTCTTCATGAACTCCTCGACAGTAAAGTTCCATCCCGTTACAGCATTCAGCATCTCAGTAAGCTCAGGAGCTCCTATAGCAAAGGTCACGAACTTACAAACGATCATTGAATCGACCATTGCAAACAGATCCTGAAGCTCTATTAGGGCTTTAGCCTTTCCTTCTGTTGAGAATCTGTCCAATTGCTGTGGGATTCCAAGAATTTCTGGAGAGATCATGTAAGCTCTGAGATGGCAACCCCCTCTATTTGAAGTTGCATATCCAAGACCATGTCCCTGAACGCCTCTTGGATCATAAGCTGGAAGTTCAAGACCCTTAGAATGCATCGCAAGTTCGGGAGCCCCATATTTTTCTGCGAGTTTCTTAGCTCCCATTGCAATCTCTGCTCCGAAACCGTCGAGATATGCAGTCTTCCAAGCAAGCTCCACTATAGCTTGTGGATTTCCAAATTTCAGCTCAAGTCCGTATAATTTCTCTTTTGGAATAAGTCCTTTTTCATACATCTCCATAGCACATGCAATGGTGCTTCCCAAGGAGATTGGATCCATTCCGAGATCGTCACAGATGTTATGCGCATAGGTTATCGCATTGAGATCATCCACACCGCACATAGCTCCGAGACTCCAATCGGTCTCGTATTCTGGGCCCTCTCCATCCACCTGATACGGAGGCTCCGTTATTTTCGTCTTTCTTCCACAAGCAATTGGACAGCCCCAACACGCAATGTTCTTCTCAAGGATTTTCTCCCTTATTGTCTCTCCACTTATCTTCTCAGCTCCTTCAAAAACTCCTGTCTGGAAGTTTCTTGTTGGGAAGATTCCCGCTTCATTTATCACATTCACAAGAGTTGCAGTTCCATATGTTGGGAGACCTTGGCCCGTAACATCATGCTTTCTGAGAATCTCGATCATCTTCTTACTAACTTCCCTGACCTTATCCACATCATGAACTTCAGGTTCTTTATTCCCTCTCACAACAATTGCTTTGAGATTCTTGGAACCCATCACAGCTCCAACTCCAGTTCTTCCTGCTGCTCTGTGCTTTCTATTCATAATGGCTGCAAATACAACTTTGTTCTCTCCCGCAGGTCCAATAGAAGCAATTGATATCTTCTTATCACCAATTTCTTCGACTAGCATGTCCTCAGTATCCCATACTCCTCTCCCCCACAGATGGGATGCATCTCTTATCTCCACGTTACCTTCATCAATCCAGATGTAAACAGGTTTCTCTGCCCTTCCAGTAATCACAATTCCATCATAACCTGCAAATCTCAACTTAGGACCGAAATCCCCACCGCAGTTTGAGTCCCCAATTCCTCCAGTTGCAGGAGATTTCGTCACAACATGAAATCTCCCAGAAGTTGGCATTCTCGTCCCTTCCAAGGGACCCGTCATGAAAATCAGAATATTCTCTGGAGAGAGCGGATCAACACCGGGCTTTAACTCATCCCAAAGGATCTTCTCCGCAAGACCTCTTCCACCAATGAACTTTCTGCAAACCTCTTCAGGTATGATTTCGTCCTTAAAACTTCCACTCGATAAGTCAACTCTCAAAATTTTCGCCTGCATGGTTTTTATTTTCTCCCCCTCAATTAAAAAACTTCCCTTAAATAATTTGAATTAACTTTTTTGAAAGATTAAACGAAATCATTGAACATAAAAATTAAGAGTTCGAAAGTTCTTCCTCCAATATGGAACAGCTAGTTCTCCTTTTAGTTATTCTTTCTGCATTCCTTCATGTTTACTGGAATGGATTGCTGAAAAAGAGTTATGACAAGCATGTTTTTACTTGGTGGTTTCTTCTCTTTTCCCTCATTTTCTTTCTTCTCCCAGCTCTCAGCCTCAATGAGGATATTAACACGAGAGCTCTTCAATTCGCATTTTTTTCTGGGGTTCTTCACTCAATCTACTTTCTCTTTCTCGGTTATGCATATGAGGAGGGAGAGCTCTCCTTTGTCTATCCAATTGCAAGATCTTCTCCAGCAATCGTCCCATTACTGGCTTATTTTCTCTTATGCGAAAGAGTCCCGATAAAAGGGTATTTCGGAATTTTTCTTGTTGTTGCAGGAATATTCATGCTGAATCTTCACGAGTTCAGCGTTCTGGGAATGCTTGGAGGTTTGAAAATACTGAAATTACGTGCAACAAAAATAGCGATTTTAACAGCACTAACAACATCCTTTTACTCTATCGTAGATAAAATGGGAGTTAGTCTAATGGAGCCGATGATCTACATTTACATTATGTTTTTCTTTTCCTTCCTCGGTGTTTCATTTTTTGTCCTTTCATTCAGGAAAAACCTGATTCTGTGCGAGTTTATGATGAACAAAAGATATATTCTAATCTCGGGAATTCTCTGCATGCTTTCATATCTTCTCATCCTTTATGCAATGAGAGAGACATACGTAAGTTACATCGTGGCTTTAAGACAGGTGGGAGTGCTCCTAAGTTTATTTGTTGCGGTGGTTCTTCTGAGAGAGCGAGTGGGAAAGTGGAGAATTATCGCTTCCTTCACTATTTTCCTCGGACTTGTAATTATTTCGATTTAAAGAAGTTTGAATTCGAGAGTGCCTAGATTGGAATATCTCGCCTCTATCTCTGAGGGTTCTTCGATGAAGATCGGGGGAATCATAGTGCCCGAAATTACGATATCACCTTTTTTAACTTCTTCACCCATCCTCTGAATCTTCTCCATCAGCCATAGAAGTGGAGCTATGGGATGTCCAAGAACATTCTTCCCAGAACCCACTCCTACAGATTTTCCGTTTATTAAGAGTTCGACTTTTTCATGTTCCAGCGGAAAATCACAGCTCCTGAATTCTCCGAAAACAACTCCTGCATGACGAACATTAGAGATAATCAGATGTTGCACTGAAGGATTTTCCGAAAATACACCATTGATTATCTCGAAAACTGGAGCTACTTTCGAGGATGAGAGGATTCCCTGAAGACTCATCTCCGGTGTTTTGTGAAATTTGAATGCAACTTCAACCTCTATTCCTAAAGGAATTATGAAGTTTTCAATCTTCTCCCTCTTCTTCAAAACAGTCTCTCTGAGAAGTCTTCCGATAACCGGTTCGTTTATTCCTAATCTTCTCTGAACTTCTTCGTTTGATGCTCCAATTTTCCATCCGATCTGCGTGCCTATTCTCTCAACAAAGCTCTTTTGAATTTCATAAGCTTCATCAATTGATATACTCAGAGACTCGGGTTCAATTTTCTTTCTTTTCTTAAAAGCATCCACGAGCTTCTCTACAAGTTCGTTCATAAGTTAAATTGAGTGGCTCTTAGAAGATAAAACTAACCAAACTCATTTTATATCCTCGAAGAAAAATTAATTTCCATGAAACTGAGATTGGAGAATGAATTGAGAAAATGTTTTCCGGGATTGAGAGTTATTCTCGTGAGAATTGCAAATGTAGAAATTCAGAAAAGTTCAGAAGAATTGAGAAGATTTAAGAGAGAGGTGATTGAGGAGATAAAGAGGAGATATAAACTAGAAAATTTGAAGGATGATCAGACTATCAGAGCCTATAGAGATTTTTTCTGGAGAATTGGAGTAGACCCGACGAAAATCAGACCTGCATCAGAAGCTCTTATAAGAAGAGCTCTCCAAGGGAAGGATCTCCCAGAAATAAATACTCTTGTAGATACCTATAACTTAGTTTCTCTCTCGCATAAAATTCCAATAGCAGGTTTCGACGAGGAAAAGATCAGAGGGGATTTAGTAATGAGATTTGCTCAAAAAGGAGAGAGATTCCTCGGAATAAATATGGATAAGGAGTTTGAACTCAAAGGAGGGGAGATAGTAATTTCTGACTCTGAAAAACTTGTGGCAATTTATCCCTACAGAGATTCCGAACGCACGAAGATCCAAGAGAAGACGAAAAACGTTATGTTCTTGATTTGTGGTGTTCCCGGAGTGGAAATTGAAGCTCTGCGAGAAACTGCAAAAGTTCTTGAAAAACACGTGAGGCTCTTTTGTGGAGGCTCTCTAAAAGAGATGTTTGAACTCTGAGTTACAAACCCATGAATTTATTGCCTTCAATTTGTTCTATGACTACAAAAGATTCCGTTTTCAGGACTTCAGGTATTGATCCAATTTTCTTTATAGTTCTCTCGAAATGCTTAGGATTTTCACACACTATTTTCGCCATCATATCGAACTGACCTGTGACTATGCTAACCTCCACAACCTCCTCAATTTCGCTTATCATTTCCGCAACTTCTCTGTGTTTTCCTGGAGAGGCATTGATGAAAACAAGAGCGATTAAATTTTTTCCAAGTTTCCAAGGGTCAACATTCACACTGAAAGATGTTATTACTCCTTCTTTCACAAGTTTATCTATTCTCTTTTTAATTGCTGGTTCTGACATTCCAACTTTCTCCGCTATCCTCGTATATGGAGTTCTGGAATTTTCCATTAGCATTTTCAGAATTTTTTTATCAACTTCATCGAGCATTTCGACCACCAAGTTTCGAAACTTTTTTAAATGGCTGACTTTTCGTTTTGTGGCACTAACATTTAGTTTAATTTTCTAACAGTTTATTAAAAATTTTCCTGTTATCTTTCAACTTCACAATCCCGATCTTCTATGATTTTTCTTAAACTCTTTCCTGTAAAAAATTACTAAATCATAGGGAATTGGTGTGCAAAATTATCAATTCTTTAAAAATATCGTCAATATAGTTTAAGTTTTTTCAAAGAAACTACATGGTTTCGATAAAATAAAATCGGTAGGATTAAGTATTGGGAAAAAACCAAAGAATGTGAAAGGTGAGTAAAGTGAGCAGAATTCTCACAGAATATGAAGCATCAAAACTTCTCTCAGAATACAGAATTCCAATGATAGGTGGAAGTCTCGTGAATTCTGTAGAAGAAGTCGCAAGAACTGCATCTGCAATTGGCTATCCGGTAGTCATGAAAGTTATGTCTCCAGATATACTTCACAAAAGTGATGCAGGATGTGTGAAAGTGGGAATTTCTGACGAGAAAGAGGCTGAGAGGGCTTATGAAGAACTTCTAGAGAATGCAAGAAGATACAAAGCTGATGCCAAAATTCAAGGAATTCTCATCCAGAAGATGGCAGAAAAAGGAACAGAGACAATTATCGGAGTTGTAAAGGATGAACAGTTCGGACATGTGTTGATGTTCGGACTTGGAGGCATTTTCGTAGAAGTTCTTAGGGATGTTTCTTTCAGAGTGACTCCAATAAACAGAAGAGATGCGCTCGAAATGATAAACGAAGTCAAAGCATCTAAGATTCTTTATGGGGCTCGAGGAAGATCTGCCTCAGATGTGAATTCTATTGTTGAGACCCTTCTAAAGCTCTCTGAACTCGTGGAAGAGCATCCAGAAATCGTTGAGCTTGATATAAATCCCTTTGTTGTTTACGAAGAGGGTAAAGGGGGTATAGGACTTGATGCACTCATCAGAATCGAGTGAAGTCGAAGTAAAAGATGTGAAAAATGCTGGAATGCCAAGAAGGGAGCTCCTGAGATATTTCTTTGCACCTAAAGCCATTGCTGTCATAGGCGCATCTGCAACTCCGGGAAAGATAGGATATCAAATCCTTTATAACCTGAAACGGAGATTTAAGGGAGACCTCTTCCCTGTAAATCCCAAACAAGAGGAGATTCTCGAATTGAAGTGTTATCCCTCGATTGTTGATATACCCGAAGAGGTTGATCTTGCAGTCATCTCAATTCCCGCAAAATTTGTTCCAGAGCAAGTGAGGCTTTGTGGAGAGAAAGGCGTCAAAGCAGTTATAGTAATAGCCTCGGGATTCGGAGAGACTGGAGAGGAAGGTAAAAAACTCGAAGAGGAGATGCTTAGATATGCTCTTTACTACAACCTCAGAATTATAGGACCAAATTGTCATGGGATATACAATCCAAGAACAGGAGTGGATACTCCTTTCATACCTGAGAGAAGGATGGCAAAACCAGAGCCTGGAAATTTAGTTCTTGTATCTCAAAGTGGAGCATTTTTAGGAGCTCTCGGTGACTGGGTCAGTCAGGAGAGAATAGGAGTTAGTAACCTCATAGGAATAGGAAACAAAGTCGATGTTGATGAGACTGATCTTATAGACTGGTTTAAGGATGAGGAGGAGACCGGAATCATTGCTCTATATCTTGAGAGTGTAAAAAGAGGAAAAGAGTTTATCCGAGTTTGCAGGGAGACTAGCAAGAAAAAGCCAATAATCATTTTCAAAGCGGGAAGAACAGAATCCGGTGCGAGAGCGGCCACCTCACATACTGGATCCATTGCAGGTGTGGATGCCATTTATGATGCTGCATTCAAGCAATCAGGAGTTATAAGAGCGGAGAGTCTCGAGCATATGTTCGACGTCATTCGAGCTTTTCAGAGACAACCGCTTCCCAAAGGGGATAGAGTTGCAATTGTGAGTAATGGAGGAGGATTTGGAGTAGTATGCGCAGATGCAATTGAACTCAATGGACTGAAAGTTGCTAGATTTACTGAGGAAACTTACGAATACCTCAGAAATCGTTTTCCACCACATTATGGGATAACCAATCCCATAGATCTTACTGGAGACGGTGATAAAGATGATTTTAAAGATGCCATGGAGGCGGTTCTTAAAGATGAGAACGTTGATGCTGTGATTTTGGGTATAATCTGGCAGGGTGTGGTACTTGAAGATGAAGTTGTAGAGGTTCTCGCGAAAGTTGTGAAGAAATACGACAAACCTGTTTTAGGGAGCTCACCTGGTGGAGAATTTTCATCGATGATGTCTGAAAAATTCAACAGACTCGGAATCCCGCATTATCCAATACCTGAAAGAGCTATAAAAGCTCTTTCAGCAATGGTGAGCTATGTCAGGAGGAGGGAGGAGTTCTTCAGAGACGAGGAGTGAAACGTTAAAATAATTCCCCCTCCATTTTTATTCCGATGAGTAAATGTGAAATCTGTGAAGAGAATATTGCGATTCATAGATGTGTGATATGTGGTCTGAAGACCTGTTCTGAACATGGAAAACTCTTGAAGGATAAAATGTATTTCGATAGAGTCTGGGTATGCGAAAAATGTTTGGAGAAGGTCAAAAGAAGATGAAAGTCAATGAATCTTTTGCAGGAATAGATCATGGTACAACTGGAATACGATTCGCAACAACCGATGGGAGAAGGTTTGAATTCTCCAGAGAAGAGCTCAGAGAGATGAGTATTTTAGAGATTAGAGGTAAAATAGAAGAGATGTTCTCAGACGTGAAGCTTTTTGCACTTTCATACTCAATGGGAGATGGAATTAAGGGTTTTGAGAACATAAAATATGTGAAAAACAGAGGTCTTAAGGAGACTGGAGGGGCAGGAGAGTTTAAAGGAGGTGGTACGAAACTTTTTGAGGCCATGAAGAGTTTTCCCTGTGTATTGATTCCGGGTATTCACAGAGAGAATTTCCTCGATCCGAGGTTCAAAGTTTTTTCCCATGGTGCTTCACCAGAAAAAATCGGTTTAGCTTTTTACGCCTTGAAACACGGAAAGAATCTCCTGATTTCGGACTGTAGTAGCAATACTGTTACTCTTGCGGTAATTGATGAGAAGCTCATTGGAGCCATCGACGCCTGTATCTTCTCCCCCGGATGGACTCAGGGGCCTATAGATCTCGAAGCAATCAGGAGAATAGATAGAGGAGAAATTACAGCTGAAAGAGCTTTTTCAACAGGAGGTGTCACCAAAATATTCTCAAAAGATGAAGCTATTGGAGTGCTTGCGTTCTTCTGTGCGATGGAAATAGAGGCTCTCAAAGTTCTTATGAGAGATTATCGAATTGAGGAGTACAGCATCTGCATCGGAGGAGGTCTTTCAGAGAATAAAGAGTTTGTAGATCTGGTTACTTCACTTCTCGGAACAGAAGTTATTCCCTTAGGAAAGTGGGCTTCTGCAGAGGGTTGTGCTGAAATAGCAGAGAAGATATATCTGGGTGCAAAGGAAATACTTGGATTTCCAGTGAATTTTTGAGGGATGCTGAAGTGTTTAATGAAATACTTCTTATGGTTGTCTCGATTTTTGCGGGCGCCCTTGGAAAGCATTTAGGAATTTTTAGAGATGAAGATGGAGCCCTTCTGAGCAAAATTGTTCTTACAATCTTTCTTCCATCCATGATAATCTTGAGTATGATGAAAGTGGAGATAGAGAAGTTCTACGAAATTGTGAGTATATTTGTCGCAACTGCTATCGTCCTTTTCACAACTCTTGGGATAACTGCAATTGCCTCAAATCTACTCTTCCGAAGAAGAGACACGATTCCAATCCTCATATTAAATGGGACTTTTGGTAATAGTGGTTTCATGGGAATTCCAATTGTTTTTGCAGTTTACGGATACGACGGAGTCCAGAGAATTTTGTTCTCCAACTTAGGATTTGCTGTGATCTTCTGGACTCTTGGTGTTTATATTTGTGCCTTATACGGGGCAGGTAAATTCTCATTTAATTCAGCTCTTGGAGAACTACTTAAAAATCCGCCGACACTCTCAACTTTTCTTGGACTTCTGATAGGATTTGGTGGTCTCCAACCTCCTTTACCTTTAATAGAACTCATGGATGTTTTCCAGAGAGCAACCATACCTCTCTCGATGATTGCTATAGGGATATTCCTGAGGACTTCAAACTTCAGGAGATACCTTGCTCCTTCCTTTTTCAATGGCTTCTTCAAGTTCCTTATTTCTCCAGCTCTTGCACTTCTTATAGCGGATTTGCTGAAGTTATCTCAAATAAATGCTGAAATACTCTTCCTTGCGTCCATCATGCCTCCTGCAGTGCTAAACACGATACTGGCTTCGAAATACTCGCTAAATACGGAGCTGTCCTCTGCAATAACGATAATAAATACCCTTATCTCACTTCCGCTAATATTCGTTATTCTTCTTATTTGAAATTAGAAACTTTTTTATCCGAACAAATTGAGATTGTTAAAGAGGTGAATGCTTATGAAATTAGCGTCTGTTGAAGAATATCTGAAACGAGCTCTCGAAGGAGAGGCAATAGCAGCAGTCAAGTACTTTGCTTTTGCTATAAGAGCGGAAGAAGAGGGAAATGCAGAGGCTGCTGAAGCATTCAGAACAATCATGATGCAAGAACTCTGGCATGCAAGGAAAATTCTCGAAATGCTTGGAGAAATCGAGGATACTAGAAAAAATCTCGGTAAAGCTATAGCAGGAGAGAGAGCTGAGAGCACAGACTATTATCCGAATGCAGCTCTTCAAGCAAGAGATGAAGGAAACGAAGAGGCAATTGATCTCTTTGAATATTTGGCTGCAACTGAGAAGGCACATATGAAGGATTTTGAAATTCTGCTTAAGAAGATGGAGAAACGATAAAAGAATCTTAAAATCTGGAAAACTCAATTACAACCGCTTTATAACTTTTATAAGAAATCATAACTTTTTTAACGAGGTCCCTCATCTTTCCTTCTATGAGAGAAGAGATTCTAAGAGAGCTTGAAAAAATCGTTGGTGAAGATGATGTCTCAACAGATCCAGTTGAAATATATGTTCACTCTAGAGATTCTGCCCTTTTTCAGGGATTTGCTGATGTCATAGTGAGACCTGAGAGTACTGAAGAAGTTTCTCAGATTCTCAAGCTTGCTAATGATTATAAAATTCCTGTTTATCCGAGAGGATCTGGAACGAGTATCTGCGGTGGCCCAATTCCAGTTCTTGGCGGAATAGTTCTTGCAATGTACAAGATGAACAGAATAATAGAGTTCGATAGAGAGAATCTCATGGTTACGGTTGAACCTGGAGTCATATGCGATGATCTGAATGAGTTTCTTGCTCCTTATGGATATTTCTTCCCACCTGATCCGGGTTCAAGCAATGCTGCGACGATTGGAGGAATGGTTGGGCACAACGCAGGTGGAATGCTCGCTCTGAAATATGGAACGACGAAAGACTGGATACAGTGGCTTGAGGTTGTTCTTCCTGGAGGAAAAGTGATAAGAACAGGGAGTAACACCCTGAAGAGTGTTTCGGATTATGATCTCACAAAACTCTTCTGTGCTTCTGAGGGAACTCTTGGAGTTGTCACGAAGATTGGAATGAGAGTTGCACCGAAACCGAAGTATTACAGGACAGTTCTGTTCTACTTCGATGATCTGAGAAAGGCTGGGAATGCTATAGTTAATGTCAGATCTTCTGGAGTTGTGCCCGCTGCACTTGAGATAATAGACAGGATTTCTATGAAGACTGCAGGAGAATATACAGGAATGGATCTTCCAGAAGCAGAGGCTATGCTGATAGTTCAAACTGATGGACTTGTTGAAGAACAGGTTCAGAGAGAAATTGAGATTTGTTTTGAAGCAGCTAAAAAGGCCGAACCAATTGAGTGGATGATGGCTGAGACTGAGGAGGAGAGGAATAAGGCATGGGCAATTAGAAAAGCCTGTTTTCCAGCACTTGCGAGAAAAGCCATTACCACAATTATTGAAGACATGTGCGTCCCAATAACAAAGATTCCGGATGCTCTTGTCGAAATTCAGAAGATTCCAGAAAGAGTGAACAATCTTGTGAGTATTGGAACTTATGGTCATGCTGGAGATGGGAATCTTCATCCAACATTTCTCTTCGATGAGAGAGATCCTGAAGAGAGGGAAGCGTTCTTTAAGGCGACAAAGATTCTTTATGATGAAGTCGTTCTTCCTCGAGGTGGTTCGATAACGGGAGAGCATGGGATAGGAATTGCAAGAAGCAAATACATTCCGAAACAGCTCGGAAAGGAGACAATAGAGCTCATGAAGGGCATCAAGAAGGTCTTTGATCCAAACAACATAATGAATCCCATGAAAGGCAAGCCCTATGGGGATGAGGCGATAATTCCAGAAATATAACTATTTATCATAAATATTCTTTGAGAATTGGCGTGAGAACGCTTTCAAATTCGATATTCGGACTAAAAATAAGAAAGATATTTAAACTCGATAACGGGTAAGTTAACTTGGAGAAAAAAAGAAGGGATGATTTCTATGGACGAGAAAATAATTGAGGAACTTAAGAATATAGTCGGAGAGGAGGATGTCAGTACTGATCCGCTTGAAATCTACGTCCATTCTAGAGATTCTGCACCCTTCCAAGGATTTGCTGATGTCATAGTGAGACCTGAGAGTACTGAAGAAGTTTCTCAGATTCTCAAGCTTGCTAATGATTATAAAATTCCTGTTTATCCGAGAGGATCTGGAACGAGTATCTGCGGTGGCCCAATTCCAGTTCTTGGCGGAATAGTTCTTGCAATGTACAAGATGAACAGAATAATAGAGTTCGATAGAGAGAATCTCATGGTTACGGTTGAACCTGGAGTCATATGCGATGATCTGAATGAGTTTCTTGCTCCTTATGGATATTTCTTCCCACCTGATCCGGGTTCAAGCAATGCTGCGACGATTGGAGGAATGGTTGGGCACAACGCAGGTGGAATGCTCGCTCTGAAATATGGAACGACGAAAGACTGGATACAGTGGCTTGAGGTTGTTCTTCCTGGAGGAAAAGTGATAAGAACAGGGAGTAACACCCTGAAGAGTGTTTCGGATTATGATCTCACAAAACTCTTCTGTGCTTCTGAGGGAACTCTTGGAGTTGTCACGAAGATTGGAATGAGAGTTGCACCGAAACCGAAGTATTACAGGACAGTTCTGTTCTACTTCGATGATCTGAGAAAGGCTGGGAATGCTATAGTTAATGTCAGATCTTCTGGAGTTGTGCCCGCTGCACTTGAGATAATAGACAGGATTTCTATGAAGACTGCAGGAGAATATACAGGAATGGATCTTCCAGAAGCAGAGGCTATGCTGATAGTTCAAACTGATGGACTTGTTGAAGAACAGGTTCAGAGAGAAATTGAGATTTGTTTTGAAGCAGCTAAAAAGGCCGAACCAATTGAGTGGATGATGGCTGAGACTGAGGAGGAGAGGAATAAGGCATGGGCAGCAAGAAAGGCTGCTTATCCCGCTCTCGTGAGGACTTCACCCGCAACAACATGCATGGAGGATATGTCGGTTCCAGTTCCCAAGATCCCTGATGCCCTCGTAAAGCTTCAGAAGATTCCAGAAAGAGTGAACAATCTTGTGAGTATTGGAATTTTCGGGCACGCTGGAGATGGGAATCTTCATCCAACATTCCAGTATGATGAGAGGGAGCCTGAGCAGAGGGAAGCGTTCTTTAAGGCGCTTGATATAATGTATAGAGAGATTGCACTTCCAATGGGTGGAACTGTCACTGGAGAGCATGGAATAGGACTCATAAGAGCGAAGTATCTCATAGATGAGTATGGAGCCGAAGTTGTCGAGCTCATGAAGGGCATCAAGAAGGTCTTTGATCCAAACAACATAATGAATCCCGATAAAGGAAAGCCATGGGGGGTTATCGAAGTTTAAGGGGTGAAATACTATGAGTGAAGTTAAAGAATTTAAAGGATTATCAAAAGAAGAAATAAAGAAATTTGAATTTCTCAGCGATAAATATGCAGATGATACATTCAAGTGCATTCGATGTAGCTACTGTCAGGCTAAATGCCCAAGCTGGGAGGAATTTGGTTGGGTATCTCATTCAGCCAGAGGAAGAATCCAAACTGCGAGAGGGATCGTAGAAGGGAAGTTAAGACCTTCGGAATACATGCTAAGAGCTGTCTTCACCTGCAACATGTGTGATTACTGTCTTCTCAAGTGTCCTGCTGGACTTCCAACAACTGATATCATCAGAGCTTTGAAGCACGATTTAGCAAAACAGGGGTATTACGTTGGGGTGCACAAAAAGCTCGTTGAGAGAATTCAGAAATATGGAAATCCCTACGGGGAGGATCCAGCTAAAAGAGCTGACTGGATGAAGGAGGAATAAAAATGGCTGACACAATTTATTTCCCCGGTTGTACTGCTGCTTACCGACAGCAGGATACTGCAAGAGCAAGTGTGAAGATTTTGAAAGCAGGTGGAGTAGAGTTTGACATTCTCGGAGAAAAGGAGCTCTGTTGTGGTTCGGTTCTCTTCAACTCTGGATTCTTCGAAGAAGGGATGGAAGTTGCGAAGAAGAACTTGGAGATGTTCAAAGAACTGGGAATAAAGAAAATCATCACTGCCTGTGCGGGATGCACCAAGACGTTTAAAGAGACCTACGAACAGATCTTTGGGGAGCTTCCGTATGAGGTTAAGAACATTACAGAAGTTGTTGATGAACTGATAAGTGAAGGAAAACTGAAGTTCAAGGAAGAAGGAGAGAAGGTGAGGGTCACTTATCACGATCCATGCCATCTGGGAAGATCCCTCGGAACCTACGATCCCCCAAGGAGAGTTCTGAGAGCAATTCCTGGAATAGAGTTCGTTGAAATGAAGAGGAACAGAGATAGTTCTCGATGTTGTGGAGCAGGAGGGGGAGTTAGATCGGCATATCCGGAGACTGCGATATCTCTTGCAAAGAGGAGAATAGGAGATGCGGAAGAGATAAAAGCAGAACTCATTGTAACTCCATGCCCGTTCTGTGTGCTAAATCTCAGTGACGGTGCAAAGGAGAAGAGCTCAAATATTAAGGTGAAGGATATAACAGTATTCATAGCGGAGAGATTGGAGGTTTAAAGAATGGAGTGGAAAACCGAGATTTCGAAGGTAGAACCAAATAAAATCCTCATAAGAGGTTACAACCTTGGAGATTTGATTGGAAAACTTTCATTCGGAGGCGTTGCGTATCTTCTTCTTACGGGCGAGTATCCAACAGAGGCTCAACAGAAGATTATGGATGCGATGCTAGTTGCAGGATGCGATCACTCGCTAGCTGCACCTTCAACTCAAGCTGCAAGACTCGTTGCTTCGAGCGGAGTTCCGCTTCAGGCTGCAGTCGCAGCAGGAATAACATCTCTCGGAGATTATCACGGAGGAGCAATTGATAAATGTGCGAAAGTTCTTCAGGAAGGTGTTAAAAGAGCCAAAGAAGAAGGTAAGAGTTTTGATGAGATGGCAGAGATCATTGTGAAGGAGCACAGAGCGAGAAAGGAGAGGATTCAAGGATTTGGACATCCATATCATACGAAGGATCCAAGAGTAATCGCAATGATGAATTTAGCCAAGGAGTTAGGAATTTACGGTGATCACTGCGAATTTGCAAAAGCGATCGAGAGGGCTCTGGAGAAGGAGTTTGGAAGACATCTTCCGTTGAATGTTGATGGAGGAATTGCCGCTCTAATGTCAGAACTCGGACTTGACTGGAGGCTCGGAAAGGGATTCTATGTGATGGCAAGATCTGCTGGTTTGGTCGCTCATGTATATGAAGAGATCACAAAAGAGAGACCATTCAGAGTTCTTCCACTCGATCAGATAATCTACAATGGCCCTCCAGAGAGACCTGTGCCAAAATAATCCAAAATATTTTTATTTTTTACCTTTTTTCAAAATATTTTTTGAGGTGTTTTCTCTGAGTCTTGAAATTCTTCAAGTTGAAGTAACTTCGAAGTGCAACTTCAATTGTAAATACTGTCTCAGACAATTCTGGAGGTCTTCACCAAGAGATCTGAGACTTGAGATTTTTGAAAAAATTCTCGAAAATTTTCCATCAAAAAAAGTTGTGCTTTACGGTTTTGGAGAACCTTTAGTCCATGAAAATATCAGGAAAATGGCGAAAATTGCATCTGAAAATTCAGAAGTTGTTTTAGTTACAAATGGAAGCTTGGAAGTTGAGAGAGTCCTCAATTATGTAGACTTTCTTGGAATTTCTTTAGACTCTATAGATCCAGAATTCCTCAAAAGAGTTCGAGTGAATTCAGAATTTGAAGTGATTGCAGAGAATATAAAGAAAGCTAAAGAGAGGGTTGAAGTTGAGCTCGAGGTTGTGCTCATGCAAGATAACATTAAGGAGCTTACAAACTTTATAAAGTGGGCTGGAGATCTTGGCGTTGACGTTAGCATTTCAAATCTTGTGCCATACAGCAGGGAGATGTATGAAATGGGTGTTTTTGTTGAATTCAGCAAAAGAACCTTGGAGATTTACAGAGATGTTATCAAAGAATATCCAAAAAAGGATAGATTTTTGATAGACGTTGCACTGGGGGTTAAAGATGCGGTTGAAATTTACAGAAGAATTTGGGAGAGGGTTAGAGAAGAAGGATACAGTATAAATATTTTGAGACTTATGGAGAACGAAAGAAGGGTGAAGTTTGCAGAGAGGGCTGAGAAGATTCTAGAGGAGTGTAAGGAGATTTCTGAGAGCTTTGGAATAAAGCTTCACTTTCCACAAATTTTTGGAGATGATAAGTTGAGAGAGTGCCCTTATGAGGAGGGGATCTTTGTCAGAGCAGATGGAAAAGTCGCCCCTTGCATGGAATTCGCATACACACACCCAGCCTATATTAACGGACATGAAAAGAAAGTCGAAGAGGTTATCATCGGAAATTCCTCTGAATTTGAGATGGAGTTTCAGAAAAAGAAAAGAAAGTTAAAAGAATTTATGCCGTGGTGTGGAGATTGTTCATATGTGACCTTTTGTTGGTATGTCGAAGAGTCAAGAGATTGTTATGCAAACAAACCTTCTTGTAGCGAGTGTCTATACAGTGCGAAGATCTCAAGATGCATACTCTGAGTTTGAAATTTCTGATTTTTCCTATTTGTGAGAAAAATCAGAAAATTTAAGAAAATACGATTTAAGATTTTTTCCTTATGCAAACCTGCAAAATTACGAAAATAGAGGCTGTGCTTACAGTTGATTCCAAAGGAGAGATACTGCTTCCAAAAGATCTTAGAGAAAAAGCGGAGATTAAGCCCAGAGAGAAACTTGTTGCAATGGCAGGATACGATAAGAAAGAGGCAAGATTTGCTGTTTGATAATCGTGAGAGCAGAGCTTCTAAACGAAGAGATGAGAAAATGTAATTGTTCCGATACTAAAGGAGGTTTTAGAGTGACTGGAATTCAAAAGAATCTCACATCTCTCGAAAAATATCTAACTCTCTGGATTTTTCTTGCAATGGCATTTGGAATCGGACTTGGATACGTCTATCCCGAAATCTCGGAAATTATAGGATCTCTCAGTATTGGAGCAACTTCGATTCCGATTGCAATAGGATTGATGTGGATGATGTATCCTCCATTGGCAAAGGTAAAATACGAAGGGTTAAGGAAAATCGTCAGAGCAACAGAAACAAAGAGGATTATTTCACTCTCAATCCTTCAGAACTGGATTGTTGGTCCTCTCATCATGTTCATTTTGGCTTGGATTTTTCTATCAGATTATCCTGCCTACAGAAATGGAATTATTCTTGTGGGGTTGGCACGATGCATTGCAATGGTGATTGTCTGGAACGATCTTGCAGATGGAGACAGAGAATGGGCAGCCATACTCGTTGCTCTGAACTCGATCTTCCAGATAGTCTTCTACTCCCTCTACGCCTACATCTTCATCACACTCTTCAGCGAATGGATTAGTGGGACTAGTGTTGTCGTGAAAATCTCGCTGAAAGAGATAGCGAGAAGCGTACTGCTCTATCTTGGAACTCCGTTCTTTGGGGGAATCATCACGAGGTTCTACTTTCTCAGAACAAAGGGTCTTGAATGGTACAACGAGAAATTCATTCCTAAGATCTCACCAACCTCTCTGTTTGCACTGCTCTTCACAATCGTGGTGATGTTCTCGCTGAAAGGAGAGTACATAGTGAGTATTCCTATGGATGTGGCAAGAATTGCGACTCCACTGATCTTATATTTCCTCATAATGTTCTTCGTCTCATTTGCGATGGGGCATCTCGTGAAACTTGAATACGAGAAAACAACTACCCTAGCTTTCACAGCTGCGAGTAACAACTTTGAGCTCGCCATAGCAGTTGCGGTCGCAACTTTCGGATTAGCTTCTGGAGAAGCTTTTGCAACAGTTGTTGGCCCACTGATTGAAGTTCCAGTGATGATAAGCCTTGTGAATGTTGCATGGGCACTCAGAAAAAAGCTTTATGGAGAGAGCTCTTAAATAAGAGAAAAATATAATTTAATTTCCTACACAAATTTGCTTGCCAGCAATACTATGAAAATAACTGAGGTCACATCACCTAAAGTTGTAATTGTTGGAACGGTTGTGTTGTCTGGGTCTACTCCGAGTTTTGTGAAGGCCCTCGCAAGATAATATGCTAAAAGCATATTGAAGAGAAGTAGGAACGGATAGAGGAGAATGAAGGGAAGAAGTATACCTACACTTTTTCCCAACGTAAGACTCACTACAAAAATTCCAATGAAGTTCATAAGGAGAGCAATTAAAAAGCCCGTGAGAAAATACATGATGATGTCTAGAAGAGTTTCTCCATCCATAAAACCTTCAATCTCACCGAGATGAATTCGAGTGGATGTTTTTGCTCCTATTATAGACCCATAATTCCCTGTTGAGTCAGCAATTGGAGGATAGAGGACGCTAAAGAGAACAGAAGCATATATAACCTTGCTGTAGTGTTCTAACATACCTCCAGAAATGCTTGAAACGATTGAAAGAATTCCTATGATTCCGATCACTTCTCTGAAGACTTTCCAATCTTCTTCACCCATTTTTGTCCTTATGAACATCAAAATGAGAATTCCTAAAGCGATGAAAGAAAAGAGATAAAAAAGAGATGATGAATTTTCGTAAAGGAGAATGAAGAAAATTAAAAAAGGAACTGTTACGAGGTCTCCAACAGACGTCACTAACGGTGCTGCGACAGTATCAGGATCCACACCTCGCCTGTAAGGAATAACTGTAGCAAGAACTGTGGAATAACCAAGAAGAAGAGTTGCGAAAATAGTTGAGACAATGACTATGAGAAGAATAAAAAGTGCGTCAGAAATTCTCCCGACTTTAAGAAGTCCAACTAACCATAGGATGAGAACAGGAAGTAGGGAAAGTATGATGCTCAGAAAAATGTTCTTGAAGGCTCGCTCATCTCTGATTTTTGGCTCCATTTCTCCAAGATGAAGCATCGTGGTTAATCGAGATGCCATCGCTCCAAAGATGTTTCCTCTGAGACCCATGAGACCGGGAAGAATGATGAGAATGATGGGGTATGACTCCATTATCTTTTCGAAAAACTTTCCGAGAACGCCTCCTGCCACGAAATCAAGTAGAAGACACAAAATCAAAGCTGGTAATGTGCCTGAGATCAAATTGTGCATTCTTCCCTTCACTTCCCCCCCAGAAACTACTGGGAGGGTTACCATCGTCTTCACCCCGCATCGCTGACCCTCCTAGGAATTTAAAGAAGGACACTACGAGTTTCGAAAGATTATATAAAAATATTATTGTAGAGAGTTTTTTAATAACAATAGTCAACAACGATCACTTCATAATCTTCGTGTAATATCAAAGACCATTTTTCCGGTGGAGGAGAGATGGAATTGAAGGATGAGCAAAAGACAGTCAAAAAATGTTCAAGAAAGACGTTTGAATGCTACGAATATGCCGAGGAGGAGTGATGTTCACCCCTTTAGAATATCGCTTTTGCGATTGCGAATAACAGTCACGGACAAATTGCATTTGCGCTTGAGATGACTATAAGCTTTCTCAAATCTGTTTGGTTGGGAGAAAAAATCGTTTGCTGAAGCAGAGGAGGAGTATTTCGGCAAAAAGAACCGCAATTTACATCATTCGAGTTACAAGCTCAGAATGTGAGAGGATTGTTCTTGCCAAAGGAACCGTTTTTCGTTTAGATTATCCATTTCCCCTGAAAGTGTGTAAAAAGATTATCAAATTGCTATCACCCTCACTGAGATAATAAAGCCAGAAAATAAATATTATAAAGTCTAAAAACTAAATAAATTTTAAAAATCTTGAAATAAGAGGTGAAAATGCACGAGATTGAAGGTGTTTTGCCAGAGTTGAATGATTTTCTTCAAAGACCGAGGTTCTCTCTTTCTTAAAGGAGAACCTGGAACTGGGAAAACGCTTCTGGCTTTGAGGATTGCTGAAGAATTTGAGAATTCTTTTTATGTTTCAACAAGGGTTTCTCCTGAAGATCTGTTTGAGTTTCATCCCTATCTCAGAGATGTTTTCTCTGAAGAGAAGATCATTGATGTTGCTGAGAGATCGTTTCTGGTTGATGCAAGAAGATCTGCAATAGAGAGAGGTGGATGAAATTTCTTCCATGATTCTTTCGATGAGATATGAGGATAAGCCTTCTTTTCTTAGATCTCTTGTGATGCTCTTGAAGAGGGGGTGTCTTCGTCAGAGAGACGAGAGGTCTCCTCATCAGACTTGTCAAGCCTGGATTTCCGTTTATGGAAGAGCTTGTGAATTTGAGTGACATTTACATAAAGATGGAGAATGTTTGCAATGTTCCCGTGATAAAGGGTGAGAAGCCGAAGACTCAATATTATGCGATGATTGTTGATGTTTCGGAAGGATTTCCGAGAGTAGAGTTTGAGAAGATTGAATGATTACAAGTTTGACTCAGGATTCCGCAATATTCCACATTGAATTAATGATTTATATTGTTCTACTTAGCGGTAATTCACCTTTTAACGAAATGGGAATAACAATCAGTTTTTTGTGTTGCAACAATCCCTTAACGAATTGTTCTCACTTTCTACGCCTTTTTCCTCTGATTTTAGAATCTCGAGGACTCTATTTATAAATTCTACGTAAAATTGCTTGCAGCACCTTCCTGACGGATTCGTTACCACGCAGTAACCACCATTTCCAATTCCTGTCATATCCTCAACTTCTTTAACGCTTCTAGCTCCTTTTCTTATAGCTTCAATAACATCCTCCTCTGTAACTTGCTTACAGTAACACAACGGCTTTGGAGATCCCTTTTCCTTAAAAAACACCTTTGTCTTCACTTCTTTAACCGTGAAGGTGACTTTTCCGTTGAAATACACGACATTACATTCCGAGTTCGGACAGAAGTAAAAGTCATCGTCGAGCAAATGCCAGTACTCCGGATTAATGTGGCTCCCTATGGTTATTTTCTTAACTTTCCATCCATCCATTTCACAAACACACTTCATTCTTTCACCTCCTAATTCGGATCTCTTCATCTGAAATTAGTGTGGCGGAATATGGCTTAGGGACATTCCTATTATCTCCTGCAGGCTGGTTAGTGCCAGATCATAGATAACTATAGGCTCACCTTTGGCGAAGCTAACCTTTGCACTAACGACACCCTTTATCTGCAAAAGAGACTCTCTTATAGCCTCTGCACAACTTTCACAAGTCATACCGTCAATCTTCAGCTTGAGTTCTCGCAGTTCTGAGGTTAAATTGATGTTTAACGTACCATTATTCATCGAACAACATCCTCCAGTATCGCATCTTTTTCGCTCCTCTCCTCTCTCAGAACACCGCAACTAACGAGCCTTTTTTCGTATTCAGCTATATACTCTTCAAGTTCATCGAGAATTCTCTTTACTTCGTCGCTTATTCTGTAAATTCTGTTTTTACCCCTCTGCTCAACATCCACAAACCCACAGTTGAGGAGGCATTTCAAGTTGTGAGACACCCTGCTCTGCTCGTAACCTAACCTCTTACAAATTTCGGAAACGTTAAGCTCTCCTTCTTTCCTGAGAAGTGTTACAATGTCGAATCTTGTTTTGTTGGATAGAACATCCGCGAAGAGTTTCCATGATCCATATATCATATGATGAAACTATCATTACATGTATATAAGACTTCCGTAAGCTTGAGATCGTAGCGTCAAAATTAGCGCTTACGAATTTGCGGAACGTATCAGAAAAGTTTGTTATCAGATCAGCTCAAAATTTGAAGCACATTTCAAAAACTTCGCTTACTTTTTGGGTCAGTCACTTGCTGTCGGAACTACTTCTCATGGAGCAAGGTTATAGGATCCGACAACTCTGCTCCCGCCATGAAAAACACTCCAAGTATCATGCTGAACACCGCAGTAAAGACGGCAAGATACTTGTAAATGGATTTTCCAGCACTTACGTATCCGTAAGCTCCGAGAACGCCCATTAGCGTATTCGTTATAATGAGGCCCAAAGCGAAAGCTATTACGACGATAGCTGCAATTTCACTGCTTCTCATTCCTGCTGTAAGTGTTAAAGCAAACATATACATCTGCGACGGTGTTTCAGCTCCGATCCCGTGAATCATTCCTATGGTATAGGCAGATACGTTTCCGTAATTGAGAACAACCCTTCTCTTTTTTATAGGTCTACCGGTGAGTTTTGCAATCACCCAGTCAAATACTCTCAAAATGCCGTAATAAATAACGGCCCACCTAGGAAGCAGTCTCAGATGATCACCATGTCGGTGCAAAGCATAGAATACGTAGAGTCCGAGAACGAGTAACGTAAATCCCACAACTCTCGCCATTAGGGCGTCGAGATTTTTAGGAAATGACAACCCAATGAAAAAGGCGGAAAGGGCTATACCAGTCACCACACTCGCGTGACCTAATGCATACAAGAAACTCTGAACAATTCCCTTCTTCTTGCTCGTGTTGGTACTGGTGATGTCGAATATAGCTGCTATATGATCCCAATCCACGCCATGTCTCATCCCTACTGCCAAAGCAAGGAGGACAAGAAAAATTTCATGCTGGAATCTCAAGGTAACACCTCCATAACGTTTATTCATCTTTCGTATTAACTAATCAATACTTGATAGCACAGAATATTTAAATTGTTTACTAATTTTAAGCATGAGTTTAAGTTAGCTGAAATTTGTCGTAGCTGCTAACAACGGTCTTTTTGATGGGAGAACTAAGAGTCAAAACGTTTATTATACATTTACTGTGTTAAAATAGAAACTATGAAGATTAAGAAAGTGAACCGAATAAGAGTTGGAATCTGTAAATGCCACAGTTCCTGCAGTTAAATTTATTTTTTATTTTTTGGGTGATATGAATGTCTAGGAAATTTGTTATTGTTCTCGCTATCGGCGTCATAATTGTTTTTCTGCTCTACAACAGCAACGTTTTCTTTTCGAGGGAAAAGGCATACATCTCGATATCACCGAGAGACTCCTACAGACTCATGGAGGATGAAAATGTTTTCGTGATAGACGTCCATGTCCCAGAGCAGAAACATCTTCCAAGAACTGACGCATGGATACCTTACGAACAGAATTGAGGAATTCGTGAATCTTCTGCCGAAAGATAAAAGTATCACGATTCTCGTTTATTGCAGATCCGGTCACATGAGCCAAATAGCAGCGTCGAGGCTCGCTGAAATGGGTTACAAGAATATTTACGAACTCGATGGTGGAGTCTTGGCGTGGCAAAGAGAGGGATTACCGTATTGATTTTGTTGACCATCGTCTATCGAAAAATTATTTTGACTAAAAAACTTTTTAAAAGAACCTCAACCCAGGAAGCTCTCTGAAGTACAGCATGAGAATTGCACCGAAGATGGGCTGGTGCATAAGATAAACCTCTAGAGTGTGCTTGCCGAGAAAAATGACATAACGAGATATTTCTGGAAGTGAAATTTCGAATCTTCTAACACCTTCTGGATAAATTAGAGATCCAACTCCAACTCCAATTAAGAAGACCCCGAACCAAGGAAAGATCGGAAAGAAATCGAACGTAAAAAATGGAACTGGAGTTACACCGAGAGGAAGTAGGAGGAGATTGTCTGAATGAATACGCTCGACTAAGATTTTGCCAGCTAAAAACAGCGGAGCGAGGATTAAATTTTTTGCTTCAAACTTCAGAAATGGTATTACCAGAACGCTTGCAACACCGAGGAAGTGCAGAACTCCAAAATATATCGTCCCTTCCTCGAAGAAGGCCTTCGTGAAGGCTGTTATAACCAAACCCAGACCGAATAGTTTTGCAAATCGTTTGAAGTATTTTTCATACCCTTTCCACCTGAAGTGGGAGACCCATACCGAAACACCGGAAATGAAAACGAACATCGACGCGGTAAATAGCGCAAAAACTCTCCAAAATTGATCAAACTCTGAATAACCTGTAAAATATTGCAGATCAGTTACGAAATTGGAGATCAGCATCATTATGAGAGCAACGCCTCTGAAGAAATCTATTTCGGGATATCTTCTTTTTTGCTCGGATTTTTCCATGCTTGGCTCAGAACTTTTTAGTTTTTTCTTAAAAAATCTTTGCAAAGAACTTTGATTACTGCAAATATGCCCAATTTTATTGAGTTCCCCGTGGAAAGAAGGGTTTACAAATTTCATCTCTGTTTTTCCGCCAAAAAAGAAGAGTAATAAAATTACGGGGAATTGTACCCCGAATAATATCCCGCCTCCCGGATTTGAACCGGGGACCACGCGGTTTCCGCTACCTAACTACAGCCGCGCGCTCTACCTCTGAGCTAAGGCGGGCACCCGTATTTCTTTAGACTTTCGTGTTTATAAAAATGTTGTCCTCAATACTTTCAAACTTTTTTAAGCTTTTTTAATGAAGAGAGATGAAATGGATTACATGAACTTGAAAGGAAAAGTAGCTCTTATCACCGGAGGGAGTAGAGGAATCGGAAGGGCTATAGCTGTTAAACTCGCTGAAAAGGGATGTAAAGTTGTTGTAAATTACAGAGGAAGAGAAGAAGAGGCGAAAAGGACGCTCAAAATGATTGAAGAGTTTTCTGAAGGACTGGCACTCAAAGCAAATGTGGGGAATAGGGAAGAAGTAAGAAAAATGGTGGATGAAACTGCAAG
Organism: Candidatus Mnemosynella biddleae; assembly: GCA_002011165.2. Classification (GTDB taxonomy): domain Archaea; phylum Halobacteriota; class Archaeoglobi; order Mnemosynellales; family Mnemosynellaceae; genus Mnemosynella; species Mnemosynella biddleae. The sequence continues at coordinate 66,007 of MTMI02000003.1, forward strand.
AGTTTTTGGAGGCATAGATATTCTAGTGAACAATGCAGGAATAGTGGGAGAGCACAGAAGTATTAGAGAGATTACGGATGAAGAGTGGAGAGAAGTTCTCAGAGTTAATCTCGATTCAATGTTCATAGTCACGCAAGAAGTTCTCAGATACATGAAGAAAGGAAAAATTGTTAATGTATCTTCAGTTGCAGGGAGGACAGGGGGGAGTGTTGGTGCTCATTACGCAGCCTCGAAAGCCGGAATAATTGGATTTACATTCTCTTTGGCAAGAGAGCTTGCTCCGGACATTCTCGTGACTGCAATCGCTCCTGGGCCTGTTGAAACTGAGATCATAGATGAAGAGACAAAGAAAAAGCTTGCTACACTCTCTCTTCTAAATAGAGTTGCTCAACCTGAAGAAATTGCTCATGCGGTAATCTTCCTTCTGGAGAACGACTACATGACAGGGGTTGTTCTTGATATAAATGGGGGAAGATATATGATCTAAATTTCAAGAACATCTATGATATCATAGACCTCGAGGTCTCTGGAGACTTCACTCAAATTCACATGGCAGAAAGGACAGGAGGTTAACAAAACATGAGACACTTTTCTTGCTTCTTCAATTCTCCTTTCAGCTATCCTCTTTGAAAACTCTGGAAAAGCGGATCTAAAACCACCTCCTCCCCCACAACACCGAGAATTTTCTTTGTTTGTCTCCATTTCCACAATCTGAATCCCGGATTTTTTCAGAAGATCTCTTGGGGGATCGTAGACTCCAAGATGTCTTCCCAGATGGCATGGATCGTGATAAGTTGCTTGCTCCAAATGACTGCTAAACTCATATCTGAGAAGAGCCTCAGAAATGTGAACAACATTGAGTTTAAGATTCCTTCTGGAATAATCCTCGACAAAAGTTCTGTAGCAACCTGCACAGAGGACTACAATCTTTAAGAACTTATTTAGCTTGCTATAATTTTCCTTCATAAGTTTCTCCGCAACTTCAATACTCCCTATTCTGAGAAGTGGAGAAGAGCAACACACCTCTTCAATTATGCTCCAGTTTAATACTTCTGCAATTTTAAGAGCTTTTTCGAGAGTTTTTTTCCTTCTGAACCTTGTTGTACACCCCAAGAAAAGTGCGGTGTCTCCTTTTCTCTCCTCTCTCATTCTTTTCGCTTCTCCATAAGGATTTCCGAATTTCTCGACATTCCTCACCATCCTAAGATGGTTTTTATTAACAATTCCTGCTTCATAAGCAATCCTCCTGAACTCTTCAAAAATTCTTGGTATATCAAGACCTGATGGACAATTTAAAGAACAAGCTCCACATGTCGTACACTGAAGAAGTCTCTCAAGCACTTTTCTGTTCATCTCTAAATAGTCTTCTAGAATGCCACGGAGAAGAATCATCCTTCCTCTCGGACCAGCACTTTCGATTCCGATCTCTGGAAGAGTTATACATTTTGCCTTGCAAAAGCCGCATCTTATGCAATGATAGATCTCCTCCATTCACACCACCATCTTTCCAGGGTTCATAATGTTGTTTGGATCGAAAATTCTCTTTATTTTCATGTAAATCTCAGAAGATTCTTTCCACTCTAGTGGAAGGAACTTATTCTTCTCATATCCTACTCCGTGTTCCGCTGTGACTGAGCCCCCGAGCTCTATCGCCTTCCTGATTATTCTTTCGTTAAGGAGTTGAGCTCTTCTCCAGAGATCCTCATCCCTCTCATCCGCAAGAATTATCGGATGGATATTCCCATCTCCTGAGTGGCCCAGAAAACTCGTGAGGACATTCATTTCTTCCGATATTTTCTTAAAGCTTGTAACCGCCTCTTCAAAGTTCTCGATTGGAACTATAACGTCTCCTGTGATAGGAGAGATGCACCGCTGGACAAGGAGCGGATAGGCCATCCTCCTTATACTCCAGAGTTCCTCCCTTTCCTTTTCGCTTTCAGAAGGAACAATTCGAGCCCCATTCTTCTTGCATATCTCAACAGCCACCTCACTTTCCCTTCTCACGGAATCTTCAAAGAAACCGTCATATTCTATGAGAAGTGCTGCTTCAGTGATCTCGAGATCTTTCTTTCCACTTTTAACTATGGTTTCAAGAAGAACGTCATCAAGAAACTCCATTGCAGCGGGTGTGAAACCGGAAAGGATTATCTCAGTAACAGAGCGACATGCTTTGGCAAGATCTTCAAAATAAGCCAGAAAAGTTTTCCGATATTTTGGAAGAGGCTTGAGAGATAATGCGACCTCTGTAATTGCTCCTAAAGTTCCTTCCGATCCAACGAAGAGTTTCACAAGATCGTAACCTGCAGAGCTCTTTACAACCTTCCTTCCAATCCTATAGATTTTTCCATTTGCTAATACAACTTCAAGAGTTTTCACGTAATTTTCTGTTGTTCCATACTTTACAGCACGCATTCCACTTGCATTATTAGCAACCATACCTCCGATTGTGCAAACATCTGCACTTCCGGGATCGGGAGGGAAGAAAAGATTGAAATCAGAAAGAAAATCGTTGAGATGAGAATAAATCACACCGGGTTCAACCGTAACACACATTTTCTTTTCCTCAACTTCCTTTATCCTGTTCATCTCGGTAAAATCAAGGACGATACCTCCTTCCACTGGAGTGGGAGCACCCGTGATCGAAGTTCCCGCCCCTCTGCAGACAACTGGAATTCTAAGATCATTGCAGATTCTTAGAATCTCAGAGACTTCCTTGCTATGATGTACTTTTACAACAGCTTCTGGCACCACAAATTTTCCGGGTGCTGCATCAATAGAATACGCAAATAGATCCTCATACTCACATATGACGTTTTCTTCACCTACAAGCTCGATGAGTCTCTCTGCAATCCCCATGATCTTTAATGAAGATAGTGAAATTTAATAACGTTTCGGAAATAATTCAGAATGCATGGAAGCCTTTAAAAAAGGTTTGAGAGCTTCCATCCCGATTGTAATGGGATACATACCTTTAGGTTTTGCCTTCGGTGCTCTGGCTGTGCTGAGCGGTTTTAAAGTTTGGGAAGCTTCTGCAATGTCTCTTATCGTCTATGCTGGAGCTTCTCAATTCATAGCTGTGGAAATGATCTCCAAAGGTGCTGATTTCATCTCAATCACTCTTGTGACTTTCTTTGTAAATCTCAGACACTTGTTAATGAGTGCATCAATTTCTAGATATCTGGGGAGAACAGAAAGAATTAAAAAAATATTCCTCTCTCACCTCATAACAGATGAGACGTTCTCTCTTTCTTCAACTGTTTTTCCAAAAGATGATGATTTTAAGACGAGATTTTTTGGATGCGGAGCAAGTGCTTATTTTTCTTGGTTTCTCGGAACACTTTTTGGGGCTTTTACAGCTTCGAATTTTTCCCTTGAGGGTCTTGCTCTGGAGTTCGCTTTACCTTCGATGTTCTCAGCTCTCCTCGTATGGCAGTTTAGCGAGAGAAAGAACATAGGAATTGCTTTGATTGCAGGAATTCTCACAATCCTAATGTTTCCCTACACATCCTACGCAACCCTCTTCTTAGCTCCTCTTATTGCCTCTTCTCTGGGGGTGATTTTATGGAGAGGGTGATCACAATCCTGTGCATGGCTCTTGTAACTTACTTGCCTAGAGCACTTCCTTTGATGATCTTAAAAGGATCAATGAAAAACGAGATTCTCGTAAAATGGCTCTCCTTCATCCCCTCTGCTATTCTCTCCTCTCTTCTGATTTCAAGCATACTTATCAAAGACTCGGAAGTTTTCCTTGCTGGTAACATTCAGATAATTGCAATTATCCCCACGATTTTAGTTGCTTTGAGGACCAAAAGCCTGATTTTAACTGTTTTAGCCGGAGTTTTCAGTTATTTCATTCTTTCGAGGCTTCTTTTCTTTCTCTAAATTTTCAAACTCTAATATATATTTGATGTTTTTATTTCAAACTAAAGGATAAAAAATTGAAAGTAAAATAACCTTATAACGGCTTAAAAATGAAGAATCTCTCGCTAAATACGTGAAGAACGAATAAAAAGCATTTAAATCTTCAAATAAGCTGAAAAAATGGACATCTATATATACTCGCTCTGTCATAAAAAATCGTGATGACCAAAGACGAGGAATTATTCTACAAAGGCAGTCCTGCATGCACAGGCTGTGGGGCTGCTCTTGCTGCAAGACATGTCCTGAGAGCTGCTGGTAAAAGAACCACAATTGTGATTCCGGCCTCCTGTATGGGTGTAATTGCTGGCGTTTATCCCGTGAGTGCTTTCGGTGTCCCAACCATGCACATAGCTTTTGCTGCTGCTGCACCGACGATTGAGGGAATCTCTCTCGGGCTCGAAGCAAAAGGAATTGAGGGCAATGCTATAGCACTTGCCGGAGATGGTGCAACTTTTGATATCGGCCTAGCTGCCCTTAGCGGAGCTTTGGAGAGGAGTGCAAACTTCCTCTATGTGTGCTACGATAATGAGGCCTATGGAAATACTGGAATGCAGAAGAGTGGTGCAACTCCTTTTGGAGCGAGCACGAGCACAACTCCAAAAGGGAGAAAGGGAATCAAGAAGAGAATTCTGGACATCGTCGAGGCTCACGATATTCCCTATGTTGCTACAACTTCTGTGGGATATCCTCAGGACATCTACGCGAAAACAAAAAGAGCTCTTGAAATAAAGGGTCCGAAATTTCTTCACATTCTCTGCACATGCCCAACTGGATGGAGATCAGATCCCGCAAAAACCGTTGAGCTCGGAAGACTTGCGGTTCAAACTGGAGTCTGCTTGATGTACGAGAGAATAAATGGAAAGATTAAGGTGAGCGGACCAACGAAAAAAGTTCTTGAGGGGGAGAGACTTCCGGTGGAGGAATATCTTAAGCTTCAGGGCAGATTCAGACATATGAGCGAGGACGATATCAGGATGTTTCAGAAGCTTGTTGACGAAGAGATCGAGAAGTTGAGGAGGAAGGTGGATGAAGAAGTATGAAGGGCATCTCTACATCACCGGAAATCAGGCTGTTGCCCACGGTGTGAGGCAGTGCAAACCTGATGTTATAGCAGCCTATCCGATAACCCCGCAGACGACGATTATAGAGACTCTTGCAGATTTCGTGGCGGAGGGCTCTCTCAATGCAAAAATGTCGTTGCTTGAGAGTGAGCACTCAGCGATGGCAGCATGTATAGGAGCTTCCTGGACAGGTGCACGAGTTTTCACGGCGACGTCCTCTCAAGGTCTTCTCTACATGTGCGAAATGCTGCACTGGGCCGCGAGGGGGAGATTTCCTATAGTCATGGCAGTTGCCAATAGAGGTATTGCCCCGAGCTGGACGATAAAAAATGATCACTGCGATGCAATGAGTCAGAGAGAAACTGGATGGATACAGATATACGCCTCAACAGTTCAAGAAGCATATGACTCTGTTATTCAAGCATTTAAAGTGGCGGAGGACAAAAGAGTTCTTGCACCTGTAATGGTGAATCTCGATGGATTCACATTATCTCACATCATGCAGCCGATGGAGCTCATTCCAGATGAGTTTGTGGAGGAATTCGTTGGAGAGGTGAACATACCGCACAGGCTGGATTTTGAAAACCCATTTGTTCTCGGTTCAAATATGGAGCCAGATGATTACATGAAGGAGAAGAAGAGCTTCTCGGAAGGAGTTTCGAGAGCAAAGATAGTTCTTGAGGAGATTGAAAAAGAATTCGAGAAGATTTCTGGAAGAAGATATGGCTCTGTGGAGAAATACAGAACAGATGATGCGGAGGTAGTGTTCATCTCCGCTGGAACGATAGCAAAGGAAGCTGAGATTGCTGTTGACAGACTGAGAGAGAGAGGTGTCAGAGCAGGATCTCTGAGAATAAGGCTCCTTAGACCGTTTCCGAAGAAGGAGATTGGAGAAGTTGAAGCAGAGAAGATTATCGTCGCTAACCGTGCCTTTTCCCCAGGATCAGATGCCCAGCTCACACAGGATGTCAAAGCAGCTCTGTTCGACGCGGGCAACACTCCAGAACTCGTCTCCGTAGTTTGTGGACTCGGTGGAAAAGAGGTAACGGCGGAGGATTTTATGAAGATGAGCAAGCTGAAGGGGAAAGAAGAGGTGTGGTGGATATGAAGGGAGATCTGATAGAGATCAGAATCCACTCACGAGGGGGTCAGGGAGGAGTTACGGCTGCAAAGCTCATGGGTCTTGCAGCTTTTCACGAGGGAAAGAAGAGCTCGGCATTTCCGAAATATGGAGCAGAGAGAAGAGGGGCTCCCGTTGTTTCGTTTGTGAGAATTGGAGAGAGAAGCGTTGGCATGTATTCTGAGGTGAAGAATCCAAATGTTGTAGTAATCCTCGATCCCAGTGTAATGGAATCCGTTGATGTTCTTGAAGGTCTGGAAGAGGACGGAATTGTGGTAATGAATGCAAAAGACGAGTATGATGCGAAGAAGCTTAAAGGAGATTCAAGACGGGTTTTCCTCTGCGATATTACCGGAATTTCACTCTCTCTGAATCTCACAGTTGCAGGTGCTCCCATCCTGAATACACCCGTTCTCGGAGCTCTTGCTAGAGCCGGAATTTTTTCAATGGATGCTGTAAGAAAAGCAATAAAGGAGATGTTTCCCAAGGATGAAAGAAATATAAAGGCTGCGGAGATGGCTTATGAGATTACCAAGGAGGTGTGAACCTTGGAGTTCTTTTTCGGTCTATCTCGCGGAGTTCACGGTTCTTCAGGAAATACAGGAAGCTGGAGGATTTTCAAACCAGTGAGATATGAAGAAAAGTGCAACAACTGCAAAATATGCTACTTGTGCTGTCCAGAAGGATGTATAAATGAAGAGACTCTGGAGATAGACTATGAATACTGTAAGGGATGCGGTATCTGTGCAAACGAGTGTCCAAAGGATGCCATCGAAATGATAAGGGAAAGGTAAATTAGGAGGTAAGAGAGAAATTAATTTATGGATCTCCTTGTCCCCATCCTGATTTTATTCCTCTATTTACTTATCTTTATTTTCGCATTTCGGATTTATCAATCTATGAAGTTTTCTCAATTGAAAAAAATTTACGAGGAGGCTTTGAAACTTGTAGAGATTGAGGAGTATTCCAAGGCTATCGAGCTTTTTAACAAGATAATAATGAAAGAAGAGAGAATAAAAGAGGTTTGGATGAATAAAGGTGTTGCATTTGCAAAAATGGGAAAATATGATGAAGCAATTTCATCTCTGAGAGAGGCAATAAAAATAGATGAGAACTATAAAGATGCCTGGATGAACATAGCAAGAGCTCTAGTGGAATCTGGAAGATTTGAAGAGGCTCTCGAAGCCTATGATAAATTGATCTCGCTCGGAGATTCTAAGAAGTGGAGACTGGAGAAAGGTATTACTCTCTATAAAGCGGAAAGATATGAAGAAGCGGTTGAAGTGTTCTCGTCTCTTGAAGATGTGGATGCCATGATTTATTCTGCCTTAAGTCTCTCAAAAATTGGAAGATTCGATGAAGCTATTGAATTTTATCGAAAAGCTCTCGAAAAAGATCCAAAAAATGAGATTGCGTTGAACAATGTGGTAACACTTTTCATGAGGCTCGAAAGATGGGATGATGCAACTAAGCTTCTAAAAAAATTACGCGAGATGAATCCTTCTACTGAGGTGCTGAGACATCTTTCATCAGTTCTCATGCTTTCAAAAGATTACAAGAGCGCTTTGGAGGTTTTTGAAGATCTTCTTCAAAAAAATAAGGATGACGAGGACGTTTACTACAACTCTGCACTCTGCCACTTTTTTGTTGGAGATTTAGAAAAAGCAAAGAGACTCGTAGACAAAGCAATTGAATTAAATCCTTATGCGGGGGATTCCTGGCTTTTGAGAGCAAGAATTCACGATGAGATGAAAAATGAAAAAGGAGCTGAATACTCAGTGAAGAGGGCTATCCAACTGGATGAGAAATTAAGAAAAATTGTGGAAAAAGATGAAAAATTATCTAAATATTTGGATTAAAGAGATCTCACAGCCTCTTTAATGTCTTCAGCTCTTACAGTCTTCCTCTTATTTGAGTTGGCTATTTCTATTGCTTTTTTCGCAACCTTAATTCCATATTCCTCAATTACCTCAGCAAGAGCTTGCTTGGCATCTTCACCTACTCTTTTTCCTCCTGCATTTTTTATTATTCTCTCCATGGGTGCTAATGGAAGTTCTGCCATAAAATTCACCTCCTTTTTTAATCTTTTTTCCACCACTTTTATTAATATTTTATCGTTTCATCGAGTAGGAGTGATAGGCCGAGAGCTACGAAAGTGGCGGAGAAACTCAAGAAAAATGCACCTTGATAGGCGAGGAGAAGAGATCCCGTCTTTGAAAGTAGAAAGTCAATGACGTAACCCACGAGAGGCTGAAAAATCGCAGCTCCTATGAAATAGGAAGTGTTTAAAAGACCGAGCCCTCTCCCGAGCATTTCCTCAGGAAGACTTTCTTTTGCCATAGTCATGTCTATAACTCTCAAACCCGTGGAAACTCCTATGAGTATTGCTAAGATGAAAATCATAAATTCACTAAGACTTCCAGTGAAGAAAGCGAGAGGGATCCAAAAGATGAACATCAAAACGCATGAACTCAGGAGAACTGGTTTTCTTCTTCTTATAATTCTATCTGAGATGAGACCGCCGAGAGGACTTGCAACCATAACACCGAGAGCTATGAGAAGAAGAATAATGCTTGCCTTTTCCTTTGAAAATCCATAAATGTCGCTCAGAAAAGCACCGCCCCAAAGACCTTGAAAAATCATAAGAGAGCCGTAACTCAGAAAAGCAATGATGTAAAGAAGAGTAAAATTCTTAATTTTGAGTACTGTTTTAACTATCTTCGAAAATGGTATGTGTTCTCTTCTCTTTTCTTTAGTGCTTGGAGAATCAGCAACAAAGAGATGGGCTAAAAACGTTGAAAACAAAATAATTACTGCTGTAACTCCGATAGCAAAAGTCCAGCCGAAATTTTCAAGTGCTATAGCTAGAGGAGCGGTGGCAAATAAAGCGCCTAAATTTCCAGTAAACATGAGCATTCCGGTTACGGTTGCGTATTCTCTTGGTTTGAACCAGTAAGAGAAGAGTCTTAGTGCGGGAATGAATATACCTCCAGCTCCGAATCCTATCAGAGCTCTTCCAGTTATCAGAACTATTTCAGAATTTCCAAAAGCAAATAGAGAGGTTCCGAGAGCCATGATAAGAGAGAAGATCTCAAGAGTTTTTTTCGGCCCTATAGAATCTGCGAGAATCCCAACTGGAAGCTGAGCGATAGCATATGAATAGAAATAGGCAGAGGAGATTAAACCTATAAGAGTTGCTCTGAAGGAGAATAGCTCTATCAAATTGTACACCAAAACTGCAGGTGAAACTCTGTGGAAATATGAAAAGAAATACATGGATGCTGGAAGGAGAAAAATTATAACTCTGCGAAATCGCATGGAATTGATATTTAATATGAGCAGTTTTATTAATTTTTTGAATTTAAAGAGTTAAAAAACTCTAAGAAACTCTGAGAAGAACAAAAGGTTAAAATAAAAGAAGATTGTGAGAATGAGTACTGGGAGTTGATAAAATGCCAGCTGTTGTGGATACCTCTAAATGCAAGGGACACGGAGAATGCGTTGAAGCTTGTCCAGTTGGAGCTATTACACTTGTGGATGGAAAGGCAGTGATAGATGAGGACGCTTGCGTTGAATGTGGAAGCTGTGTAGACGCCTGTCCCGAAGGGGCAATTAGTCTTTAATGTTTCCTTCTTTTTATTTTTCCTTCTTTTTGAGATTTTTGTTAAAATTGATCTCGGCGCTATATTGAAGTAACTTAAGATCAGAGTTAATCTAAAATTGAGGGAGGGGAGCGGATTGAATGAATATAAGCGGTTCTCAAAGGGAGAGTTATTTAGATTTGCTGTTGAAGCTTTTTTAAAATCCGGAGTTCCTGAAGAGGATTCCAAACTGGTTGCAGATAGTTTGGTGACTGCAAATTTGAGAGGGGTTGACTCCCACGGGATAATGAGAGTTCCGTATTATGTGGATGGAATAAGGAGTGGCCTACTCTCTCCCGTTACTCAGATAGAAGTCATCAGAGATACTCCAATTTCCGCAGTAATTAACGGAAACAGAGGATTCTGCATAGTGGTTGCATATAAAGCAATGAGAGTAGCAAGGAAAAAGCGAAGAAATCTGGTATAGGAATTGTTGGAGCTATAAATCTCGGGCATATAGGGATGCTGGCGTATTACACGAAGAAGATTGCCGAAGAAGGATTTATAGGGTTTGTATGCACGAACGCTGTTGCAAGAGTTGCTCCATGGGGTGGAGCAGAGAGAGTATTTGGAACGAATCCTCTCAGCTATGCGTTTCCAGTAGATGATGAGCCAATTGTTTTTGATATTGCAACAAGCGCTACTGCGGGATTCAAACTGAGACTTGCTTCACTGAGAGGAGAGAGAATTCCAGAAGGAATGGCTCTGGACAAAGATGGAAACCCAACCACTGACCCAAAAAAAAGCGTTCCCAGAAGGAATACTTCTTCCTTTTGGAGGTCATAAAGGATATGGAATCTTACTGCTTGTTGAGCTTTTAAGCTCAGTTCTGATTGGAGGAGCTCTGAGTGCAGAGATGTCTCAACAATTTGTTGTGCAGGGGGGCATGCTCGTTGCTGTAATACGCCCAACAATTTTCAGAAATTACGAGGATTATGTTCGGGATATGAAGAAATTAAAGATGAGAATTAAAAGTTCCAAACCCGCAAAGGGTTTTAAGGAAGTTCTCCTACCTGGAGAGCCTGAAGAGAGGATTGCCGAAGAAAGGAAGAAAAAGGGAATTCCGCTTGATGAGGGAACAATAGAAGAGTTGAGTCGAGTTGCGAAGGAGTTGAACATAGATCCGCTGAAAGAGATTGGCTAGAGTTAAAACGAGAAAAAAATAAAATTATTATTTAATGCCGGGAGTGGGATTCGAACCCACGGCCTCCAGATGCCTCAGGAAGGACGCCAAAGTTCCCTATGTCCCTATGAGTCTGGCGCCCTAACCAGCTAGGCCACCCCGGCATCTATGATCTATAGAAAGATCAGAGGTTAATATATATTTTCCCTTCTTTGCCTTCAATTTTAAAATGCAGTAAAGAGTGAAGATTTTCTTTTTCCATACCTCGCAAAAAATATTAACCTTCACACAAAGAAGATAACTTTTGATGAACTTCAAAAATAGAGATATACTTTCAACACGAGATCTTACGAGAGAGGAGATTGATTATATTCTAAACACAGCTGAAAAATTTGACAAAAACCCACAAGAATTCTCTGATCTTCTTAAAGGGAGAATTCTTGCGCTGGTTTTCTATGAACCAAGCACAAGAACTAGAATATCGTTTGAGACTGCAATGAAAAAACTCGGAGGAGAGGTTATAAGTCTTGGAGCGGTTGAGGCCAGTTCAATTGCAAAGGGAGAGAACCTCTCTGATACTATAAGGATCGTCTCGAGCTATGCGGATGCGATAGTTCTTAGACATCCAAAAGATGGAGCCTCAAAACTGGCTGCAGAAGTTTCTCCTGTTCCTGTGATAAACGGAGGAGATGGTGCAGGGCATCATCCAACACAAACCCTTCTGGATCTATATACGATGAGAAAAGAGAATAAACTCGAAGGGGTGAGAATTGCACTCGTGGGAGATCTGAAATACGGAAGAACGGTCCACTCACTAATCTACGCTCTCACCTTTTACAGTGCCAAGATAACTCTCGTTGCTCCTGAAGAGCTTTCGATGCCCAGAGATATAATAGAAGATATAAAGAGAATAGGAGGAGACATCGAGGAGACGAGTGATCTAAAAGAAGTAATTCCTGAAGTAGATGTTCTTTACATGACAAGAATTCAAAAGGAGAGGTTTCCAGATCCAAATGAATACAGAAAAGTAGCAGGAATTTACAGATTGACTCCAGAACTTCTTGAGAGTGCGAAAGAAGATATGATAATCATGCATCCACTTCCGAGAGTGGATGAGATTGACCCGAGAGTAGATGAGACTCCTCAGGCAAAATATTTCGAGCAAGCGAAAAACGGAATTCCTGTTAGGATGGCAATACTTTCACTTGTGATGGGGGCTTTATGATGGAACGAGAACTGAGAGTAAGACCGATAAAGGATGGAACTGTTATAGATCATGTGAAAGCTGGACAGGCTTTAAATGTTCTCAGAATTCTCGGGATAAAGCCAGGATCGAAAGAGATTGTCAGCATAGTGATGAACGTTCCGAGCAAGAAAATGGGAAAGAAAGATATTGTGAAAGTTGAGAACAGAGAGTTGAGAGAGGAAGAGGTTGCCCAGATCTCTCTGATATCTCCTGAAGCAACTATTAACATCATAAGAAATTACGAAGTTGTGGAGAAATACAAAGTCACACCTCCTGAATATGTGATTGGCATGCTTAAATGCCCAAATGTTAATTGCATTTCAAATACTTCGGAGCCTGTGGAATCAAAGTTCATGGTGACGAGAGAGAATGGAATAAAATTGAGATGCTATTACTGCGAAAGGGTCCTCTCTGAGAACATAGCAGATCACTTGCTCTGAAGTTCCTCCAGAAGCTCTCTGGCTCTATCAATTCGAATATTTCTTTCTTCAACCATTTTTCTGGCTATGATGTCCACAAGTTCTCCTTTAGCCCCCGCCATCATGGCAATATTCCGAGAGTGAAGAGACATGTGACCTCTTTGAATTCCTTCTGTTGCAAGAGCTCTCAACGCAGCAAAGTTCTGAGCTAAACCAACTGCACCCATAACTTCAGCGAGCTCCCTTGCAGTTTTCACTCCAAGAATCTTCAAACAAGCTTTAGCAGTTGGATGAACTGCAGTTGCTCCTCCAATTGTTCCAACTGCGAGAGGCATCTCAAGAGTTCCCACAAGATCGCCATCTTTATTTCTTTCCCAAGTCGTCAGAGGCCTGTAAATACCTGTTCTCGAAGCATAAGCATGAGCTCCAGCCTCAAGAGCTCTTGTGTCATTTCCCGTAGCTAAAGCAACCGCTATAACCCCATTCATAATCCCTTTATTATGAGTTGCAGCTCTGTATGGGTCTGCAAGAGCAAAAGCGTATGCATTAAGAATTCCTTCAACAACCTCCTCACCGCCAATCGCATCTTTGTCAAATACTGCTCTGGCTCTCACGAGCCTTTTATCTGCCAAATTCGAAATGATCCTGAGATAAACCCTTCCACCAGTTATCTCTTCGATGAATGGTGCTACAGTTTCAGCCATTGTGTTCACCGCATTTGCACCCATTGCATCCAGACAGTCCACAATAAGATGCACTATAACCATCGAACCTCGAATGGAGTCTACAATCCTTGCCTCAACATCAACTGCTCCGCCTCCGAGTCTAACAAGAACCGGGTCCTTTTCATTTGCAATTCTGATAATCTCATCTTTGTTTTCGAGAACTCTCATTTTGGCTCCGAAGGGGTCTTCAAGATTGGTTACCTGAATCTGACCAATCATCAGCGACTTTGTGGCTTTTGAGTAGAAGCCTCCCTTCACTCTCGCCATTTTGGCTGCATTGCTTGCAGCTGCGATGACAGAGGGCTCTTCTATTGCCATCGGAACAATATAGTCCTTTTCATTTATCCTGAAGTTCACCGCAACTCCCAGAGGTACTTCCATGACTCCGATGACGTTTTCTACCATTCTATTCACCTGATCTAGCTCAAGAGCGCCTGTGTTGTTCAAAATTTTCATTTCTTCCTCATTCAAATTCGAAAATTCCGCAACAAACTTTAACCTTTCTTCCGGAGTTAATCTGTAGAAACCTTCTATTCTCGAACTTTTCATTTTAAACACCTCAATTGAATCTCTCCTCTGGAATGAATTTTGTTCCGTAATGAATTATCCCTTCTTCTCCTTCCTCGAGAATTTTTCTGAAGACTGCTTTCACGCGCATTCCTATGTATATTTCCTCAGGTTTGCAATCAACCTGTGCCGTCAATCTAGGTCCCTCATCGAGCTTTATAATTGCAAGAACATAAGGTGCACTATACTTGAAATCCCTGGGAGCAGAATGAATCACTGTATATGTTACAACCTCTCCTCTCCCAGAAAATCTATACTCCTCGATCTCACCTTTTCTCCTGCACTTAGGACAAATGTTGCGTAAAGGAAAATAATAGCTGTCACACTTCTTGCAATGACTTCCCACAAGATTGTATCTGCTCCTTATCTTCCTCCAAAATCTTGGAACGGCCATCTCAATCACCTCTTGCGAGGACATGAACCACAGCAGTTCCGCCAGTTCCTCCAACGTTATGCGTTAATCCGATTTCTGCTCCATCAACCTGTCTCCTTCCCGCTTCTCCTCTCAGTTGAAAAACTATTTCCACAGCTTGCTTCACTCCTGTAGCTCCAACAGGATGACCGCAGGCTTTCAGACCGCCACTTGGATTAACTGGGAAGTCTCCATCCAAATTAAAAACACCTTCTTCTATAGCTTTTCCGCCTTCTCCCTTCTTAACAAGTCCAAGATCCTCGACTGCAAGAATTTCCGCTATCGTAAAACAATCATGCACTTCGAGAACATCCAAATCCTTGGATTCGATCCCAGCCATCTTAAAAGCTGTTCTAGAAGCATAAACCGTAGCATCCAGAGTTGTAATATCTCTTCGATCATGAAGAGAGATCGTATCTGAAGCTTGTGCCGATGCCAAGATCTTGATGGGAGTGTCCGTAAATTCCTTTGCTCGTTCCATGGGAGCCAAAATTACCGCGGCCGCTCCATCGCTTATTGGAGAGCAATCCAGAACTCTTAGAGGATGAGCTACTAATGGAGAGTTCAAAACGTCTTCAAGTTTTATTTTTCTTCTGAAATGAGCATAAGGGTTGTGAAGTGCATTGGAATGATTTTTCACAGAGACCATAGCAATCTGCTCCCTCGTTGTCCCATAGAGATGCATGTGGAGAGTAGCTATCATGGCATATAAACCAGGAAAGGTTGCACCCATATGGCCTTCCCACTCCCTGTCAGCTGCAGAAGCAAGAATATCCGAAGCGATCTCACTTCCAACATCGGTCATCTTTTCCACACCCGCCGCAATCACAATATCATGATGACCAGAGGCCACTGCAAGAAATGCCTGTCTTAGAGCGAGGCCTCCAGAAGCACAAGCAGCCTCCACTCTCGTGCTGGGAATGTGAAGTTCTGAACCCAATCCAGAGTAATCCGCAATGATTGAACCTATGTGCTCCTGTTCAATCAGTCTTCCTGCACTCATGTTTCCGACATACATGGCTTCAATCTCATCTCCGTGCATGTTTGCATCTTCGAGTGCTCTCAAGCCCGCTTCGATGAAAAGCTCTCTGAATGATTTATCCCAGAGCTCTCCGAACTTCGTGCATCCTACTCCAACAATTGCAACATCTCTCATTCAGATCACCCTGATCTTTCTTCTGAGCTTTGCATACATTCCGTAATCCAGATACTCCACGTTTTTCAAATAATCCTCAACTTTAGGACGTGAATTCCTTATTTCCTCTATCTCCTCAGTAACGATGAAGCTGAAAGCATCACTTCCCGCACCGGAACCAAAAGAGGCCATGAAGATTTTATCCCCAGGTTCTGCTATGTCGAGGACTGCACATAGACCGAGAAGTGATGATGCAGAGTAAGTGTTTCCGATTTTAGGAACCAAAAGTCCTGGTTTCACCTGTTCTTCTCTGAATCCCAGAATCTTGGCAACTCTCAGAGGGAACTTCCCATTGGGCTGATGGAAGATTGCATAATCATAATCATCCGGTGTTCTTCCGAGCTTCTGAAGAAGCATGCGTGAAGCGGAAAGAATGTGTCTGAAATAAGCTGGTTCTCCCGTAAACCTTCCTCCATGCGAGGGATATGGCCTCCCCTCCCTTCTCCAGAAATCTGGAGTATCAGTTGTGAACGAACATGTATCTTCAATTTCAGCAATAACTCCCTCTCGTCCAACCAGAAAAGCTGCTCCTCCAGCAGCTGCGGTATATTCAAGAGCGTCTCCAGGAGCTCCTTGAGATGTATCAGAACCTATAGCGAGAGCAAGATCCATGAGTCCAGATTTCACCAAAGAATAGCAGACTTGAAGTGCAGCGGTTCCGGCTTTGCATGCGAACTCAAAATCTGCTGCTGTCAATTGATGATCCGAACAGAGAGCCTCAGAGACGATCGTTGCAGTCGGCTTAACAGCATAGGGATGACTCTCGGAACCAATGTAAATCGCTCCAATTCTTTTTGAATCGATACTCCTTCTCTCTATTGCTATTCTCGAAGCTTCAACTGCCATTGTCGCTGTATCCTCATCGAAACCCGGAACGGATTTCTGAAACACCATCAAACTGCCTTTTATATCTTCTGGGTCCTCGCCCCACACTCTGGCGATTTCCTCGACTTTTATTCTAAATCTCGGAATATAAGCCCCATAACTAACTATTCCCACCATATCAGAACCTCAGCCTTTCTATCATCTCCTCGACATCCATCCTCGTTAATACAAGAGGGATTTGTTCTATTTCCGCAATTTTCACTGTTATCGGATCAAGATCTTCTCTTTTCAATCCATGAAGCACGACAACACCGGGTTTCAAATTCGTAACCCTCAGAGCCACCATCGGAGACTTTCCTGTGGAGACCTTGGTGAAAATGAGAGCCCTCTCAGTGCTCCAACCATAAAGTCTGTAGAATTCATCTGAAGAGAGCTTCAGAATTGCCTTAAGGCTATCTATTATTGTATGCCCATTTATCTGCTTCGAGAGATTTCCGAAGATTATCTCTCCAGAGATTATCTCCACAAAATCCTCAAGTGAGATAGGAGAAGGATACTCCTTGATATCGTAGATCACATCCATACTGAAATCAGCTCTGAGAATTCTCTCATAAGCTTTTATTGTCTCTCCTCCTCTCTTCTCGTCTATGTCAAGAAGAGCTTCAACTATCCGCTTTATCACCGCAAGTCCTGGAGATTTCCTTCTTCCGTTCTCATAGTCACTAATAACAGAGGAGGAGACGCCTATAGCCTCAGCAAGATCGCTTTGAGATACATTAAAGCTAATCCTCCATTTTTTTATTGTTTTTCCTGGATTTTCGGAAAATACTATTTCGCCTGCAATCTTCTCTCCGAGCCTTCTCCGAACGTCGAAGGTTTCAGCATGCATCAGAGAAAAGAGAGGAATCAAGGGATTATAAACTTAGTGGTCAGTCGAAAGTATATTCGACGAACGTCGAATGTTTCAAGAAATGGAGGTTTTTTATACATGTAAATGGGAAATTACTTCCCAAGGGGCCGTAGGGTAGCCTGGTTATCCTATGAGACTGGGGGTCTTGTGACCGGAGTTCAAATCTCCGCGGCCCCATAGATCTCTATTTACCCTAAAATCTGTTTCATATACTCCAGCCATCTTTTATAGTCCTCGATCTTCAGAGATGTGTCCTTTAGAGAGGTTTTTGAGAGAAGAGACTCGAATTCCAGAAGAGCCCTCTTGAGTATGAGTGTTTCCTCATAAAGATTTTTAAACTCCTCATCTGAGATTTCTTCACGCTCCATCGCCTGAATTCTCCTCTCAATTGCATTTTTCAATTTTTTGATGATTTCTCTGATGAACAAAACATCTTCATTCGAAAGATCTTTCTTCCCCAGTTTCAGCACGAGTTTTTCAACCGGAATCTCCTCTCCCTCAAGGGTTATCGAAGACGGTAATCTCACGCCGAAAACCGAAAAAGGACTCCTGAGCTTTTTTACCATTTTATCCCTTTCCTTTCTATCTAGCATTAACCTTTAATACACTCCATCCACCTATAACCCTTTGGGAAAGATGATCAAAAAAGGATTTGATCTTGCAATTATTAAGGGGAAAGATCTAAGAGGAGAACCCCTGAATGTGGGGATTTCCAATGGAATCATTGAATACTGTGGGAGAGGGGAGGTGAGGGGAGGGGAGAATCTCAATGCCGAGGGATGTATTCTCTTACCCGGTTTCGTGAATCTCCATACTCATGTTGGAATGACTGTTCTCAGAGGATTTGCAGATGACATGAGACTAGAGAGGTGGCTCAGAGAGAAGATCTGGCCAGTTGAGAAGAGAATGAAAAAAGAGGATGTAAGAATTTCCACCCTTCTCGGAATTGCGGAAATGATTAAAAGCGGTACTACGTGCTTCGTTGATATGTATTTCCACATGGATGAGGTCGCAGAAGCTGTAATCTCATCTGGAATTAGAGCTGTTCTTTCCTATGGAATGGTGGATCTCGGAGATGAGAAGAAGAGAAGAGCTGAGTTGAAGGAGGCGGATAGATTTTTCAAAAAGTGGAACGGAAAAAATGAAAGATTGAAGATCTTTTATGCTCCGCATAGCACTTCGACAACCTCTGAAGAGCTCCTTCTCGAAGTAAGAGAGAGAGTGGAAAAAAATTCCACTGGGGTGACTATACACTGCGCTGAAACAGAGGAAGAGGTTAAAAATGGGTCTCCAGTTGAGCTTTTGAAAAAAATTGGGCTTCTAAATGAGAGGACAATCCTGAATCATTGTGTTTTCGTTGATAGAAGAGATATCGAAATGATCTCAAAGGGAGGGGCTCATGTTTGTCACTGTCCTACAAGTAACCTAAAGCTCGGAAATGGAATTGCTCCTATTATGGAGATGATGGGAAGAGGTGTGAATGTCGGACTCGGAACAGATGGATGCGCTTCAAATAACAATCTGGACATGATGGAAGAAATGCACATCTGTTCTCTGATTCATAAAGGTGCTAAAAGGGATGCTTCTGTATTTCAAGCAGAGGAGTGCTTGAAAATGGCAACTCTGAATGGAGCGAGAGCTTTAGGAATGAAGTATGGTATAGAGGAGGGGGCTCTTGCAGATATAATAGCTTTAGACGTCACAAATCTCAAAGCAATTCCTCAGCATTCTCTAGTCTCGAACATAGTTTATTCCATGGATAGCAACAGTGTAATTCATGCAGTTGTAAATGGAAGAATTCTGATGGAAGAGAGAGAGCTTCTGACTATTGATGAGGAGAGGATCAAAGAGGAGGCCCGAAGAGTTGCAGAGAAATTGAGAGAGGTGTGAAGATGAGAAGTGGAGAGATGAAGCTTGAATGGGCAAGAAGAAATATGAAAGTCCTTACAAAGATCAGAGAGGAGTTTGAAAAAGAGAGACCTCTTGAAGGATTGACTGTGGGAATGGCTCTTCACGTTGAGGCTAAAACCGGAGTTCTTGCTGAGACTCTTGTTTCGGGTGGTGCAGAAGTTCATTTAACTGGATGTAACCCACTGAGCACTCAGGAAGATGTTGCAAGAGCTCTTAATGAGAGAGCCTCCATTTTCTGTTATGCTAAACGAGGCTGTAATGTGAGAGAATATTACGAAGCAATTGACAGAGTTCTGGATGCGTCTCCAGATATCCTTGTTGACGATGGTGCAGATATGGTCACGAGAGTTCACGGAGAGAGGAGAGAGCTTATATCTGAAATCATAGGTGCGACTGAGGAGACGACTACTGGTGTGAACAGACTTAGAGCAATGGAGAGAAATGGCATCTTGAGCTTTCCGATTATAGCAGTGAATGATGCGAGAACTAAATATCTGTTTGATAATCGTTACGGAACAGGACAATCAACTTGGGATGCAATAATGAGGAGCACGAATATCTTAATTGCGGGAAAAACAGTTGTCATTGCAGGCTATGGATGGTGCGGAAAGGGAGTTGCAATGAGGGCAAGAGGTCTCGGAGCAAGAGTGATTGTAACAGAAGTGGATCCTGTTAGAGCGCTTGAGGCGGTAATGGATGGATTTGAAGTGATGAAGATGTGGGACGCATCTCCGATCGGAGACATATTCATCACGACAACGGGAAATACAGGGGTGATAAGAGAGGAACACTTTGAGAGGATGAAAGATGGAGCCATCCTCGCAAACGCAGGTCATTTCAATGTAGAGATAGACGTCGAAGCTTTAAGAAGAAATTCAGAATCATCAAAGAAAGTAAGAGAGAACGTCGAGGAATTTTCAATCAGGGGAAAGAGGATATATTTGCTTGCTGAAGGTAGGCTCGTTAATCTTGCTGCTGGAGATGGTCATCCGATAGAGGTGATGGATATGAGCTTCTCAAATCAAGCTCTTTCAGTCAAATATCTGGCGAAACATGGAAGAGAGCTTGAGAAAAGAGTTCATCCAGTGCCTGAGGAGATCGACAGAAGGGTAGCTGAATTGAAGTTAGAGAGTATGGGTATTGAAATAGATGAGCTCACGGAAGAGCAGATGAGATATCTCAGCGGGTGGAAAGATGGTACATAGAATTGCAAAACTCGACGAATTCGAGGGTATAAGAATTCACGTGAAGAATGTGGAGTATACGATAATCGACGATGAACCTTGGATTCACGTTTTTGGAAGAGATGAGAATAAAAGACTCAGAAGAATAGATGTTTTTGGCTTTGAGCCTTATTTCTACGTTCGAGAAGATGAAAAGGTGGAGGATGAGGGAAGAATAAAAAGGATTGAAAACGGATATAAAGGAATAGATGGAGCTAATTTGAAGAAGATTATCGTCAAAAGACCTTCTGACGTAAGAGATCTCAGAGGAAGATTTTCGAAGAGTTATGAGGCAGATATTCTTTTCACCCAAAGATTTCTCATAGACGTGGAGATCAGAAGTTCTCTAATTGCTCCTCGTGAGAAGGTTCATTATTCAGAGCTCAGGCCTTCTGAAGAGCCTCAGGTGGAGAGCAGAGTTTTCATCGTTGACATCGAATGCGATGATGAACACGGATTTCCCGATCCAAAGAGGGATAAAATCGTATGCATCACTGTGTGGGACAGTTACATCAATGAATATGAGACGTTTCTCCTCGGGGAAGCGGAGAATGCGAGATGTTATGATGATGAGGCGAGGATGCTTCAAGATCTCTTCAAACATATTTCCGAGAGAGATCCAGATATCTTAACTGGATGGAACTTTACTCAATTTGATATGCCTTATCTTTATGAGAGAGCAAAAATTCTCGGAGTTAATGTTTCTCCCATCTCGAGAATTCAGGGCTACGACGACTCGAGGATCAGAGGAAGGAGTGTTTTCGATCTTCTTGAAGGATATAGAAAAATTCAGGGTACCCAGAAAGAAAGCTATAGACTGGACGCAATTGCAGAAGAGGAGCTTGGGGAAAGAAAAATCAAGTTCAAAGGTACTCTCAGCGAGCTCTGGAAGAGAGATCCTCAAAAGCTTGTGGAATACAACAGGAAAGATGTTGAACTTTGCGTAAAGATAAACGAGAAAAACAATATTATAAGATTTTTCGAAGAGCTTGCGAATCTTGTTGGATGCAGTATAGAGGATGCATTAAACTCCTCGAGGATTATCGACACATATGTGTTGAGAAAAGCAAAGAACAGATATGCTCTTCCTTCAAAACCTCAAGGTGATTTCGAATCAGAGTACGAAGGTGCAATGGTTCTCGAACCGATAAGAGGAGTTAAAGAAAATGTCGTTGTTCTTGATCTGAAATCACTTTATCCCATGATTCTCATGACTTTAAACGCTTCTCCTGAAACAAAGGACAAAAATGGTGAGATCGTAGCTCCGAATGGTGTGAGGTTTAAAAAACATCCAGAAAGTCTCACAAGAGAAATTCTCAGAGAGTTAATAGTGCTGAGGGATGAGAGAAAGAGAATGAGAGACAGATATGAATATGGAAGCGAGGAATACAGAAAGTATGATCTCCAGCAAACAGCTTTGAAGGTGATTGCAAACTCATATTACGGAGTCAGCGGATATCCAAGATTCAGGCTTTATGATAGAGAGATTGCTTCTGCAGTCACATCAGTTGGAAGAGCCATCATTCAGCATACAAAAAGAGTTATTGAGTCCCTCGGATACGAGGTTGTTTATGGAGATACAGATTCCTGTATGGTTGCTCTCGGAGAGATGAGCTTAGAGGAAGTGGTCGAAAGAGGTAAAGAGCTCGAAAAAACTTTAAATAAAAGTTATGATGATTTCGCAAAAATTCTGAATGTTGATAGGCACTTTTTCCAGATAAAATTCGAAAAGGTTTACAGAAGATTTTTCCAAGTTGGCAGGAAAAAACGATACGCAGGCCATCTTGTCTGGAAGGAAGGAAAATGGGTTGATGATATAGAGATCGTTGGTTTTGAGTTCAGAAGGAGTGACTTCCCGAAACTCACGAAAAGAGTTCAGAAAGATGTTATCACGATGATCATAAAAGGTGAGAGTCTTGAGTCAGTTGGAGCCTATCTGAGAGAAGTTCTCAGAAAGTTCTACAGCGGAGAGTTTAGTTTGGAGGAAATAGGCATTCCCGGAGGAATAGGAAAGAATCTGGATGATTATGAGAATGATGATGCTCATGTTAGGGGAGCACTTTATGCCAATAAATTCTTAGGAAAAAACTTCGGAAGAGGAAGTAAACCCAAAAGAGTTTACATAAGAAAAGTACCTGAGGGTTTCGAGCCAACAGATGTGATTTGTTTTGAATATCCAGAAGATGTCCCTCCAGGATTCGAGATAGATCTTGAGAAGATGGCGGAAAAGATTCTAAAACAGCCGATTGATAGAATCCTCAGAGGGATAGGATGGTCTTGGAGTGAGATGAGGAATGGACAGAGACAGATGAGGCTTGATGTTCTCTTTTAGTAAATTATTTCTCCGCTCTTTTCGAAGTCTAAGGAGATGAGGACCGCAGTCATAGAAGTTCGAGGGATCGTTCAAGGTGTGGGGTTCAGACCTTTTGTTTACAACAAAGCCAAAGAGCTTGGGATAAAGGGTTATGTTCAGAACAGAGGAACGAAAGTCAGGATTGTTGCTCAAGGAGAGAGAATCGACGAATTTATAAAAGAGATCGAAAAAGGAACTCCACTTTCGAGAATAAACGATCTTTCAGTTGAATTTGTAGAGATGGATGAATTCTCTGAGTTTGAGATTAGAAAAAGTGAATTTGATATATCTGATGGATTTCTTCCTGCAGATGTTGCGATTTGCGAGGAATGTATAGAGGATATCACAAATGAGACGAGATTTAAAGGATACTGGGCAACTTCATGTGTGAACTGCGGGCCGAGATTTACGATAATAGAAGAGATTCCCTATGATAGAGAGAGAACCTCAATGCGAGATTTTCCCATGTGCAAGGATTGTAGAAGAGAGTATGAAGATCCTTTGAATAGAAGATTTCACGCCCAAACCATAGCCTGCGAAAAGTGTGGACCAAAACTGCGACTTTTGGACAGAGAGGGAAGAGAAATAAAAGGTGATGTGATAAAAAAAGTTGCGGAACTATTGAAAAAGGGGTATTTCGTTGCGATAAAGGGTATTGGAGGATTTCATATTGCTGGAATTCCAGAAAGAGCAGACGAACTGAGAAGAAGGTTAAGAAGGCCAAGACAGCCTTTCGCTTTGATGGCAACGATGAAGATGATAGAGGAGCTTGTTGAAGTGAGTGAAAAGGAGAGAGAGTGGCTTTTCTCTCCTGTGAGACCTATTGTGATAATGAAGAAGAGAGGGAGGGGGGAGTTTTTGGGGATCTCACATCTTCACACTTTAGGCATCATGCTCCCCTATACTGGTCTGCATCATTTACTCTTTCAGCATCTTGATACACCTCTAATCATGACAAGTGCAAACGAGCCTGGTGAGCCAATGATAAAGGATGAGAAAGAGGCACTTGAAAAACTGGGTCACATTTGTGACTTCTTTTTGATTCACAACAGACGAATTGTTAACAGATGCGATGATTCGGTTGTGAGAATCAACAATGGAGTTCCGCTTTATCTCAGAATGTCGAGAGGTCTAGCTCCAGCAAAGATTGAAGTGAGATGGAGAAGTGATCTCAAAATTCTTGCTCTCGGGGCTGAGCTGAACGGATCAGTCTGTATTTATAAGGATGGAAGTTGTTACATTTCTCAGTATCTAGGTCACGTGAGGAATTATGATGTTATGAGATACCTCGAAGAGACAGTTGATTTCATGATGAGGGTTACTCAGATCCACCCGGAAGTCATAGCTCACGACTTACATCCTGCATTTCTCACAACGAGATATGCAAAAGAGCTATCTCAAAAGTTTCAAGCGGAGAGAATTGAAGTTCAACATCATATTGCTCATGTGGCATCTCTCATGGCTGAAGGAACTGATGAAATTGTCGCTCTGGCGTCTGA
Source organism: Candidatus Mnemosynella biddleae (assembly GCA_002011165.2). Lineage (GTDB taxonomy): Archaea > Halobacteriota > Archaeoglobi > Mnemosynellales > Mnemosynellaceae > Mnemosynella > Mnemosynella biddleae. Next base: position 90,158 of record MTMI02000003.1, read on the forward strand.
TGGAGTTGGATATTCTCCAGAGGGTATCTGGGGAGGTGAGGTTTTCGTCAACTTTCATCGCTATGGAGGTCTCATGAAGGTAAGAATGCCCGGTGGAGATCTCGCAACTAGATATCCCTCAAGAATGGTTGCAGGAATTCTCTATGATGTATTGAGTGAAGAAGAATTGAGAGATCTCCTCAAAGACTTATACTTCCCAAGAGGTGAGAGAGAGATTGATGTAGTGATGCGACAGCTCGAGAGAGACGTTAATGTTGTAATGACTTCCAGCACTGGAAGAGTGCTTGATGCAACTGCTGCTCTTCTCGGAATCTGCAATGAGAGAACTTACGAGGGTGAGCCCGCGATGTCTTTGGAGGCTTTCGCTCATTACGGAAATGCTGAAAACGTGGAACTCCCAGTTGAGATCAAAAATGGAATTCTTGACACGAGAATGATTCTCCTCGGTGCTTACGAGGCTTTAAAAGAGGGGAAGAAGAGAGAAGATATTGCCGCTGCAGTTCATAAAGCTTTAGCGGAGGGATTCTCTGAAATAATGTTTGAAGCGTCTGAAAAGAGCGGGATAAAGATTACTGGAATGAGTGGGGGTGTTGCTTTAAACTCGATAATCCCAAGGATCATAAAAGAGAGGATGGAAAGAGAGGGGAGGAAGTTTATCCTTAATAAGCTCGTTCCTCCGGGAGATGGAGGAATTTCTTTCGGTCAGTGCATCTACGTGGTGATGATGAATGAAGATAGATGAAATTCAAAGAGAGAGACTTCTATCGAGACTTGAGAGAGAGTTTCCGAGTGGATTTAGAGTTCCCGAGGAACTAGAAGGTTTGAAGATAAAAAAGAGAGTTTTAGAGGTTTTGAAAAGCGGAGAGAAGACTAAAAAAGAAGAGCTTATGAAAGAGCTGAAGATGCTTGAATTCAAACTTACTGAGAAGTTGAAGAAGGATGACATCAGCTTTGAGGATGGCGAAAAAATCGTTGAAAAATTGATGGGTCTGAGAAAAGCGATTATGATGATCGAAGAAGAGGAGGAATCAATAAACGAGAAAATTAAAAAAACAAGAAAAGAGGATTTTCTCAGATGGAAAAAGTTCATTGAGAAGATCAGAGGTTCTGCACCCCCGCATCAGCGGAAATTTGAAAATTGAACAGTAAACGATAAATAGAAGTATGAATGTTAGAGTTGGGGGAGGCGGAGAATTGGTAAGAGTGACTCTCAAATACGGAAGAGGGCATCTTTCCACTAAAATTTCTGAAAAGAATATTCTTCAGTTCATCTATCCGGAAGAACTTAAAGGCTTGAAGAACGTTGAGAGAGAGATTCTGAACGTTCTCTCAAATCCAATAGCATCACCTCCTCTTGAAGAAGCGGTGAAGGGGAAAAAGAAAGTTGTTATTCTCGCAAGTGATGTCACGAGACCCTGTCCAACAAGAGTTCTCCTGCCTCCAGTTCTCAAAACTCTTGAAAGAGCTGGAATCTCTAAAGATGATGTCACAATCATCTATGGACTCGGAACTCACAGAAAACAGAGTGAAGAGGAGAAAAGAAGTATAGTTGGAGATGAAATCTATGAGAATTACAGATGCATTGACAGTGATCTCTACGATGTGGTTCACCTCGGAGAGACCTCTCGAGGGACTCCCGTTGAGATCTTTAAACCTGTGAGTGAGGCAAATTTCATAATATGCATAGGGAACATTGAGTTCCATTATTTTGCAGGGTATTCGGGTGGGGTGAAGCCCATTGTAGCAGGTGTGGGTTCAAAGAGAGCGATAGAAAAGAACCACATGCTGATGATCGAAGAAGGGGCAGAAGCAGGAAATCTAGAAAGTCCCGTAAGAAAAGATATGGAAGAGTTCGCAGAAATTGTTGGAGTTGATTTTATTCTCAATGTTGTGCTTAACAGTAAAGAAGAAATAGTAAAAGTGGTGGCGGGAGATCCAATCAAAGCCCATAAAGAAGGTTGTAAAATTGTGGATGCCATGTACAAGAGAAAAGTAAGAGAGAGAGCAGATGTAGTTCTCTGCTCCTCTGGTGGCTATCCAAATGATATCAACCTCTATCAGGTGCAGAAAGCAATAGATAACGTGAAGAGGGCTGTGAGAGGAGAGGGTACAATAGTTATGGTTGCTGAGTGTCCTGAAGGATTCGGAAATGAGATTTTCGAAAAATGGATGACAGAATATAGCTATTTGGAGGATTTCATGAGGATGAGCGAGAGGGTGAGAAGAGAGTTTACACTTGGAGGTCATAAGGCAGCTTCGATTTCAATGATTATGAAACATGCCGATATCATGCTTGTGACGAAAATGGAGGAAGAAAGAGTTAGAAGAGCGTTTTTCGAATATGCAAGAGATTTAGATGATGCAATGACTCAGATATTCGAAAAATATGGGAAAAACGTGAAAATCACTGTTGTTCCCTTTGCGAGAACAACTCTTTGTGTGGACTGATTACTTCCTCGCAATGACAATATAACCCGTGTGAGCCACCCTGGTATTTGGTCTTATTCCTCTTTTCGTTACGTTTATTTCTCTCTCCATGATTTCAATTCCTCTAACATGTGTAAACTCTTTGAGAGCTCTCATTGCCTCTGTGGCTTTGTCCATATAAGGGGAATAAACTACAAGATAACCTCCTTCTCTTAAATATTCGGAAACAATGGGAATCGTCTCATGAGCCTCAGGAAGGTCGAGAGTTATTACATCAAATTTCCTTTTGAACCTCAGCATTCTGATATCCCCTAGAATTACCTCAACGTTCTCTATTCCGAAAGTTCTGAAGTTTTTCATCGCCACTCTGGCAGCCTGAGGATTTGTCTCACATGTGACGACCTTTGACGCTATCGTCGCGAGAAACGCTGCGAGGATTCCGGTTCCAGTTCCCGCATCAAGAACGATGTCAGAAGGTTTCAAACCAGTGTAAGCTATGATTGCCCCTATGTCTTTTGGCATTAGAGGAGTTCTCGTTCTTATGAAGTGGTGGAAGTAATCCTCTGATCTTGCTTTTCTAACGCTGAACTCATACCCAAGATGAGTTCTGACCTTTCCATCTTCAGAATTCAGAACATCTTCTGCACGGATAACTCCTCTATCAGTATGAATGTCTTTTCCACGGAAAAGATATCTTCTTTTTCCGTCAGTGATTATGATCGGGATCATTCCGTCAGCCTGAGTATCGCTTCAGCAAGATCTCCATTCGAATCTTCAAGAGCTTTTCTTGCAGTCTCCTCATCCACTCCCGCCTGTTCCATGACTATCTTTATATCCTCCTCTGAAATCGAAAGTTTTGGTATCTCCTCAACCTCTCCGACAATCTGAAAGCTCTTGGATCCCTTTGCCGAGATTACCATAACCTCTGGATTTTTCACCACGATCTCAGAATTATTTCTGATGATAACTACCTTCTCAACATCCTTCATTTCTTCCACTTCTATGCCCATTTGCTTCATCATCTTCATCATGGCTCTCGGATTCATACCACCTCGGGGAAACATCATCCATCGACCTCCTTTTTTATACTCTCTCTCACATCAACTGCCATTCCTCTCTTAAAAACACCCATCTCAGAAGAGGAAAGGATTGCTCTTCCTGTAGCCAAAAGATTGTCTTCTTCATCAACAACAAGAACTTCATCAAGAGCTCTTATCTCTTTATCACATCCAACCACATGCTTCGAAAATACATTCTTCCCTTCTGCGATAAATGGAGCGACTTCAGAATTGATGATGACTCTGAGATGAGGAGAGGAGAAATAGGAGTGAAGCTTTCTCGCCCCGTATATGCTTAAAGTAAAGAGACCACATTCTGCTCTAAGTGAGGCAAGTCTCTTCCTATCTTCAAAAATTTGTCTGACCTTTCCAGTGGATGATAAAATGAACTTGCAGTTGTCTGAGAAAAGAGCTTTACCAGCCCCTCTTCCAAACTGATAATCTGCTATAATTCTAACTCTTCGAAGCATTTCAGAGCTCATGCACATCATATTTATGCGATGAACCAATAAATATCTTTCCTGATGATGAAAAGCATAACCTCCTTCGAAATGGATATCATAGACATGAATTGTGAGTATCACGGTCTTTCGAGACTTCAGCTCATGGAAAACGCGGGAAGAGGAATTGCAGAGGAGATTGAAAAGAGAGGATTTAAAAGAGTTGTAATCTTCGCAGGTAAAGGGAACAATGGAGGTGACGCTTTCGTTGCTGCTAGACATCTGAGAGGAGAAATTGAGATCTACCTTCTTGGAAGAGAGAGCGAGATAAGAACAGAAATAGCGAGAAGAAATTTTGAGATCCTAAAAAGAAGTGGGATCAAAATAAGAGAGATAACAGACTCCTCAATGCTTCCTGAGAAGGTAAAGGCAGATGTTATCGTTGATGCTATCTTCGGAACTGGAGTAAGGCACCCGATCAGGGAGCCTGAAGCGAGTGCCATTGACCTCATCAACAGAAGTGACGCCTTCATTCTATCTGTGGATGTTCCGAGTGGAATGAATCCAGATGACGGAAGTGGAGAGAAGTTTGTGCGAGCTGATATCATAGTGACATTTCACAGAATGAAGAGAGGACTTGAAGGATTTCAGAATGTCGTGATTAAGGATATAGGCATCAGCGAAAGACTTGAAGAGCTTTGTGGACCCGGAGATGTTAAGATACTCCTGAAGAGGAGAGATGATTCCCACAAAGGAGATAATGGAAGGATACTCGTGGTCGGAGGTGGAGAATTCACAGGAGCGCCTGCACTGACTGCAATGGCAGCTCTGAGATGTGGAGTTGATTGGGTCACTATAGCGACTCCAGAGAAGATAAAGGAGATTGTCTCATCATTCTCTCCGAATCTCATTGTAAAAAGCTATAAAGGAGAGATTCTCTCTCCAGAGAATGTTGAATTTCTGAAGAATCTCGTTGAAAAACACGATGTCACGATTATCGGAATGGGTCTTGGAAGAAAAAAGGGGACGATAGAAGCAGTGAGTGAGATTTTGAAGATGAACGGAAGATTTGTAATTGATGCTGATGCTCTTCACTCAATTTCATCTCCTCTGAACTGTGAAGCCATTCTCACACCTCACAGAGGAGAGTTCAGAGTTCTTGGAGGAGAAACGAAGGAGACACTTGAGGAGATGAAAGAGGAGGTCAGAAAAGTTGCAAAAGAGTTGAAAGCAACAATTCTCCTGAAAGGTCCTAAAGACTTGATTTCGGATGGAGAGAGAATTAGAGTGAACCTCACCGGAAATGCAGGTATGACAGTTGGAGGCACTGGAGATGTTCTTGCAGGAATTGTTGGAGCTCTCTGGACAAAGGAGCCAGCTCTTTATGCCGCTTCCGGTGGAGCTTTTCTGTGTGGATTGGCTGGAGAGCTTGCTTACTCAAAAAAAGGTTATTCACTTCTTCCAACAGATATTATAGAGAGCATTCCAGAAGCTCTGGAGAGGATAAGATGGATTTAAAGTTCACGCATATAAAAGATGGGAAGATTTCGATGGTTGACATTACTGAAAAAAAGGACGTGCGAAGAGAGGCGATTGCAGAGGGATTTATAAAGCTTAGAAGAACCACGATAGAAGCAATAAGGAAAAACGAGGTTGCGAAAGGAGACGTTATCTCTGCCTCGATCATCGCAGGGGTTATGGGTGTCAAGAAGACTCCAGAAATCATACCTCTCTGCCATCAACTGAACATAACTGGAGTGGATGTTGATGTGGAGATCGAAAAGGATGGTGTAAGAGTGATCGTGAAAGTCTCATCAGTCGGAAAGACAGGAGTTGAGATGGAGGCTCTTACGGGCGTCTCATGTGCTCTTCTTACAATCTGGGACATGGTAAAGTCGCTTGAGAAAGATGAGAGGGGTAATTATCCAGAAACTAAAATTGAGATGATTAAAGTAGTGGAAAAGAGGAAGGAAAATGGAGACGAATGAATATGTAGAAGTAGAAAGATATTGGTTAAATGAACCCTATTGCTATGCTTCCATAAAATATCATGAAGATCTTCACGATTACTCTTACTTCGTTGTCGAACCAGAGTTAAATGATGACGAGAGAATCATACTTCACGAAATAACAGAGAATTTGAGAGATGTTTTGATTTCCTCTGAAATAGAGTCGGAGAATAGCAGTAAAGAAGAAATAATTAGAAGTGTTTTCGATGAAATAATTTCAGACTACGGTTTTAATCTGAACGAGGCTCAGTATGAGAAAATATTATACTATATTCTCAGAGACTTTCTGGGATTTGGAAAAATAGATGGTCTGATGAGAGACAGAATGATCGAAGACATATCTTGTAATGGTCCCAGAATCCCTGTTTTTGTCTACCACAGAAACTACGGAAGCCTCGAAACAAACATCATTTTCTCAGATGAGAGAGAATTGAACTCCTACGTTATAAAACTAGCTCAAGAAGGTGGAAAACACATCTCAATAGCCGAACCAATAGTGGATGCCACCCTTAAGGATGGGTCGAGAATTCAACTAACACTCGGAGATGAAATAACAACAAGAGGCAGCACTTTTACAATAAGAAAATTTCAGGACATTCCAATAACTCCTGTAGATCTAATAAAATGGAATACTTTTTCAGCTGAAGAAATGGCCTATTTCTGGCTCTGTGTTGAAAATAAAAAGAATGTTCTATTTGTGGGTGGCACTGCTTCCGGAAAAACATCCTCTCTAAATGCAATTTCATTCTTCATACCTCAAAAATCAAAGATAGTTTCAATTGAAGATACAAGGGAGATAAAACTTCTCCACCCTAATTGGATCCCAAGCGTCACCAGAGAGACATTTATAGGAGGTGAAAGGGGATCAGTAGACATGTATGACCTTCTCAAAGCTGCTCTGAGACAGAGACCAGAATATATTATAGTCGGAGAGGTTAGGGGTTCTGAAGCTGTTACTCTTTTCCAAGCAATGGCCACGGGGCATGCAACTCTTTCAACACTTCATGCTGATTCGATCGAAGCTGTGATTCACAGGTTAGAGAATCCACCAATAGGTGTCCCGAGAGTTATGATGGAATCTCTCAACATAATCAGCATTCAATCTTTAGTTCATCGGGACAAAAAGAGGATGAGGAGGAACACAGAAATCTCGGAGATATTGAGGATAGAACCGGTTACAAGGAATGTGAGGACTTCAAGAGTATTTCTATGGGACCCTGTCAGAGATGCTCACGTCAGAGTTGGAGGGTCAAAAGCTCTGGAAAGTATAAAAACCATGAAGGGGTGGGAGGCAGAAGATCTAGAAAGAGAGCTGGAAGACAGAAAAAAAGTGCTTCTTCATCTAGTTTCAAATGATATAACAGACTATAAGGAGATATGGAAAATAATACATGCATACCAGTCAAATAAAGAAAGGTTGATGGAAAAGCTGGGATTATGAAAAAGGTAAATATTAGTTTGATATCAATATCTCTGAAGCTTTTTGGAAATTTGGCTGAGCGTAGAGAGCGGAAATATGAGGGTCTAAGGAGGGAGTTACGAAGAGCCAGAATACCGATAACTCTTCAAGCGTATGTCTCGCTGACTTATTTTGCATGCTTTCTTGCTTTTGTAATTTTTCTTCTGATAGGTTTCCTCATAACTTACATGATTGTGGTGATTAGAGGTCTTCCAGAAGTGATTTTTCCTGTTGCAATCCCACAACCACTTTATCTGCTGAAAGAGTATAGAGATACAATAGTAATGATTTTGTTACCTCCAATAATTGGTTTTGCAGGATCTCTCGTCATTTACTCTCTTTTCCTCTTCTACCCCAAAATGAAGGTCTCGGACAGAAGAACAAAGATAGATAACACCCTTCCCTATGCGGTGATGTATCTATACGCCCTCTCTCAAGGAGGAATGAATATACTTGAAACTTTTCGATCGCTCAGCGAAAAAGTAGAATCATATGGAGAAGTTGCAAGAGAAGCTCTTATGATAATCAGAGATATGGAGTATTTCGGAAAGGACTTCAGAACTGCACTTGCCGATTGCATGGAGAGTACTCCATCCTCAACATTCTCGGAGTTCCTCCACAATCTTTTGAGCATAATTGAGAGTGGAGGCAATATCTCTGCATTCATGAAAGAGAAAGCAGAAGATTACTTCCAAAAAGCATTGGTCAAGCAAAAAGAATTTTTAAGTACTTTAGAGCTCATGGCTGAGAGTTACGTAACCGCTTTCGTAGCAGCGCCTCTTTTTATAATCATAATCTCGAGCATCATGAATGTAATGGGATCAATGAATCTGCTTCTTCTTAAGCTTCTGGTGTATCTTGTTCTTCCAGTTGGAGGGCTCATGTTTGCTTTTATTGTACAACTCATCTCAGTTGAGAATTCTGAAGACTTCACTTTATTGAAAGTGGAAAAAAGAGATGAAAAACTGGAGGAGAAACTAAAGGGCAAGGAGATATATAAGAAGATAGTTCGGGGAAGAAGAAAAATCAGGCTTAAAAAATTGATGAGAAATCCATTCAGATATTTCATTGAAAGACCTATAGATACTCTTTACATTTCTCTTATTCCTGCACTTATCCTCATTTCTTTTTCACTCTACTCATTCCGTACTTATCCTCTCAACATATTGATGAGATATATTGATGACTACATATTTTTCTCGATACTTATAGCACTTCTTCCATTTGCCATTTTTCAGGAAATTTACATGAGGAATAGACGAAAAATAGAGGAAGAAATTCCAGAGATGTTGAGAAGGCTAGCCAACATAAATGAGACTGGGATGAACATAATTCAATCCGTGGAAATTCTTGCAAACACTCATACAGGATATTTGAGAGAAGAGATCGTGAAGATGTGGAGAGACATTAAATTGGGTAACAGCATAACAGATGTCTTCACGAGATTTGCAAATAGACTGAAAATACCCTCGGTAACTAGAACTGTAACTCTCATCACAGAGGCGATAAAATCCAGCGGAAACATAGTTAATGTCTTAAATATCGCAGCTAATGACGCATATAATGCGGTTACTATGAAAAGAGAGAGAAAAACCAACATGCTAACATACGTAATGATTATTTACATTGCCTTCTTTGTTTTTATTGGCATAGTTTTCATACTTTTCAAATATTTTATACCAATTATGTTTGAAATATCTCCCAGTGCTCCTGGAATTGGTTTTGGAGGAGGCATTTCTTTAAAGAGTGGAAACGTAGATACAATAAAAATGATCTTATTCCACGCTTCCATGATTCAAGGATTTTTCTCTGGAATTAATGCAGGAGTTATGGGAGGAGAGGGAATGAGAGGAGGCGTAAAACACTCTCTAATTTTAACTTCTTTTGCTTACGCTCTTTTTGCTATATTCGTATGAAAAATAGAAATTATATAGGAGTTTAAAGAAAGATAACTCTAAAATGGAAATAGATGAATTTGATGTTCCAGAGAGGAGGAGAAAGAGAGTTTCTACGGGTATAGAGTCACTTGATTTCGCACTTAGAGGTGGAATTCCCGAAACTTCGATGGTGAGTGTAGTTTCAGATCCGAGATTCTCTATAGATTCCCTCCTTTTTCGCTTCGCATCTGTGAGGAGAACTTATTATGTTAGCGTGACGAGAGATCCAAAATACATAAGTTTGGAAATGGATGAAGAGCTGAGAAGAAATGTAAAGTTTATCGATCTGTATTCACATTACTACTCAGATGAATTTTTTGAAGATGATGAAAGAGTGCTCTTAACAATGGAAAATGAAATAAAGAGACTGAGAAGTGCGGAAAGGGAGGCAAATATAATATTCGAAAACTTTTCCTTTTTTCTGAATTTTAATCTCCCAGAGAAATATATATGGAGACTTCTTAGAAAGATATACGAGATCTGCAAAGAAAGATGCATGATTGCCTATCTTCATCTTGTAAAAAATGATGAAAGTGGACAGAAAATTGCGCATATAGCCGAATTAAGTGATGTGGTAATTGAAATAGAGCTTGAAACTACAGCTACCGGATACATTTACAGATTATCCATACCAAAGATGCGGGGAGGGGCACTTATAGGAGATTTCATGAAACTTTACGTAACTGAAAGTGGAAAATTAGAAGTGGATACTACGAGGGATATCGTGTAAGGTGAGTTTCATGAGAGTTAACTCAGGTGTAACTCCCATTCTCGGATATATACTACTCCTCACAGTAATTATAAGCGTTATCACGATGGTTTATTATGGAGGATTACCAATAATAGTCTCAAAACAGGAGAGCGCGATGGTTGAAAGCTCCGAAAAAGCTTTTTCAGATGCTTTAACTCTCATGTGGGATGTAGCAAAAAGTAACTCTCCAGAAATAAGAAGAGAAGCACATTTAAAGATGGGTGGAGGTTTAATTTATTTGGATAACGCTACCGCTCGCTTCAGAATAATCTCAGATGGAACGGTGATTTACGATGATTACCTTGGTTCCCTAATTTGTAAATATGATAAAAAAGGTGTACTAATTGAAAATGGCGGTGAAATCAGATTCTCGGGAGATAAGGGTGTGATGATAGAAGAGCCGAGAATATATGTGAGCGATGACGGAAGTCTCATCCTTTCAATAATGAAATTAAGCGGTAATCAAACTTCAAAATCTGGAAATGAGATAAGAGTGATTTTTGGATTTCTTGGATATTCCAGATTTACGAAAGAGGGTGCTCAAAATGTAGTGATAAGCATAGAAAGCAATTATAAAAATATTTATGACGATTTTTTCCAGTCTATCGGCTTTTCTGGTGAAAATGGAGAGTATTCAGGGACATTTAACAGGGTGGAAATTAATATCTACGAGGTGAAGGTGGAAATCAGATGAGGGATGAGGGCGTCTCTGTCATAGCAGAGTACATGTATATGATTCTCATTTTAACAATTTTCCTATTCTTTTTCTTGCTATTTTTGAATGGAATTTTTTCAGAAGTGATTAAAGATAATCTTGAGGAGGGTTTGAAGGAAGTCGGAAATGAAGTTGCTGAAAAAGCAATTTATCTTTCATCTTTAAATGAGACTGCTAGAGTGAGACTCGAAATACCTAAGGAGTTGGGAGGGAAAGAATACAAAATATATTGGAAGGGAGGCAACATTATAGTTGAGATGGAAGAGATGGATTTAAAAATTGCGATAACCTTTCCCATAGAATTAAAAGGTGAGATATATAGCAGAGGTGAACCGTATATTGTGAGAAACGTAAGCGGAGAATTGGTGTTAGAATCATGAGAGAGAGTGCTCAGACCAGTCTTGATTTTCTAACTGCGATAACTCTATTTTCCTTGGTCACAGGATATGCGGTCTTCAACCTTATCTCCGTAACCGCTCCGATAAACGACTTTGAGGAAGTTTATAAAGAAGCAGAAAGGATTACAGAACTTCTAATAACGTCACCCGGATTATGGGAAAACGGAAGTAACTCGGGAAACGACTGGGAAAATCATCTAAACGATGTCGTGTATGTGGGTCTTAATTCAGGAGATCTTTATTTGAATGCTCTCTCAGAAGAGAAAATAGAGGCTCTTTCAAACAGTGATCTTGAATTGAACACATCCTTTCATTATCGATTGGAGATGACTTCTGAGAGAGGGGACATCTGGATTATAGGAGAGGATCTCCCAGAAGGAAGAGAAATTGCCAAGATTGTGAGAATAATAACAACAGTTTTTGAACGAGCTGTGATAGAGGGAAATGAACTGGCAGGTCCGAATCCAGAAAATGATAAAGTGCTAATAACGATGAACGAACCTCCTTCTGAAGATATAGAGATCATAATCACAAATTTCGATCCATCTCAGATACCTTTTAAGATAAACTACGTGAAGTTGAACGGAGTCCAGCAGAGTAATGGAGAGTACTTTCACCTCTATTTAAATGAGGTTGAAACTGAGCTTCCAGTAACCATCTCTTCTTCCGATGCAGTGATAAGAATAGTAATAACTCTGGATAATCCGTCTCTGAATCTTTCTGGTTCAAATGAGATTGAGATAAAATTTGTAGATTATCTGATCAAAGAGGGAACTGTCAGCTATGAGGAGAGTTATGAGAGAGTTTTTTCAAGGGGGGTGATGACGCTCTGGATGTGGAGATAGACGAAAATGGACAAATTTTCACTTTAGAAGCCTTAATTGCGTCGCTCATCCTTCTAACCTCAATAATCTTCGTCCCTTATGCTATCACCCACTTCATCACAGAAAATTCTGAGACTCAATTGTTTTACTATTCGCAGGATTTGCTAAGAGTTCTCTCAAATAAAGAGAGCTATGAAAATGCCTCGGAATTGGAGAGAATTGTAAGTGACTGGTCCACAGATGAGATGAGAACATTTCTGGAGAGCTTTCTTCCGGAAAATGTTGGATATTATGTAGAAATTCAATGGGACAACGGATCTACGAAATTTCTCGGAGATAATGTTCCAGAGAATGCCGTATATTCAAAGATTCCGGTTGTAATTCACCAACCCTCCCAGCAATTCATAGAAAATACCGGAATACAAGATAGGAGTGAAACTGATCTCTATTGCATTGTAGAGGTGGTTTTGATATTATGGTACAGATGAGAGATGAAGGACAAATAATAATAATAGTTGCATTTTTAATGACTTTCGCAATTATATCAGTTGTGATAACTGTAAACGAAATATCAGCAATCCAATTAACAATTGAACATGATAGGTTCGACGGCTATTACAGAGCGGTAAGAATGATCGTCTATGAGGAGATTAAAAAAGCTATGGACGAGAATGACTTGAATTACCTTAATTCTTATCTCCAATCTCTGGAAGATGAATTGAGAAGTGTGGGATTGAAAAACGGATATTGGTTAACGTTATATTTGAAAAATGTTGAAGTTGTAGATGGAAATATAATTTCTGTTACTTTGGAACTTAAGATGAGGGATGAACTCCACGAATATTCGGAAGAGCTGATAATTCTGAGGTGATCAGAAGTGGAGCTCGAACTCGGTGGAAAGAAGATAAAGGGAGAAGCGAGATATCTGGATGAGATGAGAGAAGTTCTTTTCGATAAAGAATATACGAAAAAAGCTGAAAATGAACCACTTTATTACATGTACCGAGATATTTCCTTGAGCAGAAGAGATAAGGAGATCTTAGATAGATTCAGAATTAGATATGATATTACAATCATTCCCCCAAAAACTCTGGGAGTGGAATACATTAAAACAAAAGGTCATTATCATCCAGAGATAAGGAGAGGCTTGAGTTATCCGGAGCTTTATGAAGTTCTCAGCGGAGAGGCTTGTTTTTTGCTTCAAAAACTTGAAGGAGATAAGATAACAGATGTTGTAGTTATAGAAGCTTCAGAAGGGGATAAAATCATGATTCCCCCAAATTATGGTCATGTGACAATAAATAAAAGTAGAAAAGTGCTGAAGATGGCAAATATCGTTTCAAGAGAGTTTTCCTCAATTTACAGGCCATATGAAGAGATGAAGGGTGCTTGTTACTTTCTAATTTTGGATGGATGGGTGAAAAACGAAAGATATGGAGAAATTCCAGAAATTAGGATGGGAGAGAAATGGAAGGAAATCAAAAAAAGAAAGGAAATTTACTCACTTATTAGAGAAGAAGATGAAACTCTCAAAATTTTCAACTTTCCCGAAGAATGGAGCTGGGAAATCTAACATTTTGAACCCTTCAAACCAGTTATCGAATCTTCCGGAAACTTGAATAACGTTTTTTTATCACCTCTGAACTCTAATTTCAATTTCCATTCGTCTTCGATGACTCCAATAACATCGGCACTCATTTCAGCACTCTTGAAGATATTGATTACTTCCTCCGCATCCTCTTTTTTTGTAGTAACAACAAAACCCATTCCAGGATAAATCTTAAGCCAGTGCAAAAGTTCAATGTCATCTGGTTTTGGAATTCTCTCAAGATCTATCACCGCACCTTTTATACTCATCTCGAGAAGCATTCCTATCGTCCCAATTAATCCAGAGTTGCTCACATCCTTTCCAGCAGAGACCAAATTCATTTCTCCGAGTTTTTTCATGCATCTTAACTGATTTTTGAGCTCTTTCGAAGATCTTAAAGTTGTAGAATCCCAGTTCAAAGAAAAAGAAGGATGAATTCTTCCTTTTAGATCCACTGCATAGATGATTACATCTCCTTCCTTGGCTGTGCTACTGAAGATTACGTGCTCTTTTCTCGCCTTTCCGAGGATCGCTATATCTATCGCATCATAGGGGGTGTTTGGATGAACATGACCTCCAACTACAGGCACCTGAAACTTCTCCACAGCCTCCTTCACACCTTTAGAGACTCTTAGGCACTGCTCCGAGGAGGAGACTGAAAGAACATCAACCATTGCAATAGGCTCTCCTCCCATCGCCGCTATATCATGAACGTTCACAAGAACTGCACAGTATCCAGCCCATTCAGGATCTGCTCTCATTACCTTCTCCCAAATACCATCTGCAGCGAGGAGGAGGGCCTCATCTCCGTTATCTATAACCGCTGCATCCTCTCCAAAAGAGGCTATTATCTTAGAATTATGGAAAAGAAATCTGCTCACAAGAGGAGCTATAATTCTTTTCCTTCGAATTCCTTCGAAATTACGAAGCTCTGATACTAGCTGTGAGACTTCCATCTAACGATAGTATTATCACAGAGGATAAATTAATTTCCATTGGATGGAGGACTGGTGCGAAAAATACAGACCAAAGAGCCTCAGTGAAATCGTAGGAAATCGGAACGCAATAGAAGAACTAAAAAAATGGGCTGTTGAATGGAATCACAGAATTCCAGCAAAGAGAGCAGTTATATTTTATGGTCCACCTGGAGTTGGAAAAACAAGTTCTGCATATGCTTTAGCGAACGATATGGGATGGGAGATCATAGAACTCAATGCGAGTGATTTCAGAAATCAGAAGATGATTGAAAAGATAGTGGGACCCGCTTCAAAGACGATGAGTTTCAGTGGAAAAAGAAGAATGATTCTCCTCGATGAAGCGGATAATTTCCATGGAACATTTGACAGAGGAGGGATCAGTGCGGTCATGAAGCTTATAAAAAGTACCCTTCAACCAATGGTTCTCACATGCAACGACTTCTATTCGGTGCCAAAGGAGTTAAGGGATCTCTGTTTGCAGATTCAATTTAAACACCTTCATCCAAGCTCCATTATGAAGATTCTCCAGAGAATTTGCAGAGAGGAAAAGATTAAATGCACTAAAGAGGCTCTTGAAAGGATTGCAAAGAACTCTGGCGGAGATGTTCGGGCAGCTATCAACGACCTTCAATCCTCAGTAATGAGAGGTGACCTGAAGCTTGAGGATGTGACAGTTGGATTGAGAGATAGGGAGAGAAACGTCTTTGAAGTTGTGAGAAGAATTCTGAAAGATTTCGATGGAAAAGTTATGGAAATACTTTTCACTCTTGACGAATCTCCAGAGGATCTCATACACTGGATAGATGAAAATATCTGGAGAGAATATGGAGGAGAGGAGCTCATAAAAGCATACGAGAGACTTTCGAGAGCGGATGTTTTTCTGGGAAGGGTGAAGAAAAGACAGCAATATGGACTCTGGAGATATGCATCCTTCCTTATGACTCACGGAGTTCAGCATGCGAAAGAAGGGAAGAAAGGAGGATACACAAAATACAGTGCTCCGATAAGGTGGATAACTGCCTATAGAACTAAGAGTAAGAGAGAGATCAGAAGCAGACTCGCTGAAAAGATTGCGAAAAACTTGCATCTCTCGAAAAAGAAAGTTCTTAGCGAGGTGCTTTCCTATCTTATGATAATATACTCGCTAAATGAAGAATTAGCGATTAAAATAGCTGAAGAACTTGAACTTGAAGATGATGAAATCTCATATTTGAAAAAAGGCGAAAAGCTTCTGAGAAGTTAACGTAGTTTTTGAAGGGATTCCTCCATATTTTTTATCGACTCCGTAAGGGGTGCCAGAGATGCAAATCTGTTTTTCAACATCAAAATAGCAGATTTTCTCGCATAATCATCAACAGAGAACTCCACGTCTTTATAGTGAACTTCCTCGAGAATCAATCCCTGAGGTGGAGCTGAAGGAATTCCCTCAGAAAGTTTTTCGGGACAGAGAAGTTCTGATATCCACTCTTTAGGCTTTTCACCCTCCCCAACTGCTTTCAAAGCCGTAATGATCTTCCTCGCCATGTTATATAGGAACGAGTTTGCACAGATGTCTATAATTGCAAAGGGTGGCTCTAACCTTATTTCAATTGAATGAATTGTCCTGACAGTATTCGTTTCCTTTTCCGATGAGAAATTTCTGAAATCATGAGTTCCCATAAGAAGTTTCGAGGCTTCTCTCATCTCACGGACATCTAAATTCTCGAAATACAGATAATATCGATATCTCTTATAGAGAGCGTCCCTTCTTGCGTTGAAATCAGGAGGAGCTTCGGCTCTTGCATAAACTTTTATATCATCTGGAAGTCTGCTATTTATGATTCTCGGTTCTGCTAGATCGCTTTCTGTCTCGAAGGCTATTACTTGAGAGAGAGCATGAACCCCTGCATCTGTTCTCGATGCATATGAAAACTTAGAAGCTTTTTTATCCTTTATTATCTCCAGTTCCTTCAACGCTTTAAGAATTTCAGCCTCAACTGTCCTGACATTCGGCTGAATCTGAAAACCGTGATAATCGGTTCCAATGTACGCAACTTTGAAAGCAAGCATCATATTCTAACACCGATCCGTTTTTGCAAGTTCTCTCAATCTGTTAACTCCGTCAACCTCTTCAATTACTTCAACAACCTCTTTCGGAACAAGATGTTCCCATTCCTCTCCCGCTATAATCCTTCTCCTGATTTCAGTCCCAGAATAGATATCTCTCTGAAACATCGGAGGTGTTCTGACTTCATATCCCGCTTCTTTGAAAAGTCTGATAACGAGAGGATTGTTTGAATAAACCCTCTCAAATGGAGGTGTCATGGACTTCACGAGAGAGACCCAAACCGCATTTCTCTGAATGTCTTCAAGAGGAATCACATAGTAATCTATATATCTGTGAGCCAAAGTTCTCGTTATCATCATCAGTCTCTCTCCAGCGGTGAAAGGATTTTCGAGCTCATGACTTCTTTGGGCACTTCCGATTCCTATTATTATTTCGTCAACCTCTCTTACAATCTCGTTTATCACCTTATCGTGCCCGAGATGATAAGGCTGGAATCTTCCTATGTAAAATGCTCTTAGAGGGTGAGTCATTCTAATGTCACTCTGTGGAATTCATTATAAAACTTTTTCCAGCTCTATTCTATCTCCGGGAGATAAAGAGAACATCGAAGATGCATTTCCATTTCTCACCGCTATTTCGAAGAATCCAGAACTTCCTTGAAGAATAAGAGATTCACCCTCTTCAACTTCTGCATAAGTTTCTGCCTTTCTCAGTTTGATACCCCTGAATCGAACTTCTGAGACCTTAAGCTCCTTTACCGAAGTTATCACATTTCCGAATTTATCCACATGAAGAACTTCACAGACGATCTTCTTTTCATCCTCCTTCAAAAAGAACTCCATATCAACGAAGGTGTCGAGAGGAGTTGTTTCAAGGGGCAATCCTGCAGATATCCTTCCCGCTGCAACTGCAAAAACATCTCTCCCGTGAAAAGTTTTTGAGTCTGCTCTAAGATGAATTTCCTCAACTCTGAAATCTCCAAGTCTTCTTGCAGCTGGTATAAGAATTCCGTTATCCGGGCCTATGAGGATCTGATTCCCCGCTCTGATCAAAATGGCTTTTCTTTCTGTTCCAACTGTTGGATCAACAACCGCAACGTGAATAGTACCTTCTGGGAAGTAAGGGACTGCGGAATAAAGTAGAAATGCTCCTTCTTTGATATTCTGTGGAGAGATGCTGTGAGTTAGATCCACGATTCTTGCATTTGGATTAATCTTCAAAATCACACCTTTCATCACTCCAGGATAAAACTCCCCAAAATCAGTTAGAAGAGTTATAATAGAGCTCATGTGACCACCTTCAAAGAGGGAATCAGGATATCTGGCATGTAAAAGTTATGACTCCGTTTCATCTCCCCTACAGGAAGAGCAGAGAGAAGAATTTCGTAAATGTTCCCCGAGAGCATACAGGAAGAGATTGGCTTTTCGGAAGTGTTGCTCCACAGAACACAGTTCCTGCCTTCCACCGCAAAATCACCAGTTATCGGATTGGAAGTATGAGCTCCTATAAGATTCTGCACATATATGAACCGCTCAGGGAGATCTAAAGAAGAGGATGGTTTAAGAACGAGATTTGTCGGAGAAGGTCTCACGGGAAACTCACAGGATTCTCTAAATCCATTACCCGTGCTCTGAATTTGGAGCTCTGAGGATGTGAGAAGATCATGATAGAATGATTTGAGGACTCCCCTTAAAATGAGGGGAGTCTCTTTGGTTGGAACTCCCTCGTCGTCAAAAGAAGAAGAGGAAATACCCCCCTCGAGAACTCCAGAGTCATAAAGAGTTATCTCTTCACTTGCAACTTTTTCATCAATTTTTCCTGAAAGAGGTGATTTCCCTTTGAGCACATTGTAACCGCTAAGTGCAGGAATTAAAGTATACTCTAAAAGTTCTGAGAGAGCATCTGGATGAAATACAACGGGATAATTTCCAGAAGAGATCTTTGATGATTTCAGAGATTTTTCAGCTTTTTCTTTGGCTCTCTTTCCAAGTTCTTCGAGAGAGAATGAGAGACTTCTCGAAGAATTGCTCTGAAACGCAGAGGAGACTTTCCCGAATTCTTTAGAGACAACTTCTATTTCGGCAGAGAGAAGAGTTTCCTTCTCTTTAAGTTCGCATCCGTAGGAATTGAGGATGGTTTTAGAGCTGGTGCTGAAGGAAAGAGAAGCGTAAGATGGTTTTGAGATTCGAGAGTTCGAAGAACTCAGAAATTCCCTCATCTTCTCCTCTGCTGTCTTGAGATCAAGATTAGCTAAATCCTCATCGAAAATACCTTTCACTTTCGAGATTTTTAGCGAGGAGGGGAAGGAGAATTTCACCGGAATTCTTGCATTTTTCACAGCTTTTTTAACTATTTCATCTGGACTCACGGATAGAGATGAGGAGGCATAACCCAGATAACCGTCTTTGATAACCCTTACTGCCATCTCCGAAAAACTGTGAAGTTCAACTCGTCTTCTTCCGTCTCCGTGAAAGTTCAGCTCAAGAACTCTTGTTTCTTCAATAAAGATTTCGGCTTCAAGGCCGAGATTCTCAGCCATTCTCAGAATCTTTTCCACGTTCATCCAACAATCGCCTCCTTTAGTTTCACATGCGGTCCCCCATCACTCACCGATACAGTTTGATTCTTCTTCCCACATCTACCGGAGTTCAGCTGAAGATCGTCACAAACTGCAACAACATTCTTCAAAAGCTCGATCATATCTCCAGATATTGATGCATTTTTGAGAGGACATATGATCTCACCTTTTTCAACAAGATAACCTCTTTCTGCATTGAATTGAAAAATTCCATCTGCAGTGCTCACTTGACCACCACGAGAACCGAGAAGATAGAGTCCTGAGAAGCCTTCAAATATCTCCTCTTTTTTCATATCTCCGGGAAGCAGGAAAGTGTTACTCATTCTGACAATTGGAGAAGAATTCCACTGAGCTCTTGCATTTCCTGGAGAGCCTCCAAGCTCCTCAGATGTTTCTCTATTGTTAAGATAAGACTTCAAAACTCCTTCCTCGATGATTACTTTTCTTCTGACTCTCACACCCTCATCATCTACTGGATAATATCCAAACGCTCTTACTCTAGGATCATCCACAATGCTCACTAAAGGAGATGCGATCTCCTTTCCAATCATCCCCGCAAACTTTGAACTTCCCTCAAGTACGAGATCTCCTTCCGAAGCGTGTCCAACTGCTTCATGAACGAAAACCCCCGTTAACTCAGGATCCATGATCACAGAAAATCTTCCAGAGGGGCACATCTTAGCATTTAAAAGCTCAAGAGCGACCTCTTTGGCTTTAAAAGCCAAATTTTCGTGAGTTTTTTCGACGACTTCAAATCCTCCGAGATCAAAATGAGAGTCATACCCAATTTCTATCTCTCCGTTGCGAGATGCCACGCAACTCAAACTCATTCCTGTTTTTGAAAGAGAGTACTCAGATTCGCATCCTAAAGAGTTCTCATAAAGCATCTCCAAAAAGAAGTCCGAATAATAAACTCTAGTGCTCTTCATGAGCTCATCTTTCAGAAGTTTTTCAGAGTCTCTGAGGAGTTCTAGTTTTTCTTCAATGTCAACATCTCTTGGATCCTTTTTTGGCTTGAGTTTCTCTTTGAACTTAGATATCTCTTCGTTCAACTTGTACTTTCTTCCCTTTGAAATGGATGATGCAAGTTCAATTGCTCTCCTAACAGCTTCTTCTTCACTCTTTTCTCCTTCAAAACTGTAAATCCCCCACGTACCGTCAACAAGAGCTCTTGAAATTCCAGAAACTCGAGAAAAAGAGATTAAATGAGAGAT
This sequence comes from Candidatus Mnemosynella biddleae, assembly GCA_002011165.2. Classification (GTDB taxonomy): domain Archaea; phylum Halobacteriota; class Archaeoglobi; order Mnemosynellales; family Mnemosynellaceae; genus Mnemosynella; species Mnemosynella biddleae. Next base: position 110,580 of record MTMI02000003.1, read on the forward strand.
TTCTCCATTTTCAACTGATATCTCAGTTACCTGAGCCCTCAAAATTCTGAAATCGTAGAAATCGACTCCCATTCACCCACCTTCTGGAGATGGGAAAATTCTAAGATCGCTTCTCGATTTTCTCATCTCAACATGAGATGCTTTTATCTTCCTCATAAACTCATCTTTCTTTGCTCCAACCAGAGCATGTTCAAGAACTTCTTCTATTGTTGAAACAGGAATTATTTCCACTTCGCTCTTGTACCTCTCCTCAATCATCACATCCTCAAGATTAGCTTTTGGGATAATTACTTTCTTTATTCCCGCATTTACCGCAGCCTCAATCTTGTATGTTATCCCTCCTACTGGAAGAACTTCTCCTCTTACCGAGAGTGAGCCCGTCATCGCAACATTTTGAGCAACTGGAATCTCCTCTAGAGCAGAGATCACTGCAGTTGCTATGGAGATCGAAGCACTGTCACCTTCAACACCCTCATAAGTTCCGACGAACTGAACATGAACGTCTTTATCGGAGAGATCCTTGCCATAGGATTTTTTAACCCATGCGAAGACATTTTCAACCGCTTCTTTCGCTATTTCCTGAAGTCTCCCTGTCGCAACGACTCTTCCTCCACTCTTTGACATCGAAGGAGTTACTTCAGCGACGATTGGGAGAATAATCCCAGAATCTCCTCCAATGACTGCAAGTCCATTTACCCTTCCTATTGCTTCTCCCTCATTTATGAAGAGTCTGTAATCCTTTCTTCTCTCGATATACTGATCTGCAAACTGCTGTTCTATTGAACGAGCCATTCTTTTGGCTCGGATTACGTGTTCGGCGGTTACAAGTGGTGCTCCCTCAGCTCTTGCAATATCTCCAGCGACTCTCACCAGACCTCCAAGATCTCTGAGATTCAACGTGAGATGACCCCTTCTTGCTGCTCTTCTTCTTGCCTCTCTTATCACCTCTGCTACTGCTTCTCTCGTGAAATGTGGAATCTTTCCATCCTTTTTCACTTCTTGAGCAACAAATCTCACGAGCTTTCTTCTGTTCTCTGGAGTGTCCGGCATCGTGTCCCTCATGTAGACTTCATAGCCGTATCCCTTTATCCTCGATCTCAAAGCAGGGTGCATGTTTTGAATTGCGTCGAGATTTCCGGCTGCTACGAGAATAAATCTGCATGGAACCGGATCGGTTTTCACCATTGCTCCAGAGCTTCTTTCGGATTGACCCGTGATGGGAAATTCTCCTTCCTGAAGAGCAGTCAGAAGATGTTGTTGAGACTCTATTCTAAGAGTGTTGATCTCATCTATGAAAAGCACTCCCTTATGGGCCTTATGAATTGCTCCTGCTTCTACTCTTTCGTGAGCGGGAGTTTCGAGTCCTCCGCTCTGGAAAGGATCATGTCTAACATCCCCGAGAAGAGCTCCCGCATGGGCTCCAGTTGCGTCTATAAATGGTGCAGTGGTTTTTCCCTCATTAGAGACAAGAAGTTTGGGAACCATGACGTCTTCTCGAGGCATTGCGTATCTCAGAGCGAGGAAAATGATGGCAGATGCTATGACTCCCCACAGAAATTGACCAATAATAAAGGAGTAACCGAGGATCATGAAAATGAAAGCCATAATCAGAGTATTTCTAAACTGCATCTTCTTCATTGCTTCAGCTTTATAAGCTTCGACGATCTCTCTACCCTTTCCTGCGGGAACAACCCTTATTTTAGGATTATTAGGATCGTCAGGATTGGGATAAACAAGTATATCCTCAAGCTCCTCCCTCGGAAGAAGTTCCGCCATTGCTCTTGCGAGCATTGACTTTCCTGTTCCCGGAGTTCCAATCATTAGAACGTGACGATGTTGCCTTGCAGCCTTCTTGATGACTTCGACTGCATGATCCTGGCCTATGACCTGATCCACGAGGAGTTTCGGCACCTCAACCTCTGCGGTGCTCTTTATTTCAAGACCCCCGAGGAGCTCAGAGACTTCGTCCATCGAAGATCAAATTTGGATACATGAGTTAAATAGTTTCTGGAAAAGACACAAGATCGGAAGAGTGAGAGTTTTCTATGTCTCTCAGATCTTTTCCCTTTTTTGAGATGTTGCTCTCTCAGATCTTTAGATAAATTGCATCTTTAAATTTAAATAGCTGATAGAGGTCGTTTTAGACGATAGGATTAAAAAGAGAATGAACAATTTAACTCCCAATGAGTGAAATGAAGATAATAGCGGGAGCTTCCTCACAGGTTCTTGCGAAGAGAGTTTCGGATTTAACCCAATGGGATATTGTAGATGTGGAATACAGGAGATTTCCCGATGGAGAGTCTTATCTGAGAGTTTGCGAAGAAGTTGAAAGAGTTGCAATCATCCAGAGCACGAGAACAAATGATGATATAATCGTTCTTCTCCAGCTTCTTGACGCATGCGAGAGCGCTGAGAAACATGTTGTAATACCCTATTTCGGATATGCAAGACAGGACAAGAGATTCAAGAATGGGGAGCCCATAAGTTCGAGAGCGATTGCATCTATTTTTAAAGCAGATTCGATTGCAGTTGTGAATATCCATAGCGAGGAGGTTATGAAATACTTCAGATCTCCCGCAAAAGAGCTAGATGCCTCAGAAGTCATTGGAAAATATATCTCTTCTCTGAATCTCAGAGATCCTCTGATAATCTCTCCAGACTATGGAGCAATAGAGATGGTTGAAAAGATCTCAAAAGTGGTCAACTGTGAATATGCAGTGATGATGAAAGAGAGGATCAGCGACGAAGAAGTGAGAATCTCCGCGGAAGGTCTCGAGGTTAAAGGAAGAGATGTCATCATTGTGGACGACATTATCTCAACTGGAGGAACAATTAAAGAAGCGCTCAAGATACTGAAGAAGATGGGAGTGGGGAGAGTTTTTGTGGGATGTGTTCATCCAGTTCTTGTTGGAGACGCTCTTCTGAAACTCTACAGAACTGGAGCTTATGAAGTATTTGGAACAGACACAATAGAGAGTTCTATAAGTAAAGTTTCTGTAGCCGAGATAATTGCGTCCTATCTGGAGAGCCTATGATTGAGATTGATGGATCATACGGAGAGGGTGGAGGTCAGATTCTTAGAGTTGCAATAGCTCTAGCAGGTATTCTGAAAGAGGATCTCAGAGTCTTTAATATAAGAAAAGGAAGAAAAAATCCGGGATTAGCACCACAACACCTCACAACTCTGAGAACTGCGTCAAAGCTCTGTGATGCAGAATTAATTGGAGCTAAATTTAGGTCAACCGAGGTCGTCTTCAAACCCAGAGAGCTGAAAAAGGTTAAGATGAATGTTGATATTGGAACAGCGGGAAGTATAACTCTGCTTCTCCAGTGTCTCCTTCCGATGATGATGGTAAAAGGAGGGGAGCTCACGATCACAGGAGGAACGGATGTTAAGTGGAGTCCCACAGTGGATTACTTCTCCAACGTCTTTCTCAAAGCGTTAAACAAGAAAGTTGAACTCAAAGTCATCAGAAGAGGGTTATATCCAGTTGGAGGAGGAAGGGTTCAAATCACAGTGGAACCATCGGAGTTTAAAAGAGTGAGAATTCTAAAACCTCTCGAAGAGAGGATCAAAGGGGTCTCTCTTTGCTCGAGACTTCCCATACATGTTGCTGAAAGACAAAAAAGGAGCGCTCTTGAGATTCTCGGAGATGCAGATATAGAAGTCCTGAACCCAGATGCACCCTCTCCGGGAAGTTCGATAACTATATGGAAGGGTTACAAAGGAGCATGCGAGCTCGGTGAAAAGGGAAGACCTGCCGAAGAGGTCGGAAGAAGATGTGCAGAGATTCTTAAAGAAGAGCTTATGAACTCTGGGGCAACAGACTATCACTTAGCTGATCAACTGATAATTTATATGGCTCTTGGTGGATCTTCTGAAATAACAACTTCAAAGATCAGTGATCATACGAAGAGTGCCATCTGGGTTGTGGAAAAGTTTCTGGATGTAAAATTTGAAATAGAGAGGGTAGAAGATTACTTCCTTATTTCATGCTCTCCGAAATGATTCTCAGATACTTCGGAGGTATTTCTTCAGCTAGAGCTATGTGCTCTGTTGCTTTCATAATCCTTATTCCATCCTCCTGAGCCTTTTTAGCGTCAACCTCTATTATTACAGGATTATCAGATCTGAGAGATCCAACTTCTATGGCTTTCTCTACGCTCGTGCTGAGATGCACGTATCTCTGCTTCACGGGTTTTAAGCCTATTTCCAGAATTCTCTCTGCTTCTTCCTCGTTTGAGCCGTAATAGAGTTTTTCAAGTTCATTGTCTTCATAATCGAGATCCACGTTAATGGAGTGGCCGTATCTTGCTCTTATCATATTTCTTTTTATTTCATATCTCCCCTTCTCATCCGATTTCACAAGAGCTATGATGTGCTTTTTTCTTACCCAGCGGTTTCTCTTAGAAAGAACTCTTGCAATGTAATCGAGATTTGCCCATCCTTCCACACTCATCCTCACTCCAAATCTCTCAGGGAAGTGTCTGAGGATCCCCGAAAGGAGTTTTCCAAGCCTTACAGCTTTTTCCTCATCCATGATTTCCACACAATTTTCACATCTTTTCTCCTCATCTCTGTAATATCCATGGGTTTTGCAATACCAGACCTTCCACATACTTCAACCTCCCTTTGATATTGACTCAATAGCTTCCGCAAGTTTCTCGATCTCATCGAGAGTATTATACAGAGCGAAGGATGCTCTTACGCATCCTTCAAGCTTAAAATGCTTCATAGCCAAATGAGCGCAATGCTTTCCACTTCTTGTACAGATAGAGTGAAATTCATCGAGAAGAATCGAGACGTCATGAGAATGAAGACCCTCGATATTGAATGAGACGATCGAATGAGATCTCTCAGAACTGCAGATGCTCATATTCTCAATTTCGGAGAGTCTATTAAAACATCTTTTTGTGAGTTCTCTGAGATGTCTCTCAATATTTCTCACTCCGATCTCTTCTAAAAGACTTAAAGATGCTCCAAGGGCTATCACACCCGGAATGTTCGGAGTTCCTGCCTCAAATCTCTGAGGAGGATCAACCAAGGTGAAAGAATCTTCCTTAACCTCTTCAACCACTCCCCCTCCAAGGAAAAGTGGAGGGTACTCCTCCGGATTTCTCACAAATAGTATTCCAACTCCCTGAGGAGCGAGGAGACCCTTATGAGCTGAAATTGCCATAAAATCACATTTTATCTTCTTTAAATTAATCTCCACGTGTCCCGCAGTCTGAGCTGCGTCTACGAGCACGGGAATGCCATAAGAGGATGCAATCTCACAGATTTTCTCAATAGGCTGTAAATTTCCAAAAACGTTTGAAGCGTGAGTGATAGAAATGAGTGAGGTATCCTCTCTGATTTCTTTTTCAATATCCTCTGGATTGAGTTCAAAACCTCTCGGTCTAATTAGAGTTCTCTCTCTCGAATAAAATGGAAGAAGATTGGAGTTATGCTCCAAAACCGTCGTGATGATGTGCCCATGAGGTATGAAGTGTGCAACGAGGTTCACAGCTTCAGTTGTATTTCTCACGAAGATTATCTGCTCTGGAGAGGCATTGAAAAAAGATGCAACCCTATCTCGAACCTCCTCATATCTTTCAGTTGTCTCTCTTGAGAGTTTATGAGCGCTCCTCCCATAGTTCGAAGAGAAATTGATGAAGAGATCCTCAATGGCTCTGATAGCTCTGAGAGGAGTTAAAGTTGTTGCAGCATTATCAAGATATATGAACCTCTCGAGCAGAGGAAACTCCCTTCTGATATCCTTAAGATTCACCATTCATGAATCGTATTTGAGAGGATACTTAAAAGCATTTTCACAAATCGAGAAAGGATAATTTTAAATTTCTTTTCGAAAGATTCTCTGAGTATGAGAGTTGAACTTAAAGTAGATGAAAATGAGGTTCCTCTGAATGATTTCGTTCAGAGGCTTCTTGGAAATCTCTTAGATGGCATTATCAGATCGCTTCATGGAGTTAGAGAAGAGTGGAGTAAAGTGGAGTTGAGGGTGGAAAGATGAAGACTGCAAAACTGAAGAATTTTCTGCTAACTGAAGGTCTGAGGGTGGAAGTGGAAGTTGAGAGTAGAAAGGGAGGAGCGGGACCCACAGGGAGCTATCTTATCTTTGGAGACTCTATTGTGAATTTTGCAATAAATCCGGAGAGTCCATTGAAGTTAGTGAGGAGAGAGGACGGTTATTTCATCATTGCAGAAGAGGAAATTCCAGTGGAGCTTCCTCCCAAGCCAAAGTTTCATGAAGAGCTTTATGAAGGTATTCCGATGAAGATGATTGCAAGGAGACATGGAAAGGATGTTCTAGCTTCAACTGTTCTCCAGAAGTGCATTCTAAAGGATCTCGGGAAAGGATGTAAATTCTGCGGAATAGAGCTCTCACTGAAAAGTGGGGACACTGTAGAAATGAAACTGCCGGAAATGCTTGCCGAGGTTTCAAGAACTGCGAAGAAGTATGGAGATGCAACACATGTAACTCTGACGACAGGAAAGTTTGAGGATGAGAGAGAGGAGATAATAACTATGAGCAAAGTATCAGAAGCCGTAAATGATGCTTCCGGTATGCCCGTGCATGTTCAGATAACGCCTCCACAGAACGTTGAGCTATTGGAAGAGCTGAAGTGTGATACTCTTGGAATTCACATCGAGAGTTTCGATGAGAGTGTTCTCAAAAAAGTTGCTCCAGGGAAATTTGAGATGAGAGAGAGATTTGAGATCGTTCTCAAAAAAGCTGTTGATATTTTCGGGGAATCTCAGGTCAGCACCTTTGTGATCCTCGGTCTTGGAGAGGATGAAATGAGAACGGTGGAGGGTTGTAGAAGACTTCTTGAACTTGGAGTCATTCCATATCTTGTTCCCTTCAGGAAGATAAGGGGAACCGAAATGGAGAATTATTCTCAACCATCTCCAGAATACACAGAGAGGGTTCTCATAAGAGTTGCAGAGATGATGAAGAATTTTGGGGTTGATCCAAGAAGAAATAAAGCAGGGTGTGTTAAATGCGGAGGATGCTCTGCAATAGGAGAATACCTGAGGGAGGTGTGATGTTTGCTAACAAGAGATGAGATAATCGAAAAAATTGGAGAGAGACCTTGGGTATCTCCTTACAAAAGGCTTGTCGCAGTTGCAGATGAGAAAAATCACGTGATTCAGCTCTATGAAGATCACGCAAGAGGTACATGTTTTGGAGGTGCGGGATGGGAAACTTATCACTACTTCAGAACGAGTGAGCTTGTGATTGATGCGAGAAGAGACGGAGCAAGAAACGTCTTCACGATTAAAGTGGGGAAAGGTAAGCTTAATCTCATTCCCTCTTTCGCAGGGGCAGGAATAGAAGAAGCGGAGATCACAGAAGATGAGATCAGGGTTACCTACGCAGGTTTAGCTGGAGGAGGGGTTGCAGTCGCTTTAGCTAGAGGTCTCGCACCTGGGCCGAAAGGAGTTATAATTCACTCCATGGGAGGAGGGAGACAACTCGGAAGAGCGACCCTCATCTTTCCCAAAATGCTGAAAATAACAGTAGGAGTGGATGACACGGATTCAGCAGGAGAGGGCGCCACGTGGGGTCTATGTAACGAAATAGGATATGAAATCTCAGAAAAGATGGGTGGAGTGGAGTATCTGCACCATACAATAGTTCAACTCTATCCAAAAGCTCCAAAAAAGACTACGAACTGCGTTTCAATAGCTCTAACTTTCGGAGTCCTTCCAGAAGTTGAAGAGAAGTTCATTGAGGAGATAAAGAGGATGTTCAAAGATAGAACTTCCTCAGATGAGACCGGAATGGCAATTTTCAGAGGAATAATTATTCCTGAGGAGCTGAAGAAATATGCCGATGAAGTGCGAAGGAGATTCGTTGAGATCGAAGAAACTGAGAGGGTTGCCTCAAACTGTAATGTGGAGCTTCATGAGATAACAGGATCTGGAGGTCTCATTGGAGCTCTAGCAGCGATAGGGTATGCTGAGAGAACGGATGAAGCCGTAATTCCGGGAGTTCCTTTCGAGGAAGATGTGGGAAGAGATTAAGAAAAAGAGAGAACTGAAGCCCGAGTTCGAAAAGTGGATAATTGAGAGATATGGTAAGAGAGGGGAGAGAGCTATTAAAGCGGTGAGAGAGGGAAGAGTTAAGAGATACAAGGATTATTTTGTTGTCGTCGGAAAGGAAGACGAGTACATTGTGGAGGATGATTTCTGCACGTGCAAGGATTTTCTATATCGAGGAGAGGAGTGCTGGCACAGCATCGCAGTTAAAATAGCAGAAGCAACCGGAGAATACGACTACTTCGATGTGTGGTATCAGGATCTCAGAGAGATACTTCCCAGGAGGGGAAGAGGACGAAGAGAATAGGAATTGTGAAGAAGAGAAGAGATCACGAAGAGATCATCTTGGAAGAGGAGTTCAGAGAAGGGCTGGATGGAATAAAAGAAGGAGACTACCTCTGGATTCTCTATCAATTCCACAAATGCGAGTCATACGTTCTTAAAGAGCATCCGAAAGGTGATAAAAAGAGAGAAAGAAGAGGTATTTTCTCGCTCAGAGGTCCAAGAAGACCCAATTTTATAGGTATGAGTCTCGTGAGGGTTCTCAATGTTGATTTAGAAGGAGGTGTTCTAAGAGTGAAGGGATTAGATGCTCTTGACGAATCTCCAGTTATAGATTTGAAACCATACTCTCCGCTTTACGATTCGATTTCCCATCTAATCTCTGGAGATGAACTTAGAGAGCTTATTGAAAGAGGAATTGTAAGCAATCTGATAGACGAGAGGCAGATCCAACCAAATGGAATTGAGCTCACCTTAGAGTCAATTTACGAGCTCGAATCAAGTGGAGTGATAGATTACGATAACTCCTCAAGAAGGATTCCAGAAGGAAGAAGAATCGAGTTTGAGGATGAGGTTCACCTCCCTTCTGGATGCTACAGAATCAGATTCAATGAAATAGTGAGTATTCCAAAGAACATTGTCGCTATTGCAAGACCGAGATCTTCACTCCTGAGATCGGGTGCAACAGTTGAAACAGCGGTGTGGGACTCGGGATACCGAGGAAGGAGTGAAGCTCTTCTCATTATCTTTAATCCTCATGGATTGACGCTCAAGAAAAACGCAAGGCTTATTCAGCTTCTCTTCTTCCACCTTGGAAAGGAGGTCAACGGATATTCTGGAAAATACCAGAATGAGAATCTCTGATTTTCTTAACAATTTCTCTTTTCTTCCTTAGAGCTTTTTCAAACGCTCCATCCACCTTTTTCTTCATCTCTTCCTCATTTCTCTGAGCGTGAATTCCTACAAGCTTCTTGATCGGAGTATAAGGAGACTCTCGGAAGAATGGTTCGATCTTTCTCACTCCTCTCTCTGAGATCATCTCAACTCCTTCTCCTTCTGAGACTTTTCCTACAATTTCACATCTCACATTAGATTTCCGAATTGCCATCATAATCTCATCTGCGTCTTCTTCAGAAGCTGTGAGAAGAAGCATATCAAGAGAGACCCCGAGATAGTCTATTTCAAGAGCTTTGAGCATTTCAAAAACATCTTCATCCACAAGCTCTATGATCTTCTCTTCCTCGAAACTCAACTTCACTGAATTGGAGTTTGAGATCTCCCAAGCATCTCCCCTTATCCCTCCATTCGTTATGTCTGTCATCGCATGAACCTTTTCAATCGTTCCGCTTCTAAAAAGAGACTCACATGCCAAGAGAAACTTCACATTTAGTGTTTTCTCCACAACTTCAAAGAAACCGTTGTAGATTGCAGTGGTTGCAATTGTTCCTCCTCCTGCACCTTCACTGAGAATTATCACATCACCTTCCCTTACCCCTCTCCTTGGAGTGAGCTTTCTGACTATACCAACTGCACCCACACATCCGCTCATTCTTTCCCCTATTACCATATCTCCTCCGATTCTCAGAGTGCTCCCAGCAACGACAGGAACTCCTACGAGCTCCGAGACAGCAGAGATTCCAGCAATATGATCAAAGAGCTTTCCCACGTCTCCGTCATCGGCTATGTGAATATCAGAGAAGAGAGCGACTGGTTGAGCTCCCATGACGTAAACATCTCTTAAAGTTGCTCTCGTGGCATGAAATCCTGCTAAGAAGGGGAAATCGCTCAATCTGCTATGAATCCCATCTACTGAAATTGCGAGAGTTACTCCATCACACTTCACTACTCCAGAGTCATCGAGCTCTGATGGTGAAATCTCAGACTTTACCTCAAGCATTTCTGCAATTTTTCTGTGCACATAGAAATCCCCTCTTCCTCTCGAACCGACTCCAAAGTCACCCATGGAAACTCCTGATCTTGGATAATCGAAGATTGACCCTCTTGCAGAAGATGAGATTTTTACCTCATGCAAGATTGCTATAGCAAATTCTCTCGCTTTCTCCTCATCAATATCCTTTATCTCTAGAATCCTCTCCTTAAGAATCTCAACTGCGTTCTCTTTCTCCAAGATTCTTCTGGCATAACCTTCAAGATCCATCCCTGCACATCTCCGCAAAGTTCTTTATGACTCTCAAACCGCTTTTTCCGCTCTTCTCAGGATGAAACTGAGTGCCCATGACATTTTCCTTTGAGACGGCAGCGTCAAAGGTTGTTCCATAAGAACAGGTGGCTATCGAGAACTCCTCGTTTGTCTTCAGATAATAGGAGTGCACAAAATAGAAATAGTCCTCTCTTTTCAATCCTTTGAATAAAGGATGATCCTTCAGTTTCACAAGATTCCATCCCATGTGCGGAGTTTTCACATTCTGAAACCTTATGACTCCTCCGGGAATGACTCCAAGCCCTTCATGATGGCCTCCTTCCTCGCTCCATTCCGCAAGCATCTGCATTCCCAAGCATATTCCGAGAAGAGGTTTCCCAGACTCTATGAACTCGTATAGAGCTTTTCTAAACGGCTTGTTCTTTTCCATTCCCTCGCTGAATGCTCCAACTCCCGGTAAAATTAGACCATCTGCCTTCTCAATCTCTTCAGGTTCTCTCGAAATTCTCACATCTGCTCCAGCATATTCAAGAGCTTTCCTCACACTTTTGAGGTTTCCGAGTCCGTAATCAACAACAACGATGAGCACATCAAGAAGTTTCATTCAGGAGGAATAAAAAACTAGCGGACATGCTTCAATGCACTTACCGCAATGAGTGCAGTCTGAGGAGATCTTCAGTTCCCGATCAACTGAAATAGCATTCCGAGGACAATGAGAAATGCAAAGAGAACATCTCAAACATTCCTCCGCTCTTCTGAGAGATGAGGTGATGAGATCAACGAGTTCAGAAGAGTTCTCCCCATAAGAAACTATTCTTCCAGAAGGAAAGATGAGAGCTCGAGAATTTCCTCTTCTCACCAATATGTGATCGGAGAACTTCGAGACCTCACCAACCGGGCGAAGGAGCTCAGATGCTCTTTCTAGCTCTATAGACTCAACCTTTTTCTCAGCGACTGCATCAATACAACTCCTTTTTCTCCTCTTTTTTCCTCCCTCAAATCTCCAGAGACCATCAGATATCCATCTTTCTGGCTTTCCTGTTCTCTTTGCGTAATTCTTCAACCATGAGAACCACTTCTCATGAAGCTCAGGATGAGTTATCCTTAAAATCTCGAAATCCGCAAGATCTGAAGCTGGACACATCCAGCATCCTATCCTTTCGTAACCCATTTCGTAAAGAGGGTTGTAGTCCGCTTTCTTCCAGAAAAGGTATAACCAGATTTCAAGAGCGTTCCAGCTCTGAACCGGAGACGCTGAGATCTGATTTCCCATCCAGAAGTTTTTCCAGACGTTTCCGCTCAGATATCTGATCTTCGATTCGTATTTCCTCTGACCAATGAAGCTAAGAGACGAGGAGAAGTTCTCTCTTATTAGTTTCGAGAGAGGTGCAAGCTTGCAGATCTTACAACACCATCTTCTGTTCACAGACGGAGGACCGAAAATTTCGAGAGCTTTCCAGAAGAGGTCTGAAGAGCTCATAAGGAGAGGTTTTCCAAAGAGTTCAGAGACTCTGAGAACATGTTCGAGAGTTTCGGGAAACTCCAAACCGGTGTCAACAAAGAGGATGCTGTAATCCTCTATGACCTGATCCACGAGAAGGAGAGTTGCCAGACTGTCCTTCCCTCCTGAATATGAGACTGTTACTGGAAGAGAGAACTTCTTCGAGACCTTTTCAATGAATTCAAGAGCGCTCTTTTCAAGCCTTTCCAGCCTACTTGCATTTGCTTCAATAACTTCCTTCCACGCAGAATCCTTTTTAGGTCTCTTCTTATTGAAAATACCCTTATGCCTCGTTTTTACAAAGATTCCTCCATTGAGCTCGTTCTCATCTTTCAGCGCCCTTCCAGTTGCGATGACTCTATCTCTGCACTTCACGATGACCTCGTCTCCTCCCCTCACTTCACTCGCAGAGATTACTCCTCTGCTCATAACGTTGGCTCCTCTGAGGATTGGATCAAAAGCTCCCTCATCAACCTCCACAATTCCTTTTGAGGCATTCATCCATGAAGCTCCAGAAATTCTCGGAAGGAACTCGTAACCATGATTGAACCTCAGATTTCCAACAACCTCACCGTCAACTATCACCTCATCCATTCTATCCTCGTAAGAGACTCTGTTCAAGAGAACTATTTTCTTTGAGATTAGCTCCTCGTCTCCGAAGTTCTTTTTGACGGTTTCCCTCAGAATTCTCACATCCTCTGAAAATGCAACTCTCACATCTCCCGGAGGAGAGATGTTCACCTTATTTCCCTTATTTCCACAGAGATCACATCTTGAGGAGATGAGAGGAAGATTGCACTCCTGGCACCACCATAGTTTAAGAACTCCAAGATACATCCCTCTTATCCTCTTCATCAGAAGGTTTTAAAAGTAGCGATGGAGAGAGGAAACATTATTAATTTTCATGTCCAAAATACGAGGAGAGGAGATAAAATGAAGTTCATTACGACTGTTGTAGGAAGCTATCCGACGCACAAGCTGAAGAATGAGGAGGATGTGGATCCATTTAGAAAAGCGATTGAAGAAGCGGTAAGAGATCAAATAGAGGCAGGAGTTCAACTTATTTCAGATGGACAAGTCAGAGGAGATATGATAACGCTCTTCGCCCGAAAAATTCCGGGTTATAAGATTGAGAGGAGACCAGTGGTTGTTGATAGAATTTACCCTCCAAAAGAGGGGATTACAGTTGAGGATTATCTTCTCACGAAAGAACTTGCTGGTGATAAAGCTGACGTTAAAGGAATCATCACCGGTCCCTTCACGATGGCTCTCGGAAGTGGAGTATCAAGAGAGTCACCTTATAGGAACATCATGGATCCAGAGCTGATTTTTGATTTAGCCAGAGTTCAGGCTGAAGAGGCCAAAGCTTTAACCAGAGCTGGAGCCGAGGTCATACAGATAGATGAGCCGGCGTTCTCCTTAGGGGTTGATCTTGAGCTTGGAAGAGAGGCTGTTGAGATGATTGCAGAGAACATAAAGGTTCCAACCCTTCATGTGTGTGGTGATGTTGCCCATATTTTCGAGAAGCTCCTCGAGATAGATGTCTCCATTTTAGATCATGAGTTCACAAACACGAGGAATTTGGATGTGATTGAGAGGGAGATGATTGAGCCTTATGATATAAGGATCGGATACGGATGTGTAAACACTAAATTGAATGAGGTGGAGAGTGTTGAAGTGATTGAAAAGAGAATAGTTGAAGCGGTGAAGAAACTCGGAGCTGAGAATATCTGGATTGATCCTGATTGCGGATTGAGACTTCTCTCTAGAGAAGTTGCAAAGAAAAAACTTGAGAATATGGTAATAGCTTCAAAGAATGTTGCTAAAATGATTGAGGAGGGTGAACTGTGAGAGCTGAAATTGTGTTGAGCGGTGAGGAAGCCAAGAGAATCATAGCCAAAGGAATTGTCGCTTTAGAAGAGGTTAAAAGAGCTAAAGAGGATGGAATTGTCTTCGTTTCCAGAGGATCCACTAATGCATACATTCTCGAGGAACTGCTTGGAGAGGAGATCGAAAAGGAGAAATACGCCGTTGGGATGATTCTGAGAGACAGACTCTGTCTCAACAGAGAGATGATTGGAGAAGTGGCAATCATAAAAGGAGAGGTCATAAAGATGAGTGCCGACGAAGTCATCGAGAAGATGGACTCCGACGATGTCTTCATAAAAGGAGCAAGCGTCATAGACAGAAACTTCATTCCCGGAGTTCTTTTGGCTAATGAACGAGGGGGAGTGGTTGGAAAAACGCTTGGTTCGATTTACGCAAGAGGAGTTAACCTCATCATACCGGCTTCAGTCATGAAGTTTCTTCCAGTGGAGCTTAGAGATCTCGTGAGAGATTCTGGGATCACAAGAGTGGAGTACTCAACGGGAATTCCTGTTGGAATTTCCCCACTCTATGGAAGACTATTCACCGAAATTGATGCCTTTGAAGTTCTATTTGGAGTCAGAACTTTTCCACTCGGATTTTCCGATCTCGATGGAGCCTGTATTGCTTTTCTTCTTGAAGGAGAGGATGGGGACGTGAGAAGAGCAATAGATCTAATTAGAGAGATCAAAGGTGAAAAAAAGATGGAGTGGAGATCGAAAGAGTGCAAGAGCTGTAATGAGAAGACCTGCTTCTGGACTGGTGGAGAGAGACCTTATTGAGCTAGTTTCGGCCTGTGCAGAGGTTTTCTGTCCAGGTCATTTTTCCTTTTTAATTCTTGTGTATTATCATCAAACGGGAAATGTGATTATGGCAAAAAAACTCGTTTTAAAAAACAGATGACTCACAATGAAGATCCTAAAATGACAGAAAATTTCTAAAAAACGAGGAAAAAGAATTAAAAATTTAAAAATTAGAGGATTGGTGGTTTTCTAGCTTCACTCCTTTCTCTGGCGAAGCACCAGATATGCAACTGCGAGGAGTCCAACAATTGCGAAGACTGCCTCGAAGCCAGGCTGTTTTGGCGTTGGTGTTGGTGTCGTCGGAGCTGGTGTAGTCGCAGTTGGCTTAACCTCTTCCTTAACTGTTAGAGTCTTACTGACTCCATCGACATCAATCGTGTAGGTTCCTGCCTGAGTCTTCGTTATCTCGAAGGTCAGTGTTGTGGACTCTCCTGGAGCGAGAGTGACTTCTTCCTGCATCGTTGCAACGCCGTTCACGGAGAGTGTGATCGTCTTGGTTCCCTCGGCAACTCCGAGGTTCTTGACTACTGCAGTCACGGTTGCAGTCTCGCCAACCTTCACAGATGCTGGTGAGACGTCCACAGACATTACCTGAATGTCCGCAACTGCTGGCTTGAGTTCAATTGTAACCTGATCAATGACGTCATCGGATGCATTCACGGAGGAGCTCTTGCCTGCCCAGCTGCTCCACTTATAGACAGCTTTGATAGTATATTCGCCTGCTGCTCTACCAGAAGTCTTCCAAGTCTTCTCGAATGCTCCGTCGGCTACAGTCGCAGTAAGCTCCTGATCATAGTTACCGTCTGCAGAGGTTATGTATATGTAAATCTTTGTACCATCCTCTTTGTTTGTCGTTCCTTTGATTACGATATCATCACCGATTGCGAATGCCTTTCCATCCTCTGGAGATGTGAGCTCAAGCGTTGGACTCACAACGGTTATTTCATCAGTAACCTTGTTTCCAGTGCTCTTATCGAGTAGTTCAAATGTATATGTTCCCGCTGCGAGATGGAGGATCTTCGTCTCGTCGGAGTTCAACTTATCGTAAGCCGAGGTGACCCACTTGCCTTTATCTCCTCCCTCGAAGTACGTCTTACTATCTTTTGTGACGGTATTCCACTCAACCTTGTACCATCCTGCATAATCTCCTGAGGTCTCCTTTGTGCTCTTTGAAGTACCAGTTACCGTAAGTGTCGGAATATTGTTACCGGAAATCTTCAGTGAAACTGCACTGCTAGCCACCTGTGTATATGCCTCAACAGTTGCTTTCTCTCCAGATACAACCGAGTCTTGGACAACGAGAACCATGCTCTGCTCAGTTAGTTCGATCGTGGTTATGTCGTAAATATTGCTAAATTCAACACCACCAGTGACATTCCACCCCACAACTTTTATTGTGTAAGTGTCCTCAAAGTATCCTGAGGTATTCCACTTTAGTGTCGCTTCTTTGTCATCTACAGTAGCACTTGCCTTATACTCATCATTTACATATAGTTTTACCACGGCGCCATCTGGTTGATCGTACCAAACTTTGATTTCAATTGTCTTACCTATTACACCTACAGTCGGAGCATCAACAATTCTGATCTCTGGGTCTACAAGCTTTACAGTTACTTTGTCCTCAGGGTTACCATAGCCTATCAACTTCGCAGTAATTTCGTAAGTGTCTTCCTTGTCTTTTACTCCAGCAACATTAGTATCCCACTTATATGAGAACTTTCCGTCTGCATCCGTGTAAACTGGAACTGTCTCATTCCAAGATGTACTCTTGCTCTTAATTGTAATATTAACTTGTGCACCTGCTCCGATATTTGGAGTAATAGAACCTGTAATCTCAACTTTGTTATTGTATGCCACTTCACTTGGTGCAGAGACCGTAACGGTTGGCTTCTTTGCCTCAGTCTCAACTGTCACAGTCTTCTTAAGTGCGCTATATCCTGGATCCTGCACAATTGTAATCTTGTATGTATCTTCAACTGGCAGCGAGACACTCTCAAGTTTCCACGTTCCATCGCTCTTTACAGAGACTTGCTTGTTATCATATCCTGAAACTATAGTGCCATTGCTATATTTTATTGTCACATTGATTTTTGTGTTCTCCTCTCTGTTAGAGGTACCCGTTATATCAAAAGACTTACTTACTACAACTTCACTTGGAACGTTCACAGTTACTTCTGGTGAGACGACCTCAACATAAGCGGTCTGGGACTTGCTTCCTACCTCTACTTTAATCTTGTAAACTCCTGTGAGTGTAACACCAGATGGGAAGTCATAAGCGAGACTATTACTCTGATTCTGATTACCTGCACGCCACTTAAATTCGAAAATTCCATTGCTCTGAACTGTAGTCGCAGGATTATATATAACTGTTCCAACAGGACCAGTAATAGTAATCTTTACGTTTGCACCGTATTCAGTTGAGCTTCCCCTTATTGTCAGCTTGTTTCCAAGCACCACAGTTGCAGGAACATTGATGCTGAGTTCAGCCTCAACGACGGTAAAGGTCTTCGTAAGCTTTGTACCAACTTTGTCCTTCACTTCGAGTGTGTAGGTCCCAGTACCCAAATCACTCAATTTTCTACCCTGATCATCTGCAAGAACTGAATATCCAATCCCAGTAGTCGTATTAACACTGGTGGCATAGAATTTCACTATTCCGTTGGAGTCAAGAACCTTCACATATTCTACTCCTGCATTCGAGGTACCATTTATGTATACCGTATGACCTTCTACGAAGCTGCTAACATCAGTTTTACCTGTATCGACATCATTAAGCTTTGCTGTGAGAACTGGCTCCGAGACGGAGACAACCTTACTGGCAAGTGTAGCAGTACTATTTGTAACGTTAACTCTATACTCGCCAGATTTGGTTATGACATCCTTAGTGGGTACTTCTAAAGTTGTAACACCAGAGCCGGGATCCCCCTGATACAATATAACTACTTGACCCTCAGCATCACCAGAAATTCCAACTGCTTTGACTGTTATACTCTCGTTAGTTCCAGAAAGACTAATGTAAATTTTCTGACCCATCACTATTGTATCATTTTGAATTGTTGCACTAGTGTAAGCACTCGCCGGAATCACCGCAAGCCCTGCGAACACTGACAACACCATTATTGTTGCCATCACTATTGAGAGAATTTTTTTACTTCCTTCCATACTTTATCTTCCTCCTCCTTTTAGAGGGGTTCTTACCCAAGGTGACGGGCTTCATATTATTAAACCCTTCCTTCACTCATCCGAAGTTTTGACATCTCTGCTAACCCGTCACCTCTTACCTTAATTATAATTAATCGCTATTTAAAACCTTTTTGGTTAGAAAGGTGAATCGAGAAGGAACAAAAAAGAGTAATCGAGCCTTTCAAAACTCCGTGAAGTTTACTACGACGATCGTCGAATGATATTAATGTCTGAATTTTTAAACTTTTTCCAACACACCGCGAAAAATTCAATCAGAGAGATGATACAGGGATCATCGGGGAATATAACTTCTTGAGCTTCGAGAGTTTCCTTCTATTCAAAAGGTGAACGTTTACTCTGAGGTCATCCGTAAGTCTGAAGATCACATCCCTGTACCACTCGAACGTGAATTTTTCGGGAATCTCCTCTGAGACAATGAGTATATCGAGATCCGAAGATAGGGTATGCTCCCCTCTGGCATAACTTCCAGTAATATAAACTTCGGCATCTTCAAAAATTTCTTTAGCTTTTTTCTCAATCTCTTTTGCGATATCATTAATTCGGGAGAAAAATTCCTTATTTTTCTCCAATTTTCTGTAGTAGTATTCAATCACTCCCACAAACCTCCATGAGCTTTTTCGCAACTTCAAGAGCTTTTCCTGCAGTCTCCTTAGAATAATCCACATCGAAATATCGAGACGCAACATAAGAGAGCTCGATATCTCTCAGGATATCGTTATTTTTCTCTCGAAAACTTATCAACTCTTCATCTCCTGTAAGTTCAAAAAGTAGTTTTAATCCATGAGACCTAGGGAAATCTCCATATTTCTTGGATATCAAATATTTAAGTATGAGTTGGATCGCTTGTTCTACAAAAAACATCGTGAAATTATAATCTCCTTCCTCATAACTTTCCTCTGCCTTTTTATAGAACTTTAAAGCATTTTTCTTCAGAAACTCCATGATTTCTGATGTGTTTATATGTATCTATAAAATTTTCCTCCCTCATACGATTTTCGAGCTGAGATGTATATCTGAAGTTCCGCTGACGTGTCCTAGAATCTAAGGTCTCAAAAGCTTAAAAAGTTTTCAGAACTCAACTATCTCGAGAAAATCAACTCTCTTGAAATCCTCGTCGAAGGTTGCAATTCTTCTGATTCCAAGATGTTTACAAGTTGATACTATCAGAGCATCGTTGGTGAGGAGAGAATACTTGCTGAGGACTTCTAGAAAATCCTCAAGCGGAAGGTATTCAATGACTTCTATTTCTAACTCTTCTAAAATTTTTCTCAGTTTTTCTGCGATATCTTGATTTGAAATTTTTGTCAACTTCCTTAGAATAAACGCTGTCTCCTCTATAACGCTCATCGAAGTAACAAAATCAAAATCTATGTAGCTTTCAATGACTTTTTTGGTTCTCTCAGACAACTGTGTTTCGACAATTATCGACAATTAAGCTAATAAGAAAATTTTGTGTCAAAGAATATCCTCTGTCATCAACTCTGAGTCTGACCTTCTCACCATCTCTGAGTTCGACCTTCTCAAGAGGTTTAAAAACTCCGTTCTCGTAAATTGCTTCTATTATTTTTGGCATCATTCTTAATTTTTCACTTAATTTTTCATCTGGGATTAGATAAGGATTTCGTTTAGAGTTATCTGAGAAAAGAAATGATTATTAAGAGAGGAGATGCCACTAAGATTGATGATCAAAGTCAGAGCTCCCGCAACCTCGGCAAATCTTGGTGTCGGATTTGACGTCTTTGCAATTGCACTCAAAGAGCCTTTCGATGAGATAATAGTTGAAGAGAGTGATGAGATGGAGGTCAGCGTCTCAGGATTGAAGGAAGGTATTCCTGAAGGAAGAGAAAATATTGCATATAGAGTAGCGGAAGAACTCGGTGTCACGGCGAGAATAGAGATTAAAAAGGGAATAAGAGCGAGTAGTGGACTTGGAAGTAGTGCTGCAACTTCTGCAGGAGTCGTTTTCGCTTTGAATAAGCTATATTCTCTGAAGCTGAAGAGAGAGGAGATGATAGACATCGCAGCAAGAGGAGAGGAGATGATCTCTGGAGAGTATCATGCTGATAATGTCTCCGCAGCACTTCTAGGATATTTCACAGCGGTAAGAGGAAAAGGGAAAAATCTCAGCGCAATTTCCATTCCAATCGATATCAAGGTTGCAATCTGCCTTCCAGAAATCTATCTCGAGACCTCCAAATCGAGAAGGGCTCTTCCACGAGAGATCCCTCTAGAAGATCACACAAGAAATCTTAGTTCTGCGGTGATGATGTTTCATGCAGTGATGAGAGGTGATGTGAAAGCAATCGGAGAGTTCATGAACGAAGGATTTGCGGAGAGGGCGAGAAAGCATCTCATACCATTTTACGATGAGGTCAAGAGGAGGGCTCTTGAGGAGGGAGCTTACGGAGTGACGATAAGTGGAGGGGGGCCTTCGATCATTGCACTTATACCAGAAGAAAATATTGGAATTGAGAAGGTTATGAGAGAGGTTTATCTGGAGAGGGGGATAAAATGCGATTGTTTTGTGACGAGAAGCGGAGAAGGTGTTAGAATTCTGGAGGTGGAGCATTGAAATACCTCATTTTCATCCCGGATGGAATGGCAGACAGACCTCTGAAAGAACTCGATGGAAGAACTCCACTTCAAACTGCTAAGACTCCAAATATGGATGAAATTGCAAGAGAGGGGAGATGTGGATTAACTGAAAATGTTCCGAAGGATATGGAACCCGGAAGCGAGATAGCAACTCTTTCGATCCTTGGATATGACCCGAAGAGGTATTACACAGGAAGAGGTCCTTTAGAGGCTGCAGGAATGGGAATAGAGGTAGAGGATGATGAAGTTGCCTACAGATGCAACCTCGTGACTGTAAAAGAGGGGATTCTCGTAGATTACTCATCAGGACACATTTCAAATGAGGATGCGAAAAAGTTAATAGAAGCTCTGAACGAGGAACTGAATGGAGAAGCGAGATTTCTTGCTGGAGTAAGCTACAGAAATCTTCTCCTTTTGAGGGGATATTCTGAAAGGGTCACATGTACACCCCCGCACAATATTATTGGTGAGGAAATAGAGAGACATCTCCCAGTGGGAGATGAGAGAACGGTGAGAAAACTTAAGGAGATGATGTTTCTCTCAACTGAAATTCTCATGAGACATGAAATTAACGAGGAGAGGGTGAGGAGAGGAGAGAATCCGGCAAATATGATATGGCCCTGGGGTCAGGGCAGAAAACCCGATATGCCGGAGATGAGCGTGAAATATGGGTTAAAGGGTTGTGTGATTTCGGCAGTGGATCTCATAAGAGGTCTTGGGAGCTACGCAGGTTTAAAGATCGTCGACGTTGCTGGAGCGACAGGATACGTCGACACGAATTACAGAGGGAAGGCTGAAGCTGCGCTGAGATGTCTTGAGAAGAATGATGTGGTTCTTCTTCACGTTGAAGCTCCTGACGAAGCTTCTCACGAAGGAGATATGGAGAAGAAGATCTATGCAATAGAGAGAATAGATGAAATGCTCGGAATGATTCTCGAGTTCGAAGAGAGTTTCAGAATACTTCTAACTCCAGATCACGCAACACCTTTGAAGCTGAGGACTCACTCGCACGATCCAGTTCCATTTGTCATATGGGGAGATGGAATAGAGAGAGATGGGATAGAAAGATATGATGAAATTTCCGCAAAAGGTGGATCTTACGGAATGAGGAATGGACTTGAGCTGATGGGCCTCCTTCTCGGTGAAAAAAGATGATCAGAGTATTTCCAGTAAGAGGGCTTCCTCTACTGAAGAAAGGTGATAATCTCGTGAATTTCATTGAAGATAAAGTGATGAATGGAGACATCATAGCGATCTCCTCAAAAGCAATTGCGAAGATTGAAGGAAGAGAGATTCCTCTGGAAAATGTTGAGCCTTCTGAGAGAGCTGAGAGAATTGCAAGAAGATTAAACGAGGATTCTAGATTTGTGGAGCTCGTTCTCAGAGAATGTGATGAGGTAATTCTGGAATATCCTTTCATACTAACGAGAAGAGGAAGATGGATCTGCGTGAACTCAGCAGTAGACAGATCAAATGCTCCTGAAGGATTTGCAATCCTCCCTCCGGAAAACCCGGATGAGTCTGCAAGGAAAATAAGATGGGAGTTCAGAAAGAGGGAAAAAGAGGTTGGAGTAATCATCACTGATACTTCTGGAAGATGTTTCAGAAGAGGACATATTGGAATTTGTATTGGGGTATCAGGAGTGAAGAGGATGATCGAAGGAGGAGAGGATCTCTTTGGGAAGCCTCTGAAAATTACAAAAAGGGCAATTGCAGATGAGCTTGCTAGCTTTGCGAATCTCGTAATGGGTGAGGGAGACGAGGGCACGCCTGTGGTCATCTTCAGAGGTCTCAACCTTCTTAGCGATGAAGAGGGTGCAGAAATTCTTTTGAGAGATGAAAAAGAAGATGTGATACTCAGAGTTTTAAGGGAGGCCAAAACTAAAGATTTTAATACTCTCCGAGAATAAGGAGTGAGGGAAAATGAACATTGATAAGATCACAAGAAACGTCGAAGAAATCATCACACTTGAGGAGTTGAAAGAGCTTATAGAAGAGAAGAGAGACCCATCCGTTTATGTCGGTTATGAGCCAAGTGGCAAGATTCATCTCGGACACATGGTTACGGTGAACAAACTGATTGATCTGAAAGAAGAGGGATTTCAAGTAACTGTTCTTCTTGCAGATCTTCATGCTTATTTGAACGAGAAGGGAACTATGGAAGAGGTCAGAGAGATTGCCGAATACAATAGGAGATGCTTTGAAGCACTTGGACTAAAAGGTGCTAATTTCGTACTCGGATCAGAGTTTCAAACAGAGAGAGAATACGTCATAAATGTTCTGAAACTTGCGAGGGAGACCTCACTTAAGAGAGCCAGAAGGAGTATGGATGAAGTCAGTAGAAATCTGGAGAATCCGATGGTCTCACAGATGATTTATCCTCTGATGCAGGCAATAGACATTGCGACTCTTGGAGTTGATGTTGCTCTCGGAGGAATAGATCAGAGGAAAATACACATGCTCGCAAGAGAAGGACTCCCGAAACTGGGGTACAATGCTCCAATCTGCATGCATACTCCGATAATAAGTGGATTGGATGGAAACAAAATGTCCTCCTCACTGAACAATTTCATATCGGTGGATGACGGAGAAGAGGAAATATACTCAAAGCTCAAAAAGGCTTTCTGTCCTCCAGATAGAGTTGAAGGAAATCCAGTAATGGAGATCTTCAAATATCACATCTTCCCGAGATTTGAAGTAGTGAAGATTGAGAGGGACGAAAAGTTCGGAGGGGATCTTGAATTTAAAAACTTCGATGAGCTTGAAAAGAGTTATCTTTCAAACGAGATTCATCCTCTCGACCTGAAAAACTCAGCAGCAAGATATCTCAATGAAATCATTGCTCCAGTAAGAGAGAGAGTTAAAAAGGGGTGGTAAGCTGAAAGGTGATGAGGGAGAAGAGGTTCTCCGTGTAAGAATTCCAGACAAGAAAAAAGGAGAAATACTTGGAATAGTTGAAAATATGCTTGGAGCCAATCACATAATTGTGAGATGTTTGGATGGAAAGACTCGAATGGCAAGGATTCCTGGGAAGATGAGAAGAAAGATCTGGATAAGAGAAGGAGATGTTGTGATAGTTGTTCCCTGGTCTTTTCAGGATGAGAAAGCAGATGTAATCTGGAGATATACAGAGCCTCAGGTTTCCTGGCTCGAAAGGAAAGGATATCTGAAAGAAGGGATCAGATGAGAGAGGATGACCTTAGGAGACTCGAAGAGGAAATAGACAAACTGAGAACCAAGATAGTTGATGCAGATGACTTTAAGGTTTACAGCGAGATTTTGGATAGAACAACACTCATGGCTTTATATAAACTATCGAAAAGAGGATCAATAGAGGCTCTGGGAGGAGTTTTGAGCAGTGGAAAAGAGGCGAATGTTCTTCATGCTCTTGGAAGCGAAGGAGAAGTTGCAGTGAAAGTCTACAGAATATATACTTCAGATTTCAGAAACATGTATGAGTACATCGAAGGTGATCCAAGATTTATGAAGGTGAGGAAGGATAGAAGAAGCGTGGTTATGGCATGGGCCAGAAAAGAGTTTAGGAATTTAAAGATAGCTGAGAAAGCTGGAGTGAGAGTCCCCCATCCTATAGACATAGAAAGCAATGTCTTGGTGATGGAGTTCATAGGAGAGGATGAGACCCCTGCTCCGAGATTGAAAGATATTGAAAATGATATGAGTAAAGAGGATATGAAGAGGATATGCTTCAAGATCATAGAGTACGTGAAGAGGCTCTATGAAAAAGGTGACCTTGTGCATGGAGATGTCTCTGAATACAACATTCTCGTGCACCGCAATGAAATCTTTCTCATAGATATCGGACAAGCAGTTCTCACGAGACACCCAAGAGCCATGGAGTTTTTGAGGAGGGATCTCGAGAATATTAGCAGATATTTCAGAAGATTTGGAATTAAAGTCGATGCGAATGATCTATTTAGCGAGGTAACATCATGACGTATTTGAGAATTCCTAATGAGAGGATAGGAGTGCTTATAGGAAAAGGAGGAGAGACGAAAAAAGAGCTAGAAGAGAGAACCGGAGTTAAGATAGAGGTTGACTCTGAGACTGGGGAGGTGAAGATTGTCTCGTATGAGGATCCTGCAGAAGTTCTCAGAGCTATAAACGTAATAAGAGCAATTGGAAGAGGATTTTCCCCTGAAAGAGCTTTCAGATTACTTGAAGATGATCTCATCTCACTGGATATCATAGATCTTTCGGAATTTGCGAGGAACAAGAAGGATCTCGAAAGAATGAAGGGAAGAATAATAGGAAGAGGAGGAAGAACAAGAGAGATTTTTGAGGAACTCACAGGAACTCTGATCTCGATTTATGGCAAAACAGTTGCAATTATTGGATATCCAGAGCAAATTCAGGCTGTGAGAAAAGCAATAATGATGCTTGTGGATGGAGCGCCTCACGGAGCTGTTTATGCGTATCTTGAGAAGATAAGAAGAGAGCTCAAAGATCTCGAGATGAGATATGAGGAATTACCATGAAGATTGCGATTAGCGGAAAAGGAGGCGTAGGAAAGAGCACGATTGCAGCAACGCTCTCAGTACTCTATGCAAAAGAAGGAAGAAAAGTCATAGCGATAGACGCAGATCCAGATTCAAATCTTGCTGACATTCTTGGAGTATCAGAGACTCCACCACCTCTGAGTAAGCTTCCATTGGTAAGAGAGAGAGCCGAGATCGTTAATGGAATTTTCAGAGTCAATCCGAAAGTTGATGACATAGTTGAGCGATTTGGTGTTTCTTCAAGAGGAGTTACGCTGATGGTTCTCGGAACAATAGAAAAAGGAGGGAGGGGTTGTTTCTGCCCAGAAAGCGCTTTCCTTAGAGCGTTTCTCAAACACGTCCTTGTTAAAGAAGACATTGTAATAATGGATATGGAAGCGGGAATAGAGCATCTCGGAAGAGCAACAGCGAAGAATGTGGATGTGATGCTCGTAGTTTTGGAACCAAGTTTGAAAGCAGTTGAAACAGCGAAGAGAATTAAGAAATTGTCTGGAGATCTCGGATTGAAAAGTATTTTTGCTGTTCTAAACAAATCGAGAGGAGAAGAGGAAAAAATAAAGGAAATTCTTGGAGATATTCCGCTTATAGGATCGATTCCCTATGATGAGAAGATAATAGAATCTGACATTACTGGGGCTCCTCCATTTGAAATCAGCGAGGATCTTGTCAGATCAGTGAAAGGAATAAAAGAGAGATTGGATAAGCTCATTCATACCTGAGAGCTTCAACTGGATCCATTTGAGCTGCTTTGTAAGCGGGATAAAGTCCAGCGAAAATTCCAACTGCAAGAGAGACTCCCAAACCTAGAAGAATCCACTCATACGAGATTACGGGTGAGATTTTTATCCATTTTGAGATTGCTTTAGAGATGAGAATTCCGAGTGAGAGTCCTATGATTCCTCCGAGAACACTGAGGAGAGAGCTTTCAGTTAAGAAAATGAATAGGATGTTTCCCTTAGTTGCTCCAATGGCTTTCATAACTCCGATCTCCCTAGTTCTTTCAGTTACACTAACGAGCATAATGTTCATTATTCCGATAGAGCCGACAAGAAGAGAGACTGCAGCGATGGATATAAGAACGTTTGAGAACGTTCCGGTCATCTGATTTACTCTTTCAAGTATCTCTTCCTGAGTTGTTATTCTGTATGGTTTCTTCCTTGCATCTCCCATCTCGCTTCTTGGAACTCCGGTCTTCTGAGCAAGATGTTCGTCTATCTTATCCTTCAGATCTCCAACTATATTCATCTTCTCGGCTGAGAGCATTATTGCGCTGTAATCTTCCTCCCCAAAAATTTCGTTAAGAGTAGAGACAGGTATGATCACAAGATTGTTGGGATTAAAAACTCCACCGACGATTGTAGCTTTTTTATCCGTTATCCCAATAACTCGAAACTCTTTCGTTATAGTACTTCCATCTGGAAGTGTGAAGGTTATTTTTATTGGATTTCCCACAGAAATTTCCCTTATGAAGTACTCGTTAGCGATGTTATACCCAACTACTGCTGAAAAACGGCTTCTCTCATTTAAGAAATCTCCCTCCATCATCTCAACTTTTGCAACCGAAAGATAGTCTGGAGAGACTCCAACCACGCTAATCGTCACGCTCTCGGACATGAAAGTCAGCTTAGCATTCACCGACTTCAAAGGAGTTGCTCCCTCAACTCCTGGAAGTCTCTCAAGCCATCTGAGCTCCTCTTCACCAAGAACTCCCGGGATTCTCGCTGAAATTATCACGAAATTCGTTCCCATCTCAGTCATCTGCTCGTTTAGATAAACCTGAAAACCAGAACCAATTGCAACATTCGCTATAACTGCTGCGACTCCGATGACGATGCCGAGAGTTGTAAGACCAGATCTGATCTTCGCACTCTTAAGATTCTCAAAAGCCATCCTGAGGACTTCAAGGATGTCCATTTCACTTCCTTCTCCTTCTCCACCAAATCAGTGCTCCGAGAACTACTGCAAAGATGAGAAGATAATAGACAGTGTTCATGGGACTCTTCTCTGGAAGCACCGTGACCTTAACATGAACTATAGAGGTCTCCTTTAAAATTCCGTCCTCAACATAAACACCTTTAAAACCGAAAACTTCAGTTCCATTTACGGAAGATCCCTGAATTTTGAATCTCGCGGTAAAAACATCATCAGGGTTCATCTTACCTATGTAATATTCCTTCGGAGAGAGCTTATCACTCAGAGAGATCACGCTTACTGAAGAGATTTCCTTATTCATCGAGTTTGCAACATCGATTTCGATACTTATCTCCTCGTTAGAAGTTCCAAGAACACGAGTTTCCACGGGAATAAGCTTCAGAGAGGATGATGAAGAGAGGACTCTGAGGGGAAACTCGAATGTGCGTTCATGAGAGTTTTCCCCATTCTTGTAGCTTACTCTGAACTTCAGAGAGCTTTCGGAAAAGTTCTCGGAAGAATATATCTCAAAAGTTAGCTTCTCAGATGAGTGAGCTTCCAAAGTTCCGATGAAGATTCTCTGAGGAAGAACTTCTGCATTCTCAATTTCAGGTTCAACAACGAGAGAGTTGAGAGAGTTATCTCTTGGATTCGTAATCTCAAGAGTTATTTCCGCTTTTGCTCCTCTCACGATAGAGAGAGGAGCTTCTGAAGAGATCCCTACAAGATGTAGTTCAGGAGATGATGAATCTACTCTTACGTGAATGGGGAATACAAGGCTTTCGCCCCCCTCAATAGAGATTACAACCTGAGGATAGTAACTTCCATCCTGAACGTCTCCCGCAGAGATTGGAAAGCTCAGAGTGAGGGTCTCAGAGGGAGCTATCCACCCGATGTGCTGATAGTTCACATACTTGCTCTTCAAAACTCCTCCATAGAGTGATGCTCCGGTGACCTTCAGAGAGGTGCTCCCGGTGTTCTTGAGAGTGATTTCCAACGTTCCTGCATCACCGGGCATGAGAACATCAGGTGTGATAGTATAATCAACAATCGAAAGTGTGCTTTGTTCTGCAAAAGTTGACGAGGATAAAGCGATTAGAATTAAAAGCGATAGAAGGATGCTAATTTTCCTCATATTTTTTCTCCTCCTTTTCGATTACTCCATCCCTAATCCTTATAATTCTTCTCGTTCTCTTCGCAACTTCAGATTCATGAGTAACGATGACTATGGTTAGACCTTCTCGATTCATCTCCTCGAAGAGCTCCATTATCTCATTTCCTGTTGTGGTATCGAGATTTCCCGTAGGTTCATCCGCAAGGATGACTCTGGGGTTGTTGACAAGAGCTCTTGCAATTGCAACTCTCTGTTGCTCTCCTCCACTCATCTCAGTCGGTCTGTGATGCATCCTTCCACCCAACCCGACTCTTTCCAGAAGCTCCGATGCTCTCTTTACTCTCTTCTCTTTCGGAACTCCGCTGAAAACCATCGGAAGTTCAACATTCTTCAAAGCTGAAAGTCTAGGGATCAGATTGAATGATTGGAAGACGAATCCTATTGTTTTTCTTCTTATCTCAGAGAGTTCTCTGTCTCCAAGTTCTTTCGTGTTGACACCGCAGATGATGATGTCTCCGCTTGTTGGACGATCGAGACAACCCATGAGATGCATAAGAGTGGACTTTCCACTTCCTGATGGACCCACAATCGAAACGAGTTCACCTGAAGAGATTTCAAGATTTATTCCTCTTAGCACATGAAGGCTGAGTTTTCCCATGTGATAAAACTTATGCACATCTCTGAGTTTTATCAGAACTTCAGAACTCATTGAACTCCACCACATATTTTATATCGAGAAGAGCTACTTTTTTAACTATCTTAGAAATTTTCCTCTTCTGCTCATCATTGAGATTGCTCAACTTTGATTTCACAAGCTCGAGAAGTCCCCTCATGAAGATTATTCTTTTTTCTATTTCTTTCACATTATCTTGATTTTCCCTCAAGAACTTTCGACCTCTCCGTTATTCGACAAACTTTTTTCCTTCTTTTGGGGATTCCTATG
This sequence comes from Candidatus Mnemosynella biddleae, assembly GCA_002011165.2. GTDB lineage: Archaea > Halobacteriota > Archaeoglobi > Mnemosynellales > Mnemosynellaceae > Mnemosynella > Mnemosynella biddleae. Next base: position 139,524 of record MTMI02000003.1, read on the forward strand.
AGACAATATCGATGCCAGATTAGAAAATATAAAAAGATTTCGAAATTCAAAGAAAATCCTCAAGAGTTCTCTGAGATGCGAGATGAAGTTCCCTCTCGGAAATTCCGAAAACTTCGAGAACTCTGAGAGCTGCGGGAACAATTTGATTGGTGATATAGTAATCAATGTCAATCTCCTTGAGCTCTCCACTTTTCGTTCTGACTTTTACGCCTTCGGGTTTCAAAGCCTCAAAAGGTTCAGCTCTTTCGCTGACGCCCCCGGGACCAGAGAGAATAATATAAGGAACCTTATCTCCGACTTTATATTCGATTCCGTAACTCTTCGCCTTAATGGTAGCGATTACATGAGGCTGAGAGGCCTCATACCTTGATGGTTTCTTAACGAGGGTTTTCGAGATCACAAGCTTCTCAAGAGGAATTTTGCCTTCTCTAAGCTCTCTAATGATTTCTCTAACATACTCAACAGCTTTTTCGACTTTCTTCTCTTTCAGAATTGTCTCTATAACTTTCATCTGAACCTCTCTCGCTAAATCACACCAGTCACCTCTTCTGACCTCGAGACCTCTAACCATTATTCTCCCTTCGGAAGTGAGACCTGCATATCTCTTCTTCTTCCCCGTGAAGAAAATCGTCTCAAAAAGATCTTCCACATCGAGTTCAAGAGGAATCTCTTTAGAGACCTTCTCGGAAAGCTTTCGAGCTTTTTCCACAACATCTCCATCGGATTTTACGAAAAGAGAGTCGGTATCTCCGTAGATGACCTCTAAACCCATAGATTTGGCGATTTCAACAGCACGGGTTATGAAATATCTTCCCCACGCAGTTGTCGCTTCTGCACATTCCCTTCGATACCATCTTGCTGCAGACCATCCGGTATAGCCGTAGAATGAGTTTGTGAGGATTTTCAGGGTTTGCTGTTCCACATCCTTGAGAGGATCAAAGTTTCTCTCGAGTTCCTCCTTTATTTTCTTCCTTCTTTCAACAAGATTTACAAGAATCTGCTTGAAGAAACCGTCGGGCTTCTTCCTGAACTTATGACCGACATAAGGAGCGACATACACATCATCTCCATCCTCCACTAAAGTATCTGGAGAAATGTTAAAGGAGATCATGATCGAAGGATACATCGAAGAGAAGTCTAGAAGGACAACTTTTTCATGAATTCCAGGAACTGGTTCAAGAACGACTGCTCCGGTATAGCTCTCTCCAGTATCCCCTTTCCTCTTCGGTATCAGCTCGTTCATCTTAACAGCTTCTGCGGAGAGATACATCTCCACCATTCTACCCCTTCCCATCTTGCTAATGTCATCAAGAGGATAACGTATGAGTCTCGAAAATTCTATTTGAATAGGAAGGAGCTTTTCCAGCATCTTAAATGTGCTGAGAACATCATCTTTTGCGTATTCGAGGAGTTTTTCCCTATCCTCTTTCCAGTAGCGATGAATTTCCGAAGAGGGAATCGTGACTCTATCCTCGGCTTCCTGAATTCCCAGATATTCCGCAACGTTCTCCAGCTTCTTGACTTTCACCTCACCAACGTCCCTCATGACCACACGATAAAGATCGACATCAAGCCTTCCAGCTATCGAGATCTGTGGAAGTGGAGCCCTTCTTATTTTCGGAGGTGATTCATCTCTTCCTAATTTAAGCTCGATACCAAGTTTCTTGCATCTCTTCATGAGATAAGGAATGTCAAAGGAATTATGATTGTATCCAGCAATAACATCTGGATCTTCTCTTCTCACAAACTCCAAGAATTGCTTTATGATCTTTTCTTCTTCTCCGTGGAAAATTTCCACTCCTTTCTCAGTGCAGACCGAAATAATTATCACAGGATCTCTTTCTGGATCGGGAGTTCCTCTTGGATTGTAAACCTCACAATCAAAAGCAAGAAGCTTTAGTTTTGGAGGGGGTGCCTTAAGAGGGGATATTCTCTTTATCTCATCTCCCTCAATCTCTGCTTCTATCATGCTAAGCGGAGTTAACATCTTATCCCAGAGATAGCGGATGTGAAAGGGAATGTCATCCTCAAGAGTCTCATAACCTAACTTTCCCGCAACACTTCTGAGAACAGGGACCTCTCTTGGATGGGATGCATAAACTCTAAGAATTTCAATCTCTTTTCCGAAGTATTTCTTCTTAACCCTTTCAACCTCTCTAACCTGAACTCCTTCAGAACTCCTAATTTTCTTTACTTCTTCAATTTCAGCTCCAAGAATGTAAAAATAAGGTCTGAAATTGCGATCCTTCAGAACTCTGATGTTGCCTTTCTTATCTTTACACCACAGTCGGATGACAGGAGAATCATCTTCGGTGATTGAATCTAAAGTCAGGAGCCAACCTCTGAAACCACTCATCAAAATCTACTTTTGTTTCACTCCCACAAATAACTTTTTCAGAAGTGTGTGAGTCTAACTTGCCTTCTCACACAGATCTCTCCGGGGACTTCTACGGGATATCTTGAGGTTAAACAGGCCAAACAGAGTCTTCTCTCGGGAATTCCCACTGCTTCTATTAGACCTTCCAGTGAAAGATAGTTAACGGAGTCTGCTCCTATGACTGTTTTTATGCCCTCAACCGATTTATGAGCTGCTATGAGCTCCTCTCTCGTCGGCATGTCTATTCCGAAATAGCATGGTGCGATAATTGGAGGAGACCCTACCATCAGGTGAACCTCCTTAGCTCCTGCATCTCTGAGCATCTGAACAATTCTCCTCGAAGTCGTTCCTCTGACTATCGAATCATCCACGAGGATGATCCTCTTTCCTTCAACGTTTCTCCTAACAACATTCAGTTTTAGCCTAACTCCTGCATCCCTAAGCCTCTGATGTGGCATTATGAATGTTCTTCCCACATATCTGTTTTTTATGAGTCCCTCAAGAAAAGGAATTCCTGAGGCAAGAGAGTAGCCTATCGCAGAAGTCACTCCAGAATCTGGAACAGGGCAAACGAGATCCCCTTCTATTCCGTATTCCTCATAAAGTCTTTCACCAATCCTCAAACGAACGTCATAAACGAGTTTTCCATCAATAATTGAGTCTGGTCTCGCAAAATAGATGAACTCAAAGACGCACTGGGATGTGGATGGACTTCTGACGATCTGATAGGATTCAACTTCCTCTTCGATGATTAGGAGTTCCCCAGGCTTAACATCTCTGATGAGCTTCCCTCCCAGAACGTCGATTGCAACGCTCTCCGAAGCCACAACATGAGTTCCATTAACCTTGCCAATGCAGAGAGGTTTGAAACCGTTTGGATCTCTTATGGCTACAAGTGTATCATTGATTAGAATTGTGAGCGAATAGGCACCAATAAGTCTTTTCATAAGTTCTCTCGTAGCATCCACAATATCTTTTCTCAGAAGCTCCTTAGCTAGAAGATGAGCTATAACCTCGGTGTCGGACTCCGAAAGAAAAATATGCCCATCTTCTTCTAAAGCTCTTCTGAGTTTCGTAGAGTTCACTATGTTCCCGTTATGAGCTACTGCAATCGTGCCTCCTCTGAAAGAGATTGTCAGAGGCTGAGAGTTCTCAGGAGTTGAGGGACCTGTAGTAGAGTAGCGAACATGTCCAATTCCTCTATCTCCTCTCAAAAGCTTCAGCTTATCTCCGTTAAAGACCTCTGAAACTAAGCCCATATCCTTATGCACTCTTATCCTCGAACCATCAAAAGTCGCTATTCCAGCAGATTCCTGACCTCGGTGCTGTAGAGAGAAGAGAGCATAATAGATGTGAGAAGAGACGTCTTCTCCCTCAGTGCTTAAAATTCCGACAACTCCACACTCCTCTCTCAATAAAGAGCACCCTCAGGGGGTTTTTAAATTTAGATCAATTGTTATACTTTGCGGACTTTTTCACCCAACTGTAACTTCTTAGCCTTTTAGATCTTCCGAAACCGCATGAAGCACAGTATCGCTTGCTGACGTGAAAAGAGACCTTTCCACACCTTCTACATCTTATATGAGTTTTCTTCTGCCTTTTACCCATCGAAGGAGTTCCCTTGCTCATCAATCTCACCTCGCATTACGGAGATATGTAAACTACATTATCTCCACGAACTATTATGGTCCCAAGTTTCCTCACACCGTCTTCTTTGAGTTCTTCTGCATCATTTAAAACGAGATTCATGTGAATGTCGTACCCCTGAAGAATTCCTCTGAACTCCCTTCCACCCTTAAGTCTCACTATGACCGGAGAGTTGAGAGCTTTATTAAGAACGTCCAAAGGTTTCTGCGCCATATTAATCCTCCAAGCTAAATGTTGATTGAAATTAACACCCTCTTTATTTAAATCTTTTCTTCTTCGTTTTCGTGATGATAAAACTTAAAATTCCAATATGCAAAGTAAGTGATGAGAGAAATGAGAGTGAAAAACAGGCATCAGCTTAGAGAGAGAGAAGCGAGAGCGATAGCAGAAGAGCTTGAGAAGATTTTCGGGGAAGATGCAAAAAGACTTCTCGAAGATAAGAAGATGGAAAGAGTAGAGATGAGAGATAAAACTGAACTGATACTCGTTGATGGAGAGCCTCTGCTGATCATGATTGACGGGAGACCATTTCCTACTGTAAAAGGTGCTCTAAAAATGAAGCCGAAGAAAAAAAGGGTTGTCGTTGATTTTGGAGCGGTAAAAGCAGTTTCTCAGGGAGCTGATGTCATGGCACCGGGAATAGTGGAAGTCGATGACGATGTCGAAAAAGGAGATCTCGTGATTATAGTTGATGAGATCCACAGAAAGCCTCTAGCTATAGGAAGAGCTCTTGTTTCAAAAGATAGGATGATGGGGCAGAGGGGTAAAGCGGTGAAGTCCATTCATCATGTTGGTGATAGGATATGGAAACTACAAGTCTGAGAAGAGATTTATTAAGGAGTTTTTCAAAATTACTTTTCGATGGTGATGTCATTGAGCGGACTTATAGATAAGTTGTTTGGAGGAGGAGCAAAGCCGAAGGGAGCTGAAGAGGAGTATATAGAACTGAATCTCAGCGAATACGAAGCACTAATGGAGAGAGAGGTAGCCAACCTTTACGTGAAGGTTGCAGAAATAGCGAATCTCAACGAACTTCAGGAAATTAGAAAGGAGATATATAACGGAAACATCGTGATAATAGATCTCTCCCTCATGAGGAGAGATAGAGCGCTTGTGGAGAGAGTCATAAGAGAGTTGAAACAGGTGACCGAGGATATTCACGGAGATATCGCTGGGATAAGTGAGGATCTTATAATAACAACTCCAACAGGTGTGAAGATAGATAGGAGAAAGATTATCGGGGGCAAGTATTGAAGAGAGCTACGACAAAATACGGTTGTCCCTCCTGTGGAGCTCAAGCAAATTATACTTGGGATTTCGAAGAGATTCCGTATTTCGGAGAAGTGATGATAACTTCAATCCAGTGCTCTTCGTGTGGTTTCAAGCACTCAGACTGTCTTATTCTGAGTGTTAAAGATCCGATGAGATACGAGCTGAAGATAAGGAGCATTGAGGATCTCTCGGCCAGAGTTATAAGATCCTCATCAGGTACTATTAGAATTCCAGAGCTTGGAGTTGATATAGAACCGGGTCCACTTGCAGAATCATTCATAAGCAATGTTGAGGGAATTCTTGAGAGAATTGAGAACGTTCTGAAAGGAATTTTGAGGACCAGTGGAAACAAAAGAGCTAAAGAGCTTCTGAACGACATTTCAGAGATTAGAGAGGGAAAAAAGGAGATTACGGTGGTTGTGGAAGATCCATTTGGAAATAGTGCAATAATATCTGAGAGGGCATCTTCTAGGATTCTCAGTAGAGAGGAGGCTTCGAAACTCAAAACTGGATACCTTCTCTTTGAAGTTGAAGATGATCCGGAGAGTTAGAAGCGATAAATTCTCGAAAAAGATCTTTTCAGATGAGGACGGATTGAGATTTGCAACTCCCGAGATTGTCGCTGAATACAGAGCAAAAAGATTGAAGTGCAACATTATAGGAGAGCTTGGATGTGGAATTGGGGGTCAGACAATTTATTTTGCTAAGTACTCAAAAGATGTAATTGCTGCAGAGAGGAGTGAAGAGAGACTTGAGTGCGCAAAAAGGAACTGCAAGATCTACGGAGTCTCAAACGTTAAATTCGTTCACGGTGATGTGATGAGCGAAGAGGTGAGAAGATGCTTCCGAGACGCGGAGATCATTTTTTGTGACCCATCAAGACCTCCAGAGGAGGATTTCAGAGATATCATGAAAACTGAGCCAAAAATCACAGAAATCATGAGATTTTACGGAGAATTTACAGAGAATTTCTCTTTTGAGGTGCCACCGCAAATTCCTCCCTCAAGGGTACCTTTTGAGTGCGAAAAAGAGTACGTTTCTCTCAACCATCAGCTGAACAGATTGAATCTCTATCTTGGAGATTTGAAGAGAAGCGATGTCTCTGTGGTGATTTTACCAGGAGAGTACGTGCTCTGTGGTGATGGAGAGATCAAATACGGAGGATTTGATGAGTATCTTCATGAGGTTGATCCTGCAGTTATCAAAGCCGGTCTTATTGGAGTTCTCTGCGAGAGATACAATCTCCACATATGTTTCAGAGATGAGAGGAGGGTTCTTCTGAGCGGAGGTGAGGTTTCATCTCCTTTCCTGAAGCATTCCTATAGGTTAATCTCCATATGCAACACTCTCTCAGAGGTTAAAAGCGTGCTCAAAAAGATGAGAGCGGATAAGGCCATCCTGAGGTTCAAGATAGATCCTTCAGAATATTGGAGGGTTAGGAGGAAAGTGGAGGAAGGGTTAAATGGGGAGAAGGTTTTCCATATTTTCAGAGGAGAAAAATATATCGTATGTGAGAGATTGAGATGAGAGGTAAGGGCTTCGCATATGGAGCGGGAACTATCGTAAATGCAATTGCAACTTTAAAAGGAGCTTCTTTCGGGCTTCCTCTTAGAGTAGAAGTAAGAGTCGAGTTTGGAGAGGATCTGAGAGGAGTTTCTGGGAGTGTCGAAGGCGGTGGAGATCCGTTTCTCCTAGAATTCTGCGTTAGAGAGTGGATTGAAAAGTTTGGATATGAAGGGGGAGCTTTTGTGACGAGTTCCTCAGAAATACCCCAAGCAAGCGGTCTGAAGAGTAGCAGTGCAGTTGTGAATGCAACTCTTCTAGCTTGTATGGATGCTTTTGGAATAAAGATGAGTGCTCTTGAAATAGCGAGATGGAACGCAGAGATTTCCCTTAAAGCTGGCGTCTCGGTAACTGGAGCTTTCGACGATGCCATAACTTCTCTTTTGGGAGGTATTGTTTTAAGTGATAACGCAAAGAGAGAGATTCTCAAAAGAGTGGAGCTCAAAAGAGAAGTTTCGGTGCTGATTCCAGAAGGAAAAGTAGAGAGTGGAAAAGTGGATGTTAAAAGGTGTAGAGCGATTGCACCAATAATAGAAATTGCCTTTGACAGAGCTATGAGAGAAGAATTTGAAGAGGCAATGTTAATAAATGGATTTCCCTACTGTGCAGCTCTGAATCTGAGCACAGAGCCGATCATCGACGCTCTGAAACGTGGAGTCAAGGGAGTGACCCTCTCGGGTACTGGCCCCTCTTACGTTGCCTGGGGTGAAATAGAAGATTGGAAGAACTACGGAACGGTTATTAAATCTCGTGTGAATAACAAGGGGGTGATAAAATATGAGGAGTCTTGAAGAAATTAGAAAGGAGATTGAAGATATAGATAGAGAAATAGTCGAATTAATAGCGAAGAGGACGAATTTGGCGAGAGAAATTGTTGAAGCCAAAAAAAGAGAGGGTGTGCGAATAGAGGTTGAAGATGAAGAGCAGAAGAGGAAAGTAATAGGAAGAGCAATAAAACTGGCAACAGAGAGAAACATCGATCCATCAAGCATTAAGGAGATTTTCGAAATTCTGACTAAAATGAACTGGGAACAACAGAAAATGCTCTTAGGAGAAGTTAACTCCTTCTAATGACCTCATATTCATCGAGATTAATAGTCACAGTCTGTCCATTTACCTCGAGTCTCAGAAGATTCTCCTCTACCTCCAGGAGCCTCCCTTTCAAAATCTCAGAAGTTTTCAGATCCCTCAGAACTATCTCCGAATTAATTGATGATTTTAGGAGCTCTATTTCCTCTATTTTGCACTTTATAAGTTTCTCGGATCTGAGGAATGCATGAAATGTATCTTCAAAATGCTCCGAAGCTCTTTTCATGAGCTCAGCAAACTTTGATTCGTCGACTGACTTATTAAGTTCAACTACACTTTCAATAAATGCTTTTCTCACCTCTTTTGCGTGAGGGTTTTTCTGTATTTCCTCGTACATTCTAGGATTTTGGTGAAGAATTCTTCCAACGAGATCAAAGAAAATCAGATAAACAGGTGGTATGAGATGAGTGAGGGGCTTAAATCCGAGTTTTCTAAGGACCACTCCAAAACTCACGAGAGAGAAGTGAGAAAGGCATTGAACGATTGCCATGATTTTATCGTGTTCTTCAGGACTCATGAGAACAGTTTTCACACCTTCTCCTTCGAGAACCTCCTCCAGAAACTCCAGATGCTCCTCTCGATGTCTTGCAGGAGTTAAAACTACTGTCTGTCCTTTTAAAGGTGTGAAAGGGCCAAAAAGAGGATGCATTCCTATAACGCTGACGTCCTCTGAAGAATTATTTAGCATCTCTCTTACCGGAAATTCTTTAAGAGACGTGAGATCTGTTAAAAGGGCTCCGCTCTTCGCCCTAGGTGCAACTTCTCTGATAACTTCGGAGGTATTTTCAATTGGAACAGAAAAGACCACAACATCCATTTCCGGAATTTCTTCAAGAGAGCACATCCCCACGGAGAGTTTTCTCGCAACACTTTCGGTTTCTTCCGAGACGTCCATTATGTAAACTTCACCATATCTGGAGAAGATCTCAGCAAAAAGTCTACCCATCTTTCCTGCTCCTCCAACAACGCATATCTTCATTCCTTCACCGCCCCTCTAACTGCGTTTTCCATAACTTCGAAAGGAGCTTTCCTGTTAAACCAAATCTCAAAATTCAGAGCGCCCTGATGAAGGAGAACAGAGAGGCCATCAACTGTTTTCGCTCCAGCTTTCTTTGCCTCTTTCAGTAACCTCGTCTCTGGAGGTACATAAACTATGTCGAGAACAGTAAGATCCTCGTGAAGATCTTCCGCATAAAGAAGCGACTCATCAGACTTCATACCAACAGGAGTAGTGTTTATCACTATATCTGCAAATTTCACAGCTCTTCTTAGATTTTCCACAACGGATGCTCCAGTAAGTTCTGCAAGTTTTTTTGATCTTTCTAAACTTCTATTCCATATAAGGAGTCTCACATCCTCAAATGATAGACGGACTGCTATAGCTTTTGCAGAACCGCCTGCTCCGAGAATGAGGACTTTTGAGCCTTTTACCTCTGTTCCACTGCTTTCTATGGCTCTGAGAGCTCCATCTCCATCAGTATTGAAGCCAAGAACCTCATCAGAGAACTTGAGTGTATTCACCGCATTCGCAATTTTTGAGACTTCATCCATCTTCCTAACGATGGATGATGCAACTTCTTTGTGGGGCATCGTGACGTTCAAACCGAGAAATCCTAGAGCCCGAGCGCCTTTTATTGCAGTTATCGCATCCTCAACCTCAAATGGAAGATAAACTGCATCCATTCCGAAATGTTCAAAAGCTGCTCTGTACATCACAGGTGAGAGAGAATGTGAGACAGGTTTCCCTATGATTCCAAGAATCTTCATCAAACGATGATTCGAGTTGAGGAATTTAAAAGATTATGCTTCAAAAACCAAAAGATTAAATTGAGTTGAGGAGGAGCATATACCATGCCACTTCCTGATGTTCAATCGAGTGAACCAGATATTCGAATTAATCTCACACGAGTTGGAGTAACTGATGTGAAAAAGCTTGTGAAAGTTTTAAGAAAGGATAAAAGGCCGATAATACTCATCTCTACCTTCGACATCTTTGTTGATCTTCCGAAAGATAGAAAGGGTGCCAATCTCTCGAGAAACTTTGAAGCTATAGATGAGGTTCTTGAGGAGACGACTTTTGAACCAGTGACAGAGATAGAGGAGCTATGCAGTAGAATTTCTGAAGAGCTCCTAAAGAGACACGAGTATGCATCAAGAGCAGAAGTTCATATGAGGAGCGAGTATGTGATAAGAAGAGAGACTCCAGTAACGAAGATGAAATGCCAAGAAGTTGTGGACATCTTTGCTAGTGCAATTTCCACAAGAGAGGATGGTGTGACTACGCGAAAATCTATAGGAGCAGAAGTTGTTGGTATGACTGCCTGTCCCTGCGCTCAGGGAATGATGAAAGAGATTGCAATTAAAAAGCTTAGAGAGTTGGGGATGAATGATAAGGAGATTGAAGAGTTTATTGCATGTGTACCGATTGCAACACACAATCAAAGAGGAAGAGGATTTATCTCGATAGAAGTTGGAGGAAAGGATAAAATTCCGTCACTGGATAGAATAATAGAGATCATCGAGGATTCTATGAGCACAAGAATCTACGAGCTTTTGAAGAGGAATGATGAGGCAAGAGTCGTTATGGATGCTCATCGAAATCCAAAGTTCGTTGAGGATTGCGTCAGAGAGATGGCAAGAAGAGTTGTTGAGGAGTTCCCTCAGCTATCGGATGATGCTGTGATCACAATAAAGCAGGTGAACGAAGAGAGCATCCACAGACATAATGCTTTTGCGGAGAAGATAGCAACCATGGGAGAGCTAAGAAGAGAGTTGAACGGAGGATGAAACTCCCCAAAATCCTTCCTATTTTACTTCTTTTCTCTTCTTTTTTCTGCTTCCGCTGAGCTTCTAATAATCGAGGTTGCACCCAACGGCTATGCTCCTAAGGATAATGATGAACTTGTGAGGATTATGAGCTTAGAAAAAGAGGAGAATTAGGAGAATACACTCTAACTGATCTCGAAGAGACTATTAAACTTCCTGATATCATTTTAAGACCCGGAGAGTCGATTTATCTCACGAGAAATGAGAGCTGGCAGATATTTTATGAGAGAGGAGAGCATTGAAGTGAGACTTCCTCATCTCTCAAACGAAGGTGATGAGGTGCTTCTTCTCAAAGGTGATGAAGTGGTTGATGCGGTGAGATACGGAAAGAGCAAAGAAGTGGAGGGCTGGATTGGAGAGCCATTAAAAACCCCAAAGGAAGGAGAGATTCTAAAAAGATAGCATGAAGACACAACACAAAAGAAGATTGGATAGGGAATAGATCTTTCTACATAGGTCAATCGAAATTCGGAGAAATGAGTTTTAAAGGCGAGGTTATTTCTTTACTTCGGAGAACTCTCTCGATGTGATTCTCGATGAACTCGAGAGAGCAAAGAAGTTTATTTATGTGGCTTCCTATACCTTCAATCACCCGATAATTGCGGAGCGGCTCCTCGAAACAGTAAAGAGAGGTGTAGAGGTAAGGCTCATCTTAGAAGGTGACCCAATAGGTGGTTTTCAAGAATCAGAGAATTTAAAAGCGCTTTCAGAACAAGTAAACATCAGACTTATGAGCTCAGAAGAATTGAGAGATCGATACAGATTCATGCATGCGAAATATGTTATGATCGACGGAGAGAGTTCTCATAACAACGGAAAACCTGAACGAAAGAGGATTTCCAATCTATGAGGGGGAACAAAGAGTAGGGAGTCGTTCTGATTGGAGATTCTGCAAAGTTCTTTGAAAAAGTCTTCAAAGATGACTGGAATGGTTACGACATGGAAAAAGTACGTAGAGTGGGGGAACTTAAAACTCAGAGTTATAAAGAAAGAGGGAAGGAGGCTCTACTGTGCAATGCACACTATGATGTCTTTGTTCTTCCAGATGCGGGATTTTCTCCACTTCTTAGAGCAATTGAGAGTGCAGACGAATTTCTTTATGTAGAGGAGCAATACCTCGAGAAAGATGGAATTTTCATAGATGCATTCTCAAAAAGACCTCAGAAGGTGTAAAGATTAGAATGATTTTGGATGAGAATGAGGGAAATAAAGAGACAAAAGAATATCTGGAGAGAGTTGCACAGAAAAATGGATGGGATCTTAAAGTTCGGACTATGAAAAACGTTCACACAAAGGGAATCGTATCAGAAGACCTAGTTTTGATTTCAAGTGTGAATATGAATGAAGAGTCTGTTTTGATGAACAGGGAGACAGGAGTGATTCTCTATGGAGAACCGACGAAGTTCTTCAGGAATATCTTCGAAAAGGATTGGAAGGAAGCAGAAAAATCTTCTCCTAATCCCTTCTTTGAAGTTTCACTCGGAGTTCTCACTGATTCTACTTGTAAGACGATTTCTTAGATATTAATTCCCACTCTACTAATCCTCAGATCCCCTGGATGAAGATTATCTGATGGGAGTGATCGAAGTCATAGAGGTTCTTGACCTCTTACTGTCGAGGAGTTGAAGTATCGGAATTTTGATAAAATTCTGAGGTAACTTTTTGAGGGGGGATGCTGAGAGAAGTTCATACGTGGATCAAATATAAAAAATTCTAAAAACACTTTCCAATGATGCGTTAATTTTAAGATGTATGAAGTGAAAGAAGTTTTGAGAAATGGTGCTATCCATCCCCTCGAGCCCCACCATTTCTCAATTTTTTCCCCCTCTTTTTGAGGTGTTAAGATGGCGAGCTTTGAGATCGTCTTGAAGGGAGAGATTATCAGAAAAAACGATCTTATTCTCTATGCTTCATCAACAGTTTGTTTTATCGATGATGGAATTTATCTCATCGTTGACACCGGAAATAGAGATAAAAAAGTGGAAATTCTCGAAAGAATGAATGAGATTGGAATATCTCCAAAAGAGATCGATGTTATTTTTAACACTCATGCTCACAGAGATCATATAGGAAACAATGAGCTCTTCGTAAATGCAAAGATTTTCGCTCCAGAAGTAGAATGCCTTGAAATTCCAAAAGCCGAAGTCTCTCTAGATTTTCTCTCTGACAACGTGAGAGTTCTGAAGACGCCAGGGCACACATGGAACCATTCCTCTGTTCTCATAGATGAGAAGATTTGTGTTGCAGGAGATGCAATTCCAACATTAGAGAATCTGAAGAACTGGAGTCCCCCAAGAATTCATGTTTCCAAGGAGTTAGCGATGGAGAGTATGAGAAGGATAATTGAGAGCTCGGAACTCATAATTCCGGGTCATGATGATGTGTGCTTTAGAGAAGATGTAAACAACTGGTTGAAGTCAAAGTGAGGAGAGGATTTCTTCAATAGTCTCTCCGAAAAGAGCGAGATAACACAATCCAAAGAGATAGATCTTAACAAATTCTTTTTTTCTCACTTTATCATTTAATTCTCCTTTTTTGAGAAGAAGAGCGAATTGAAAGTCTTTCTGAGATGCAAGAGCTGTGGAAAGAGAAGAATTTAGAGAGAGATCAAAAAAATCATCAGAAACCTCCATTTCGAGGAGATCTTCTCGAAAATATCCAGGAAGTTTGGAGATGATTATAAAGTGAGAGATCCCTTTTTCCCTCAAAATCTTCTTGATCTTGAAAAGTTTCTCGAAGATATTCCACCTCTCAGCAGGAATCTGAAGCCATGAGGTTGGATTAACGGGACACTCTCCGTGTCCGATCTTCTTCCCATGATAAATTGCAACTCCAATGAAGTCCTTCGCCCTATCAATAGCTTCACTGAGTTCAAAACCCTTCGCTAAGAATGCTGTAATTGCAGCTGAAAAAGTGCATCCCGTTCCATGAGTGCATCCAGATAACCTCGAGGATGAAAAGGTCTTGAGCTCTCCATTCTGATAGAGTACGTCCTTAGGCTCTCCACTGAAATGTCCGCCCTTTACAAGCACCGCTCTTGCCCCTGTGTTCCTTGAGATCCTCTCAGCAGCTTTTTTGGCATCTTCCAAAGTCTTAACTCTAACTCCACTCAGCACCTCCGCTTCCAGAATATTTGGAGTCACGAGAGTTGCGAGAGGAAAGAGTTCCTTTTTCAACACCTCAACTGCATCTTTCCTCAATAGCTCCCTCCCAGACGTTGCTCTGATCACTGGATCGACAACCAGAGGGATTTCACTCTCTCTAAAGAATTGAGAGATAACTCTCACAATTTCAGAGCTCAGAAGCATACCGGTTTTCGCAGAATCTATACCTAAATCCTCGAAAACTGCGTTAATCTGCTCATAAACAATCTCTGCTGGAACCTCATGAACGGATTTAACTTCTTTCGTATTCTGAGCAGTGATTGCAGTTATTGCAACTAGCGGATGGACACCAAGAGCAGAAAAAGTTTTAATATCAGCTTCTATACCTGCTCCTCCTCCACTATCACTTCCCGCAATTGTTAGAGCAGTCTTAATCTTTCTCATGATCTTTGAAAAAGTCATCTATAATTTTTCTCATCCTCCTCGTTGCCTCTTCGATATCTTCGGCACCCATGATTGCAGAGATCACCGCTATTCCCTCCACTCCTTTTTCAAGAACTTTGAGAGCGCTCTCGTGATTGATTCCACCAATTGCGACTACGGGTATCCTCACCCTTTTTACAACCTCTTCGAGAGCCTCTAACCCGAGAAACTCCACATCTTCTTTCGTTACAGTGGGGAAGATCGTTCCTGCTCCTATGTAATCTGCACCTCCCTTCTCCGCCTCAATGGCCTCCTCAAGAGAGCTCGCAGAAACTCCAACAATCAAGTTGGGAGCAATTTCCTTGACGAGCTCTACAGGCATATCTTCTTGACCAACATGAGCTCCGTCTGCATCAACCGCAAGAGCAACGTCAACTCTATCGTTAACGAAGAACAAAGCCTCATACTCAGAAGTAAGCTTTCTTATCTCCTTTCCGACCCTGATCATTTCTCTTGTCGGTGCTTCCTTCATCCTCAACTGAATTGTAGTTGCGCCTCCTTTCAGAGCTTTCTCTGTTCCTTCAACTTCATCTGCAAGTCTTCCATCAGTTATGACATAGAGTTTCAATTTCTCTCTAAGCTTCAATCTCCTCCACCTTCCCCTTCTCCTCTATCAACTCACCATCAATTCTGTAAAGCCAGTCGTAGAGCTTTAAATGAAAGCTTCCCGGATAAGGAGCTTCTTCATAGCTCTTCTCAGCACAAACTCCGAAAACTACAAGTGCACTTATAGAGGCGTAAAGAGGCTCATCCACAGCTGAAAAAGCTCCGATGATAGAAGAGACCATACACCCAGTTCCTGTGACTCTTTCAAGCATCTCGTGACCATTCATGACCGAGAAGATCTTCGATCCATTGCTCACATAATCAACTTTCCCCGTCACCGCAACGGTGCATCCGAAGATTTCTGAAGCTTTTAGAGCCAGATTTCTTGCTCCTTCAATATCATATTCGGCTGAGTCCACTCCTCTTGTCGCTCCATGTTCTCCGAGAAGGGCTTTGATCTCTCCGAAATTTCCTCTCAAAATGCTTATTGCTCCACTTTCAAGAAGCTTCAGACTTATCTCTGTCCTTAGTCTAGTTGCTCCAGCTCCAACAGGATCGAGGATTACTGGTTTTTTAAGATTGTCTGCAATTTCAACTGCTCTCTCCATAGATCTTATCCAGTGTCCATCGAGAGTTCCGATATTTATAACAAGAGCGTCTGCAAGTTTTAGCATATCCTCAAGCTCTTCAACTGCATGAGCCATCACGGGTGAGGCTCCGATGGAGAGGAGAGCATTTGCTGTTGTATTCATCACAACAAAATTCGTAATGTTCTGAACGAGAGGTCTTCTTCTCCTCAATTCCTCTAGATTTTTTGCAATTCTATCCTTCATTCCAGCTCACCTCGAAAGAAGCTTGACAATTACTTCTCCAAGCCCGTAATTTTCTTTTTTTCAGCTCTATGAGGACTGTCAAGAAAGAATTTGATGAGCTTTTATAAATATTTTGTTGAAATCTACAACTCAGTTATATCCAGCTCTCTGAGAACAAGTTTCACAGCTTCGTCAATAGCTCTTTTCACTTCCTCGCTTACGATATCTGTATATTCCGTCACAACTCCGGCCTCAATCCCAATAACAAGAATGTCCTTCGTAATTCTCTCAGGAAAGACCTTCTCTGCAAGTTCAAGAGTTTCCAAAAGACCTATATCATGAGGGGAGATCATGAAGAAGTTCGCAGAGGGGAGCTCCTCCCTCCTGAAAACGTGAAGCGTTCCAGTAGGTGCTCCTGTTTTCACAGCATCAACCACAATGATCTTCTTCCTATCGAGAAGAAGTTCGATAATCCCGAGACCTCCAACTCCGACATCCTCGAGTTCAATATTATCTGGAAGTTTATACTCTCTGAGTTTTTCAATGACTCTATTTCCAGCTCCATCATCCCCCATAAGGGGATTTCCACATCCTATGATCAGAATTGGCTTGGGCATAAAAAAGAGGAGGAGAAAGGATTAAATGTTTCTTCTCAGAGTTTCCACAACCTCACCATTGCTATCGTAGATCACAAGTTCGAGTGGCATCTTTCCAGGCAGTGTGTGCGTTGCACATGAATTGCATGGATCATAGGCTCTTATGATCATCTCTATTCTGTTGAGAACTCCCTGAGAGATCTCCTCCCCAGGTTTGATGAACTGCTTTGCCACCTGCTTGACACCCTCATTCCACGCAAGCTGATTCTGAGAGGTTGCAACTATGATGTTCGCTTCTCTCACAATTCCGTTCTCATCCGTCTTGTAGTGATGGAAGAGAGTTCCTCTCGGAGCCTCTATAACACCAACTCCTTCGCTAGGTGTCTTCTCAAGCTTAATCCTATTCTTCGTGCTTGTAATGGTCTCCTTGTCTTCGAGAATTTCAACCGCTTTCTCGGCAGCATGCATAACTTCGATCAGCCTGCAGTAGTGATAAAGCAACGTTTGTTGAGTTGGTCTTCCGAACTTATTTCTGAATTCCTTGAGAAGCTCATTCGCCCTCTCAGTGTTTATTTCATCGCACACATTGATCCTTGGCAGGGCATTCACTCTGTAGATTCCCTTCTCTGGAGAGCCCATTCTCTTGAGATACTGACTCTTCATTGAAGAGAAGTTGTGCACGATCTCGGCGATCTCATTCTGATAATCTCTTGCTTCAAACTCGTAGATCTCTCCATCTGGCTTCATCACTCTGACAATTCCATGATAGAGATCGAGATAACCGTTATTCACGAGACCCATATGGCTTGTTTCAACCACTCCAAATGTATCTATGAGATCTGCATATTTGTCGAAGAGCAGTTCCTGAGCAAGTTGAATTGACTTTTCCATGAAGGGGAGAACGTCGCTCTTCACTTTTTCCAGAAGTTCTCTTCTCTTCTCCTCAGAGAGAACTGCGGTGATTCCTCCGGGAACTGCAGTCGATTGATGAAGTCTTTTTGCTCCTGTCGCAGCAACAAGTTCTTGACCAGTTGCTCTTGCTCTGATGACCTCCTTAACGAAGTCTACTCCAACTGCATCAACGAGACCGAGAATGTTTCTTGTAGCTGGAGCGGCATCTGGGCCAAGAACAAGATCTGGAGCGGCAAGAACGTAGAAGTGAATCAGATGACTGTGGATTATTTGACCCATGTGCATGAGTTCTCTGAGCTTATATGCAGTCAGTGGAATCTCATCCTCAACTCCGTAAACAGCATCTCCTGCTTTCGCAGAGGCGAGATGATGAGAGACGGGACAGGTTCCACAGATTGTTGAGACAATTCTTGGCATCTCCTCAACTCTTCTTCCAACACAGAACTTTTCGTAACCTCTGAACTCCACAGTACTGGTGTGAGCATCCTTCACACTTCCATCTTCATCAAGGAAGACCTCAACTCTCATATGCCCCTCAACACGTGTCACGGGATTGATCGTAATTTTCTTCATTCAAATCACCTCACTTATTGATCCTCTCTTTTCTCTTTAATCAGCGACGATGGGAGAGTGAATCTGTAGAGCCATCCAACGGGATCCACAAACTTCTTTGCAAACTCCTCGGGATCGTCTGCTTCTCCTTCCTGAGCTGCAACATCAGCCATTGCTCCAATTGCTCCGATCATCTTTGCTCCTTGATCGACAACCTGATCTGTTGGTCCGTAACATCCGATACACGGTGCGTTTCCTTCATTTACGCATATTGCCCCGCATCCAGCTCTGGTTGCCGGACCATAGCAGAGGAATCCCTGTTCAAGGAGACAGGTTTCACCATCATCATCAACCCCTTCAGTCCATCTCCTAATCGTTGGCATCTTCTTGGCATTCCTCTTTCTCTCGCACTGCTCACACAGATTGAAATTTGGAAGTTCTGGTTCTCTTCCCTCAAGAAGGGCAGTTATGACCTCCACAAAAGTTTGGGGCTGTGGTGGACACCCAGGAATCATGTAATCTACTCTGATAACTTCTGAAAGTGCATAGACTCTTTCTGTCAGCGTTATAACCTCTGCATCGGGAAGAACTTTATCTGGATTTTCAGTAGTCGGGGAGTCGAAATAAGCATAGTCCATTAGATTTTCATTTCTCCAGAGGTTACCCAGACCTGGAATTCCTCCAAAACACGCACAGCTTCCATTTGCAACTATGATTTTAGCTCTCTCTTCAAGCATCTTGGCAATGTGTTTGTTCTCCTCATTCCTTATGTTTCCTGAGATGATTGCAACGTCAAGTTCTTTGGGAATGTCCTCGTATTTGAAGTCTGTTGCAATCTGGAGATGACAGAGATCAATTGCGTTGAGAATATCCAGAAGAGCTTCATCAGTATCAACGATTGTAACTTCACAACCAGAGCAAACACCGAGAGCAACTATTGCAACTTTCGGTTTAGTCAATCTCCACACCTCCTTTTATCTTGCTCGGACCGAGCTTCTTAAGAGTTTCAGTGAACTCTGCAATAACCTCTGAGAACTTTTGACCTTCTGAAGCAGAGACCCATTCAAGACGAAGTCTCTCGGACTCAATGCCCAGCTGTTCGAGAACTTTCTTTAATATCTCAATCCTTCTCCACGCTTTGAAGTTTCCTCTCTGATAGTGACAGTCTGCGGGAACGTGACATCCTCCGATGAAGACGCCATCTGCGCCTCTAGCGAAGGCTTCGAGAATGAAAGAGGGATCGACTCTTCCCGAACACATTACTCTGATAAGCTTCACCGTCGGCGGATACTCAAATCTCGAGAGACCTGCAAGATCTGCTCCAGCATAGGTACACCAGTTGCAGGCGAAACCAACAATATTGGGTTCAAACTCCTCACTCATTTTCAAACACCCTCCAACTTCTTTATCAGTTCATCTCTCGGTGTCTTTGCAAACGCAAGAACCTCTTTCGGATCTTTTCCCATTGCAATTGCGAGAAGGTGAGTGTAGTACACCGAAGGAATTGCGAAGTCAATTTCACCTCTCTTCCTCAGATCATCCTGACCTATGTCAAACTGGAGATGGCAGAATGGACACACTGTAACAACTGCATCTGCTCCAGCTTCCTTTAGGGCCAGCATCTTCTCCTTCGTTATCTTCAAAGCGAGTTCTGGATCAGTTCCTCTCATTCCCCCTCCAGCTCCACAGCACTTCGTCTTATCTCTCCACTCAATCACTTCAGCTCCGAGAGCTTCAACGAGGACTTCAACTTTATGAGGAGACTCTGGATCCTCAAAGGTCAGGTAATCTGAGGGTCTTATAAGATGACATCCGGGATGCACAGCAAGCTTCAACCCAGTGAGCGGTCTCTTTACTGCTTCCTTAATCTTCTCCACTCCCACATCTTCATAGAGAACCTCTGCAAGATGTCTGACTCTTATCTTTCCCTTGAACTCCCTGTTTGCTCTTGCAAGCATTTCGTTGATCTTCTTCCTCTTCTCCTCATCATGCTTCAGCTTTTCATTTGTCTTTCTGAGAAAGCCGTAACATCCATTGCATACAGTCATCATATCGAGATTCATCTCTTCAGCAAGGGCTATATTTCTCGCACTAATAGCCATCGCAGCCATCTCATCAGCGCTCCAGAAAGCCCCTCCCGGAGGACAGCATGTCGCTTTCGGGATGTCCTCAAGCTCGATTCCGAGCTCTGGAAGAGTAGCTCTAACAGAGGCTTCGATATCCGGATATCTTAAAGGAGTTATGCACCCCAAATATATTGCGTACTTCATATCAATCACTCGCCTTTACCTCATCTGATGGTGCTTCCCAATCTCTTCTCAAACCAAAGATATTGAGCGCTTTTGCTCCTTCAATTATCTTTTGGAGTTCCTCAACAGCCTCAGGATACTTCGCTGCTGTGGGGGGTAGTTCCTCCAGTCCGAGCTTCTTTCTTAGCTCTTTTGCCTTCCCGATAGTTATTGCATGACCAAGAGTGTAGATATTCTTAGCGACCTCCTTCTGAGCCCCTGGAACTCTTCCATTTTCCGCTTGGAATCTTCGAACTGCAAAGATCACGTAAGTGGGATCCGCATTCTGCGGACATCTTTCATAGCAAGTGTAGCAAGTGGTACATCTCCAAACTGCTTCATCCTCGAGAAGAAGATCTCTGAGAGCAAGAGAGGCTTTGTGCATGATCCTTCTTATATTAAATCCAGGAAAGTTCGTTGCTGGACAATCTGCAACGCAGGTTCCACACTGATAGCATCTCTCCAAGGTTTCTGCCCCTTTTTCTTCAAGTTCTTTAAGAAATTCCTTATCCACACCTCTGAGAATGAGAACCATTTCAGATCACCCCTCATATTCGGAAGTAAGAGCCTGAACTTGAGCTCTGATTTGTTCATCTTTGAATCCATGCTGAACGATTGCTCCTGCCGGACAGGATGCGACACACGCTCCGCAACCCTTACAAAGCACGGGATTGATCTCCGACTTGTACTTCCCATCCTTCTCAACTATCTGTGGAGCTCCATATGGACAAACTTCTTCGCATGTTCTACAGCCACCGCAGAACTCCTCGATGACCTCCGCCACAATCGGCTCAACTTTTATCTTTCCTGTGGACAGGGGAATTGCAGCAGCAGCTGCGGCTGCCTTACCCTGAGCGACAGAATCTGGAATATCCTTTGGTCCCTGAGCGCATCCCGCTATGTAAACTCCGTCTGTATTCGTATCCACAGGCCTGAGCTTCGGATGATTTTCAGTAAGCCATCCCGTCGCTCCGCATCCAATAGTGAGGAGTCTCGCCAGCTCCTGAGTTCCTGCACTTGGTTCAAGACCAACAGAAAGAACAACCATATCAGCTTCAACAATAATCGGTTCTCCGAGATCCACATCCTCGGCTTTCACGAGGAGCTTGTCTCCTTTCCTCTCGATCTCCCCGACCTTTCCTCTGATGAACTTCACTCCCTTTTCACGAGCCTGAGCATAATATTCTTCGAAATCCTTGCCCGGTGTTCTCATATCGATGTAGTGCACGTAGATGTCGATATCCGGATATTTCTCCTTGATTAGCCAAGTTTGTTTCACAGCATACATGCAACAGACTCTCGAACAGTACGGATTGTGGTCCCTATCTCTCGAACCAACGCACTGTACCCAAGAGATGACCTTCGGTTTCTTCCCGTCTGAAGGTCTTTCAATGTGTCCTTTTGTTGGACCGGATGCGCACATCAATCTCTCAAACTCAAGAGCTGTCAGCACATCAGGATCATCGTAATTCAAATTCGGCATCTTTCTTGGGTCAAACGGATCAAAACCTGTTGCGACTATGATAGTTCCGATTTCAAGCTCCACGATCTCCTCATTATTTTTCTCTATGTCCACCGCTCCCGCAGGACAGACTTTCATGCATTTTTTACATCCTATGCAGTGCTCTTTATCAACAACTGCTCTTGCGGGAACAGCCTGATCAAACTGAATGTAAATTGCCCCTCTAGTGTCAAGTCCACAATTGAATTCATTTGGAACTCTAACCGGACATTCCTGAGTGCATATTCTGCATCCAGTACATTTCTCCCAGTCAACGTAAGTTGCTTTCTTCTTCACTTTCACTTTGAAATTACCTATATATCCGCTGACTTCCTGAACCTCCGAATAAGTGAGGAGCTCAATGTTCGGATTATTTGCAACTTCGACCATCTTAGGAGCCAAAATACAAGCGGAACAATCATTCGTCGGGAAAGTCTTGTCGAGCTGTGCCATCCTTCCTCCAATCGAAGGATTCTTCTCAACGAGATAGACTTTGAAACCCATATTTGCGAGATCAAGTGCAGCATTTATCCCAGCTATTCCTCCCCCGATTACGAGAGCTCTGTCAATGACTTCAACTTCTTTCTCTTCAAGAGGTTCGAGATACCTAGCCTTTGCAACAGCACTTGCAACAAGAAGCTTTGCCTTTTCTGTTGCTTTTTCAGGGGTGCTCGGATGAGCCCAGCTACACTGATCCCTGATATTAGCTTGTTCATAGAGATATTTATTCAAGCCAGCTGAGGCGACACACTCTCGGAAGATTGGCTCATGAGTTCTGTGAGTACAGGAAGCTACGACAACTCTGTTCACAAGCCCATCGCGAATGTCCTTCTTAATTATTTCCTGACCAGGATCGGAGCACATGTAAAGGTGTTCCCTCGCAACCACAACGTTCGGAAGTTTTGAAGCAAACTCGACGACTTCTGGAACGTTCACGACGCCACCAATATTTGTTCCGCAGTGACAGACATAAACGCCAATTCTCGGTTCCTCTGTTTTTTCACCCATCAATTCTTACCTCCCTTTTTTAGAGAATCTACTTGTTTGAAGGTGGCGATAAAGCCACATATATATTTAACGAAACTCCTCCAAACGAAAAGAGATCTAGAACCGCTTTATTAACTTTTAGGCTTTTTGACTAACTTATAATGCTATTTAAATGATTTTGGTGTGTAAATAAAAGAAAATGAGGTTTTGATAGCTTTTTCGAAATTTCGGAGAAATTATAAAGATGAAAAATAATGATGTTTCCTTACCTATTTCACTCTGAGGAAAAGAAGTGGAGAAAATTTATAATAATATAATATGTTTTGATGGGGACTGTAAAAAGCGGAGGGATGAGTGTGAAATTCAGGAGGATGATTGAATGAATGGTGTCACAGTTCTTTTCGCAGAAGTCATAGCTCTCGCAGTTGGAGTTATGGCATTCACCATTGGCTATGTGAACGCTGTTGAGGTCCTCGGAAGACAGCTCGGTCTTTCGGATACTGCAGCTGGAAGCATTCTCGCATCTCTTGGAACTGCAACTCCAGAAACACTCGTTCCAGTCATAGCAATTCTTGTAGTTGGAGGAACTGGCGGTCACGAGGTTGGAATCGGTGCTATTCTTGGTGCTCCGTTTATGTTGGCAACTATTGCTTTATTCGTTGTTGGAATCGTAGCTACTATCGGAGTTCTCTCGAAGAAAAGAGAAGATCCATATCTCCATCTGGAAAGTGGAATTTTAAGAAACTTCAAATTCTTCTTCGTCTTCTACCCATTAGCAGTGATTGCAGCAATAATCCATATTCCACTATTCCACAAATTACTAGCGCTGTTCTTAGTCCTTGGATATGCCTACTATGTCTACATCACGATAAAATCTCCTGAAGAAGGAGAGGAAGAAGAGGAGGGACAACTTTTCCTTGGTAAACTGTTGAAGAAGGAGAGTACGGCACTTAGCGTTTTTCAGTTGATTGTATCACTGTTGATAATGATATACCTGATTAAACTCTTTACAGAGAGACTCGATGAACTGGCACTTCATCTAGGCATTTCAGTAATGCTCCTCTCTCTGGTCATTGCACCTCTTGCAACTGAGCTTCCAGAAGTAGGAGGAGCCAGTGTTTTCTGGACTTGGAGAAGGAAAGATACTCTGGCTCTTGGAAATATTACGGGTGCAATGGTATATCAGAGCTCAATTGCAGTTGCAATAGGACTGTTCTTCACCGAATGGGCTCTTGATCCGACAGTAGCGGTAACTGTGGTTCTTGCACTTATCTCCGGTGGAATAGTCTTTGCGTGGTATGCAGCAAAGAAGGAGCTAAATGCCTACACAACGCTGATTGCAGGAATATTCTACTTTGCCTTCCTGTACTACGCTTTCACCTTAGTTTAAAATTTTGAAATTTTTCATCATTTAATTAATTTATTTTTTATATCCAAGCTCCATTAGGAGTTTCTGGTAAATTTCTTGTTTTTCTGCGACGACAATGAAGATAAATAATAAAAAATAATGATATTTCCACCCCTCTCGGATTTGAGTATGAATGTACCAGAGAAAAATTATATAATCGTGCTAGAAGTTGTGAGAAGCTGAGGGATGCTCATGAAACTCAGGGGGATGATTAAATGAGTGATGCTACAATCCTTTTCGCAGAAGTCATAGCTCTCGCAGTTGGAGTTATGGCATTCACTCTCTTTTACGTGAACGCTGTTGAGGTCCTCGGAAGACAGCTCGGTCTTTCGGATACTGCAGCTGGAAGCATTCTCGCATCTCTTGGAACTGCAACTCCAGAGACTCTGGTGCCTTTGATTGCGATTCTTGTAGTTGGAGGAACTGGCGGTCATGATGTTGGAGTAGGTGCTATTCTCGGTGCTCCGTTTATGCTCACCACTATTGCTCTCTTCGTTGTTGGAGTTACAGCACTTATCGGACTTCTCATGAAAAGAAGGCGATCGCCCGTTCTTGATCTTGAGAGCGGAATCATCAGAAATTTCAAGTTTTTCTTCATTTTCTATCCTCTGGCAATCATTGCAGCGTTCATCAGAGTACCAACCCTTCATAAAATTCTCGGAGCTCTTCTAATCCTCGGATACGCCTATTACGTTTACATTACCATCAGAACTCCAGGTGAAGAGCATGAAGAGGAAGAGCACGGAGAACTCTGGCTCAGTAAGCTGATCAAAAAAGAGAGTAGAGCCTTAACAGTCTTCCAGCTAATTGCCTCCTTCCTAATCATGGTTCTTCTCATAAAGATGTTTACCGAGAGACTTGACGAGCTTGCATATCACCTCGGAATTGCGACAGTGCTCCTCTCTCTGGTCATTGCACCTCTTGCAACTGAGCTTCCAGAAGTAGGAGGAGCCAGTGTTTTCTGGACTTGGAGAAGGAAAGATACTCTGGCTCTTGGAAATATTACGGGTGCAATGGTATATCAGAGCTCAATTGCAGTTGCAATAGGACTGTTCTTCACCGAATGGGCTCTTGATCCGACAGTAGCGGTAACTGTGGTTCTTGCACTTATCTCCGGTGGAATAGTCTTTGCGTGGTATGCAGCAAAGAAGGAGCTAAATGCCTACACAACGCTGATTGCAGGAATATTCTACTTTGCCTTCCTGTACTACGCTTTCACCTTAGTTTAAAAAATAAAGGGAGTAATCCCCAAATTTTTTCATGCTACTTCAGCACCAGGCTTTGCAAATTCTTTGTTTCTGGTGAAACGAGCATAAAGAGCTTTATATCTCTCAAGTTCATCCTTTGTAACAGTTGGTTTTAGTTTCTTGAGTGCCTCCTCAAAGTGTCTCTTCTCGATCTTTAGATCCTTGAGCTTTTTCTTAACTTCTTCTCTCGAATCTCCTAGTTTTATTGTTTCTCTCATAGCCAAGAGAGATGCCTCTCTAACAATTGCTTCTATGTCCGCTCCGACATACCCATCTGTGATCTTAGCGAGATGATCAATATCCACATCCTCTGCAAGTGGTTTTCCTTTGAGATGAACCTTGAAGATCGCTTTTCTCGCCTCGAAATCTGGAGGCCCAACGTAGATCAACCTATCGAGTCTTCCCGGTCTGAGGAGTGCTGGATCTATGATATCTGGCCTGTTAGTGGCTGCAATCACTACTACTCCTCTAAGTTCTTCGAGTCCATCCATCTCAGTTAGAAGTTGTGAGACTACCCTCTCTGTAACATTTGAATCAAAGCCTTCGCCTCTTCTTGGGGCTATTGAATCGAGCTCATCTAGGAAAACAATTGTTGGAGCTGTTTGTCTAGCTTTCTTGAATATCTCCCTGATTGCTTTCTCACTCTCTCCAACCCATTTGCTCATGATCTCTGGTCCTTTAATTGAAATGAAGTTTGCGTCACTTTCATTCGCAACTGCTTTTGCCAGAAGTGTCTTTCCAGTTCCTGGCGGACCATACAACAGAATTCCTTTAGGAGGTTCTGTATTCAAAGCTTCAAAAGCCTCAGGATATTTTAGAGGCCACTCTACAGCCTCTCTAAGTTCTTGCTTCACATCCTCAAGACCTCCGATATCATCCCATCTGACCTCTGGAACCTCCACAAGTACTTCTCTCATTGCAGAGGGTTCCACTTTCTTAAGAGCCTCCATGAAATCATCTCTTGTTACTACAAGACTCTCTATTATCTCTTTTGGAATTTCCTCTGCCTCAATATCAATCTTTGGAATGACTCTTCTAAGAGCATTCATAGCAGCTTCCTTGCACAGAGCAGCTATATCAGCTCCAACGAATCCGTGAGTCCTCTCAGCAAGTTCCTCTAAGTCAACATCGTCTGCAAGTGGCATTTTTCTAGTATGAACTTCAAGAATCTCTTTTCTTCCATTTTTATCAGGGACTCCAATTTCAATCTCTCTGTCAAATCTTCCTGGTCTTCTGAGAGCTGGGTCTACTGCATCTGGCCTGTTAGTGGCTGCAATCACTACTACTTTTCCTCTGCTTTTCAATCCATCCATTAAAGTGAGAAGCTGAGCAACGACTCTTCTCTCGACTTCTCCAGTAACTTCTTCTCTCTTTGGAGCTATGGAATCAATTTCATCTATGAAGATGATTGAGGGAGCGTTTTCCTCAGCTTTTTCGAAAATCTCTCTCAACTGCTTCTCGCTCTCTCCATAATACTTGCTCATGATCTCGGGACCAGCTATCGAATAGAAATTGGCTTGAACCTCGTTCGCAACTGCCTTGGCTATTAGAGTTTTACCAGTTCCAGGAGGTCCATGGAGCAGAACTCCTTTTGGAGGCTCTATTCCAAGTCTTCTGAAAAGCTCAGGGTGTTTCATTGGAAGCTCTATCATCTCTCTAACTTGCTCAAGCTCTTTCTTTAGACCCCCTATATCTTCATATGTTACTTCTGGAATGGCTCCAATCTCTTCAGCTCTTTCTCTGATGTCAATCTGAGTTCTTTCTGTGACTACTACAACCCCAGAAGGTCTTGTCTGCACAACAGTGAATACAATTGGTTCTCCGATCATTCCATACATTCCATGGTACCTCAGATTCATTCCTTCCCACACCGGCATGTTTATCATATCATTCCTAAGGACAGTCTTTAAGCCCTGAAGATTTGTAAGCTGCATCTCCCTAGCTGGTGCAAGAACAACTCTCTGTGCTTCTTTGACCTCTGCTTTCTTCACAGAAACTCTATCTCCGATGCTGACTCCAGCAGCTCTTCTCAGATATCCATCCATTCTGATTATTTCCCTGTCATAAATTTCCTCTCTGGGGTCTCTTGGAAGAACCTTAGCGTAAGCACTTTTCGAACCTACGATTTCAACGAAATCTCCTGTCTGAACTCCAAGCTTTCTCATAACCTCTCTATCAATTCTCACAATTCCCCTACCCACATCCTGATGATAAGCTTCAGCAACTTTAAGTGTGATATCCTCATTCATTTTTCTCACCTCCAACTTTCATCTTCTTCCAGTTCCAGAAGCGTTTGATTGGATCTTTCAAGGATTGATCTCTCCACCAGCTTTACAAACTCAGAGTGAAGAGCTCTCTGAAT
The DNA here is from genome assembly GCA_002011165.2 of Candidatus Mnemosynella biddleae. Classification (GTDB taxonomy): domain Archaea; phylum Halobacteriota; class Archaeoglobi; order Mnemosynellales; family Mnemosynellaceae; genus Mnemosynella; species Mnemosynella biddleae. The sequence continues at coordinate 167,096 of MTMI02000003.1, forward strand.
GGTCGAGAGCTCTCTCATAAGAGACCGTATTGCTTTTATTCTTTCCGATATATCTTCCATGTCCTCAAGAACCCTTTCAAGGGCATTATTGACTCTTTCTCTTAAAGTTTTCAGATCAACGTCTTCTTCGTTTGGACAGCTAATCTCAAAGTTGAAGGGAGATAGGAATATCTCCATATGAAGATCCTTTGAGACGTAGTAGTATTTCCTTTTCTGCTCTCCATAGAAGCACTCTATGATGCCTGAAGCTTCTAAGGCTTCAAGATGCTCAATTACAGCTTTGGGACTGATTTTAAGAGTTTCAGAGATTTCAGTAACGTAACACGGCTTTTGAGAGAGTAATCTAAGTATTCTCCTGCGATTTGGATTTCCGAGAAGATCCATGACACGCTCCTGAAATTTCATACTAACTTTAAGTTAGTATATTCTATATTTAAAGTTTTCTATTAAGGTAAAGTGCAAAGGTATGTTTGAGTTCAACTCGTTTTTATTTCTTTCTGATACTCAAAATAGGAGTATAACAACAGTATAAAAGAGGAAAAAGACTGAGGAAAGAATTATGAAAATCGCATACTCCGGAAAGAGAATTCCGAGAAATGTTACTAATCCCGCTATCTTAAACAGTTTTTCACCAACTCTATGCGTTTTCTCCCAGACGACGTGACTTCTGAGTATCCACGGAGTCCTTATTCCGACAAACCAATTTCTTTTCGCATTTTCGCAGAGAATTCCAACATAAAAAGGAGAAATTCAAGAGAAATGGGGAGAATGATATTAGGAGAGATCTTGATTCCGATATTCTAGGAGATAACCCAAATATGGATGAGAAAGAGGAAAACAACAAATCCCTCGTAATAACTTCTGAACTCTTCGATATTCTCTTTCATCGGATCTAATAAAAATCACCTGAGACAACTCCAGTAGCTAGAATGCACCATTTTCACTTCTTCTATATTTTTTCTGAGCTTAATTAAAGCTTTTTCGTCCTTTCTCATCCTCAGATAAACCAAATAGTTCTCTGGCTCTCTGATCTGAGAGATGTCCAGCCCAGCCATTGCTGCTATTATTCCGAGATTTGTATAGGGAAGGGCTCCTTCAACACTGTAACCTCCTTCAAGAACTGCAACGAGTTTTCCCTTGCAGAATCTTTCGGATAGTTTAACTGCCTCTCTCATGATCTCTGCATATCCTCTTGCAGTTAGAGCAAGTTCAGTAATTGGATCGGTGAAATGATTGTCTTGGCCTGCGGAAATTGCTATGAACTCTGGGGAGAACTCTTCAACAACTGGTTTTATTATTTCATCCATTACTAGCATGTAACCCTCGTCAGAAGTTCCAGGAGGAAGAGGAATGTTGATGGTGAAGCCTTCTCCTTCAGCTATTCCACATTCGTAAGGATATCCTGTCCCAGGATAGAGAGGTATCTGATGAGTTGAAATGTAGAGAACTGAAGGATTATCATAGAAGATTTCCTGAGTTCCGTCACCATGATGCGCATCCCAATCAAGGATCAGAATTCTCCTAAATCCCTTCTTCTGAAGCCATCTTACCATTATTGCAATGTTATTGAGATAGCAGAAGCCAGCACCAATATGCGGTTTTGCATGATGTCCCGGTGGTCTGACCATCGCAAAAGCATTCTTGACTTCTCCCTTCAAAACCGCCTCAGCAGCCCTTATAGCTCCTCCTGCTGCCAGAACCGCAACATCAAAAAGTCCCACCGGAATGTTTGTGTCCCAATCTATGATTCCTCCAGTTTTACTCTTCCTTATGAGAAAATTAACATACTCTTCTGTATGCACCTCGAGGATGTCTTCAATAGATGCTTCAAAGGGCTCCAGAATTTTGATCTCGGGAGAATCGAATATCCCTTCTTCTAAAAGCTGATCCATCGTATATACCAATCTTTCCTTTCTCTCTGGATGTGTGGCACTCTGCTCGTATTCGAGATATTTTCTGTGATAAACGATTCCCGTAACCATCCTCAGCAACCTCTGAGCTTCTTGGCTTCTTCACTCAAACCGGGTTTCAGCTGAATTATGAGATCTGCGATGATTCCCTGACGCCATCCACCGCGAAGAACGGGATAGGAGTTAAAATAAACTATCTCCGGTTCTCCTTCGGGTTCAAATCCATAAGATTTTACGATCTCAAAAAGCTTTTTTCTCGCCTCCTCAAAGAGTTCTTCCTCAGATGGAGAGGATCCACGAGAGAATGGAGATGATTCGATGACTCCATTGAAAACTGCTTTTGAGTTTACAGTGTCAAATCTCGCGTAAACCGTTAAACTGATTCTCGAAACCGCAACTCCAACTGCATTCATAACCTCGCTGTGCTTGGGAACGATGACCTTGGAGGAGGTCCTTTCTGAGATGAGTTTTTCCAAATGTTTCGAGAGATATCCCCCGAGAACCACTTTGTCAGTTCGAAAATCATTGATTTTCTCGACAATCTTCTTCAAGAACTCTTCGATGATTTTCGTATGGTCAACCTCTCTGAGCTCCTCACACCTTAGAGAAGCCCGATAATCACCTATTTCGAATCCCTCTAAATTCAGAACATCAGTCAGAGTTGGTTTATCACCTCCAAAAGCAATGGGCTTTCCTTCTCTTCTCGGGAGGAGCTTTCCTTCATGAATTAGAGAGTCACCACCGAAAGGAATTGAGACTGAGTTTACACATCTCACTAGAGTTCTCTCCCCCAAGATTACTGCATTCTCAACGAGTTTTGGAAGACCTCTCTCAAGGAGCACGAAATCAGTTGTAGTTCCTCCTATATCAACAACAAGAGCGTCCTCTTCTTCACTTAAGAAATGAGCTCCGAGGGCAACTGCAGCTGGACTGGAGTTGTAGAGAAGCGAGGGGTTATCCAATGCGAGTTTATAGGGAATGAGACCGCCGTCACCCTTATAGTAAAGAAAATCCTTGAAATATCTTCTCACAATCTCAGTTAACTCGAAAACAGTTTTGCGTATCTTGGCATTCACAACCGAGGTATTTATTCTCAGAGGATAGTTCATACCTCCGCAATGACGCGATAACGCAATCATCCTTTCTTCAACATATTCCTTTGCAATTCTAAAAACTCTTTCTTCTATCTCAGAATTTCTTACGCTGAATTTTGATGCAATGGCAACGTTACTGAAATTTCCTCTCTGAAGAACTCTTCTGACCTCACTCTCGTCTATCTCCTCCACACTATCTCCTCGATGATTCACATAACCTCTGAGAACCACCCCTTTTGAAGATAGATTCAGTCCTGGACCGGGAAAGAGAAGCGTGAGAGTTGGATGCTCCTGAGCTCTACTAAGAAGAAGATTCAACGGAAGTGAAGTGCTCACTGCAACTCTGGAGTTCTTTTTGATTTCGGGAAGCCTTTCGAAGATTACGGAAAAGCCCTCTTCATTCGGAACTTTCAGCGAGATGACTTCATCCTCATTTATCACAACCGCATCCGTATTGGTTCCTCCGATGTCAACTCCGACGAGCATCAGATAGAAGAAGACAGAAGAGAAATATAAAGGATTTCCCAAAAAATTTTATAATTCGTTGAGAGAGATGAGAGATGGGAGTCTTATGAATGAAGACGCTGTTCTCGGGGTTTTAAGAGATGCAGAAAGACCTCTGAGAACTGGAGAAATAGCAGAATTAACTGGAATAGATAAAAAAAGAAGTTGAGAAGATTACCAAAAAGCTGGAAAAATGAGGGGAAAATAGTCTCTCCAAAGAGATGTTATTACATTACAAATGAATGATTTGAATTTAAAAAATTATGGAAGGGATTAATTCCTTCTCAAAATATAGAAGACTATGAAAACAGCGACTAAAAGACTTAAAAGCTCAAACCCTGGAGACTCTCTGGTTTCGATGATGGTTGCTTGAATATTCATCGTTTTCGGACCGAAATAAATGGCGGTGTTTCCCTCCAAGACATCGGGAGATGGTTGAATATCTGAGAAGCTCATACCCTCTGGTGTCCGAATCTTCAGAATGTATCCCTCTGGAATGTAGAGATCATCCAGAACATCACTGAGATTGAGTTTTCCGTTCTCAAGAGTGCAGAAATTCTCCCAGACAAAGGAAATTTTGATCTCTCCGTGATCCCCAAGGAAGTCCTTTTCAACACTCCAAGAATGTACCTGCATTGCTCTTCCTGTTCTCTGGGATGCACTTTCTACAACTTCTGAGATTAACTGCTGATAGGAGATGAAAGCAGACTCATCGAGAGAAGATGATATCTGGTTCCATTCCTCCTGAGAGCTCACTGGAATGCTGATTTTAATTGTTATTTGAGCTTCTCCACTCTTCTGGATGTCAATGATCCACTCAGTTTGAAAATCGCTCTGAGCGATTACGGGCGAGAATACTGAGAATAAAAGTAGAAATGGAAGTATAATCTTTAATTTCATATCTCAATGCCCCCTTTCTTCTCCATGTTTCTCCTCATGTTCCTCTTCAATCTCTTTCTGTTCTTTTGCGTGTTCCTTCATCTCTTTTGCAATCTCTCTTGCTTCTTCCCTGAACTCTTTCCCTATTTCTTTCATCCTCTCTTTAAATTCCTTCTCAGTAATGTTTCCTTTTTGGAACTCCTCGATTGTCTCATTTATCTTCTCTTTCGTTTCATTTACAAGCTTTTTGTACTCCTCTTTATGTTCCTCTAGTTCTTCCAGTTCTTCGAGTCTCTTCATCTCCTTTTTTCTTTCCTCCATCTCTTCCCTTACCTTCTTATGGATTTTTATCATCTTTGCTATCTCTCTCACATCCTCTCCGCTCATGACTCTAGCTTTTTCCTTAAGAATCTCAATTGCAGTGGCATTCACACCCTTCTCCATGAGCTTTAACCTGAGTTTCTCGTCAAACTTTCCGTAGCTCTCTTCAAGAGCCATAAGCTCCTTCACCGCATTCCTGAACTCCATGTTTATTTTAAGCATTTCAATTGCAAACTCTGTTTCGTTGATTTCTCCGCTCTGAAATTCCTCAATAAGCTCTTTTTTCTCCTCAAGCATCTCCTGAATATGTTCTCTTAACTCTTCGGTTTTTTCCAGCATAATCTCTGCAGTCTCGCTCTCATTTGCCTTGTGCATTTGCATTAATCTATATTCCAACATGATTGCCCGAGAATCTCCTCTGACTTCGAGAGTTATTTTAGCCATCACCATTCCAAGAGCCAATCCAGGAGGTAGCTCGGATAAGTCTTCTGTTTCATTCACAGCACTCTCATTGATTTCTCCCGCTGATGTTATTGCACTTGTTACATTTATTGTCACTTCCGTTGTCTCATTCACTTCCTGCGCAAGTGCAAGTCCACCGAGAGAGGAGAGTAGAAGCAATGAGATGATTATGCTGAACATTTCCTTCATCATTTCACATCACCTCAAACTAGAATGTCATTTTGAAAAATATAAGAGCTATGAAAGTTCTTTTACTTTGAATAACGTTTTAGACCGTTTATTAAAGTTTAAAGAGAGTGAATATGGTTCATTTCACCTTTAAAATCTCAGAGGATAGTTCGGTGCTTCATCTGTTATCAGAATATCGTGTGGATGGCTCTCTTCTCTTCCAGCACCGGTGATTCTAATAAATCTTCCCTTTTCTCTGAGCTCTTCTAGATTTCTTGCCCCAACGTAGCCCATTGATGATCTCAGACCTCCGACAAGCTGATAGAGAACATCCGAGACAGGACCTCTGTAAGGAATTGCACCCTCAACACCTTCTGGTACAAACTTTGATGTGTTCCTCTGGAAATATCTGTCTCCAGAGATTCCACTGCTCATAGCACCGAGAGACCCCATTCCTCTGTACTGTTTGTATTTCCTTCCTTGAATGACTATAGTTCTCCCGGGTGCCTCATCGGTTCCAGCAAGTAGATTTCCAAGCATCACACTGTCTGCTCCACACGCTATTGCCTTAGCGATGTCTCCTGAAAATCTTATTCCACCATCCGCAATCACTGGAACACCATGACTTCTGGCTACTTCTGCAACAGAGGCAAGTGCAGTCAACTGAGGAACTCCCACCCCAGCAACAACTCTTGTAGTGCAAATTGACCCAGGACCGACTCCAACTTTGATTGCATCCGCAAAATCCACGAGAAGCTCTGCAGCTTCTGCAGTTGCGATGTTCCCAACCACAACATCAGCGGAGACTTCTTCTTTTATTTTCTTCGCTCCCCTCACAACATTCAGGTTGTGAGCGTGAGCGGTGTCAACGACTATCGCGTCAACCTCTGCTCTATCAAGTGCAATTGCCCTCTCAAAATCAAGTGGACCAACTGCAGCTGCAACCCTCAATCTGTCTTTCTCATCTCTGATAGCATTCGGATACTTCTCCCTCTGAAGGATATCCTGAAGCGTGATGATGCCAACAAGTCTTCCTTCCTTCACAACCGGAATTCTCTCGACTCTGTGCTCGTGCATGAGATTGAGAGCCTCCTCTATACTCGTATCCTCAGAGCAGACGATCAAATCAGAAGTCATCACTTCCTTAACTTTCAAATCCATCTGATGCTTTTGAAGAGATCTTATGTCCCTTCTGCTAACTATCCCCACGAGTCTCTCTCCATCAACAACAGGGATTCCGCTGACCCCTTCGTTCTCCATGATCTGCCAAGCTTCTTTTATCGTGCTTTCAGGAGAGATAGTTATGACATCTCTGATGATCAAAGCCTGAGCTTTCTTAACTCTCTTCACCATCTCCACTTGTTCCTCAATGCTCATGTTTCTGTGGAGGACTCCTATGCCTCCGTGAGAAGCTAAAGCAATTGCCATTCTCTCCTCTGTAACCGTATCCATCGCAGCACCAACAATGGGGATGTTCAGAGGAATGTTCTTGGAGAAGAGAGAAGAGACATCAGTTTCATTTGGCTCGACTGAAGATTCTGAGGGAACGAGAAGTACATCATCAAACGTCAAACCCAATTTCGCATCTTCTAATTTTTTCGTGAACAAACTCCCTCACCGTTCCCCTTTTTTGTATCCTTACGACTCCTTATTATTTAAAACCATTACCATATGTTCATTGAGGGAGAAAAATGAGGAAGATCTTCGTGATGGATCTGAAAGATGGCATTGTTGTTCATGCCTTTAGAGGTGAGAGAGAGAAGTATGAACCAATTGAAAAGTTCAGTAAGATCGTGAGTACTTCAGATGCTATGGAGATTGTTAAAGAGCTCAAACCGAAAGAAGTTTATGTAGCTGATCTTAATGCGATAGAGAAGAATGGAAATAACTTCGAAATCATAAAGGAGCTAAGTGCAAACATTCCGGTTATGGCAGATTGCGGAGTTAGAGATGAGAAGGATCTCCAGAATATCAGAAAATTGAGATGTACTCCAGTGATTGGAACTGAGACTGCAGAAAAGAGAATTTTTGAGATCTCAACTGGATGTGTGGCAAGCATTGATATCAAGGATGATAAAGTTCTCGGAGGATGGAAAAGTGTGGAAGAAGCTGTGAAATTTCTCAATGAGAGTCTGGTTAAGGAGATTATAATTCTCGATATAAGCAGGGTTGGAACTGGTAGAGGATGGAGAAAAAATGAAATTGAGAGAATTGTGAGACTTTCAGAAAAACCTGTGATTATTGGCGGGGGAATAAAAGCAAATGACCTTGAAATGATGGAAGACTGTGGAGTCTCAGGGGTTCTTGTGTCAACCTCTGTTCATCTAGGAGAGCTGAAGTTATGAGAATTGCCTTGGTTTATACCAAGAGAACATGGGAAATCGAAAGAATTGAAGAAGAGATGAGAAGAGGAGGAGTGGAGATTGAACGTTACTATCCTTCAGAGTTCTCTCTGAAGATTGAAGAGGGCGAGATGAAGGTTTTACCAGAAATTCAAGCTGATGCAATCTATTTCAGAGGTCCGGGAAAGGGTAGCTGGGAGGAGACAACGATAAGAATGAACATATTCAAAGTTATAAATCAAAGTATTCCCGTAGTAAACTCACCAGAAAGCATAGAAAAGTGCACTGACAAAATGGAGGCAACAATAAGACTTTTCCTTTCCGGAATTCCAGTTCCTGAAACTTTCATAGTTCAGAAAGAAGATATTACAGAGGAATTTCTGAAGAAATACAAAAAGGTGATTCGAAAACCACTTTTCGGAAGCAAAGGAGAAGGAATAGAGATGATAAAAAGGGGAGGGACAGGATATCTTCAGAAATATATCGAGCACGGAGGAAGAGACATAAGAACCTTCGTTGTAGGAGATGAAGTCCTTGGAGCGGTTTGCAGAGTTAGAAAGGGGTCTCTGGTGACTAATGTTGCGAGAGGTGGTAGAACAGAGGTCTGTGAGCTTGATGAAGAGCTCAGAGATCTCTCAATCCTTTCTGCAAGGGCTCTTGGAGCAGAGATCTGTGGAGTTGATATAGTGGAGAGTAAAGAGGGAAGATACGTCATCGAGGTGAACTCATCTCCTTCGTGGAAAGGTTTTCAGAGTGCCACAAAAATAAACGTTGCATCCAAGATTGTGGAATATTTTCTGAGAGGATGCCCAGAACACAAGTGATTTATGAGACGGAGAAGTTGAAGAAATTGTGATAGGACGCTCTAAAGAATATTCCGATGAAGAGATCCTGAACCATCTTGAACCGACAATAGCAGAGTGGTTCAGGAAGAAATACGGATTCTTTACTCCTCCTCAGAAACACGCAATAATAGAGATAGCAAGGAGGAGAAATATTCTGATATGTTCCCCTACAGGGACAGGAAAAACAATGGCGGGTTTCCTTGCGATAATAGATTATCTGTTCAAACTTTCTCTCAGAGGAGAACTTGAAGATAAGGTATATTGTCTATATATCTCTCCTCTCAAAGCCCTTGGAAACGACATTCAGAAGAATTTGAAAGAGCCTCTGAGAGAGATTTCCGAGCTTGCCAAGAAGAAAGGAATCGAGCTGAACATACGAGTAGGTGTGAGAACTGGAGACACTCCTCAAAACGAGAGGCAGAAGATGTTGAGGGAGCCTCCGCACATCCTCATTACGACGCCTGAGACTGCTTCCATAATACTCAACGCACCTAAATTCAGAGAGCATCTTAGAGCTCTGGAGTTCGTGATAGTGGATGAGATCCATGATGTGGCGGATAACAAAAGAGGTGCTCATCTCAGCATCACACTAGAGAGGCTTCAGCATCTCTGTGAAAAGGAGTTCACAAGAGTGGGAATGAGTGCAACGATACACCCGGTGGAAGAGGTTGCGAGATTCCTGATAGGAGTTGAGGAGAGAGGATGTATTATTGCAGATGTTGCTTTCGAGAAGAAGATCGAGCTCAGAGTTGAAACTCCATCTTCCGACATTCTCGGAGATCCAGAGATAACGGAGAAGATGTACAAAAGAATAAAAGAGCTTGTGGAATCTCACAGGGGAGTTCTAATATTCACGAATACAAGATCGGGAGCAGAGAGAGTTGCATATCATCTCTCGAAACTCCTCAAAGATGAAGTAGGCGCTCACCACAGCTCCCTCTCAAGAGAGATAAGATTGAGTGTTGAAGAGGCGCTGAAGGAGGGAAAGCTAAAAGCAGTAGCCTGTTCCTCATCCCTAGAGCTCGGGATAGATATAGGTCACATAGAGCTCTGCATCTTGGTTGGATCGCCCAAGAGCGCGATAAGACTCCTTCAAAGAGTTGGAAGATCGGGTCATGGAATTCATGAAACTGCAAAGGGAGTTATCATTGCGATGGATAGAGATGATCTTATAGAGTGCCTCGTCCTCTCGGACTGCGCTCTGAAAAAGAAGCTCGACAGAATTCAAATAGTAGGTCCCGCTCTCGATGTTCTGGCTCAGCAAATCGTTGGGATGGCTCTTGAGAAGAGATGGAGTGTTGAGGAAGCTTATGAAGTTGTGAGAAAAGCTTATCCATACAGAAACCTGAGAAAGGAGGATTTTCTCAACGTTCTGAGATATCTCTCCGGAAAATACGAACATCTCGAAGAGAGGAAAGTTTATCCCAAAGTCTGGTTTGATGAGGAGGAAGGAGTTTTTGGAAGAAGGAAAAGCAGTAGGATGATATATATGACCCACGTGGGAACGATTCCCTCCGAGGTTTCAATTGACGTCTATCTAAAGGAACCGAAGAGGTGGATAGGAAAGATAGACGAACCCTTCTTGGAGAGGCTTTCAAAAGGAGATATCTTTGTTCTCGGAGGAAATACATATCGTTTCCTCAGTTCTTCGGACACGAGGATTTATGTTGAGAAAGTTGAAGGAACTCCAACGATTCCATCTTGGATAGGAGAGATGCTTCCGCTCTCATTCGATTCTGCATGTGAAGTGGGAGAATTCAGAAGAAAGGCTGAAGAGATGTTGAAAAGAGGAGAATTCAGAATAGAGAGTGATGTCCTCAGTGGGGATGCAAAGAGATGCATTGAAGATTACTTCAGAGAGCAGATAAGCTTCTGCGGGATGATTCCTCATAGAAAAAGGATTATAGTTGAGAGTTACGAAGAAGATGGAATTTATAACATCATTGTCCATGCGATCTTTGGAAGAAGGGTTATAGATGCTATTTCGAGAGCCTTAGCTTATCTAATCTCAAGGAATTACAGAACAAATGTAAGTGTGACTATAAGCGATAATGGGTTCATTCTGAGATGCACGAAGAGAGTTCCTCTAGAAGAAATTCTCTCTCTGAGGTCTTCCGAGCTGAGAGGAGTTCTGAGGAGAGCAATAAGAAATACGGAGCTTTTCCTCAGAAGATTTAGACACTGTGCCAACAGAGCTCTTATGGTTCTCAGAAGCTACAGAGGACATCAGATAAGAATAGGTAAACAGCAGAGAAGCTCGGAGTTCATTCTGAGTTCTGCTGAGAGAATAGAAGGATTTCCTGTTGTTGAGGAGACTTACAGAGAGATACTCGAAGAAGTAATGGATGTAAAGAATGCAGAGAGAGTTCTCGAAGAGATAGAGAATGGAGAGATTGAAGTTGTTTTCCTTAAGGATGTTATTTATCCCTCTCCTTTCGCTCACAATCTTGTGGCTCTTGGACTGAGCGATGTAGTGCTTATGGAATCCAGAAGAGAACTCCTTCTTGAGATGCACAGGAAGGTGATGGAGTACATTGAAGCGAATAGCTGATGAGATTGAGATCTTTGAGTATTATCCGGCTTGTATTATAGATGATTCTCTCGTGATTGCCGATGTACACCTCGGGTATGAGGAAGCGATGAGCTTAGATGGGACTTCGGTATTTCACAGACAAATAGACGATCTCAAAAGGGTGTTGGAGCTCATCTTCGAAGAGAGTGGAGTGGACAGACTCGTGATAAACGGAGATCTGAAGCATACTTTCGAGAGAGCCACTCCCGAAGAATGGGAAGATCTCCCAGAATTCATCGAAAAAGCTCTTGAATACGCAAAAGAGATAATATTGGTGAGGGGGAATCATGACACGATTCTTGGTCCTTTGAAAAGATACAAAAGGGTGAGAATTGTGGATGAACTGAATATTGGTGATCTCAAACTCGTGCACGGACACAAGATGGTTGGTGGAGAGAGACTCCTGATTGCTCATGAGCATCCAGTAGTTCTTCTTGGTGACAGGGTAGGAGCCAGAATAAAAGTTCCTTGCTTTCTTCACAGCGAAGAACTTAGACTAACAGTCATGCCTGCATTTTCTCCAATCGTTGGAGGGACTCCAATTAATCTTTTGGCGAGAGGAGAGTTTCTTTCTCCGATTCTCAATGAGAGTGGTGTGGATGAGATGAAAGTTTTCTGTATTGATGAGGAAACTGGGATGCTCGAGTTCCCTGAGCTAAAGAGGTGGCGCGACATATCGCTTAATCTCTGAGGTGAAGGAAATGATAGAGAGGATAATGGAAATGGGGAGAAAATCCAGAGGAACAATTGGGATAGGAATGGCCGAAGAGGATGAAAGAATAAAAAAAGCAGTTGAGAGAGCAGAGAAATACATGGAAGTGAGAATCTTTAACGACTCGGAGGAGCTTCTTGATGAACTCAGAAGTGGGGGAATAGAAGCCGGAGTTAGAGGGACTTTAAGCGCATCAAAAACAATTTTAAGGCTCAGGAAAATTTATTCAAGTTATATTGGAAGAGTTGCCTTATTTAGAGTTAAAAACTTCGAGTTCTTCTTTCTTCCCGTGGGAGTTGACGAAGGGAGAGATCTTGAGGAGAAGCTAAAAATGATTGGAGAGACAGAGAGAATTCTCGAAGCTCTCGGAATTGAGATGAAGTGTGCGGTTCTTTCTGGAGGTAGAATTGAGGATTTGGGAAGAGATGAGAGAGTGGACGAGACGATAAGAGAGGCTGAGGAGCTTGTAGCGAGAATTGGAGGGAGAGCCAAGCATTTTCAGATTCTCATAGAAGATGCAATAAAATGGGCAAATCTCATTGTCGCTCCTGAAGGAATCTCCGGAAACCTTATCTTCAGATCTCTGATTCTAATAGGTGAAGGAGAAGAGTACGGTGCTCCTGTTCTCGGAATTCCAGAGATCTTCGTGGACACTTCGAGAGCTATGAGAGAAGACGGATATTTAAGATCGCTTCTCATGGCAAATGCTTTAAGGTGTATAAGATGAGCAGAGGATGTGAGCTCTGTGAAATAGGAGCAAAGATGGTTCTCTTCGTAAGTGGGAAATGTCTTGGATCCTGCTTTTACTGCCCGATTTCAGAGAAGAGAAGAGGTGATGTTATCTACGCCAATGAGAGACCTGTGAAGAGAGATGAAGATGTTTTGGAAGAGGCAAAACTGATGGATGCTCTTGGAACTGGAATAACTGGTGGAGAGCCACTTTTGAAGATTGAAAGGGTTATTCACTACGCAAAATTGCTGAAAAAGGAATTCGGAAGAGAGCATCACATCCACCTTTATACTTCTCTAGCTCCTCCAAAAAAAGTCATTGATATTCTGAAAAGTGCTGGGATAGATGAGCTCAGATTTCATCCTCCAATGGAGCTTTGGGATAAGATAGATCAAACAGAATACCCAAAAGTGATGAAATACGCAAGGGAAAAGGGATTTGAGGTCGGTTTTGAGCTTCCCGCAATAAAGGAGATTCCAAAGATTCTCGAAGTACTTGAAGAGATAGGAGGGTTTCTCAATCTAAACGAACTTGAGTTCTCCGATACAAATGCGGAGGAGATGAGAAAGAGGGGATTCGTACTTAAGAGTGATGAGGAAAATGCTGTGAAAGGAAGCGAGGAAATTGCAAAGAAGATTATGAGAGATGCAAAAGTCCAAGTGAGATTCTGTTCTTCTTCGTTTAAGGATAGAGTTCAGCTGAGGATGAGACTGAAGAGGACTGCAAAGAATGTGGCCAGAGAGTTCGACGAGATAACAGAAGATGGAACCATTGTCTATGGAGTGATTGAAAGTGATGTGGATCCTAAAACTCTCGGAATTCCTGAAGGATTCTATGAGAGGACTGAGAGAGGAATTGAGACTGCTTGGTGGATAGCCGAAGAGTTGAGCGAGGAATTCAAATGTTACGTAGAGGAGAGATATCCAACTTATGATAGAATCGTGGTCGAGAGAACTTATCTGAGAAAAGGTGGAAAGGATTAAATTTCATAACTCTCTTCTGGATTTAAAATAACGATTTTAACGTCAAGACCTCTCTTTTCAACTGCTTTTTTGAAATCCTCTGGATTCTGGTTGATGACCGGAAAAGTATTGTAATGCATTGGAATTGCAACTTTCGGTTTCACCAGCTCCACCGCTTTCACAGCCCCCGTGATACCCATGGTATAGTAATCTCCTATGGGCACTAACATAACATCAGGTTTATAAAGCTCTCCGATGAGCTTCATATCTAAGAACACGTCGGTATCTCCGGTGTGATACACTCTAAGTCCATCCATCTCCACGATTCCTCCTGCAGGAGCTCCGGCACTTATGGGTTCCTCTCCAAAGTCCGCAGAGTGAACTGCATTAACCATCGTAATCTTAACTTCATCGAATTTCGCTGTCCCTCCTATGTTCATTCCAATTGCATTCACTCCCATTTTGCTCAGAATCACAGAGAGCTCATGGATGCAGACAATAGGAGCATTATTTTTCTTTGCGATCTCCACCGCATCTCCGAGATGATCTCCGTGGCCGTGAGTCACAAAAATTATATCTGCTTGAACCTCTTCTGGTTTTTTCGCGGCATTCGGATTTCCGCTGAGAAATGGATCTATGAGGACCTTTTGAGTTCCCTCCAAGAGAAACGCAGAATGACCAAGCCAAGTGATCCTCATTCTTCATCACCTCAAAAAAGGATTTCACGACTGTGTATTTTAGAGTTACTCTTTTTCAGATTTCCAAATAATTATCTTTGAGAGAGTCGAAATCCTCTCTCGGAATTCCAGCTCTTTCCATAACACTTTTCGAAACGTATATGGAGGCGTTAGCTCTCAGAGCAAGAGCTATACTGTCGCTTGGTCTTGCATCAAACTCTTTTAGTACTTCTCCACACCTGAGAATAACTCTGGCATAAAAAATCCCTTCTTCGAGATCATCTATCACAATCCTTTGAAGGCTAGCATTCAATCCCTCAAGAACAGAGATGAAAAGGTCATGAGTCATCGGTCTTGGAGGAATTTCACTCTCAAGTGCAGAATGAATCGCCATGGCTTCAGAAATTCCTATGTAAATTGGGAGGACAAAATTTCTGTTCTGAAGAACAACTACGGGAGCAGATCCCTCTGGAGTTTCGGCTATATAAATCCCTCGAACCTCAACTTCCTCGAAGTCATCTTCAACCATTAATCATTACCTCTTTCTACCCCACTATAAAGATTCTCATTGAAGCAATCATTCAGATCTTTTTAAAGCCTTCCACTCAATTCTCCTTCTAAACAACTTCTTGAAAAGAGCAATAAAGGCGCAGAAAGATATTATCCACCCATATACAAATAATCCGAAGAAACGTAGAAGGAGATCCTTCCAATCCTTAGATATTCTCGTGAGTCTCCAGAGGTAAAGAGGAACTAAAAATGAGAGAAGGAATGAGTAGAACGGACTGAGAATTGTCGCGAACCAAGAAAGCTTGAAGGAAATAGAGTGCGGAGATTTCAGTATTTCCCTTGAAAATCTGAGGCTCTCCAGAGAACCAGCACACCAGCGAATACGCTGATTTATGAGATCTCTGAGAGTTATTGGAGCTTCTTCTTTGATCTTCGAATTCACTAGTCCTGCTCTATAACCTTCGAGGACTAACCTATTCATCATTTCGATGTCTTCGCACAGCACTTTTTCGTTAAACTCCTTGTCTTTCAAAGCCTCTGCTCTGAGAACCCCTATGAGTCCGTTAAAGTGGATAAAAGAGCGAAAGTGATTCATGAGTCTGTAAATATCACAGAAAAACGCATATTCAGAGGATATGATTTTCGTTATAAGAGAGTCCTCCTCGTTAAGAACCTTTCTGCATCCACTTGCAATAGCGACGCTTTCGTCACTCTTCAAAACCTCAACACATTTCTCTATAAATTCTCTCTCTGGAAGACAATCCACGTCAAAAATCGCAATAAAATCTGCATCAACTCTTTGAATTGCATAATTCAGAGCTCCTGCCCGTTTCCCTTTAGAAGTGTTTCTGCAAAAAACCTTTACAGGAAAGGAAGAAAGAATTTTTTTCATCCTTTCATCATCGATAACATATATGATTTCTGCATCGAGATTCTCAGTTATCCGAATGAGATGATTTGCGGATCTCAGTATAATCCTCTCGGGCTCAAAGGGAGAGACTGGAACTATAACCGCAATTTTCATGCTAAACACCTCTCGTAAACCTCTATGAGTCTACCAATAACCACATCCCACGAGTATTTCTCCCTTACAATTCTTTTTCCCTTCTCTCCGAGTTTTCTTATTTTCTCCTCATCGGAAAGAAGTTCGTTTATGATTTCTGCAAGCTTTCTGTGATCTCCGGGAGGAAAGAGGAGTCCCGCTTCACTTGCAACATCTCTCACTCCTGGAATGTCTGAAGCTACCACTGGAGTTCCACAAGCCATAGCTTCGAGAAGTACTATGCCAAAAGCCTCCAAGCGTGAAACAGAGGGAAGAACAAGAAGGGAAGCTCTTTTAAGATAATTGACGACCTCCTCTCTCGGAAGAAATCCCGTGAACTCAACATTAACTTCAAGATCCTTTGCCAGTTTCATAAATCTCTTTTTCTCCTCCCCATCTCCTATGATGACGCATCTTGCTTCAACTTCCACTTCCCTCATAGCTCTTATCAGAACGTCAACTCCTTTAGAGAGGGAGAGTCTTCCCAAAAAGACGATCAAAGGCTCCTTCCCAACTTCACTATCCTGAAACTCTCCGAGATCGATTCCATTCGGAATAACATGATATTCTCTTCCCTTTAAAAGCTTAGAAGTCTCTGCATAGCTTCTCGTAGTTGCAATGATCTCATCCGCTCTATCAAGAGCTTTTGATAGCATGTCCTCGGACTTTCTTATGATCGTCTCTGAAATTTTTCTCGGAATGGGAACTCCTCTGTAATTCGAGGGTAGCTCTATGTCACAGTGATATGTGATGACGTGAGGAGATTTCTCAAGTGCTGATGAGAAGAAAGGAGGAGGAGTGTGAGAATGATACACGTCTCCCTCGATTTTTTCGAGAAATTTGCGAAGAAAGGGAACTACTGGAGAATAGGGAAAGTGAATTGAGGGTAAACGCTTCACTTCAAACGGATATTCTTTTTTTCCTGAAGCACTCGAAGTTATGACTGTTACCTCAAAGTCTCTTGTGTGAAGATGAAAGGCGAGACTTTCAACGTGTTTTTCCACACCTCCAACGTGAGGAGGGAAATAGGAGCTCATGAGAACTATTTTCATGTTAATGAAAATTTGAGGAGGAAGATATTATAAATAAATTAAGTCCAATTAGATTTGGAGGTAATGAGATGGAGAGGAAGGTTCCGACAGGAATATACGGATTGGATGAGCTCATAGGAGGGGGTTTCAGAAATAATAGTGTAAATATGATTTTTGGGGGCACAGGAGTTGGAAAAACTACTTTCTCAATGCAGTTTATAAACTACGGATTGAACAGAGGGGAGAAAGGAATTTACATCTCAATGGAGATGACAGAAGAGCAGATTATAAGGGAGAGTAAACAGATTGGTTGGGGGGAGATTGAAAAACACATCGAAAAAGGAAGATTAAGAATCATTCACACCCACGGAGAAGATATAGTTATTCTTTCTAGGTTTCTTCAGGACATAGAAGAGGAAATAGGAGAAGAAGAGGTTAGATTAGCGATTGACCCTCTTACGCCGATAATTTATAATGTTCAGCAGAAGAGACATAGAAAAACAATAAGCGAGTTTTTCAATGGTTTGAGAAGATTTGGAACCTCTGTCGTGACTTTGGAAGAGATGGAAGGCGTTGAAATGATGCCACTTTATTTAGCAGATTCGGTCATAAAACTTCAGAGTCTGGGATACGGAGAGAGATACGACAGAACTCTGAGAATAGTGAAATATCGAGGAGGAAAGCATGGAGAAGGTCTCTACCCGTTCTCTATTGAAAGAGGTCTGGGAATAGTCGTGGATGTCACGGAGGAGCAGATAAACAGAGTAACTCCAAAGATGAAATACAGAGAGTATTTCGAAGATGCAAAAAGAAAGATCAGGCAAGTTGAGGGAGAATTGAGGGAGGCGTTACTTAACAAGATAGAGGCACTTGAGACTTCATGGACGAGAGATGAGAGCCCAGAGAGAGTTCTTCAGATGTTCTTCAGAACAGAGTTGGGGAGAGAGATTTGAGAACCCCAGACGAAATTTTAGGAGAGTTAGCCGAGTCGGAGTGGGTGGAAGCTGCGATACTCTATCGTCTCGATGGAGAGATTATCTCTCTGAAGATTTCAAGAGAGGGTTATTCGATTCTCGGAGTGCTTCACTGGATGGAGAGACAGGTTAAGCATGTGCTCAGAGTCATCGAGATGGAAGGGTTAGAGAACGTTATCTACACTTTTGAAAAAAACAAAGTTATCTTCTATCCAGCATCTAAATCCACTGTTCTCGCCGTGATTACAGAAGTTGGTGTTCATCAACAGCTTTTGATGATGGAGATAATAAAAGCAATTGAGAGTATAAGGAGTTACATGAGATAGAAACTGGAGATTTCAACATTTATCCAAAAACCAGAGTGAGAGCGAAAATTTATGAACAGAGAGACCAAAAAGAGTTAGTGAAATGAAGTGTCAAATCGCCTTTACAAATAAAAGAGAAGAAAGTAAAGCTGTAGAAGATCTGATCACTCAGATAGAGAATTTTAATGTTGAACCTCATCTTGTGATGGTTTACTGTACTCTCAAATATCACGGAAAGTACCAGAAAATTCTTGATGGACTTCATGCTCACTTTGGAGATGTTGCGATGATTGGGTCCACCGCCGATGCTTTCGTATCTCCTCATGAAATCAGAAGCGATGGAATTGCTGTTGTAGTTTGTGAAGATGAAAATGCGAAGATAGAGACGCTTTACGAGAAGGAGAGAACCGCCAGAGAAGGGGCTAAAAAACTTGCTGAAAAAATAAAGTGTGAGAACGGAGTTATAATTTTGCATTTTCCACCTGTGAGGGTTCCGGGAAAAATTGAGGCAGTTCAAGTCATTTTGAGAGGAATATATTACAGTCTGAGGGCTAAAATGAGGAGGGAGAGAGCTAAAGAATTTGCGCACCTTTTGGCGGAGTATTTATATGATGTTAGGCTTTTTAATTTGCCTCAACATATTTTACCGGAATTTGCGGAGAGATTTCCTGAAATTCCGGTAGCCGGAGTTAATGTTTCCCATGCACAGATTAAGCTTGATTCTCCTAATATTTTCTGTAACTGGAAAGACATAGGAAATGGAATTTCAGCTCTCGTTATTGAGAAAGAAGGAATAGAATTCCACTACGATGATATCTTTCCAGATAAAGGGAACACACCAGAAGAGACCATGGAGAGATTAAGAAGTATGAAAGGAATTCTAAAAGAGGCAGAGGCAGAGTTCGTTGACAATGTAATAATTTCCATTGATGGGAGAGAGCCTCAGGAAGTTATAAAAGAACTTACTGGAGTGAAGAAACCAGATGAAGAAGAATTTCTTGGAAAATTAAGCTCAGGAAAATTCGAAGTGCAAATTCCATACACTATAAACTTCGTTAATAAAAAGACTGGAGGTTCATTTTACACAGGAGCTGCTCCTTATTACCCATTTGACCTATATCCAATTATTTTTGATACAAAAAACTTAGATAACAAAATATTTTTGGGATATGAACCGTTCTATGGAAGAATAACCGATTTTGTTCGATGTATAGAAAGCTTAAAAGAGCCTTCGAAATTCGATTTCATTCTATTAGATGTTAGTAGTATACTCGCATTTGGGGAATACGCATATAATTATCGTGATTTCATAAGAGATAAATGCAAAGATAATTATTTCGGCATTTTTACTGCGGCCCCATGTGCTTATTTGCCAGAAAGATTCAAAAAGAGAAAATATATACCAGAAATTGAGAAAAATACCTATTTTACAGGAGGAGGGACAAACATAGTTATCGAGATTTGATGGAAAAACAAAATTGAAAATTAAGAAGAGAAAATTTTATAGGGACTAAGTCACAATCCGTATAATACAGCCTTCTTGAAAACCTCTTCAGCCTTCATTTTTCTTTTCCCTCCTTCTCCCTTTTCTAAAAACAATTAAAAAAAATAGTTTTACTTAAAGTCTAATGCGTAAATGTCTGCGCAAATATATGTGCAGATAGAAACTCAGCCTAGAAAATTCGCAAGACCCCAGAGGAGGAGAGAGGAGAAGGTTGTGAATGACATGACCTGAATTGCACAGAGATCCTCTTCTTCAATTTCCCAATTTTTCTTTCTGAAATGGAGATATGTTTTCACAAAAAATAGAGAAAAAGGAACGATAAGAATCAGAGTTGAGAGTTTGAAGAGACCGAAAAAAGTCAGAAGGAAAATGGAGAGATAGTAGAGGATGAGAAAATGTGATGACCCTCTTAAAAGTAGAGAGGGTGAAAAGACGACTCCAAGAGTTCTCAAACCAGCATTTCTATCTTCAGTGATGTCTTTTATATCCTTCAAAAGGAGGGCAGAAAGACCGAAAAAAAGCATCGGAAAGGCAACTGCAAGACCCTTTTGAAGATTGTTATCCATGATCAAATAAAGAGCAAGAGTGTAAGATGGAAATGCAATGGAATAAGTAATAACCTCTCCACGCCAGTCATCTTTTAACCGTTTGAAAAATTTTCCAAAAAAGACTCTATCCGAGTATATCCAAGTGAAAATTGCCCAAAGGATGAGAAAGATCGGAATAAGAGGATTTCGAAGATAAAGATAAATTAAAAGAGAGATGAGTATCGAGATTGCATAAAGAAGAATTGAAATTAAGATTGCATGCTCCTTCTTCAGAACTCCAAGCGTGAGAATGTTATCTGCATATCCTCTGTCATACTCCATGTCATTTGTGTGATTCCAGAAGATAGATGCCCATATGCTCGGATAAGTCAGAGCGAGAGCATAGAGGAAGGGGAGAAGATTGAAATTTCGAAGCTCATTGGAGAGAAGAAAGAGAGAGATTGTAAACACTGGGATTGGTGCGAAAACGGATTTCGGTTTGTTGAAAAGTTTTAGAAGTTCGAGGAGGAGCATCGATAACTTATTTATTCTTAAGAATAAAAAATTTCTCTGAGATAGCATGAACGAAGAGATTGACGAGTTGTTGAGGAGAATCAACGAAGTTGAGGAAAAGTTGAGCAGAGTGGATAATGTGGAGGAAGTTCTCAGAGAGGTTGTTGAAATAACGATCAAAACAACTGAAATTCTCCTTCGAATTTTAGAGTCAAAACTTGGAAATTTAGACGAGGAAGAGATTGAGAAATTAAAAGAGATTGCGGATAAAATTAGAATAATCTCTTAAATTAATACGTGTTGAAACCCTCTATGATAATATCCGAAGTTATTTCAGAGTTAGGTTTTATTTCCACCCCTGGCCAGATTTTCACCCCAGAGTGAATTACAGAATTCTCGCCTATCCTGACACCTTTTCCTATCACTGCTCCATTCTCTATTACACACCCATCACCAACTTCTACATCTTCGTCGAGGATCGAAGATGATATTCTGCAATTTCTACCAATTTCAACTCTCTGGAAAAGATGTGAAGAGATTACACTCGAATTCTTTCCAATCACACATGAAGAACCGAGAGAAGAATAAGGGCCGATAAGAGAGCTTTCTTCGATAATGCATCCCTCTCCTATCATTGAAGGGCCAACAACTCTTGAATTTCTTCCTAAACTCACCTCTCCTTCCATTCTCACAGGTCCATTCACTCTAGCACCTTCAATTCTCACGTTTCCGCTTATCGTTGTTTGATTCATAGATTCGAGCATCCACCTGCCAGCAGAAAGATATGACTCCGGATTTCCGATGTCACTCCACATCTGAGGAGAGAACCAGGCATAAATCTTCTCCCCTTCTTCAAGAAGCATTGGGAAGAGGTTCTTTGCAAAATCAAATTCTTCTCTGGGAGGTATCCAGTCAAGGATCTCAGAATCTAGCACATAAATTCCAGTGCTTGTAACCACACTGAAAATTTCTCCAACTTTTGGTTTTTCCTTGAATCTGAGAATTCTGAAATCGGAACTTACGTCCATAATTCCGTACTCTCTCGGATCGCTTACGCACGTAACTGCTATCGTCGCTATTCCATCATGAGAATCGTGGAAGCGAAACATTTCTCTGAGATTCAATCTCGTTATGTGATCCCCAGCACCCACGAGGAAGTAATCGCAATCATCAAGATGTTTCTCCGCATTTTTTACGCTTCCAGCTGTTCCGAGCCTGACGTCTTCGTAAACGTATGTTAGAGAGACTCCGATAAATGAACCATCCCCGAAAAAATTTTCTAACATCTTTCCTTTATAACCCAAAGTCACCACAATATCTGTGAAACCTTGGGAATAAAGATGCTCCAAAAGATGCTGAAAAACTGGTTTATTGAGGATTGGAATCAAGGGCTTCGGTCGAACGAGGGTGAGAGGTCTCAGTCTTGTTCCTTCGCCCCCACACATTATACAGGCTTTCATTAAACAAGAAATTTAAAACCACGAGTATAAATTGATGACGATGGTGAAAATCAGGATTATGGGAGAAGGAACTTTTCTTGTAAAAGACTTTGAGAAATTGAGAGAGTTAGAGAGAGAACTAAGAAGATCTTTAAACGAAGAAGAAAAATTCAGGGATATATATAAGAAGATGCTTGAGAAGATCAGAAAAGGAGAGAGAATGAGAGAGAAAGCGGATTTTGTTCTTCCTCCAGAAGAAATTAGAATGGAAGATGTGAAAAAATTCTTCAAAAACAGAATCTTCAGAGATGACCTTTTCTAACGATCTCTATAAGCCTTTCGGGAAATTCCTCTTCCTTCATTCTTCTTTCAAACTCCTCGAATGGATATTCCACCCTTTTGAATTCAATTGAGTTATCGGAGGTTTCAAGAATGCAGAATGAGGCTCTCCAATCGCCGTCTCTTGGATGTCCAACACTTCCTGGATTTACAAGAGTGAAGAATGGTGTCTCTCGAAGAAATGGAATGTGAGAGTGACCGCAGAATATGAAATCGGAGATGATCTGAGGGAATGCATCTTCAATTTCCTCATCAGAGGAATCAGAATCAAAATACTCATAAAGCGGATTTCTAAATGTTGCATGAACGCCATAGACTGTAACTCCTTCGATCTTCATACCCCTCGCAACCGGAAGGGAGGATAGGAATTCCATATCAGAGTCGCTCATCCTCAAAAGGGTGAGTTCGTGCGTTATCTCTGCAAGCTTCTCCATCTCTTTCATGCATCCCGGAGAACTAAAGGAGCTCAGAGCATGATCATGATTTCCTCTAACCCCAAGAATGAGAGAATCTCTGAGAAGATCTATGCACTCGGGGACATCTGGACCGTAACCTGCTATATCACCGAGAAAGACGACTCCATCGTTATCCTCCTCCAAGACTCTTTTTAGAGCAGGAAGATTCCCGTGAACATCGGAGATTACAAGGAGTTTCATAAAAGAAGATCGCCTCCTTAAGAAGATAAATCATTCGCCTGAAATTTTGAATCTCAGAAGAGCGGAGACCCCTCCGAGGTGTGCCAGTCTCTTTCCTGGCTCGAACTCAGTGCTGAAAATAACGTATTTTCCTCCTTTTTGTTCCACTTCACGAATGAGTTTTTCTCCTTCTTCAGTCATAGCCATTTCGTCGGTTATAAGCAGTGTTTCCACTGCTCCAATTTCTGAGGCCTCCTTAACTTCCTGAAGTCCATAAGAGGCAAGACCTTCTTTTGCAATCTCTTTCATCAGCTCGTCGAAAAGCTTCGTCTCTTTTACGAGCCTCATATCACTCAGAATCTTTTCAACAGAGCCCCTTCTCAATACTTCCTGATACCCGCTGATTCCCGTAGAACTCGTATCCACTGAGAAAGCCTTTTTTCTAAGTTCAGGTAAGAACTCCTCCATCACTTTAAGTAATTCTTCTTTCACAAATCCCGGGCCTGCGACGATGATACTATCGACCTCATTTGCTGAGATTTCGAGTTGTTTCACAACTTCAACGAAAAACTCTCTCCTCGTGCCTCCAGCTCTCTTCCCAGAGGATCCTCTTATCTCCACTATTTCCTCCACTCCGTAGTCTCTCAGAGCTCCAATAGTTGCGTATCCCTCTTCAATCGTAACAATTGCAACTTTTGGTCTTCGTGATGCTCTTACCGCCTCTTCAATCCTCTTAAGCTGATAATCCTTCCAAAATTTGATAATAGACAGATCTCTCCCGGGCTCGATATTCAGGGTATGATGAGCTCCAGAATCTATTCCATCCTCAATCACTCCGTGAATCCTCAATCTTTTTGAGAATTTCTGAAACTCCACTTTCTCAACTCTAATCCCCAATCTCACTGGTTTTTTCTCAACACTTTCTGGTCTGATTTTATCGGTTGCACCTTCAACCTTTCTGAGAGTTTGAGCATAGACGAAATCTCCCTTTTCTATAAGGAACTTCAAATGCCAGAGATCATCAAGAGATTCTGGAACTAGAGTTATTTCTCCATCTCTTCCCTTCAACCTCTTTTTAATCACTCTCAACTATCATCACTCCTCCCGGTGGAAGAATTTTAAGAACTTCTGATGGAGATGCTACCTCTCTCACAATTCTTCTATCTTCAGGATCACAGAGACTCAGAAAGATTTCGTGAATTTTCTTGGATGCAACATTCTTCTCAAGATCTCCAGGAATGATTGAAATATGGTATTTACACCGCTTAAATACTGCACTCTCTGGACCACACATCAATCTTGTCTCCTCATCGATTTCGATTCCTATGCTGAGTTTCAGCGGAACATTTCTCAGATAATTCCTCTCACCACGAATTACAAAAGCACCTTTTGGCAGATACTCACCACTCTCAGGTGTTTTAGAGACTTGAGAAGGATGAACCCAGTAGCAATTCCCCGAATAAGCTCCTGCTTTCCAAAAAGAAGAATAAGAAACAGAAAAAATTGCAGTTTCATAAAGAGTCTTATCTCCAACTCTTCTTCCCTCTGTTTTCACGATCACGGCTGGTGCTCCGTGAACATCTGCATGGAAGAACAGATCGTGTTTCTCCATATGTTTCTTCACGAGTTCCTCATTGGTATCTGCATCTCTTCCTCCAACAACAAGAAAGTCCTCGGAAGAGATGAACCAGCGGTATCGATAATACCATCTATCTTTTCTCCTTACTGCTCTCTGGGGGATTACTAAATTGACTTCTGGTTTGTAGGACTCAAGTTTCTTCGAGGTTTCCTGAAGAGCTCTGAGAGCTCCTTCCTTCTTGATCTTCATCGTTTTAGCCTTTTCGTAAAAAACGGAGGCATTTTTTTCAACACTTAGATCATATCTCAGAGGAATTTCTTTTCCAAGAGCAGAAATGTAAACAACCTTTTTTTTCTTGTCAATTCTCTTTATTTTCGGATGAGATTTAGAGAGAGACGCATCTTTCAAAATTTCCAGAACCTCGGTGTAGTTTTCGTAAATCCAATCTCCAAGCTTAGCGTAAAACTCGCTTTCCATTTCCAACTTCTTTACCGCTTTTTCCTGCTGTTCCTTCTGGCGAAGAAGTTTTGTTTTTCTCTCATCCTCGAATTCTTCAAGACCTCGTTTAAGCATTAGGGAGGAGAAGTACTTATCGAGGGCCTCCTGAAAGGAGGGAAATATTTCTTTTTCAAAAGATTCATACCGCAGAAGAGAGATTGGAGTAACATCCACGAGCTCTTCTCCTTTCCTCACGATTTGAGGCTCAGGAGAGGATTCAATAGAGGAGAAAATTGATCTCATGGAATCGTAAAGTCTCTCCAAGTCACTTTCTTTAATCTCCTCAATTTTCGTGTTCTTCTCCACTCCGGCTCTCAGGCAGATCTCCTCTGCATAAATCCCTCCGAAATTCAGCTTTGTGGCGATACTCCTGACAACATCAGAAGACGATGAGAGGAGAATTTCCTTAAACCTCTCATAACTCATCTCGTAAGAGTTCTCCGAACCCGGAGGATAACAATAAACTTCCCCTCTTCTCAGAATTCTCGTGCTAACCTCAACCGGTTTCATGAGAGTGATGATTTGATGGTTCTCATCGAGAAGTAGAACGTTACCTTTGTGAAACATCTCCGCAACTATTGAGAATTTGTTCTCTCGCTCAATATCAATTTCGACAATTCTGTCAAACTCGTGCTGTCTGATTTCTCTGATTTTTCCTCCAGAAAGATGTTTTCTCAGAGACATAGCAAAGTTTGATGGGAATTTCGGTGCTGGGAGAGGAAATTCGGTCTTATGAATTCTGTTTGACGCAACAACGAAATCCACCCGCCCTTCCCCAGGAGATCTGAGTTTGAACCTCAATTCGGATGGAGTTGGCTGGTAAATTTTGTCAACCCATGAGTCTACGAGAGTTTTCAGCTCTCTCACAGATGCATAAACATCTACGCTAGACATTTCCTCCTTCATCTTGAGAGAAGGTAGAAAGAAGAGGTTAAAGTTGTTTCGTTTAAAATTTTTATACGAGTAATTCCAATGCAATCCAAGGGAGTGAGAAGTTGGCAAAAAGAAGGAAGATCAAGAGAGAGAGGAGAGTTGAGGAGAGAGAGGAGGAGAGAAAGCCAATAATCGAATATAAACCTCCGAGTGAAGAGGAGAGGAGAGTTCTTTACAGAGAAGGACTTGTAAAAACTTTTCTTTCGAGCATTCTCGGGGTGATTGCAGGAGTGATCTCAGTGGAACTTGGAAGTTCTCTTCTCATTGTCGTAGGTCTTCTGATAGTTTTCACTATAGTTCAATACCCAATCTACACAAAAATTGGAATGAAAATGAAAGAATTTGGGAAAAAAGACTGGTTTTATGTTGGTTTTATGACTTTCGACTTCTGGCTTATAACTTCAGTTCTAATGATGAACTGAAGTTTTAACCTTTTATCAGCTCTGCTCCTTTATCAACAACTATGTAGCACGGAGTAGGAAGTTTATTGGCAGCTCTTCTGAGTGCTTCTTTCACAGCCAAAAAGTGCTGTGGAGTTGTTTCAACTGTCAGGATTCTCTGATCCGCTTTGACTCTTGCTGCTGTTCCCACGGGTTTTCCGAAAGCTCTTCTCATACCTTTGGATACTCTATCTGCACCTGCGCCAGTTGCAAGTTTGTTCTCTCTGAGGACGTGGTGTGGATAGACTCTAACCTTAAAGTGGAAGTTTGTTCTTCCAACCTTGGACATTAGATATTTATTTGCAGAGACTCTTGCGGCTTCGAGAGCTGTGTGGCGTATCTGACACGCCTCCCTAGAGACAAGGGAGACCGAAATTGGGAATTCGGCGGTAAGATTACCCATATCAAACTGGGGGATCTTAACTCCGGGAATTCCCCCTATATATTCCTTCCTCGTATACGCAGGACCTTTAATCTCCCTGTACATTCTCCCGGGCTTCCTGACCATAAGAAGACCTCCGGGAAAAAGAGTGTAGTTGGAATTTATAAAGGTTATGATATAATGAGCGGATAATTTTGATCCACTTAATCTTCCTTCATCCCCAATCAAACCACTCTTCTCCTCAAAATCTCACCTCAAAATCAATTCCTCTCATCAAATCAGGAATCTCATGCTCTTTCATCTCTCAACTCAAATTTTCTTTTAACTCAACAGTGTTAATGATGAATTCTGGTTGAGATTTCTTCATTTCAATCTTCTATCTCAACAGAATTTCTTCTTTTTCTCTTTTCTTCTCTTAAAAAGAAGAAATTCTTAAAGGAAGTTCAAATTAAGAATCAGGGATATTTATAAATGAATCTCAATACCTGAGCTAACAGACAGTATGAAGTACATTGCGATACCCCGGACAGTTTATGTTCTTTTTTACCTTAGTAGAATGAACTTTCCAGCACTTATACCTGCCATAATCGAGAAATATGGATTTACAGCCACCCAGATGAGCATCGCCGCCTCATCACTCTTCTTAGCCTACACACTGTTTCAGAGGCCTTCAGGCTTTCTCCGAGATGGAGTTGGAGTTAGAATTGTTCTGACTGTCGGCACACTTTTGATTTCTGCTGGTACCTCATCATAACCACGTGGATCTTTCCAGCATCGTTCTTGGTATGTTCATCAACGGTATCTGACAGAGCACTGGCTCGGACCCACTGATGAAAATGAGCTCAAAGGGCAGAAGGAGAGCAATAACTCTGCTTGGTTCTTCTGTCTCTATAGGCACCTCTCTGGCATTCACTTTGGCAAAAACTCTGACAGAATACGACATAAAACTATCATTCTATGTCCCAGCACTCATAATGCTTCTGTTGGCTGTAGTCCTCACACTTAAAGCACCAGAAAAGAGTGGAGGTGGGAGTTTCGCCTTCATCAGAGATTTCAGGATTCTCATACTATCGTTCATCCAGTTGCCGTATTCTTTGCAATGATTGGAGCTTTCACTTGGGCTGCCCTCTACCTAACTACCTTTGGCGTTCCTTCCCTGAAGGCAGCTGGCTACGCATCTATCTTCCTCTTGTCCGGTGTGATCGGTGCTATTATCGGAGGAATCTTTGTTGAGAGATTTGGAGAGAAGAAGACCATAATATGGAATTAACTGCTCGCTGCAGCATCATTTACAGCTTTGCCATTTCCCGAAGCCTACTTCAGGCAATTGTAATTCTTTTTATCGCTTCAATCTTTTTCGGATTTGGTGTTGGCGCCACATACTGGTTAGCCACCAAGATGGCCGGAGAAGAGAATTCCGCATCCGTTTCCAGCTTCCTAGCATTCTCTGGAAACGTTGGAAGTGTGGTCTCGGGTGTTTTATCAGGATTCCTGATTGATGTTGCTGGTTTCACTCCAGTCTTCTTAACATTCGCAGCAATCTTTGCCCTGAGTACCTTCGCATCCACAAAACTGACCTAAGTGAATTAAAGAGTGGTTGCTCTAAATACTTTTACAGATGATGATCGGATGAATCTCCTGATAAAATACTCATTAAGAGCCTCTGGAGACGTTTGAACATTTGAATTTTAATTTCTCTAACATTTTTATGTGTTTCTCCTCTTCTTCCACAAGCCAAGCTATTGTAGAGCGAAACTCCTCCACAGGAATCTCAAAAGCGTATTTTACTGCTTCCTCATCTATCTCTACTATCATTTTGTAAACGTCCCTTGCACTCTTTTCCAGATTTATTGCCTTATCTATGATTCTAAAATCGCTTTTATCAGAAGTTATTGGAGGAATGCTTCCAAAACTTTTTAATCTTTCCTCGATATAAGATGGGGGAGTTTTTCTCGCACTTCTTAAAATTCTTCTTACCGCTTTTTCATGCTGAGAACTGTCGCGTCTGAGAACATTTGCAACTTCTCTGAGCTCATCAGAAGCGTAAAGAAATTCGGACCATAGTGTATTACTCTCTGCTTCGAGTTCTATCCACAGAGCCCTTATGAGTAGGTCCACGAGCACCTGAGCGTTTATCATGTAATCACTTTTCAATTAAATCACCTTCTGAATCATTTCTTCTGTTAAATTTGTGTTTTTAGAATTAGCTTTTAAAAAGTTTATCTCAATTGCCAATTTTTATAGATATTCCTTTTGAACGATGGGTATTAAATGAATTTCTGGAATGATGACTCTCCCTGGTAATTTTAAAAGAAATAAAACAGTTTCAGCTACGTCTTCAGGCATTAAAACGTCTTCACCATATTTTTTCAGTCGTTCAGGAGGTTGAAATTCTGTTTTCACTATTCCGGGGCAGATGGCTGTAACTCTGATTCCATAATCGATAGCTTCGTGAAGCGTTGCCATGGTCAAACCCATTAGTCCGAATTTTGGTGTTGAATAGACGCTCCTATTCTTTCCAGATACCTTTACTCCAGCCATGGAAGAGATGTTTACTATGTATCCACTTCTCTGCCTCTTCATTAAAGGTAGAACTTCTCTGGTGAAGATGAATGCAGAAGTAAGATTTACATCGATCATAAAACTCCATTCCTTCATTGTCACCTCTTCCAAACCTTTTCTTAATTCTGGTGGAAATACTCCGACATTGTTTATCAGAAAATCCACTCTTCCGAATTCATCCAAAGCAATTTGAACGCACTTTTTAACCTCATCCTCACGCGTTGCATCGCAAACAACAGATAAAGCCTCTCCTCCTTTCTCTTTTATCATCATCTCCACTTCTTTTAATTCTTTCTGTCCCCTTGCAACGAGAACTATCTTTATCCCCTCTAAAGATAGACGAAGAGATATTGCTCGCCCTATACCTCTGCTAGCACCAGTTACTAGAGCTACTTTTCCCTCAAGCAAACCTCTCACTTCCTTTATCTAAATAAAATTTAAAATAGAGGATAATTTTTGAATTTTGTTACTCCTTCCCAGAACCGACTTTCAAGCCTCTCCTAGATGCAATTGCACTCTTTATGAATGGATAGACGAAGACAAATATGGAGACTAATATCAAGCCTGTGCTTATCGGAGAGCTGAAGAAGCCCATGAAGCCACCTTGCGTGATTAAAGTCCTTCTGAACTCTGTCTCAGCAAGACTACCAAGAACCAAACCGATGACTATAGGTGCTAGCGGGTATCCATAGCGCTCAAGAACATATCCAACCAAACCAAATAGAAGCACAGCCCACACGTCAAACATATTGTTTCTCATTGCAAATGATCCAACAACGCAGAAGAGTATTATCAGAGTTCCAAGCATTCCTCTTGGAATTCTGAAGACTACGTTCGAGAAGAATCGAATGAAAGCTGGAGACATAATGATGATCAGTATATTTGCTATAAGGGCCGCCACCATAATGGCATATGCGAATTTTGGATAAAGAGTGAAGAGCAACGGACCAGGGCGAAGTCCGTGTAGAATCAGACCTCCAAGCATCACTGCAGTTGTAGCACTCCCCGGTATTCCGAGAGCCAGAAGTATGACGAGCGCCCCCATTGCAGCAGCATTATTGGCGCACTCTGGTGCAGCTATTCCTTGCGGAATTCCAGTCCCAAATTTTTCTGGAGTTTTGGATGATCTAACTTCAGTTGAGTAAGCGACAAGAGAGGCTGTTGTCGCGCCCACTCCAGGGAGTATTCCTATGAAGAGTCCTAATGGAAACGCTCTTATATAAGTGGGAATTAATCTCTTGAACTCCTCCCAAGTTGGCAACGTTGTTTTTATCTTCTCAATTTTTTGTTTAACTTCTGGATCTTCCTGAATCATTCTGAGGGCTTCAGAGACTGCGAAGAGACCGAGAAGGACGGGAATGAAATGTAAACCAGCAGATAAAATTGGGACTCCAAACGTGTACCTCTCAACGCCAGTCATATAGTCCATTCCTATCATCGCAAGAAATAGACCGAAAATGCCCATCAGAATGGCTTTTGTTTGATTTTTAACGTCCAGAGAAGATATCATTGCCAGAGCCATAAGAATTAAAGCGAAGGTCTCGGCTGGGCCGAACTTAAGTGCGAATCTAGCCAGTTGTGGTGCAATGAGTAAAAGTGCTATTGCCCCAAGAGTTCCTCCGAGGAAGGAACTAAACATTGCATACCCGAGAGCTTTGTGTGGAAACCCTTTTTTCGCCATTGTATAACCATCGAAAGTCGTGGCTGCTGCTTCTGGAGCTCCAGGAGTTCTGAAAAGAACTGCTGTTATGGAACCTGAGAAAACTGCAACCGCATAAACCGCTGTTAACATGACGAAAGCAGGTATGGAATCTAATTTGAATGTGAGTGGAAGCAATATTGCTACAATCATTGTTCCACTAATCCCAGGTGTTGCTCCGGCAAAAAGACCTATTATAACCCCGGCAATGAGTAACCCTATTGTCAGCGGATCCAAAATACTGGTGAAACCCATCAAAATTCCGCTAATAACACCACTCAACCCGTGACACCTCCTAATAGAAGAAGTAACTTATTTCTCTGAATATCCAGACACCTCTGGGAAGCTGAACCTCCATTAACATTGGGAAGGTCACTGTCAATACGAGCCAAAGAATCAAAGTTCCTCCAATCAGAATTTTCTTGCTCCTAACTCCGATAGCATACATGAATAGATACGTTGCAATCGGTGTCAGAACAACGAATCCGACGATATCAAGGAGATATGCATAGAGGAATAAGAAAGCTACTCCTATCCAGAAATTTCTTGGATGAGGTGTTTCTGTGAGCTCGCAAATTCTCTTTGCTTTTATATTTTGCACAATTATCACAGCACTTAAAACAATCATACCCATAAGCAAGATCATCGGAAAGGCTCTTGGACCCACATCTAAGGTGCTACCTTGCTTTGGTATTGGAAGTTGGAATGTCAAATAAAGGAAATAAAAGCTGGAAATTAAAATTGCAAGGGCGACTATAGTGTCGCCCCTGCTTCTACACATATCAAACTTTTTTGCTAATAACTCCATCATATTCTTTTTACACCCCTAGATTACACTGTCTCTTGTGGTTCCTCGATGTAACCTAGCTCCTTCAATATCTCAGCGTAATCCTGAATCTCCTTCTTTATCAACTTAGTGAAGTCCTCATGACCGAGCCATCCCTCTCTGAGGTGCAGATAGCTGTTCTTTTCGAATTCCTTGTATTCTGGCGTCTGATATGCTGCATATGCAACCTGCTCAAGATACTGAGCTATATCTTCGGGAACTCCAGCCTTGAGGAGGAATCCTCTCCATCTGCCCTGAGTTATATCCCAGCCATATTCAAGAGCGGTTGGAACGTCTTCAAATCCCTCAACTCTCTTTTCTGCAAAGACCACAATTGGTTTAACATCTCCAGACTCAATAAGAGACATTGGTGGACCAAATTCCTCGAACATCGCATCAATATGACCGCCTACAAGAGCTGCATGCATCTTTCCAGCTTTATCATAAGTCACATACTCGTATTTGATTCCCGCAGCCTTGGCGAATTTAGTTACCATGACCTCATCGAAACCTCCAGCTCCAGTTCCAGCTATAACCACTTTATTCTTCTTTGCATACTCAAGGAACTCGTCGAGATTGCTAAATCTCGAATCCTTAGCGTTGATCATTATCGTTCCAGTATCATACTGAACTCTGGCAAGCGGATAGTAGTCATCAAGATCATTCGGATTTCTTCCAGTCACCAGATTTATCGGAAAATCAGAACCCATCGCAAGCACGTAATATCCATCTGCAGGCTGTTTCAACAGATAATCCTCTCCTATGGAACCTGCACCACCCGGAATGTTAACAACGACAATCTTCTGTCCTAAAATCTTCTCCATAGGTGCTGCCATAGCTCTGGCAAATCTATCTGTGCCTCCTCCAGCACCATAATTCACTATAAAGGTTATAGGTCTCTCCGGATAATTCGGGTGGTTTGCTGGTTTTGGTATCTGAGGAGCTTCTGGAGCCTGTTCCGCTGGTTTCTGTTCTCCCACACATCCAGTGAATCCAGCAAGAACGACCAACGCAAGTACTGCACCCACTAGAATCAAACTCTTGGTGCTCACTTTCTTAGACAACTTTTTTCACCTCCACATATTTTCATTATTATCCCACACTTTTTAAATTTTTCTTGTTACATATTATTGAAATAGATAAAGCCTAAAACTTTTTACCATATTTCTCAAGCAACTCTCTTGCCCTCTCGGGATTGAAGATGCCACAGACACATTGAGAGGCAAGATCTTTAGCAGCTTTTTCGGCACTCATTTTTCCTTTTGCAACTTTTTCCATCCTGTCTCTCACGAGATTATGAGAGACGAGTCCGTGACCGCACATAGTCGAGATTTCAAGCACCTCTGGCTCGGGAAGGAGATCAATCTTCCCGTGAACCCCAAGAGACATGTTGATAGTGTGCGGAAGAGGAGTCTCATTCTCATTCAGAATTGAGAAGACCTCATTGAAAAGTCCGCTAACAACTATTGAAATTCCAAGATCGGTCTTTTTTATATCCTCAAGCACTTTATTTACGGTTTCTTTTTCCGTATAAACAGCATGGAGAATAGAGCCATCGTGAATAGCTTCCTTAATTTCTTCCAAGGTGACTCCCCGAACCATGCAAGCAGCTCTTCCATCCTTGGTTGGTCCCATTATTCCCATGTTCACCGGATTGTGGGAATGCATTATATCCGCTATTTTCCTGAGCTTATCTCCAGCGCCATCTGAATTCAAACCTTTGTGGGCCATCGCAAGAACCACATAATCTTTTTTCAGACTTTCCTCATCTCCCTGACGATGCAAAGTATGGGTCATCTTCCAACCCTCCCGAGTCCTACATTGGTTTTACCATTAGGTCTTGGAGAGAAGCCAGCACTCTGAACAATGTTTAACAACTCTTCCGAAATCCTCTTCCCTTCGATGTTTCTCGTGATGAAATCTAGGCTGAAAACGGTGTTTATCTCATTAGCAACTTCCTTCACCTCTTCGAGCACTCTTTTAACGTGTTCATACGGAATGCGCATTTCTATGATGGCAGAAAGAACCCTTTCTTTCTTTATTTCTTCTGGCAACTCTCCTGTTTCAGAATTCATCAAAACTGTTAGAGGATTGTCTGGCTCGAATTCTATTGGAACGCCACTCCTTTTAAGTGACACTAACCTCTTCGTTAACTTTTCAACTTCTTCGAATGAAGTCGAGATTCCCGGTCTGCCGACTTCGAGAGCAAGACCAAGGAGGGTTTCAGTAAATCTATTGCTAACGTCATTTGTCTTCATCTCAGCAGTACCTCTTCCAGGAATTCCAGTTTCCTTGTGAACAGTCAAAGGATCGCTGAAGAAGGATCTTAGAGTGCGCGGATATTCAAGCTCCTCGATAACTATAGCATCTACTGGACATGCGCCACTTCTGTAGCAAACACCGCATTCTACACATCGTTCTCTGTCAATCTCAGCTTTCTCATTAAGAGAGATCGCTGAGACCGGGCAATAAGGGACGCAATTTCCGCAACCTATGCACTTTTCCTCATCAATTTTCATTGAGATCCCCAGAATAAATTCAATAACGATTCATTATATAAATTTATCTAGTTCGATATTGCATATTAGGCAAATACAGAAAATTTAAAATACGGGAAAAACGGTAAATTGTTATTGAACTTGTAAGACCCAAAAAGAAAGGAGGACTTTTGATGAGCAATCTACCGTCGGTAGAAGAGTTGCCTGAAGCGATAATAGCCAGATTCGGGACGCAAAAAGCAAAAACAGGGAATTGGAGAACAAATGAGATTGAGATAGATCAGGATAAATGTGATTTTTGTATGAGGTGCGTTGTTTTTTGTCCTGATGGAGCGATCAAGGTTTCTGAAGGGAAATTAAAGATGGATCTGGATTATTGTAAGGGATGTTGTATCTGTATTGAAGAGTGTCCGAAAAATGCTATCAAAGAAGAAAGGAAGGTGGAACTGCCATGAATAAAATAGAACTGCTCAACGGAAATGAAGCAGCAGCATATGGAGCAATGCTTAGTGGTGCTGAGATCATCCCGGTATATCCGATAACACCTCAAACTCCGCTAATTCACAAAATATCAGAATTCATAGCAAAAGGTGAATTTGATGCTGATTTAATACATTTGGAATCTGATCAAAGCGCTCTAGCAGCTGCAGTTGGCGCTTCTTTGGGAGGGGCACGAGTATTCACCGCTACGAACTCTCAGGGGCTACTCTATATGGCGGAAGTTTGTTACTATGCCTCTGGTTTAAGAGTGCCCATTGTGATGGCAGTTATAAACAGAGCAGTTTCATCACCGCATTCTAGATATCCAGACCACTCAGACGCAATGGCACTTAAAAGCTCTCACTGGATACAGCTTTTCTGTGAGACCAATCAAGAAGTTTTAGACACTGCAATTCAAATGTTTAGAATTTGTGAGGACAGAAGAGTTTTGCTTCCCGGAATGTTCTCCTATGAATCTTATCTTCTCTCTTTCACCTGGGAGAACGTTGAAGTACCAGAACAGGAAAAAGTTAGAAAATTTGTTGGGGAATATAACCCGGAACACATAATTCTGGATCCAGACGATCCTATGACGATAAATGCACCCACTACTCCAGATTATTTAACAGAATTTAGGTATAAACAGAAAATTGCGATGGATAATGCTCTTAAAGTGATAAGAGAGGTCGGTAAGGAGTTTCAAAGGGAGTTTGGTCGATTTTATGGTCTTATCGATCCCTATAGAGTCGAAGATGCAGAGTTTGTAATTGCGACCATGGGAACTATTGCATCTACTGCAAAAGAAGTAGTTGATGAGATGAGAGCAGAAGGTAAAAAAGTGGGTGTACTGAGAATACGTTCATTCAGACCGTTTCCAAGAGAAGAGGTTAAAAAAGCGTTGAAGAGTGCTGAAGCAGTTGCTACAATAGATAGAAACTTTTCTGCAGGTTCTAATGGAGCGCTTTACGATGAGATGAGGTCTGCCCTTTATAACACTGGAATACCGGTAAAAGGTTATATAGCTGGATTGGGAGGAAGAAACGTCTCTAAAAATGATATAAGAGAGGTTTTTGAGGATTTAATACAAAAAGAGAGATTAGAAGAAATTTCGTGGATCAATCTCAGGGGATGATGGAGATGAGCGAAAAGATCGACCTTGATCAGTTTGATAAGGAGGAATTTCTCGGACCATCTCTCAAATCTTGTCCGGGGTGCAGTGCAACGATAGTAGCCAGATTTGCGCTAAAAGCACTAGGAAAAGACACAATCGTAATCATTCCTGCAAGCTGTCTTGCAACACTTCTTGCGACGAATACCCAAACTGGAATTAAAATTCCATATCTTCACGCTCTATTCGAATGTGGGTCTTCCACTGCAACAGGAGTAAAACATGCAATGATGAGGAAAGGAAAGGAAAATGTGAATGTTGTCACAATTGCAGGAGACAGTGGATCCATGGACATAGGCTTTCAAGCACTCTCGGGTGCTGCAATAAGAAATGAGGATATAATACACATTTGCTATGATAATGAATCTGCCATGAACACAGGAGGTCAGCTCAACAGTTGTACGCCTTTCGGTGCGAGAACGCCAGACTGGCCTCTCGGAAAAAGGCTTATGAAAAAAGATGCTCCTTCAATAATGGCAGCCCACAATATTCCGTATGTGGCCACTGCATCCATTTCTCACTTGGAAGATTTTTACATGAAGCTTAAAAAAGCGAAGAAGATTAAGGGATTTAGATACATTCATGTTCTTTCACCCTGCCCAATTTCCTGGGGATATGATGGAAGATATACAGTTGAGATTGCCAGAAAAGCTGTTGAATCTGGCCTTTGGATGCTTTACGAAATAGAGAATGGATCCTTCAATTTAACCTACAAACCCGAGAGAAGAATCCCGGTTGAGGAATATCTCAGAATGCAAAGGAGATTCGATACTCTAACAGATGATGATGCGAGAAAAGTTCAGGAAATTGTGAATGAACTCTGGAGGAGGTATGAAGAATGATAGAAATATGTATTCACGCTAGAGAAGGCCAGGGTGATTCTCTCACAGGATATGTAGTTGCCTATGCAGCGCTTATAGATGGAAAATTCGTGCAGATGCGCCCCACGTGGGGAGATAGAGGTACTGGAAAACCGATAAAAACGGTGCTCAGAATTTCAGAGACGAAGATAAGAAATTATTCAGAGAGTTACAACTTCGACATCGTTGGCATCCTAGACGAGACGCTTTTGAGATTGATAAATCCGAATTCAAATGCAAAAGAAGATTCAATAAAAATATTAAATAGTAGGAATGCAATGGACGGTTTTCTCTCTGTTGACCTTAGTGGGATTGCAAAAGAATTAGGAGGGAAAACTGCAGTAGCTATGGCAGGAGCCATATGCGCTTCAAAAAGATTGACCTCTCTGCAATCTCTTATAAAAGCAGTCGAAAGAACTTTTGATGGTGATGAGGATCAAATTTTAACTGCAAAAAGGGGATATGAGGCGATGCAAAATGCTAACAGATGATGACCTCTCATTCTTTCGAGAGATAGTGGGAGATGATGACATTAGTGTGGATGAAGTAGATCTCTATGTTTATTCCTTTGATACCACTCCTGTGGAGGGTAAAGCTCACGTTATTCTCAGACCGGAGACAACAGAAGAGGTGAGTGAGATTTTAAAATATGCAAATAAGCATAAAATTCCAGTAACACCGAGAGGGGCCGGTTCTGGAACTGCAGGAGGTTGTGTCCCACTAAAAGGCGGAATAATCCTCGATTTAACCAAAATGGATAAAATTATTGAGATTGATATTCCAAACAGAGTTGTTGTTACGCAACCGGGAGTGGTTCACAATAAACTAAATCAGGAAATTGGCAAGTATGGATTTTATTTTCCTCCCAACCCCGGGAGTAACAAAGTATGCACAATAGGAGCTCAGGTAGCAATTGGAGGGAGTGGATCGAGAGCTGTAAGAAGTGGAGTTACTCGAAATTATGTTTTGGGACTTAAGGTTGTATTGCCCAATGGAAGTGTTATAACCACGGGAGGAAAGTTCCACAAAAACACAAGTGGGATAGATCTAACACACCTTTTTATTGGCTCCGAGGGAACTTTAGGAGTTATAACTGAGATAATCCTGAAGATAATTCCGAAGCCAGAAAAAGTGGCGGTAGTCTCAGCACCATTCAATGATGTCAGAGATGCTCAGAGAGCTGTTGAAAGAATTTTCGCCTCCAGAATTGTGCCAAACGCCATTGAATTCCTTGACAGAGATATGATTGCAGGAATAAATGCATTCAAACCAAATCTAAATCTACCTTCGGCAGACGTTATTCTGTTCTTTGAAGTGGAGGGATCTGCAGAGGAGGCAAGGAGACAAGCAGAAATAGTTGCCAAGATCTGTGAGGAGGAGGGAGCTTTCAACGTAAGATGGAGCGATGATGAAAAAGAAAGCAAAGAGATTTGGGAGGGTAGAAGTGCTGCAGGAGGTTCTGTGGGACGTTTGAACCCTAAGCACAGCAGAGTATATCTTGGGGCAGAGGATGTGATTGTTCCCCCAGCTAAAGTAGGAGAGATGATTCTCGGAATAAGAGAAATATCTAAAAGAGTTGGAATAGAGATTTACACCTACGGACATTTTGGCGAGGGCAATATCCATCCAGGAATGGTTATAGATCAATCCTCCGAAGAAGACTGGAAAAAATTGGAAATTGCGGTAAAGGAGATTTATGAGCTCGCTCTCAAGCTTGGTGGAACTTTAAGTGGAGAGCACGGTATGGGTTGCACCAGAAATGAATACATGGAGAGAATTCACGGAAAAGAGGCTTTTGAGCTCATGAAAGGGATTAAGAGATTGTTTGACCCCAACAACATAATGAATCCGGGTAAACTCGGTTTCGAATTTTGAAGAGGTGGAGAAAATGGAGGAGGTTGACGTTCACCAACTTTATAAATGCATGCGGTGCGGAGAGTGTAGATTCGTTTGTCCTGTGTTTGAAACTGAAAGATGGGATACTTTTGTTTCGAGAGGTAGGATGATTGCCCTCAGAGGATTGGTTGAGGGTAAAATTAAACCAAACAAACGACTTATTGATGCTCTATTTTCCTGTACAACCTGTAAAGAGTGTGAGAATGCCTGCTCTGCAGGAGTTAATGTAGTAGACATAATAGAGAGGTCGAGAGCCTACATTAATAGCATACTGAGAGATGGAGAGGTTAGAGATCTCCTGATGATTGATGTTCATGAGAAGATAGCTGAGAACGTGATAAAATATGGAAATCCATTTGGTGAAGAAGCTGAGAGGCATTCAATGCTGGAAATTAGCGGAAAAAAAGAGTTTGGAGATGTGTTTTATTTTACAGGATGTATGGCCGCATACAGAACTCCAGAAATAGCTAATTCCACAATAAAGCTACTAGAAGCTTCAGATGTGAATTATTTTCTATCTCAAGAAGAAAAATGCTGTGGTTCTGTTCTTATAAGAACCGGGAGAATAAAAGAAGCTAAAGAAATGGCAAAGAGAAACTTAGAGATTGTGAAGAAAAGTGGAGCAAAAACGGTAGTTTTCACGTGTGCAGGTTGTTATCGAACTTTCAAGGAAGATTATCCAAAATTGGTGGGAGAACTTCCATTTGAGGTAATCCACATAACTGAATTTCTGTTAAGTAAGGATCTTCCGTTGCAAAAAGAAGAAAAAGCTGTTACTTATCATGATCCATGCCATCTCGGAAGACATCTGGGCATATACGAGCCTCCGAGAGAGCTGATAAGAAGAACTGGCGCTAAGATAGTTGAGATGAAAAACAATAAAGTAAATGCAAAATGCTGTGGTGCGGGAGGCGGAGTCAGATCAGCATTTAAAGAGCTTTCAGAGGCAATCGGGAAGAGAAGAGTTGAGGAGGCTTTGAAAACTAGTGCCAAAATTTTACTCTCCGCATGTCCTTTCTGTG
The DNA here is from genome assembly GCA_002011165.2 of Candidatus Mnemosynella biddleae. Taxonomy (GTDB): domain Archaea; phylum Halobacteriota; class Archaeoglobi; order Mnemosynellales; family Mnemosynellaceae; genus Mnemosynella; species Mnemosynella biddleae. The sequence goes on from MTMI02000003.1 coordinate 206,936, forward strand.
TTTACCATTTAAGAGAGTGCTCTAATGGAGAACTGGAAGTTAAAGACATTTCAACATACCTTACTGAGCATTTGAAGAAAAATGAATAAAATTTTTATTATTCCCCTTCGTAAAGGGCGATGTAGATGGGAATGGTACGTGAAGAGGAGATAGAAAAAAATCTGGAATATGAAGAAATACTATACAAATACGGTAAGGTAATCTCAGGTTTGATTCCACGCCTGATAATATTACATATCAACGATACAAAAGACGGAATGGTGCAGTTTTCCGAACTCTATGATTTACTTGAGATAGTAAATGAGACACCTGGAGCGCTAAGCCATTATCTGAGGGAGTTACTTCTTTTAGGGCTACTAGAGAAACCACCAAGAACCAGAGGGACTTACAGAATAACAGAAGAAGGACGAAAAGTTGCCCGATTTATAAGAAGGGTAATTGAGATCTTAGAAGAGCTGAATGAAAATCAATCTTCAGCTCCTTGAATTAACAAAATATTTTCTTCCTTTTCCAAATATTTCAAAGTTTTTATTTTGGTGGGTAATTTGCTTTTAACAACTTCAATAACTCCACCACCACCGATATCAGAGGAATATCTCCTCAATTCAAATACTGTGGGAAAAGTCGATCGGATCAAATTTTCATTCGGAAGGCCTTTAATGGTTATCCAAAAAGAGAAACCATTAAATCTGGAGAAAGAGAATCCAAAATGAGTTGAGAAATGGAATGCAGACCAGAAATCTCTGAAAAATGGTGAGTTGAAATTATAGAGTATTATCACGGAATTTCCGTATTCCCTGAAGTGTTTGATGCCCAAATTACAGCAAACATCATGAACGGAGCCCAAATCCATTGAACCTGTCTTCATGGGAGGATATATAATCTTGTTAAGATTCTGAATCCACTCCTTTTCAACATCCAACTCAGGATGAATTCGACCTTCTCCTACAGTATCTGTTATCTTCCCATACATTTTCGTGAAGAAATCAACGAAAACAACATTTTCCCACTCTTTTAAGAAGGGATAGTCATTTAAGATGTCTTTAATTGAGGTGTCAAAGTTTGCAATAATAAGAGGATATCCCTCTCCCTCATAGATGTACTTCAACAACTCCCTAACAAAAGGTCTAATATCAACATTGACATCATATTGCATCAAAATTTTCTCTCCAAGTCTTGGGACAAGTGGCGGAAATATTTGTCCAAACTCAAGAAATCCATATTCACCCTCGTTTTTCATGAAAATTATTTCATGAAGGGAGGCCTAAAAAATTTTTCCCTCAACCATTATTCCAGGGTTTTTCTATGCTTCCTAATAAGGAGAGCAACTGAGTACTCAACATGACTCCACATAAGAGGAGTTGCGAAGATCACATAGTGCAAACCTGGAGAACTCTCAATCATTGCCTTCATGCTGTCGTACTCTCTTTTCATGTTGTTGAGCTCCTCAAGAATCACGTCGAACTTTATCCCAGGTAATAGAATATCTGGATCGAACTCTTTCTTGTAATCTATTCCGGTTTCCCACTCTTTGAAAAGGAATTCTTCAAATCTCTCGGGAGTTGATAGATGCTCTGGAAGATAACCCTCTTCGGTTGAGAAGCTCTTCGCCCATTCTAGAATTTCGTCTCCTTTTTCCATCATAAGCCTCGAATAGTGATACTGAGCGAGCATGAGGGTAAACATGACCCATGGACCGTTTCCTCCATGTACATGAACGTTCGGATCCTCGGTGAACGGGAGATATCTCTGAAGGCCCCCGAGTTGAGGATCCCACAGCTCGTTTTCAACCACCTGAATAGACTTCTCTAGAGCGAAAGGCATCACATCTCCAAAGCCAAAGTAAAACGGAGACATGAGGGTGATATCTGGGTTATAATCGTAAAGTCCTACTGGAGTTATCCTCCTTACGAATCTTTGCTCCGCGGTGAACTTCTGAAAGACGGAATGATGAAGCACTCTGTAGTGATCGAGTGCAAATTTGAACTTCTCCTCGAGACCATAAAGCTTTGAAAAGTGTATGAGTTTCTTAAAAGCGTTCAGATAAGAGAAATTCGTCCAGATGTCGTATCCTTTTACGATTCCGCTCTCGTGAACAGAGGTGTTAGAGAAGTATAGCTGAATCTCACATCTGAAGTAATCGTTTATGGAAAGTTTAGCAGCTTTGTAGATTGCTTCCACTATTTCATCAAAATTCTCCACTTCTTCTCCTCTCTCTTTAGCGGTTATGAGATACTGAAGGAGTATGTACATTCCATGAGCGGTATTATCCTCTTGTTTATAGAGGGACATGTTCTTTCCATCGATTGAATATCTCTGATGCCACCTCCCACTAGCACTCTGAACAGATAAAATGAACTTAGATATTCCTTCCATCAATTTAAAAGCAAGCTCTCCATATTCTTCATTCTCAAACTTATGTAGGAATGAAAGATATCTCATACACGCTGCGGTATCTCTAGGATAGACGTATGGATATCTCTTCGTTGGAAATGTCGCATAAACAGCTATTCCATTCTTCGTTTCCCACATGCATCTTCGAATGACGTTGAAATGGTAGCTCAGCTCTTCATCAACATCTCCAATTTCCACGTTTCTTAAACCCTTCATTCTCCTTCACCTCGTGAAAACGATCACCCAGTGATCTGGATAGGATGGTGTGAGTCTCTCCGAGGAGAGAATATCAAAATTCGATAACTTTTCAAGCTCCCTCTCGATGACCTCGCGAGGAGATAGAGAGATATCTATGCTTCTCGTTTTCATCATAAGGATAAAATTACCCCCTTTTTTGAGATACCATTCCGCATTCGAAACTGCGATCTCAGTTTGATCTGGTTGAGCGACATCTTGATAGATGATATCAACTTTCTCAACTATTCCCGAATATTTTTCTGGATGCCTCGCATCAGCGTAAATTGGGATGAGTTTCTTATGCTTCTCGCAAAGCTCAAGAAATTTTTTCATCGGTTTAGGAGCAAACTCAACTCCATAAATCACATCAACGCCAAAGCCGAGCATAATCTTTGCTGTTTTTCCGGCTCCAACACCGAGATAGAGGACTTTATCCCCTCTTCTCAAAGGTAACTTCAGTTTTTCCTTAGCTGCGAGGAGTTTACTCACCCGAAATCCTCCTGAATTCCTCTTCCATTTTCTCTTTTAGCCCAAGTTTCCTTCCGCTCAGAGCGTCTGCTCTTGAGGCTATTGAAATGTATTTAGCTATGAGTTTTGCAGTTTTTCCTCTTTTCTTTTTCTTCACCCTTCTCAGGAAAGGATGAAGATAAATGATTCCATGCTTCGGAGGTGGCGTTCCTCTCTGAAGGTGCTTGAAGAGAGCTTTCTCTGCTCCGAGAACCTGAATAGTTGTTGAAGATAGGACTGCCAGTCTTCTTAAACTTCCAGCATGAGCTATTAATCTTGCTCCGAGAAGTTCTCCCGCAACAGAACTCAAATTCGGAGCATAAGAATTCATCTCTTTTGATATCTCAGAAATGATGTCATCTCTAGCTCTTTTCAACGCAGAAATTGCTTCTTCGAATGATGTAGGAAAAGGTGAAAAAGCAGTGTTTTTCATTTCCTCGAAGACCGAAATAGATTCATTAAGCTCCTCCAGAAGATTGACCAGTTCAACGAGTTTTAAATCAGAAGAAGCTTCTTTAAGTGCCTCTCTCGTGAGCTCAACCATCAGATCATGAAGTTCTCCCACATAATCCTTCACCCCGCAGATTGAAGCGAGTTTTCTGAACTCCGAATTGAAATTCTTCACACTCTCATCAGACTCGAGAACAGGAGCTTTTGAGATGCACTTTCCATTTTCTACGGTTCCGAACCATGCTCTCACTCGCAAACTATAACACCCCTGTTTCTTGCTCTCGTTAAAATTACGTTTCCTTTTTTTCCGAGATGCTCTCTAAGGATGTCTACGACTTCCTCCCCAATCTCGGATATTCCGTAGACAAGAGGTCCAAATGAGCTAATTCCAGCTCCAGTGCACCCACTTTCTCTGAGAATTTCCATGATTTCAAGTGTTTCCCTTCTCTGAATCTCAACCTCTCTCCTCTTAAACCCCAACCTCTGGATATCATTTATAGCTTCTCCAAAAACTTTTATGTTCCTCTCAACCACAGCGGGGAGGAGCTTCATAAGGATGATGTGAGAGAGAGCTCTAATCTCTTCAAGCGGAATCGGACACCACTTTTTGAAGGCTTCCACCTCCTCGCCTCTATGAAGACCTCTTCCTTCTGGAAGCACGAGAACTATATCCCACTCAGGGAAATCGTATCTGACAAGAATGGGAGGAGGGGGGACTCTACTCACTGCAGAGGGGAGAAAAGATTTCTTGATCTCTCTGCTATGACCTCCATCGAGAATGAATCCTCCGCTCTCGAAAGCTGCAACTCCTATCCCAGAAGTACCTCCTCTGCCCACAATCTCGGCGAGATTTCTTACACTGAGATTGAGGTTATAGAGAAGATTTATGGCATGAGCAGAGGTCAAAGCAAGCTGAGTTCCTGAACCCAAGCCAACGTGAGGAGGGATGCTCTCCTTAACTTCAATTTCAACTCCAAGCCCTTTTTCGAAAAAAGGCTTACAAAACTCCAATATTCTCTCCTTATCTTCTTTTGAGGCTTTTATTTTAACCTCATTGCTTTTTTTCGCCTCCAAAACAACAGATGGATGATCAAGAGCTATGCCAACGCCACCATCAATTCTTCCCGATGCCCCATTCATATCTATAAGCGTGATATGAATTCTTGAAGGAGATTTCAACAGCATAAAGTACACCTTTAATGTTAATTCTCTGAGATCTAAAGGCTTAATAAATTTTTTATTTCCGCCACTCGAAAAGCATATGAATGCTCGAAGTTGAGGTAAGTGGATTGAAGTTTGAGAATCCGCTGATTTTAGCTTCGGGAGTTCTCGGAATGAGTGCCTCTTCCATGATCAGCGCTGTGAAATTTGGTGCGGGTGGAGTTGTGACAAAATCCATAGGAGTAAGAGCAAGAGAGGGTCATCCAATGCCCTGCGTTGTTGAGCTACCTTTTGGATTGATTAATGCAATGGGACTCCCGAATCCAGGATGTGAGGAGTTTAAAGAAGAGATAAAAAAGTTCAAGGAGAATTGCGATGCTCCGATCATAGCGAGCATCTTCGGTGGAGATCCATCGGAGGTCAGAGAAGTTGCGAGGACTCTTAGAGATGCGGATGGATTCGAAATAAATGTAAGTTGCCCTCATTCTGATGTGACGAAAAAGCTTGAAGATGACGAGGAGATGATTGGAGATATCGTGAGAGAGGTGAAAAAAGCTGTGGACTCTCCGGTCTGGGTGAAACTTAGTCCGAATGTTTCGTCCATCGTGGAAATAGGACTAGCAGCTCAGGAAGCAGGCGCTGATGCGGTTGTCGCTATAAATACCCTCAGAGCGATGATTATAGATGTCGAAACTGGAGTCCCTATTCTCGGGAATAGAATTGGAGGTCTCTCAGGAAGCTGTATAAAGCCTGTTGCGGTTAGGTGCATCTACGAACTCTACGAAACTCTTGAAATTCCAATTATAGGAGTGGGAGGTGTGACTTCGTGGAAAGATGCAGTAGAAATGATGCTGGCGGGAGCCTCTGCGATTGAGATTGGAACTGCAGTGATGAAAGATGTGAGAATCTTTGAGAAGATTAAAGCGGGATTGAAAGAATATCTCACGAAAAAGAATTTAAAGATTGAAGAACTCGTTGGAAGAGCTCACAGGGTGTAAAAATGCTTCCGAGAATGGTTGAAATAAAAGAGATCATTGAAGAAGGTAGGGATGCCAAGACATTTATTTTAGATGCTCCATGGTTAAAAGGTGCGACTCCAGGGCAATTCCTGATGGTCTGGATTCCTGAAATTGGAGAGAGACCGATGAGTCTCTCTTCTTCAACTTCGATAACCGTGAAGAGAGTCGGAAGAGTGACATCAAGACTGCACGATATGAAAGAGGGAGATTTCATAGGGATCAGAGGACCTTACGGAAGAGGATTTGAAATTTCAGATGGAAAATCTCTTCTTATAGCAGGAGGAATGGGATCTGCACCTCTTGCCTTCCTATCGGAAAGAGTCAACAAGTTCACAGCTCTCATAGGAGCCAGAACAAAAGATGATCTAGTGCTTCTCAGAAAGTTCTCAAAGGGGGAGCTTCTCATCGCAACAGAGGACGGTTCAGAAGGAAGAAAGGGTTTTGTAACCGATTTGATCGATGAGATTGAGATGAAAGTTTACGATGCGATATATGCATGTGGCCCAGATGGGATGCTCCGAGAGATTCTGGATAGAGCGAAGGAATTAAATATCCTTCATAAACTCCAGATTTCAGTTGAGAGATATTTCAAATGTGGAATTGGAGTATGTGGATCATGCGTGCTCGATCCATCAGGCGTGAGAGTCTGCAAAGAGGGCCCAATTTTCAGAGGAGAAGAGGTTTTTGACAGTGAGATTGGAAGATACAGAAGAGATGCATCTGGGAGGAGAGTTAAATATGGAAATTCCAAAAGAATATGATTTCAGGAGTGTTGAAGAGAAGTGGGTGAACGAATGGAAGGATGAGGATTTCTACTTCGACTTTAGTTCAGAGAGAGAGCCTTTCATCATAGATACGCCTCCTCCATATCCAACTGGAAATTTCCATGTGGGAAATGCACTTAACTGGTGCTACATAGACTTCATTGCACGCTACAAGAGGCTTAAGGGCTACAATGTAATGTTTCCTCAAGGATGGGACTGTCACGGACTTCCAACTGAAGTAAAGGTTGAAGAGATTCACGGAATAACGAAAAAAGACATTAGCCGAGAAGAGTTCAGGAGATTGTGCAGAGAGTTAACGATGAAGAACATAGAGAAGATGAGAAAAACGATGAGAAGACTTGGATTCTCCATAGACTGGAGCAATGAATACATAACGATGCTTCCTGAATACTATTCTAGAACTCAAAAGTCTTTTGTGAGGATGTACAATGATGGATGGATCTACAGAGAAGAACATCCAGTTAACTGGTGCCCGAGATGTGAGACTGCAATAGCTTTTGCGGAAGTGGAGTATGAGGAAAGGGAGACCGTTCTCTATTACATCCATTTTGATGGGATTGACATTGCAACAACTAGACCTGAGCTCCTAGGAGCCTGTGTTGCGGTTGCAGTTCACCCTGAAGATGAGAGATATAAAGATATCGTAGGGAAGAAAGTCAGAGTTCCTATCTGGAATCTCGAAGTACCTGTAATCGCAGATGAAGAAGTTGATCCGAATTTTGGAACTGGAGCTGTGATGATCTGTACTTTTGGTGACCGTCAGGATGTTAGATGGTGGAAGAGATACAATCTTCCGCTGAGAAGAGCAATTTCAAGAGATGGAAGGATGACTGAAATAAACGGAAAGTATGCGGGAATGAAAATAGAAGATGCGAAGAGGCATATAGTGGAGGATCTGAGGAGAGAGAAGAGGATATTCAGAGAGGAGAGAGTCAAGCAGAATGTGGGAATTTGTTGGAGGTGCGACACTCCAATTGAGATTCTGTCTGAAACTCAGTGGTTCGTGAAGGTTGATAAAGAAAAAATTCTGGAGAGAGCGAAGAGGATAAAATGGATTCCAGAGCACATGAGAATTAGACTTGAGAACTGGGTAAACAGCATGGAATGGGATTGGTGCATCTCGAGACAGAGAATCTTTGCAACTCCTATTCCTGTGTGGTACTGCAAGAAATGTGGGAAAATTAAAGTTGCCAAAGAAGAGTGGCTCCCTGTTGATCCCACGAAGGACTCTCCAAAAGAACCCTGTGAATGTGGATCAACCGAGTTTGGAGGAGAGGAGGATGTTCTCGACACGTGGATGGATAGCTCAATTTCAGCTCTCTGGGTCGCTGGATGGGATAGAAGAGAAGAAATGTTACTCCCAACCCATCTGAGACCTCAGGGCCATGACATTATAAGAACTTGGGCATTCTATACGATTCTCAGAACAGATGCCCTAGTTAATGAGATTCCATGGTATACGATTGTTATTAACGGAATGGTCTTAGGAGAGGACGGTCATAAGATGAGCAAATCACTCGGAAACATCATAGATCCAGAAGAAGTTATTGAAAAATATGGAGCAGATGCCTTCAGACAGTGGGCAGCTCTTGGAGGAGCAACCGGTTCAGATATCATGTTCAGGTGGAAAGATGTTGTAGCTGCAAGGAGATTTGAACAGAAGCTCTGGAGCATCTTCAGATTTTCCTATCCGCATGTGAAGAGAGTAGAGACAAAGAATTTGAAGCTCACTCCAGTAGATCACTGGCTCCTGAGAGAACTGAAGAAAGTTAAGGAAGAATACGAGGAGGCAATGGATAATTTCAGGTTCAATGAAGCATTTTTGAAGTTGAAAAACTTCACTTGGGAGATTCTCGCAGATGAATATATTGAGGCAGTAAAGCATAGGCTCTATGAGAAGAGAGATGAAACTGCTTCCACAGTCCTCTCAATTACTTTAGAACATATTCTTAAGATGGTGTCTCCTTTCATTCCTTTTATCACCGAAGAGATTTACACGAGGCTATTCGGGAGAAGTGTTCATAAGGAGAGATTTAGAGAGCTGGAAATAGAGATTGACAATGAAATGGCAAAAATCGGAGAGAGAACAATTAGAGCAATTGCAGGAGTGAGAAGATACAAATCAGAGAGAGGGATTCCACTGAATGCACCGCTGAAGAGAGTGATAATTTACGGAGACCTTAAAAGCACTGAGGAAATAGAAGGAGCGGTTAACAGCGAAGTCGAGATCAGGAGTGGCTCTCCTGAATTTGAGAAGAGAGTGAAAAGTGTGAAACCAAAGATGAGCGTCATAGGTCCTAAGTACAGAGAAAAAGCGAAGAAAATCGTAGAGACCATCACGAAGAGTTCCTTAGAGGATGTTATCGATCTCTTGGAGAGAGGCGAAGTGGAGATAGATGGTGAGAGAATTCAGATAGGAGAAGAAGAGGTGGAGATTGAATACGAAATCATTTCTGGTGGAAAAGAAGTTGATGTTATAGACTATGAGGATCTTGTGATCCTCATAGAAAAGTGATTAGCCACCAGAGACGACTTTCAAAATTTTTGTTTCTCCTTCTTTTATTTCACTTTCAAGTGGAACTGGTTTTCCATCCACAATTACGATGTATTCTTCTGGATTCAAATTTAAAGAAAGAAGAAGATCCTCATACGTCTCTCCATCTCTGACGTCAACTGTCCTTTTCTTAGAGCCTATGCTTACTTCCATCTTCAGATTTCCTCACCTCCAGAGCTTTCTTCAAGACTCTCCTCTATGAGTTTCTCTTCGAGGAGTTCTGCTTTTCTCTCCCCTTTGCGCTCTCTGGATCTTCTGTCAAACTTTCCCATTTTGTCATCACCTAAAGTTATTAAGATGGAAAGGCTAATTAAATGTTCGTTATTATTACATAGATGTGCCGGGGTGGCAGAGCGGACTAATGCGGCAGGCTCGAGACCTGCTGCCTCCTCGGGAGGCGCAAGGGTTCAAATCCCTTCCCCGGCGTCATTTCGGCTTCATTCCTGATGCTCTTTTCACCTTTTCCATATTTCTTTAAGTTAAGGATCGTCTTGCAGATATACTAAAGCGAGAAAGGTTGAATGACAGTGACATAACAGTGTTAAAAAATAAATAGGATGAGAATCTTTCTTAACTGCTAAGATGACGAGAGTTAAAGTGCTGTATGCTTCTTCAAGTGTGGGCTTGGGACATGTAACAAGAGATTGTTACTTAGCAAAATACTTGAAGTGGGCAGACGTAGACTGGCTTACTGCAGGACAGGCTCTGAAATATATTGAGTATAAAAACTTCAAAGCGCTTCCAGTTTCATCCGAATTAAAAAGTATAGGCAAGCTTTTTGAATCTCTTTTTGTAGATGGCTGGCTTAGAGTTACTCTCAAGGATCTCAGAAAAATATACAACTCCATCAAAGAAAATGCCATAAAAATCACAGAATCAGTAGACTTTGAGAGATATGATCTAATTATTGCTGATGAATTCTGGGAATTTTTATTTATGGATGACTTAACCGCAAAAAGCGTATTTATAACTGATTTCATGAGATTTAAACCAGTTAAAAAATCTCTTTTCCAGAGAATTCTTCTCCCGGTAGTCAACAAAAAGCTTATGAGAAGCTTCATGAAATTTGACCTCAGAATATATGTGGGACTTAACAAAGAATATCACAAAAATTTCGAATATTACGGCCAGATATACACTCATGATGATTTTGGAGAGATTGAAGAAGAGGATTACATCCTCGTTAATATAGGTGGAACTGAGATTGGAAGACCAATTTTAGAGAAGATTACAACAATCTTAGATAAAGCACGCATGGATTATCGAATAATAGGTGGTGCAACTCATTTCAATCCTAACCCAATCAGAGATCTTACAAGAGCTAAGCTGATAATTACCTTAGGGGGTTATGGCAGTTTACTGGAGCTAAGCAGGTTTAAGAAAAGAGGGATTATAATCCCCTTGGGCAATCACTTCGAACAAGAGGATAATGCTTCTGCCTTCAGAAATAGAGAAGGATATAGAGTATTATCGCTGGAAAAGATTAGCCGAGAGATTCTGCTGAGGTATATTTCAGAGGTTCTCTCTGAAGAGCCGCGACCACCAAAATTTAGAGACGGCTCTAAGGAGATTGCAGAAAGAATGAGAAAGCTTTTAGATTTGTGAATGTTATTTTTCAAGATCTTACAAAGATCAGAAAGAGAGGAGGAGATATTGGGATTTTGCTAACGAGAGCATACAGAGATCTCAAAATACTCAATGACCCATCTAAAAATTTCAAATTTCTTTAAAAGGTTCATTTATTTTAAATGTCAAAATCTCGCATTCTCATCGACAGACTATAAAAGTGTCTAATCTGGACTTCCGTAAAGCTTCACGCTTTTTAAGATGATGTCCAAAACACTTCCCATTCTTGTAGCTTCCAAAACTTCATCTAAATTTGCTCTTTCCCCTCTTTCGTTGTAAATAAAACACTTGAAGTTGCATAATGCCTGAGACTGAATATCTCTTGTTTCAGATTTTTCTAAGAGTTTAACCATGTTTTTGGCGTGTCGGTATAATGAGAAGGTGAAGGGCAATTTCTGGTTTAAAATCTCTCGTCTTCTCTCTGAACTTCTCTTTAATCTCTTTCCTCCACCCCTCACTTACAGAATCGAACCCTCGAGTTAAAAATGCTGAGATCATGACAGCACAGCACCACAACCCATCTTTAATCTCTATGAAGTGGGAATCAATATCAGCTTTTATCAAACCCCTCTTCTGATTTATCGTCGGGTAGATTTGCCCGTGCAGTGTCAGTTATCAGGAGAGAGCATGATTGAGGGCTCAACGTATGGCTTTTTGAGGCTCTCACTGCGGTATTAATCCACGCCGATAAGAATGTGATTGGCATTTATTTCAACAGCCTCTCAGCTCACAGCTTTCCTTCTTCTGCTGCCTCTTCAAATTTGCTGAACTTCCATGGAATTAGTATGAACCCACTTGGAGTGAGAAAATAATCAGCCTTAAAATCCAGCTCTGAAACTTTCTCGAGAAGTTTCCTTGCATCTTCAAATCTTCGGCTGAAGTTTCTTTTGATGAATAATCTAGCAATTTTCACTTTATCTATCTCAATTTTCTGAGCTTTAAATTCTATAACATCACTAAACACAGATGGAGCAAAGATGGACTCTTTTTCAAATCTATATTTAGCCACTTTAAATCAACTCCCAGCATGCAAGCCATCCTTAAAATTAACTTTTTCATCAAACTTTCATTAAACCCAGATTCGATAAGTAAAGGTTCCCTCTCTGGATGGACATAAACTCCAAAACCTCTCCTTTTTGGTATGTAAGCATATTTGAATCCTGTTAATTCCGATATTTTCTCCACCTCGTCCCTCTAAATTTGTGTCGGGAATCCGATCTCCAAGAAATACCCCCAAGCCAGGAAAAATATGCCCTGCTGATCATAATAGAAGTCCTTGTTCCTGTTACTTTCCAAACTTGTCCCAAACCGCAATATCAGTAACTTAATCCAATCACACCTATTTTGTGAGATCTTACGACAAAATAAGAGTTACAAAATAAATTAAAATTTCCTTAAATGATCTCTACGCGTCTTCGCTTATGCAAGAAATTCCTCCGCTTCATCCGAGTTAAAATATTTATTTCTTCATCTTAAAGGTTTAAACTCCAAAAAGAGTGTGCACAGTGTTTTAGAAAAATTAAAGGGTGCAAAGAGTCTTTAATACTCTAATCCAGCAGAGAGCTCAAATATTCTCTCTATTTCTTCTCTGGTTAAATCTGTTATTCTCTTTTTTTCAAGCTCTCTTCCGATGCTCTTTATAATATCAAGATTTTCCCTCAATACGATTTTAGGATCGGCTCTGTTATTAGCGCTTATGAAAAAGTTCTCAAGATTTGCCATAGCTGTGCTGAGAAGTCGATATTTTCCATCTCCTGTTGCCTTATAGAGGATGAGCGAAGAGTATACTAGAGTTCTTGCGTTAACAGAACATTGTCGGATTCTTTCTTTTAAAACTTCATCTGAGGTATTGAGTTCCAGCAGAGACTCCAGCATGGAACCTGTCTCTGCAATTTCCAATACCGGATGATCGGAAAGACTTATGACATATTCTCTTATTGTGTCAATTTTCTCTTTCTCAGCTCTCCACTCGAAACTAGCAAATCCAGAATATGCAACAATAAGGAAGAATATGATGAATTGGATTATCCTTTTCATAATTATTTTTTAAAATACGAATGGCTTTAAAATCTTTGTCTTGATGGTTTCTGGATGTACAATGATTTATATTCAGAGATTTACTAAGGAATTCCAGATGATTGTGAAAAAGATTTCTAAAGAAATTGACACCCTGAAGGATGAGATGACAAGAGCTCTTGTAGAGCTCATAAAAATACCTGCAATATCTCCAGATAATGGAGGGGAAGGAGAGTATGAGAAAGCGGTGAAACTGTTGGAAATGATAGAGGAATGGCCATTTGATAAGATCGAACGCTATGATGTTCCAGATGAGAGAGCTAAAAATGGAATTAGGCCAAATATTTTGATTTATTATCGAGGTGAGAATCGAAGAGTTCCAAGACTCTGGATACTCACTCACCTTGATGTTGTTCCTCCGGGAGATCTGAAGAAATGGACGATTACCAAACCTTTTGATCCTCTGATAAAAGAGGGAAAGATCTACGGCAGAGGAGCTGAAGATAATGGACAGAGTCTTGTTGCATCTCTTTACGCTATCAGATCCCTCATGAATCTGGAAATTAGACCAAAGAGAGATGTTATACTCGCCTTCGTAAGTGATGAAGAGACTGGGAGCAATTATGGAATTAAATGGTTAATGGAAAATCATCCAGAGCTCTTCAGAAAAAATGATCTCGTTCTTGTTCCAGATGGTGGTAGAAAGGATGGTAAATTCATAGAGATTGCAGAAAAGAGCATTCTGTGGATGGAAGTGAGAATTAAGGGGATGCAAGTACACGGAAGTACTCCACAAAAAGGTCTAAACGCCCACAGAGTTGCCCTTGATTATGCAAAAGCTCTCGATGAGTTTCTTCATGAGAAATACGATGAGAAAGATGAAATTTTTGAACCTCCAGAGAGTACTTTTGAACTAACGATCTCTGAAAACGATTCGAGATCTCCGAATGTTATTCCCGGAGAGCATAGAATCGTATTTGACTGCAGAGTTCTACCCAAGTATAATCTGGATGAGATTCTGGAAGATGCGAAAATGATTGGAAGGATAATTGAAAGAAAATACAGAAAAAGAGTTGAAGGTGAGATTATACCAGAAATAAAAATAAGAGTTCTGCAAAAGCTTCAGGCTCCAGAACCGACGCCGGTGAACAGCAAAATAGTTGAGCTCCTCATTAGAGCAATAAAAGAGTTCAGAGGAGATGAACCAAGAGTTGGGGGAATTGGAGGGGGTACTTTTGCTGCGTTTTTCAGGAAACTCGGTATTCCAGCAGTTGTATGGGAGACTGTAGATGAAATGGCTCACCAACCGAATGAATATACGAGAATAGAGAACATGGTTGAAGACTCAAAAATCATGGCACTTTTACCACTGCTCTAAACGAGGGTAAAATGAACTATGGTAACTTCATCCGCTTCGCTTATCTTCCCGTAAATTTTCTTCAACTCCTTCACCAACTCTATTTTGCTTGCAAACCCATCTCGAATTGCATCTTCATCCGTGAGTTCACCGATTCTCTTAAATTCCACCTTCTCAATTTTTGCTCTTGCAAACGCCTCATTCCTCACTGCAAGCTCCACAATTCCTCCAACTGGATAGGATCTTCTTCCCTTCCTTATTGTCGTTATTTTGTTTCCTCTGATTATAGCTTCGACGAATTCCTCATTGAAATTGATCTTCATAGTAATGCCTCCAGATCCTTTCTATTCCATCTCTCAACCTCTTGTAAACTTTATTCACTCTTTTATCACTCATGAGATCTTGCCAACTTCTGAGCTGGAGGCATTTTGCCACAAGCACATATTCGTCCTTCTTCCTGAGCTTCACACCATTCTTTTTAGAAAAGTGATGCTTTACAAGAGGTCTCACAAGATCTGCCACATACTCATATTTCCCGAGTCCTTCGAGGTACTTTTCCATCCTTTTGAAATCTTCATCCTTTATTCCAGGTTTTTTAATTTCTGAGTCCTTTTGGAGGCTCTTTAATATGAGGAGAGCAGAAGAAGTCTCAAGATCCCTCAGCTCATCGCTGAGATACTCAGTGAACCTCCGGATGAAGTCAGAGTTGATTTCACTCACAATCTCCTCCACCTCGGGCTTCAGAGGTTTAAGAACGATAACAGTATACTCCCCAGAAATTGCATTTCTTTGAGGGGTCATGTGAACTGGAATGAACTCAGAGTTCAGCCAGAAACGTAAGAGATCTGAAGATATGCCAAAACCACTTCCCACCCAATCAAAAGATTCTGAAGTGAAGTGTTCGACTAGTTTTTCAAGTGCGAAGCTCCCGATTCCCATATTCATGAGTGACGGATGAGTTGCAATTCTCACAACTCTTGCTCCCTTCATCTTCGGAAACTCCCTCTTCCAGAAGTGTTTCAAGATGAGGTCGGGAATGACCTGACCTTTAGGTCTGTAACCCGAACTCATTTCTTCAATTGCTTCCTCGCTTAAAGAGCCCTCTACTGCGATGTGAAGAGAGCAAATAGTCTTTTCATTTACTTTTACTCTGAAAGCAAGATGATTTGGCATATCCAAGAGAATTACGAGATCAGAGGGTTTATTTCTGTAATGAGCGAGAACATAAATTCCGAAATATTCTCTCAGAAGCTTCTCGTTCTCAATTAATCTATCTTTATCAATCACTTCGAACTCCATCTCTCCATTTCTCACTTTTTCCAGATCCTCTTCAGTTATCTCTGCTGGTTGAGCATCTAGAAGAAGAGAATCATAAATCCACTTTTCTATTGGATCGCCCTTAGCATATCTTACTGGTTCTTCAAGATGAATTCTCAAAATGTCGATGCTTTTGTCCTCCTCGAGCCTTTTCAGAAATCTCACGCTGAAGCCCCTTCCAGCACCTTCGTAACCATGAATCGTGCTTGAGAATATGGTGTAAATCGAGTTCTTTGTAATTTCCCAGAGCACTGGAACGTCTATGCCTGCTGCTTCATCCACAATAATGATGTCGGCGAGTTCACCTTCTTCAAGAGCTCTTCTCGGAACAGCATACTCAACTCTTGCGTTCTCACTGTTAAGCACACTTATCATTCCATCCTCAGATCTCCTTTTAACCCTGTATTTCACTCTCATAACATCCATCGCCTTCATGAGGAATTCAAAATATGTTTGAACGCTCTGGAGCTCTGGAGCAACCACGAGAATTCTTATAGGTTTCTTCAGCAGTTCATGCATTCTGGAGATTAAAAAAGGAGTAACGATTCCAAGAACAGCCGTTTTCCCCCTACCTCTGTTTGCTGTCATTACAAGAGCTCTTCTATCTTTTTTCTTTTCAAAGAATTCTTCAAAAAGCTCAAGAACTCTAATTTGGTCCTGAGTTGCGCAGAGTTCGTAGAGTTCTCTGTTTATTTCCTTTTCACTAAAATTAAGCGCTTTTCCAGACTTTTCATCCGATTCAGATACTTCGAAGGTTTTCAGAAGTTCTTCGCTGTTTAGATCGTATATTATGATTCCTTTCGATGCCTCTGTCCTCTTTCTGAATCTGCGGTAGAATCTTGGAATAACATCCTCAAGAGAGTAAGGTTCTTCGACAAGTTTTTCATGCCAAGAAGTTACAACTTTTGGCCACTCTTCGAGCGGAGGGGCAATACCTATAATAATTCCGCCTCCGCTAATTGTTTCAACAATTATTCCGAGATCATTGGGGTTGAATCCCTCTGTCAGATCAACAATGAGAGAGGTGAAGGTGGAGCCGAGAACGCTTTCGGATTCTCTAAAATGAATTATTCTCCCGTTAAATCTTTTTTCTGCAAACTCAAGAAAAGCGCTTCTTCCGACTACGAGAAGTTTCTCTTTTTTATTACTAACCTTTTTATGAGTTTCGAGAACTTTTTCAACTGTATCAATAACCTTCCAGCTCAACTCGGGGGCACAGAGAACTACCGCATATCTGTGATTTCTCTCAACCGAGGTTTCGGATGCTCTCTTCACCTCCTCTAAGAGGTTTTTCAAACTCATGATTTCAAAAGATGGTAAAAGAGGATTTAAAACTTTCAGAGAGGATATCCGGAAAATTTATAGGGGGTTTCTGAGAATCTCTGAAAATATGAGATGTTTTGATGCCCATATTCATGCTGAGGGTAGGAGCATCGAGGATCTTGAGAAGATGAGTGAAGCTGGAGTGAAATATGCTGTGAACTGCGCCTTTTATCCAATCATTCCGAAGTATCCGGAGACCTTTCTAGATCTCTTCAGAAAAATGACGAGTTTTGAAATTGAAAAAGGAAGAGAGGCGGGAATTGAACTATATCCAGCTCTCGGAATCCACCCAAGATGCATTCCTCCGAGATACGAGATTGTTCTTTCCGAGATACCAGAAGGAAGTGCGATAGGAGAAATTGGAATGGAGAGAGGTGAGAAGCTGGAGATTGAAGTCTTTGAAGCACAGCTGAAAATAGCAATGGAAAACGACCTTCCGTGCATAATCCACACACCTGGAAAGATGAAAGAAGAAATAACGAAGAAGACTCTTGAAATTCTTGAAAAACTTTCATTTCCAGAGAGTCTTGGGATTATCGACCATGTTACAGCTACAACAATAGAAGATATTATGGAAAGAGGTTATCACTGCGGTTTAAGCGTCCAAAAAGGAAAACTCTCGGCTGAAGATGCTCTGAAGCTCGTTGAGAAATACGGACCAGAGAGAATTATCCTGAACAGTGATACTGGATTTGGTAAAGCTCAAATTGATGCAGTTCCAAAGACCTATAAATTGATCTCGGAGAGACTTGGAGAAGAAATTGCAAAAAAAGTAGCCCTAGAAAATGCGAGAGAATTCTTCAAAATTTAGGAGAAGCCGTCTAAAAACGCTCTCACATTCCTTCCAAGAACCTCGTGATTGTATCCTCCTTCTAGTGCCCCGAATCTTCTTCCATTACATCTTTTCTTAGCAAATTTAGCAATGATTTTTCCTATCTCTTCATAGTCTTCAGTCTCAAGAAGTCCTCCCCAATCATCTTTATGCCTGTCGAATCCCGCTGAAACTGCTATGATCTCATACTCCTCTTCTTCCAGTATTCTTTCGATACCTTCGATATCAGCGTCATTCATGTGGAAATAAGTGACATTCTTATCCCCTCTGAAAATGTTGGCGGTTCCATCTCCGTAGTGAAGATCGAAATCTATGATGACGGCTCTTTCAATTTTTTTGGCTTTGAAGAGCCTTTTAATTGCAATTGCAACGTTATTGAAATAGCAGAACCCCCAAGAGTGATCCGGGCTGGCATGATGTCCAGGAGGTCTTACCAAAGCGAATGACGGTTCTTCAAAAGCGATTTCACTTGCTCTTATTGTTCCTCCAACTGCAAACATTGCTACTTCATAGATCTTCAGATACGATTTCACATACGCGTAATGCTCTAAGGTATGAACGAGAAGGATATCTTCTTCCCCTGCTTTTTCCGCCTCAACGAACTCAAAATCAGAAATTTCTTTCAATATGCTTTCCATCCTTCCCGCTTCAGCAGCTGGATCTGAAGTGTAAACTTCATGGAACTTAGGATGAAATACCACTTTCATCAAAAACTCTTTTTTCTTCGAGAGAACTTAAAACTTCCTTCGAGAAAAGAAAAAGGGTTTAATATGCGTAGATTTTTCCATAAGGTCTCTTCGTAACAGGTTTTAGCTTTAGAAACTTCCCTCCGAGGATTTCATCAGCATTGAATCCGAATTCGTTGGAAAAATCTGTGATGTGCTTCTCAAGAAGTTTCCAGTCCCCTTCATCCATGTCAACCATTCCAACTTCTTTTCCGAGTTGCCACTGTTCCACCTTTCCTCTGATATACATTATTCCTCCGTGCATTCCAGTCCCTATATATCTCGCTCTGTGAGGCTTATTTCCGAGGTTCAAGCCAAGAAGAATAACTCTTCCTCCTGCCATATACTCCCCGAAAAAGTCCTGAGCGGTTCCGCCAATCACAAGAACTGGGACTTTTTCCTTGTACTCTTTCATGTGAATTGCAGTTCGGTAACCCACATCATCCCTTATGAGAATTCTTCCTCCTCTCATTGACATTGCAACAACATCTCCAGCTCTTCCGTGTACAATGATTTCGCCGTCATCCATCGTATTCCCGACACCATCTTGGGCGTTTCCGTAAACGATGACCTTATGACCATCAAGAAACGCACCGAGGTCATTTCCCGGAAATCCGTGAATCTCGATTTCAATCTTCTTTTTTGGATTGGGGAAATACAGTCTCGTTCCGATGTATCTCTGACCGAAAACGTTCTTCATTATGACTTTTTTTGCTCCCTGTATCACAGCATATCTTGTGAGATCATTCAATTCTTTATGAGAGAGACCTTTTGCATCAACCTCCGCAACCTCTCCCTCAAGCACAACTCTATGCTTCAATTCCTTTACGCTTCTCACTCCCTCCAAAAACAGATCCCTGAATCCTCCTATAGAATACCTCATTCTCCAGCCCCCTTTATACCGAGAACCTCAAGTTCCCAATCCTCAAGACCAACACCCCTGAGATGTTCTCTGTTTCCTCTGAGACTCTCTATTGCATTTATTCCCATTCCTCCAAGCATTTCCTTTATCTCGAGACTCCAAGCTCTCAGAAGATTTACAAGTCTTTTCTTTGCTATCTCTGGATTCAATCTCTTGGCAAGATTTGGATCCTGGGTGCATATTCCCCAATTGCAGATTCCAGTATGACACTTCTGACACAAAGTACATCCCATCGCAACTAAAGCAGCTGTTCCAATGTAAACAGCATCTGCTCCGAGAGCTATCGCCTTCACGATATCAGCACTGCATCTAAATCCTCCTGCAACTAGAATGGAGGCTTTATTTCTTATCCCCTCTTCTCTCAGCCTTTGATCAACTGAAGCAAGAGCCATTTCGATGGGAATTCCAACATTATCTCTTATTATCTTAGGTGCTGCTCCAGTTCCTCCTCTGAGACCGTCAAGAGCTATGATGTCCGCTCCAGCCCTCACCATTCCGCTAGCAATTGCAGCAGCGTTATGAACGGCAGCAATCTTCACACAAACCGGTTTCTCATAGTCTGTTGCTTCTTTTAGAGCATAGATGAGCATGCTGAGATCTTCGATAGAATAGATGTCGTGTTGAGGTGCTGGTGACAGTGCATCTGTTCCCTCCGGAATCATCCTAGTTATCGAAATTGGTTCGGTGACCTTCTCTCCGGGTAAATGACCTCCTATTCCGGGCTTTGCACCCTGTCCGATTTTGATCTCAATCACCGCAGCGCAGTTCAAATACTCTGGGTCAACTCCAAATCTTCCACTTGCACACTGAACTATTGCATTTTTTCCGTATTTTCTGAGCTCTCTTGGGAGTCCTCCCTCTCCTGTATTGAAAAGAGTCCCGTATTCATTTGCTGCCATAGCAAGAGCTTTGAAGGCTTGATAGCTGATGGCACCATACGACATCGCAGAGAATACGATCGGTGTTTCTATCATCACATTGGGAGAGAGTTCTGTCTTGATCTCAACATCGTCCAGATCTCCATTGAACTCAATCTCAAGCTTATCTGGTTTCCTACCCAAGAATGTTCTCAGTTCCATGGGCTCTCTGAGAGGATCAATCGAAGGATTAGTGACCTGAGAGGCATTGAGAACTATGTGATCCCAGTAAATCCTGAAAGGTTTGTCATTACCAGTTCCTGTTAAAAGAACTCCTCCTGTTTCAGCCTGTTTCTTCAGATCCAATATTCTCTCTTTTGTCCAATTTGCATTTGCTCTGTAATCTCCGGGATAAGGTTTAACAATGAGTGCCTTTGTCGGACACATCACAACACATCTCTGGCATCCCACGCACTTCATCTCATCTTCTTTCATGCTGTCCGTCTCTTCGTCATACCAGTGGACATTAAATCCACACTGTCTCTCGCATACTCTACAACGAATGCACCTATCTTCTCTCCTCTCGATTATGAAGTCTGGAAGTAAGTGACTGTGAATCTCTCCTTCAAGCACCTTCAATCACCTCTGAGACTTTCTCTTCAATTTTTTTCTCCTCTTTTTTCAATCTCCCTATCACGGGTTCTCCTCCCATCGGAGTGAAGACGCTATCTAGCTCTGGAGATACTGCTCTTATGGCTGATTCTTCAGAGGAGATGAAGAGGATATCTCCCTTCTCTCCCGACGTTATCGGTCTCAATCTAATTCTATCTGTGATGCCAAACATCTCTCCATGTCGAGCTACGATGATTGTCCATGGTCCATTTATGAGAAGGGGAGCATAAACCATTCTGAGGGTTGTATAGAACTTCTTTTTCTTCTCATCCATGATATCTATGTGATCCCACATCGGTGAAGCGAAGATCTTTGAAACAATCTCGATTGGAAGTCCCTGCTTCCTCATGAGAAGATCTACTGCATACGCCATAACCTCTGTATCGGTTAAAAGAGTGCAGTAATATCCGTACATCTCAAGATATCTCTTGTTCGTTCCGTAAGAGGAGATCTCCCCGTTATGCACTACCGTCCAATCGAGAATGCAGAAAGGATGTGCTCCGCCCCACCACCCAGGGGTATTGGTTGGAAATCTAGAGTGAGCGACCCAGATATAACCTTTGTATTCACTCTCCAACATAAAGTACTCTGCAATCTCCTCGGGAAATCCTACTCCTTTAAAGACTCCCATATCCTTTCCTGAAGATATGACGTAGGCATTCTTTATTCCGGTGTTTATCTCCATGACCTTCTTCACCACATAATCATCATCGCTCAACTTCTTTTCGTCTCCTTTTTTGCTTGGAGCAACAAAATATCTCCAGAAGAGCGGTGGATCAGAGACTCGAGCTTCTAAGTTCACAGGGATTTCTTCAGTGTGAACAACATCGAAATTCAAATCGAGAAATCTATCAACCTCCCTCTTGGCTTCTTCGTCCCAGTCCTGATACATTACGTGAAGAGCATAATAATCCTTGTACTCGGGATAAATTCCGTAAGCTGCGAAACCTGCACCAAGTCCATTTCCTCTAACCCTCATATTTTTCATCGCTTTAACAACCATCTCACCAGAAAATCTCTTTCCACTTCTGTCCATCACACCGAAAAGTCCGCAAGCGTGATGGTCCTTATCTGGAAGAACTACTCTTCTCCTCATACCTCACGCACCACCCCGATTTTCACTTTATCTCCAAGAAGTTCCCACCTGAACTCCTTTGGAATGTCGAGAAATCCGAAGGAGCTCTTCACGAGAGACTCCTTAAATGATGAGACATTTAGCTTCTCTCTCATAAGCTTCATCAGAATTCCTGCTCTCCTCACCTCTCCGCCAACTATGAAGCCAAGGATTTCTCCATCCTTCAAAACCACTTTTCTGTAATTTTCTCCTTCAATCTCACTTATAACTTCAAAGTCTCTTTCTCCATCCCTGAGATTCAAACCTCCGGTGATGATGTAATAGTCGAAGAAATGCATTGCATTCATCGCTGTTGCAAAGATGAGCTCTCTCTCGACTCCACACATGTTGAACCCTGCGACTCTGCCTCCGGAGTAAGCAATCGGCCATAAGGGAAGAACTCTGTAAGATCCCAAGATAGAATCGTAAACCTCAGCACAGTCTCCGCAAGCATAGATGTCTTTTGCCGATGTCTCCATTTTTCTGTTCACAACTATTCCACGGTTGATTTTGATTGAAGTGCCTTTCACAACATCAACGTTTGGTATAACCCCCACCGCAATCACCAGCATATCAGTTTCGATTTTTCTTCCGCTTCTTAGAGTGACGCTTTGAATTTCTTCCTCTCCCGAAACTTTTGAGATCGTGTCTCCAAGTATCATCTCAACTCCATTTTCTTCAAACTTTCTCTGAACGATTCGAGAAACTGTTTCGTCCACCACAGGTGCAAGGACTCTTTCTAGAAGCTCTACAACCTTCACTTCGAGGCCTTTTCTGCTGAGGACTTCGGCGACCATGAGACCTATAATTCCTCCTCCTAAAACTACAACTTTATCGGAATTCTCACAAGCTTCTTTGACCCTAAGGACATCGTCAAAGCTGAGAAACGTAAATGCATTCTTCTGATTTTTTAATCCCTCCATAGGAGGTATGAAGGGCTTTCCTCCGGTTGCAATGAGTAGTTTATTAAATCCTAACTTTTCTCCGCTTTCCAGCTCAACTTCCTTTGAATCAACGTTAACTCTCTCAACTTTTACTCCGAGATGTGCTTCCGCATCTATCTTCTCGTAGAAATCCTCAGGTCTGTAGTACATCTTCTCCTCATCTATTCTCCCATCTAGGTAATAGGGGATAAGAGCTCTTGAGTATGTTCTGTATTTCTCAGCGGAAATTATGGCAAGAGAGCTCTCCCGATCGACCTCTCGTATTGCTTCGGCACATCCTATCCCTCCTGCCGAATTTCCTATGATAACATAGTCATATTTCAACCCAGAACCCCCTTCTCGGAATCTTCCACCAACTCAAGTGCATCATTTGGACAGAATCTCACACAATAAGGGTATTCAAGATCCTTACATAGATCGCACTTGAAGATGTCTCCATTCTCGCTTATCACAATTGCACCGTAAGGACAGCTCATCACACAACTGTAACACTTCACACACTTCTCAGGATTGTGAAGAACTCTACCCTCCTCATCTTTGTAAATTGCTCCGCTTATACACGAAGCCATGCACTCCGGTTCATCGCAGTGCCTGCAGTTGATTGCAAGAGTCTCTGGAAGGTTTTCTTCCACTGTAATTCGAGGATGGTTGCCATCCCTCTCATAAAGAAAAGCCTTTATAACATCCTTAGAGGTTGAATGGGCTACCACACACCATATTTCGCAGAGATGACATCCAACACAAACTTCTGGCTTAGCGACTACCCTTCTCATCATTCCCAGCCCCAACTCGGAAGATTCCTTTCATCAATGCACGAAAATACGATAAAAGCTTTACTGTAGTGAGATGCAGAGACTGATACTAAGAGGATTGGGTAAAAAATGAAATTAAGCAAAAAGTTTATAATTCATCCTCTCAGAAAAGCTTCTCGGAGTGAGTGAAATGAAATACAGATGTTTAGTTTGTGGATATGTTTATGATCCAGAAGAAGGAGACCCGGATAATGGAGTAGACCCCGGAACTGCTTTTGAAGAGCTTCCAGATGATTGGGTCTGTCCGATTTGTGGAGCAGGAAAGGATTCCTTTGAACCCGTTGAGGAGTGAGTGAAATTAAAAGGAGAAGAGCGTCTTCTTAAGAAAATAGAGGAATTAAGAAGTTCTGAAGTCTCTGAGATAATTAATAGGAGAGTTGAAGAGTTCAGGAAAAACGGAGAGAAAAATGAAGAAGAAATTTTCAAAGAACTCTGTTTTTGCATCTTAACCGCAAATTTTCGAGCTGATAGATGTATTGAGATTCAGGAGAGACTTGGAGATGCCTTTATCCATCTCTTTCAAAAAGACCTTGAAGAAGAGCTCAGAAAAGCTGGTCACAGATATCCGAAAAAGAGAGCAGAGTTCATAGTTGAAGCCAGAAAACATTTGAAAGAGCTCAAGAGGCTTCTCGAAGTTGATGAGAGAGATGCAAGAGAATGGCTCGTGAGAAATGTTAAAGGAGTTGGTTACAAAGAAGCGAGTCACTTTCTAAGGAATGTTGGAAAAATGAATGTTGCAATAATAGATAAGCATATCATGAGTATTCTCTCAGATTTTCTTGGAGTTGAGAGGCCGAGAAGTTTAACTCGGAAGAAATATCTGGAATTTGAAGAGACTCTAAGAGGAATTGCAGAGAGAGTGAATATGAGCCTCGGAGAGCTCGACCTATATCTCTGGTTCATGAAAACTGGAAAGGTTCTTAAATAACCTGATCAATACAAGCTTTCACAATGTTTTTCTCAGCTCCCGGAAAGCTTCTAAAATTCGGTGTTGCATTCACCTCCAAGACTTTAACTCCAGAAGAGGTGACCATAAGATCAACTGCAGAAAAAAGGCATCCGAGAGTTTTTGAGGCTTTAATTGCAATTTCCTCAATCTCCTCCTCAACCCTCACAGAAATCATCTTTGCTCCCAGAGATAGATTTGCCCTCCACTCTCCTTCTCGGGGAAATTTTTTAATAGCTCCAAAAGAAGAATCTCCTATCACGAAAACTCTGAACTCGTCACCTCTGAGAAACTCCTGCGCGAGATGAAATCCCCTCAAAATCTCTCCAGTTTCATGAAACTTTATACCCTTTCCCTGATACCCGAAAATTGGTTTGGTTACCGTATCGAATGAAAATCTCAGATCTCTTCCGAGAATTGTTCTCGGAATTGGAATTCCTTTTTTCAGAAGTTTGAAATAAGTTAAAAACTTATTTCCAGCGGTATTTATGGCCTCAGGGGAGTTGAAAACCGGGAGAGATGAGCTAAGAAGATGTAGAAGATCCATTCTGAAAGCTCTTTCTTCAAGAGTTTCTCCTCCGAGATCTCTGACTATGAGTAAATCAACCTCTGGAACAGGAAGACCTCTCAAAGAGTCGAAATTCATGAAATCGGGATTGAAATGAACCGGTTCTCCAAAATCCCTAGATGCCTCAAAAAGTTTCTCAAACCCATATTCTCCTCTGTACCCCACGATTCCTATTTTCATCTTCTCAGAGTTTCTGAGAGAATCTTTAAAGTTCTTTTCCTTGAGACCAAAAGGATGAAATAAGATGGAGTGGATGCTTCTCATCATGAGAAGCGATGTTGTTAAGAAGGGAGTTGAGAGAGCACCCCACAGAAGCCTGATGTACGCAACTGGAATGATCGAAGAGGATATGGATAAACCAATCATCGGAATCGCAAATTCATGGAATGAGATCGTTCCTGGACACATGCATCTTGATAAAATCGCATATCACGTGAAGCTTGGAATCGCTGAGGCTGGAGGTGTTCCGAAAGAGTTCAACACGATTGCGATTTGTGATGGAATCGCGATGGGTCATGAAGGAATGAGAGCTCCACTGATCTCAAGAGAGGTTATCGCAGACTCAATAGAGCTCATGACAATTGCTCATCAGTTCGATGCTCTCGTATTAATCTCTTCATGCGATAAAATCGTTCCTGGAATGCTGATGGCGGCTGCAAGACTGAACATACCTGCGATCATGGTTACTGGAGGTGCAATGGAACCGGGAATTGTGAATCACAGAGTTGTGGATCTTGAAACTGTTTTCTCATCAGTCCCAAAAGCAGCCTCTGGAGAGCTCAGTGCAGAAGAGCTCAGAGAGCTTGAACTGAGAGCATGTCCTTCATGTGGAAGCTGTGCGGGGATGTTCACTGCAAATACAATGTCATGCTTAGCTGAGGCTCTTGGTATGTCGCTCCCTTATACCGGAGCCTCACTGGCAACAGATTCCATGAAATTGAGAATTGCAAGGATGGCTGGAAGAAGGGTTGTGGAAATGGTTAGAGAGGATCTATCCACACGACAAATCATGAGCAGAGAGGCTTTTGAGAACGCAATCATGGTGGATATGGCAATAGGTGGTTCAACAAATACAGTTCTCCATCTTCCAGCCATAGCAAGAGAGGCAGAGATCGAACTTCCCCTCGATGTTTTTGATGAAATCTCTAGGAAGGTTCCTCATCTTTCGAATCTCTCTCCCGCTGGTCCGTACAAGGTTAAGGATCTTCATCTAGCTGGAGGAATTCCAGCAGTAATGAAGAGGCTTGAACCATTTCTACATCTTGACGCTCTGAGCGTCACCGGAAAGAAAATTGAAGAGATTATAAAAAATGCAAGAATCGTTGATGAAGACGTTATCAGGCCCCTTGAAAATCCTGTGCATAAACAAGGAGGAATAGCAATTCTCAAAGGAAATCTTGCTCCTGATGGAGCTGTTGTAAAAGCATCTGCTGTTTC
The DNA here is from genome assembly GCA_002011165.2 of Candidatus Mnemosynella biddleae. Classification (GTDB taxonomy): domain Archaea; phylum Halobacteriota; class Archaeoglobi; order Mnemosynellales; family Mnemosynellaceae; genus Mnemosynella; species Mnemosynella biddleae. Next base: position 233,511 of record MTMI02000003.1, read on the forward strand.
AGAGGAGATGCTTGTTCATAAGGGAGAGGCGAAGGTTTTTGACAGAGAGGAGGATGCAATGGAAGCGGTGATGAAAGGAGAAATTGAAGAGGGTGATGTCATAGTGATACGCTATGAAGGTCCAAAAGGAGGACCTGGGATGAGGGAGATGTACGACATTCTTCAAGTTATTGACGGAATGGGTCTCTCCTCCTCAGTTGCTCTCGTCACAGATGGAAGGTTCTCGGGATCCAACAGAGGAGGTGCAATAGGTCACGTCTCTCCAGAGGCTATGGAAGGTGGGCCTATTGCTCTGGTGAGAGACGGAGATCTAATAACCATTGACATACCTAAGAGATCTCTTCATGTCGAGATCAGTGAGGAGGAGATGAGAGAGAGGAGAAAGGAGTGGAGACCTCCTGAAAAAAGGATTCCAAGAGGAGTTCTCAAACGCTACAGCATGATGGCTCTTTCTGCCTCAAAAGGAGGAGGATACGAAATATAACAAAAAGTTATATATTCTCTTTAAATCAATTGAAGTTAAATTATCCGTTTGAGGTGAGAAAATGAAACTTGCAATGTTAGAAAAAGATGGAAAAGAGGGTCTTTATCTGATAAAAGATGATAGAGCAATAGATATCAGTGCTTATGCATCGAATCTCGTTGAATTCTTCATGAAAAAAGAAGAAATTGAAGAGGAGATCAAAGGATTTGAGGGCGGGGAGCCTCTTTCGAGTTTCAAGTTTCTTCCTCCGGTTAAAAGACCCAGAAAGATAATTTGCCTCGGGTTGAATTACAGAGATCATGCAGAAGAGACGAAAGCGGAGATTCCAAAACATCCATTGCTCTTTGCAAAAGCTCCAACTGCAATTATAGCACATGAGGAAGATATCGTTTATCCAGAAATTGTGAAACAACTCGATTATGAGGCCGAACTTGCTTTCATTATAGGAAAGACTGGGAAAAAGATAAAGAAAGAGGATGCTCTCAAATATGTTGGAGGATACACGATAATGAATGATGTCTCTGCAAGAGACATTCAGTTCGGAGACGGTCAGTGGTTCAGAGGGAAGTCTTTTGACACCTTTGCACCTCTTGGCCCATGGGTGGTCACACCAGAGGAGATTGGAGATCCCGAGAATCTGGATATCTCTCTGAGACTAAATGGAGAGGTCATGCAGAGTTCAAATACGAAGAATCTTATCTTCGGAATTGCAGAGATCATAGAATTCATCAGTGATGCCATGACCTTGGAAGTGGGAGATGTGATTTCAACTGGAACTCCTGGTGGAGTTGGGTTTGCAAGAGATCCTCCGAGGCTTCTTCAGAGAGGAGACGTCGTGGAAGTTGAAATAGAGAAAATAGGAGTTTTAAGAAATAAGGTCGTCTAAAACCGGGAGTTCTTCCCTCACTTTTTTCACTTTTTTCAAATCAATCTCGCAGTTCAAAATTCCTTCAACTCTTCCGAGAGATGCCTCTATTTCTCCCCATGGATCTATTACCATACTGTTCCCGCCGAGAAAAGAATCAGAAGAAATTGCGTTACATGCCAAAACGAAGACCTGATTTTCTATTGCTCTGGCTCTCAAAAGAGCTCTCCAATGCTCAATTCTTGAGGAGGGCCATTCAGCTGGGACGACAAGAATTTCAATCCCAAACTTCACCATTTCTCTCATTAACTCGGGAAATCTGATATCATAACAGATTACAACTCCCCATCTCGTGCCCAAGAAATCAAATATCCCGAGAGATGAGCCTGGGGTGAAAATTTCCGGTTCTTTTAGAAGAGGGATGAGATGAACTTTTCTGTAGATGCCAAGGAGGCCTTCAGGAGAGTAAACTCTGCACTCATTGTAGAGATTTCCATTCTCCTTAACCGGTAAGGATCCTCCGAAGATGAAACAACTTTGAGAGGATGAAAAAGCTCGTAAGAGATTATCTGCGGAGAGAGAATATATGTAGCTCTCTTGGAGATTTTCTGCATATCCTGTGATCCAAAGCTCAGGAAGAACTATGACGTCTGGAGAGTATTTTGAGGCTTCTTCGAGCATCTCAGCGGCTTTCTTCAGATTTGCATCTGCATCTTTATTATCAACTTCCATCTGGATAAGAGAGACTCTAAGATTCATGAAAAGAGTCTGAATTTTTGAGGAGTAAAAAACTTCCGATTAAATTGAATCAGTTAAGCTTATCTATTTCCTTAAACAGAAGATTTAAACAATGCTCTTTGATGCCTATCAAAGACCTGTCACCAACCTGAGAATTTCCGTAACTCAGAAATGCAATTTAAATTGCATTTACTGTCATCATGAAGGTGAGAGAGAGTTTTGCGAGGAAGAAATTGAGAAAGAAGACGTAATAAAGCTTGTGAGGATTGCAAAGGAATTTGGGGTCAGAAAATTGAAGATTACTGGAGGTGAACCTCTTCTTAGAAAGGATCTCATCGAGATTATCAGCGAACTCCCAGAGATGAAAGAGATCTCGCTGACGACCAATGGAGTTCTGCTGAAAAAATATGCTGAAGAGTTGAAGGAGGCTGGAGTTCACAGGGTTAACATCAGTCTGGACTCGCTTGATGAGAAGATATACATGAAGATTACAGGAGCGAAAAAAGGTGTTTTTCAAGATGTTCTTGAAGGAATTGAAATTTCTCATGAGCTTGGATTGACCCCAGTAAAGATCAATACTGTGGTTCTTAAAGGGATCAACGAGGATGGAATTGATAAGATGATTGAGTTTATTAATGGAAAGAAGATGATTCTACAGCTCATTGAACTCATTGGAGATGATAGACTTCGGGGAGATGTTGAGAAGGTGGAGGAGTGGCTTCGGAGGAGAGCAGAGAGAAGAGCGATAAGAAAAATGCACCACAGACCGAAATACTTTTGGAATGGAGCAGAAATTGAAATAGTGAGACCGGTGAACAACGTTGAGTTCTGTATGAACTGCACGAGGATGAGAGTAACAAGCAACGGAAAACTGAAACCATGTTTACTCAGATCGGACAACCTCGTGAGCATAAGAGGATGTGATGAGGAGGAGATGAGGAGAAGATTCAAACTTGCGGTTGGTTTGAGATGCCCTTATTACGGTGATTTCCATGAAGGTCATAACGGTTGCAGGTTATAAGAACTCAGGAAAGACTTCCTTGATTGAGGAGCTCGTACCAAAATTGAAAAAAATTGGAAGAGTCGGAACGGTGAAGCACATACATCACGAGGACTCCGGAGATACGGCGAGACATATGAAAGCTGGAGCAGATGTTGTTATAGGTCTAGGCGATGAAATGAGGGTGATGCTTAAAAGCTCTGAACTCAGAGAAGCTCTTGACATCCTTGCTGATCTCGGAATGGACTTTGCAATTTTGGAGGGTTTCAAGAGTTCAGACCTTCCCAAGGTTCTTCTTGGAGATGCAGATGCAAAAGAGGTTGTAGCGAAAAATCTTACTGCAGATGAGATTATCAAGAGACTCGATGAGTTTCCCGAGTGGGAGACTGTGAAATCCATGATAAGAAAGGTGAAGAGTTCTCCGAAAATCGGAGAGGTTGGAGCAATCGGATGCTTCATAGGAATAGTTAGGGAAGAAGGGGGAACTGTTAAGGAGATGGAGATCGAAAAGTATGACAAAGTTGCGGAGAGGATCATGAGAGAGATTGAGGAGGAGGTAAAAAAGGAGTTTGGAGTTATTGAAGTTCTCATGCACCACAACTCTGGAAGACTTGTTGGGGGAGATGACATAGTCTATATCGTTGTGGCTTCATCTCACAGAAAAGAGATGTTTCCCGCTCTCCAATCTGCTGTTGAGAAGATGAAAGAGAGAGTTCCAATCTGGAAAAAGGAGATAAGGGTTGACGGAGAGAGATGGGTATGAAAAAAACAAAAATAGTTTGCACAATTGGCCCAGCTTCTGAAAATGTTGATACACTCGTGAAAATGATGAAAGCTGGAATGGATGTTGCAAGATTAAATTTTTCCCATGGAACCCACGAGTATCACGAGATGCTTATGGAGAATATAAGAACTGCCTCTGAAATTTGTGATAAACCTATTCCGATCATTCAGGATCTTCAAGGTCCAAGAATAAGGACAGGAAGATTGAAAGAGAAAAAAGTGTTTTTGCGAGAGGGAGAAGAGATCATAATTACTTCGAAAGATGTGCGGGGAGATGAGAAGAGAATTTCAATTCTTTATCCGAATCTCGAAGAGGAACTCAAGGCTGGAGATTCCATATTTATAGCGGATGGTTTAATAGAGCTTAAAGTTACTGGAATTTCTGAAGAGGGTTTGATTGCAAAAGTGATACGAGGTGGAGAGTTAGGAGAGAACAAAGGAGTTAATTTGCCAGGAATCGAAATTGGAGTTTCCTCAATAACTGAAAAGGACGTGAAAGATCTCAAATTTGGCATTGAGAGAGATGTTGATTTCATAGCTCTTTCCTTTGTTCGCTCACCTTCGGACATTTTGGAGCTCCGGAGCATTCTTGAGAAGGAAGGAGTAGACACTCCAATCATCGCAAAGATTGAGAAAAGAGAGGCTGTTGAGAGGATTAACGAGATAATAGAGATGTGCTATGGAGTTATGATAGCGAGAGGAGATCTTGCTGTTGAGACCTCTCCAGAAAGAGTTCCGGTCATCCAGAAGGAGATTATCCACAAATGCAATATAATGGGAAAGCCTGTGATAACAGCAACCCAGATGCTTGAATCTATGACGAGTAATCCGAGACCCACAAGAGCTGAAGCAAGTGATGTTGCAAATGCGGTTTTCGATGGTGCAGATGCACTGATGCTTTCTGCGGAGACTGCAAATGGAAGATTTCCAGTTGAAAGTGTAAGCATGATGAGTAGAATTGCAGAAAATGTTGAGAGTTCTTCCCTTTACAGAAACAGGATGAAATTGAGAGATGTAAGACCAGAACACAGCATCACTGATGCGATAGCTCATTCGGCAGTTGATGCGGGAGAGTGCTTGGGAGCTTCTGCCCTTATCACCGCAACTCAGAGCGGATACACAGCTTTAAGAGCGTCGAGATATAGACCGATGATACCAATAATAGCAGTAACACCTTCCGAAAGAGTCTGGAAAAGACTGAACCTCAGCTGGGGTATAATTCCGCTGTTAACTGAGGTTGCAAAAAGGCACGAGGAGTTTATGGAAAGATCGATTGAGCTCTCCCTCAATAAGGGACTTCTGAAGAGAGGAGATATAGTCGTTGTAACTGCAGGAACCCTTCCGGGAGTCCCCGGAGGAACTAATATGATGAGAATACAGCTTATTGCAGAGGAACTTCTCAGGGGAGTTGGAATCGGAGGAGGAGTTGTGAAGGGAGTTGCGAAGTTCTATGATCCAGAAAATTCAGCGGAAAGAGCAGAGATACTCCTCGTTCAAAGAGAGGATGAAAATATCATTGAAAGCCTGAAGAATGTGAAAGGAGTGATCACAGAAGAAGGATTGACCTCCGTAACTGCTATAGCCTGTAGAGAAATGGGAATTCCCGCGATTGCCGGTGTCAGCGAATTGAAAAAGATAAAAGATGGTTCTTTAATAACAATGGATGTCACGAGAGGAATAGTTTATGAAGGAGATGTGAGGATTCCTGAATATCCAAGCTTCCCGAGACCTCTTCAGAGTCGAAGAGATCTCTGAAGTTCCTTGAGTCTCTCAATCCTCTTCTCTATCGGCGGATGGGTTGCAAAGAGGCTTACAAGACTCTCTTTAGAAATTGCCGGTACGATGAAAAATGCATTTGCACCCTCAACTTTTTTGATCTCGTCGGGATGAACGTAATTCATTCTTCCACTGATCTTCAGAAGAGCAGAGATGAGGGCTCCTGGGGATCTCGTGATGATTGCGCTACCCCTATCTGCAGAGAACTCTCTGATTCGGGAGAGGGCTCTTATCAACAAAAAGCTCACAAACCAGACGACTGCAGAAGCTATCCAGAGAAGAACTATTGCACCTCCATTTCTCTCTCTCGAACCCGAACCAAAGAGTCCGTAGAACATTGCTGATCTCATTACGAACCATGCGAGCATCGAAATGAAACTCACTATTGTCAGAACAAGAACGTCCCTGTTCTTTATGTGAGATACCTCATGAGCCAGAACTGCTTCCAGTTCTTCTCTATTAAGAGTGGATAGGAGACCTTCGGTAACTGCAACAATTGAGTTCTTCACACTTCTTCCTGTCGCGAGAGCGTTTGGAACCGAAGATGGTATTATTGCAACTTTTGGCTTTGAAATTCCAGCAGATCTTGCTAGCTTTGCAACCATAGAGTGTAGCTCTGGAGCTTCTCTCTCATCCACCACTTTCGCTCCGAGAGACATCAGAACGATTTTATCGGAGAAGTAATACTGAGAGAACAGCAGAATTGCTGCAAGAACCGCTAAAAAGCTAACATCGAATCCAAGGTAATAGAGGATGCTTAGGAACACCAAGTAAAGTATCGAGAGTCCTCCTAGGGTCAACATCATTCTTAAGGTGAGATCGTGATCTCTGAAGTTCATACAATAGAAGGGGTAGAGAAACCTAATATTAAATATTTCTTATGAGGAAAATTGGAGCTGTGAAGTGGAGGAGAGATTACTACTATAAAAAAGCAAAGAAAGAAGGTTACAGATCAAGAGCTTCCTATAAACTGAAGCAGATTAATGACAGATTCCATATTATAAGAGAGGATGATAATGTTCTCGACCTCGGATGCGCTCCCGGAGGATGGCTTCAGGTTGCGAGAGAGTTGACTCGAGGGAAGGTCATCGGTGTGGATCTTCAGGAAGTTGAAGCGATCAACGGTGTTGTGACGATAAAGGAAGACATAACCTCGGAAAAGTGCATCAAAGAGATCAAAAAGTACGCTGAAAACTTTGATGTTGTTCTCTCTGATGCGGCGCCTAACCTTTCAGGAAACTGGAGTTATGATCACGCAAGATCCATTGAACTCGCCTTTTCAGCTTTGAAAATAGCGAGAGAACTGCTGAAACCGGGAGGTAGGATAGTAATAAAGGTTTTTCAGGGAGATCTTTTCGAGAATTTTATTAAAGAGATTAGAAAGAGCTTCAGGAGAGTTTGGTTGCACAGTCCTAAGGCATCAAGAAAGAGGAGTGCTGAAATTTACGTTATCGGAAAGGGCTTCAGAGAACTCAAAGGGATGAGATAATCTCGCTTAGAGGTGCATCCGTTTTAAAGGAGGTTCCAGAAAAGTGTGTTTTAGAAGCTCTGAAACCTTTTCTTCTCAACTTTTCAAGAAATATTTCAAGTTTCTCTGGATTTTTCTTCTTCAACTTGCAGAGAACGTGATGATCGTAATGCGTCGGAATATCAAGCTCTTCAATAAGTCTTTCAACTACTTCTTTTGCTTTTCCTTCAGCCTCTTCAAGTAATTTCTCAAGAAATCCTTTGTTCTGAATCTCGGAAATCCAAAGAGGACCTATGATCTTCATTCTACTTCCACATTCCGGACAGAGGATTTCCAAGGGAAAGGTCTTCACCTCTCTGAAAAGACAGAGAGGGCAATGAGTTATCCATCCGAGATTTCTCATACTCTCATTTGCTTTTCTGGCACCTCTTCCAACCGAGAGGATAATGCGATAGTAATGGCGAGAAGCATAGCTCATGAGAGGTTCTCCATACTTATCAAAGATTCCCAAACACCTTATTGAGAATCCTAAGAGTGCTCTAAGACCGATCTCTGCGTAGTATTCTGTCTTCCAAGTTCTTACTCCATACTTCCTTATACCTGCCTCTGAATGCGATCCGCAGAGAGCGGAGGTATCCGTCGCGGTGACGAGAAGATACTTCTTAACGGATTTTGATGCAGATACCATAAAAGGTGCGGGAGTTCCAAACGGATCTAAATCGACTGTATCGAAACTTCTTTCGTGCATCAAAGATGCTGCATCCCTCTGAAGAACCTCACAACTCACACCGTTTCTTTTTGCATTTTCCTGAGCACATCTCACAGCTCTTGGATTCTTATCATTGAGTATACTCTCAACTCCCGTCTCAAGGGCGACTCTAATCCCTCGAACTCCTGTAGCGGTGAACGCATCGAGATAGTCCTTGGCTTCGAGAACTCTAAGAGATGCAACAGTCAGATCCCTGTTCAGCTTCATATGAGGATTATAGAAAATCCCCTCGCAGACCTTGATTCTTGCTTTCCCCTCCACGATCTCCAAATACATCACCTCCGAGTAGTGGAAATGACCATCTCCACAACTCCCTTCCCAAGAATTCTCTCTGCAAGAGTTCTTTTCTCAATGAGATCCTCTAAAGTCCTTATTCCCGCATTGAAAAGTTTTCTGGCTCTCACCCTTCCAATGTTCTTTATCGAGGTCAGAGAGAGGAGTTCCTCTTTTACTCCGTATCTCAACCTAACTTCAAGTTTCCTCGCAATCTCAGATGATCTTCCAGAAAATCTCAGAAGCTCTGCGGTTGCATGTACGAGCCATTCAGCAGTCTCTCTTAAGGAGAAAATGTCCCCCGGGCCAACGTTATATTTTGCTTCAAGCTCTTCTTCGGGAACCTCTTCTATCCACTCGTAGAGAAGAGAGGCTGTTTTGAGAGCGGATAACAAATACTCGTAATCCTCTCTATAAGCAGTAGAGAATACAAGTTCCTCTTTTCTCTCCTCAGCCAGAGGAATAACCCACTCGTAATCTTTTTTTCCAAGATATAGGACCCTCATGTCTGGAGTTCTACAGATGGAGTGAAGAATTGTCAGCTCTGTGAAATCATCTCTCTGAAGATCCTCAAGAATAATCTTCGCTGAGAGAGGATCCAAATAAAGCTTGGAAACTGTTCTTCCGAGAGGGGTTGCTTCCAACTCATCCTCTGCTCTAATCATTCCCGCTTTTCTGAGGAATTCGAGAACTGAGACTACTCTTCTTTCAAGCGTATAAGGAGGTGCAGAATATGGATAGAAGGTCTCTGAAATAAAATCTAAGGCATCTTTCTGAGTTTTGACGTCTCCTGAAGAGATCAAAGAGAGCATGTGGCACCTCAAAGCTTTCTCAGAAGCAAGTTTCGAGAATATTCTCTCGGGTTCCCCGAGAATATAATGCTCGAAGAGTTTTTCCATCTCCTCCAGAGATGATGCAATTAGAATTGCCTCCCCAAAAGGATCTAAGTGAGGTCTTCCAGCTCTTCCAGCCATTTGCTTGTATTCTATTACCGGAATCGGAAGGTAACCGTAATTTACATCATAACGCTTGTAAGACCTTATAATGACTCTCCTAGCTGGCATGTTGATTCCAGCTGAAAGCGTTGGAGTGCAGACGATAACGGAGATATCGCCATCTCTGAAGCCTTTCTCAACTATTTCTCTCTGCTCGGGAGAGAGACCCGCATGATGAAAAGCAACTCCCCTCTCAACACACCAAACCAGTTTCTTCCCCATTTCACCTTCTGAAATGGAGAGTAACTTCTTTCCTAGTTCTTCACTCCCTTTTAACCCACACTCACTTGCTATCTTCTTCGCCTTAGACTCGGCGTTTCTCCTTGTGTTCTCAAAAACGAGACACTGAGCTCCAGAAGAGATGGTATCAAGTACGAGAGAGATTACTGGATCCTTGCTGTGGTTGACCTTCAGGCTCTCGTTCTCGAAATGAATTGCTCCTTTATAAAACACTCCTTCCTTCAGCTTTACAGGTCTCCAGTTACTTCTCACAAGTTTTGCATTGAGCCAATCAGCTATTTCAGAAGCATTTGAAACTGTTGCGCTAAGTGCTATGATCTGAACATCTGGAATTAGTCTTCTCAATCTGGTAATCATAACCTCAAGCGTCGGACCTCTTTCTGGAGAATCTATCAGGTGAATTTCATCTACTACAATCAGACCTATTTCTTTCATCCATTGAGCATTATTTCTCAGAAGAGAGTCTGCTTTCTCAGAAGTCATAACAACTATATCGTAATTTCCGAAATGCTCATCCCTCTTATCGTAATCTCCTGTAGAAATTGCGACTGAGATTCCGAGAGACGAGAGTTTGGAGAACTCCTCGTATTTCTCATTTGCAAGAGCCTTGAGAGGCACGATGTAAATCGATTTCCTTCCTTCGAGAGAGGCTTTTATCATAGCAACTTCAGCTATGAAAGTTTTTCCGCTTGCAGTAGGAATGGATACAACAAGATTCTCTCCACTGAGAGCTCCCGCTCTTACAGCTTCCTCTTGGGGAGGGTACAGCTCTTCTATACCCTTTTCTCTGAAATAAGAAATAAATCTCTCTGGAAGCGGTAAAGTTGAGATATGCATCGAAGATTTGTGATTCGAAGAATTAAAAAAAGGTTGTGGATAGGGTGCGAAAGAGAAATTGAATTTTGGAGATGATGAGACTCCAGAGATGGCAGATTTCTTTGGCAATATATCTTCTTCTTATTTCCCTTGTTCTTTACGTCCTTCACTATCGATCTTAAGACACACGTTCATATTTTCATATATTCTCTCGGAGATATCGCTTTTCTCCTAATTGAGGTTCTCTTAGTCACCTCATAGTTCATGAAATGCTGAAAGAAAGAGAGGACTGCAATGTTTGAAGAGCTGAACGTGGTAATTGGCGTTTTCTCCAGTAGCATAGGAATAGAGCTCCTGAAACGGTTCTCAAACGCAGATGATAATCCGAGAAGATTAGAAACAAACTAGAAGTCGAAGAGACGTGAGATGACTCGGATTTCAGAATTGCACTTGAAACATTGAAGAGATATGAATCATTTACTCAGATGCTTCAAGCAGTTTTCCACTTAGCAGAGGAGTTGAACGAGGGGACGTCTCTAAAAGATCTACCAGATAGCGATTTGGAACATCTGAGAGGAGATATTGAAAGAGCTTACAGAATGCTCATAATTGAGTGGGTTGAATATATGCAATATGAGTTCATCACTCATTTTAAATAAGATGAATCCAATAGCATGGCTCATAAAAACAGGGGAGAGGGATGCAAGTTGTATTCAAAGAGAATAGAGCAACTTCCACCTTATCTCTTCGCTAGAATAGACGAGTTGAAAAGGAGGAAAGCTGAGGAAGGGATCAAAATCATAGATCTAGGAGTGGGAGATCCCGATATTCCCACCCCAGAACACATAGTCGAAGCTATGAGAGAGGCAGTGAGAGACCCCGAGACGCATAGATATCCATCTTACGAAGGTATGAAAGAGTTCAGAGAAGCTGTCGCAAGATGGTATGAGAGAAGATGGAATGTTGAACTTGAGCCGGAGAGAGAGGTTCTCACGCTCATAGGTTCAAAAGAAGGAATAGCTCATACACCTCTTGCTTTCGTGAACAGTGGTGAGAAGGTTCTTTATCCTGATCCTGGATATCCTGTTTACAGAATCAGCACGATTCTTGCTGATGGAACTCCAGTGGCTTTTCCGCTGAAAGAGGAGAACGATTTTCTTCCAGACATCTCGGACTTGGAGAGACACAAAGATGCCAAGCTTATGTTCCTGAACTATCCAAACAATCCAACTTCTGTAACTGCAACTAAGAAATTCTTTGAAGAAATTGCGGAATTTTGTAGGGAAAATGAAATAATCCTATGTCACGATAATGCGTATTCGGAGATCTTTTTCGATGATTACAAAAGTCCAAGTCTTCTTCAAACTGGGAAGGAGTGGTGTGTTGAATTTCATTCGCTCTCAAAAACGTATAACATGACGGGATGGCGAATTGGATTTGTGGTCGGAGATGAGAGAATAATAAAAGGAATAGCAAAGGTAAAGACAAACGTTGACTCCGGTGTCTTCAATGCGATTCAAAAAGCAGGAATTGCGGCTTTAGAGGGACCCCAAGAGTGTGTGGAGAGGATGAGAAGAATATACAAGGAGAGAAGAGATGCACTGATTGAGGGACTCAAAAAACTTGGACTCAAATTTAGAGTTCCGAAAGCAACTTTCTATGTGTGGGCAAAAGTTCCAGAAGGATTTTCGTCCATGGAATATGCCATGAAGCTCCTTGATGAGGCAGGGATAGTGGCAACTCCAGGAGTGGGCTTCGGAGAATATGGAGAAGGATACATCAGATTTGCTCTCACAAAACCTGTTGAGGTTATAGAGGAGGCTGTTGAGAGGATGAAGGAGGTGAGATAATTGAGAGATCATCTTTCCGTGAAAAACAATCACCTCTTCATAGATGATTTCAACACTGTGGAACTTGCTGAGAAATATAACACTCCATTATTTGTCACGAGTGCTACCAGAATAAAGAAAAATTTTGATGACTTCAAAAGGGCTTTCCCAGATGCTGAAATTTACTATGCAGCTAAAGCCAACTGGAATGTGGCAATACTGAAGATTCTTGCTGAAAGAGATGCTGGTGCAGATGTTTTCTCAGACGGAGAGCTTTACGTTGCTCTCAAGGCAGGAATTCCAAGAGATAAGATCCTTTTCAACGGAAACTCAAAGAGTGAGAGGGAGCTCAGAATGGCAGTTGAAGAGGGTGTGAAAGTCTCTGTTGACTCTCTCGATGAATTGAGAGCTCTTTCAAAAATCGCTTCAGAGATGGGGAAAGAAATTAAAATTGCATTTAGGGTTAATCCAGATATCTCCTCAAAAACTCATCCCAAAATCGCAACTGGTTTGAAGCAGTCCAAATTTGGAATTCCATACGAAGAGATCCTTAAAGCCTATGAAATGGCTCTGAAACTTCCCGGAGTCATTCCAGCTGGCATTCACTGCCACATAGGATCTCAGATTCTCGAGCTCTCTCCTTTTGAGGAGATGATGGAGAGAATGATGAAAATAGCTAGAGACGTTATAAAACTTGGAGTGGAACTAGAGTTTGTGGATGTTGGAGGAGGTCTCGGAATTCCATACTCCTCAGTGATCTTTCATCGAAGATTTGAAGATAGAATGTGCGGACTTGGAAGTGTTGAAGTTGAGATTGATGCCCCAACCCCCTATGATCTTGCGAAAACAATTCTCCCAATATTTGACGAAAAAAGAGCTGAAATGGGTGCAGATTTCAAGCTGATACTCGAACCAGGAAGATACATAGTTGGAGACTCTACGGTTCTCCTTTCAAGAGTGAACGCCGTGAAAAAGGCATACAAAAATTTCGTTGCGATAGATGCGGGATTCAACCTTCTGATAAGACCTGTGCTCTACGATGCATATCATGAGATTCTCGTTGCCAATAAAGCAGGAATGCCTCCCGAGGAGACATATGATATCGTTGGACCGATCTGCGAGAGCGGAGATATCATGGGAAGAAACAGGAGGCTACCGAGAGTTGAGAGAGGAGATCTTATTGCAATTCTCGATGCTGGAGCTTACGGGTTCTCCATGAGTTCTCAGTATAATGGAAGGGTGAGAGCAGCCGAAATACTCGTCGAAGGAAATAAATGTGCGGTGATAAGGGAAAGAGAGACATACGAAGATCTCCTCAGACGCATGAAAATTCCGGAGGAGTTTCTGTGATTAGGTTTGTGAAGATGCACGGAAACGGAAATGACTTCATACTTGTAGATGAATTTCACTCCGAGGTGATTCCAGAAGACAAGAAGAGTTTGTGGGTTTCAAGAGTTTGCAGGAGGAGATTTGGTATTGGAGCAGATGGGGTTTTGTTTCTCTCTTCTTCTGAGAGAGCAGATGTTAAGATGAGACTCTTTAATTCTGATGGATCAGAAGCCGAAATGTGTGGGAATGGAATAAGATGCCTAGCAAAGTATGCAGTTGAGAAGAACTACGCTCGACCTCCTGAAATAAGTGTAGAGACTCTTGCGGGAGTGATGAAAATAAAGTGCAGATGGAAGGATAGAAAATTCTTTGCAAAGGTGAGAATGGGGGTTCCAAAGTTCAGATGTGAAGAAATTCCGGCGATCTGCAATAAAGAGATTTACGAAAACGAGATCTCTGGATATAGGGTTTATGCTGTGAACACAGGGGTGCCTCATGCTGTGATTTTCGTTGAAGATGTCGAGAAGATTGAAATTGAGAAAGAAGCGCCAAAAATAAGATGTCATCCCTCATTTCCGAAAGGTGCAAACGTCAATTTCGTTGAAGTGAAAGATGATACACTCATTATCAGAACTTTCGAAAGAGGAGTTGAAGCCGAGACGCTTTCATGCGGAACTGGTGCAACCGCTTCTGCTGCAGTTGCAAGAAGGCTTGGTCTCATCAAAGATGAGGTTCTCGTGCTCACAAAGGGTGGAGAACTCATTATAAGCTTCGAAGGAGAAGAAGCCTACATGGAAGGTCCTGCTGAAACGGTTTTCACGGGGGAAATTGAAAATGAATGAGAGAGAGCCAAGAATACCTCTATCACTTATAAGAAGAATTGCCAGAAGATATGGAGTGGAGAGGGTGAGCAGAGAAGCTCTCGAGACTATGAGAGATCTCACAGAAGCTTATCTTGCTCTTCTCTCTTCAGAATCATCTAAAATAGCAGAGCATGCAAAAAGAAGGACGATAATGAAGGAAGATGTAGAACTTGCCTTTGAGAGGCTCTGAGATGCCAATTGCGATTCTTGGATGCAAAGGATGTGGAACCTGTAGATCCTCATGTCCTCAAAGGGCTCTAGTGAAAAGTGGGAGTGAGACAAGAATTGATTATTCGAAATGTAAAGAGTGCAAGCTTTGTGTCGAGGTTTGCCCATATCACGCGATAATATGGATAGAGTGAAGGTGGTGGATTATCATCTGTTTTGTTCTTCTTAAAGTGAATTTTGAAGAATTATTTCAATAATCTCATTGCATTCAAAATGGCAAGCAATGTTACCCCGACATCGGCAAATACAGCTTCCCACATAGTTGCCATACCTAGAATGCCAAGAGATATGAAGAATCCCTTTACGCTAAGAGCGAATATTATGTTTTCCCAGCTTATTTTCTGAGTTCTTCTCGAAACTTTAATCAATTCTGGCACTTTCGATGGTTTGTCATCCATCACAACCACGTCAGCAATTTCTATCGAAGCTTCACTTCCAAGAGCTCCCATCGCAATTCCAACATCGGCTCTCGCTATAACCGGAGCATCATTTATTCCATCCCCCACGAAGATCACTCCTTCCCCATTCTCCTTCAGCTCCTCCACAACCCTCACTTTATCTTCGGGAAGGAGCTCAGCGTAATATTTTGGGATTCCGAGATCAGATGCTATTCTTTCTGCAATCTCCCTGTTATCACCCGTGAGCATAACAACCTTACAATTGAGCTTCTTTAGTTCCTCTACAGCCTTTCTAGCATCTTCTTTGGGTTCATCTGCAAGAATTATGTAACCTACGTATTTTCTATTAACTGCAACGTAAATTGCAGTATCTTTAACTCCGTATCCATCATGCTCAATTCCCATCTCATGCATCAAAGCATCATTTCCGGCAATGATCTCCAAACTCTCGAGCTCTGCAATAACGCCTCTTCCTGGAATTTCCCTGTAACTTCTCAGCTCTTCTGTGATATCTCCGTGTCTCTTTCTATATTCATCAACTATTGATCTCGCTATTGGATGATTTGAATGCCATTCTGCAATCGCTGCAAACCTCAGAAGTTCATTTTCATCAAATCCATTTTTCGGATACATTTCGGAAATTCGAAAACTGCCTTTTGTCAGAGTGCCAGTTTTATCGAGTGCAATAATTTTAATTGATGAAAGAGCCTCCAGAAAATTTGCACCCTTCACGAGAACTCCCATTTTTGCAGATTTGCCTATGGATGAGAAGTAGCTAAGAGGAATGGAGACTACCAAGGCACACGGACATGAAATAACGAGAAGAACAAGAGCTCTATAAATCCACGGTTTGAATGGTTCATTGAAGATGAGAGGAGGTATGAGAGAAAGAGAGAGAGCAATTAATATCACTGCAGGAGTGTAGTAATGAGCAAATTTGGTTATGAACTTCTCTACTTTTGCTTTTCTGCCACTTGCCTCTTCCACCAGCTGAAGAATTCTTGAGATTGTTGAGTCGCTGAATGGTTTTGCGACTTTTATTGTCAAGAGGGAGCTCAGATTCACCATTCCAGAGAGGACTTCGTCTCCTTCCGCTACGTCTCTTGGCTTTGACTCTCCGGTAAGAGATGAAGTATCGACTGCTGAGCTACCTTCAATAACGATACCATCAAGCGGAATTTTTTCTCCCGGCCTAACGAGGATTATATCTCCGGGTTTAATTTCTTCTGGTTTAACTTTCCTTATTTCTCTTCCAACCTTAAGATTTGCAAAAGTGGGCTTTATCTCAAGCAATGCCTTTATTGATCTTCTTGACTTGCCAACTGCGTGATCTTCAAGAATCTCTCCAACCCTGAAAAAGAGCATCACAGCTACAGCCTCTGGAAGTTCATGAATTACTATGGCTCCCAAAGTAGCAATTGTAAGCAGAAAATTCTCATCAAAGACTGTTCCTCTTGTTAAATTTTTCACCGCTTTCCATATGATTTTTCCTCCAGACAGCAGATAAGCGGAGAAGAATATTGTGTATTCAAGAAAGGAAATGCCATGGAGATTCTTCCCAAATATTATCACGAGGGATAGAAGGAGAGTCGAGACACCAACTGGAATGATTTCCTTTTTAATGTTTTCTTCCTCTTCATCCTCCTCATTCTCCACATCCACAACTCTGACATCTGGTTCAACTTTTTTGATGGACTCTATAATAGCATCCATGTTCTCTGCATCAACAATCAACTCGGAAGTGGAGAAGTTCACAGAGGCGAATTTAACGCCTTCCTGCTTTTTCAGTTCCTCTTCAATCTTAGCAGCGCATTTTGCGCAATCGAGACCTTCAATTCTGTATTTTTTGATCATTCTAGCCACCTTTCACTCCCTTTCAGCAACATGTTTCTGAGCTATTTCCAGAATTTCAGCAACATGCTCATCGTCGAGCGAGTAGTAAACATTTCTTCCATCTCTTCTGTATTTCACGAGTTTCTTATCCCTGAGAACTCTTAGCTGATGGGAGATGGCTGAAACTGAGAGTCCTGTTACTTCCGAGAGGTCGCATGTGCAGAGCTCGTGAAATGAGAGAGCTAAAAGAATTTTCAAGCGTGAGGAATCTGAGAAAGCTTCTAAGAACTCCGAAAGCTCAATTATTCGTTCATCTGAAGGAAGCTTGGCTTTCACCTCCTCAACATATTCTCCTATACTCTCCTCTCTGCAAATCGGGATTTTATTTTTCATATTTGAACAATTGATCAAATGTGTATATAAGAATTTCGAAATGGTCTCGCCCCTCCCTTCGAAAACTGAGTAAAAGCGTCGTAAAATTTATTGAACAGAATTCCATGATCTATTTAATGCAGCCCTCACCACTTTGAACAATGAAGGGCTTTTGCTGAGTGGTGAGGAGTGGTTCCCTGACACGGATTTTTAGTCAAAAAATAAATTTTAAACAGCTTACAAGACTCCTGAGTGAAGAGTTAAGAGATTGATCAAAGCTCGAGTGAACCAAAGGTGATGAGAATCGAGAATGAAGCATCTTGCTTTTTCGGGAAAATATGCTGAAGATATCATTAAGGGGAGAAAAAGAGCCACTATAAGGAAAAAAATTAATGTGAGGCCAGGAGATCTGGTTTTAGTTCATTCAGGAGGCAAAATCATCGGAACAGCAAAAATAACGGCAGTTGAAAAGAGGAGGACTGAAGACCTGACAGAAGATGATGCAAAACTCGATGGATTTGACAGCAGAGATGAGATGATGAAGGAAATTGAGAGACTTGGGTATGAAGGAGAGGTATATATTATAAAATTCGATTTCAAACCTATGAACTCTCTCTCCATATTCTCTCAACTACGGAGAGACGGATCTCAGAGAGATTGCAATAAAAGGACTTGAAAAACTTGAGATGAGCGAAGATGAGAGGAGAACTCTGGAACTTTTTCTTAAATGCGGAAGTATTCGGAAAACTGCAATAAAACTCGGAGGATTGAAAAAGAGGAGAGAAATAAGAAAAATTTTGAGGAAATGTTACGAAGAGCTTAAAAAGATTGAGAATTGTGAAAATACACAAAAACCGAAGGATTTTGATTTTTAATGGTCTATTTACAAAATCGAGAAGTTTAGAAAGATTAATTTGAGAGAAAGGGGGAAAATAAGTTGGTGCTTGTCATGAGCGAGAGAGCTCTCTACTACGCTGGATGCATGGCTTCTTATAGAGTTCCTTCAATAGCAAGGGCAACCGTGAGAATTCTCAGAACTGGAGGGATAAATTTTGATGTCCTTGGAGATAAGGAGAAGTGTTGCGGTTCTGTACTCCTGAGAACTGGACAACATGATATAGCTGAAAAAGTAATAAAAGAGAATGCAGAAATTCTGAATAGCTATGACAGGGTCATCACAACCTGTGCGGGATGCTATAGAACCTTCAAATTAGATTATCCTGAATTTCTCAGCTTTGACGTTGAAATTCTTCACACCTCGGAAGTTATTGTAGAACTTTTGAGGGAGGGTAAATTGAAACTTTCACCAAAGAATGTGACACTCATCTATCACGATCCCTGTCATCTTGGAAGACACTCTAAGGTTTACGATGCTCCGAGAGAGATTCTTTCGATGATTCCAGAAGCCAGAGTAGTGGAGTTTGAGAGGAACAGAGAGGATTCTCTCTGCTGTGGAGCGGGAGGTGGAGTGAGATCTGCCTTTCCAGAGCTCGCAAAAAAGGTTGCTTCGTATAAAATTGAGGAGGCAAAGGAGAAGAACGTTGAGCTCATCGTTTCTGCCTGTCCCTTCTGCGAGTACAATCTAAGGGATGTTTCCGAAGGGATGGATGTAAAAGACATAGCTGAAGTCGTCGCAGAGCTTCTGGAGGTGAATGATAATGTGGAGAGCTGAAGAATCGAAAGAAGCCTATGAAGAGCTCAAAAAGAAGCTCATGGAAGGATTAAGAGAGAATGAGAAGATTGAGAGCATTCTTAAAGCTTTAAAACTATTCAACAGCAGAAAGGATAGGATTTTTAAGGAAGTTGATGATTTAGAGGAGTTAAGAGAGAAAATAAGAAGAGCGAAAGAAGAGGTCATTGAGAATCTCGACGAATATATTGAAAAGGCTGTAAAAAAGATGGAGGAGAACCTCTGCAAGGTCTATTTAGCGAAAGATGCAGAAGAAGCCAGAAGGATTGTACGGGGAATTGTTGGAGATGCTAAGCTTGTTGTGAAATCCAAAAGCAATGCATGTAGAGAGATTGGAATTGTTGATTATCTTGAATCTCAGGGGATAAAGGTCGTTGAAACTGATCTCGCAGATAGAGTTGTTCAGCTCCTAGGAGAAGAAGAATGTCATCCTGTTGTTCCTGCAATTCATATCTCAAAGGAGAAATGGTCTGAAGCTTTCTCAAAAGAGACCGGAAGAGATGTTCCTCCAGATGCCCAGGCAATAACAGATGCTTCAAGAGAGGGAGTTAGAAGAGCAATCATGAGTGCCGAGGTCGGGATTACTGGAGCAAATGCCATAGTTGCAGAGACAGGAACGATAATAACCGTTGAAAACGAAGGTAACATCTCTCTCGTTAGTAGAGTTCCTCCAAAGCATATTGTGATTGCTGGGATCAATAAAATCGTTCCAACTCTCGAGGATGGTCTGAATATTGCAGAGGCAACGACTCTTTTCGGAACAGGTCAACGATTTGGAGCATACGTGAGCTTCATCACAGGTCCTTCGAGAACAGTTGACGTCGGATTAGAGACGACGATAGGTCTTCATGGAGCTCAGGAGGTTCATGTTGTGCTAATTGATAATGGAAGGAGAGATGCTATAAGAGATGGTATGAAGGAGATGCTTTATTGCTTGAACTGTGGATCTTGCTTAGCATCGTGCCCGATTTACATGTCAATCGGAGAAAAATACTCATGTGGATATTTCGGTGGGATAGGACTCTCTTTTGGAGCATATATCTTCGGAGCTCAGCGGGCTTTTGTAGATGGTTTGGGCTTCTGTACAGATTGTGGAGCTTGTAGCGAGAAATGTCCGGCGAAGATTTCATCAAATGACCTTGTAAGGGAGATCAGACGAAGAGCGTGGGAAAGATTTGGACTTCTTCTACCTCCACACAAGAAGATAAGAGATGCAATTCTCGAAACAGGAAATCCGTTTGGAGAGCCTCCTGAAAAAAGAGGAGAGTGGATGAAAAGCAATTAAAAAACGCCACTCGAAGTAATTTCAAACTCGCATTTCAGATCTTCTGGTTTCGATCTGTGCTTTCGAAGAATTGCTAATCTTTTATCCCCTTCCTTTTTTAGCTCAATAATCACCTTCGATGCATGCTGAAGGAGGAGGCCCCCAACAGGGAGGAGCTCATTTTTCTCAACATCAGTATAAACCTGATTCGTTATGATTACTGCGACATCATACTTTCTTGCGAGTCCTATGAGGAATGCTATTTGACGAGAGAGTTCTCTCTTCGCTCTGAAATCATCGTAAGCCATTTCGAGTCTGTAAAGAGAAGTTATTGAATCCACGATTACAACGCCCACATTCTCGATGATCTTAGGAAGATCTCTGAGAGCAGAGCTCTGCTGAATGAGAGTTCTTGGTTTGAAAATAAGTATGAGTTTAGAGATTTTCTGAAGATCTTTGCCCGCTATTTGAGAAAGTCTTTCCACCGAGAGACCCTCGGTATCAATTATCACCGCCTTTTTCCCTTTTCTTGCACACTCCACCGCTGTTTGAATAACTATGTTCGTCTTACCCGTTCCAGGTGCTCCGTAAATTTGAGTAATTATACCACTTTCGAAGCCTCCGCCTAAGATCCCATCTATTCTCCTGCTACCGCTAGAGAACTTCATGTTCTCTGCACCCATTTAGAGCGAGCAAACTCCTCCACAAGCTTCATCACATCTTTAAGAGGAATTCCAGTCTCTTCATGAACTCGCTTGCAATCCTCATACTCTGGAGAGACTCCAAGAACCTTTCCTTCGAGATCGCTTGCTATTTTCACCGATACTTCATACTCCTTTCCTCCGAGTTCAATTCTGATCTTCTCGATCCTCCTAATTGCTATTAATCTGTGCTTCACGGGTAAAATCCTTATCCCGAGAGTTCCGAGGTCTTCCACCATCTTTCTCGAGATCCTCGAAATTTCATGAGGTTTTGCAATGACTCTAATCAGATGACCGCTCCTCCCTTTTTTCATCGTTGCAGGAATCACTGAGACATCGAGAGCTCCAGAGCTCATGAGATCTTCTGCAAAGTGGGCGAGAACTTCAGGAGTTATGTCGTCAACATTTGTTTCGAGAATCACAACGTCATCTTCTAGAAGCATGGAGTCGAGTTCCCCGAGAAGAGCCCTGAGAACATTTGGAAAAGGAAGTTCCAGCGAGCCTGCCCCGTATCCCACTGCTTCTATCCTCATCTGCGGTAGAAAGTTCACAGAAGAGTTAACAAAATGAGATAGAATCGCTGCTCCTGTTGGAGTTAAGAGCTCTTTCTCGATTGGTCCCCCCTTTATCAAGAGTTTTGAGTCTCTGAGAATCTCTGAAGTTGCAGGAGCGGGAACCGGATAGAGCCCGTGATTCATTTCCACGAATCCTGCCCCTGCATTTGCTGGCAAGCTCAAAATTCTTTCTGGCGAGAGGGATTTTATAGCCACGACTGCTCCTATGACATCTGCCATCGCATCCTTCGCTCCGATCTCGTGAAAGTGCATCTCATCTATAGAGACTCCGTGAACTCTTGCTTCTGCTCTTGCAAGCTTTTCGAAGATCTTAATAGCTTCTTCTTTAATTTCTTCTTCAATCCTTATGCTCTGAAGCTCCTCCGTAATATCCTGAAATTTTCTCGTATGAGAATCCTGACAGAGAACATCTAGCTTCAGCGAGGAGATTCCTTTTTTTACAACCCTCCGTAACTCCACTTTAACTCCTTTGATGGACTCCATCGAGCTGACGACTCTCTTTTTATCTGCTCCTACATCTAAAAGAGAGGCCACTATCATATCTCCGGAAGCTCCTGAAAACGGATCGAACACGAGAGCTCTCATGGCAATTCCCAAAAGTGTTAATAATCGAACCCCTATAATTAATTATGCCGAGGGTTCTTCATGGAGGAGATACTTCTTAGAGTTGAAAAAGCCTTTCCAGATGATAGAAATAAAGGATTGGCTAGATTGAGTCCAGAGTCAATGCTGAAGATAGGAGTCTCTCCCGGAGACATTATAGAACTTGAAGGAAAAAGGATTACTCCAGCAAAGGTTTGGAGAGCAGATAAATCGGATTGGAACAAGGAAATAATAAGAATTGATCCTTACACACGAGAGAACGCTGGAGTTCACATCGGAGACTGGGTGAAGGTAAGAAAGGCTGAGGTTAAAGAGGCGAGAGAAGTTGTTTTAGCTCTTACTGAGAACGCAGAACTCCCCGAAGTAGAGGAGATTGAAGAACTCATAAGGAGGAGTCTTCTTAAAAGACCGGTTGTCAAGGGTGATGCTGTTCCAGTTACTCTCAGCAGAGCATGGGCAATGAATCCTCTACCTGTGGTCATGGTAGTTGTTAGCACTTCACCTTCTGGAGTCGTTTTGATAACGGAAGAAACCGAAATAGAGCTGAGAGAGAGACCTCTTAGAGGTTATGAGAGACTTGGAGCGAGTGATATAACCTATGAGGATATAGGAGGTCTTAAAGAGGAGATTCAGAGAGTTAGGGAGATGATAGAGCTTCCTCTAAGATATCCGGAGATTTTCCAGAAAATGGGAATTGATCCTCCAAAAGGTGTTATCCTCTATGGACCTCCGGGAACTGGGAAGACGCTCATAGCTAAAGCAGTTGCGAATGAGGCTGGAGCTTCTTTCTTCTCCATCGCCGGTCCCGAGATCATGAGCAAGTATTACGGTGAGAGCGAGAAACAACTCAGAGAGATTTTTGAGAGAGCCAAAGAGGAGGCACCTTCAATCATATTCATAGATGAACTCGACTCCATAGCGCCAAAAAGAGATGAAGTAAGCGGGGAAGTGGAGCACAGAGTTGTTGCCCAACTTTTAGCTTTAATGGATGGTTTGGAGGAGAGAGGCCAAGTTATAGTCATAGGAGCGACCAACAGAATAAATGCGATTGATCCCGCTCTCAGAAGACCTGGGAGATTCGATAGAGAGATTGAGATTGGAGTTCCTGATAAGAATGGAAGAAGAGAGATTTTCAAGATTCACATGAGAGATATCCCAACTGAGGTTCTCAGCGAAGAGGAGAGATCAAAACTGAGAGAGCTCGAGAAAAGAGCTGTCGAACTCAAAAGGAGGGTCGAAAAAGGAGAAGAAGTGATAGGAGAGGAACTGGAGATTCTGGAGAGGGAGATTAAGAGGATTAAAGAGCTTGAGGAGACAAGAAGAGAGAGAATACTTGATGAACTTGTTGAAGAGACTCACGGATTTGTCGGAGCTGATATAGCTGCTCTGTGCAGGGAAGCGGTGATGAGAGCTTTAAGAAGATATCTTCCTGAACTGGACCTCGAAAAGGAGCTCAGCCAAGAGACTTTAGAGAAGATGCACGTGACAATAGATGACTTTAGGGAGGCTCTCAAAGAAGTTGAACCCTCTGCGATGAGAGAGATTTTTGTTGAAGTTCCTGAAGTCAGATGGGATGATATTGGGGGTCTCAGAGATGTGAAGCAAGAGCTTAGAGAGGCAGTTGAATGGCCGTTGAAATATCCAGAAAAATTCGAAAAAATGGGAATTGATCCTCCAAAAGGAGTTCTTCTCTTTGGACCTCCGGGAACTGGGAAGACGCTCATAGCTAAAGCAGTTGCGAATGAGAGTAATGCGAATTTCATCTACATCAAAGGACCGGAAGTTCTCTCAAAGTGGGTTGGAGAAAGTGAAAAGGCAATTAGAGAGACCTTCAGAAGAGCGCGACAGGTTGCTCCGTGCATAATCTTTTTCGATGAAATAGATGCAATTGCACCGATGAGGGGATTTGGAGATTCTTCAGGGGTTTCTGAAAGAGTTACGGATCAACTTCTCACCGAGATGGATGGACTAGAAGAAGGAAAGCAGATCATAGTCATAGGAGCTACTAACAGACCGGATATTCTTGATCCAGCTCTCCTAAGAACGGGGAGGTTCGACAGACTCGTTTTCGTGAGGGCTCCGAACAAAGAGGAGAGAAAGGAGATCTTCAAGCTTCACACAAGAAAGATGCCTCTTGCAGAAGATGTAGACTTCGAAGAGCTTGCAGAAATCACGGATGGGTACGTTGGCTCAGATATAGAGGCGGTCTGCAAAGAAGCAGGAATGCTCGCACTCAGAGAGAATTTTGAAAGTGAGAAGGTTGAGATGAGACACTTCAGAGAGGCTATTAAAAAAGTTAAACCTACGGCAACTCAGGAAGTCATAAAATACTACGAAAGGATTGCTGAGAAATTCAAAGGAGGGGTTCAGAAGGAGCATAAGACTTTAATAGAATACGGATAAAAAGATAAAGTTTGGGGAGAGACATGGAAAGAGCTTACCTGAAAAAAATAATAAATAAGAAAGTGATGGGTAACGATGGTTCTGAGATTGGGGTGCTGAAAAATGTTACTGCAGATCTCGGAACAGGAGATCTGATCGAACTTGTGGTTCATATTAATGAGGGTTCTTCGGGCTCAAAGAGGTTTAAATCTGAAGGGAGTTATCTTTATATTCCCTTATCTGCCCTGAGATCCATAAGAGATTACATAGTCGTGGATGTTAAGTCAAGATAGTTAAGAGTTCACTCCCCCGAATCACTTTTTCTTTCTTGATCCGGTTTGTGATGGATTGACTAATCTCTCACACCTTCTTCGGTAATTGAGAAGACTGCTTCTCCCTCGGGAAGGCATGGAGAATCAACTAACCTCGCTATTCTCTTCTCACCCTTAGATTTCCTCAGATATATTCTGAAAGTTGCTGTATGTGCCAAAATATGGCCTCCGATGGGTTTTGTTGGGTCTCCGAAAAAGACGTCTGGACGAGCCTGAACCTGATTGGTAACCACAATAGCTGCATTGAAAATGTCTCCAAATCTCATGAGATCGTGAAGATGTTTATTCAGCTTCTGCTGTCGGTCTGCAAGAGTTCCTCTCCCAATGTATTCTGCTCGGAAATGAGCTGTTAGTGAATCAACGATGAGGAGCTTCACGGGATCGCTACTCTTCAACTCCTCCGCAAGCTGCATGGCATTCTCAACGAGAAGCATTTGATGATTAGAATTAAAAGCTCTTGCAACGTAAATTCTCCTCAGTGTTTCCTCTGGATCCAAACCAAGTGCAACAGCCATTTGAGAGATTCTCTCTGGTCTAAAAGTATTCTCTGTATCTATTACTATCGCAGAACCCTCCAGACCGCCTTTATCCTCGGGAAGTTGAACATTAACAGCGAGTTGATGAGCAATCTGAGTCTTTCCACTTCCGAACTCACCGTAAAGTTCAGTTATAGCTTGAGTTTCAACTCCCCCTCCAAGAAGATTGTCTAGAGCAGAGGATCCTGTGGAGAGCTTTCTAATTCTTTTCCTTCTTTCAAAAACGATGTCCGCTGTTTCAAAACCTCCGATATTTACAGCTTCCTTTGCAGCACCAATTATCTTTGTCGCAAGAGACTCACTTATCTCAGCGGAAGCAACGAGTTCCGCCGGAGTTGCAACAGCTATAGCCTCAAGAGAACTGTAACCTGCTTCTCTGAGCTTTTCAGCTGTAGCTGGACCCACTCCAGGTAGATCCTCGATCGTTTTTATTTCCTTTTCCATATGCTTCAATCTTCTTCATACCTCCTTAATAAATGAAGAGGTTGAGTGTACCGAAAGTATTTAGATGATGACCTGAGATCTCCAATTGGCGACGATCTCAAGTTCACCATTATCGTTCATCTTGGCAATCCCATTGATTATCTCAATTGGTGTTCCTATATCCATCTTTTCCAGAAGGTCAACATGATCATTCCACAGAGAGACTCTCACTCTTCCAGTTTCATCAGAAACGTAAATGTTCACGACTCTTCCCATACTTCCGTCCGCTCTCACAAACTCTCTAACCCTCCCCATTCCGCTTACAAATCCCTTTATGGAAACTGTTGTATCGGGAATTACCTCTTCAATGGGTGTGAAGAGATTCTCAGAAACGATCTTCTTGTCACTCTTCGTGAAGTAGGATAATGATGAAACATGGAGTTCAAGAATTCCACCATTTCTTCGAGGGTGTGCATTAACAATATTCACCACATCCCCTTCTTTCAGCTTATCTGCCTCCTCTGCATTTTCATCCCAGAAAACCGCTCTGATCTTTCCAGTTTCATCTCCGAGAATCATAGAGAGAACCTTTCCCTCACTCCCATCACTCCTTTTGAAGTTTCTGAGATTATCTTTTTTCAAAATTCTTGCAGTAAGATTAACATGAGTTGTTTCTTCATCTATCTCGCTTATTTTGTGCTCCTTGATTTCAACTATTCTATCGAGCTTTTCGATTTCGCTTACGGAGATCTCAAGACCATCATAACCTTCCCTAACAACTCCAACAACCTTTATCACATCTCCAAGTTTTATTTCTCCTACTTTCACAAGATCTGCAAGATCGTTCCAAAGAACCGCAGTGATGTAACCTGTTTTATCTCCGAAAACTATTCTCACTACTCTTCCCTCGCCTCCGTTTTCACGAGAGAAATTTCTGACCTCTCCAGTCTGAACAACCCTTCCTATCGTACAAACCCTTCCACTCTTCTCGCTAATAGCTTCAACAGGAGTTACTGAGTTGTAAAGAAGATCGTAGATTACCATCATTGCAGCGGTTCTCTCGTCGCAGAGACCTCCGGTATATTCTATTTTCTCCCTCACCCTCCTCTTAAACTCCTCAAAAGATATTTGAGAACTGACTTTTTGGTAGAGATCTTCCATTCCCTCAAAATCACCTCCGTGATTCTTCGATCTTACTCTTCACATAAGGAATTAATCCCCCAGAATCAAAAATTCTTCTGAGAAACTCGGGAAGAGGTTTAAAACTGTAAGTCTTTCCAGTTGTGAGATTTCTAATGATTCCCTTCTCGAGATTCAATTCAACCTCATCTCCCTCGTTGAATTCATCCGTTTCTCTCAGCTCTATCACTGGGAGACCGAGGTTTATGCTGTTGCGATAGAAGATTCTTGCAAAGCTTTTCGCGATCACACATGAAACTCCAGCACCTATGAGGGCTCTTGGGGCATGTTCTCTTGAACTTCCCGAACCGAAATTCTCCCCAGCGACTATCACATCTCCTTTTTTCACCTTCTCTCTGAATTCTGGTCTAACTTTGATAAAAACATATTTAGCGAGAAATTTTGGCTCTGAAGAAGTCAGATATTCAGCTGGAATAATCTGATCGGTATCAACATGATCGCCAAACTTCCATACTCTCATTTTGCCTCACCTCAAATACTTTCTCGGATCCGTTATTTTTCCTTCTACTGCAGAAGCTGCAACGGTTGCAGGAGATGCAAGATAAACTTCACTATCTGGATGTCCCATCCTACCTATGAAATTTCTGTTCGTCGAGGATATGCATCTCTCCCCCTTTCCGAGAACTCCCATATAAGCTCCTATACATGCTCCGCAAGTCCACCCACCAACATAAGCCTCTGCCTCAAGAAAGATGTCTATGAGACCCTCCTTCAGAGCCATCTCGTAAACTTTCTTTGAAGCAGGAACTACTATCATTCTGACGTCTGGATGAATTTTCCTGCCTTTTAGTATCCTTGCAGCGATTCTTAGATCCTCGATTCTTCCATTTGTACATGACCCCAGATATGCCTGATCTATCTCAACATCTACCTCCTCAACCGGCTTAACATTCTCGGGAAGATGAGGTTCTGCGACCACTGGAACAATTTCAGAGGCATCATACTCAAACTCCTCCTCAAAAACCCCGTCTGAATAAACCGGATGATATTCTCCCTTCACCCTTCCCTTCAGATATTCGAAGACCTTTTCATCTGGCTCCATAAGTCCAACTTTAGCTCCCGCCTCAACGGCCATATTACAGATTGTAATTCTATCAGAGAGAGACATCGAAGATATCGCACTTCCTGAAAACTCCTGAGCCTTGTAAAGACTTCCAGAGACTCCGATATCCCCAATGATTGTGAGAATGAGATCCTTGCCCATCACACCTTCCTGAAGTTTTCCTTCAACTTTAAAATGCTGAGTTTCGGGAACTTTAAACCAGATTTCTCCTGTTGCAAAAACTCCTGCTGCCTCGGTTGACCCTATTCCGGTTGCAAAAGCTCCGAAAGCTCCATAAGAGCACGTATGAGAATCTGCTCCCAAGATGATTCTACCCGGTGCCACAAAACCCTCCTCAATCATGAGCTGATGACAGACTCCGTTTCTTCCTTCGAAATAGAAATGCTTTATTCCTCTCTTCTTTGCCCATTCTCTCAGAACTCTTGTCATTTCGGCAGACTGGATGTTCACGTTAGGCATATAGTGATCGAGAATAATGATGATTTTTTCTCTATCCCAGGGTTCAACTCCGAGCTTATCAAATTCCTCCGCAGCTGGAGGTGCAGTCACATCATTTACCATGACATAATCTACGGGAACTTCTATGATATCCCCAGGTTCTACTTTCCTTCCACAAGCTCTAGAAAGAATCTGAGTGGAAAGACTCATGAAAAGTGGATTGCTCAGAAAATATTAAAATTCTTTGTTCGAGAATTTCCAAAAAGACAGAAAAGTTAATTAACGGTTACTCTCATAGAGTGCTTGAAAGACTGCTCAGGGGTTTGATTTTTCAAAGTAATTCGGAGGTCTGAGTATGCTTGTGGAGGTTCCGAAACGTGCAGAGGTTGTGGGTACTCTCAAAATCTGGGATGTTCAAAGAATTATAAAGCTGGATGCAGATGAAATAGGAGCAATTGCAATAAAGAACATTAAGGAATCAGACATAAAAGAAGTGGTAAGCAGGATGGTAATTGTTATACCCATAAAAAACGAGAGAATTCACCTGTTAGAGGGTGTTCTGAAGGCAATTCCCTACAACTGTCCCGTTATAATAGTTTCCAACAGCTTAAGAGATTCTCAGGATATTTTCAAGACAGAAGTTGATGTTGTTTCACATTTTCACAATCTGACATCTCATCCTCTTTATATCATCCATCAAAAAGATCCTGCAGTTGCAGAGGCCTTCAGAGAAGTTAACTATCTGGAGATCCTCGATGGAGATTTTGTGAGAGATGGAAAAGCGGAAGGAATGTTAATTGGAACGATTATAGCGAAGTACCTGAAAAAAGACTACATAGGTTTTATAGATGCGGATAACTACATCCCCGGTGCAATTAATGAGTACGTGAAAGATTATGCAGTTGGTTTTTCCATGGCCAAGTCCCCCTACTCCATGATCAGAATTCACTGGAGACATAAACCGAAGATAATAGAGGAGAGACTCTATTTCAAAAAGTGGGGAAGAGTTTCTGAAGTGACGAACAGATATCTGAACGCTTTGATTTCATCGATTACGAGATTTGAAACGGAGATTATAAAAACAGGAAATGCAGGGGAGCATGCCATGAGTATGAAGCTCGCAGAGATCATGGCTTATTCCACAGGCTATTCCATTGAGCCATATCATTACATCTATCTCCTCGAAGAGTTCGGAGAGAATGGTGAACCAAAGTATCCTGAAGCTGCAAGTGAGGGAGTGGAAATCTACCAAATTGAGACTCTAAATCCGCATCTTCACGAAGAGAAAGGAGACGAACATGTTCAGCAGATGCTTGTAGATTCTCTCGCAACCATTTATCACAGCAAACTCGTGACTGAGGAGATCAAAAAGAAGATACTAGAGGAGATTGAAAAAGAACCTGAAAAAAGGTTAATTTTACCACCGATAAGAGATATGGACGTTGATAAGTTTGTGAAAGTTTTAGAGGAATCGTCTGAGACGTTTTTAAAGTTTGAAAAGACTGAGGGATCTTCATGAAGTATAGGATTGCGGTAATACCGGGAGATGGTATAGGAAAGGAGGTCATGGAGAGTGCGATTGAAGTACTGAGAGCTTCAGATGCTCCTTTGGAATTCATAGAGTATGAGGCTGGAGATGAAGTGTTGAAGAGAAGAGGAGTTGCCCTTCCAGAAGAGACAATAGAAGGATCGAAAGAGGCAGATGCGGTTCTCTTCGGTTCCGCAGGAGAAACTGCAGCAGACGTGATAGTAAGACTGAGAAGAGAACTCAAAACCTATGCGAATATCAGACCTGCGAAATCCTTCGAAGGCGTGAAGTGTCTTCACCACGATGTGGACATTGTAATCATAAGGGAGAACACAGAAGATGTTTACAAGAGACTCGAAAATGAAATAACCGAAGATATTATTGTGGACTTGAGAGTGACAACGAAAGAAGCGGTTGAAAGAATTTGTAGATTTGCCTTCGAATATGCAAAAGAGAGAGGAAGGAAAAAAGTTGCTCTCGTTCATAAGGCGAATGTCTTGAAAAAGAGCGACGGAATGGCAAAGAGAATATTCTACGAAGTTGCTAGGAATTATAAAAATATAGTGGCAGAGGACTATTATGTTGACGCTGCGAGCATGTTTCTGGTTATGAATCCTCAGAGATTTGATGTCATGGTTATGAGCAACATGTTTGGAGATATTCTCAGCGATCTCGCATCTGGACTTGTTGGAGGTCTTGGATTAAGTCCAAGTGCGAATATAGGAGATGAGAGTGCTCTGTTCGAACCGGTGCATGGAAGTGCTCCAGATATAGCTGGAAAGGGCATTGCAAATCCATCTGCAATGATTCTGAGCGCAGTTATGATGCTCGAATACCTCGGAGAAAAAGAGAGGGCTGAGAGAATAGAGAAGGCACTGAGAGAGTCGATAAAAGAGGGACTTACAACTCCTGATCTCGGAGGAAAGTTAAAAACAAAAGAGATGACTGAAGAGATAATCAAAAGGCTCTGATTTTTCCGCCCCGGTGGGGTAGCGGATATCCTTGGGGGCTGCGGACTCCCAGACCCGGGTTCAATTCCCGGCCGGGGCATTTTCTTATTTTCATTAAATCGTTTTCTGTGCACAGATCTTCTCAACTGAGCCTTTCCTCCTCAAATCCGATGAGAAGAGAATTCTCAATACTGAGCTTGCTCTGAATTTTACACAAAAAGAGTTGTTCCTCTTGTCGTAGATTATTTCCGCTTCAAGCATCTGGAGAACAAAAATTTATTTGCCTTCGATAGCCTGTTCCACAAGAATTAGAGCCTCGGGATTCATGAGCGTAGAGATGTCTCCTATCTTCTCCCTTATCAGCTTCGCCCTTATAAGTCTCCTCATAATCTTACCGCTCCTCGTTTTTGGCAAATCAGAAACAAAATATACCTCATCAGGTCTTGCAATTTTTCCAATCTCCTTTGAAACATGCTCTCTCAGCTCCTCCTTCAGCTTCTCCGAAGGATAGTAACCCTTTCTGAGGATTACAAACGCAATTACTGCCTCACCTTTAACCTCATGCGGTTTCCCGACCACAGCAGCCTCGCTAACTGCAGGATGGCTCACCAACGCTGATTCAATCTCACTGTTGCCTAGTCTATGTCCTGCAACGCTCAAAACATCATCCAACCTACCCTGAATCCAGAAATAACCGTCAGCATCAACTCTTGCAGCATCTCCGCTTAAATAGACATTTCTGAATTTTTCCCAGTAAGTCTTGAAGTATCTCTCGGGATCTCTCCACACACCTATCAGCATTCCTGGCCAAGGTTTCTTTATAACTAAATAGCCACCCTCATTCTTACCATAAAGAGAATTTCCGTTGTCATCGAAAACATCTGCCTCGATTCCGGGAAATGGCTTTGTTGCTGAGCTAGGTTTCAGCGGTGTGGTTGGGAGAGGTGTTATTAGGAAATGCCCTGTCTCAGTTTGCCACCAAGTGTCCATGATGGGACAACGCTCCTTTCCAACATACTTGTAATACCAGTACCAAGCCTTCGGATTTATCGGCTCTCCAACACTTCCAAGCAATCTCAAACTACTCAGATCGTGTTTTTCAACCCACTCCTCGCCAAAACGCATGAACATCCTTATAGCTGTAGGAGCTGTGTAGAAGAGCGTGACACCATACTTTTCTATGATCTCCCACCATCTGTCCGGTTTGGGATAATCTGGAGCTCCACAATAGATTACAGAAGTTGCACCGAGGATAAGTGGAGCATAAACGAGATAACTGTGCCCGGTAATCCATCCGATGTCTGCTGTGCACCAGTAAATGTCATCTTCTTTTAGATCCATCACGTATTTCAAAGTTGCTGCGGTTCCAACAGCATAGCCACCATGAGCATGCATTACACCTTTTGGCTTTCCTGTTGTTCCAGAAGTGTAGAGAATGAAGAGCATATCATTTGCGTCCATGATTTTCGTATCGCACTCCTTCGGCTGATCTTTTGTTGCCTCATCCCACCAGTAATCTCTCTCCTCCTGCATTAGAACATCAAATTCAACTCTTTTTGCTACTATCACTTTCTCGACACTCGGGGCACCTTCCAGAGCTCTATCAGCATCCTCTTTCAGACGAACAACACTCCCTCTTCGATAAAAACCGTCAGCTGTTATCAAAACTTTTGCCCCAGCATCGTTTATTCTCTCTCTTAAAGCAATGGGACTGAAACCCGAAAAGACATCAATATGAACTGCCCCTATCTTCGCACAGGCAAGCATTGATATTGGAAGTTCAGGGATCATCGGAAGGTAAATTGCGACTCTATCTCCTTTCTTAATACCGAGTTCTATCAAAGCGTTTGCCAGTCTGTTCACTTCCCTATAAAGCTCTCCGTAGGTTATCTTCTTTACTTCTCCATCCTCCCCTTCCCAGATATACGCAACCTTATTTTTCCTCAACTTCATCTGCTTGTCGAGAGCATCGTGAACAATGTTATACTTCGCTCCAATAAACCACTTTACATAAGGAGGATTCCACTCCAAGACTTTCTCTGCTTCTTCAAACCACTCAATTCCAACTTCCTTTGCCATTTCACTCCAGAACCACTCGACATCTTCCAGAGCTTTCTTTCTCAACTCATCCTCATCCTTTATACTGCGCTTCTCCATGAATTCTTTGATATTTGATTTTTCAATGAGCTCTTCAGACGGATAAAAGACTCTCTCCTCTCTCAGGAGAGACTCGAGGGTTGGCATGTTTAACTGTAGTTTCTTCAATCTTATTAAATGCACTGCGTTTCCTCTACTCCTTCCACATCTCAACAAAAAATCAATTTTTTGGAGTTCTCTCATAGCACTCCAGTCTCTTCAAGTAGCTCGAAATCCTCTAAGATCTCTCTTCCACCTTCAACTTCAACTTTGTGATCAAGATTTAGAAGGATGATTCTGTCTACGAGCTCTCTAAGAATGTCTGTCTCATGCGACGCAACAACCAAAGTACCCTCAAAATCTTTTAGCAACTTCAAAATGAGTCTTTTTGATTTTCCGTCCACACTCGATGTTGGTTCATCTAGAAGAAGAACCTCGGGTTCATAGATCAGAATGCTTGCAATCTCAACCTTCTTTTTCTCTCCACCACTCAATCGGAAAGGTGGCTTATCAAGAAAATTTTCCAGAGAGAATAGCTCGGAATATTTTTTAACAGCTCTTTCTAAATTCTTTTCGTCCCAATTTAACTGAAGTGGCACATATACAAGTTCATCTCTCACTGAAGGATTAAAAAGAAATTCATCTGGATTTTGAAAAGCGATCCCGACCTTCCTCCTTATGACTTCAATATTCCTCTTATTCGGCTCCATTCCTAAAATTTCAACTCTCCCCTTTGTTGGTCGAAGGAGACCTCCGAGAAGGAACAAAAGTGTTGACTTTCCGCTACCATTTGCTCCGATAATTCCAACTCTCTCTCCACGTTTAATTTCGAGGGAGACATCATCTATTCCTATACTTCCATCAGGATACCAGTAAGATACTCTTTCTGTCTTTATTACCTTCAAATCACCACCCACCACACTACGACAAAAGTGAGGAGAAGGAGATAAATAAAATCAACTTTTCTCAATCTCCCACGATAATATGCTATTTCATCACCTCTTGCAAGCATTGCCAGCTGTACTCTCTCCGCTTTCTCAAAACTTCTGATAAAGAATAATCCTATTGATTCTCCGCCTTTTCTCCATAAATCGAGGTGGCTTCCTTTTGCTACTCTTCTGCTTTCTCTTGCCATGAAAATCGAGATTAATTCTTGGAACATTAGAAGGATGTACCGATAGGCAATCCAAAGAGCAGAGACGAAAATTTTTGGAGCATGAAGAGATCGCAATGCTGAGCAAATCTCGCTGAAACTCGTACTCATTATCAACAGCTGAATGGCTGTGAGAGAGGCGATGACCCTGAGTGTGAAAAGAAATGGATAAAGTGGATCTTGGAAGAACAGAGGGAGGGTAATTGTGAACGAGAAAGATGAAAAAAGCCAAATACGGGTAATAATTTTTTTCAGAGATATTTTTGAGAGTTTTGCGAGAGCAGTAAGTGTGAGAATTATGAAGATAATTTTTTGTGGCTCAAATGTAGAGATAGAGAGGAATATTAAAACTAAAGTGGTAAAAATCTTTATTCTCGCATCTACTGCGTGAAGGGCTCCTTTTTCAGAGTATTCATGAATGAAAAAGTTTTGAAAATACTTGGAAGCTTCTTTAAGTGACTTTTCAAGAATTACGTGCATATTTCACCATACCATAGGCAAGAGCGAGAACCACAAGCGTTCCTATAGCTCCGGTAATTAAAGTCCCGAAATATGGATCGAGCCCCGGAACTGTGTAATCCGGTAGTAATCCGGAATAAACTGAATAATCTGGTAATCCAAGCAATTCAGCAGCATTTTCGAGAGGCTCTGAATAATTCACGAGTTCTGCTGTATAGGCAAAGAGAGGAGAGAGGATGACCATAACGAGGATTCCAAGGACTGCAATTTTTCCTGCAGGGGCTCTGTTCTCCAGTATTTCGGGTCTTCTTGAGGATATATAACTCACAACTCCTGCGGTAATAGCTCCTTCCACGATTCCAAGAATTCCATGCCAAATCCCCATGACCGGAAGAGTTATCTGCAACCCATATTTAAAGGAGGCTGAAATTCCAACCTCAAAACCAGCAAATAATGCTGCAAGAGTTATTCCAAGCCATCCTGCGATAAAGGATGCAAAAGTTTTTCCGAATTTTTCAAGAGCTTTATAGGTGTAATAGCCAGAGAAGACGCCCACTATTGCCATATTCCATACATTTGCTCCCCATGCTATGAGACCTCCATCTCCGAAGACGAGAGCCTGAATGGTTAAAACAACAGTCATGGCAAGACATCCAGCATAAGGACCAAGAAGTATTCCAGCAAGAGCTCCACCGACAAAGTGAGCGGAAGTTCCACCAGGAATTGGCCAGTTCAGCATTTGAGCTGCAAAAATAGCTGCTGCAACTATTCCAAATAATGAAGAGAGCTTTTCTTTCTTGAGACGATGGAGAGAGAGAGTCAATACACTCAGAGAGAGAAGTATAAAGACGATTGCAACAGAAATATCTAAATAGCTGTCTGGTATGTGCATCTTCTCACCTCGAATATCTCGAAGTTTCTTCTTACCTCTTGATATTTATATTCTTTTTGGTAACATTAATTTCATAAAAAGATAGACGGAATGAATAAGAAGGGGTGAATTCTAAAAATATTCTTAAACTGGTTTGAGTCTCAATCTTCTCTCGTTGAGATAAAACTATTCAAGGAAAAAAATAATGAGGGTGTTTATTTCAGTTTCTCGATGAGTTCATCAACGGTTATGGCAGGCATTGTAACAGTTCTAATCGTTCCTCTACTCGCAAGCTCGACCATCGCCTTCATAACCACTATGTTATCTTCCGCTTCGACGATATTCACGAAATCATACTCTCCAAAAACTGCATATTGCTCGAGAATTTTAACACCCATTGACTCGAGTTCTTGATTCACTTCTTTTATTCTCTCTGGATTTTTCTTAAGAGTCTCCGCACCCTCATCAGTGAGGCGGGAGAGAATCACAAATTTCATGATTTATCACCAAGAATTTATTTGCTGGGAGAACACTTAAAGGTTTCCTGTGGAGGATTCGAGATTATGAGAGATGAGTTGAGCGTGAGAGAAAGAGAGAGATATGATCGACAAATCATGATTTTTGGAGAGAGAGGCCAAAAAAAGCTAAAAAAAGCAAAAATTTTTGTTGCAGGTCTTGGAGGTCTAGGTTCTCCAATTTCTATTTATCTCACCCTTGCTGGAATTGGAAGCATAAGAATTGTCGACTGTGATATAGTTGAGAGGAGCAATTTGAACAGACAGATTCTCCACTGGGAAGAAGATATTGGAAGAATGAAAAGTGAGTCAGCTGAAGAAAAACTCAAAGAAATGAATCCTGATGTAAAGATTGAAGCTCTTTATGAAGAAATAAATGAGGATAACATCTTCGAGCTTGTTGGAGACTCTGAAATCATAGTTGATGCAATGGACAATTTCGAGACAAGATATCTTCTGAATAAAGTTGCTATTGAGAAGAGAGTGCCACTTGTTCACGGAGCTGTTTACGGATTTGAAGGAAGAATTACAACAATCATTCCTGGAGAGACTCCATGTCTGAGATGTATATATCCAAAAGCTCCACCCATAAGTAAATTTCCTGTTATAGGAACTGCTCCCGGGATTATTGGAGTTATGGAGGCTAATGAAGTAATAAAACTCATTACAGGAGTTGGAGAAGTTTTAAAAGGAGTTCTTCTCATTTGGGACGGATTGGATTCAAGCTTTGAGAGGATGAAAATAGAGAGGAGAGATGATTGCAAAGAATGCTATCATCTGTGAACTTCATTTATAAATTTTGGAAAATTTTAAATAAATCTGGTTAAATTTTATTTCCAGAATATGAGGCTCACGTTAACTTCAGTTTCTATCCTTCTGGCTATCATTTTACTCTTCGTCTCAGCTCTCAGTCTCTCTCCAATCGTTGATTCATTCTCCCAGTTTGAGGGAATTACAGAAACTGAGGGCTCTCTGATCAAAATAAATGGCAATGATTTTCAAACTTCACTCTTTCTCTCCTTTGAAGATTCGGATGATGACGGATTTGATGACTTAGCTGTGTTTACAATCAGAAATGAGGGAGACTTCAGTTTTAAAGGTAAAATTGTGAACCTCAGCGTGACCCTTAATGACATTAAGTTTCTTGTTGAAAGAAGTGGAAATGGTATATAAGTTTCTACCATAATGAAGATGGAGATAATATACTTAGCAGTGGGGATATAGCTATTGGAAGAGTTAAGATTATTCATGGTTCAAGTAGTCTTGATGAAGGTGTCTTCACTGTCTCCAAAAATGATGAAAAGGAGATTACTGTAAAATTGGAGTACTATGCGTATGCCTCAAACGACACATATCGAGTTTATTTTGAGATTGCTTCAGTTTAATAAGGGAGAGATCATAGATAAGTTTTCCTTTATCAACTCTTGCTTCTCTACTGAGCTTGTGCTCCACAATTTTTTCTTCATCAATGATATGAAGAACTTTGTATCCTCTGATAACAAGGAAATCGGAAAGGAGTTTTCGGTGACATCTCCAGAAAAACTTCTCAGCGCACATGAGAGCAGAAGTCTTATCGTTGATAATTTTTCTAAGTCTATCAAAATCTTTCTCAAAGTGCTCTGTGAGCATGTAATCAGCATAATTCCTGAATCCCTCAGTTCTTATTGCTATGTTTGGTGATTCCTTTAGTATTCTCTTTTTGTATCCTCCGAGTTCTGGAATCCAAAAATACTCTATCCCTCTTTCTTTAAGAAGGTATTTTAGATTCTCTCCTGAAAATTGAGAAAATTTAGAGGATGGAAATCTTCTTATATCTATTAGAGCATCAATGCTCCTCTTTTTGAGAAGCTTAAAGAAGTTTTGAAAATCTCTGTTTGAATGGCCGATTGTATAAACGATTTTCATCAACTTCCCTTATAAATTTGGAGAGTTAAAAAAGTAATTGGAGATTGTATAAAATTATTTTTATTTTATTATATCCCTTTTTCCAGCACTTTTTCTAGCCATGAAATAATCGAAAGCCAACATAGAGCTCAAAATTGCTAGACCCATTACTCCTGTAAGGGTTGAGGGGTGGAGAAGCATCAATCCAGCGATCACATAAACTGCACGCTCTGGTAGTGATAGCAATTTCTTGAAATAGCCTGTAAAGGCGATGGTGATGCTGATGACTCCAACTAAAGTGAACAACAGAATGGTTGGGAGACCAGCGAGCGAGCCTTTCATCAAGAGCACCGGATAATAAACAAAGACGTAGGGCACGACAAACGCAGGGAATGCCATCTTAATTGCGTTTATACCACTCTTAGTAATGTCCGAGCCTGCAATGGCAGAAGAAACATAAAGCGCAAGTGCCACTGGAGGCGTGATTGTAGAGAATGTAGCAAAGTAGAAGATGAATAAATGTGCAGCAATTGGTTCAATTCCGAGTTTAACTACTGCAGATGCAATTGTAATAGCTACTATGAGGTAGGCAACTGTTGCAGGAAGACCCATTCCGAGAATGATGCTGGACATCATGATAATAACAAGTATTATGAATAGATTTCCTCCTGCCATGGCTTCTATTAGCAGAGACATCTTCACCCCAAGCCCAGTCATCATGATGACTCCATAGATTATACTAGCTGCAGCAATTGCAATCCCCATTTTCACCACGCGATTCATCGCCTCATAAACCCCATCCACAAATCCAGAAGGGGTTAATCTTGTCTCTTTTCTCATCAGGGAAACTATAATAGCTACAAGAATTGAATAAGCGGCCGCTCTAACTGGAGCATATCCGGAGATTATTGCAATAGTGAGAACAACCAAGGGAATTGCAGTATGTCCGTATTTCTTGAATGCCTCTCTTGCAGATACCACCTCAAGTTGATTGACATAATTTCCTGATCTAGCTATCCGTGCTGAAGAGTCGAGATATACAAAAAGAAGGAGAGCAAGGAAATAAAGAAAAGCTGGAATAAATGCCGAGATAACAATATCCCGATATGGAATTCCGAGAAGGTCAGCCATGATGAAAGCGGCTGCTCCCATCACAGGAGGCATTACAAGTGCTCCTGCAGCCGCTGTGGCAATAATTGCAGCGGATTTCTCCGGAGTGAAGCCATATCTTCTGAGAGAGGGCATCAAGGCACTCCCTGTAAGAGCGGCATTTTCAGGAGCGCTTCCAGAAACCATACCTAAAAACATGTTGCTGACTACTGCTACTATTCCGGGACCTCCCTTAACTCTAGTGAGAGAAGAGAGACCGTCTGTAATCAGCTTTGTAACCTTAATTTTTCCAAATATTGAACCCATTATATTAAAGGCAATCACATAAGTTGCCGCAATACTCATGGGAAGACTCCAAAGACCTTCTCTGGTCATATAGAGATAGCCTACCAACATATCAAATGGATACTTTCCGGGATTCCACATGCCAGGAAGATAACTTCCGAAGAATGCGTATAGCAGAAAAACAATTGCCATTATTGCCAGAGGTTTCCCAATCATCTTCCATGTAAGAATGACAATTGAGCTGAGTAATAATATGCCGAACACAAGTTCCATTGGCTCAGCTATTCCCGCTCTGTAAGCAATGTCCACATAATTAAGAGAAATGTAAAGAATTGGCACAAAAATGGCAATTAATATGATCAAGAGTATGATTCTACCGATTCTGCTCTCACGCTCTTTTATGAAGTTAAGGAATGCAAGTAACATAACCACCTGAAGAAAAAGACTATTCTGAAGAAAAGCATCGAAGGGGTACGTGAGGAAACTGTATAAAAATATTAGACCGTAGCCAAGGGCTACGGCCTTTGAAACATTCTCAATCGAATCTTCAATCTTCATGCACTGACTCCTAGGCCATAGTGGTCAACTTTATGCTGGTATCAACTTCTCGGGAATGCTAACTCCAATCTCCTGATAATACTTCACAACCCCAGGATGCACAGGTATCGGTGCATTTAGCACAAGCTCTGGCTCGAGATCCTTTGCAGGGGCATAAGACGATGCTAATTCGTCTTTATTCTCATAAATTGCTTTGACAAACTGATATACGAAATCCTCTGGAAGGTCCTCTCTCGCAACAACCAGAGTCCAGACCACCGGGACTTTAGCAGTACTTGTTCCCTCATACTGCTGACCGAAATCATACTCTGTAATGCTAACATAGGGCAATGCATCTTTTATTTTCTGTGCTTCTTCATCAGTTAGAGAGAGCACTTTAAGTTGTTTTGAAAGAGCAAGATCCTTGTACTGTGCCGCAAATGTTGTAGTGGCAGCAGCATCTATTTCTCCCTTAGAAAGAGCAACTGCGGCATCAGTATGAGTTAGGTATACAGGCTGAACTTCAATTCCAAGAGCCTCGAAAATACTCATGGCGAGTGTTTCGGTTAGAGAGCCTCTTGTGAGGACACTAACTCTCTTCCCCTGAAGATCAGAAAGAGAATTTATCTGAGAATCTGCCGGAACCAGCACATGGAAGTAAGTTGGCGGAAGAAGCGGGAGCACAGAATAAACCTTCTTGCCTGGAGAATCAAAGGGTGCTTCTCCGTTCAACATTTTCAGTGCATGGATTGAAGACACGA
This sequence comes from Candidatus Mnemosynella biddleae, assembly GCA_002011165.2. Taxonomy (GTDB): domain Archaea; phylum Halobacteriota; class Archaeoglobi; order Mnemosynellales; family Mnemosynellaceae; genus Mnemosynella; species Mnemosynella biddleae. The sequence goes on from MTMI02000003.1 coordinate 273,966, forward strand.
CTCCCATATCTCCATACCCAGAGTGAAGTTTCTTTGCGTTGTCAACAAATCCCTGTGTGGCTTCAAGAGTGAAGGTTACACCAGGCATTGCTGTTTCCATAATCTTTATTAGAGCCAATCCATATTGATATCCACCGCCTCCAGAGAGTCCACCAAGAAACTTAACATTCGTCACTGAGGGTGCACTCGGAGCAGCAGGCTGCTGTTGTTCAACGCATCCAGAAAAGACAATGGCAAAGACCAGCAGAAGAGAGCCGGCAACAACCAATGTATTCTTTTTATTCATTTTTCTTCACCCCTCCGTTCTTAAATACACATCTCAGTTGGGATTCAAACCAATAAAGTTGGGAGCATAAGTGATATTAAAATATATCGCCCATTCGGTTAAATTATTAATCACCTTCAATTTTATTATCACTTGATTTTTGAAGTGTGGAAAAATATAATAAGAAAGAGAATTATGCAATTCATTCTGGTGTTTTGTATGAGCTACGAAGAGTATAAAAAGGAGATTGTTGAGGTTGCCAGAAAAGCATACGCAAGAGGATTGGTTCCGGGTTCTAGCGGAAATATCAGCATGAAGATGCCCGATACTGATCTCGTGATGATTAAAGCATCAGGAGTGCCTTTTAGGGATATGACTGAAGATGACATAGTCACGATGGATCTTGATGGAAATGTCGTGGAAGGGAGCAAAAAACCCTCAAAAGAGTTCAGATTTCACTTGGGTATTTATCGGGTTAGAGCGGATGTTGGTGCGGTTCTTCATGTGCACTCTCCTTTTGCAACTCTCTACGCTGTTCTCGGGAGACCTATACCATTAGTAGCGGTTCAAGCTGAAGCGCGAGTATGCTCCACACCAGTTGTGGATTTTGCTCCTGCCGGAAGTGAAAAACTAGCAGAAATGGTTATAAATGCTTACAGAGACCAGAAGACTAACGTAATTCTCCTTCGAAATCACGGTGTTGTGATAGCGGAAAAAGATCTCAGAGAGGCTTTAAACCTTGCTGAGACAATTGAAGATACAGCGTTAATTGCTGCATTTTACGAAATTATCTCGGGATTGCAAAAAGAAAAATAAGAGAGTTATTCAGAGGTCTACTGAGACTCCAAGACCTGGCTTACCAGACAATTTTAGTTCCCCATTTTCTATTTTCAGACCCTCAATTGGACTATTCTCCAGGAAAATTACTGAGCGTCCAAGTTCACTAACTGTAATCACGGGTGTTGAGGAGAAGATATGCAGGCTTGCTGCATCGAGTATACATGTCTGAGCAATGTAAGTACCGATATTGCATTCAAGACCCCCTTCCTCCGCTACAACAGAATATCTTTGAACTGCTCTTATTCCTCCTAATCCCGTGATCTTTAGTGCGAGCATGTCTGCTGCTCTCTCGTTCACTATTTTCATCAGAAACTCTGGTTTCACACTCTCATCCGCAACTATTGTTATTTCAGTACTCCTCGTAACTTCCTTTAGACCTTCAATATCATTAGCTAAAACTGGTTGCTCTATGAAATCTACCCCAACTTTCTCAAGTTTTCTGATTATTTTCTTTGACTTCTTTGCATTAACCCAGCTTTCTCCGACATCAATATTGAGCAATATTTTATCGCCTACTGCTTCTCTTATGGCTCTTACTCTCTCAACATCCATGGTTGGATCATCTCCAACTTTCATCTTCAACACTGTAACTCCATTTCTTAGGTATTCTTCGGCTATTCTTCCAGCCTCCTCCGGGGATACAAGAGGGATAAGTGAGGACGGGATTGCACGTTTTCCTGGTATTATCCCTCCCAATAACTCATACACAGGAACGCCAAGTGTTTTTCCAACAATATCATGAAGTGCTAAGTCAATCGCAGCAAGAACAAAATTGCGTAGCTTCAAGCTCTTTGAAACTTTTCGAAGAATATACTCAATGTTAAATGGATTCTCATTTACCAACATCGATCTTACTCTGGACTCAAAGAGCTTGGCAACCATCTCGGGAGTTTCAGGTATTTTTAGCGGAAATGCAGCCTCCCCATATCCTTTTGTTCCATCATCACAGATTACTTCAATTACTACTGTATTCAGATTTGTCTGTGATACAACCTCAGCTTTCTTTGCACTCTGATACGGAATTTTCAACTTCACACTTAGTGGTACTGCTTTAATATCCTTTATCTGCATAATAATCCCTTTTTTAGAGAGTTTCATGGATTTATTACCACTTTTATCGGATCGCCCACCCTGTTTTCAAAATTATCAAAAGCCTGAATCACATTCTCCAGCTTGTATCTATGTGTCACAAGCCTCTTTAGGTTAAGCTTTCCTGCCTCTGCCAATCCAAGCACGTATTTCAGTGCATTTCTTGCCTCTCCTCTCGTACCTTTTATGGTGATTCCCTTAACACTCACTTCGCCGAAGACTATTGGTGTGGGTTCCCAGCTCATTCCGAGCATTAAGAAGCGACCGCCCCTACGGAGCATCTTGATGCCCTGACTCACTGAATCTGGAGATGGTACTGTATTGATTACCAAGTCAACACCAACGTTTTTTGTGATCTCCATGGCAACTTTCACGGGATCTTCTCCTTCTCTCAGATTCACAGTTAAGTCAGCTCCAAGTTCTTCTCCAACCTTCAACCTCGATTCTCTTGTTCCAATCAGAATAACCTTCCCAGCACCCATAGCCTTTGCAACCATGAGAGACGTCAGTCCAATTGTTCCCGGACCAATCACCGCAACGGTTTCTCCTGCTTCAATTCCAATCTCCATAACGCCAAACATAGCAGTGCCAACAGAAACGGCAACCGCGCCTTCCTCGAAACTTAAATTTTCCGGTAATCTGTGAAGATTTCTTGCTGGAGCAGCCATATACTCAGCAAATCCACCGTTAACTGTAAATCCAAGAGTTCTATGCCCAGGCTTTCCATAATTTAGACAGTAGGAGTAATATCCAACTTTACAATTTGTACATTGACCGCAACCAGCGTGAGGCTCTACTGCAACTCTCTCACCAACGCTAAATCCAAGAACATTTTTCCCTACTTCAACGATTGTCCCTGCATTCTCATGTCCCGGAATAAGGGGATACGCTATGTAATCTGGATACTGACCGTGTCTGATTTCAATATCAGTCCCGCATATGCCTACTGCCTCCATTTTCACTAGCACTTCATCATCTCTTATTTGTGGAATCTCGAGTTCCTCAAGACTCATACGATTAGGTTCGTGTATAACAAGAGCCTTCATTTTTCCTTCCAAAAAACATCCCCCCAAACTATTGCACATCACTTTCCATAAAAAGTTTCTGTAAAAATGCTTTAATATGAGAATATCTTGATCAGTAACTCCCTATTTTTTCTGTAATCTCATTGAAACATTTTATTACTGCTTCTGCAGTCTTATCTCCATTTATATTATCATCCACTTCAAGCAATATGACTCTGGAGCTTATTTTTTCTTTAAGAGTTTTCAAGAAGAGTTTATCGTCCTCTGGCTGATAGAGGGGACCTCCAGAGGTGTCGAGAACGGAGAAGCCCCTATGTGGTAAAACCAGTGCCACATTCCCGATACTCCTATTTAATTTTGAGGCCAGTATCTCAGCCATTTCAAGAAGCTCTTCCCTAGATAATCTCACATTGGTATTGTAGGGATTGTGATAGTGTGTTTTTCTCCCTCTGTAAACCGAAGGTATTGACTCTGGGGGTCCGAAAACCAGATAGTTGATGCTCCCAGGAACAACAACCAAAGGTAAACCCATCTCAACCGCATTTTCAACTCTTGGTTTCATAGGACTGTAAATATCATCGGCGAAGACTTCTCCAACCAGCTCATGAAGATTCAGATCAAGAACTCCAATAAAAAAGCCAGTCTCTATTAGTTCCTCCATGGCTGAGCCTCCAGCGCCCGAAGCGTGGAAAACAATAGGTTCATACCCCAGCTCTTTCAATTTATTTACACACTTTCTGGTTAGGCTTCCTGTGGATCCCAACGTTGAGATTGCCACCCTTTTTTTCTCAGCATCTTCACTCAATTTCATCTCACGAGCTCTTATCATTCCAGCAAGAGCGCTGGCAGCATTAGATAAAATGAGCTTAGAGATCGTATTTGGACCAAATTCCAAATCGGCGACGGAAAACATCATCATTATATCCTTATACCCAATAAATGGTCTTATGTTTCCTGAAGCTACCGTGGAAACTATCACTTTCGGAATGCCTATTGGAAGATGTCGCATTGCTATTGAAGCCGCTGCTGTGCCCTGATTTCCGCCTATTCCTATAACTCCCCCCAACCTATCAAGAGTCTTCAAAAGAAACTTTCCAGCCCCCAGCCCCATAGTTTTGATGGCCTCATCACGTCTGATTTCACCAGTTCTTACTTTTTTGGCAAAATCAGAGGGATCAATGGATAGGTATCCCAAAAGCTCTTCTCTGGTAACATCAGGCTCCACTGTAGGATCACTATAGATACCCAAATCAACCATTATAGCCTCCATACCAAGGGAAAAAAATTTATTTTTTAAAAAAAGGGCTTCATCGCCCTTAGTGTCTAAGGTTGCCAATATGATTACTATACCTCTCGTCATAGTTAAAGCTTTATACTTTGAATGCTCTCTCTGGAAAGTCTCTCACACGAGCGATTACATCAACCTTTTTGAGTTCTTCTGCAAATGCTGCTAGGTGATCCGATATTCTCTCCACCATTGCCTTACCGCCCTCAGGAGTTCCTGTGAATGGATCTCCAATAGTAGCATTATCGCTGTACTCATGATGTTCAAGCGGTATCCATATGTTTTCACTTCCCATGAACTCTATTGTCGGTGTACCATCTGTTTTGATGAATTTCTCTCCCAGCCACTTGGGTGCATGGATGCTTCTGGGTTGAGCTCTTTCCATCTTCACAAGCTCAGGCTTGTAGTACATTAAGATAGCAGTTTCCTCTTCTCCAGAATGCCATCCCGGAGCATCCTCTGGTGGAGATTTGAAAAGATCTTTTATCAGCTTTATGTCACGTTCTGTGGGCACTTTGTACCATACTGGTAAAGCGCCGGTATCATACCTTAAAGCCCTAAGTGCATCGTCCATGACTTTAGTGTTGGAGCCATGGTGAGACACAAATATCAGTTTGTTAAAGCCATGATATACCAAGCTTCGGCCTATGTCGTACAGAACGTTTCTAAATGTATCCCCACGGAGAGTTATTGAGCCATAACCTCCGTTAACCTCTCCCATGTGATGTGGAGAGTAACCATATGGCATCAATGGCGCATGTGGAACATTACCCTTCTCAGAGGCTTTCTCTACCACAGCCATAGTTACATAGCTATCTGTCCCAAGAGGTATATGTGGACCATGCTTTTCACAACTACCGATCGGTATGAGTACCACGTCTGTCTCTTTCAACCACTCTTGAACCTCAACAAAACTGCACTCCAATAAATTATAAGGTCTATTTGCAGCCATTATACGGCTCCCTCCTAAACTGATTGACGGGTTTAGTAGGAGAATTTGTTAAGAAAGTTTATTTATAAAAAGTTATTGGTGTTAAGAGTAGTAAAACATAATTTCTTGGGAAAAATGATTTGTTTATTTTGATTTGATAGTCTTAGATTGAGACCTAAGAGACAAAAAGTTTAAAGTAATGAAATTAAAACTAATAAAGATTAAAATTTCAATTTCAGAACTGAGAAGAGAGGGAGGGGGAAAATTTGAGAAAAAAACTTGTGATTAAAGATATTGAACGCTGTGTTGGATGTGGGCTCTGCATGTATGCCTGCTCAAGAAAAAATGCTAAAAAACCTGAAATAGGAGTTGGTTCTTCTGGAATTCTTCCGATGAGTTTAAGTGGTTTTGAAAGAGGAGCAGCAATAATAGTTTGTAGAGCGTGTGAAGACCCTCCCTGCGCTCAAGTTTGTCCAACAGGAGCTTTAAAACCTAGAAAAGGTGGAGGAGTGATTTATAGAGAGAATTTATGTATTGGATGCGGAAATTGTATTGAATCGTGCACGATTGGTGCAATCTTCGAAAGAGATGATGGTAAAATTGCTGTTTGTGTTCATTGCGGATACTGCGTTAAGTTCTGTCCTCATGGGGTCCTAAGTTATGAGGAGGTTGAGTCATGAGATCAAAAGTTCTGAAGATCGATCTTTCGAATTACAGCTATGAGATTGAAGACAGAAGAGATCTTTTCGAAAAATGGATCGGAGGTACTGGAGTTGCTCTTCAGCTTTTAAAAGAGGAAATGGATAAGGATGCAGATCCCCTGAGCGAAGATAACGTTATAGTCTTTGCAACAGGTCCTTTCACTCCAGCTTATCCCTTCGCCTCGAAAACAGTTGCAATGTTCAAGAGTCCGCTTACTGGAAACCTTGGAGAGAGCCACGCAGGAGGGAGAACTGCAACAAGTATCGCAAATGCGGGATATGGAGCCATAGTGATAAAAGGAAAGAGTGAAAAGCCTATCTATGTCGTTATCAACGAGGATGAAGTGCATTTCAGAGATGGGAGGGTTATCTGGGGGATCTCGGATTCGCTGATTACTGGAAGAATCATTGCAGAAAAAGAGGGTGGTAGAGGACTCAGGACGATAATGAGAATTGGAGGAGCTGGAGAGAGGCTCGTGAGATATGCATGCGTTACAACGGAGACATACAGACACTTCGGAAGACTGGGGCTCGGTGCGGTTTTCGGAAGCAAACAACTCAAAGCTCTCGTGATTATAGGAAGGAGAAGATACAAGCCGGTGGACTCAAAAGGATACAGAGAAATTTACAAAGAGATCTACGACAAAGCGGTCTCTTCAGATGTTATGAGCAAATATCATCTTTTGGGAACTGCTGAAAACGTTCTTCCTCTAAACGAGATAGGTGGTCTTCCGACAATGAATCTCAAAACTTCGAGATTTGAGAATGCTGATGAGATAAGTGGAGAATCTCTAGCTGAATTCAACTTAGGAAGAAGAATTGCGTGTAACCATTGTCCTACAGCATGTATCCACATAGCAGTTCTTAAAGAGCCCTATGAAGATGAGCCCTATTTCATGAAGACCAAGATGATTTCATATGACTACGAGCTGATCTACGCTCTTGGCTCGATGATTGGAATAAAGAGTAGAGAAGATCTTCTGAAGATTATCCATAAAGTTGAAACATACGGATTAGATGCCATGAGCACCGGCGTTTCCTTGGCTTGGGCAACTGAAGCTCTTGAAAGGGGTCTTCTCTCTGAGAGGGATACAATTGTTCCTCTGAAGTTCTCCTACGCTGAAGGGTATTTGAGGGCGATTGACTTTATAGTAGAGCAACCCAATGACTTCTACAGAGCTCTGGCCCAAGGAGTGAGAGTGGCGTCCTCAATTTACGGTGGAGAGGAATTTGCTCTTCAGTTCTGTGGAAATGAGATGCCCGGATATCACACTGGATATGGTGCCCATCTTGGATATCTTACTGGATTGAGGCACAGTCATCTTGATTCCGCAGGCTACAGTATAGATCAAAAGGTGAAAGATTACACGCCCGAAACTCTCGTGGATTCCTTAGTCAAGGAGGAGAGCTGGAGACAGATTCTCTCAAGTCTAGTTGTGTGTTTCTTCTCGAGAGGAATTTACACACCAGATATTGTTTCAAGAGCTTTCAAGCCATTAGGAGTTGAGATAACTGAAGAAGAACTGAAAGCTAAGGGAGAAGAGATATACAAAGAAAAGCTTAGGCTCAAAAAAGAACTTGGATTCAAAGAAGAGCACATGAGACTTCCAGAGAGAGTTTTCGAGACCGAAACGCTGAGGGGTATGTTGAAAAAAGAGTTCTTCGAACAGGCAATAAGTTACTACCTCAACAAGTATTTCCGAGAGAGGACAGAATGAGTGATGTAAGCTTATCTACAAGTTCGTCTCTATTTTCGGGAGTTACATAGAATAAGAGGGCGTCCTTTCTTCTCTTAATTTTTCCAATAAAATCAAGATTTGATTTTTCATGAATGACTGCTAAAAGAGGTTTTTCTGAGTTCAGAGCATTTTCAACTGCCTTTTTAAACTCTTCGCTATATATCTCCATCGGAGCTATCTCGTCAATAACGATGATATCATCCTCTTCGAGAGCTCTTCTGATGGCAATTTGAGTCATTTCATCCACATTTCTCACATTAACTCTGTATTTTCCCACTTTAGGTCCTCTTTCATTTACGTGAGCCAGAATTTTTGAGTTTCCACTCTTCAAATCAACCATCATAAATCCAACTCTAACTTTCCCTTCTCTTAGCTCTGGACAAAAGATTCCTCCAACTTTGAGACCCTTTTCCTTAAGTCGAGAGATGACTTTCGAGACAAGTGTGGTTTTCCCGCATCCCGGCTTCCCTGTGAGGAGAAAATTATTTGGCATGAGCATGAAAAGTGAATAGCCCGGGGCGGATTCGAACCGCCGTCGCGGGATCCAGAGTCCCGCATGATTGACCGCTACACCACCGGGCTTCAGATGAGATACTTGACTTCACTTTTTAAAAACTTTCTCCAAAATATTTATCATGTTTAAAAATGAGTATTTCAAAGTCCATGAAACTCGAAGAGCTTAGGATAGAATTTGCAAAGCCAATATGTATATGCAAAGCATGCCCCTCCTACCCAAAGGAGGGTGCCGCATTCTGCAGAGCTGGAAAAAGCGAGAAGGAAATTCAGAAAGAATACTGCATATGTTATAGATGCTGGGTCTATAGAAGTGATGGACTTAAAGGAGAGTTCTTCTGTGCTGAAGGAAAGGCAAGAGAGGACTTTTGGGAAGAAATTAAGAAAAAAGAAAAAGATATCAAATAATTCCTTTCTTCACCATAAGCTCAGCGTTAAGAACTGAAGCACCTGCAGCCCCTCTGATCGTGTTATGTGAAAGACATATGTAGCGAATTCCCTCCCTGACTCTCCCTACAGTGACGCTCATTCCATTTTCTGCATTTCTGTCCAATCTTGTCTGAGGTCTGTCAACTTCTTCTCTCACAATAATTGGATGTTTTGGCGCAGAAGGTGTATCAATGCTCCTGAAATCTTTGAAAACCTTTTTCACCTCTTCTGGAGTTGGATTCTCATGCATTCTTGCAAAAACTGCTTCAAGATGTCCATCAATTACGGGCACTCTATTGCACGAAGCTAGAATGTCTATTTCGGCAAATTTTACCTTCTCCCCATCGAATTCTCCAAGAAGTTTCTTGCTTTCTGTTTCAATCTTCTCCTCTTCTTTCGCAATATATGGGATTATATTATCGAGGATTGCCATTGACGGAACTCCCTCGTAACCAGCTCCAGAGACGGCCTGCATGGTTACAACTCTGACCTCATGTAATCCGAATTGCATAAGTGGTTTAAGAGTTATCACGAGGCCTATTGTGGAGCAATTCGGATTTGTGACTATGAAGCCGTCCCACTTTCTTTTCTTCCTCTGTATATCAATGAGACCAAGGTGATCTGCGTTAACCTCAGGGATGACGAGAGGAATATCATCCTCCATCCTATATGCTGAAGCATTGCTTGCAACCACAAAACCGCTTTCAGCAAATAACGGTTCCACTTTCTTGGCTTCATCACTCGGAAGAGCCGAGAAAACTATATCGCAGTCCATCTTCTTTGGATCCGGAGCTACGAGTTCTAAATCCGTAACTTCCTCGGGAATGGGTGTTTCAAGTCTCCAGACTGCACCTTCACTGTATTTTTTACCCACGTTTCTTTCTGAAGCCGAGATTGCTGTAATCTCGAACCAAGGGTGAGAGGAAAGTAGTTGTATAAAGCGCTGACCCACAGCTCCAGTAGACCCGAGAATTCCAACTCTATATCTCATGTTCTCAGAGAGTTATTGCCCCTTCTGGGCATGCATCAACACAGCTTCCACACTCAACACAGGCATCTTCATCTATCACTGCCTTCTCATTCTCAATAGTTATTGCTCCAACCGGACATGCTTCCACACATTCTCCACATCCCTTACATTTTGAAGTATCCACAACAGCTGGCATCTTTATCCAACCTCCTTGAATTTTGTGATGAATTTAGATTTTCTCACCATATTTTTAGTTTTTGCTTTACTTCCTCTATTCCTATTACTCAAATTCTTTCAATGAAATGAACTATAAATGCAACTCTGTATCATCGAAAAGAAAAGAAAATGTTATATAATGGATGTGAAAGAAAAAAAGATAGAGTCCTACATCAACCCAGACCCCCAGACAGGAAGGGCCCTCTCGGCCCTTCTAAATTTCTTTCTTTTTCTTTTGCCTTCTTTTCTCCTCTGAGAGATTTATATTGATATTTGTTACTTGTTTCCACTTATTTTCAAATTTGATGTATCCAAACTTCATTAAAATTACATATTTTGTTGTTTTTTTACATGAGACTTCTGTACTCGTCCCTCAGAAGAGATTGTGATCTCTAAATAAAAATGATTTAAACGACCTCGTAAATTTTCACTTCCGAATTCTCGTAAATGACGGGTAAATTGAATTGAATGTCTCCGAAGAGAGCCCTCTCTCTATCACTAACGACGAGATACTTTACAGAGTATTTTTTCATTAACTTGAGATCTCCGTGATACATCCTTATGATGTCCTTTTGTCTTTCCTCAACTGGTTCGAAACCTCTCCACATAATCTCGTGTCCTCTCCAGCCAAGAACAGATGGATATCCCGTAAGCGTTGAAAACTGAGAGGAATAAGTATAAGAATCCCCATAGAGCTCGAGAATGACTCCTCTTTCTTTTGAGCTCAAAAATGAGATTGCTTCGATATCCCGAGGATGAGATTCCTTCAAGTACTTCAGCCCATCGAGAGTGAGTTCCTCAAAATGATGAGCCTTATCAGCTATTGCTACTGGAAGAAAAACTGAAGAAAGTACGAGCATGGGGAGTAGGAGTTTCAACTCTTTTCTTCCAATCGAACTAAGAAATTTTCCAGCAGGAACGCTCCAGAGAATCCAATTCTGTAATCCTAGTTTGAAAACAGTATTCATTCTTTCATATGGCTCTCCAAAAGCATCATTTACATACAAAATTTCCACGAAAATCGAGAGGAATATTCCTAATAGGACTAAAAGATTCTCGAGACTCATTTTCTCTCTTCTAATCGCAACGAAGAGAGGTATAAGGAGAGCCGGTACTTGATAGTTTGAAAAGAAAAGAAGGAGGAAAAGAGGGATTAACCACCAGTCTGATTTCCTAAAGTTCTTGTAAAACCTGAGATAGAAAATTGCGATAAACAAGCCGTAAAGAAGAAGGTAATGGTTCAGTTGTGTTGTTTCGTGAACAATTCCGATGGATCTATCAAAAAAGGATGTTCTGAACGGGAGGAAAAAGATGATAGGAAGAGATAAGAGAGGAATTTTTCGAAATTCCTTAGATATGAGGAGGACGAAGAAAGTGAGAAGGAAATAAGTTGGAAACTCCCAAGTATTTAGAGAGAGGAAGGAATTTAATAAAAGAAGAACTAAAAGAAAAGCTTCAAATGACCTCTTTTTGTATATTCTGTAAATGAGCATAATTGTGAGTATTTGAAATGGAATCGAGATCATATGAGGATGAAGATCTGCATGAATGAATGAAAACGCTGGAAATTCATTTATCGTGTTTGGGATGACCCTCGAAAAATCCCAGTAATTCCAAGATATTTTAAAAGTTCCCGCAAAAGAGAGAAGATAGAGTAAAGTTAGAGCTCCAGATTTCCTTCTAGAAAACTCTTTTCCGAATTCGTAAGCCATGGGAATTGTTATCGCAGGAATCGTTGCACTTGCAAGATTAAAGGCAATTTCAGGAGGGGTTCCCGTGAGTTTCACTAAAGAAGCAAACATCAGATATCCAAGATAATAGTAATTCATCTCAGAACCACCGAACCAAACATCCTCGAGAGGTAAGTTCTTTGAGACCAAAAGACCCTTCAATAAGGCAAACTCCATGAACTTTTCTCCACCTGTAAAGAGTATTTCTGGCGAGAGAGCTCTTAAAAAAGAGAAGAAGAGGAAAGAAATTGCAAATATTAGTTCGATTTCGAGAAATCTTTTCATTTCGAATTTCATTTCTTTTGAAACTATAAGATTTAGAAGGGTTATTAAAAAGAGAGAGGGCAGAATTATGGAAATCGAAAATTCTACTCTTCCAAGATACCATAGGAGGAGAGAGAAGAGAATAAGAGAGATTGGTTTCGAAATAGAATAAAAACCAAGTCTCACAGAGAGCTGAAGAGAGAGAGCTGAAAAAAATTCCAGTGTTAGAAACCATATGAAGAGATGGAGGATCTCATTTTGAATCAATATTTCTCACTCCCCTTTTCAGAACATCTAAGCTGATATCTAAAGTGCGGAGTGAGAGGAATCCGAAGATCAAGGTAACGAGATTTTTCAGAGCATGATCTACAAGAGCGACCGTAAAAGAGATCTCAGTTGGAATTCCTCCAGCTGTTAACACACCAGTCATCGCCGCTTCATATGTCCCTATCCCTCCGGGAGTGATCGGGAAAACTTTCGTCAAATTAGCAAACGAGACTGCGAGAATCACGAGGAGGAGAGAGGCGTGTATGAAAGAGGAGAGAATAACATAGCTTACAACCGCTTCGATCATCCAGAGAAGCATGGAGAGCGATGTGAAGAGAGTTAGTGATTTCAACTCAAACAATTTTCTCATGTCACCAAATATTTTCTGAAGATAAGAAGAGATTCTGGATGAAGTGGAGAAACGAATTAAAAAAACTGACAGAACGAAAAGAAGTGTTAAAAGTATAGAGATGAGGAATACGAGTGAGCTTTTTTCGTAGAGTTCAACTCCGAGGATGACAAATGAGAGAAGTCCAAGAGTTGCTACAGAGAGGAGATCAAAAACTCTCTCTAAAAGGAGAGAGGAAAGAGCAGAAAGAACGGGTATTTCAGAGTCCCTTCTCAGAATGTATACTCTCGATAAATCCCCGATTCTTCCCGGAAGAACTATGTTCAGAGATTGAGATAAAAAGATAAGGGAGATTGAAGTTAGAATTGAGAGCTTATAACCTATCTTCCCTATGATGGCCGAGTATCTGATGCCTCTCAAAACCCAAGAAAGAGAGTATATGATAGAGGCAACTGAGAGTGCTAAAAAGCTCACACTGAGAAGAGATTTGAAAATGTTCTCAAAACCAGAAAAAAAGGTTATCGAAGCAAGAATAAGGAGGGCAATAAGAACGCTTCCAACGCCCCATCTCCCCTCGAGCTTCACGAGCTCGAGTTTAAGAAGAAGGGCTGAAAGACCCATTTCAATAGAGTCTCTGAAAAATTTGACTTTTGTATCTCCTTTTTCACGCCATATCACCGGAATTTCTGCGATCTTCAACTCTCTGTATTGAGCTCTCACGAGAATTTCTGTATCCCAAAACCATCCATTATCTTTAACCTCATCAAGGAGAATAATAGTGCTCTCTTTCCTGAAAGCTTTAAATCCACATTGATGATCTTTTATTTTTGACTTCAAAAGCATTCTAACCCAGAAATTGTAACACCAGCTAAGAAATCTTCTAGGAAGAGACCTCTTAGCAAGAGATGTCTTTCTTGAACCCACAACAATATCGTAACCTTCTTCCATTAGCTTTATAACATCGGAGATGTGTGAAAGATCTGTTGCAAGATCGACATCCATGTAAAGGAGGATTTCTCCTCTAGCTGTTTTAAAAGCTCTTTTTAGAGCTTCTCCTCTTCCAAGACGTTCAGGATAGTGAAGGACTCTTATCCTTTCGTCCCTTTGCGAATAGCTCATCGCAATTTCGTAGGTTCGATCCTCGCTACCGTCTTCAGCAACGATGATTTCGTAATCAATTCCAAATTCCTCAAGCTTCTTTTTAGTATCCTCAATTGCCTTTCCAATGTTTTTCTCCTCGTTGTAAGCTGGAAGGATGATCGAGAGCTTCATTTTCTTTCACTTCCCAACATTTCTGCTACTTTCCTTCCTGCTATGATCGAACCTTCCATGCTTCTCTCTGGATAGTTTGACTCAGAGAACAAGCCAGCATAATAAATTCCTTTCTCCTCATACGGAGCAATATTCTTCAAATATCCTCTCTCGTAAACGGGAGCGGTGTAATTTGCGTTTTCTATTCTTATCCATTTCACGTCCCTAATCTGGAAGTGATCTCTCAGAACCTTTCTCACAAACCTTTCATCGAGTTCCCCAGTGTAGGATACGAAATAAGTTAAATGGCACCCATATTCTTCGGGCGATACCATATTTGTGTGGGCTATAACTGCACCGATCCGTGGAATTCCCTGAACGTTAAGCCAGTAGATTTCCTCTAACACAGGTTCTTCTGTAGCAACAAGAGCGCATGAAGTTTTCTGCCACTTTATATTTCTCACGAGCTCTGGAGCTGTCACTATCAGATGTTCTCCCTTAAAACAACCTTTGGATGTTCTCACCTCTTTAAATCCTCCAGAAAAATTCACTTCCTTTACTCTCACCCCTTTAAGAATTTCCGCATCGGATTTCTCTGCAAGAGCTTCCACCAATTTTCCAAAACCTCCTTTTAGATATCCGACCCTTTCACCCCTAAAACCTCTTGAAGATCTCATCCCGACTCTTCCAATAACCCAAGAAGCTGAGATTCTATTTGCATCTTTTCCGAACTTGCTCTCAATAAGAGGTTGAAAGAAATTTTGATACAAACGTTCTCCACATTTCTTCTTTACCCATTCATTTCCGTCTATTTCATCCATCTCTTCGAGAATTTCCCTTCTCTTCATCATTTCTCTGCATTCTCTCACGAAAAGAGCCAATCTGAGTTTATCTGTAATGCTGAGATGGGGATACCTCAGAATTTCGATAGGTGTGTTCAAAGGATATATCTTTCCATTTACCAAAAATCCAGTTTTGGTTTCATACCACCGAACATATCTCCAGAGTTTCAGTCTCTTAAGTAAAGGAATTAGCTCAGTGTTGAACTCGAAGAAATGATGATAAAATTTCTCGATTCCCAAATCGGGATAGATGTCAAGAAGGCCACCTATTCTCTGAGATTTTTCCAGAACCAAAGCCTCTTCTATATCGAGGGCTACCCTTAACCCGCTCAAACCCGCACCGATGATGAGAGTTCTCATGAGTTCAACCTCGCGTAGAGATGTAGCCATAAAGCTCCGGGATCTCCCATCCCTTCTCTTTTCAGGAGATAAGACGGAAGATCTTTCAATTCGACTTGAGGAATCCACCACTCTCTTAATTTGAAGTCTCTCACCTTGACATATCCTTCAATTTCAATTTCCTCTTTTGTTATAAGATATTCCGCAGTTAGTTTTGATGGAGCTTTCGTCCAGTAACTCACATTTTCATTTCTTAAATACCATGGGAATGGCCAGTAATCATCACTGATGATAGCTATCTCGTGACCTCTGATCTCATTCACAACCTCTGGAACATCCACAGAAGTTTGAACAAATACAAGAGGTTCCTTAGGATTGGCGGGATGGATGTAGTTTACGAGAATGGAAGAATATACTGTGTATGAGGTGAGGAGCAGAAAGAGTATTAAAAGGAGTTTCTTTTGTGAGAACTCTTCCAGAAATTCGAAAGCTATGAAGACTGCGGGAAGAAGAATGTGAATTGAGAGCCAAGGAACCTTTTCTCCGAGATACGAATAGATGATGAAAGAGGAGAGATACCAGTAGATGAAAAAGAGCATCTTTTGATTGCCTTTCCTGTAGAAGTAAACGCAACCCATGAAGCTGAAAAGTAAGACGGGAGATTCATATAGGAGGAGGATTGGAAAGTAGTAATACGGAGGGCCACCTATTCTCTGTATCTTATGCATTTCGAACCAATGAGAGATGGCATCTGGAATCGAACTAATAGCTCTTTCTGGGTGGGAGAGAAAGGAAGAGAAGAATAAGAAGTAAATGAGAATTGCAGGAATGGATGAGATGATGACGCTTTTCCAGTTTCCTAAGATCCATTTCATAGTTTTCCTTGGATATCTCAGGAGAAGGAAGGATATGAAAATAAAAAGTGTTATGAAGGTATTTTCTTTAGTGCAGAGAGATAGAGAAGCGACTGAGAAGAGTGAGATGAGATAAACGTTTTTTCTCGTCCTTAAGTACTCCTCCGCAAGAATGTAGATTAAAAGACTCCAGAAGGCAATTATGATGTCATTTCTGAAAAACCTTGAGTAGTAAAGAAAGATAGGAGAGATTGAGATGTAGAGAGCTATGAGAATTTTTTTCTTCTCACTCAGACGCATAAAAAGAATTAGAACGATTAGAAGAACTCCAAAAATCACAGGAAGGATTCTCGCAGAGAAATCGGAGATTCCAAAGAGTTTGAAGATGAGAGAGGTTGCGTAATACAAGAAAGGTCCATGATAAGCAGGATCGTAAATGTAACTGGAGAGGTGAAGTGTGATCCAGCCCTGAACGCTCTCATCGTGATGCATCGGTCTGAAGTCGAGAAGGATGACTCTCAGAAAGAGGGCGAAAAGGATTATCGCAAGATATATGAGTTTTCTGGCTTTCACTTTCGATAGTTTAAAGCCAAACCGATTAATAAATTTGATGAGATGATGAAAGAAGTTCTGGAGAAGCAGGGATATCACTTCATAGGGGACGCAGCTGTTAAAACCTGTCTTTGGACTAAAAAATCATTGAGAGGAGAAGGGGAGTGTTATAAATCTAAATTTTATGGAATTTCCTCTCACAGATGCATTCAAATGACTCCCTCGCTTCTTTGCAATCAGAGATGTATTTTCTGTTGGAGACCTTTCGATTCCGGAGAGGTTTCTTTTGATGCTCCCGAAGAAATAGTTGAAGGATGTATCCGAGAACACAGAAGATTAATCTCTGGTTATCACGGATACGAGAGGACTCCTGAGGAGAGATTTAAAGAGGCTCTCGAACCAAGACATGTGGCAATCTCTCTAAGTGGAGAGCCGACTCTATATCCTTATCTTCGAGAACTCATAGAACTCTTCCATGAAAGAGGATTTACAACTTTCCTCGTTTCAAACGGAACAAATCCTGATGTTTTGAGAAGAGTTAGACCCACTCAACTTTACATCTCTCTTGATGCACCTGATGAGGAAATATATGAATTTGTATGTCAGCCAGTTGGTGACACATGGAAGAGGATTATAGAGAGTCTCAAGCTCTTGAGAACTCATCCCTCTAGAACTGTGATAAGAGTGACCGCAGTGAGAGACTATAACATGAGTGAGGAGGAGAAATACGGAGAGCTCGTAAAAATGGCTTCTCCGGATTATGTTGAGGTGAAAGCGTATATGCACCTTGGATTTTCTAGAATGCGACTCAGAAGAGAGGCTATGCCGACTCATGAAGAAGTGAGAGCTTTTGCACTCAAAATTGCGGAAAATTGCGGATATAAAATTGCGGATGAATCCGAAATTAGTAGAGTTGTCTTGCTTTCTAAAGATGGAAGAGTTGAGAAGTTGTAATTGATTAATAATTGAGAAATCTTGGGTAAAGTTAAAATAAAGAGGTTGGAAAAAAGGATATTCGGGTGATTGAATGAGCTGTAAGATCGCAATACTTGGAGGAACTGGAGACATAGGAGAGGGTTTAGCCCTAAGATGGGCAATTGCAGGGCATGAAATTATAATAGGATCGAGAAAAGAAGAGAAGGCAAAACAAGCTGTTGAGAGATATCTTAACATACTAAAGGAGAGAGGTTATACCGATGTTAAAATGAGTGGAATGGAGAACAAAGAAGCTGCTGCTCAGGCAGAGATCATAGTACTTTCGATTCCTTATGAACATACGCTTTCAACAATTGAGCATATTAAGGATGTTTTGAAAGATCAGATAATCATCTGTCCTGTTGTTCCAATGGAGAAGAAAAAGGGTTATTTCCTCTACACCCCCCCAGAAGAGGGTTCTGCAGCAGAAATGGTGCAGAAAGCTGTTCCCGAGACTTGCAAAGTAGTTGCAGCTTATCAGAATATTGCGGCCGACAAACTTGCGAATCTGGATCTTGATATTGAGTATGACGTTGTGGTCTGTGGACCGAAAGAGGAGAGAAAACTCGTGATGGAATTAACGGAACAGATGGGTAAACTCAGAGCTCTTGATGGAGGTCCTCTCCCAGCTGCGAGAATGGTTGAAGCGATGACTCCGCTGATAATCAATGTTGCAATGAAGAACAAAATGAAAGACGTTTCAATAAAATTCGTTGAGTAAGTGGAGATTTATACAAATCTCCACTTTTTAATCCTCATATATCGGTGTTCCTTCTTCTTGCGTTAGTTTTTCGAACTCCTCCATCAATCTCTTTGTTATTGCCCCCACTTTTCCATTCCCGATGACTCTCCCATCAATTTTCGTTACTGGAGCTATTTCAGCTGCGGTTCCAGTTACGAAAACTTCATCGGCGGTGTAAAGATCGAAAAGACTTATGTTCTGCTCTTTTAGATCATATCCAAGTCTCTCACAGAGTTCAAAAACGACTTCTCTTGTTATTCCTCTGAGGCTGAGAAGAGCTGGTGGTGTGTAAATTTTTCCTTTCTTTACAACGAAAATATTGTCTCCAGAACCCTCGCAGATGTATCCGTTATCATCGAGAAAGATTGCTTCGTCTGCACCTTTTACATTCGCTTCTATCTTGCCCAAGATGTTATTCAAGTAATTCAGAGATTTCACGTTAACCACAAGAGCTGCTGGGGAGATTCTTCTGACTCCAACTGAGACTGCATGGAGACCTCTCTCATAGAGATCTCCATACATCTTACCCCATTCTCTTGTGATGATGATCACAGTGGGTTTTTTGCACTTCCTCGGATCTAATCCTAGATCTCCAACGCCACGAGTGACTATCGGGCGAATATAAGCGTCTCTCAACCCATTCCTTCTCAAACACTCGATAATTGCTTTTTTCATTTCATCCTTTGTCATCGGTATTTCAAGCAGGATTGCCTTCGCGGAATCATAAAGTCTGTCAATATGCTCATCGAATCTGAAGATTCTTCCGTTATAAGCTCTTATACCTTCAAAAACTCCATCGCCGTAAAAGAATCCATGATCAAAGACTGAGATTTTCGCTTCCTCCTCTGGATAGAACTCTCCGTTAATGTAAACCCATCCCATTATTGGTCACCCTCTCCAACATTAGTTTGAGTAATTTCCATCCCTGAAATTTATAAAGATTTAGTATCACAGTGCGACCATCACTCTAATGTCACTTACGTTTGTTCCAGTTGGTCCGGTGAATATCAAATCATTTAGCTTTCTGAAGAACTCATAAGAATTGTTCTCTTTCAGGTACTCTTCGATGCTCAAACCCATCTTCTCTGCTCTCTCGTAGCTCTTCCCATCTGCAATAGCTCCTGCTGCATCTGTTGGACCGTCAATTCCGTCAGTTCCCATGCAAAGAACCGCAATGTTATCCACTCCTCTCATCTTTTCAATAGCTCCTAAAACGAATTCCATTGCTCTTCCGCCCTTTCCACTTCCTTTTACCGTAACGGTTGTCTCTCCACCAGAGATGATGACTGCAGGCCTTTTCAGCGGAATTCCACTTTTCACAACTTCTCTTAGAATTCCAGCATGAGCTATTCCTACTTCTCTGCTCTCTCCCTCTATCATCGAAGAGAGAACTAGAACATTCATTCCGAGCTCTTTTGCCTTTTCAGCAGCTCCAATAAGGGCTTCGAGATTATTCGAGAGAATGACATTGTTCACTTTTCTGAAGACTTCATCCCCCTCTTTCGGAGTTTCCGGAATCTCGCCTCTCAACCCCTTTTCAAGTCTCTCTCTTACCGAGTTTGGAACCTCGTTCCATATTTCATACTTCTTTAAGACGTTCACCGCATCCTCAAAAGTTGAAGCATCTGGAGCAGTTGGGCCAGAAGCTATAACATCGAGAGGATCTCCTATGACGTCAGAAATGAGAAGGGTTATAACTGTAGCGGGATATGCTGCTCTTGCGAGTTGACCTCCTTTTATCAGAGATATGTGCTTTCTGACCGCATTAATTTCGTTGATGGTAGCTCCGCATCTAAGAAGAAGATCAGTAACTTTTTTCTTTTCCTCAAGAGTTATTGGTGGAACGGGAAGCGGAAGAAGAGCTGAACCTCCTCCAGAGATGAGACAAATGACGAGATCGTCTTCATCCGCCTCTTTCAAAAGCTCGATGATCTTTTTTGCGCCTTCCATACCACCCTCCCCAGGAATGGGGTGTGTTCCCCTAACACACTCGACCTTCGGAATCTCCCGAACCGTGGTATCGACGATTACGCCCCTCTCTATTTTATCTCCGAGAATCTCGTAAAGAACTGATGCCATGGTTGAAGATGCTTTTCCACCTCCGACAACAAATATTCTCCTGAAGTTCCTGAGATCATAAGAAGAAGTTCTGACAATTAATCTATTTCCTTCAATCCTCACATGCCTCTTTATGATTTTCTCTGGTAGAACTCTCTCTATTCCAGCAGTAGCAACCTTTAAGCATATTTCTCTCGCTCTTTCATCTCCATTCTCCACGAGTTCCTGAAAATTTCGAATCATAGTAATTTTTCTTCCGAAGGAAATTAAAAATGTTGTGCAGAAATAATAAGCTTAATAAGAGTTGGCAAGCAAAAAGGTATGCGAAATGAACCAAGATGATTCCTTTGAAAAATGGATGCAAGAATTCATGAATAAAGTTTTTACAATGTTTCCTGAGTTGGAGAGAGTTGTAAATGGAGAGGAATTCAGAGAAGTTGTAGAAAGATTAGAAAGTGGATTGCCTGCTGCGTTCTACATAAAAATCGGTCCAAATGGTCCAGAGATCAGACATTTTGATATGATCGAAGATTTTGAAGAGGATTTTGAAGACGAAGATCTTATGTTTCAAGTTTTTGAGGATGAAGATCAGATATTCGTTAGCATGGAGATAAACGAAGCGGAAAAGGAAGATATAGAAGTAAGAATAAGAGGGGATAGAATTCTGGAAATATTTATCGCAGAAGAGCTCGTGAAATCAATTGAACTTCCCGCACCGGTTAAAGAAGATAGTGTGAGAGCTTCCTATAAGAATGGAGTGCTCGATGTCATAATTGAAAAGGTTGAAGAGTTCAAGTTCAAAAAAGTGAAAATAGAGTGATGCGGCTGTAGTCTAGTGGCAGGACGGGGGCTTCCCAAGCCTCTGGCCCGGGTTCAAATCCCGGCAGCCGCATCCTATTTCGTTATTTTCACTGCTGATATCGTTTTTCTTTCCTATTATAACTCCCTTTAATTCCTCGACGGTCATTTCAAGCCTTCTGAGTCTTTCTTCAATATCATTACTTACTGCATAGTATGCACCAAAGTGAACACCTGGCATATAATCAACTTCTTTACCATCACTAAACCGTATCACAACCGTGTCCTCATCAACTCTCCAAATATGCGCCCACTTTCCAGCATAGTCTTTTAGTTCAACCGGCAATCTTACAATGGCTAAAACGGTACTTGGGTTAGTTTTTGCCCTTCCCACCTTTGTCCTTCCAACATATTTCATAGTATTCACTTAGTGTTTACAGCAAATAAAATCTTCTCTCCAACTCTTATCTGAAAAATAGAAGAAAAAAGAAAATCCTAATACTCTATCATTTCAACGGTTCTAACTCACTTTCTTATCTCTATCCACTCAAAGTTACTCCTTCAATAACACCATTCGCCACTGCTTCGTCAATATTTTCATCCAAAGGATAGTATCCATTATGTTTTATCAAATAAACAACGTTTCCAATTACACCAACAGTCCTATATGCACCACCAATACTGGAAATATCTCTTGAGTAACTGATATGATCGGATTTTATGTCTAGATCTAACCTTTCGCAATCTCTAGTTTCTTCGTATTCACTTATTAAATTATCAAGTATCCTTTAAGTTGGCTATAGAACGCTGTAGCACTATCAGTAGTATTGAATTTAATTACTATGAGATGAACCGCTTCCCCTAAGATTAACCCTTCTCCAGAAGAAATCTCAACTATTCCACTTGGTCTCTCAATTTCTTGAACTCCAAATATTATTTGCTCGAATCCAAGCATTTTTAAGAACTCATCAAAAGTCTCATTTTCGTTAAATCTGAGCTTGTAATCTTTTGGTGTTTTAGATAAACCTTTCTTCACAAGATCGACAGCTGTTCCATGATATTCATAAGTTAT
This sequence comes from Candidatus Mnemosynella biddleae, assembly GCA_002011165.2. Lineage (GTDB taxonomy): Archaea > Halobacteriota > Archaeoglobi > Mnemosynellales > Mnemosynellaceae > Mnemosynella > Mnemosynella biddleae. The sequence goes on from MTMI02000003.1 coordinate 296,062, forward strand.
AGGAGTTTCAGTTGTTGCTGTAATTTCGCCCCCTTTAGAGTCCCTAGGAGTTTCACTGCTAATACCTGCTAAAATAACTAAAATTAGGAAAGCCCCAATAACTCCAATTAAAATTTTTAGTTTCTTGCCCATTTAACCTCCCCTTATATATCTAATTATCCTGATATATCTAATTTTTATGTTATATAGTTTTTACGAAATATAATATCCATAATTTTTGATGTCAATAATTAGCAAAACTAAGCTCTCCATTCTCCAAGAACTCTCAAAAGAACCTCTTCATGGATATGCTCTCGCTAAAAAGCTCAACATTACAATTTCCTCCATTTATGCTCATCTCTCTGAACTTGAAGAAAGTGGATTTGTATCTCATAAATTCTCTCAGCGCCGTAAAATATTCTTTATCACCGAGAAAGGCAAAAAATTACTTGAATTATTGGATTAACAAGGTTTTTTGCAACACATCAACAAAATATTTACTACTTTTACATTCTCAACCATTTTTTACCAGTTCTCCATTTTGTGTTGTGTAGTTTAGTTTTTGATATCTCCATAAAGAGTTGACTCCAATTCTCTTCCACTTCAAATTTCTTGATCTTGATAACTTCTCAAAAGTTCTTCTACTTCTCGTTTCCCCTCCTCGTATTCAGGATATAGATTCTTTACAATATCCCAGAATTTATCGCTGTGACTCCTCACAACTAGATGAGCAAGTTCATGCGCTATTACATACTTTTAAACCTCTATCCGAGAGATTTCCTACCCTCCTACTGAAGTAAATTTTATTCCCCTTTATCAAAGCCAACCTATCTACATCCACTACATCAAAATCCAGTTTCCCGAAAATCTCTGCACTCTCACCATTTAACAACTCCTCAATTAATCTCTCAATTCTCTTTACAATTTCTTCAACCATACTCGTCCTCCAAGTTGAGCATGATTTTTTTTTTTTCTTCTACTTCATCAAGCTCTTGGATTCCAAATTCTATCAGCTTCTCTCTTATTACTCTCCTTATCCTTCTTCGCCTCGCCTCTATCAGAAAATCCTCTTTATTAAGTAAGTTATTACTCCTCAATTTACCAATTATTTCCTCAGCAAGCTTCTTTGTTGCACCTCTCTGAAATCTCTAGAACAAATCGAACCCAAATTCATCTTTTTTCTTCCTCTTCCTACCTCCTTTTTTCTTCTTTACACCTAATGGGTCTGAAATGTCAATTTTTGGCACATCTATAGCGAACGGGTCTTTCTTTTTATTTCCCTGTGTTTTTTTAGGCAACATTCTTTTGTACTTTTTAGGGTCGATACCAAGTTTTTTCAGTTGCCTCTCAGTTAATAATCCTCTGTCATACTTTTTGTGACAGGTTGGACACATCGGAACTACTTGAGAGCCACCCTTAGAATGTGCTTTGATATGAGCTTTTTCCAGCACCCCAACACTTTTTTCACTCCTGCCACATATAACACACTTGTTTCCATGTAACTTCTTTATTGCTTCCCATTCTGTTTTGCTTATTCGTTGTCTTCTCTTTTTATCACCTATATCTTCAAAAATGTCGAACATTATAACCACCTTGCTACAACATTTTTTCATATTATTTCACATTTATAACGATTCCTCTTTATTTGGAAAAAGATCTTTACTACTCATATACGATGATTGAGTTTGGTAACTGAGACACTCCTAAGCTTTTTGTCACTAGTAATTTGTTAAAACTACTATTATTGCCTTTTAAAGAGCACAGAACATTTAAAATCTTCAATATACAAGAATCAACACTTGAGACACCCAAAAAACAAACGCAATAATTTTAATAATCCACCATATCAAAACAATTGACTCTGTGTAATCTTTTAATGTATACTCTGAAATTCTCCCTCTTTCCTCCAAGTACTCCCAATAATCTCCAATAGCTCCAATAATGCTTTCTAAAAACCATAGAATTAAACCAATTGCAATACTCCAAATTGAAAACGCTCTTAATTCGTTTATTGTTATCCCTTTAGGTTCCAAGAAAAAGGATAGTATTAATGTAACACCACCCAAATATAACACAAACCTGTACCAGTTCTTTATTGCAAAGTTTTCCAACAGACCAACTTTTACTTCAGTCATACTGCCATCCTCGTTAGTTCTTTATACTTTAGCAGTCATCCTCCAAGCCATATTTAAATGGTCTAATCAGTCTAAATTTTCCCTTCTCAACAAGTTCAAAAAGTTCAGTGTTTCCACCAGGATTTCCAACCCTATGCTTCCACAAAAAAGCATTATAAGTCCCTTCACGAAATCCGGGACAAGTTTCTCTGAATTCCCTCACAGTAAAGGGTTCATTTAATTTCCCTTCTTTTACTGCTTTAACTATTGCCCGATACATCCTATGGTTTGCCATCATAAACCACCATAGTTAATACTGGATTTGCCAATATATAAACGGAGTAGGGTAAATATACCTATAATGCACACTTACTTCTACATTGCTACCCATCTACTACACCACATTCTATTATCACTCACTTAAAAGCAATCCCGTACTTCCCTCTATCTTTCACCTTCACTCTCACGCTTTCTGCTCCTAAATCCAGAGCAGCTTTATAATCTATGAGCCATCTCTTTATCACGAACTGATCTGAGGTCTCGGCAGTCTCCTCTTTACCGTCAACCTCAAACTTTATTATCGCTTTATTCCCTTCAAAATCAATCTGCGTGATCTTTATTTCTTTGCCAATGTAATTCCTCAGACTTTTCTTCGATCTAGGTTTCTTTCTAACAAACTCCTTTACTTCCGCACCGGTAACACTTTGCCCTTTAATAACATCCTTATATTTCTCCAAAACTTTCATTCTCTCTTTAAGTAATTCTTCCAAGGACTTTTTCTCCTTCTTTTTTTCTTTCTCAGTCATAATACACCTCCTTAAACCTCAATAAACTTGTACCTCTTTAACATTTATTTACCCAGTCCTTTTTCTTTTGAACATCTCTTTCTTCAATCTAGAGATCTCTCTACTCACATCGGATGTATAACTAATTCCTCCACCCAAATATTTGTTTATATACTCTATCACAACTTTAACCTGTTATTTCTTTATCCGTCATTCCTCCTTTATGTAAATTCTCAATTGCAATTCTATACTTATCCCTTTTACACAGATTCCCTGTTTTAATTCTCTCCGCTCTACGCTTTTCATGATGTCTCTTCATTCCCATACTAATTGCTAGCCCTTTGTCTTGTGAATTGTCGCCATCCAAAAACTCATAATACTCAAAATCATACTTAGTTGCCTCTCCATTAATTATTTTCTTGATTAGTTCGATCTCATCATTTCCTTATGTATCCAGAAATGGCTTGCAAAGTTCTATCAATTACAAAATAGTGGTACTTCGCAAGTTCTTTGCCAACTTTCCGGCGAATCTAAACATCTCTGCCTCTTCTCCAACTTTAAAAGAATTGCCCACAAAACTTCCACTTTTCATGACTATTATGACATCTATGTATGGTAGAGCATCACGTACAGTTTCCCACCTATGCACAACCAACCCAAAATCCCTAGAACCCCTCCCAACTTCAAAAAGAATCGATGAACCCTTAGGAAATCCCCTCTGAAAGATCTCATCCAGAGATCTCGATCCGGATGAGAAATGATTCTCATCCGGATCATCAAGAGGCTGAAACAGTCTAGGTTTTTCAGGAGGTTCGTATGAAAATGGTTCAAACACTCTGAAGATCCCATCCTTCAGAGTGAAGAGATATTCCGGTTGATCTATGGAGCATCCTCTGAGCTTCAAAATCCTCATCCTCCTGAGAACAGCATCATCAATGATCTCTCTCACAAGCTCGATAACTCCATCAACAAGATACTCGCTTTCTGATGTTTCCTTTTTTTCGCTGATTAAAAATAAATAGAGATTAATTTCCTCTCGGATATCTTTATGAGATCTTCAACAATTGGACTATCTATCGATTTTTCGACTGCTTCAATAGAATCTATAATTAGAAGAGGTTTTTCGTATTCTTTACAACTTTTCAACATTAGGAAAAGAGCTCTGAGGAATGAGGGTCTATCCTCGTACTCAATAGTTAGCATGAGATCAGAGACTTCCCATCCCCTTTGAGCAATTAACTTTCTGTCATCCACAAGATTCATCTTTTTTGTTGCATCGAGTATATGAGTCTCTTCCAAAAATCTCGGACCCAAGGATGGAGTTTCAAAAGCCTCTGTGGAGAGATCCTAGTGGAGATATAGAGAACCTTCGTAAACTTGCTCATGAATTTCGCAAGTTCCAGTGCAAAGATTGTCTTACCAGTTCCGGGATCTCCTTTTATGAGGAGAGATAAACCTTCATTCTCAATAAAATCGTGCAACATATCCCTAAAAGAGGGTGTAAAGAACTCAGAATTTTGCCTCATTTCTAATCTCTTTTAACTCTCTTCTCATTTAAAAACTTTAAAATTTTTCTGCGTAATATCACTTTCCAGTTTTGAAAAATTAATAAATTAATTCTGAGATCTTTGGGATGTAAAAGATCTCGGAGGGAGGGAAGATGGCTTCCGAGATCCGAGAGATTACCCAGAGATTTGAGAGGATTGGAGCCCACTCTCACATCCGAGGTCTTGGACTTGATGAGAATCTCAGAGCCAAGGAAGTTGCAGATGGACTGGTTGGACAGAAAAAAGCTAGAGAGGCAGCTGGAGTAATTGTGAAATTGATAAAAGCTGGAAAGATGGCAGGAAGAGGAATTCTCATTGCAGGACCTCCAGGAAGCGGAAAAACTGCGATCGCAGTTGCAATAAGTAAGGAGCTTGGAAAGGATATTCCCTTCGTTCAGGTCTCCGCAAGCGAATTTTACAGTGCAGAAATGAAGAAAACTGAGGCGCTGATTCAATCAATGAGAAGAGCGATAGGTGTGAGGATAAAGGAGAGAAGAATCGTGCTTGAGGGAGAGGTTACAGCACTTGATTATAATATGGTTCCCAATCCCTACAATCCAACTCAGAGAATTCCAGAGTCTGCAAGTTTGACTCTCGCAACAAAGGATGAGAAGAGGACTTTCAGCGTAAGTGGAAGACTTGCAATACAATTTCTACAGCAAGGAATTGAAGTTGGAGACGTTATAATGATTGATAAAGAATCGGGAAGAGTTGCGATAATAGGAAAGAGCGAAAAAGCAACGAAGAAATATGATCTCGGAGGCGTTGAGACTGTTGAGATTCCATCGGGAAGTGTGGAGAGGGAGAGGGAGTTCACATACGTTGTCACGTTGAACGATCTTGATGAGGCGAACGCGAGAAGGGGATCCATCTTTAGCCTTTTTGGTTCGCAAACACGAGAAATAGACAATGAAGTCAGAGAGGCGGTGGACGAGCAGATTAAGAGATGGGTAGAAGAGGGTAGAGCTGAACTCATTCCGGGAGTCCTCTTTATAGATGAGACGCATCTTATGGACATTGAACTTTTTGCCTTCATGAACAGAGCTATGGAATCGGAGATGGCCCCGATCATAATTCTGGCTTCAAACAGAGGAATTTCAAGAATTAGAGGAACGGATATAGTTTCACCACATGGAATTCCAGTGGATCTTCTGGATAGGCTACTGATAATAATCACAGAGCCCTACAAGAGAGATGAGATAAAGAAGATTATAGAGATAAGAGCTGAAGAATCTGGAATAAAATTGAGCGAGGAGGCTAAAGAAAAACTAACACAACTTGGAGAAGAAAATAGCATGAGATACGCTACGCAACTTCTTGCACCAGCTTTTGAATATGCAAAACTTCGAGGATCATATGAAGTGGAGGTAGAGGATATTGAGCGAGCTTCCAAGGTTTTCGTAGACGTAACGCAGAGTTCAGAATACCTGAGAGAGTGGGAAGAAAAGATGATAAAAGAATAAATACCTTTAATTTCTTTTTTTACATAGCTAAAATCTTTTATTTGAAGAAAGAATGGAGATCTACTTCTTCATCCATTTTTAGCGATAATCTTATTCTTCTGTTTTCCTCACTCTTTAAGAGGAGAGGGAAGTGGAAAAAGATGATGGCTCCAACCATCAAAATAAGAAGATTTCAATCATTAGATTTTGGGCAGATTGTGGAGATAGAGAAGTTATCCTTCCGCGAATCTAATCCTGTGCTTTTCTTGAGAATATACGAGAATTATCCAGATGGTATTCTAGTTGCGGAAATGAATGCTTTGATAGTGGGGTATATTGTTTTCATGGAGATGGGTGGTGCGGGTAGAATACTTTCCATTGCTGTTCATCCCTCTTACAGAAGGATGGGAATTGGAAGCTTGCTTCTGAAAAAAGCGATAGAAGTGATGATGAGGAAGGGATTGAAACATGCAATTCTTGAGGTAAGAAAGAGTAATTCTGTAGCTCAGAGGCTCTACAAAAAATTTGGGTTCGAAATTGTGGGAGAGATTCCAAAATATTATAAAGATGGAGAAGATGCTCTTCTAATGGAGAAAGTGATAGTATGATAGATGAAATATTCGGAAAACTCATGGAAAGGGATTTTACACTAGAGTTCGAGAATTTCGAGATAACACATGAGAGTTTAACATTTGAGCTTTCAGGAAGAATCAAGATATCGGTGAGGAAGAAAAATGAGAATAAGGGGAACGATGAGAATTCTGGTTGAAGAAGAAAAAATACTAGAGGTGAGAGGTGGAGAGAGAATTTCAGTTGAATGTTATCGTTTTTATCTCCTCCCGATCATTATAAAGATCTTCAACGGGAATGCGGAAGTAAGATATAGAAAGATAAAACTCCCTACTTCTTTATGCAATCTTATGGAGTTCCGTGTTCAGTGAACCTGAGTAGCAACCCTTTCTGAGAACTCCCGCATCTTTTCCGATATAATTTCTGCAGTCCCAAACCTATCGGAAAGAATCTTCGCTATTTCATTTCCAAGGACGAAAATTGCTCTCTTGTGTTCAGACTTGCTTCTATGCACGTGAACTGGCTTTATGTTTAAAGCTTCGTATTCCTTAAATCCTCTAGAGACTCCAAGCTGTTCCATTAGCATTTTGACCTGATAGAGAAGCATATGTATATGGATTAACTCCTCCTTATCCAAATTCCCAGACCCCCAGACAGATTCTCAAATATTTTTTGTTTTAGGAGCTATTAAATTTAACCTTCGACTCCCTCTTCGAGATCCTCCAAAGTCATTATTTTAAGCTCTGCTGGTACTCTCATGAGATTTCCTCTCTTCACTCCAACTATGAACTCTAGACCTTTCTCTGATGCGATGTCAACAAGCCTCTGGGTTATTATTCCGTCAAAGACGACTCCGAATACTTCCTTATTATTTTCCTCACTTAGAACATTAGCAAGGTCTCTTACTGGTATTTCCTTCAGAACAATGTTATCTTTGTTAAGGATTCTTGCCATAAGAGTTCCAGATATATCTTCCATATGCTCCTTCAGAGATTTTCTCTCAGCAATTCCTCGTTCTGTTTCGCTCACCTTTTCTTCTCTGAGATCTCTTCTTCTAACCTTTCTCGTTTCCGTCATCTGTTCAACTGGAATCTTGTTTCTAAGAGCTTTCACTATCTCTTTATACGTCAGCTCCTCGACACCTCTTCCTTCTGGAGCTCTCGCAACGTAATCAACTTCTGCCCTCTGAAGAAGCTCCTTCAGGATGAGATCTCCTCCTCTGTCCCCATCAAGAAATGCGGTGACTATTTTCCTCTTCGAGAGTTCCACAACAGTCTCAGGTATGTTCGTCCCTTCAACAGCTATCACATTCTTTATTCCATATTTCAGAAGATTGAGAACGTCTGCCCTGCCCTCAACCACTATGATTGCATCGGAATCATCTATATTAGGACCTGCAGGAAGCTTCTCCTTTCCATAATGACACACTTCCTCGATTCTAACTGCCTGTTTGACTTCTTCAACTATCTCGTCGCTCTCTGGAATGCCCTCGCTGAACATATCTCTCAGAATCACTTTTGCTCGCTCTATTATCTGTTTTCTTTTGGTGCTCCTCACATCCTCGATCTTTTCAACCGATATATGAGCGACGCAAGGTCCAACTCTATCAATCGTTTCCAACGCTGCCGCTATGATCGCTGTTTCCACCTTATCAAGCGAAGAGGGGACAAGGATTTTCCCTTTGGATCTTCCCCCTCTGGACTCTATCTGCACCTCTATCCTTCCAATCCTTCCTGTCTTTTGAAGATCTCTGAGATCTAATTCCTCTCCGAGAAGTCCCTCGGTTTGACCAAAAATTGCACCTACAACATCTGGTCTTTCCACAACCCCTTCTGCAGTTATGTTAGCATGAATAACGTATTTTATCGTTTCCGAATTCTGCATTTCCGATACCTCCCTGAAATTCTCAGAACTGTTGAGTGCTCTCAGATCACAGCACCTCAACTGAAATTTTAAGTGTGTTTTATCTCATAATTTTAGATCCTTCCTAATTTATAGATGTTTGCATATTTGATGAGATACCTTTCCAAGCTCTCAACATCTTTAATTTCCTTTCTAAGAAGAGCTGAGAACTTTTTGTGCGTCTCGAAATCGCACTTAACTCCTGTAGCCTGAAGATGATGGAAGAGATATCTGGCTCTTTCTCTTCCGTGCTCATCCCAATCGGTCAGAATTATTACGTTCTCCCCTTCAAGAATCTCGATTAAAGAGTTCAAAGAAAGTTGAGAGGAGCAAACTATTTTGCCCGAGATTCCAAGTCTTCTCAAACAAGCCCTATCTCTCTCTCCCTCAACCAGTATTGTCTCTCCATTTTCATTTCTCTCTTTAAGATCCTCTATGAGCTGTATGACGCTTTCAACGTTATTTTGAGGCATCATACAACCTCTTCTCTACTTCTTCTCTTGAGAGGCCTTCTATTTTCACAATTTTTCTCGAATCTTTCTCACCGTGAACTATTGAGATCTTCTCTAAGGGTATCTCGAATAACGAAGATAATTCCTTTAAAAGCTGTTGATTTGCTCTCCCCTTCTTACGCTCTTCTGTCAAGATTATCTTAATGCTCTTCCTCCACTCGTCGTATCCAGCTGGAACCCTCACCTCTTTTCCTCCTGCTGAAACAATGAAGTTTACGAGAACTCCGTCTTCACACTCTCTTATCGCCTCTTTCACAAGATCACCTTTTTCAGAGACTGTGCCTCAACACTAACTCTGGATGCTCATCCCTTGGCATAAGCCGCAGTCGCATCCAGTGACCCGTGCTGAGGCTGTTCCACACCGGGGTTGTCCGCTTTCATCGGGAGGTAATCCTCTCTCACGCGGAAGACACGTCGGTGTGGTGTTGCTCCACCCTCGCACCGGTGCTCACCGATCGCACCAGTCCTCGTAGATGGAGCAAGAGAAATTTCGATTTAAGAATACTTTAAATTTCTCTTCCCGAACCTTTTGATGCCAGAATGCCCTCATCAAAAATGACTTCACCTCTTCTCATAACAACTCTTGGGTGAACTGCAGGAAAGCCCTCATAGGGGGTCCATCCACACTTGCTGTGGAGATTTTTTGCTTCTATCCTCCGCTCTTTCTTCTCAAAAACCACAATATCTGCATAGAATCCTTTTTCTATCCTTCCTCTCTTCTCGATTCCAAAAATCTTAGCGGGACTCTCGCATCCTATCCTCAAAAGGGTCAGAAGAGGGATTTCTCCTCTCTTCACCAGTCTCATCATCAGAGGTATCATCGTCTCAATCCCTGGAAGTCCAGATGCTCCCTCTTCCTTTTCCTCAAGAGTATGAGGAGCGTGATCCGAGGCCAAAACATCAACTGAACTTAGATTTTCTCTGAGAAATTTCACATGAGTTTCATCTCTGAGTGGAGGATTTACGATTCCGAGTTTTCCCAATCTTTTGTAATCCTTCACACTGAGAAGAAGATGATGAGGTGCAACCTCAGAGGTTGCTGAAGAATTTGATATTATCTTCAGAGCTTCTCTGGTGGAGATATGAGAGAAATGCACATCATTAGAGAGTTCAAGAACTTTTTTAACTGCGATGAGCTCGCATTCTGGAGGTCTTGCTAGAGAGTGACTCTCCGGTCTCTCGCTTTTCAGATGTGAGAGCCTTCTGATTATCTCTCCATCTTCTGCGTGCACGCAGATCTTCTTTCCTCTGAGAACTCTAAGAGCCTCTTTAAGCTCTTCATAACTCACTTCAAGATTTCCAGTTGAAGGTCCCAAAAAGACTTCTCCAAATGCAAATGCTTTATCTCTGAGTTTCTCAAGCTTTCTCAAATTTCCTCTTATTCCAACATTTATTCCAAAGTCGGCTATCGATTTTCTCTTTGCCTCCCTTCTCTTCATTTCAAAACTCTTTAAATCGAGCGTAGGAGGTCTCGTATTTGGCTGATCTACAACAACCGTAACTCCTCCTGCTATTGCAGCACAAGATCCCGTAAACCAGTCCTCTTTGTGAGTGTCCCCGGGATCTCTGAAGTGAACGTGCACATCTATGAATCCCGGAGTTACAAGAGCTCCCTCAGCATCTATTTCCTCATCTCCTTTGACGATTTTCCTTATACAGCTTATCTTCTCACCATCTATTCCTATTTCAGCTGAGATCAAAGAACCATGATAAAATATTCTGGCGTTTTTTATGGCAATCTCCGCATCACTCATCGTGAAACCTTTTGGAGCTTATGGAAGATAAAAGAAGTGGATGAAAATGAAAAAGAGATAAAGAGTGAGAAGAAGAGATCCTTCGATTCTCCCGAGCTTTCCGTCCTTTACCCCAAACGACGTCAGAAGGATAGCCAGAAGAAGGAAGAGGAAATAGCTTCCAAATTGAGAGGGTTGAAGAGGTGTGATGAGAACTGCGACTCCAAGAGTTGCAAAGTTATTGGCAACAACGCTTCCCATAATTCCTCCTATTGCTATTTCTGGAACTCCCCTAAGTGCAGGTATGATGGTTAGGGAGAACATTTCCGCACTCGTAACCAAAGCCAGAATAGTTGCCCCGAATACTGTATCACTTATCCCGAGAAATTCCGAGAGATTTTCCGCACTGTCAACCATAAGATCTCCACCGAAGGACATGAGAATGAGCCCAAGAAACATGAAAAATAGATTTTTCAGTTCACCCTCTTCTTCTTTCTCAATTCTTCCTTTGAAAATCTTAAAGATGACAAGAAGATATGCAGAGAGGAGGATGAGTCCATCCAGTCTGGAGTACCCTCCAAAAGAGAGAATGATGATGACAAAAGTGGATGCAAGAGCAAGAAGGGTTTGATTTTTTAATTCCTTATCCTTGATTTTAAGAGGTGCAATTAAAGCTGAAAGACCTAAACAGAGAGCAAGAATTGTTATATTCGTACCAACTGCATTTCCAAAGGCGAGTGAGGGGTAACCTTTCAATGAGGCAATTGCAGAAGCAAAGAGCTCCTCTGGTTCAGCTCCAGCGAATATGAAAGAGATGGCGGAGAGGCTCATTCCTAGATATTTTCCACTTCTCTCCGCATTCTCGATGAAGAGTTCTGCCCCTCCTATGAGTAGTGCGACACTCGGAAGAAAGACGATGGCATCGAGGAGGGGATTCATGGGAAGTGTGTGAGACTCTAAGGAATAAAAATCTAATCAGTATGTTTTAAGAAGGATGACGGAGCTTGTGATATTGAATGAGAGGAGAGCTCAGAGAGGACGGAATTCATGTGAATGATCTCGAGCTTCACAACAGAGGTGGTTACGGGAGGAGAGAGGGTTCTGAGGTCATTCTATCGACTGAAGAAGCAATTTATCTTCTTGAGAAGGGCAAGATTGATGTTTATGACGATGGGAGAAGGTTGGATTTGAAAGAGCTTTTTCTGAGAGCTTCTGGAGAGATCCAAGATTTTGAAATTAAATATGCGGTCTACAGAGATCTGAGAGAGAGGGGGTATTGCATTCATCCGGGAATAGCAGATTTTAGGCTTTTTCCAAGAGGTGGAAAACCAGGAAAGACTCCTTCGGAGTTTCTTGTTATTGCAATTTCGGAAAGAAGAAGTATTCCGCTTGAAGATCTCATTAAAAAGCTTGAAATGTGTCAAAGATTGAAGAAGAAGCTCATTATAGCCATAGTTGATGAAGAGACCGACATAACTTACTACGAGGTTAGATGGAGAGGCATGGAAGGATTCTCAAAAGATCTCCCCTCAGAGAGGTTTAAAGGGATTCTGTTAAACGACAGGGTGATTATCTGGAATGAGAGGGCTCGAGAGATTCTTCATAACACCTTCTTCTTCGGTGAGCTCGTTAATTCAACCCTATACCTCTCTCTTGTTGAATCCGCCTATCTTGTCTCTAAGGGACTTCTAATTCTCAGAAATGTAGTCGGAGAGGAGGTTGGAGAGGAGGAGCTTCTAAAAATATGCAGAGAGGTTGAAGAGGATTTTGATGAGAAGATGAAGGTCTATAAAGATCTAAGAGAGAAGAGAATGGTTGTGAAAACTGGATTCAAATTTGGAGCTCACTTCAGAGTTTACGAGAAGGTTGAGAGCTTGAGTGAGCTTTATCACTCAAGATATCTCGTGCACGTTGTGAGAAGAGACTATGTCTTCACACCTCCAGAAATCTCAAGAGCTGTTAGATTGGCCCACGGAGTCAGAAAAAGTATGATTTTCGCCTATGAAGATGAAAAAATTAGATACATTGAGATAAGGAGGATTAGACCATGAAATTGAATCCATGGGAAGTCACAGAAATAGAGGACTATTCAAAGCTTTTCGAAGAATTCGGAATTGAGCCGTTTTCCGAAATTCTTGAAAGAATTCCAGAACCGCACAGATTGATGAGGAGGGGGGTGATCTTTGGCCACAGAGATTACGAAAGAATTCTTGAAGCGATGGAGAGAAAGATGCCCTTCGCTGTGATGAGTGGATTTATGCCTTCAGGGAAAATACACTTGGGAGGAAAAATGGTGATGGAAGAAATCATCTGGCATCAGAAAATGGGTGCAGATGCTTATGTTGCGATTGCAGATATGGAGGCCCACTCTGTAAGGGGTCTCAGCTGGGAAAAATGTAAGGAAATTGGAATCGAAGAGTACGTTCTCTCGCTCATAGCTCTTGGATTCGAACCAAGAGGAAGAATTTACTTCCAGTCTGCCTCCTTGGAAGTGAAGGATCTTGCCTTTGAACTTGGAACCGAGGTAACTCTCTCCGAGATGATTGCAATTTATGGATTCTCTGGAGAGACGCACGCCTCTCACATGTTCAGCGTTCTGGTTCAGGCTGCTGATATTCTGCATCCAGAACTCGAGGAATTCGGAGGCCCGAAACCGGTTATCGTTCCAGTTGGAGCGGATCAGGATCCTCATCTCAGGCTCACGAGAGATCTAGCAGATAGAATGAACAAGTTTCTCATAGAAAGAAGGGGAGACTACATAAGTGTGAGAGGAAAAGGAGTCTCTCCTGAGGAGATAGAGGGGCTTGCCAGACTCATTCCTTTCGAGAAGAAAGTTTATGAAGGACATGTGGATGTCTTCCAAGGAGAAATGGAAGAGATCAAGAAGATTGTTCAGGATTTCGAGCTTTCTTCTGGTGGATATGCATTCATTCCTCCCTCCTCCACCTATCACAGATTTATGACCGGATTGCTCGGTGGTAAAATGTCATCTTCAAAGCCAGAGAGTTATATAGCGCTGACCGATCCTCTAGAAGAGGCTAAGAGAAAGGTTATGAGAGCCAAAACGGGGGGTCAGGGAACTGTCGAGAAACAGAGAGAGCTTGGAGGAAAGCCAGAAGAGTGTGTCGTTTTCGAACTCTTTAGATATCACTTAATAGAAGATGATGATGAGCTCTTAAGAATCTATGAGGAGTGCATCTCGGGAGAGAGGCTCTGCGGAGATTGCAAAAAGCTTGCGGGAGAGCTCCTTGTCTCATGGTTAAAAGATCATCAGGAGAAGAGAGAGCAGGCGAGGGATCTCTTGAGGGAATATGAGGTGGTAGGATGGAAGAGCTGATGAGAGTTCTGGAAGCGATAAGAGAGAGCGGGAGCATTTCCATTAAAGATCTCTCGAAGAAGCTTGGGATGAGCGAAGCAGAGCTCATGTCAGCAGTTCTTTCACTTCACCACAGAGAGCTTGTTGAGTTGAAGAAGGAGGAGATCAAATACTGCAGACTGACAGATGAAGGTAGAGAATACGCAGAAAGGGGACTTCCAGAGAGGAGAGTTGCAGATTTCATCTCCTCAAAAGGTGGAGAGGTCTCTCTAAGTGAAATAAGAGAGAGCTTCGGAGAGAAGTTAACCTCGATAGCGCTGGGATGGTTGAGAAAGAAAGGGTGGGTACAGTTCGAGAAAGGAGAGGAACCCAAACTCAAACTTCTGAGATCAGAGAGAGGAGAGGACGAGGACGCTCTTAAAAAACTCCTGAATGGAGAGTTGAGAGTTGAAGAACTTGGAGAGAATCTCATCGAAGAACTGAAAAAGAGAAATCTCGTGGAAGTGAGAGAAGAGAGAATTCACAGGGTTGAGATAACAGAGAAAGGTAAAAAGATAAAAAAAGAGGAACTTGAGGAAATAACGAGGTTAACTCCAGAAATTATCCTGAGTGGAGAGTGGAAGAGGAAAAAGATAAAGAGATACGACATTAGAGCTCCGAGTGCGGAGATCTTTCCCGCGAAAATTCATCCATACAGAAGGATAATAGAAGAGATGAGGAAGATTTTCCTCTCTATGGGATTCACCGAAATAAGAGGGGAGATAGTTCAATCCTCCTTCTGGAACTTTGATGCTCTCTTCCAACCCCAAGATCATCCAGCCAGAGATATGCAGGACACGTTCTATCTTGAAAGTGAGAGTGAGCTTGATGAAGAGCTCGTGAAGAAGGTTAAAGCCATGCACGAGCGAGGAGGAGAGATAGAATCAACAGGATGGGGTTTCCCGTGGAGAGAGGAGCTAGCAAAAAAGAACGTTCTGAGAACACACACAACCGCAATAACAATAAAGTACCTCGCAGATCATCCTGACCCTCCGATAAAAGCATTCTGCATAGACAGAGTTTATAGAAGGGAGACAGTTGATTCTACTCACCTTCCCGAGTTCGATCAACTGGAAGGAGTTGTGATGGAAAAGGGTATGTCTCTTTCCAACCTCTTTGGAGTTCTGAGGACCTTTTACAACCTTATGGGATTTGAGAATGTTCGATTCCGTCCTGGATATTTCCCCTATACCGAACCCTCTGTTGAATGTGAGGTCTATGTCGAAGGGATTGGATGGATTGAGCTTGGTGGTGCAGGAATTTTCAGAAAAGAGGTGACGTATCCTCTTGGAATAAAGTATCCTGTGCTGGCATGGGGTCTCGGAGTAAGCAGACTGGCAATGCTCAAGCTCAATCTGAAAGACCTTAGATATCTTTACAAACCTGATATGGAGTGGTTGAGGAGGGCGCCCATATGCCCGTGATACATCTAGATTTCGAAGAACTTGAGAGACTTGTTGGAGCTCCAGCACAGAAAATAATCGAGAGAATTCCAATGATTGGAGCAGATGTAGAAAGAGTTGAAGATGGTTTTGCGGATGTGGAGTTCTTCCCGGATCGCCCTGATATGTACAGCGTTGAGGGAGTTGCAAGAGCAATGAGAGGATTTCTTGGTATTGAGACGGGAGCTCCTAAATACAGAGTCTCTCCATCAGAGGTTGAGATGAGGGTTGAACCATCTGTGAAACAGGTGAGACCTCTAATAGTCTGTGCAGTTGTGAGAGATATTGAGATGAGTGATCCTCTGATAGAATCGATGATGCATCTTCAAGAACATCTCCACTGGGGTCTCGGAAGAAACAGAAGGAAAGTATCAATAGGAATTCATGACCTCTCGAAAGTAGAGTCACCTTTCACTTATAAAACCGTTGACGAAAACTTTTCTTTTATTCCTCTGGATTTCGATGAGGAGATGACTATAAAAGAGATTCTTGAGAAGCATCCTAAAGGAAGAGCTTTTTCGTTCATCCTGAAAGATTTCAACAGATATCCGGTGATAGTGGATAGAGACGGAAATGTTCTTTCCTTTCCTCCAATCATCAACGGAGAGCTGACAAGAGTTACGGAGAGGACAAGAGAGCTCTTCATAGATGTTACCGGAACTGAAGAGGTTGTGAGCGTTGCTCTGAACATCATAGTAACTGCTCTTGCAGAGAGAGGTTTCAGAATCCAGAGCGTTGAGATAATAGATGGGAAGAGAAAATTTACAACTCCTGATCTCAGCGAGAGAGAGGTGGAGGTCTCGATTCAGGAAATAAGGGAGCTAATAGGGGTTCCTCTCAGTGAAGAGGAGTGTATTTCAGCGCTTAGGAAGATGAGGTTTGACGCTGAGCTTCAGGGAGAGAAGATAAAGGTGAGGATACCAGCTTATCGTGCCGATATTATGCATCCTTGGGATATCATAGAGGATGTTGCTATAGGATATGGATATGAGAGGATTCCATCTATTTTCCCTGAGATTCCATCCATAAGTTCGGAGCATGAGGTTGAAAAGAGGAACAACAGAATTAGAGAGGTAATGATAGGCTTGGGTTTCACCGAAGTTATGACCTTCACACTCACTTCTGAGAGGGTGCACTTCGAGATGATAAGGAGGGAGGGCTCTGCTCTGAAAATAGCAAATCCAGCTTCAGAAGAGCAGAGGATTTTCAGAAGCTCGATTCTTCCGATGCTGATGGAAGCTCTTTCAATGAACAGACACTATCCCATGCCTCAGAGGATCTTTGAGGTTGGAGATGTGATAGTGGAGGAAAGGAGGAGAAATCATATTGCTGGAGTTTCGATGCACGCAAATGCTGATTTCTCTGAGATAAAAAGTGTAGTGATTGCACTGCTCAGAGAACTCGGATATCGGGTTGAGATTTTCGAAACAAAAGATCCAGCTTTTATCGAAGGAAGAGTTGCAAGGCTTGAAGGAGATGTAACTGGAGTTTTTGGAGAAGTTCACCCAGAAGTTCTCGTGAACTTTGATCTTGATCATCCAGTCTCGGCTTTCGAAATTGAACTACCATACTGAAGACTTGCGAACTGCAACTTCGATTGCCTCCATCATATCTCTCTTCGGTATTATCGTAACGATTGGAATCGATACTATTTTCTCGATTGTCGGACTCACGATTGGAGCGCAGACCAAAGCGACTGCGCCCTCTCTCTCAGCTCTTACTGATGATATAATGGCTTCCTCGAAAGAATTTGCAGGATACTCTTTTATTTTTACCTTTCTATCTCCGACTTTCATGTAACTTTCGGTTATCTCATTCAAAACCGAACGTGAAGCTATCACCGCTATGAACGGCTCTTCGTCTCTCCTCAATGCATTGAAGATTTGCTTTATCGTCTTCAGATTTGGATCTCTTTCTTCCGAGATGATTTTATAAAGAGTACTCTCGGGAATTCCACTTCTTTCCGAGAACTCTCGAATTGAGATTCTGAGATCCTCTTTTATAATCTTCTTCAGCGTTTCACCGAAACTTTCATCGGTGAAGATTGCTCTTATCAGTTTTTCTATACTCATTTTTGTCACCATTTCGTGACTTCTTCATCTCATTTTCTTCCTTGTTAGGTTAATAATTTTTCCGTTTCCGACACATTTATCAATCGTTAAATCTCCAATTTGGAAGTGGGTGAGAAAGTGGACTCAGAGACCCTGATGAAGTACGATCTTGTCTGTAGGAACTGTGGACTGAGATTTCGGGATCATGGTTTCACATTCTCATGCCCTGCTGGATGTTCCTCCATAGTTTCCACAGATTATGCCTCACCTCTCCGTCTAAAGAATCGAGAAATGGGAGAAGGGATCTGGAAATATGCTGAATGGTTACCTGTAGAGGGTAAGAACGACTACAGCGGAAAACCGGTTCTGTTTAAAAGCCCGGAACTAAGTTCTGAAGTTGGAACGAACGTGTATGTTGCATTCCACGGCTATTCTCCTGAGATTGGTGCAGAAATGATTACATGCACTTTCAAAGAAATTGAGGTGATTGTTTCACTGCGTTACGCAGCAGAAAGAGGAGCAGACATAGCTCTGGCTTCTGTGGGGAATACGGCTAACGCCTTTCTCGCATTTTCACATTATGAAGACATAAATGTGTATCTTTTTGTCCCTAAACGGGTTTTTGACTGCCTCTTCTGTCATGAAAAGAGTGAAAATACGACATTAGTGATGGTTGACGGTTCTTACGATGATGCATTGACTCTTGCACAAAGATTTGCGGAGCTGAGAGGTATAAAGTATGAGGGCGGTGGTAGAAATG
Organism: Candidatus Mnemosynella biddleae; assembly: GCA_002011165.2. Lineage (GTDB taxonomy): Archaea > Halobacteriota > Archaeoglobi > Mnemosynellales > Mnemosynellaceae > Mnemosynella > Mnemosynella biddleae. The sequence continues at coordinate 314,254 of MTMI02000003.1, forward strand.
TGGCAAGGAGAGATGTCCTTGCAACCCTCGCCTACACCTTTCTGGAAACCTACGGCTTCCTCCCTGATGTTTACTTTCAAGCTGTGGGAAGTGGAACCGGAGCCATAGCGTTCTATGAAGGATCAAAGAGGCTTGTAGAGATGGGATTGGCAGAAAAATTGCCAAGAATTGCTGTTGCACAAAACAAGCCTTTTACACCAATAGTGAATGCCTGGAGGAGGAAGAGGAGGGAGATCGAAGTGTATGACTATGATCCTTTAGATGTTGTTTACGCACAGGTTCTCACGAATAGGAGTCCTCTGTACTCCATGAGAGGTGGGCTATATGATATAATGGAGGAGACACGTGGCTTTGCGGTTTCAGCCTCAGAAAAGGAAGCTAAAGAGGCAGGAAAGCTGTTCATGGAAATTTATGGCATTGATCTGTATCCAGCAGCAGAAGTTGCTCTTGCAGCCCTCCTGAAATCAGATGTGAAAGGAAGTGTTTTGCTGAACATCACTGGAGCTGGCTTCAGCAGATTGAAGAAAGATTACAGGGTAAGGAGGCCAAGAGCTGATTTTGTCGTGGAGTGTGAGGCAGATCTCGAAGTAATTTTGTGATGAGGTGAGAGGTTATGGAAGAAGAAGTCGTATCCGCATTAAAGGGTGCAGGCATAGATTATGTTCTCTTCCTGCCATGTGAAAAAATAAAGAGGTTAATACATCTTGTGAACTGGAATTTTGATTCTCTCACGTTATCCAGAGAGGAGGAGGGCATTGGAATCGCTGCCGGACTTTATATGGCTGGACGAAAACCCCTCATGATTATTCAGAGTTCGGGTTTCGGAAACTGCATAAATGCTTTGATGAGCTTGACTTTCTGCTATCAGATGCCTCTGCCAATCCTTATAAGCTGGCGAGGAGTGTATGGTGAGGCAATCGAAGCTCAGAGACCAATGGGAGAAAAACTCCCAGCACTGCTTGACGCTCTTGGCATCGAAAATATTGTTTTTGATGGGAAAAATGTTGATGAAATTGAAAATACCGTAGCAGAAGCATATGAAGAGGAAAAGGTGAAAGTTGTCCTCCTCAAACCAGATATCTGGAGTGCAATGCCCGATCTTTCTTACCTTCGGCCTCCGATTCCGGCAAGTAGCATCATGGTTGAGGGTGGAGGAGCCAAATATACGAGATATGAGATCTTGGAAGGTCTCAAAGACGAACTTTATGGTAGAATTGTTGTGTCAAACATAGGCTACCCAAGCAGAGAACTTTACAGCATTCTTGACCAACCCACCAACTTTTACATGCTCGGAAGCATGGGTCTTGCCTTAGCTATAGGTCTCGGTCTAGCTCTTGCGGGGAAGGAAGCAGTGGTGGTGGAAGGAGACGGTTCCATCCTTATGAATCCATCAACGCTCTTCACCGCCATAAATTCTGGAGCTGAGACGCTTACCATTCTTGCCATCGATAATGCCGCTTATGGGAGTACAGGCAATCAGAGGACAGCAACAGCAAAGGCAGATTTGCAAATTCTTGCTATTTCTGCTGGATTTGAAAAAACTTTCAGAAGCTCTGAACCCCATGAGATATTGGAGCTTCTTAAAACAGGAGATACTAAATTTATCCATGCACTGGCAAAACCGGGAAATGCTGAGGTTCCTCCTATCCCGCTTAAAGCTCTTGAAATAAAAGAAAGGTTCATGGAGGCGATAAAATGAAAGAGAGACTCAGAATTGGATATCTATCCACAGCATACCACACATCCCACATCCTTCGGGAGTTGAAGCTCGTAAATGCTGAATGGAAGCTCTACGGAACAGGACCGGAGATAGTGAGAGCATTTGAAGACGGAAAAGTGGATTTAGCATACATCGGACTTCCACCTGCCATCATAGGAATTGAGAGAGGTGTTGATATGGTCTGTATCGCTGGAGGACATGTTGAAGGAACTGTTATAGCGGGGAGAGGTAAGAGCTATCAGGAGATTGGTGAGAGAGCGCTGAGACAGCTTGAAGGGAAGAAAGTTGGTGTCCCATCCAGAGGAAGCATTCATGATGTAATCTTAAGAAATCTGGCCAAAAACATGGAATTTGAGATAATCAACTATCCTTGGGCAGATTTGATACTTGAGGATTTCATAGATGGAAAGCTCGACGCTATATGCGGAACGCCAAGCTTGGGTGTTTTGGCAGTGAAGTACGGAGCTGAAATTTTTGCCTCACCAGATACGCTCTGGAGCTTTAATCCCAGCTATGGAATTGTAGTCAGGGAGAAATATTTGAAAGAGGAGTTGCTGATGGACTTTCTAATAAAACATGAGTGGGCATGCAATTTTATGAGAACCTACCGACTCCCCTCGCAAATAATATTCAAAGTGTTTGGCGGTTTGGTTAGTGAGAGCGATATCCAGAAAATGCTTGAAATGAGTCCCAAGTACTGTGCTTCACTTCCTGATGAATACGTGAAGGGCACCATCAGCCTTGCGGATGCCATGTTAGAACTCGGATATCTGGAGAATTCTGTGGAAGAGAGAGATGTGTTCAATAAAGAACTTATTCAGCTAATCCATCCTTTTCCCCACCATTACAGATGACTTTTTATCCATGGGAGCCCAGAACTCTGTTGCAAAATCGAATATCAGGAGGTTGTAAGAAATGAGGTGGAGATTCATCCCAATCCTCTTGGCGATAGCAATGCTTTCCGTTCTTTTTGCCGGATGTGTCGAGAGCGAGGAAGGTAACTATGTATATGTGGCAAAACTCTCTCCTGCTGGAGAGATGAGGGCTGAAATGCTTTCTGGAGACATTGACGGTTTCATTGCATGGGAACCTTATAATGCAGAGGTCGTGGTAAAAGGAGAAGGAGAATATCTTATTCAGTCAGGGGAGATCTGGCCAGATCATCCGTGCTGTGTCCTAGCAGTAAGTGATGAAGTGGCGAAGGATGAAAAACTTCTCACAGCTCTCCTCTGGGCTCATGTGAAGGCAACAAGATTTATAAACGATCCTGCGAATCACGAGAAAGTTGTGCAATATGCGATGGAGTTTACCGGAAAGGACAAAGAAGTTGTCGAAGAGGCGCTGAAGCACATAAAATTTGTTGAATATCCAGATGAGAAGGAGTTCAGAAAATACTACGAAAGACTCAAAGAGAGCGGATTCTTGCAGAATAGTATTAAAGATCTTGGATACGCCTCAGAGGATGGGTTCTTCAAGGATTTCCTCATGCGGAATGCATACGATTATGTCGTTGAGAAGCTCAGAGAAGATCCTTCGTGGATTCCTGATGCACCAGACAGAGAGATCAACATGGGGCATCTGACCGCTGATCTTCACGAACTCGCATGGTATGTTGCTCTGAAGGAGGGATACTTCCAGCAAGCTGGAATAAAAGGTAATCTCGAGAAGCAATACGCAAATGGGCCAGCTGTCATGGAAGCTTTCAAATCTGGAGAATTGGATGTTTCATATCTCGGCGGAGCACCAGCAACACTTAAGAGGATAAATGATGATATAAGGATTCACATAGTTGCTGGAGCCAACAACGAAGGCTCTGCGATAGTTGTTAAAAAGGGATCTGAAATAAAGACGATTGAAGATCTCAAGGGAAGGACGATTGCAATTCCGGGATTTGGAACAGTGCAGGATTTCATACTCAGGATGGCTCTTGAAGAGCACAATTTAGAGGTGAGGTTGAAGGATTGAAAAGAGAGAGAACTGGACTGGTGAAAATAGCATCAATCATTTTCTTTTTATTTCTCTGGCATCTTATTGCATCTCTAGAATTATTTGAGATTCCAACACCTCTAAAAACTGCAGAGACTTTCTTCAAGCTTCTCACAGTGGGAGAGCCTGTTCTTGGAAGAACTCTCCAGAGGCATGTAATTTCGAGTCTGGGAAGAGTGCTGAAAGGATCTCTCATAGCTTTTTCGATCGGAATTCCTCTGGGAATAGCCATGGCAAGAAGTGAAAAGTTTGAGGGCTTCACAAGCACTTTAATAGAGCTCTTCAGACCAATACCACCACTGGCGTGGATTCCCTTAGCTTACATCTTCTTCCGGCATTTGGAGAATACTTCTGTCTATGCTCAGATTTTCATAGTCTTTGTTGGAGCTTTCTTTCCCGCTGTTCTTAATACCATAAGCGGAGTTAAATCCGTAGATCCAATTCTCATAGATGCTGCAAGAACTTTTGGTGCAACTCGTTTTCAGATTCTCACTAAGGTGATCTTGCCCGCGTCGCTTCCCATGATAATCACCGGAGTGAGGGTTGGACTCGGAGTTGGATGGATGAGCATAATAGCTGCGGAAATGATCGGAGGTTCTGCTTCTGGTATTGGCTTCTTTATCTGGACGATGTACTACATAGGAGGCGATACAGCTAAGATAATCTCAGGAATGATTGCAATCGGAATCGTGGGATATCTTATGAACGAGGGACTTCTCTGGATTGAGAGGAGGAGGGCTTACTGATGCTAGAAGTGAGAAATCTCAGAAAGGAATTTGACGGAAGTGTTGTCCTCGATAATATTAGCTTCAGGGTTCCCGAAGGTCAGTTCCTCTGCATTATCGGAAGATCAGGATGTGGTAAGACGACGCTTCTACGTCTGATTGCCGGTTTGGAGAGACCGACATCAGGAGAGATTCTCTGGAAGGGAGAGCCACTGAAGGGACTGGACGGAAGCGTGGGTTTCGTCTTTCAGGAATATGCTCTCTTCCCTTGGAGGACTGCTGAAAAGAACATCGAATTTGGATTGGAGATAAAAGGTATTCCAAAAGAGGAGAGGAAGAGGATTGTAGATCATTATATAGAGCTCGTTGGACTAAAAGATGCTAGAAAGAAGTATCCAAGAGAGCTCTCAGGTGGTATGAGACAAAGAGTTGCAATAGCCAGAGTTCTCGCAGTGGATCCAGAGATTCTTCTAATGGATGAACCTTTCGGAGCTCTAGATGCTCAAACAAGAAACCTTATGCAAACAGAACTTCTTAGAATATGGGAGAGAGAACATAAAACCGTTCTTTTTGTGACTCACAGCGTAGATGAGGCTCTTTTCCTTGCAGATAGAGTTATTGTCCTCTCGATGCCACCTGCAAAGATAAAAGAGGACATAAAAATTAATGTTGAGAGACCGAGGAAAAGAACAGATCCAAGACTTTTGGAATTGAGAGAGAGAGTTCTCAAACTAATCTGGGAGGGATGAAAAATGCGGACTGTGTATTGGAATAAGGATGGAGCGGTTGAGATGATTGATCAGACTCTTTTACCTTCGGAACTGAAGATCATAAAGTGTAAAAGAGTGGAAGAAGTTGCCGAAGCTATAAAATCTTTAAGAGTTAGAGGGGCTCCAGCCATAGGAGTTGCTGCAGCCTATGGAATTGCTCTCTGTGCTTTCAACTACAGAGGAGAGGATCCAGAAGAGATGAAAAAAGAGATTGTGAAATGTGCTGATCTTCTCAGATCCACGAGACCAACTGCGGTGAATCTCTTCCACGCAATAGACTTCACATTGAAGAGAGCTCTTACTGGAGATAGTGTTGAAGAAATAAAAAGACTTGCTCTGGAATCTGCTGAATTTCTCGCAAATGAAGATATTCGAATCAACAGACTCATCGGAGAGATGGGTCAGGAGCTTCTTGAGGATGGAGACAGAGTTATGACACATTGCAATGCAGGAAGGCTCGCAACAGTCGATTGGGGAACTGCTCTCGGAATTATCAGATCCGCAATGGAACGTGGGAAGAACATTGAAGTTATAGCAACAGAGACGAGACCACTGAACCAAGGAAGCAGACTCACGACGTGGGAGCTCCTCGAAGATGACATTCCAGTTACTCTCATCACAGATTCGATGAGCGGATATGTGATGAGGAGAGGACTCGTTGACAAAATCATTGTTGGGGCAGATAGAATAGTTCGAGATGCTGTATTCAACAAAATTGGAACTTATTCTCATGCCGTCATAGCGAAGCACCATGGAATTCCTTTCTACGTCGCTGCTCCTTCTTCAACCTTCGATCTTGAAAGGAGAGAGGAGGATGTCGTGATTGAAGAGAGAGATAGGAGAGAACTGATATATTGTGGAGATCGTCAAATTGCACCTCTTGATGTCAATGTCTTCAATCCTGCTTTTGATGCAACACCTCTTGAGCTCATTTCAGCAATCATCTGCGAGAAGGGAATTATTTCTCCGATCACTGAGGAGAGAATGAGAGAAGTGTTACGCAAATGAGATCGCTAAAGAAATTCTTTCATTCTCTCTCCTAGCTTCAAGCCTGAGCCGGTCAGGGGAATAAGTAACTCTTCTCTATCTTCGATCTTTCTCAATCCCGCAAGAGCAACTGCAGAAGTCGGTTCAACATAAAGTCCATTTCTTCCAAGCTCTTTCAGAGCTTCCAAGATCTCTTCTTCATCCACACTAATGATTTCACCTCCAGTCTCTTTGACTGCCTTAAGAATTTGTTTCCACCTTACAGGTTTAGCAACTGAGATTCCATCTGCAATCGTCTTTCTTACTTCAATCTCGGGAAGTTTCTCAAGATTTTCATGAAAAGCTCTGAAAAGAGGATTACAAGCGGATGATTGAACCCCAATTAGTCTGGGAATTTCCTCAATGATTCCAATCTCTCTAAGCTCATCGAAGCCTATGTATGAACCGAGAAGAAGTGTTCCGTTGCCAAGAGGGAAAATGATTGCTTCTGGAGCTCTCCACCCAAGCTGTTCGCACACCTCATATGCGAAGGTTTTTGTTCCATGAAGGAAGAAAGGATTCCAAGAATGACTTGCGTAATAGAGTTTCTTGGCAAATTTTCTCGCTTCTTCTGCAATCTTGTCTCTTGAACCTCTGATTCTGTGAATTTCTGCACCGTAAAACTGAATCTGAGAGAGTTTCGGTTCTGGAGCTCCTTCTGGAACAAAGATATGGCATTTAATTTTTGCTTTAGCAGAGTAAGCAGAGATTGATGCTCCTGCATTTCCGGAAGAGTCTTCCACAATCTCCTTTACTCGGAGCTCCTTTATCTTGGAGATCATAACAGAAGAGCCACGATCTTTGAAGGATCCAGTTGGAAAGAGAAATTCTAGTTTAAGAAAGAGATCTCTCCCAAAGAGATTCGAGCGGAGAATTGGTGTGAAGCCTTCTTTAAAGGATACAGTTGAAGATTTCTCAGAAACTGGAAGAGCTTCAAAATATCTCCATAACGTTTTCTCTCTCTGCTCAATCTTCCTTCTCTTGAACTCGGGATGATAAATGAGGTCAAGAAAATTTCCGCAAGTGCACTTCCATATAATTTCATCTGAATCGTATTCTCTCCCACACACAGGGCAGAGAAAATGACCCATTGATTTCTTGTGCATCAAATAGCAGTTGGCAGTGCGCAACTAAAAATTTATCTGAGATCTTATTACATCTATCTTTTCTTTTGTTCTGTCATATTGAGCACATTGTGCACTAAATTTATAGGAAAGATTTATATTATAAAACGAAAAAGATCATTTTTGCGTTGAAAGAAAAAGTAAAAGGAGGGAAAGAAATTGAAGAGAAGAAAGGATGAGGCAGTATCTCCAGTTATTGGAGTCATACTGATGGTCGCTATAACAGTAATTCTTGCGGCGGTGATAGGAAGCTTCGTTTTCGGCATGGGTTCAAAGGTTCAGAGCGCACCACAGGTCCAGCTGATGATTGAAGACAATACGAATGCAGTGACAACTGGTAAAACTGATGCACTTTTCGATGTATTACATTACGGAGGAGATGACTTAACTTGTGCGGATATCAAACTTCAAGTTGTTAATAGTACTACTACAGATACACTTACGTGGGATGGAACAAATTCTATCTTCAATGGTAGCTATTTGAATACAACAGCAATTTCAGACGGAGTTCTTAGTGTGGGAGAGAGTTTCACAGTCCAAGAGAATAACGTCAGTGACTTTGTAGGTTCATCCACGACGCTGACGCTTAGAGTAATTCATATACCGACAGGAAATATTATCTACGAAGCAAACGTCAGGGTAGCGTAAGTTTTATATCAAGATTTAAGATTTTTTTAAATTTTTATTTTATAATCGAAAAATTTAAAAATTGATTTTTCTACGAATTTTTCGTGAATGAAAAAGCCATTTCACCAGTCATCGGAATAATCCTTCTCGTACTGATCATTGTTGTGGTATGTTCTTTTGTCTTAGCTATTTTTCCGAAGGATTCTCCATAGCTATAAAGGAGGGCTGACGATCAAGTTGTACTCTTGATTCATAAAGGAGAAGATGAAGTGGATGTGAGAAAACTTACACTTCATAGGAGATTATAAGAGAGATGAAAAGGTGATAGCATGGTTTAAGCTCTGGAATTTTCCTTGGAAGGATAACCAGTATTTTCTCGAAGAGTGGAGTCGTGTATTTCGATAATAAAGGTAGAACGGATGGCTCTTACATTGATAAGAGAAGACCAGATGACTAACCATGGCTTGGAGAACTTGCTGAAATATATGGAGATGGGATCTGAATTGTCGGAGAGCATATTGGCTTCAGAATTAAGAAAGGTGGGATTGATCTTGGAATACGAAGATATTGTGAGAATCAGATTGATATACACGGAATTTACAGGCATGCAGAGGTGCGAAGATTGTCTACTCATTAGGACCGTAAAGAATATGGAAATTCTAAAATGGGACTATAGTTGCTGAGCGACGAGAAAGAAGTACTTTTTGGGTTTATCCATCACAGAAGGACGTTCATACAGCGACCAAAAGTTAAAATACATTGAATGCATTTAGTTTAATTTATGGTCAAGACCATAACTATAGCAGATGACGTTTATGAAGAGCTCGTTAAGATGAAAGGTAGTAAAAGCTTTTCAGAGGTAATTAGAGAGCTTCTGAAAAAAAGAAAAGGTAATTCGGATATTTTGATCAAAATGCTTGGTGTACTTAGCGAAGATGAGTATAAAGAGGCAGAGAGAAGAATAAAAGACATCGAAGGTGAGTTTGAGAAATGGCAGTTCTCGATACAAACGTAATAATCGAAATTGCAAGAGGTAACAAAAAAGTGCTCGACAACGTTCTTTCAATCGATAGTTATTTTCATATAACCCCAATAATGATATTCGAAATAAAGATAGGAGCTCCAAAACTAATCGAACTTAACTTAATCGATTCCTTAGACTGTCTACACTTTGATAAAAAATCCGCAGAAACATCTGCGAACATCTACAAAGAGTTGAAGAGAAGGGGCAAAGAAATTAGTCTAAGGGACCTTTTCATTGGTGCCATCTGCATATCAAATAAACAAAAACTCATAAGTCTTGATTCGGATTTCAAGGTTTTGGAGGATTTTGGACTGGAGTTAAGTCTACTCCGATGAAATTGAGGAATTACGCTCGAAGATTATTTTGAGAGATTTCACAAATCATCTTCCATAAGTTGCCATGGCCTCTCCATACCCAATCACATGCCTTTTCATCGCATTTTCAAGTTCTTCTCTTCCTACTCCTGGAGAGAGATCTAGCATTGTACCAAGAGCGTAGACCCTGAAGAAGTAGCGGTGAACCTCTCCGGGAGGGGGATGTGGCCCATCATAACCTATTCTGCCAAAATCATTTCTTCCCTGAAGAGCTTTTATTGGTTCTGTAACTTCTGGCTTCTTTGGAATGTTCTCAGGGATGATTTCAGCAGGTTCAATATTCCATATTAACCAATGGATGAATGTCTTGCTTGGAGCATCTGGATCCTCAAGAATTATAACGAGAGATTTCACGTTATCTCCAATCCCTGAAATTTCTATCCTCGGAGATGTATTTTCTCCCTCTAACGTGTATTTCTTCGGAAATTCGCTGAAATTTAGCCTAATCTCAAGTTTTCCGATTTCCTTCTTTTCAACACATCCAGAAACTACGAGAATTGAGATGACTAAGAGGGAGCTCAGAGTTCTCCACATCAAAATTTGAGTTATAGTTTTCTTAACATAAAAACTTTTGAGAGATTTTTTAAAATGCTCCGGTGGGGATTTGAACCCCAGTCGTGGGAGTGAGAGTCCCACATGATTGGCCGGGCTACACTACCGGAGCACAAGAGTTTTTCATATATCTCTCAGATATTAAAAGTTTCTCTCCGAGTATTTAGAGGAGGAAATCCTTATGAGAGATGAAAAGTAAATGAAATTTGAGGATCATGCTCGTAGTGAAGTGTTTTTATGCGGAATGGGACAAAGAATCGCTTGAGCAGAAGTTAATAATTGAGGAACTTAGAGAAGAGTTTGAAAGAGGGATAGAATTTAAAATGATGGATGTAGAAATCTATAGAGATGTGACCTCTAAATCTAGAGTTCATGCACTTCCAACGATTTTAATTGAAAAAAATGGCGAAATTGTGAAAAAGTTTGTGGGAAAAGTCTCAAAAGATATTATAGTGAGAGCCATAAGGAAGTATATGGAGTGAAGAGCTTGAAAGAGTTCATAGATTTCGGGGTGCTTCCAATCAGAGTTTCCTCCAGAAGGTCTCTGAGACCTCATCTATCCTTAATATTCAGAGCAGAGAGCAAGATCACTGTGGGAATAGATACAACTGAGGGAAGAACTCCGATAAATGATTTCCTTTTGATTACACATGCACATAGAGATCATTACGGACATCGTGTTATGAAATTTGAACATACTATAGCCTCGAGAGAGACTGCAAAGGCTCTCGAAATAATAAGCAGAGAGAGTTTCAGAGGAAGATGTTTCGAGATTGGAGATGAAATAACAGAGAACGGATGGAAGATTAGAACATATGAGACCTTTCATACCCCGGGTTCTACGGCTTTTTACTGGAAAAACGATATTGGCACAAGGATTCTTGTAACCGGAGATGTGAAAGAGTTTAAGGAGCTCCCGAAATGCGATCTTCTGATAACTGAAGCAACATACGGTGATCCGCAAGACCCTTCATGCTATTTCGAGGATGATGTGGAAGGATTTTTGAATGTTTCGGATGAGTCTCCGGCTTTTGGAGCTTATCCATTCGGAAAAGCCCAAAGAGCTGTGAGATTATTGAGAGAGAGTGGATTTTCAGATATAATACAGATGGATGGACTTTCTTTTTCGCTTACAAGAGCCATTATTGGTGATGAGGAAATTGAGCTATTGAAGGATGATGAAAGTTTGAAGATAGTTTCGCCTAAAGAGCTCAAACGAGTGAGAAACCGAAAAAAGTTTGTCTTGAGCGCCCAGAAATTTTACCGCTCAACAATCACACTCAGCGATCATGCAGATTTTAGAAATCTCCTCCTTATGATAGAGAGGTGCGATCCTGAACTTGTGATCTTATATCACGGAGGGCGAAGAGCGGAGAGGATGAGAGACTATCTTAGAAATTCAGGTTATTTTGCAATTTCTCTTAAAGATGTGAATACAATCATAGGTGATCCAAATGACCTCGTTGAGGGAATTTCAAGAGATATTTAAGAAGAGATTCGGAGAGATAGATAGAAGATCTGGAGATCTCTTTCTCCTCAGTGTACTCATGGAGGAGGTCGGAGAGTTGGCTGAAAGTATAAGGAGAGACAAAGATTTCGAAGAGGAGTTTGCAGATGTCCTTTTCATTCTTATCTCCCTAGCTAATCTCAAAGGAGTTGATCTAGAGAGAGTTTTAAATGAGAAGTACGTAAAAAGAGATTTTGATCATATCACGGGTTCTTGGGACGATATTAGGGAGTAAACTACGCTTTCCGATTTAAATCAGTAAGACTAACGTATCTTATTTGAGATAAAATAAGGATATCCGAAAAAGATAAAATTTTTAGAATTCACAGAACAAGTAATAACATGGCCTGTGAACCGACAGGACTGAGAAGCATGATGTCCTGTGGCTTGGCAGGCCAACAACCCTTCAATTATTTTTCCTTTTCCTTCTACAAATGTTTCTGAGTAAAAGAGTAAGAAGGTGGAAATTTTTTAAAGTCAAACAATCTGAATAAATTCTTCAAATTGAGGTGATCCTTTGGATTGGTATCTCTACACTCTCGTGATCCTCGTAGGAATTTTCACTGGATTTGTAAATACGCTTGCAGGAAGTGGATCTCTGATAACTTTGCCTCTTCTTATTTTTCTTGGACTTCCTGCCAACGTAGCAAACGGAACAAACAGAGTCTCGATTCTTCTCCAAAGCCTAGTGGGAATGAGAGAATTTCACTCTAGAGGTCTTCTTGACTTGAAATTCTCCTTGGGATATGCAATTCCTGCAACACTTGGAGCAATACTCGGTGCTCAGATAGCAGTGGATTTGAACGAAATGCTCATGCAAAAAGCCATAGGGATTACCATGATTCTAATGCTCTTTATCATGCTCATCAATCCTAAGAGGTGGATTGAAGGGCAGAAGGAGAAGAAATTTTCAAGATTGCTCGAAATTATAATCTTTTTCCTCATAGGAATTTATGGAGGATTTATCCAAGCAGGAGTTGGGATTTTTCTTCTTGCGTCTCTCGTGCTCTTTTCCGGCTTTGATCTCATAAGAGCTAACGCCATAAAAGCTCTTATAGTTCTTATCTACACTATTCCCGCAATGTTAATTTTCATTTTAAACAATCAGGTCATCTGGGGGGTTGGACTTATTTTGGCTTTGGGAGGTATGATAGGAGCTTTTCTGGGTGTTCGTTTCGCCTCGCGTGAAGGTGCGGGGATTTGGGTTCACAGAATACTTATTGGTGTTGTGCTCCTTTCCGCTCTGAAGCTTCTCGGAATTTTCAATTTAATTTTTTGAAATTGGAGGAAAGATAAAATAAGTGGGGAAAGAAGAGGATATTAAGGAGGTTTATGAGATGCTTGTAAAGAGAGGAGAGGTGAAAGAGGGCTATAACGAGATTATTCCAGAAGGAAAAATGAAATACATAGAGTTCGGGATTTTGAAGCTTTCAAAGGGAAAAACTTTCGATTATCAGGAGATTAGAAAGGAGAGTGCTCTCGTTCTGCTGAGTGGACAGGTATCTTTTGAAATTGATGCAAAAACATACAACACAGGAATTAGAAGTGATCCTTTCACTAAGGACCCATGGGCTCTTTATCTTCCAAGGGGCAGAAAAGTTAAGATTGGGGCAATTGCAGAATCAGAAATCGCTATCGTGAAGTCACCATCGGAAAAAGAGGGAGAAGAGGTCTTCATAAAACCTGAAGATGTAAAAAAGAGGTCAGGAGGTATTTGGAACTGGAGGAGAGATATTCGAGATATCATAGACTGTTCGATTCCGTCTGAGAAGCTCTTAATAGGTGAGACTATTAATCCACCTGGAAACTGGTCGAGTTGGCCACCCCATAAGCATGATGAGAATGACTATCCTCATGAAGTGAAGATGGAGGAGGTCTATCACTTCAGACTCAATCCTCCCGGTGGATTTGCTCTTCAGAGGATCTATGCGGATAACTTCAACGAGGTTCACCTCATCGAAGATGGAGATACTGCCCTCATACCGAGAGGATATCATCCTGTAGTTACCTGTCCGGGACATCAGCTCTATTATCTGTGGATCCTCGGAGGTGAGAGGAGGAAACCGTTAATGAGAACAGACCCAAATTTCAAATGGCAAAGCTCATTGAATGCGGTTCTCAAAGAGATGATATGAACTAAGGCGAAATTTCCATTCTCTTTGAATCGAGAGGGTACTTCTTAAGGCATCTCTCTTCAAAAACTTAAGAGTCTCGGTATCGTATTCTTTAATATTTCAGAGAGGTTCCATTACGATTTCGAGAAATTCAAACATGCTTTCGACCTTTCACGGTCAACAAATCTCACAAGAGAGGGTTTTCTGGGGAAAAGTTCATTTGGTATGAGGATGCTATTTCAGCTATTTTCTCAAGTTCTTTTCAGAACCATAACAAAAATGGTTCTCCGAATTGTGAGATCGTTATGGCTTTTGGACTCATATCGCCGTAATATCCTTCTTCAGGCACTGTGTCTTTTTCTTCGCAACCTCAGAATAACAGAATATTGCATCATAAATTGCAGAAAGGTCCATCTCATAGCTCGGATGATGCTTTGGCTCTAACCTTCTCATCAATACCTTTCACAGAAAATGCAATGCTCCGTATGTTTCACCTCACCCGCAAACCCTCAGTGTCTCTTACCACAATGGATATTTAGCATTGAAGGATGATTTAAAACTACGGATGAAGTTCGAAGAATGGGAAAAAGAACAGAGAGAGTTAGCTGAGAGAGTAATTTTGAGAGATGATGGAGTTCTCAAAAGATTTTGCGGAGTTGCCTTTTCTTCAAGTGAAGATGAGATTATATGTGCTTCAGTTGTGTTAGAAGATGAAGAAATTATTGAAGAAAAGGTTGTAAGAGGAAAAGCGGATATTCCCTATATCCCTTCATTCAGATTTTACAGAGAGGGAGGGCTCGCGATGAAACTCATATCCTCACTTGAGAGCCATCCAGATGTTTTCATATTTCAAGCTTCTGGAATAGCCCACCCGAGATTTCTGGGGATGGCATCTCATTTGGGAGTTCTGATGAACCTCAGAACAGTTGGAGTGACGAAGAAATACCTTCTTGGAGATCTTCCAAGAGTTAAAGAAGGTGAGTGGAAGATTCTGAAGCATGAAGGTAGAGAGGTTGCAGTCATCACGAAATTTGACGAAAAATTTTCACCGCTCATCATTTCTCCTGGTCATAGAGTTTCTATAATGGGCGCTTTTGAGATTATTAAAAATCTTATGAGGGGAAATTCTCTGCCGAGACCTCTGCGCGAGGCAAGAAGGGTTGCAAAAAAGGAAAGATTAAATACCGCATCTCAAAAATGATAAGCATACAATGTGTGATATGAAGATACTGCGATACATTGCAAAGCAAGGAGGAATGAAGGAATCTGTGAGACTATCCACAAAGGATATCTCTTCAGAGATCAAAAAAAGTCCTCAGACTATTTCCAGAAAGTTGAGAGAGCTGGAATCTGAGGGTATGATTTCAAGAAGGATTTCTCCTGAGGGACAGTGGATAGTAATAACTGAGAGAGGAGAGAGAGCTCTCAGGAAAGAATATGAGGACTATAGAAGGATTTTCGAAGTTCCTGAAGTTTTCACAATGAGGGGAAGGGTTTTCACGGGATTAGGAGAAGGTAGATACTATCTCTCGCTTGAAGGTTACAAGTCTCAGATCTCTAAAATCACAGGATTTGACCCATATCCAGGAACTCTCAATCTGAAGATCTCTCCAGAAGATCTTGAGACTAGAAAAAAATTGGCAAAAAAACCAGGATACGAAATTAAAGGATTTGAGACAGAAGGAAGGAGTTTTGGAGGTTGTAAGCTGTTTAAAGGTGAAATAGAAGGAGAGAGCTGTGCAGTTGTGATTCCTGAGAGAACACACTATCCTGAAGACATTTTGGAGATTGTTGCCCCAGTTAACCTAAGAGAGAGGCTGAGGCTGAGAGATGGAGATATCGTTAAAGTAAAGGTGGTAGCATGAGCATCGAAAGAGCGATTGAACTTCTGAGAAGAGGGGAGATGATTTTGATCTACGACGATGATAGAAGAGAGGGAGAGACTGACATCGTTTTCCCAGCAAAAGTTGTGGGACCAGAGCATGTGAAAGTGATGAGAAGAGATGGTGGAGGGCTTATATGCGTAGCTCTTTCGAGCGAGATTGCAGACAGGCTCTCTCTTCCTTATGCTTTCGAGATCTTAAAAAAGGCAGAAGATATACTTCCAGAGAGGATAATAGAGAGCCCTGGTGATGTTAAATATGATGCTCACTCATCTTTCTCGATTTGGGTGAATCACAGAGATGTTTTCACAGGAATAACAGACAGAGATAGGGCTCTGACAATAAGAGAGCTCGGAAAGATTGCCGAGAAAGTTGAAAGAGGAGAATATGTGAAATTCGGAGAGTTTTTCAGATCTCCAGGACATGTTCCAATTCTCAGGGCTTCTGATGGTCTTTTGAAATCCAGAAGAGGTCAAACGGAGCTGTCCGTTGCTTTAGCTGAAATTGCCGGAATAACTCCTGCGATGGTTATATGCGAAATGCTTGATGAAGAAGTTGCACTCTCGAAAAACAAGGCGAAAAAATACGCTGAAGAGAGAGGATCTGTATTTTTAGAGGGATGGGAAATAGTTGAAGCGTGGGAGAAGCTTCACGAAGATGCTTCCTGAAGTCTCTTGATCACGAACTCCCTTCCAAGAGACATCAGAAACCATCCTGCTCTTGGGCCAGATTTCTTGTTGAGAATTGACAGATAGATGGCCTGGAAGACCTTCGGAGCTTTGATGTTCAGCTCTTCCGCAACAGCATAAATCTCTCTGTGAATTCTCTCGGCCTCCCATTCTCCATATTTAATCCTTTCAGCGAGGATTTTGAGAGCTTTTTTAACTTCCGGTGAAAGGTTTTTCACGCTCTCTGGCAGACTCTTCTGAATTTCAAATTTTACGTCATGAGGGGCGAATCTCTTTAACCAGTATCTCGCCTTCTCTGCAATTCTCTGAACAGCTTCTCTGTCCTCCTCATAACCTCCTCTTCTCAGAACTTCCATCACCCCATCAAGATCTTTGGCTATTTGCACTGCAGTAACAATGTGTTTGAAAGGTGCATTTGGATATTTCTTACCTATATCCGAGAGTTGATACTCTCTTGTGTTTCTCTTCCTTGCATCTTCGAATTCATCCACAAGTGCGAGTATCGGAAGTCCGGGATCGAAGTCTATGTGCTTTTCGGGCTTAACCCTCATAACCATATATCTCATAACTTCTTCTGGAATTGCCTTTATCATCTCGCTTATCTCGATAACGACTCCTTTAGAAGAGGACATTGCGCCTTGGCCTTTGAGCATAATCCACTCGTAAACCACGGGATAAGGAGGCTCGTATCCGAAAATCTCCTTCGAAATTCTCACCCCAGTATCATAAGAGCCTCCTGCTGTTGCATGATCCTTCCCAAAGGGTTCAACCGTAACCCCAAAGATTTTCCATCTCGCAGGCCAGTCGACTCTCCACGAGAGTTTCCCTTCTTTCATACTCACAGTTGCTTCCTCTCCACACTCACACCGCATTTCAACAGTCTCTCTCATTGCATCAAAACTTACTACAGAGGTGGTGGATATTCTTCCGCATTTCGGACAAAGAGGATGGAAAGGACTCCAGGAACTTGGGAGTTTTCTTTTTGAGACCTCTTCGAGAATTCTCGCAATTTCTTCTCTTCTCTTCAGCGCTTCCTTCACTGCTTCAAGATAGAGACCTCTCTCATAACATTCATGTGCTCTGAAGACTTCGGGAGTTACTCCAAGTTCTTCCATTGAATCGAGAAAAGGTGTAAGAAAATGCTCCGCATAGTTCTCACAACATCCTTCTGGATCCGGAATTTTTGATAGAGGTACCCCTATGTATTCCTCGTAGCTTTCGGGAAGAAAGGGGTATCTCTTTCTCAGAGGATCAAAGTCATCGGCTATGTAAATGAATTTCACACTCTCCCCAATGTCTCTGAGTGCTCTGAAAATGGCATCTCCTGTGAGGATCTCCCTCATATTCCCTATGTGTATGGGGCCAGAAGGGGTGATTCCCGTTGAGATTACCTGTGGTTTTCCTCTCAGCCCCTCTGCTATAACGTCAGCCCAATGAATTTTCATTCTACTCTCGCGACCTTCCTCCAAGCTGGCTTCGTGCACGTAATCTCCTCCCAGAATGCTTTGAATCCTGTGAATGATCTCGTGAGGATGTGAAGTGGTATAAATGCTGAGATTATTATATCTTTCCAATCTGCGCATCCCAATCTTTCATCCCTGAGAGCTCTGAGGACATACATCATGGAGAGTGGGACAAAGGGAGGGAGGAGTATGAGGGCTTGAAGGGGGAAGAAGAGGATAGAGGCGAAAAGATGGGCCGTATAGATTATTCCAAGAGGATAGGCTATGGCCTGAATAAGAAGAATCGGAAATCCAACTGATTTAAATCTTCTTTTCTTTCGAAGGAGAGGATAATATTTTCTTATCAGCTGAAATCTCGTCCTATCCCATCTCTTTCTCTGATTCCACCAGTCCTCAAGATTAACTGGAGAGAGCTCCATACTTATCATTCCGAGATCGAGTATTGTTGTGTAACCCTTCTGAAGAATTCTGAGAGCAATTTCTTTGTCTTCTCCCAGACTCTCAGAGTCAAAACCTCCGATCTCCTCGAGAACATCTCTTCTAAGAAAAAGATTTCCTCCGTAAGTTAAGTGAGAACCGCCTAGGAGTTCCTCTATGAATCTGCTGATATCTAATCCAGCAGAGAACTCATTTCCGTAAATTCTACTGAGTATACCTTTTCCTCGATTTCTGATTGTTGCGCTTCCGTCAACTGCTCCTATGCGGTTATCAAAAGTTAACCAAGCAACCGCTCTTGAAATGGCATCACTCGAAATCACATGATCTGCGTCAATGACTCCTATAATTTCACCAGAAGAATTGAGAATTCCAAAATTTAGAGCTCCTCCTTTTGATTTCTGAAATTCATTTCTCAGTGCTTTAACGTTTTCGTAATTTTTAGCGAGTTCTTTCGCAATTTCTGGTGTTTTATCTTCACACGGATCCTCATAAACTATGATGACTTCTTTATTTTCGTATTCACTTTTCAGTATGCTCTCAACACAGCTCTTAAGCACTCTCTCTTCGTTATAAGCAGGTATGATTATCGAGACTTTTGGTTCACCTTTCCTTTCAGGAAGCTTGGGAACTTTGAGAAACTTGAGAGAAAGGAATGAGAAGATGCTGGTTGATAGGAGACTTAAAAAGAATTCCGAGAAAAGGAGGAGGTCTCTCACTCCATAAGTGAGAGATCTGGAGATGATTTCCCCGAGATGAAATCCAAAGAGTAAAAGGAGGAGGGTTGAAATTAAGAATCCAATCCTGTCTGGCTTTAGCAGTTCCATACTCTTCTCCTCACAGCAGGATCTCTTTCAACTATTCTTTTAAGCACTTCTTCGAAACTTTCGTCAGGATGAAGTATTTCTTTCAGATAAACTCCAGTTCTTCCGACTTCTCCTCTTCTCGTTAAAACTCTTATTCTCTCCTCAACAGTGTCTTGAGAGATCTTCAGAATGCTTGCAATTCTTCCAGGAGAGAGATCACTTAAAGGAGTCTCAAGATGTCCGTCCTCTGTAGGGCTGATAAGCATAAGATTCTTGTTCACTCCCGGAACTCTCTCGTTAATGTCTCTAAGATCTATCATTCCTCCAAATCGGTAAAACTCAATCTCCCTTCTCTTTGGTTCTACTAAGGGAAAAGAGACGTTAACTCCGTTCTCAAGAGAGATATGTGCTTTTATGACGCTATGAGGTGTTGCCTGGACAAGAGACTTCTCAATGATCCCTAAAGGTGAGAGGAGAGTTTCCACAATGAAAGATGGTATAACATAGGGAATGATGACATCTATGTCACTATCCTTCCGCACATCGCCTCTTGCTATGCTTCCGTGAACGAATGATGTGATGTTTCTTGTTCTGAGCTCCTTTACTACTTCGAGAGCTTTCAGTCTCAACTCTCTCAAAATTTCCCAGTGCTTCTCGTCGTAAATAACTTCCTTCGGACTTCCCATCTCTCCAGTTTTCCTTCTCATCCAAACCCACAACTTTCCTTTATCCAGTCGAGGAAATCTCGATTTCCTCCGTCTATCCTCCAAAATATGATACATGGAAGTTCATAGCTGTGAAGTTCTCTGACTCTTTTTTCAATTTTCTTAAAGTTTTCTTCTGCTGTCTTACAGATCATCGCATACTCTGTGCATTTTTCCATCTTTTCTTTCCACTCAAAAATCGAAGTGATCTCATGAATATTCACGCAGGCAACCAGCTTCTCTTTAACGAGGATTTGTGCAATCTTTTCAGCTTCCTCTCTCTTCCCGCATGTGATGTAAACTATCGCCTCCATTTCAACACCCGAAAGGAATATTATGAATTAAAGTAATAAGAAGCTTGTCACGGAGGATATCCTGTGATCGAGAAGATTGCTCTAATAACCTTCGGAGTATACTGGGTCCTCGTTGAAGTATTGAAGAAGAAGGGTGTGCTTGAGAGATACAGCATTACAAGTTATGGCCCCATTCTTATGATTAGAACTCAGAAAGGAATGGAGGCTCTCGAAAGACTATCGAGACCGAAGAGTTTCTGGAGGGGTTTTTCCTCTGTTGGTTTGGTTTTTATGCTCTTTGCAATGACGCTCATGCTCTTCCTTGTATTCCTCATGGACTACAGAGTTATCACTTCTCCTCCAGAACCGAGTCCTTTGACTGCTCCGAGAAATGTTCTCCTCCTACCTGGAGTAAACCAGTTCATCCCTCTCTGGTATGGACTGATAGGGCTGGTAATTACGCTCATAGCTCATGAGTTTTCTCACGGAGTTTTGTGCAGGGTCGAAGGAATAAAGGTGAGAGCCCTTGGACTTCTTGTTGCTCTTGTTCCAATAGGAGGTTTTGCAGAACCAGATGAAGAGGAATTGAATTCTGCAGAGAAGTGGAAGAAGATCCGAGTTTTCACAGCAGGGATTATGAGTAACTTTTTGGTCGCTCTCATTTTCTTTGCCATCTTCTTTTCTTCCCTTTCATTCCTTGCACCAGTTTCAAGCTCAGAAATAGTTGTTTATGATGCTCCTCAAGATCTCGGAATAAGGGGAAACATGTTCCTAGAAGAGATCAACGGAAAGAGGGTGATGAATATCGAAGAGCTCATAGAAGTGCTTTCAGAGGTTAAAGGCGGAGAGGAAGTTAACGTGAAGCTCGTGGATAGAGAGGGTGAGATTGAGATTTCGACTCTCCTCTCGTCTGAGGGTGCGAAAATAATGAGGGTGTGGGATGGAACTCCTGCAGAAAAAGCGGGGCTTAAAGATGGAGATGTTATCATCTCCATGAATGGAGAGAGAATCAATAATTTTGCTGATTTCTATACCTTCATGAAAGGGAGTTCGCCGGGAGAGGAGGTTAGAATAAAGCTCTCCGATGGAAGAGAAGTTGTTACAGTACTTGAAAAACATCCGAAAAAGGATATTGGATTTCTCGGAGTTTCAGTAGAGATGAGTGTTGGACCTCTTAAAATTTCCACATTTTCTCCATCTTCACTTCTGAAAACTCTTAAATCCCTTCCTTTCTCTCTCAATTCACTTGAAGGATGGTTCACTCTCATTTCTCTTCCATTCCTCGCCATAGGAGGTTTCACCTCAATACTTACGAGTTACTTCCTTCCTTCTGGAATTTTCAGCTCTCACGAGATCCTTTTCTTCTTCATTCTCAATTCGTCCTTCTGGATAGCCTGGATAAACTTCTACGCGGGACTTTTCAACTCTCTTCCTGCAGTTCCACTTGATGGAGGGCACGTCTTCAAAGAGCTTCTGAGTTCCCTTTTTAATTCCCTCGGCATCTCAAATGCAAAAGACCTATCTTCAAAATTCTCCAGCCTTATAACTCTTTACATCTTTGCCTCATTCCTCTTAGCCATTTTAATACCGCACATTTCTCAATGGTTTTAATCACTTTCTGAGATCCTCTATAATCTTCTTCCACTCTTCCTTGGATATCTTCTTCCCCAGTCTCTTCTCAAGTTCAGCTTTAAAGATTATGTCTTCAAACATCTTTTCAAGATCGTTATCCTGAGACAGAATGTCCCTTAGAGGGAGCATATCCTCAAGTATGTCTCTGAGTATGGCTTTTTTCTTTTCCTCCCTCACCCCCTTTTCACCCCAAAAATCTTGTTGTAAATTCTGTCTCTAGACCCTTAACGGAAAACTCGTACTCTTTTCCACCGTACTCAAAGAATAGCTTTAGAGTCATCTCTATTTCCGTTTTTTCTCCACCTTTAATATGAGACGCCCACCAATCGTCCAAGAGAGTGTTATTTATGAAGATGCTGAGATCAAGATCCGTCTCAGAATTGGAAGTCATAATTACTGGCTCATTAGATCTTCCTTCTGCAATTCTGAGATTGTTCATGGTCATATAACACTCAAGCTTCGAGAGAGGTATGTCTATGGGATTCTCGTTTTTGACTCTTATATTGAGGATGATCTCAGATGTTTCATTGGTGATCTTGCCCCATCTGGGTTCAACAGACTCTAAAGTGAGCTTTAAAAATCCAAAATTGATTGTCTGGGGAGAGCTCAGAGATAATTTAGAGAGAATGTGGGTTTCTACGTCTTCTCTTTTTTCTATCGGAACTTTGAACTCAAAGAGCTTAAGATCAAATACTAAATCCGCTTTTATTAGGAGCTCCGTAAATTCTCCATTTCTCAGATGTGATATCCACCACTCAGGAATCTTATTATTATCTATCTTCGTTGAGATGATGATCTTCGATATACCATTTGCTTTTATTTCAGCAGTTTCTGCAGATCCTTCGCCCATCTTTATCCCATTCATGTATATCTCTGTCAAAATATCCTTCAAAGGTATTGGAACGGGATTTGGATTATAAACTTCTATTATGGTTTTTATTTCGGTAAAGGAGTTACTAACTTCGCCGAAAGTAAAAGAGACGTCTCTTATCTCAGGTTTTCCAAGCTGAATCTGCTCGGTGCATCCTGAGAGTGAGATTAGGACGAGAAGGAGAACTAAAATCTTTAACTTCATTTCTTTTCCCCTTTAAAATTTGATTGGGCTCATTCGATTTTAAAGTTTTCTTGAAAATTTGGGCCTCAGTTTAAAGCCGATCCTCATTGTTCAGATCGCCCGTCACTCCTCACAGGCCCATAGAAAATGTTTTCCCCGAATTTTATAATTTTATTCCCAAAAGAGTTATCATAGGAAAAACTTTAAGTAATTTGAAGGATGAAAAGGACTTGCCGTAAAGATATCTCTTTTTTAAGGGATATTTTTGCGGTGATAATCTTAGAGAGGTGAGAATAAATGGCATTTGATAGAGAACGAAGACAGCAGCCCAGAAAGATGTACAAAATCATCTGCGATGATTGCGGTGCAGAGGCTGAAGTTCCGTTTAAACCGGACGGTGTCAGACCTGTGTACTGCAGGGACTGCTACAATAAGAGACGCGGAAGATGAGGTTGCTGGCTTCGAATAAATGCCCATAAGTTTTAAAGTTTTTAGTTTTATTTAATTTCTTTCTCCACTTCCGAAAGTGTTAAGAGAATTTTTGAGGATTTTTAAGATATGGAAGCTCTGATAGTTGTGGATATGCAAAAAGATTTTCTCGAACCTGAGGGAAAACTTTACGGTGGAGAGAGGGTAAGAAGTGTCATTCCGAAAGTTAGAGAGGCGATTAATTTCTCTCGAGATTTCATGCCGATTATCTGCACTCAGGACTGGCACAGAAAAGATGATGAAGAGTTCTCCCTTTGGCCTCCCCACTGCATAGAAGGGAGTCCCGGTGCTGAGATAGTAGAGGAGATTGGAGTAAAAGAGGAGGACATATTCGTTAAAAAGAGGAGGTATTCCGCATTTTTCTCAACTGATTTAGATCTGATTTTAAGGGAGAAGAACATCAGAAAACTCTGGATATGTGGAGTCCTTACGAACATCTGCGTTCTTCATACTATAGCTGACGCAAGGTCTCTGAACTACGAAGTCGGTCTTCTTAAAGATTGCACTGAAGCTTTGAATGATTATGACTACAAATATGCTGTTCATCACATTACAAACGTTCTCGGAGCAGAAGTGATAACTCTTGAGACTTTCTTCTCGTTGAGAGAAGAGGATGTAGGATGAAGTGCGAGAAATGCGGGAAAGAAAGATATGCGAAGGTCATTCCTCTGTGTCCAGAATGTATTAAAGAGGATGAAGAAGTTTTTAAAGAGCTTCACGACGGAATTGAGAGGTTAAACGGAGGTTCATGTAATCTTTGTTCCAATAAATGCTCACTAGAGGAGAGAAGAGGATTATGCGGAATTGAAAGAGAATTGAAAAATAGTATTCTTCATGCTTATTATGATGTTCTTCCCACGAATTGCTGTAACTCTTGGTTCTGCAAAGGCCCCCAGCTTAGAGGCTTTAACCTAGCTATATTTTACTATGGATGTAATTTTGACTGTTTATTCTGCCAAAACTGGGAACATAAAATGGTGGAGAGCGGAGAAAGAAAGAGCATTGAAGAGGTTTTAAAGATGTTGAGAGAGGACGTCAAGTGTCTCTGTCACTTTGGAGGTTCTCCCGAACCTCAGCTCCCCTTTGCCATAGAACTGAGCAAAAGAGCGATTGAAGAGAGAGACGTGATAATCTGCTGGGAGTGGAATGGTGCGGGAAGAAAAGATCTTGTTATGAGAGCTTCTGAAATTAGTTATGAGAGTGGAGGGACTGTAAAGTTTGATCTGAAAGCTTGGAACAGAAATCTTCACAGAGTTCTTACAGGAAGGGATAACGAAGCGGTGAAGAAGAATTTCAAAGCGGTTGCAGAGGAGTTTCCTGAGGTTATATCTGCGACGACGCTCTTAGTCCCTTATTATGTTGATGAGAAGGAGATTGAGGAGATTGCAAGGTTTATTTCGGAGATGGATGAAAATATTCCCTATTCCCTTCTTGTTTTCCACCCAGATTATCGGTTGAGTGATCTTCCAATTACTCCGATTTCTCAGGTTAGAAGATGTTACGAGGTTGCGAAAAAATATCTTAAGAGGGTTCACATAGGGAATTTACATTTACTTACAACTCACAAATTGTGAAAAATTATAAATTCTCTTTTTTAGAAGTTTTAATAATGGGTGCATCTGATATGAGTGATGAAGTTTCTGAGCTCATAGAGCTTCCTCCAGAGATTGAGAGGTTTTTTTCTCAAGAATTGGGTAGTACATTACTAATTAAAGGTAAACCCGGAACCGGAAAGACGATATTTGCTCTATCACTTCTTAAAAAGATGTGCGAAGAGGGTAATGGGATCTATTTATCTACAAGAGTTGACGCAATGATAATTTATAAGCTATTTCCTTGGATAAAAGGGACGATACTGGATAAGTCGATTGTAGATGCGGTTCGCCCCCGGTTATCTCCGGTGAAAGGAGATAAATTTCAGTTGGCTAGGCAGATTGAATACTCAGATAAACCGACTTTCATAAGACAGCTCTATAATCTAACTTATGAGTTGAATAGGCCTTTTCTGGTAATAGATTCATGGGACGCTATTGAAATCTTCTCGAAGAGCAAATACGGAGAGAGCATAATAGAAGATATGATAGAATTTGCAAGAAAAACAGATGTAAGGATAATTTTCGTCACCGAATATCACGAGATACAAAGAGTGGATTACCTTATCGATGCAGTAATTGTTATGGAGAGAGATTTTCTCGATGGTAAGAGCGTTAGA
This sequence comes from Candidatus Mnemosynella biddleae, assembly GCA_002011165.2. GTDB lineage: Archaea > Halobacteriota > Archaeoglobi > Mnemosynellales > Mnemosynellaceae > Mnemosynella > Mnemosynella biddleae. The sequence goes on from MTMI02000003.1 coordinate 339,463, forward strand.
ATAATGCAAATCGAAAAAATGAGAGGTGTGGAAATATCTCGTGGTAGATATCTTTATACTCTAAAAGATGGAATTTTTAGGTATCTCAAGCCCATGAAGTTTTCTACACGTTATTTTAAGCGAGAGTCGTCTGATTTATCTGCTTTTGAGGAGATTGACGAGATGGGAGAGTTCATAAAAGATAATATCCCGAAACTGATTCTCGTGGAATATGATGTGAATACACCACAAGAACTTCCTCTTTGCGTGCTCTCTCCTCTGATGAAAAAATATTCTGAGAAGGGGAAAGATGTTAAAATTGTTAGACCTGCTGGAATAGGTGTAAGCTCGATAAAGGGGACACTTGGTATTCTTCCTGATGAGATTCTAAGAGATGAGGAGATGGTTAAAAAAATAGCATCTAAAACGTTTCAAGAGTTTAAAGAGGTGTTCTTTGTTGTGTTTCCATCTGAACACGAAGTAATAAAAGAACTTACAAGTTACTCTCAATTGCATCTTAAGTTCCGAACTATAGATGGAACTCCGCTACTTAGACTAATAAAACCAGATAGCCAGATTTACCATGTGGAAGTAGATGAAAGAGAGATTAAAGGATTTACCAAGTTGGTATGAGTGATGGAAGACGTTAGAATTCTACTAGCCGAGTTCGAAGAGAGTAAAGATGAGAACGGTAAATCAGTTGATGAGAGGTATGAAGAGTTCTTAAAAGCAATTCGAATGTCAGGATATGTTCAGAGATGAGTCTCTTGAAGACCTAAAACCAAATGATTTATGGCTTTTTCTTGGGAAATAGATTTCTGAGATGGAGTTGGACAGATTTATCTATTAACAAGTGGAAGTTCTCCGAAAAATTTGAAGAATTCAAAAAGCTTGTTAGATTTTTAAAAGATGAGAGATTGCCTTTAGAGAGAGGAGTTAATGAGGCTTTAAAGAAATTCAAGATTGAAGGTCTTTCTCTCAAACTTATAAGCGGGATACTTTTCGTTTTGTTTCCCGAAAAATACGGAGTTTGGAGCGAGGATAACGAGAGAGCTTTAAGAATTCTTCAAAAATGCCCAAACTCAGCGGAGATATCGGAGAGGATTACAAAAAATTTTGTGAGGCTATGCTTAATCTTTCAAATGAAGTGGATATGGATTTGACAAAATTAGATCTGTTTCTCTCCTATGTTGCAAATAGGGAGAAAATTTTGAAGAAAAAACAGGAGCTCTCAGAATTAGGTTTAATTGAGTTCTCGGGGGGTAAGAAAAATTGATGAAGATGTCTCCGCAGAAAAAATTGTTGAAAAAGAAGAAGAGTTTAATGTCTCTCAAATTCTTCCTATAGGTTTAGTAGTCATTCCTATAGAGCTTCTCGAAGCTTCGAGAATAAAAGTGGGCGACTTTGTGGAGATAATACAGAACGTCCACGGAGAGATCATTCTCAAGAAGGTTCGGGTAAAAATAATAAAATGATGTCCGCGAGAAGCAAAATTTTTAATACGTTTTAATTAAATATTTTTCTAAAGTGATTGTTATGCCCCTCAACTCTCTTTCAAGAGATATTTCTCGTTTTCTTGAGAGAGCTGGGGGTTCTCTTCTTATTAGGGGGGAGCCGGGGACTGGGAAAACGCTTCTGGCTTTGAGGATTGCTGAAGAATTTGAGAATTCTTTTT
>MTMI02000004.1 GCA_002011165.2 Candidatus Mnemosynella biddleae
TGCCAACAATGAACTCGCAAAACTTGCAGGCTACAACCACTCTAGTGAAATAGTCGGGTTATCACCCCACGATCTTATTAAAACTGATGGTAAGAAAACTGCTGCCGAAATGGTGATAGAATCGGGTAAACCTATCCTGAATCATGAAACAGTACTGAGACTTGCAAAAGTTGAAAAAGAGGTTCCAGCCCTCATTTCAGCTGTTCCGATTACTGATAAAGATGGTAACATACTTGGTGTACTTGATTTGATTACCGACATAACGGAGATCAAGCAGAAAGAGAAAGAGATTCAGGAGATTTTAGACGCCGTTAGCACACCTGTGATTAAAGTGGACACTGATTTTACGGTGCTTGCCGCAAACCATGCGGCATCAGAAATACTTGGTGTGAGCAGGGAGCAAATGGCAGGCAGAAAGTGCTACGAGCTTTTCAGAACAGACGACTGTAGAACGGAAAACTGTGCTTGTGCACAGGCTATGAGGGTTGGTGAGGCGAAAGGTGGAGAGACCATAGCGAGACCTGCAGGAAAAGAGATCCCGGTAATGTATGTAGGAACACCTCTGGAAGACGAAAATGGTAACATCGTTGGATGTGTTGAATATGTCGTAGATCTCACGGAAATAAAAGAGAAAGAAAAGCAGATAGAAGAAATGCTTGCTTACACTAATAAATGTCTGGCGATTTTAAGCAACGGAATTAAAGAGCTTCAAGCTGGAAATCTTGATGTTAGACTTGAAAAGTTGAAAGATGACGAGTTTGGAGAAACTTTTGAAGTCTTCAATGAGTTTGCAGAGAGACTATACAAGATACTTGAAGGACTTGCCAGAGATATGAGGGAAACTACGAGTCAGATTAAAGAAGCAAATGAGGCTGTAAGTCAGATGAACGCTGGAATGCAACAGATATCCTCGGCATCTCAGCAAATAGCAACTGGTTCTGAAAATCTTTCAAGACTTGCTAACAATTCAGCTTCTGACCTGAAAGCTGCTGAGGAGATATTCAGGAGTCTCGATGAGTCAGCATCAGAATCTTCCATCTATGCTTCTGAAGTTGTGGAAGATGCTGAGAAGACCAAAGTTCTTGGTGAGAATGCACTTCAAAGACTTACAACCATGATAGATGAAATCGAGAAGTCTGCAGAGATCGTTAACTCCCTCAATGAGGCTGTTAAAAACATTGGTAAAGTAACGGAAAAGATTAAGTCAATTGCGGATCAGACCAACCTTCTTGCCCTTAATGCAGCTATAGAGGCTGCGAGAGCTGGAGAGCATGGAAGAGGATTTGCAGTTGTTGCTGATGAAGTCAGGAAGCTTGCAGAAGAATCCAGAAAAAGCACCGAA
>MTMI02000005.1 GCA_002011165.2 Candidatus Mnemosynella biddleae
CCGCTCATCTCTTCCCTCATCTCATCCCTAAGCCCGCTCATCTCTTCCCTCATTTCTTTCCTTAGGTCGCTTAACTCCCCCTCAAGGTGATTGAGCCTTTTGTCCATTTGCTCCAAAATGCCTTCCATCTTAGCAAGCCTCTCTTCTATACACCTCCTGTTTCATACAAGAGAACTCCGCCGAATTCCGGCCAGTGATATATTATACCATGAGTTGCCAAGAAATCAAAGTTTAGGTATAATATATAATGTTTCTTTTAGGGGCATCCGAACGATTTTCAACCAAAGCTACGTGTCTTAATGAAGATACAGGTCTTTTCATTATATCACGTGACTTCGGTTGAGAAAAGGAGATGGGAATGAAAGCGAAGGTTTTACTCATCGAGGGATATGTATCAAGCTCTAACTCGCTCTCCTCTGGTTTAAAGAGGAAGGGACTCGAAGTATTGATTGCTCACAGCGGTGAGAGTGCCTTGGATCAAGCCTTCGCTGAGAAGCCAAACGTGGTCGTATTAGATGCATCATCGCTTGAGGTAAATGCAAAGAAGCTCTGTCACTCCTTACAGGAGGAAGTGGAAGGCGTGCCAATCATCCTCATCGTGAAAGAGGAAAGAGGAAAGCTGCAAAAGGAAGAAATAGAGGCCAATGAGGTTTTAGTCCGGCCTTTCACCTTCCGTAAGTTGATAAACAGAATCAAGTATCTGCTCCAGAAAGAAGGAGATGAGGTCATAGAGATAGGTGAGATAAGGTTGGACCTTAAGAACCGCTGCGTGAGGAGGGGAGAGGAGAAAGAGAAGCTAACTCCTAAACAATGCAAATTGCTAGAAATGCTCATGCGTAACCCTGGGAAGGTATTGACGAGGAAGTTCTTGATGAAGGAGGTTTGGGATACAGACTACATGGGGGACACGAGAACTCTAGACGTTCACATCCATTGGGTGAGGGAGAAGATAGAAGATGATACCTCCTCCCCTCTCTATCTGCACACGGTGAGGGGAGTTGGTTACTGCTTCATCCCCCCCGAGGAGGAGTGATTAGTGAAGAGCGAAGTATAATGCAGGAGGTGAAATATGAAAAAGAAAGCGCTAGTTCTTTTAGCTTCGGCTTTGCTTCTCTTACAAGGAGTTGCATGCCCGCCGAAGCCTACGC
>MTMI02000006.1 GCA_002011165.2 Candidatus Mnemosynella biddleae
TCTTCGATTGGCGGGAATGTTGGGGCAACTGTTCCGAATTGCATATATTCACCTCAAGATATGACCAATAATGTCAAGTATTTTTAAATATAAAAAATTAAAGTAACAATTCATGGAAAGCTCTTACCTGCGATAGAAGGCTCATGTCCTGGCAAGATGTTTGCCCTTCTTGCAATCGAAAGTGCCTTATAGCTGCTATCGTACCACTCACTCAAATCAACATGCAATCCGACAGGAGCAAATGGCAAAGGAATTGGCTGAATCTGAATCTTGTTTCCTGTTACATCTTCGATTTCAATTGGTTCCTTTGGTGGATTTAGATTGAGATACGTATAGAAGTGATCCCCAGCAATTAGATATGTTCCCTTTTCAGTCTCAACAGCCACCCCCTGTAAACCCTTTGTGTGACCCGGTAACAGTACCAGCTTTAATCCATCACCAATCTCAGCATCTCCATCTACCAAGCAAATGTCCATATTCTCAAGAGGCTGGAAGAGCTTCTGGTCGTAAGTGAGTCTGTAGTGCGGTGGCGGGTTGAATGCGCTCTCCCACTCACGCTTCTGCACGTAAATTCTGGCGTTATGGAAGAGCCCGGCGTTGGCTACATGGTCGAAATGCAGATGGGTGAGAATCAGAATATCGATCTCCTCAGGCTTTACATTCACTTGGTTGAGCGCATCCCTTAGGCCCTTCTCTCCACCTCCAGAGACTGGAAAGTTGTGTACCAAGCCATTAACCGGCTCTTCAATTCCTGCATCTATCAAAACCTTTTTCTCACCTTCTAGATACCAGACATAGACTGGCCCACCAATTAACCTCGTCATATCTCCAAGCATATGTACGACTCCCAGAGGAGCCGTTATTTCAGCTTGCTTTAGTGGCTTAATCACATACATTTTCACTCACCCCCTTTCCGCTTCTCCCTCTCTTGGAGAACTCTCCAGAGAATCTTACCCGCCCCGCTTTTTGGAAGCTCCTTAACGAACTCAATTATACGAGGATACTTGTAGGCAGCCATCTGCTCTTTAGCCCAGGAAATTATTTCCTGCTCGGTAACTTTCCCCTCATACTCGGGTTTTAGTACAACAAACGCCTTTACCTCCTCAACAACCCTGCTATCCGGAACACCTATAACACAGACCTCTTTAATCGCTGGATGCTTGTACAAGACTGCTTCGACCTCTGCAGGCCAGACTTTGAACCCAGCTCTGTTTATCATCCTCTTTATTCTGTCTACGATGAAAAAGTAGCCATCTTCGTCCATATAGCAAAGGTCACCGGTTCTGAAGTACCTTTCACCATTGATTTCGATGAAAGCTTTCTCGGTTTCCTCTGGTTTGTTCCAGTATCCTTTAAATATTTCCGGTCCGCTCACAACGAGTTCGCCCTGCTCATTTGGAGGCAGAACTTTCCCAGTTTCAACATCGATTATAAGAGCATCAACACCGAAATCCGGTATACCTAAACACTGGAGCTTGGGATTATCAGGCGGGTTCATATGTGTCTGGGATATAGTCTCGGTGAGTCCGTATCCTTCAATGTACTCAAGACCAGTCAACTGCAAAAGCTTTTCCGCAACTGCTTTTGGCATCGGAGCGCCGCCACCGCCCACAGCTATGAGCGAGCTCAAATCTCTCTTTGATATTTCCGGATCTGCAAGCAAATCAACAACCATTGTAGTTATATTTACCCAGTGCGTACAGCGATACTTTTCGATTGCTTGTACAGCAGTGTTTCTATCCCATCTCGAGAGCAACACTATTGTTGCTCCAACGTAAATCGGGGCAAGCATTGAGTGGATCATGCCCGTCACGTGGAAATACGGAAGCGTTGCAAGACAGGCAGCAGCGGGTGTAAGGTTCCACCAGTGAGCTGAGCTCAAGACGTTGGCAATTGCTGTGGAGTGAGTATGCATGCATCCTTTAGGCGTCCCAGTCGTACCGGCAGTATAGGGAATTAAGGCCAAATCCTCACAGCTAATAGCAACTTCAGGCGGATTTCTCTCTTTCAAAGCCTCTTCCCATGATGTGGCATCTCCAGTATCTATTTTACTCTTAGCAAATTCTGGAACAGGCAATTCCGGCTCATCAGGTATATAATCCGAATGATGACCGCAAATTACCTCTTTACCAAGCTTTTCTGCAACTGGAGCAATTCTCTGATATAGCTCAGAAGTTGTAACAACTATTTTGCAGCCCGAATCTGATAAAATGTACTCCAGTTCTCTTTCAACTAACATCGGGTTTACGGGAACAACAACCGCATTCCCTCTCAGTATACCAAAATAGGCAATCACGAAGTGTGGGGAATTCTGCATGTATATTGCCACTCTATCTCCCTTCTGGATACCTTTTGATGCAAGATATGTGGCAAATCTTTCTACGACATCCCAGAGCTCTGAATAGCTTATTTTCCTTCCGTAGTAAATTATGGCAGCCTTGTCAGGATATCTTCTTGCAGAGGTTTCAAGAAACTCGAATAGAGGCACCTTGGGGTAATCCAGCTCCTTAGTCAGCATTTTTGGCCAGAACTTCAGCCAAGGCCTCACAATTTTCATAATATTAACCATGATTATTTCATATTTAACGATTTCGATGGCCGATAATATTATTAAAATGCGAAAGTTAACTGGCAAGAGGGTTTAGAATCTTAGTCAGATAAATAGCCATATGTGACTGAACTCTCCAATTTTTCCGTAAAATTTAGTAGATGAAACATGATACCTAATCATCTCCAAGAAAAAACCTAATCGTCATTGGAAAAAATCTTTTGAAATATGTATTGATATCGAGCTAGAGATACTGAGTGATTGCATTCAAAAGTACAAAAACTCTCAGTTTATCTTTTTTCCAATAAAGGTGTCGTGCTAGTTTTTTGGGTTCTAAAAGGCGTCAAAAAACAAAACCGAAAATTAGATAAACTTCAAAAGATTTTTCACATTATGCGAAGGGGAGAACTTGATGAAGTTGATAAGAAGATTATTGAATATATTCTTAAAGGAAAAACTCAAAGCGAAATTGCAAAAATACTTGGTATAACTCTAAGAACTGTACAAAACAGAATGAAGGTTTTAGAAGATGAAAATTACTTGATCAAACTTAAAGAAGGATATTGGGTTGCTAATTATCAAAAATTAGGATTGAGTTTGCTTGATGTTACTTTTTTAGACTTAGCTATGGATTCTAAGGACAAAATCGATTTGTTGATTAACCATCTTAAAAAACTCGATTTTGTAGAGAACGTTTTTGAGATAGTGGGTTCACCCTACGACCTAGGTTTTATTGTTAGGTATAAGGACATTGAAGAATATAGACAACAGAGGAGACTTTTTATGAAATGGCTCAGAAAAAATGAAATTAATATAAACCACATCCAGACATTTATAGCATCAAGGACCCATAAAGACCATCGACGTACAATAATTGTTTAGAGATTATTTATTTTAATTTAAAAAATTTTTATGTAATATCTCATTTAAATACTAGGCATGGGTAATAGTAGACTAGAGCGCAACTCACTCTTTGCAGAAAAAGAGAAATAGTTTAGCTTTGACGCAATCCATCTTGCAAGCTGAAGAATTCTGACAAGCAGCAAGTGTCTTGATATGAATGAACTTGATGATTGAACAGAATACAGCCACTGATAAGTGAAACTAATTGGAGGTAAGGTAATGAAAACCAGAAAAGCAGCAATTTATTATTCCGTGTTCATCGGGATCGCAATGCTCGGGATGTGGATGAAGTTGCTTGTAAGTGGTCAGGTGCCTGAACTGGAAACCGAACTGCTTTCCACTTCATTCCACATATTCGCAGAATTTCTGACGGCAACTCTTTTGATAACTGGAGGATTTGGTTTGCTTACAAATCGCAGCTGGGGATTTCAAGTATACCTGGTATCAATGGGGATGCTGCTATATGCCGTACTGAATGCTTCTGGGTATTACGCTCAAAAGAATGAGTGGGTGATGGGTTACATGTTCATGGTTCTCGCTCTGCTCACAGCTTTTTTCATTATGAAAGAAGTTATGAAGGGTGCCGGACGGCAGCAAACAGAGAAAAAATAGGAAGTCGGGAATGGACACGCCAGAAGAAGGAGATAACAAACCAAATGAATACGACAAAATCCCAGAGTTATATTACCTCACCCATTGGAGACGGAGTTTGTTTGATGTGAAAAGCAAAGACGTGGTGACGGTTAATCATGATTACTTACACGACTTCGCTGACTTCAATCTTCACCCCATCAACCTCCGGAATCTGAAGGCCCTTTGAGACTCTTACCAAAATCCACTCTTCCAGTACCTCTTCCAGCTCTTTTTTACATTCTTCAAGGGTATCCGCATAGGCATAAACGCCCCTCAGCCCGGGAATTTCACCGTAGAACAATTTGCTCTCAGGTAAGAATTCGTACCTCGCCTTCTTCATAGCCGCTTCAACGTATTCTCTTATCACGCCGACCCCCCGTCAACAGTTAAAACCACCCCTATTTTAATTTTCCATTCCCACAAACCCGGAAAAGTTTTGCAAGGCGAAGCCTCAATCCTCTTCCAGCTCTTTTGTAACCTATCAAGCATTAATGCATTTATAGAGTACCTTCAGATGCCCGATTCCAAGCATTATGGTGTTTTCAGAACCTATTCTTCTCCCACCGACAGTTCGACCTCTCTGCAGCCATCAAACTTCAACGCTCTGTCCAGCCCTTCCTCTTCGAGGCAAATCTGAATTACCTCTTTAATGTTATCTAAGGCTTCCTCCATTGTTTCGCCATAGGTATGGCAGCCCTTAAAGAGGGGGCAGCTGACCATGTAACAGCCATCCTCGTCAACTTCAACTTATAACCAGGAGTCGTAGCAACCGTATACGTTGATTTGGAAAACAAGACGGTTGTTGAGATCAAGTCGTATCCCAGAAAACCGCTTCCTCCTGAACCAATTTTTACACCGAAGCCCGGAGAATACCTCCGCTCCCGTGGAAAAGATAAGATCCACGATTGCAGGCTGGGCTACAGGGAGAGCAAAATACTCCTAATCAGCTCTCATCTCCAGTACGGCAAACTGATGGCAAACCAAACTACCGGCCAGCCCGTCTGCTCTGTGTCGGCTAGAGAAGGAGATCCCGTTGTCATAATTCGCGGGACTGTTAAAAATGAGTACGATAGGGACTATTACGTAGCCATTATGCTGATCTCTTCAATTCAAAGGGGGGAGAAGGCCGGTCAGATAGTCGACCCTCCCATATGCTGCTTTACAGCCACCTTCGTAAAAAGTAACAGCACTGGAAGCTTTGAGCTGCACGTGAAGTACGACGGGAAAGACGTTGAGCGCTATGATCTCTTCACGTTTATATGCGATGTGATGCCACCGTGAGTAGGTAAGTACGGGAGTAAGTAGTAAAATGGTTATCTTCCTCGCTGCTGTGCTCGTCTGCGGGTTGGTAATATATGGGTTGATGTTATACGTATTGAATAAGGGTGGTGATGGCTTATGCACAAAGGAATTTATGAAGTTGTAGCTTATGCTGAGATCTCCTCAAACCATTCATCAGGTGAATGGATCAGGATATACTCAAATCCAGTAATAGTAGAGGTTGTAAGGTGAGATGATGAGGGTTGTATTTACCGTCTCGATTTTGTTTGCAGTCCTTCTACTGCTAGGTTTATTGTTCTACACCCTTCACTCCACAAACAGGCAAGTGTACTTCGTCGGAGCGAAAGCGATAACGGGAGAAATAAATGGGAACGTATATACGCTTGCCCAAGCAGTGTACGATGACACTGGCCTGAGACTGATCGTAAAGGATAGAGACTTCAATTTTACTCAGGAATTGGTAGTAAATGACAGATTGAAAGACGCTCTTAATGCCAAATACTCCAAGATCAATTACCTGCTCTACCTGTGTAAAGATAACGTTTGCACGGGATATTCTGTAAGTGAGCAGGATTTCAATATGGCCGAACTTGGCAGCTTGGTAGAGGCAGAAACGTCGAACATCAAAGCAAAAATTCTCAGAGTTGTTGAACTAAGTGTAAAGCCCTTCTATACCTATTCCATTGTAGAGATAAACGAATCTCGAGCGCTAAAAGTCTGGAGAAAAACAATGGAGGAGATTAAGCCGGATATTAAGCCTCCTTTTTCTGGAATGGTAATCTACCACGTTTACGCCACCGGTGGTGATTTTGTTGCCGGATGGTTTGTGATCGTCACCTCACTAGGTCAGGATGCGGTAACGAATACAGTTGTGGGGTTTGACGAATCGCTGAGACTTAGAGAAGTATATGAGTTGAAGATGCCACGAAAATATATTGACAGGTATGAAGCGGAGAGAGTCGTCGAGAGTGAGCTTGAGAAGGACGAGTATGCGAGTGAAGGTGGGGCGATCAAGCAGATCGGATGGTACTACATCTACTCCTATCCAGCATTAGATTTCGGCGGAACAATTGTGGTTGAGAAGCATTCAGGCGTCGTCTTCTTTGCCACAACAGTTTGGGATGGAAAAGGGAAGTTAATAGTTCCGAGTAAGGATTCGCTTCGCATTGAAAGCAAGGCTGAAGATGCGGTGTAAAACAGGGTTGCTTTTTCCATAGCAGCGATAGTTCTTGGCCTCCTAGCCCTTCCTAATATCTACATTTCGTACTCTCTAGTACTATTTCCCTTGCAACCAGAAACTCGACATATCTGGACCTCAACACCTTATCCTCCACATCTCTACTGCTGAAGACTCCATAAGAGCCTTGAGCAGATCGCCATAGATCCCGAGACTGGGGAGCTGGACATTCATTATGCCCTAGGCACATCCAAGGCGTAGAGGGACAAGATTGCTGTTGTCAGGAAGATCGTTGAGGAGTTGGAAGGAGTAACACCGAGAGGAGCACCTGAAGACGAGATAATCAGAGCTGCTGAGGAGCAGGACATCTCCGCAGAGAAGACTAAGGCGATCCTTCTGAAGATGAAGGAGTGGGGAGACGTCTTCTGTCCGAAGCTAAGGTATTACAAGCTGGTGAGCTGATTTAAAAATCATATCTAGCTCATTCTGGAAATCTCGGGCGGTGGGTGGCATCCCCCTTACCTAACTAACATTTATACCACTTAATGTATCAATAAACCCACAAGTTCAAATTAATTTTCGCAAATTCCATAAAGTTATAGAAAAGCAATCGAGTTTCAAAAAGACATCTTTTTGAACCATCAAACGCCTTTAGAGTATATAAACTCCTCAACTTTTTCCAGTATAGGTTTTTGAAACACAATGCAGAAAGTATTTAACTAATTATGATTGAATTGATATATGAGGGCTAAATTCCTCATATTGTTGTTTATCAGCCTATTGGTTCTAGGCTGCGTTGAGGAGAGCAAACTCTCTATCCTGACTCCAACCCCAACACCTACGCCTACAATCACTCCACAATCTTTTACAACACCTCACAAGAAGGCACAGCACACAACTCCGGATACGATCGTGACCATACCTGCTTTTACACCAACTCCTTCTTCAATCACGACACCTATCCCAACTCCCTTAGAAACCTATCCCACGCCAACCCCACCGACTCCAATCCCGTTCAAGCTCGAATATGGGGTCAAATACAAAGTTAAGGTAGTTGATGTCGTTGATGGAGACACCATCGATGTGATCATGCCCGACGGAAAAGAAGAGCGAGTCAGGATGCTTGGTGTGGATACACCTGAAACGGCAGCTTCGAAGAACAAGCCCTACGAGTATGGCGACATAACCGATTTAGACTGCCTCGCTTCCTGGGGCCTGAAGGCCAAGCAGTACACCGAATCCAAGCTGGAAGGCAAGTACGTTTACATCGAGTTCGACCCTATAGCGGGAATGAGGGGCTACTATGGACGTTTGCTGGCCTATGTTTACTATGACAGCACTGACTTCACAGCAGAGCTCGTAAAGCAGGGATATGCGAGGGTTTACACCGAAGGAAACTTTGAGAAGGAATCAGAATATGTGACTTATCAGAGTACTGCCATGGAGAACAATGTAGGGCTTTGGACCTGCAGTGTTGAGGTTACTCCCACGCCAACTGGGCAACTGGGGCCTGAGCAAGTACAAGAGCGGGGACATCTCGGGCAAGAAGTCTCACATCGAAGCCGTTCTGAACTACCTGCTTTCTGGTGGTTCTTCATTCGGTTCAGCAAGCCCGTAGAACTCTTTAATTTTCCTCTTTATATCTCTGCCCACCATGTGGATGTAAATCCGGGGCATCTTGCTTCCTATCTCCCAGCCCATGTATAGACACATCTCCACCTCGCTCCAGCCAGCTTTTGCCAGCTCTGTTGCCCTTGTGTGGCGGAAGATATGGGGATTCACCTTTTTCTTAACCCCAGCCCTCTGGGCCACCTTTCTCAGAAGTATCCTGATAGCATCGTAATCCATCTGGGAGCCGTAGTTTTCTCTGCCAAGGGTTACCCACAACCAGTTATCGGGCCGTGGGTCAGGATGAGCATTAATCCACTCGGAAAGATACATGGTTGAGAATGGCAGCAAAACAACTTTCTCCCCCGTTTTACCGAACAGCTTAACCCAGGCCCCATCCTCCGTAAACTCTACATCCCTCACCCTCATATTGCCAAGCTCTCCAGCTCTGCAACCTGACTCCCACAGAACAGCAATCAAAGCCCTGTCCCTCGGGTTCTTACATGCTTCCAGCAACCGCCTTATCTCATCTTCAGTCAAAAGCTCGTCCGGGAACTTTCTGGTTTTAATCTCACCAATTGTGAACCAGTCAACAAGCTCCTTTTTGCCCAGCCATTTGAAGAACTTCTTCAGCGTCTTCTTGTATTCTCTCTTTGTCCAGGGTGAAAGCCCCTCTTTTCTAACCCTTTCATCAACCCACTCCAGAATTGCCACTATGTCATCTCTGGTCCACTCTGTAAAGGGCTTATCTCGAACCTCAGACATTTTAACTAGCTGCTCAACAAGTTTTGCAACCCTAGGAACAGAAAGGTCATTCACAAAGCAATAACTCTTGAATTTCAGGATTAACTGTTTGTTCTCCTCACAAATTTCATCTAAGCGATTTAATGACCTTTTCAACCTCTTATCAAAATCATGGAACATGGTTCCAATTTCGGACTAAAAAGGTAATAAACCTTGGGAGTGCCCCGAAACTAATTTTAGAGGGCCCGGACCGGGATTCGAACCCGGCTCCTGGGATCCACAGTCCCAGAGGATAACCACTACCCCATCCGGGCCATGGCTGAGCGACTAGATGCACGTGTCTCAGTGGATATATATTTTTCTCGGTGAGGCTATTGCTTCTTATCTCTCCTAATACGACGATGCTTCTGTATAACATGCTGTTTCATGTTGTGTCAAATTCCACGATTTTCGATGAAACTGGGGGCTATAGAAAAAACGTTTTATCCGATTTTTACGAATATCACAATTATGGGTAAATTATAAATGTAGTGATTCATTATAACGAGTTTTGGAGAGTGGTCGAGTTGTGGTGATAAGATGAAGTGTGTGAAAGAGGGACTAGGATGGAGCAGCTCGTTGTAGTACCTCTAATGACCATCGTTCTGTCATTCTCATTACTCGCTTTCTTTAGCTCAAGGGAAGAAAAGGAACTGGAATTCATCAATTATCAGTGGAAGGACATTACCCTCTGGATGCTTATCATGCTTTTCCTAATTGGAGTTATGTTTGCTGCCGTCACAATAAGCATGGTGGCAGGACTTAAAAGTATTAGAGTGACGACAGAGTATCTTTTGAATTTATTGATCTTCGTGGCTCTACTGATTATGTTTTATCGTCTGGTAATCAAGCTAAAATTGGGCTCGTTTACAATGATGCCTAACAAAGAAGTAGGGATGTATACTGCTTACATTCTTGTTTATTGGGTCTTTCTTTTCCACTTGGAGGAACTGGGCGCATCCTCATTGCTGGCATATAAATGGTTCTGGATTTTAACAGGTGGACTTATATTAGCGGCAGCCGCTGGGATTATTGTCACTTCCTATCTTCTTTATGTGTACCGAAAAGTAATGCTAGAAACCGGACTCGCCTTTCCAATTGATCTGATACCTCTCCACAGAGCTGTTCTTGTGTTTTTCATCCTCGTAAGTGGGACATCTCTGAGCGGTATTGCTGGTCTTATTTTTACGCATATCATGATGGACATAGCTGCAGCAATCATCATCCTAATAAACCTAGTTCACTACACAGTTCAAGTCAAAGCCTATATTGAATAGATGGATGATATGACCCTTGATTTGACCATTTTTTAAAGATGACTTTTTAATTATTAAATTTCCCAATTCAACGATTTTACCTACAGCGTTATGTGCGTCCTTCAGATTTAAACTGCTAGTATTCTTTACTGAAATTTATTGGCCACTGATCAGTGAGAAACTCTTAAGATTTATCTTGCTAGTGAAGCGCGTCCAAGCTGGGAATTAGTGAATGGACATGTGCTCTGCAATTAAATTCTCAATTAGATTCTCACTCAGAGGCGCCAAAATTTTAAATCTTAGCGTTCAGAATCACAACAGGCCGGGGTGGCAGAGAGGCACTGCGGCGGACTCGAGATCCGCTGCCCGAAAGGGCACCTGGGTTCAAGTCCCAGCCCCGGCGTGTCTCCTTTTGGTTCAACGCCCTTTCTCATTGCTTGATATGTATTTCAAATCAATTTGAACACGAAACTTAGCCACGAGATATGGCTCCCGTCTAACCAACATTTCTAAAACATTTCCTAGGGGATGCCCAACACAACTTTAAACACTCTTCTTCGATTAAATACTTCCTTGTCATTAAGTACCCAGGAGGTTTCTAACATTTCTGGAAGCTTTTTCCATCCATTGGATTAAATACGCCATTTTGCACTCCGTATCCAAGTTAAGGTTGTATGCCTTAAAATTACCATTGGGCAGCATCTTGGTGGCGAAATACGTTACCGGTAACTTTAGTTTCTCGACGACCCCACCACCAGGTCACTATAAGAAGATATTGTAGCATCGTCAATATCTTCTGCAAAACAATGCCATAGTATAATAGAATCGAAGCCGAAGACGAGGTACCTCAAAGGTTGGCCAACTTCTCTGTAGGCTTTTCTGAGGTATTTGTCACTTTTCTCAGATGACCTTAAGTGCTTGAGTTCGATAGCAACAAGCAAGTACTCGTCAACGACTTTACTTATATCCTCAAAAACAAGTACAATGTCTGGGATTGCCATAAATTTCGGTGCAGCATCGTCGAGGTACTCTTTTAGAATGTCTTCGAATTCTTTCTTGGCTTGACGTTCTCCATAGACCTTTTAGGGATGAAATGGCTGTATCTGGATCATTTTGAGAATTTCGAATTAGCTCAGTCAGCTTCTTAGCCAACTTACGCTCTTGCATCGTCATTCTCCCATTTCCGATGCTTGGGCCAGCTCAAACAGGAAATAATAGAACACCCTCACAAGCTCTGGATTTGAGTATCTCAACATGTAATCTCCCTTCCCTTCGAGTTTTGAGAGGACATTTGTGGAGCCTAAGTAAGCGACTCTTTCGCCTATTATCACTGCCTTCTCGTGCATGTTCTTTCTTGTGATAACATCAATTCCTGCATCCTCAAGCCTTTGAATGTTTTTTCTCTGCCAGTCCTCTTTAGATTTCTGATTGATCGTGGCGAAATACGAAGGGTCTAATGTTTGAACTACCACTTTTGCTCCATTCTTAATTGCCCCCTTCAGAATGGGTAAAAGGTCATCTAATTTTTCTTTGTGCGTGAACGGACTTAAAATTAGTACCTCTTCTCCTCTTTCGGTATTGATTAGGTCTTTCTTTAGCTTGGTGTCGAACTCATCTGCATCGAGAGGCTCGGGCTTAAAGTCCTCAAAGAGCTTCTGAAGCAGCGGCCTCTCTTTAATAAACTTCAATAATGGTCCCTTATCTTTTCTTCTCTCTATAATCTCATCCAGCTTCTTTCTCAATCGCATGATTTAATATGGACTTCAAATTTTTTAAATCTTATTAAAGAATTCGAGAGTAATTATTCTATGGGGAGTTTACAAATTCACAAACAAAATACTAATCTTTATGACTTTTATCCTACATACCTTTACCCAATGTGCCTTGTGAAATTAGGTATCAGAACATTACTGGTGTTGATATCTGCTTCATGAATAACTTCCCTTTAATATTGAGAGAACATAGCTTCAGATATTGATACCAAAAGCCGAGAAGCAGTTGAAGTCGGTAATGAGATTGGTTTAGGAGCTTGTTAAAATAGCGGATAATCAGCCGGACAAGCAGAGAATTGCCTTGGAATGAAAATCATAAAATAAATGAATAAAAGAATTAAGCTGGTAACTTCAAGGGATGGAGATATTTTACCTTCTATTAGGCCAGTCTTCTATGAAGAGCTCGATATCATGGGGTTTAACAGATATTTGGACTATCCTATGTGTAAGGAACCCCATTTGTGGAGTGTAGGCAGATACTATTTCCATGATGGAACCAAGGAGCTCGTCAAAGAAATCAGGGAGATGAAGCACGAAAGTTTGAGAGAGAAGGGCGAAGGGTGAGGCAGATGAAGACTAAAGTTTTCATTGCGGCGCTACTGGTGATGTCAGTGAAAAAACCTCACCAGCAACCGTTTTGACAATGATTCTAGCCTCTCTGCCTGAAAGAAGCAAGAGTCAGGAAGTCCCGGACACATCCGATATCGAGAAAAGTCTGAACGAACTGGAAGAACTTCAAAATGAAATCGGCAGCATTGACCAGATTGACTTTGAAATTTAATCTTTTTATTTTAGCTTTAGGGTATTCACCGCGTTTTTACCTCTTGAGCTTTTTTATGATGGGTGAAGAAGTGTGCCGCGCTCAAAAACCTCAGGCAATTACTTGCAAATTTCGTTTTCCTCGCTTCATTTTCGATGATGAGGATTAAATTCTCTGCATCCTTTCGTACTTTTTCAGCTTTTCTCTTTCTTTCTTAAGCCCAATTGTGATTAACACATCAAGTGCTATTACAGATGCGGTAAACCAGTTCATTCCTTCGACCAGATAGATATACAAACCAATAAGCGTAACGATTACGGCCATTGGAACAAATAAGACAGCAATCAGCATGAAAGATGCCTTCCTCTTTTTCGGGCTCGAATCCACGACTTTGAGCCTGTACTCTCCAAATTTGGTGGGGTACCAGAGCAGGAGGATGGTTAAAAGTAGGACAGGTAGCAACATTTCTGACTCACTAAGCTCCTTTAAGAAGCTTAAAGCTTCCAATCGATTAGCGATTAAACTCCCTTTTTCTCAGTTCTTATCTCGATTTCAAAAAAGGTTTAAAAAATGTGCATTAAGTCAGAGTACTCGCTTCTTGAAGAGCCACACAAGAACTCCAAGCCAAACCAAATGTATTGCCAGCCCAAGCCAGAAATCGCCGTAGTCGTTGAAGGGAATCCCTGCAAAGACCTTATAGGTCCAGTAGGTCGGTAGAAAGGCCGTGAATTTGCTCCAGTCTGTTGAGAGGTTTCTCCAGAGGACGACGAGCTTAACCGCAACCGGGAGGATTAAAAGCCAACCCATAACCTTTGAGACGGTTAAGGCCTGCATCCTCGACTCCGAGAAGACGGTGACAATCAGCCCATATATCCAGATCTCAAGAAGGAACAGCGTCATCAGGACAAGTAGAGCCTTCCGTGGCACTTCTATGGCCAAGATGTGGGGAGAGACCGCCGTGAGAGCCAGAGTTACCAGTGAGGCCCAAGTGAGTCGGTAAGCGAGAAAGGCTTCACTCGATATGGGGATTACTTGGAGCGCCTGTACCGTCTTCTCCTCCTTCTCGTCGGCCATCATAAATCCCGGAACCATTCCGAATATCATGGGTATGAATACCAGCACGAAGACTCCCGCTATGGGATAGAGATCGCCAATGAAGTCCTTAAAGTAGCGAACTATGAAAAGGAGCACCAGTGTAACCGCTACACTGTAGACCAGCATGGGATCCCTGCAGATCAACTTGAGGTCTGTCTTGTAAATCGCCAGAAATCTCCCCACTGCGTTCATCTCAATCCCTCCACGGCATACCTGTAGAACCTCCTCTTTGCTAGGTGGTATGCCCCAAGGCCCCAGAGTGCCAGAGCAACACCTGAATATGACAAGATTCTCAACGGAATTTCTTCAAAGGCCGCCTTAAAGAAGTAGAGTCCGGGGTAGCTCGGAATGATGTAGAGCACATTCCAGATTTTGCCCGGTAAGTATCCATGATAGTGGACGTAAGGGAGGAGCGAGAGTACAATGACGCAGAAGAGCGGAACGAAGTAGTCGTCAAGGTCGCGGTATTTTGAGGCTATCGCTATCCCGAGGAGAGTGTAGAGCACGGAGACGAGAAAAGTCCCGATAAGTACGTAAGGTAGACCATTCAGCGAGCCGGTCCCGACGACCATTATAATAGACGCGGCAAGCAGCGAAATGACTGACATAAGTAATGCTTTGCCGAGGATGTAGCTCCTCCACTCCATTGGGACAACAGAGAGTGCCCCGATTGTCCCGTCCTTCTTTTCGGCGAATATCGAGGTTCCAACGAACATGAAGCCTACGAGCCCGGGTTCAAGGAAAATGAAAAGCGGTACTATCATTGGATAGTAGCTCTCGGGGAAGGCCTTTACCATAAGCCCGTAGGCCAATGCCACGAGCAGGTATATCGGGTAGGTGTGACCCCTAACGCCAACCTTGAGATCAACCCTTACGAGGTGCTCAACGCTCATACGAGCCTCCTCCCCGTGACCCTCAGAAAGATGTCCTCCAGCGTCGGTTCTTCAGTGTTTATGCGCAGTATCTCGTGCTCTTTCAAGATTCTCAAAAACTCCTCGTTTTCTCCAAGGTTCTCAAGTGGGAACTCCGCGGTTTTGAGGTCGTCGTTTGCAACATACTCGACCTTCACAATGTGCTTGCCCATCTTGACCTTCAACTCGCTCGGATTGTCCACAAGCCTTAAGGCACCCTCCACGATGAACGCCACCCTATCGCACAGCTCGTCGGCAACGTACATATTGTGCGTGGTGAGGAAGACCGTCGTCCCATTCTCGCGCATCTCCAGCAGGAGGTCTTTAATCTTTCTCGCGCTCGTGGGGTCGAGGCCTTCCAGCGGCTCGTCGAGGAAGAGGATTTCAGGGTCGGGCAGCAGAGCTCTCGCCAGGTCGAGCTTCTTCGTCATGCCCTTCGAGAACTCGGCAACGAGTCTGTCGGCTTCCGTTTCAAGACCCACCATCTTGAGGACTTCAAAGGGGTCAAGGTGCCTTTTGTAAAAGCTTGCGAAGAACTCAAGGTTCTCCAGAGCTGTCAACTTCGAGTAAAGCGCAGGAAACTCGAAGGAAACACCGATTTTCCCGTAATAGTCCTTGTCCCACCTGCGCAGGTCTTTCTTGAAAATCCTAACAGTTCCGTCGTAATCTTTGATAATCTTCACGAGTATCTTAACGGTCGTCGTTTTTCCAGCACCGTTTGGCCCGAGGAATCCGTAGATTTCGCCCTTCTCTACGGAGAAACTCAAATTCTCAACGCCGCGCATCTCACCGTAGTACTTCCTAACATTCTCAACTTCGATGACGGGCATGTTTTCACCAGAAAGGTGTGGAGGACAAAAGTACTTAAAATTGCTACCTCACATGTGCGGGTTAGATTAGAGTTTCATCAAGAATTCTCCTAAGCCCTTTCCTCAGATGTTCCTTCACTGTCGAGGGACTCAAACCGAGCATTTTCGCAAGCTCTCTCAGTGTGATCTTCCTCGGCTCATCGAAGTAACCGCTTTTGTAGGCAAAAATGAGAACTTCCGCCTGTCTCTTTGTCAGCTTAGATAGAGGACTTCTTTCTGGCACATACTCCTCTATGCTCAAAACCTCGGCTTGGTAAGTCTCTTTCATAGTCGCCACAACTTCTTCAACGAGTTTATTCTCACAGAAGACATAAATGAAGGCATCATCGAAGTTCATTGAACCTTTTTCGAACACCACCAGCCCCTTTTTCTGAAGCTCTATGAGACGGAGGCTCTTTTCATAGTCAGGGGCGTGGCTTATACTGGCCCTAGTGTAGAGGAGAAAGTGGTCATTTTTAGGAATGAGTTTGACATCGTGAATATAAGGAATCTTTTTGAGATTTTCAACTATTTCTTTGGGCTCAACCTCTTCCTTGAATTTGACTTCGACGAGTTTCACTATATCGTCTCCAAGGAGAAAAGATGTATCTCCATATGCCCACTCCACCGCGCTGATGAGCCACCTATATTCACTGAACTCTTCAAGATCAGTAGGAATGCGAAACTTTACTCTTTTCATACTCATCAGTGACAGCTCAGTACTAAGGGAGTTATTACCTTTCCGGCCCCAGATTAAAGGGAAAATGTTAACTCCCAACACACTTGATAAACGCTCTCCACATCTTGGGCAGTCCCATGAAGCGGATCACGTAGTAGCCGCAGTTAAACCCTATCTCCTGCATTCGAGGGCACTGCAGATGGTGCTTGGACCCCTAGGATCAAGTCCGTCGGTATGAACGAACCCGAACAGATAAGGCTCACGCTGAAACTGGCTGACGAGAAAGTGAAATAGATTGAGGACATGCTCTGTACGACCTCTTCAAGTGGATGGAGCAAATCAAGGTAAAGCAAGTCCACAGCTTGGACGCATCATTTGCATTGCCGTAACATTAGCCATATCTATTCGTCTCAACAAGGTTTCAGAGCTCC
This sequence comes from Candidatus Mnemosynella biddleae, assembly GCA_002011165.2. Taxonomy (GTDB): domain Archaea; phylum Halobacteriota; class Archaeoglobi; order Mnemosynellales; family Mnemosynellaceae; genus Mnemosynella; species Mnemosynella biddleae. Next base: position 16,686 of record MTMI02000006.1, read on the forward strand.
ATTAACTCTTCCAGTTCCTCAAGTTTTTTCTCCAGCTCTTCAATCTTTTTCCCTTACTTCTCAACGACCTCGCTGACGATCTCCTTTAAAGACCTCTTCAGCCTGTAAATCTTGAATGGTTTCCCTTTCCCCTCATTCTTGACCTGCCTTTCATCGATCCATCCCATCTCCCGAAGCTTCAGCACACTTTCTTAAGTAGTTAAGCTTCGCGAGCCTCCTTCTTATGGAAAGTAGCAAGGGCTCAACCTCCCCCTTTTAACCTATCCTTGTAATGGAAATATATTTTAATGAGCTCATCTTTGAGCGCCAAGAGCTCTTTGACCTTCTCAGCCCTCGCCAGCACATCAAACGTCTCCAGCTGCATCCGCCTGATGTATTCTGGTGTGTCGCTTCGCCTTGCTGCCACCCCTCTTATCTTCATGCTTCCATCTCTCAACCTGCCGTAGTAACGATTATAGGCCCCTGTTTCGTCCTTCATCGGGAGAAAGACTATCCAGCTGAATTCTGCTGCCAGCCCAGCAGTCCAAGATCATCGCTTTTACACCTCTTTTCAATCTCCCTTCATCATCTCAATCAGAACAGAGAAGACAACAGCCTCAAGAGGATCATCGAAGGCATAGAATACCTCGCTTGAATGCCTTTTCGCCATCTCAGCAAGCCTCTCTGCATAAACCTGATCTTCCCTCTTCAAGGCCTTCTTGACAGCAATCCACCTCTCAGCTATCCTCTTAACCTCCATTCTAACGCTGCTCATGCTCCTACCCATAAAAATCACCCAGAGTCATGTTCTTTCCATTGTGGATGAAGAGCTCGTTTCCGGAATCCTGGACAAGGAATCCTCCATTCACCTTCCTTGCTAGAACAAACTTGTCAGCGTTCCTGGCAAAGAAGTCCACAAAGCTATCCATCTTGGTGGAGTACAGGATGACGGTGGAGCCGTTTCTTGCAACCTCTCTCATGGCAAGGAAAATAGCCTCAATCAATCCATCTGAACCTTCGAACCCCACGTGCTCGATGAATAGCATTTCGTGCTCGGCATCCTCTAGAATCTCAAGCAGCTGATAGGAGGTGAAGGCCCTTCTCACATCGAAATTAGCTCGCAGCCTGTTGAACTTTGGCAGAATGACAGAGTAGTCGCCGCAGACGTAGAGCAGGCTGCTGTTATATTCGAGATAATCCAGAATAATCCTGATGGCGAAGTCTGCCGGGGCTATAACGGTCACTAAAGTTTCTGCTGGTATATCGATGACGTTGCCGTGCATCGGTTGAAAGGTTAATCGCAAACTTCAAAGGGATTTTGAGTGGGGGTGAAAGTGAAAGTTAATTCTTACATCAAAAATTTATTTTGAGAAATATATCGTCTATTAAAATCTGCCAATCAAAACGATTAGCTTACCCACCTCTATTAATTTTTCTGAGTATAATCAGCAATATTCCAACCATGCTTATTAAGAGCCCTATTGGTGTTAGTTCTGGGATTAGAGTTGGAATGGGTGTTACACTGGGCTGCGCTCTTTCACCAGCTATTGCATAATAGCTGAAGTGCGATATATTAACTATCACATAATTTTCTTCAGTGTTTACAGTAGAATTTAGCTTCACCCATTGAGAACCGTTCCAAGTGTAAAAAGCCAAGGTGCTCTCGTTCAGGCCCAGAGGCATTTACTTCTTAATCCCTGTAGTATGTCTTTATGCTGGCAGATCTCATATTCACGTTCTTGGTATATATCTCCAAATACATACCAACATTATTTTCGAGATCGGCTACCGGGCTCTCTGAATGTCTTATTATGCTTATAACTGCATTTGTTGCTGGAGCAGTTGTGATCAAGGTGATGAAGGTGTTCAAATTGAATGCCGTTATGTATATTTCCTTGTTTGCTGGAGCAGTAAACAAAGCTGATGTTTTATTTTCAGCCGAAGCAGTAGAAATAGAGTAAGCTGGAGTTGTATTTTTCTCATAGATGCCGTCACCATCAGAATCTATCTGAAGGTTGACTGCTTCCATGTCCTTAGCAAGTTTGTTCCAATCAATAGTATACCGATGGGTTGTACTCGGTGACGTCGGAATGTCAAGGGCGGTAAAAGTCTGGCTTGTATCATTTTTAATAGAAACTATTGTTAATCCATAGGTCCCATTAGCTGTGCCACTACTTCACAATGGTAGATATCACTTGAATTAAAGATTATAACTGTCTTAGATTTATTAGCATATCCAGAGTGAGTTGATCAAAGGATATTTTCAGAAATGTAATTATGGTCAATTTTTTCAAATTATTCCTTAGGAAGAAGTCCCTGAGAGAACTTTGATTAGATTTCTTCCGCCTCCTAATAGGTCCCGAATTTTTACTATTTTTCTGTCAAGCCCCGGAATTTTTACAAATCTCTCTCCACACCTTGAAAAGCCCCGAATTTTTACCTGCACCACTTATTGCGATGGAAGTTATGGCAACGGCAAGCCCTGAAACGGTAACCTTGGTACAACATCTCCAAACCCAAAGTGGCTCCACATAACCAACGTAAGAATGCTTGCCGTGACTAATCCAGCGACTGCAAACTGGTCCTCAACCTACTGAGGTTTCGCAGAGCATGTTATGAAGTACAGCCTGTAGATTGCGGTGCCAACGATCCACACGTAGAGCCACACCGGATCTGAGAGCTAAATTGCCTCCAGATTCGGAATCAAGCAGAATCATGTACGTTATGAAGGGGAAGTAGAAGTAGTGGGAAAATATCGTGTCCAGGAGAGACTTGAACCTTTACAGGAGGGATTCGGTTAGTCTGGCCTCGCGCATCATCCGACCCGCTCCCACTGCCTGATTCCAAAGACCGTTCAAGAGCCAGTATGTATTTTTACCGGTGAAGTGAGTGAAGTGGGAAGTCGTTTTGAGATGGGATTGAGGGACAGGATTGAAGGCTATTCTGTGGAAAATGTTTAGCTGATTGATTGAAGAAAAGAATAGTCACATGTCAGAATTCGGCCGCATCCAAGACATCCTTTCCCCTCCCCCAAATGTTCTTTATCTTGTAATCCCTTCTCAGCCTCAGCGGAACGCAGCAGCACCTGCAGCAGTTGCATATGGCGTAGAAGTCACCCCTGCACTTCACGATGGTCTGTATCAGGCCTTTTTCGGCGCAGGCATCGATTATCTGCTTAGCCTCCTCTTTCGTTATCGCTCTATACTCATCCGGCCTTGTTGCCATGAAAGCCTCGCTGCCTACGCCTATCACGATGTCCGTTTCCAGCGGGTTGTGGCAGTTCCTGAAAACCTCCCTACACCTGCACCGCCCGACGGCGATGCTGGTTGAGGCATCGATGACCTTCTTTGCTTCGTCCCTCGTAAGCACCCAGGCGTTGTGATGCATCGCATACCACTCCATGAAGCGCCTGACGAGCCTGCCAAAGAGTGGAACTCTCGTAAGCCTGGCACCAAGCATGTAGAGCCTGAGAATGAGTCCTTGGTTCATGCTGTAGAATCTCAGTACGTGGTGCACCTCCTCCCACCTCTGAGGTAAAGAACCCCTGCTAAGGCTAAAAAGCCCAGGAAGAACCCTGCTATGCTCTGCTCCCACGTGTGGGCATGAACCAGAGGTCTGTTTACCACCATTAGCAGAGGGATGGGAAGCAAAGCAACGAATTTCCTGTTGAGGGATGTAAGATAGATTACTGGACCTGCAGTGTACGCAACATGGCCGCTTATGTTCCAGAAGGGGCTTATCAGGGTGTAGGGGATTGAGACGGCTATTGCTGCGATTATAGCTCCAATCATCTCCCTTCCATATCCCTTCATCCTCCAGATAAATGCTGTTATGGCTATTGCCATCGTCAATCCAGCGACTGCGAAGAAGTCCTCGACACACTGAGGAGCATTCGGTGCCAAGATAAAGTAGGATTTGTATATTGCGAATGCAGTAACCCACGAGAACAGAACTGTGAGAATACGTACGCCCAGGCTTCCCCCAGCGTTCCTCCAGTCGTAGTAGAGCACTGGTAGCGAACAGAGAAGCAGGAAGTAGACGGGGTTGAAGGCGTCTTGATAGATGTACATGAACTCCATGAAGTCCATGTGATCCCTCCTTAGGAGCGAAGAGAATGGAGGGTTTAAATAGATTGAGTATCGTGGATTGGAACGAAGCTCTTGATTCTCAAGACTCTTTCAGAAATTGAGAGATAGGTTGTTGAGACCTGCACTTGAATTTGGTGAACTGCTTAAAAAATCAAGCCCAATAGATACTGAAGTTGACCAAAACTCTTTCTTCCTTTAAAATTCTCTACCATAATCTTCTATTTATGTTGAGAAAGAAATCATCGTCATGTGTTCACCTGAAAAGAAATTTCTTAATCTTTTAATTCTGAAATTACCAGTAACCGATAACAAAAGTATAATTACATAATTAAAGGAAAAAATTTATATTTATTGTTTTAAAATATATAGTGTCCTTACCAAAGTAACTCTCAGCCAACCTCTGCAACACTTTTTTCTTTAAATCCCAAGGCCATAACAACGCCAACCAAAAGGACATTAAGAGCTGCGAACTTTGACACAGACTTCCTCGTATAGCGGTGCAACCCATCAAACCGAATGATTTAGCCAGTTTAATCGTCTCCAATTAATGTTATACGTTTAAAAAAATTGTTATTGAATAAAAAATTAAGAATCTAAAAATTATGATCCAAAACCGGTCGGGATTGCATGGGCAATCCAGTAATGCACGCCTTCGGTTATATCAGTGCCGTGATCCATTATTACTTCAAACTGTCCCCAGATGCAGTAGCCGCCCTCTTCCCAGTACGGATTTGTTTCATCACACGGCGTCCCCACCCACTTGATCTTATAATGCCAGACTTCTCCTGAACCTCCCGGAACAGCACCGTTCCATTCGTTGATGAGCCATGCGTCAGGTGTCCATGAAGCTCCTTTGAATCTTGCATCATGCCAGGCTTTGGACCACTTCATTACAAGCATGTCGTTTGCATATGTCGGGTCCCCCCAGACAGTTCCGTTAATATTTCTGTCAACACCATCTGCTTTACCAACAAAGATTCTTGCCTTATAGTTGTAGCCGAATTCGTCAAATCCTGCCGCCATAGCTGTTCCAGCTACGAGCAAAAACACGGCCAACCCGATAAACAATCGATGTTTCATACTGGCCACCGGCATTCAATAATCTTGAATCTTATTTAAAATTTTCTCTATATATTATATTATAATGCTTGTTATTGTGATATATCGATAACTCTGTTGGATTCATTGAGACTTTTCAAGAAGTTTTCAAGAGATTAGAGACCATAGTTCTATTCGAAATTGCAAGTAAGATAGTAGGAAAAATCCGAGCTGACAGAAGAGGACGCGTTAAAAATTGCTAAGGAGATAAAGAAGAGACTCCGAGAAGAGCATGAAAGTAATCATTTGACACGAATCTCATTATATCCCCTCTCGCAAAAGGTTCTTACGTTCTTTTCAAAATTCTACATTTCTACAATTCTGAAAAATCCCATACCAAAGCTTGCTTTGGCTCCAGCCCCAATCAGCTCACCTATTGAGAGAAGCTTGAATGCATTTTTATCCGCTTTGACTTTATACGTTGCGAAGCCCGTGCAGCCGTAGAATTCCCTTACACCGCTTCTCTTTGATCTGTGCGTAAGCTTGTGATTTTTCCACTCCGATTCCATTATTTCATCCTTACATGTATAATCAGGAACGATGCCTTCGCCGTACTCGTTTACGTATAGGATGAGCCTCCTGCGAATCATGTGAATGAGGTAGTTCAGACTTATGGGTATTTTTGCTTCGATCGGTGTCAGAAACTCGATTCTGATAGCATCAGACTTCCTTCCTTCAACACCTCCGAGGTCTATTGTCTTGATGGAGTTTATCCTTATGCTTTCGCCATCGTAGATCTCCTTCCCGGAGAAGAGGTCAGTTATGCTCTCGATCTCGTATCTGCTGTTGGTGTTGAGTCCTACTTTACCGAGGAATTTGAGGCCGTAGATTATGTGGGGGAGGTATTTTATGTAATCTCCAAATACATTTATCTCCAGCTCGAGCTTCCCACTTCCCGAAACACTCTTTCCAAAGAAGGGTGGGATGAAGACAAGTGGTCTAACTGGCTGGCTCTTTCCTCTCTTCTGCTTATCTCTTACGTAGAGGGCGAAGTACAGGCAGTCTTCACTGCTGGAACAGCTCTCGCATCGAGGTTTTAGGTAGCCACACACCGCTTTTAGCAAAACGCTCCCGAATCCCCCTCTGAACTTGTTGCCGAGCCAGTAGGGTAAGCGATAGCGGAGGAAGCTAAGGGTAGCGCTGAGTTTTGTGAGTTTTAAGCTGAATGTCATGCAATCATGCTCTTCTCTTTTTTAAATTATGCATTTCGGTTTATTAGGTGTGGATCAAAACATCCAAGTCTGATATCTTTAATTCTCATCTGGCACTTTTCGGGGTGAAAGGCTAAGTGAGGAGCTAAAAACTTAACCCCTACATGAGGAGTTTTGCAAGGTCTGTGGCTTTAACCAGCAGCGGCTTTCTTTTTCTGACTTCAACGAGCCCTATGTTTTCCAGAGCGGAAATGTGCCTTCTCACAGTACTCTCATCTTTATTAATCCTTTTAGCAATGGATTTAATGTCAGCAGCTCCTTCACTTATGCTTTTCAGAATACTCAGCTTGTCTTCTCCGGGCTGGAATTTCACCAAGTTCAGCAGAGCTGGAGAGAACTCCACAACTTGCGAGAAATCTTCAGTTTCGATTTCAATTTTAAGATTCCTGAAGGATCTAAACATGCATGCCAGAAGAACTATGACGATTAACGCCCTCATGCCACCGCTGAGGTTTACGATTATTCTAGAATCTTCAATTTCTTCAATTTTCCCTAAAACCTTCTTGATTGAACCTTCAACGTCCATAACGTTTAGCTGAATTAATTCAACATCTACGGAATCTCCATAGGAGGTATGAAGCAGCTTTTTTATCCACTCATAGGCTTTTACCACCCTATCTACGATTTCAGCTGTAAAAAGGATTATCCTATCTCCTTCTTTTATTCCATGCCTTAAAATTGCCCTGTAACAGAACTTTTCGTCAAAGCCAAGAGTAGCGATGAGTGCAGTTGCTATGCATTATATGTTTTATAATGCAAATATTTATGTCTTTTGTTGATATTTTGATGACAGAAAGATTTTTATTGTAGGGAGAATGTTGTTTAGTATGAACCCCTCTGAACTTCCAAAGGTTTTAGCAGTTCTGGTTGCGGAAGAGGGAAACTACATGTATGTAGATAAGATCGGCTACGTGCCCTCCAGAGATTTAGCAGTATTCTATCTGAAGGAGGCATTGAGAGATTTCCACTCTCTGATGAGGAAAGAGAGGTTTGAGAACGTAGAAGCCAGAAAGATGGCAGATCGGATCGATTATGATAGGGTGGAAAGGGAGATTGAGGAGATAGCTAGGGTGTCGGATAGAAAAGAATTGAGGGAGAAATCATCGCTAATTGCTGCAAAAGCCCTTGCCATTTCAGCAAGGTTGGGAGGTGGGCAGAATGAATGATGTTTTCATGTCGATAAGAGGTAGAGTTCTGGTAAATGTTGAGGCACTAAACATGACTGAGAGTGTTGGGAATTATGTAAAACACAGAAGGGTGCCTGTTATAATGCCTGAAGGGGGTTATACAACCTATTTCGTTCCTGCTATAAGCGGTGAGAGCATAGCTCATGGCTTTCAGGAGGTTCTGGCTGAAGAAGCCAAGAAGAAAAATCTACCAGTCTGCAAGCTCTGTGAGAGGGGAATATTTCTGAAGAGCACAAATTCAAACGTTATGTTCTCAGCATTCCCAGATAGCAGGTCACCAACATTGTTGAGGATTAATATTGAATACTGGAATAAATTAGTTGAAATAAAAAAGAAAAAAGATAAAGACAGATCAAATGAAGAAAAAGAACTGCTGCAAAGGTTCGAGAACAACGAGCTACCACATTCTTTAGAAAAAACTGTTGTTCAAAATTGTGTTGTGGAGGATGTTGGGGGTTTTTTGTATGCCGAAAATAATTTTGAAGGATTTAATATCGGTGGTGTAAAAAGAACATCAAATTTCTTTACAGGATACATGGTTCCGGTTAAAGAGGCTCTTGAAGGAGTTGTTATCGAGCCACAGCTCCACTCAAGATATGCTCTGGGAACGCCATTTGTTGAAGGGGGACAGGGTCAGATGATATACTACGTGGAGCTGTCCTCAGCCGTTTACACCTTCAGCTTTGATTTGGACACGAGATACATAGGCAAGACTACGTTCAGTTATGAAAAAGCTGGAAACGATGTTGTTGAGAACAGGGCAGAGAGAGTGGATGCAGCACTTGATGCGGTTAAAAAGTTTCTGATCGAATTTGCCTTCGGAGCAAAGAAGACGAGATTCCTGCCAGTTCTTGACTGGGAATCGCTGATTATAGCAGTATCTGACGATGTGTGGACAGTTCCAAGCCCGTACACAAAGAATTACATCGAAAATACCAATAGAAAGAAAGAGAAGGTTGATTACAACACCGAGCTCTTCCTCTATCCTGAAAACGGAAGCTTTGAAGAAGTGGTTGTTGATGCTGTGGATAAAGCTAAGGAAAGAGTTGGAGGAGCATGATAGGCTACATAGTGGATGTTGAATTCGTCTGGGGGTTTCAGGCAAGAATCGCAGGGCTGTCAAAAACCTCCCCCTCCTTCTACTACCCTCCACCAACCACTTTTCTGGGAGCCATGGCTGAGGTTATAGCGAAGGAGCATGAAATTGGTGAGAAGAGAGGAAAGGAAATTGTCCCAGCTTTGAGCGAGAAATTGCTTGCTATAGGGTGGAGAGCATTAAACTGCATTCCTGTAAAGTATTCCGACATAAACAGGATTCTTGCCGTGAAGATAACATCTGGAATTTTATACCCAAATCCAAAGGATCTTGGAAAGTCCTTCGATTCTCCGGCGAGAGGTAAGACTGTTCTGTCAACCCTTGACAGTGATGCACCCAAGATCAGGTGGTTCTTGGTATTCAGGGATGATCGCTTTGAGTTTGATGATAATGAGACAAGACTCGATGAAAGGCTGTTCTGGAAGATGCACAGACTCGGCTCAAAGGAGAGCAGAGTTTCTGTTGTTGATGTGGCTCGTGTTAAGCCTGAAACTTTGCAGGGGAAAGTTATAACGAGCTATAGCTTTCCGGTTGAGGATGGTGTGAATCCTGCAATGGTTAAGGAGGGCAGATGGGAGTTTGAGGTATACATAAATCCCTTTGAGGTTGGAAGGTATGATGAAAAGGAAAATCCCGTAATAAATTATATCTCTGGAAAAAGAGCTTTTCTGTTCAGAATACCGGTCCTCAAAGACGTCTTAGCCACTCCAGAATACATTGTAGAGGTTGGAGGGAATTTTGCTGCCTACAAAGCCGATAATGAGGTGGTGATCGGCAGATGGTCAGAATAAAACTCGATCTCCCTCCCGACTCGACATTTCTTAGCGAGGTAATTTATGAAGGATTGATGTTTCTTATCCTGAAAACCAGCTGTGAATTCAATCCAAAAGAGATTAATGCCAGATCGGATTGTCTGAACAGAGCTTACAGCAGTCTTGACGATGAGAGACTTGGAAACATTCGAATTGTGATGTCTGGAAATGACAATATAAATGCAAAAATATTCGAGAAACTTGGTTTGAGTAATGTTAAAAGCAGAAAAACGTATTATGATCTGATAAATCTCCTCAAAGAACATAGCAGTAGCATAAAATCGAAAGAAGAGGTTAATGTTGAACTTAAAGCCTTTAAAAAAGACGTTCTTATGGATTTGAATAACAAGAACGAGGGAATAGCAGCACCTCAGCTGTTCAAGGTTGACAGATACACCGGCATATCTTCTCTCGATACAGATTATACCTCCCAGCAGCTTACATTCTACTTCTCGAAGGAGATTGCGCTGATTTCTCTGCTCGGCATATACTCATCCTTCATAATATCTGCAAGACAGCAGCAACAGGCCTATTACTACTTCCTTTTCTTCTCTCCAGACGAGATAATGAATTTGATGAACAGCGATAGAATACTTCTGGATAAGTTCTTTCGTGTAAAGGATAAAGTTGCAGAGGAGCTCAGAAATGTACTCGGCAGATCAACCCTCAACGAACTGCTGCTTATAGAGATTGCCCTCAACGTGGAGCTTCAAAGGCTGATGGAAAATGAAAATCTCGAAAAGGTGTCTCTGCTACTCTTCAAAATAGCTCCCGAGGGGCAGACATACAAAATCTACGAACAGATTCCCTTGACAATCTACAGAAATCCTGCCTTCTATAGAATTGCTGAAAAATACTCTCACAACGCTATCTCATTCTGCGAACAGCTTGGAAGGGCAGTTTCATCGGATGTGATCTTGAGAACACTTTCGAGCCTCAATACAAAAAATAAGCACAGCGAGGCAGACAACATTCTGAAGGCAATTCAGATGCTGTACAGGTTTGTGGTTCTTGGCGATCCTCAAGGATGGTTTGGATTTCTGAGAGAGCTGCATAATTCCCATGCAAAGCTTGTCAACAGTTCTGATGGCAGAGAAAGGAGGAGGGCAGAGAACTATCTGAGGTTGGTTAAATCAATATCGTATGCATGATTTGATTCTCAAAAATATGCACCGAAATTGAAAAAGTAAAAGGTTGGGGTGCATTAAATGGATAGCTATGATTCGAGCTCATTCAAAAACTGCTTCAATGAAGTTATTAAGGCATGGTTTGAAGGGAAAGACAGGAGACCTTTTATCAACTATGCCATAAATAAAATAGAAAAGAACTGGGATAACGATAACGTTTTCATCATAGAAGCCCCTACAGGATATGGAAAATCAACGATTTCTGCAACCATTGCAATGTATTCATTCAGGGAGGAATTAAAGTCAATAGTGACATTTCCGCTGAGAACCCTTCTTGAGGATCAGTTCATCAAATTCAAAGAGCTTTTTGGAGATGAGCTTGGGAAGAGATACATGCACAACCCTGAGTCGAGATATCTCATCAAGCCGGTGACCCTGACAACAGTTGACACTCTCGCTCTGACTCTTTTCGGCATCCCACCAGAGGACCTGGATAAGGTTGTAAAATACTGGAGTGGCACATCTTCTGGTTCACTCGGTCACTATCTCTTCTCTTGGGCTTCAATAGCGCTGTCCAATATCATTTTTGATGAGGTTCACCTTATAGCCGATTCTACCAAATCCCTGAACTTCCTTTTTGCCCTGATGTGGGCAGCAATGGACAACGATCAGAAACTCGTGCTGATGTCTGCAACAATACCGAAAACGCTGGAAGAAAAGCTGCAGGAATTTCTTGAAGATTGGGGGTGGTGCAATTACGAATTTATAAAATTCAGTTTTGAGCATGACAAAGAATTTTTTGCGAATAGAAGAAATAAAAGGTACACCATATATCTGGAGGCTCTGAATGAAGAGAACAAGTTCAGGATTATTGAAAAGTGGATTGATGAGGAATCCAAGAGGTACTCCAAGATAATAGTGGTTTTCAACACCATAAGAGACGCTGTTCAGTTCTATGAGCTGATAAAAAACAAATTCATGGAGTTTGATAAACTCCTCCTGCACTCGAGATTTAATGAAGCGGACAGAGATCGGAAAGCTGAAAAATTGAGAAGGCTGAAACGGGCTGAGAAATTCATAATTGTAGCAACTCAGGTTATTGAGGCTGGTGTTGACATCTCTTCCAACCTCTTTATCACTGAACTTGCCCCTGCAAACTCCCTGATCCAGAGACTGGGGAGATTTTTGCGTTACGATGGCGAGAATGAAGGTGCTGTATATATCTGGTATGAAACCGATAATTCTGGAGATTTGCTGAGCTACAATGGAAGGTACAAAGTCTACGACTGGGATCTCACCAAGAGGACGCTTGATAAACTCATGGAGATGGGGGAGTTTAATGTTCATCTTGTCGAAGGTTATAAGGCATTACTCGATGTTTACACAGCAGATGATTTTCAGATTGAAGAAAAGGGCTTGGATGACCTTAAAAGAATCTTGATGAATTTCGAATACGCCCCATTAAAGGCTGTAGAAACATTCTTCAAACTTGAAGGGAGCTTTGTCAGAGATGGGCTGATGATTCCCGCCATATCTCTTGACCTGCTCGATGAGTGTAGGAAGGAAAATGGAGAGTTCAGCCTTAGCGATCTCCTCAAGCTAACAGTTCCGGTATCATTCGAGGTCGTAAAAAGAGCAAATCCTGAGAAAGTCGTTTTGCTAAGGAAAGACTATGAGAGCGGAGACGAGATTCCCGAAATCGTGGACTTCGAAAGCCTATCAAATTGCACCCTGAGATACCCTCGCTCATTTTTGAGGTGCATGATCAAAAATTCAATTGTTGCTGTTGTTGTGGATGGCGATTACGACCGTGAGAGAGGATTATCCATCAAAAGGGATTAAAATGGAAGTTCTCAGCTACTATCAGGAAGAAACTGGTGATAAGGAGCTGCTGGTGAACCACATAGCAACAGCTCTCGAAGTTATGGAGAGTGTGGAAGATTCCAAGCTTTTCAGACTCGCAGAAAAAATTTACCATGGGCTGGATTTCAAGCAGGCAGTAAGACTGGCGATAGTCTTTCATGACGCCGGAAAAATTTTCTATCAGAGCAAGCGTGGTGAAAAAGGCAAGAGGTACATGTCTTTTAAAGGACATGAGTATTTCTCTACCTACATTTTTAACACCTTTGTAAGCAAGCTCTTTGAAATTGATCTCGAAAATTACGAGAGATACGGAGTGATTAGAGACGTCTGCAGTTTTGCAATTTTCTTCCATCATCATGCAATGAATGTGAGGCTCAGAAAGCCGGAAATGGAAGAAAGCAGTGTTAGATTTGGGATGAGTTTGCTCGAAACTTTTGAAAATGATGCGAGGCAATTTCTGGATCAAAAGGAAGTTGAAGCTCTGAAAAGAGCTGTGAATGAGATCAAAAGCCGAGGAGTTGAAAATTTGATGAGGAGTCTGGAAGTAAACGTGAATAGCAGAGTAAACAGTCTTTGGAGGGAAATAATGCAACGAGGAGATTTAAAAAAGCTATCTTACCTGACTTTACTGGTTCTCACAACTGCTGACTATCTCTCAGCTCAGAAAAATAGAAGATCTGGAAAGTCAACATTCAGCAGAATTCTGGGTGAGTTTCAGCGATTTTACCTTATATAGGAATTAAGAAATCAAAATATTTTCAAGTTGCTAAGCTCTGGAAAGTCTTCGGATCCAATTATGGCCTTCAAAACTTTGAACGACTTACTAACGACTTGTTCCGCATTCTCTCTGCTAATGTCAGAATATCCATGTTCTAGTTTAGAGTTATTTCTAAGCTGAGATATAAACTGTAAATCATCACGTATTTTGCCCATTAATCTATGTGACTCAAGAAAATCAAGGACACTCAATCCATTCCAGAGTGTTAACTGTTTTGGAGCATCTTCTTCATCTTTGTACCCCATCAAATCCAGAAGTTCTTGGTAATCCATTATCTTGGCCCACTCGACTTTCCACGGATTTATTCCATTCTCTAAAAGTTTTACCTGTGTGGCAATCTCGATAGCTCTGTAAGCTCTTAAAACAGCTTCGGTGTAATTGTGCGTTTTTAACCGTCTTTCGGCATTAACAAGAGCGTCTAGCGAGAGCACATGGCACCCTTCAACATCGACAATGACCTTCTCATTCTGACACTTTCTCATTTTTTTAAGAGCATTAACAACGATATTACTGATATTTCTGAGCTTCACAACATTTTCAGGAACTTGACCAAAGGCGATATTTTCAAGACTTTCAGCAGCTTTACCAATTTCGTTGAGTATCCTGACAGCTTTTTCGTATTCAAATAAATCCCACAGCCAGAAAGCTTCGGCAGCTTTTTTAAGAAATCCAAAGGTTCTGTTTGGTAGCATCTCAGAAAGTTTCTTTGCAAGATAAAACTGATATTGCTCCATATAAGATATGACTTTTCTTGCCAATTCATCTGAAGCAGTTTTGTATGACTTTTTTGTTTCCATTCTGGTGACTCTTCCGAGTTCGTTCCTAATTTTACCACCAACATATTCGAAAATAAGTTTTGAAGAAATCATTTCCGTTAAAAACACATGAAAAGCTGCAGCAGACATTGGCTTTGTTCCACCGGTGAAGTTTACTATTATTTCATCAAATTCATGGGTGTCTTTCACCAGTTCTCTAAGTACTGACACGCAGGAATCTATATCCTCTGGATCGCTTATTTCTATTGGTATTGCAAACTTACCAATTTCCTTAGCCCTCAATTTTGCATTATATGCAACATTAAATGGATTTGGATCCTGATCCGGACTTAGTGGTCGACCGTACACCAAATAAATTACTTCTACATCGTTCCTTGTTATAGATTCGATGATTGGGTCTAGAGTTGTCCCGACTGTTATGATTAATGCTTTTTTCATTCTATAACCTCCTTAGGGTCGCACTAATACAGAAACTAAAGCCCTCCCATACTCAGAAACAACATAGCGACGCCCAATTTTCTCAAGAATCCCATGTCTGTAAAGCAATTCTCTCTCTTCCGCTGATAGCACATCGAGGTTTGAAGAATGAACAGCGGTTACGAGCTTAGCAAGATGTTCACCAGGATACGGTAAAGTCGGAATCCTTATAATCTCATACTCGGATTTAGCAGGGAAAAGAAGGCTGTTAAAGTACCTTTCTTTCTCCTTGTAAATCTTGATCTTTTCTTCATCGTCCTTAGCTTCGTAAATCCTTCTGATGTCCTCTCTCAGACTTTCAAGCAACTGATTTACTATAGCTACGTCTTTAGTGACTACATGGAAAACTCCGTCAACTCCCATAAGCTGCCCCAAGAGAGACAGAGTTATACACGTATTTTTTCTTCCGCCAGCAATGTTTAAGAGAATTCTATCGCATTTGTGAACTTCTCTTTCCTTCTTTATAATTCTGGCAGCGATGGCCATGAATTGTAGATTTTGCTCTGTCGTGTAAATGTCGTCAAATGGTAGTTTAATCTCGTGGATTCTGATTCTTGGATACTTGAACTTTAGTCCTATTCTTACGAGCTCGTATCCTCTTTTCACTTCCTCGTTGTCTGTTGTTAAAACAACGACATCGCTGATTGGCTCAGCTATTCCTTCAATGAATGCTGTTATTACTGGTGGGCTTAAGCCGAGTGGGGCTATTACAGATGTTTTCATTTTAATTCTTCAATAGGTATACGAATCAGCCGCAAGGTTAAATCTCTTGGATGGCACATACCAACTATAAAATCTACAATCTGCTTGGGTGGATCCTCTCTCCCTTCTGCAATGTTTTTAAGATTGAAAATTCTCTGTATAGCAGCAAACTCATTACTTATACCTTTCTTTTCCTCAGCGATTACATGGTAAATCTCTTTTATTCCATTCTTCTTTGCTACAATCATCATATCGAGGGGCATTGTTTTTCTACCGCCAGCAACGCTTACAATAACATTCTTCCCTTCTTCGATCTTCTTGGTAATTACGTTCTCTACAATTCGTCTGAATTCTTCACAGTCTTTTTCATCTTTTATATCTGTAAAAGGTAGCTCGCACTTCTCAATCCTTTTCTCTCCCTTATATGGTCCGTACTTAAAATCGATGAGAAGAGCGTAGTAAGAAGGAAGTACGTCCTTCGTTGGAAAGACTACAACCTCATGAATAGGTATACCCCTCTCTTCCAAGAGGTCTATAATCTCAGTTATAACCGCTGGTGTCCATCCTATGGAAGATATCAGCACATTCCTTGACATATTCCACACCCCATCACTCAAAATACCCATATCCAGCGGAAGTTTTTGCACCAATGCCGATCTTCTTAGTGGCCTCTTTTAGTAATTTCATAGCTCTCTCTGCAAGGTTGCTATCTTTAGATGCAACAACAAACTTGAATTTTATTCCTTCAACAGCTAAGAAAAACACTGGATTTGGATTCATCCAGTCTCCTGGAGGTGTTTCGCCACTTTCATCTTGATAATAGTCTCTGTAGTGGACATTCATGACGTCAAGGACAATAAAGTCTTTATTTTGCCCGATGATTGGTAAAGCGTCGAAAAATACGACCTTTCCTTTTTTATTTTGACTACCAAATATTTCAATAACCTCATCCCTGAGTAATTTTTTATGTTTCTCAGCATAATGGTGAACTATCCCTTTTATAGCACTTCCGGGAATAATGGGCACGGAATAATTTCGATGTAAGGTTATAGAGGTTTCATATACACTTTCATTACCAAGTCCCACAACAAGACGCCACTCTATTCTTCCCTCATAGGGTTTCGGAAAATAGTAACCTTGTGTTCTAAGAGATTCGTAGAGAAAGTTAATTCTTTGAAGATAATTCTCATAATCTTGTAGACTTATCATGTTAGAAGATATAGCTAATTTCTTATTTCTTAGTAATTTTATTTGACCTCTTAAATCAAATTTATTTTTATTCTCATCAAAGAAGCAGTATTTATCTAACCAAAGTTTAATATTATTTAGAAATCTATTTTCTATTATATCATTTATAAATTGCTCTGGATTTGGAAAATCCTTTTTTGGAAGATAGTATCTCGCCATACTCACTCCTCCAATTCGGCTTCAGCAAATCTTTTCATCCAGTTTAGTAGGGATATAACTTCTTTTGTTTCTTTAAACACTTCCAAAGATGAAGTAGTATCTGATCTTATCCAACTAAGTATGTCCTCCTCTTCTGGATGTCTTTCCTTGAACCATCTGTTTACGTGCTCATACAGTTTAGTGTACGCTTCTACCTTTTTTGCTCTCCAAAAAGCTAGAACATTTCCTAATCCGTTTGAAAGAATGAGTGCTGGAGCTCTTCTTACATATGCCCGATAGTCTTTTTGATAGTTCTGACCTTTAACCTCATTTATAAAATCCCACGCCTTTTTTGCCCGTGTCTGCTCTAAACTTCTCAACATTCTAAATCACCTCTACTTTAATCCTTGCAAATCCCTTTCCGACAGTTTCATCTCCTCCAATATGCAAAATTTTGTTGTCATATTGGCATAATTTTTTAATAGTTTCCTCTAAAGTTAAATCTTTTAGTCTCCCTGGAATTAGAATCAAGCTGTACATGATTGTATCAGTCGGAATATACTCTTCAGACCATGGTCCCTCCTCTACAACCCCTTCCTCTCCGATTCTTATTCTGGTGGCAATTTCTGTTGTCATTACAACTAAATCTCTAAATAAGTCATCTGTTAGGATGACGAGATCTCGCTCTAGTTTTTCCCTAACTTGTTGGTACTCATTTGTATTTGGTAAAGCTTCGACAAACGATTGTGTTATTTCATTTAATTCGGTAGATGTTTCTACATTAAGCTTAAGATCCTCCAAGTATATACTATCATTTATTATCAGATTTGAGTCGGACTTTACTATAGCTTTGTCTTCATTTGAGGGGGCAGGAGTATTCCATGTGAGACTTTTGCCGATTAGATTCATATCTCTCTTAAATCTACTGAGAATAAATGGACAAGTAACCCAACCGAACAAGCCTTTAAGACTCCTTACAGGAAAAGCTAGCACTCTAGCATCTGTTACTGAAACTCCTCCAACTCTATCCGGTTCTCCAAAGAGGATGTTCTCCTCTGTCTTACTAATACCTATAACCCGAGCATGGCTTCTTAGTACTCCCTTTAATGAGGATCCCTGTATCATCGGAAATTCTGTATGTCTTTCTCTCTGTATTGGTAAGTCAACTGCTTCACTAATTGCCGTCCCACTTCCCGGATGTAAGGGTGTTTCAGCGTAGATGTACATTACCAAAGCTTTCTCAAACATTTTTACCACCTCCCCAAAAATCCACATCTTAAATCTGTATCACTATCTAAGATTTTTATAGGAATAGACAAATCCTCTTTAATCTCTCCTTTAAACTTGTAGTAGTATACTGCCCCAGCATTAACCCATCTCCTTAAAGGCTTCTCTTTATTCATAGCGAAGTCATATCCTCCGATGTAGACGGGCTTTCCCGGAAGTGCTGCCACTAGCTCCAAGTCTATTCCAAGAATCTTCTCAAGTTTATCTTTAGGCGGTATGCAACCACTAAAGTAAGAAGGTGTTGCAAGATAAAGTTTAAACTTTTCATCTTCATTTATTCCTTTAATCAATTCAGTCCAGTCAATTCTCTTGTCCTCAATCATCTGGGAGATAGCCCCCCTTCCTTCACCTCCCAATTTGATAAGCCCCTCCAGTGATGAAATACTGTCAGGAGCTTCATACCAAACTATAAAGCCCCAATCCTCTATAAGTCTAAGAAATTCAGCTGTATAAAGAGCTCCTTCTACTGTTTTCTTCTTATCTTTCTCCAATTCAATTCCGGGTCTAATCTCCTTAAAGTAGGGCTTATTTAGTTCTTTATTTTTATATTTTATTCTTGTGGGTTTCGGACAGCCTCCATTTAAATAATTTATCAAATCGTTAAAGTCCATCAAACCCTCAACGTTTTTCACTTGAGAACAACCTGTTATACTCACACAAACTTTTTTATCCATCCATTTAAACTGAAGGTTCTCTTTGGGCTGTAATTTTACAGTATTACCTTTTTCTCTATCCTCTCTGACTACATCATTAGGAATTGGGAAGTATTCTATAAATTCGCCTTTCTTAGCAAAGAAGATGCCTAAAACATTTAATTTTGAGGAAAATTCCAGTGGAGAATAGCCAATAACTTCCAACAATTCTTTCAAATCCTTATCTTTCTCCATCAGCTGCTTTACAAATCCTACTAATTCTTCTTTGGTTTTCTTAAAATCTTCTGGAGTTTCATTTCTTTTTTTACTCCTTTGGAAATCTCTTGGTGAATAACCTTTTCTTTTGCAGAATTCACTAAATATCTTGGACTTAATTGCACCTTCAAAGGTTAGGGGTGAAATAACACCAGTTTTTGCTACATGCACCTCTCTTGCAGTAAAAGGTCTCTCAGTTCTGAACATAAGCACATCGATGGGCTCTATAAATAACCTCTTCATTCCTCTTCACCCCTATAAGCGTCGTATAGTATTTTCAGCACTTTTCCGATGTCTTCGATAGGCAAGTTATTTTCTTTGTACTTTTCAATTAGGCAAAGGATTTTTCCGCAAATATCATTTATTTCTTCATTAGTTGCTTTTTCAGTCTTTCTTCTCTTTAGAAGTCTCTTTGTTTCAGCTTTAAGCATATCTCCATCTAAAATTTCAAGTATTCCTAGGAAATCATAAATAAAGCGATGGGAAATTTTATCTGTTCGTATTGCTTCAACAATTGGTGTGAAGTCACCAACAAAATTCCACTTTCCACCCGCTGAAAAAAGTTCCCCAGAACGTTTTATAAAAGTCATATAGAATGCATTCCTTCCATACTCATTCTTTGCCCTTTTTTCAGCCTCTCTTACCTTTTCTATACCATCGTAAAGTGGATACTTGTAGTGAGCAAAAACTATACCAGCGCTCATGCTTGCGTATTTTCCAAGCCCCATAACCTTTCTTTTCTCGCCGTTAACTTCGATTTCATAGAAGTCCTTTTTGAAGAATTCTTGTAATTCTTTCGCAGCGTTTAGGACTTTATCTGTAGGAAAGAGGGCTAAAACATCGTCTCCGCCAGAGTACACTAAAAATCCATAATTTTCCTCGACAATCTCTGGAACCTTATAGATTGAGAAATTCTTCATAGCTCTACTTATTGCTATATGAACAGAAGGAGAAAGAATCCTTTTCATATTTGACAGATCTTCTCCTTTTTCCCATTCCATTATCTTGGTTTTGAAAATTGGATGGAAGAAATCTCCAAAATTTGGCAAAGTTTCTCCAAATATCGTTTTTCCAATTCTATCTCCATCCATCATTAAAATTGCATAATACTTGTTTGGTCTACCAAAAGCTTTCCACCAATTCTCCAATTTATTTTCTATTTCTTCTCTCTTTTCAACTAATTCTAATTGCCTTATGGTTGTTTTCTTCTTTTCATCTGATTTCCACTCATGTTCGTAAATTAGCTCGATATCAACATCTTTTAGAAGTTTGAAATCTTCGTCATCCTCTACATTCCTTATGAAATCTCTTCCTGCGATTTCGACAACCGATTTAAATTCTGGAGATTTAGCTTTAAATTCTTTAAATTCTTCTTTAAATACTTCTGTATAAATTCTTTTAGTCAAACATACAGCACAGAGCCTTTCTCCTTCTTTAAGCACATTTTTCCATATCTTATCCTTAATTTCTATATCGTTCCAAGTATCATCCTCCCAGTACTGGTAGATGTCTCCATCCACTCTCCCAACAATAGCATTCCTCAATCCGCACATTAAGCACTTTTTCCCTGTTATTGGCTCCTCCTCCCAAGCGTCCCATAATCTCGAACTTTGCGTCAGAATAACTCCTAACAATGCATAAGTTGGAAAATAAAAATGACCGTAGTTAGTTCTTTCTAATTTTTCCACAAAACTGAGCCATCTATCCTGCTTTTCTTTAACATCGCTGGATAGACCATTTTTCACTTTCTCATAGCTGTCAAGGTTGAAGAATTCTGTATGTGCGACTACAACAGACAAAGATTTCTCAATTTGGGAATTCCATAATTCTTCATTAGGTTTAATTTTTATTTTATTTAGATACTCTTTTACTTTTTTGGAGATTTCTTTCCACTTCTTCTTTATCGCATTTTTGCATCTTTCCTTGTATTCTTCAGCTCTACTAAGCGGTATAAAACAAAGAAAGGTGTTCGGTAAATTCGCTATTTTTATTTTATTCTTGTCAGGAATGATATTTTCTATGCTTAACTCGCTCTTTATGTAGCAATCAAGTAAAGGGTTCCCTCTTAGCTGAGGGTATATGACCACATCAGGGCCGAGTTCACCAATTACTTCTTTAATTCCTTCAAAAAGTAGCAGTGAAAAAATATGGCTTGATGCCCACAAATCGGATAGTTTTCTTGAATGAGATATGAACTCTTGAACTGCCGGGATTTTGAGTGAAAATAATCCTAAATCACCCAAGCATGAGCTTATTGCAGCAGTAACATCCAAATGATCCCATATACTGTGGTCTGGTATTCTTGTGTCAGCTGGTAGGATGTATCCAAGAGGATACTTTTCTGGCAAGAGTCTCCAAAGTGAGAAATAAGTTTTCTTCCAGTTATTTTTATCAAGAAATTCTTTTACAATTTTTGGATTGAAACCATATTCATCCAACGCCTTTTCGTAGCCATATGTGGTTATGAAGTCTCTTATTTTCTCAAGATTTTCCGAGTAACCTGATAATGTATGCTTAAATACCGGCTTAGATGCTCCTTTAAAGCATATGTGATTATTGCATCCTCCTTTATCCATTCTATAGTTGCTGGGGATATCCAATCTTTGCATAGCTGATGCTATATGGTCAGCTGGATCAAGACGTTTATCATATTTAAGGCTTAGTTCTTCCAAAATTTTGTCTCTTTTCTCTTCATGTGATTTATGGAATAATATCAATGCCTTATCTGGAGGATCGTGGAAGAAAGCTTTGATTTTGTCTTGCCATAAGTTCATAGTTTTATCCACCTCCCAGGTAAGCTGTCTAAAAAGCTTGTAAGATAATTATATAAAGGGAGATTTGTTTCTGTTCTTATAGCTCGATCCCTCAAATCGGAAATTAGTAACTTACTATTATCTGGGAGGAATTTAGACAAGAATATTTGTAATCCAATCGCATATTCGTTCTCGTCCAACTTCCAAATTTTAATTTGTAATGGAGACGCCCTTCTCTCGTATACCACTTCTTTATCTCCAATTCTTTTCACACCTCGCACTATAGCTTTTTTCCCTATTGACTGAAATTGAAACTGATGGGGTAAGCCAAAAATCGAACCTAAAGGTACTGAAGTAGGGCTGCCTGTATAAATACTCTTTACAGCATCATAATCCTTTGTAACCCAATATGAAAATACACCTTTTTTAGTTTTGCGTGTATGCTTTGCAGATGGATTTCTCCTATCTTCTCTATATTTTCGTACCTCTTCTCCAATATCGTTAATTGCATCGAATGGGGAGGAATATACTCTATCTAAAATTTTCATTTTCCAAAAATTTCGGGCAATAACAGGAAATTCTGGCATCGGCGAACCAGTCAAAACCGAAACAGAACCATCCCAACCAAAAATATTCAACACTCTTTTAATATTAACTTCAAGGTATTCTCTTAGCTCTTCTATATTTCTCGGATTCTTAAATTCTATACCGCCCACTTTAATATCTTTACAAACTCTTAAACTTCCAAAGCCCTTTCTATTTTTGCTTCCAACATTTCCCAGATTTAGTAGCAGCCATGTAGCAGCTATCACTTTTTCCTTTTCCTCTTCAGAGATCGTAGGCCTAAAGCGAATCTCCACTTTAAATCTGCCTTCTAATATACCCTTTCTATCGGATAGACCATAACCAAAATATCTTATGCCTTTTCCTTTAAAATTTGGGAGAGATATTTTTAGAGTTCCAAGAAGAGGAAATGTTCTAATAACTACTTTACTTTGCTTATCCGTAGTTCCCCAAATTTTATTTTCTTCTACTTTTATCTCTTTTGTATCCTCCATTCCTGAGGAAAGTTTAGCTCCTCCTAAACCAGCTCTAAACCACCACCTCAGTAGCCCTCTCAAACTTGGTGCTCGTAGACCCTCATTTTCTATGTTTCTCTGATCTGCGCCAGCAATAAAGAGGGGCGTTACAGTTTCTACCTCAAGCGTTACATTACTCATGTCTTCCCAACTCCTCGATATCGTGGAGCTTTATCTAATAATTTATTACAATCACAATTTGACTTCACCTGAAATGCCCCATACTATGCTGCGCCCCACACCAATGTACACAATTTTTTGCCAATTGTAACTATATATTGTTTTTGCTCATAAATGCAAAAAATTATAGAAGAAATAAATTATTAGTTATCAATGCTTCAAACCTTGAGGCGCTTTTGAAAATGGAGATGGAAAGAGAAGCCTTTTCCTGTCCCTATTGTGGAAGCTATGTTTAGATTTCTCCCATGTTGAAAGGTGAAGATTAGAATGGAAGCGATGAAAAAGATAGATTACTATCCAAGAATCATCTCAGCTTCAACCTTCAAGAGCTTCATTTAATTTTGAAGAAATTGAAAGAGAGAATGCCGTTGAGATCGGAAAGGTTTATTGCGTGATGAAAGGTATATTGCCCACATAGCAAAATATGGCATGAATGTAAAAGGAGACTAAAAAAGCTATTAGGAACAGAAAGGTGATTGTAAAGAAAACAGGAAAAAGACGTCCCTTGGTTGGATTTGCTGGAGGTATAGTATCACAAATCCTCCGCATTAACAGCAACTCATACTCCATTCAGCAAGCAAAACCTTTTATACAACTGACACCTAAAGTAGATAATATGACATCAAAATTAGATAGGTTGTTTGGATCAAGAACGAGGGTACTGCTGCTCTCAAAACTCATGCTCAACCCTGACAGCCAGTTTCACATCCGGGAGCTGTCAAAAATTCTGAACATACCCTACGGAATGGTTCATAGAGAGATCAAGAATCTAGTATCTCTGGGCATTCTGAGAGAGGAAAAGAGGGGAAAGATTACGCTCATTTCGGTTAACAAAAATCTTCCGTACTTCAACGAGCTGAAGAGTCTGATTGTCAAAACTACTGGAATAGCAGATATCGTTAGAGAGGCCCTTTCGGGTATGGAAGGTATAAGGTACGCTTTGATATTCGGTTCCTTCGCCAGGGGAGATGAGACTGAAAGCAGTGATGTTGACCTGCTGATAGTTGGAGATGCAGATGAAGAGAAAATATTGAGAAGGATAAGCCAGGCAGAAAAACAGATAGGCAGGGAAATAAACTACATTTTATGGAGTGAGGAGGAGTTCGCAAGGAAGATCAAGAACAGACACCATCTACTGATGGATATTGTGAACAACCCGGTGATAATGCTGATAGGTGAAGAAAATGAGTTTAGAAGAGCTGTTGAGGGATAACGTCATCAGAAAGATAAAGCCAGATCGTAATCTTGCCTTGAAATCGCTTGAGCATGCGAAAGAGGATATAGAGACGGCAAAAATTCTGATCGAGAATGAGAGGTATGACTGGACCCTTGCAATAGCTTACAATGCGATGCTTCAAGCAGGCAGAGCCTTGATGTTCAGCAGAGGTTACAGGCCTTCCAGCAGGGAAGGACATCTGGCAGTCATCAAATTTCTACATGTAGTCCTTGGTGAAGGAGCTGGCGAGAAGCTGGTAATTGCCCTGAATGGAACCAGAAAGAAGAGACACAGGGTTGTTTATGAGGATATGGATGTTGTGTCCGAAAGTGAGGCCGAACAGGTAATTGCATGGGCTGAGGAACTTGTTGAGATGGTAGAAAGGATGATTTGAAGGCTTGTTTTTATAACTTCTGCTTGGAATGTCGAGGATTTCTGAAATCAGAAAGTCGGAAAATTAATTGGTAAACTAATAAACACCTATAATGAGGCATTGAGGATGGGTAGGAGGGCTAAAAATCTCTATAAGGCTAAAAAATGAGAAATTTAAAGCCAGCAGCAAAGTTTGTATATTGCTAAAAATAGGGTGTATTTATGCTCTACCTCGTAGTGTACGACATAACCGACGACAGCAACCGCAACCGCTTGGCAAAGTTGCTGGAGAGATATGGACTTGCCAGAGTGCAGTACTCAGCATTCAGAGGAGAACTTAATCCCAATGACAGGGAGGCTTTATCGAAGCAGGTCAGGAGGTTTGTCAGGGATGAGCACGATTGTATATTCATAATCCCCCTTTGCAAGAGGTGCGTTGAGACTGCTGTTGTGATAAGCAATACTGGAGTGGAGCTGGTTAAGGAGAGTACTGTGGAGTTTGCCTGAGTTCAGTAGTGATGCGTAAAATTGCTAATCAAACGCAAAGCTTGGACATTTCACAATAGCTGCACTTTTTTGATTTGCTTGCCCTAGGAAACTTCTCCTCCTTGAGCACCTCCTCAACCTTCCGAATTATCTTCACGAGGGCTTTTTTATCCTCCGGCGTGATCTCTACCTCAATCCACTCTTTCGTCTCTGCAAGGTATATGTAGCCCTTCCTGACTTTGCAGTGGAAGTTCTCTTCCACAAGAAGGGAATAAGCTGCCAGCTGCATTTTCCATCCGTAAAATACTCTTTTGAACCTTGAGAACTTGATGTCAATCGGTATGTACTGGTCTCTTCTCCTGATTATGGCATCAACATAACCTTTTATTCCGTATCTCTGGCTTTCAAGGTAAACATTCTCCATGACTTCTCCCTCGAGCTTCCTCCTCTTCAAGGACTTTTCAACGCTCTCGTGAATTTCCTTTCCCACATCCATCTTTGGCTTTGAGATTCTCAGGCCCATTACCTTGATGAAGTAGAGTTTTCTGGGGCAGTACAGGTACTGAACCAGATCGCTGACGTCAATCATCCACGCCACCCTACCATCCCTGCCAGAAACCCGAGTACTTTCCCTCACCCCTCAGAAATGAGGCGATTCTCCTGGCTTGATGCAGTATGATGGTGGAATAGGCCATGTTTCTCCCCATGTACTGGGTCCTCATTTCGAACCTCTTCAGAACCTCCTCCAGCAAAACTCTTCTGGCTGAATCGCTAAGCATGCAGACGAAGTTCTTCATTTCGCATTCATCAGGCTTTACTTGCCTGTAGGACACCAGTTTTATAACTGCTCTGTCAACGATCTGCTGCCTGAACTCTTCCATTAAATCGAGAGCCACAGAAGTCCTGCCTGACCGATCGGCGTGCAGAAATCCAGCGTAAGGGTCTAAGCCTGCCAGCTCTACTGCCCGAATACATTCAGAGTGTAGGATAGCGTAACCGTAATTGAGCATGGCGTTGATTATGTCCTGAGCGTATCTGGTCTGTCCCACCTCAAGCCCTCTTCTCTGCTTAAAGCCATATTCTGGAGGGAAAATGAGAGATAAAGCATTCCAGTATTCCTGACTTGCAATCCCTTCGATTCCCATGATTTCCTCTCTCACATCCTCTATTTTACCCCCCGAAACACCTGCAAGCTTTTCGATGGAGATCTTCACAGCTTCCCTCGCTTTCATGAGCATTTCAGCCAGCTCTGGGTTGCTGTCCTTTCTCGCTTTGGCGAGGTTTGACAGCACCGAAACCTGATTTCGCAGCTTTGCCTTAGCAAACTCTTTTGCCAGCACAACGCTCCTTTCATCGTTATAGGCCAAGTACTGCTCCCTCCTCGTTTTCGCTGTCCCTACAAAGGGGTGCATCAGCCTGCCAACCACATCGCCACCTCTATCGATGAAGACCACATCAACGGCATTTTTTAGCATAATCTTTATGGCTTCGCTGCTTATGGATGCCTTACCCGTTATTATAATCTGCTTAAGCTCATCAGGCTTCACTCTCCTCACAACCTTGCCCTTCTCCTTCACAACAATCAGCTGGTTTTCTTTCCCTATGAACTTCCCAAATCCGTCTACAACCAGTCTCATAGGCACTCATTCCTGAACATGCATTTCGGGGGGCAGCTTTCAGGCTTTCCGGGATCCGTCTGATTGTAGACTATCTCAGCCTTCCTGTCTCTCTCCTCAACCCACCAGCTCCTGAGATTGGCATCTATAAAGTGAATGTCCTTGGAAACGGACATTCTGTTGTCCCGGAATGAAATGGAAACGGTACATCCGATGTCCACCGGAATCTCGTACAGGCTCTCTATCACCAGCGCATAGCCTGTGGTGTGGAGCCTGGCGTTGGTTGGCATGGCAGTTACCTTCACGTCGAAGACTATGTTGCGAAGGTAATCGTAGCAGTCAACCGATATGATGCCCGAACAGCCAAGAAGACTGCCATCCATCCTGTGCTCAACCAAGAAGGGGATCGATGTGGAGATGACGTCTTCTTCGCTGGCATAAGGCTGTTCAGCCCTTGCCTTCAGGTAAGCTGACCTGCATGCAGCCATTGTATAATCCCACACAGCTTTGACAGCGCTCTGAATGGCATCATCTGGCTCAATTCTGGCCTGAAAGTTCAGCCTTCTGGCCTGCCTTACGGCTTTAGCTATGGCGTCATGAACAGCCTTACCCAACCTTATGCTGAGGTCTTCCTCACCCCTCTTTCCTTCCACCATGGTCATATAGACATCTCTGCCCGTCTTACAGTAATCATTGCAAATCAGGTACATGGGTAATTTGAGATCATAATAAGGCTTTAAAGGTGGAGAATGCCAGTTCCATCCTCTCAGCTCCTCAGGAACCGGATTCACCCTTATTTTGGGTCTCAAATTCAGAACTATAAATTTATGTTCAACTTCGTTAAGAAAGTATACCATAATAACATTTTCTAGAAAATATATTTATTTTTTGCTGATACCAGATACCAACTCTTTTTACCAATCAAAGCATCATCCGATTCCTTTTTTCTGAACATTTATTATATTTGTTACCTTAAAAATGAAGTTGGATTACAAGGGCGCGGGGATGTGATTGCCTGAATTCAGTGAAGTTGAGCCATTAAATCGAAAGAATAAGTATGATGACGTTTGTACAAAGATGGAAAAGGGTGGGATGTCGCCATCTTTCACAGGTATTTATTTAAATACCTAGGTGCATTTTGAGGGATTCGGTTCGGGGTCTGGTGAGGAGGGCGAAATGCATTTATATTCAGGAAATTGAGGGTGTTTTGATGGGGAAACAGAGAAGAACTCCTAAAAATGGAGATTGAAAGTCAACACCTCCTTTCAGCCATCAGGCAAACATAAACACGAAACAGAGAAGAACTCCTAAAAATGGAGATTGAAAGATCTTATCGCAGTCAATCTCTATAGCATTAAAAACTTCGAAACAGAGAAGAACTCCTAAAAATGGAGATTGAAAGTAAAGCTCGTCCTTCTCAGGGTTGAGAAGAAATACTCCTCCGAAACAGAGAAGAACTCCTAAAAATGGAGATTGAAAGCTGACTTTCTTGCGCTTAGTTGGGGGTGTCACCAATATTGGGGAAACAGAGAAGAACTCCTAAAAATGGAGATTGAAAGCACACAATTCGTGTGGCTACCAATGCGAAGATTGCCAGAAACAGAGAAGAACTCCTAAAAATGGAGATTGAAAGTTCACGAGTCTCTCTGGTTTGATCCAGAACACTATTCTCTCGAAACAGAGAAGAACTCCTAAAAATGGAGATTGAAAGGATTCTATGTCTGTGGGAATGGCTTCGATTATAAGGTTGAAACAGAGAAGAACTCCTAAAAATGGAGATTGAAAGTGATGATGAGCCTACATGGCGATTCTGGAAGCTTCCAGTACGAAACAGAGAAGAACTCCTAAAAATGGAGATTGAAAGTTAGTTATTCTTACATAAAGGTTATGTCTTCTTACAATGAAACAGAGAAGAACTCCTAAAAATGGAGATTGAAAGATGTAATGTTCCTCATATAGTGGTTCCATGGTATATAGCGAAACAGAGAAGAACTCCTAAAAATGGAGATTGAAAGGTTTCTCCCTCTGGCTCTTGACATAAAGATAGATTTGCGAAACAGAGAAGAACTCCTAAAAATGGAGATTGAAAGGTGAATTTGCAGTTATCGTTGTTCCTGCCTTTGCGTTGAGAAACAGAGAAGAACTCCTAAAAATGGAGATTGAAAGCTGTAAGCACTGTTATCGCCACTACGACGGCTTTCGCGAAACAGAGAAGAACTCCTAAAAATGGAGATTGAAAGTCATCCTCAGTTTCGACCTCGAACCACCATCTCCACCGAAACAGAGAAGAACTCCTAAAAATGGAGATTGAAAGACACTTCTATAACGTCCACCATATCCGCCACCTACTCTTTGAAACAGAGAAGAACTCCTAAAAATGGAGATTGAAAGATCTTTTCTTCTCTTTTCAGAAATTCTGCTTTGTTCTCTGAAACAGAGAAGAACTCCTAAAAATGGAGATTGAAAGTCAAATTGGGAAGAGAGGAAGAGTTGCTTTATTTCCTGAGAAACAGAGAAGAACTCCTAAAAATGGAGATTGAAAGTTGCCGCCCCGGCCCCCCATGGGCGTTTTAGGCGTCGGTGAAGAAACAGAGAAGAACTCCTAAAAATGGAGATTGAAAGCAACTGCCGAGCTGACCTCGTCGAGCCTCGTGATGCATGAAACAGAGAAGAACTCCTAAAAATGGAGATTGAAAGTAAATAGGCTTTAGTTTGTGCCAGTGTTTGGTTGTTTGAGAAACAGAGAAGAACTCCTAAAAATGGAGATTGAAAGCGATCAGGTGCTTCACATTAGCCAAGATTGTTTTCCGAAACAGAGAAGAACTCCTAAAAATGGAGATTGAAAGTCAACCATTCTACCACCTCCTTTTTAGTGAATTTTTCGAAACAGAGAAGAACTCCTAAAAATGGAGATTGAAAGTGAAATTGCTGAACGCTGGATTTGCTCAGTCCAAAAGAAACAGAGAAGAACTCCTAAAAATGGAGATTGAAAGTTTTCTTTCTCCCCTTCAGCGTCTGCGATAGCACTTCTCGAAACAGAGAAGAACTCCTAAAAATGGAGATTGAAAGGTTCTCCTCTTTTTCAGCTCCCGGCATATCAACTTCGATTTGAAACAGAGAAGAACTCCTAAAAATGGAGATTGAAAGTTTTTTGCACTGTCGCAGTGTTTGCACTGATAGTTTTCAGAAACAGAGAAGAACTCCTAAAAATGGAGATTGAAAGCCAACCCCTATGTTCAGAGTATAGCTTTTCTCAAAATGAAACAGAGAAGAACTCCTAAAAATGGAGATTGAAAGAACATTATTCTGAAGGAATCACCAATAGAATTGAGAGCCGAAACAGAGAAGAACTCCTAAAAATGGAGATTGAAAGATGACCTCCTCATCCCCATCTATCTTTACCGCATATCCATCCGAAACAGAGAAGAACTCCTAAAAATGGAGATTGAAAGTGCAGTTTCCCAATTATTATCACAGGCTCCCCAGCGAGAGTGAAACAGAGAAGAACTCCTAAAAATGGAGATTGAAAGATTGTCAAGTCGTAAGCACACTCTTCAGCTTTCTCTTCCGAAACAGAGAAGAACTCCTAAAAATGGAGATTGAAAGGAAACGTAGTCGCCTGACTCTATCGCTTCTTTGATGAGGGAAACAGAGAAGAACTCCTAAAAATGGAGATTGAAAGAGTCGGATCCAGCCCAGCTTCCTTAGCCCACCTCACCAAGGAAACAGAGAAGAACTCCTAAAAATGGAGATTGAAAGAAACACACTGTACACTCTGGCTTATTGACATTTGGAGAAACAGAGAAGAACTCCTAAAAATGGAGATTGAAAGGCAATCCCTGCAAATATTGGCATCAACATAAATGCTGCTCCGAAACAGAGAAGAACTCCTAAAAATGGAGATTGAAAGTAAACGTACTTTCCATAGACCTTCGTTGAAATGCCGAAACAGAGAAGAACTCCTAAAAATGGAGATTGAAAGATAACCTCCCAGTATCCGCTTGTGGCGTTGTAAACGATATGAAACAGAGAAGAACTCCTAAAAATGGAGATTGAAAGTAAACTGGTGTTATTTTTCCCTGTTCAACTAATGTTATGAAACAGAGAAGAACTCCTAAAAATGGAGATTGAAAGAATAACCGAAGAGACATTTGAAGTTGCACTAAAAGAAACAGAGAAGAACTCCTAAAAATGGAGATTGAAAGATCAAAATCGATCTCAAGCCCTAACTCCTCGCATCTCAGAAACAGAGAAGAACTCCTAAAAATGGAGATTGAAAGAGACATGAGGTTGTGGCAGCTCATCGAGAGACTTTACGGGAAACAGAGAAGAACTCCTAAAAATGGAGATTGAAAGCCAGTCCAGTCACATCAAGTGTGCCAGTCGAGCTTCCTGAAACAGAGAAGAACTCCTAAAAATGGAGATTGAAAGATAGCAACGGCGGTTGTGAACCTCACGAACGCCATCAACGAAACAGAGAAGAACTCCTAAAAATGGAGATTGAAAGCACCATCCATCTCAAGCTCGACTCTGACGCCATCTTTGAAACAGAGAAGAACTCCTAAAAATGGAGATTGAAAGTTATCAATCCCCAGAGCCTCAGCAATCTCATCGTAATCGGAAACAGAGAAGAACTCCTAAAAATGGAGATTGAAAGGCAACATGAAGGTCTTCGTGCCTGCCGGTGCTTGGTCTTGAAACAGAGAAGAACTCCTAAAAATGGAGATTGAAAGAATATAATACAGTCTTCTGTTCAGATACACTCCAAACGAGAAACAGAGAAGAACTCCTAAAAATGGAGATTGAAAGATCATCCTCTGCCACTCTTTCCAGTCGTACCAGGGTATGGAAACAGAGAAGAACTCCTAAAAATGGAGATTGAAAGTGGATAACAGATTGGAGGATGTTCAACAGGAAGTTTATTCGAAACAGAGAAGAACTCCTAAAAATGGAGATTGAAAGGCTTCGATCTTAATTGTTTCAGCGATTGCCATTCTCAAGAAACAGAGAAGAACTCCTAAAAATGGAGATTGAAAGTCTTTCAATTTCTCGATCTGTTTTAAAATCGCTTTATGAAACAGAGAAGAACTCCTAAAAATGGAGATTGAAAGATTATTTTATGACCATTGTTCCTTAACCACTCTGCGTCGAAACAGAGAAGAACTCCTAAAAATGGAGATTGAAAGGACAATTCGGGCAATGTTTTACTTCCCGTTCTTTCAGAAACAGAGAAGAACTCCTAAAAATGGAGATTGAAAGTGTCAATCCAGCAAACCCAGTCAGTCCAGACCAAATCCCGAGAAACAGAGAAGAACTCCTAAAAATGGAGATTGAAAGTAGACTACCTCACCACCGACCAAAATCTTACTTTTTCCGTTCCGAAACAGAGAAGAACTCCTAAAAATGGAGATTGAAAGAAAAACTAGATGCTATTGCTGCTTGCGTCTTCAGAGTGCGAAACAGAGAAGAACTCCTAAAAATGGAGATTGAAAGTCATCGTATCACCTTTGATGTTTTAACTACATAGGCCCTCGAAACAGAGAAGAACTCCTAAAAATGGAGATTGAAAGAGTACGCATCCTTGGCGAGGGTCTGCCTCACCACGACTTGGAAACAGAGAAGAACTCCTAAAAATGGAGATTGAAAGAGGTCTGGTACTCGTACGACAAGTGGGCCATCTTCAGAGAAACAGAGAAGAACTCCTAAAAATGGAGATTGAAAGGGAATGTTGAGCAAAGTAACTATAGCATTGTCAAATTCCGAAACAGAGAAGAACTCCTAAAAATGGAGATTGAAAGAGTACGCATCCTTGGCGAGGGTCTGCCTCACCACGACTTGGAAACAGAGAAGAACTCCTAAAAATGGAGATTGAAAGAGGTCTGGTACTCGTACGACAAGTGGGCCATCTTCAGAGAAACAGAGAAGAACTCCTAAAAATGGAGATTGAAAGGAGACGGTCTCTATTTCCTCGATGAAGGCAAGCTGATTGGAAACAGAGAAGAACTCCTAAAAATGGAGATTGAAAGCCATCCTCACCTACGATTCTAATTTCATGGGGAGTTAAAGAAACAGAGAAGAACTCCTAAAAATGGAGATTGAAAGACCCCCGAAGCTTCCACAGCCCTGAGGAGGGCCGGGAGGTCCTCGGGAAACAGAGAAGAACTCCTAAAAATGGAGATTGAAAGGGGAAATTGAACATTTACTTCACCTCCCAGCCACCTCGAAACAGAGAAGAACTCCTAAAAATGGAGATTGAAAGATTACTCTTACACAGTCAATAACCAGCTTACCCTTGTCCGAAACAGAGAAGAACTCCTAAAAATGGAGATTGAAAGACTTCCTTTATGTATGGCTTTGGCACAACCATACAAACGAAACAGAGAAGAACTCCTAAAAATGGAGATTGAAAGGCTTTGACTTCACTTTGAGGATTCCTCTACCCTTCGTTGTGAAACAGAGAAGAACTCCTAAAAATGGAGATTGAAAGACCTTAAGTACCTTTACTTTCAGCTTGTAACTTGCTCCGAAACAGAGAAGAACTCCTAAAAATGGAGATTGAAAGCAAACCTCTTCCTCTTCAGCCTCGCCAAGCGCTTCAAGGAAACAGAGAAGAACTCCTAAAAATGGAGATTGAAAGTTAACATGCTGGAAGCTGTGAAAATATGGAAAGGACGCGAAACAGAGAAGAACTCCTAAAAATGGAGATTGAAAGTGCATGTGGGACGGGATTTCTTTTTCGCCAGACTATGAGAAACAGAGAAGAACTCCTAAAAATGGAGATTGAAAGACGATAATTTCTAAATGAGCCTGAAATTTTTAGGTTACCCTGAAACAGAGAAGAACTCCTAAAAATGGAGATTGAAAGCCTTCCTTAATTATTTGCTTCACCTCATCCTTAGTAACGGGAAACAGAGAAGAACTCCTAAAAATGGAGATTGAAAGTACTGTATTGCCGTTTAATTCATCAGCATATTTTAGTGAAACAGAGAAGAACTCCTAAAAATGGAGATTGAAAGATGGTAGTGGGCGAGGCGCATTCTTAGCCACCAACCTTCCACCGAAACAGAGAAGAACTCCTAAAAATGGAGATTGAAAGTTGGCAGCTATATTCGCAACTATGGCAATCACTGTTGCGAAACAGAGAAGAACTCCTAAAAATGGAGATTGAAAGGTCGTGTTGGCTATGACTGTGTAGCTGTGAGTCGCTGCGAAACAGAGAAGAACTCCTAAAAATGGAGATTGAAAGGTTATAGGTGGTCTTGGGGTTACGAATGGAGAGTATTGAAACAGAGAAGAACTCCTAAAAATGGAGATTGAAAGATGCCCAGCTCATGACCTTCGTTTATGAGAGACTGAACGAAACAGAGAAGAACTCCTAAAAATGGAGATTGAAAGAATGAAAAGTTCGTATATAATATTGCTGTATTGTTACGAAACAGAGAAGAACTCCTAAAAATGGAGATTGAAAGATTATTTTCTCTTTTTTCGCTTTTTCCCTCATTTTTTCTCGAAACAGAGAAGAACTCCTAAAAATGGAGATTGAAAGTTCTCTGACCGTGTCCCTCACCATAGATAAAAGATTCAGGGAAACAGAGAAGAACTCCTAAAAATGGAGATTGAAAGTCGAGTAGCGTCGGAGGAAAGAGGGTATGGTCTTCCAGGTCGAAACAGAGAAGAACTCCTAAAAATGGAGATTGAAAGTAGGATTACTGTCAAGTCTTCCCTTTTTCTTTCTTCAAAGAAACAGAGAAGAACTCCTAAAAATGGAGATTGAAAGATGCTCTTTAAATCAACGCTATCTGGCTTTCTGATAAGAAACAGAGAAGAACTCCTAAAAATGGAGATTGAAAGATCATCTCTTCCATCCTTTTTCACCCCCTTTTGTTTTTCTGAAACAGAGAAGAACTCCTAAAAATGGAGATTGAAAGGAGTCATTGAACCGCCACACCCACCACATCTGCCGGTGGGAAACAGAGAAGAACTCCTAAAAATGGAGATTGAAAGTCGATCTTCTTCACAGCCTTGTAGTTGAGTCTGCCATACGAAACAGAGAAGAACTCCTAAAAATGGAGATTGAAAGTCTCTGACAACTTGTCTGAAAAAAGCGTCAATTTTTGGGAAACAGAGAAGAACTCCTAAAAATGGAGATTGAAAGCTTCACTCCTTTCCACATCACCTTCAGAGCTTTGCGGGTCTGAAACAGAGAAGAACTCCTAAAAATGGAGATTGAAAGTCGGAGTATTGAAAAGACTCGCAAATACCATTTTAATATAGAAACAGAGAAGAACTCCTAAAAATGGAGATTGAAAGACCAAATTCATTTTCTATTCCTCCATAACGGCTTTTCAAGAAACAGAGAAGAACTCCTAAAAATGGAGATTGAAAGACATTATCTGCTTTGCCACGCTACTTCTCACCTCCTTTGAAACAGAGAAGAACTCCTAAAAATGGAGATTGAAAGTTTATCAATCTTTCAATCACTTCATGGTATGGTTGTCGATGAAACAGAGAAGAACTCCTAAAAATGGAGATTGAAAGGTTTCCATAAAAACTGATAAATACATTTACTTTTTTCCGAAACAGAGAAGAACTCCTAAAAATGGAGATTGAAAGTATTCGTCTCGGCTAACCAAGCTTTTCAAATCATTCGAAACAGAGAAGAACTCCTAAAAATGGAGATTGAAAGTAAGGGTTCAGGGGTATGTGGGGCAGCGGGAGCTGGGAAATGAAACAGAGAAGAACTCCTAAAAATGGAGATTGAAAGAAAAATTCTTCAGCAACGTCCTTCGCCTCTCTCTTCAACGAAACAGAGAAGAACTCCTAAAAATGGAGATTGAAAGTCTAACTACGAATCGCCCATTAAACTTTTCACCATTTAAGAAACAGAGAAGAACTCCTAAAAATGGAGATTGAAAGTTTACGGTAAAGTCTTTGCCTAGAATCTCCGAAACGTATGAAACAGAGAAGAACTCCTAAAAATGGAGATTGAAAGTTTTGAGTGTGCCGAGAAGGCCGGTATCTTGGATCTGTGAAACAGAGAAGAACTCCTAAAAATGGAGATTGAAAGAATACTCAACTTCCATCGCTATACTATTGCTTTGGGTTGTGAAACAGAGAAGAACTCCTAAAAATGGAGATTGAAAGACAGGTCCAGGGCTCGCGCTCCTCCGGCACCCAAGAAAGGAAACAGAGAAGAACTCCTAAAAATGGAGATTGAAAGTACAGCCTAGTACCCTTTACGTTCCTCTTCCATGTACACTGAAACAGAGAAGAACTCCTAAAAATGGAGATTGAAAGTCTTGCTCTTCATGGGATTGGACATCTTGAGCAATGGCTTGGAAACAGAGAAGAACTCCTAAAAATGGAGATTGAAAGACCTACTCTACCATACCCGGTTTGTACAATACGACACTGAAACAGAGAAGAACTCCTAAAAATGGAGATTGAAAGACTCCCTTCCAAACAACTGCCACTGCGTTGTGCTCAGAAACAGAGAAGAACTCCTAAAAATGGAGATTGAAAGGGATCTTTGTTACAACTATCTATAAAATCACAATCAAAAGAAACAGAGAAGAACTCCTAAAAATGGAGATTGAAAGTTTACCTCCGTTCCCGTTAAGTCGTGCATCTGCTTGAAGAAACAGAGAAGAACTCCTAAAAATGGAGATTGAAAGCTTTCATCGCTAAATCACTCATCCTGTTATGCCTGAAGAAACAGAGAAGAACTCCTAAAAATGGAGATTGAAAGATATGATATAAAATCTATATCCTTACTGCTAAATGATAAGAAACAGAGAAGAACTCCTAAAAATGGAGATTGAAAGTGATTATATTGTCCCTCATCTGTTGCTCTCGTTCAGTCACATGAAACAGAGAAGAACTCCTAAAAATGGAGATTGAAAGCTCTTTAAACAAGTCCTGCGTTTCCCTATGTCCTACCCTAGAAACAGAGAAGAACTCCTAAAAATGGAGATTGAAAGCAAACTGGTGGAGAACTGCGAGTCTGCTATGACTACATGCGAAACAGAGAAGAACTCCTAAAAATGGAGATTGAAAGATGTATTTTTCTAAATCTTCCATATAACACCATCAACGAAACAGAGAAGAACTCCTAAAAATGGAGATTGAAAGAAATATTTTACAGCATCCTCAATAAGACCCACATCTTCGAAACAGAGAAGAACTCCTAAAAATGGAGATTGAAAGATCTCTATTTTCATCCTTTCACCCCGTCATTAACTACCAGGAAACAGAGAAGAACTCCTAAAAATGGAGATTGAAAGCGGCTTTTCTGCCGGAAGGCTTCCAGCCTCCTTATTGCCGAAACAGAGAAGAACTCCTAAAAATGGAGATTGAAAGGATTGAAGAGCTTGCTGAGCTTCAGAAAGCAGTCTCAAAAGAAACAGAGAAGAACTCCTAAAAATGGAGATTGAAAGCTGAAGGCGTGGAGAACGAGTCTAACGCCTCTGTCTAGAAACAGAGAAGAACTCCTAAAAATGGAGATTGAAAGTGATCTCCCCGATTTTCCTATATTCCTTTTTAATGAATGAAACAGAGAAGAACTCCTAAAAATGGAGATTGAAAGTTTTATGCTCAATTCCTCTTGTGCAAGCTTTACAACCTTGAAACAGAGAAGAACTCCTAAAAATGGAGATTGAAAGTCAGCCTTATAGGGTCGAAGTTCTGCTTCGCAAGGAAGGTGAAACAGAGAAGAACTCCTAAAAATGGAGATTGAAAGTGGTGGTCTGGGACACTGGATGCAGAGCTGGCGAGGCCCGAAACAGAGAAGAACTCCTAAAAATGGAGATTGAAAGTTCAAAAACGACGCCTTCGGTGTTGCAATTGGTTGGATGGAGAAACAGAGAAGAACTCCTAAAAATGGAGATTGAAAGTTATTGTAGCGATAGTCGCCAATGCTCATTATGTAATCCGAAACAGAGAAGAACTCCTAAAAATGGAGATTGAAAGTTCTGTATTCCAGAGCTTTTCTGCAAAGAGCTGGCAGGAAACAGAGAAGAACTCCTAAAAATGGAGATTGAAAGACATAGACACTCAATGTAGTATGCCATTACTCTATCAGAAACAGAGAAGAACTCCTAAAAATGGAGATTGAAAGCAGTTCTTCGTCTGGTGTTAATGCTTTGGGCTTAACCCTGAAACAGAGAAGAACTCCTAAAAATGGAGATTGAAAGCCTTCTACCCATCATCTGATACAAGCTAACTTGTTTCGAAACAGAGAAGAACTCCTAAAAATGGAGATTGAAAGTGTACGGGGTAAGGACTTCAAGAAGTGCGTAAAACTCCGAAACAGAGAAGAACTCCTAAAAATGGAGATTGAAAGAATATATACGCCATTGTTGTTCCATCACCACCATAAACTGGAAACAGAGAAGAACTCCTAAAAATGGAGATTGAAAGTCTACTACACCTCAAATTTTTATTTTACCCTTTTATGGGATTACCAAATCTATTACAAATGGGTTCAAGTAATACCTTAGGGAAGCTTATTTCAGATACAAATGGTATATTGACAGGGGATAGATGCTATCTAATGATTCGGAACACATGTTGTTCTGGAAGTTTTCAATAAAACAGAATGAACGAAAAATTAACGAAGAAAAAGATAGTCAAAGAAGGTTGGTTTAACTCTTTTCATCAATGAGAATCCCACAACTCCTCAATTAACTTCAA
>MTMI02000007.1 GCA_002011165.2 Candidatus Mnemosynella biddleae
CCGAGAGGGAGACAACCCAGACCGGGGTTAAGGCCCCTAAGTGCCGGCTAAGTGTTAACGCTGAAGGGTGTCCCAGGCCTAAGACAGCTGGGAGGTGGGCTTAGAAGCAGCCATCCTCTAAGGAGTGCGTAACAGCTCACCAGCCGAGGTCTGGGGCCCCGAAAATGGACGGGGCTAAGCCGGCCGCCGAGACCCCGGGGCAGGGCAATAAGCCCTGATCCGGTAGGGGGGCGTCCCGGTTGGGCAGAAGCAGGGTCGTGAGATCCTGTGGACCAGCCGGGAACGAGAATCCTGGCAGTAGTAGCAGCATAGCCGGGTGAGAATCCCGGCCGCCGAAGGGGCTAGGTTTCCTCGGCCATGTTCGTCAGCCGAGGGTTAGCCGGTCCTAAGGTGGCTCGTAACTCGACGCCACCGAAAGGGAAGCCGGTTAATATTCCGGCGCCGCCTGGTCTTAAACCGCGGAAGCGGGCCCGACGCTTCGGGGTAGGCCGAGCAGCGCTGCCGCGCTGTCTAAGCGTATAAGCCCGGGGAGTGCCGTAATGGCGAGAACTGGGTGAAAGCGTGATGGGCCCCATTAGGGGTTCGGCCGAGCCCTGGAGCCCGTGAAAAGGGCGACCAGGCGACCGTACCGAGAACCGACACAGGTGCCCCTGGGTGAGAAGCCCAAGGCGTGTCGGGTTAACCCAGCCGAGGGAAATCGGCAAATTGGCCCCGTATCTTCGGTAGAAGGGGTGCCTGCTCTTTACGGAGCAGGTCGCAGTGACTAGAGGGGAGCGACTGTCTAATAACAACATAGGGGGCTGCAACCCCGAAAGGGTTAGTACAGCCCCTGAGTCCTGCCCAGTGCGGGTACCTGAAAGCCCGGTTCAACGGGAAGAAGGGCCCGTAAACGGCGGGGGTAACTATGACCCTCTTAAGGTAGCGTAGTACCTTGCCGCTTAATTGGCGGCTTGCATGAATGGGTTAACGACTCCCCTACTGTCCCCGGCTGGGACCCGGTGAACCTTACATCCCAGTGCAGAGTCTGGGGACCCCCAGGGGGAAGCGAAGACCCCGTGGAGCTTTACTGCAGCCTGCCGCTGGTCTGTGGAGCGGGATGTGCAGGATAGGTGGGAGGCGTCGAAGCTCGGGCGCTAGCTCGGGTGGAGCCGTCCTTGAGATACCACCCTTCCCGCTCTGCGGGCCTAACTTCGAGAGGAGGACAACGGTAGGTGGGCAGTTTGGGTGGGGCGCCACGCCCTCGAAAAGATATCAAGGGCGCCCAAAGGTCGGCTCAGGCGGGTCAGAAATCCGCCGTAGAGTGCAAGGGCAAAGGGGATCGTGAGCTGGGTTTAGACCGTCGTGAGACAGGTCGGTTGCTATCTACTGGGGGTGTCTGGGCGGCTGAGGGGAAGGAGGCTTTAGTACGAGAGGAACAAGCCTCCGGC
Organism: Candidatus Mnemosynella biddleae; assembly: GCA_002011165.2. GTDB lineage: Archaea > Halobacteriota > Archaeoglobi > Mnemosynellales > Mnemosynellaceae > Mnemosynella > Mnemosynella biddleae. Next base: position 1,428 of record MTMI02000007.1, read on the forward strand.
GCCTCTGGTCGACCGGTTGTCCGGCAGGGCACTGCCGGGCAGCTACGCGCCAGTGGATAAGGGCTGAAAGCATCTAAGCCCGAAACCACCCCCGAAAAGAGCCGCCCGTATAAGGGCGCCGCTAAAAGAGCGGTTTGATAGGGCCGGGGTGTAAGCGGCGAGCCTTCGGGCGAGCCGTTCAGCCCGCGGCTACTAAAGCCCGAGCTGGATTACTCGGCGCAGATTCTGGGCGAAAATCGGTACCCTCCTATAGATGCCAAGGTGGCGGAGAGGCTACGCGGGGGACTGCAGATCCCCTTTACGCCGGTTCAAATCCGGCCCTTGGCTTATAGGAGATGGGTTTAGCGGCCAAAGCGGTGGGGAAACTCCTGGTCCCACTCCGAACCCAGAAGATAAGCCCACCGGCGTTCCGGGTTGTACTGAGGTGCGCGAGCCCTCGGGAAGCCCGGAAAGCTGCTAAGCCCATCTCCCTTCATTCTTATTTCTCACTCAAAATAAGCTGAGAGACAACTTTTTTAACTCTCTCATAAGCTTTTGAATTTTCTGGGATTTCTAATAGACTTCTTCCTTTCGAGTTATATTCTGCGATAATTTCATCATAAGGAATAAATCCAAGATAATGCATTTCAGCTCTTTCTGTTACACTCTTCAATTCTTCTTCGAAGTCCTTGTTTATTTTATTTCCAAGAACATGAAATCTTCTTATCTCTTTCTTTACATTTTCTGCAACTTCTTTAATCTTCTCAATAGTCCTCAAAGAGGTCTTTGAAGAGTCTGAAACCACTATAAGATCTTCAAGAGCTCCAGAAGTTTTTCTTGATATGTGCTCCAATCCTGCTTCGCAATCCATAAGAATTACATCGTATGAATATTTTTTCAGTATTATCTCCTCAAAAGCTCTTCTGAGATAGTTGTTGATTGCGCAATAACACCCTTCTTTTTCGCCTCTCCCCATTACGAGCAGATCAAATCCATCTTGTTCGTTCTCAAAAATAAGCGTCTCGAAATCTGCTATGAACTTCTCAGGATTTATAGATCCCCCAGTATGTCTTTCAACTACGTCTGCGAGTGTCGAGTATCTATCTATTCCCAGAACTTCTGGCAGACATTCATTTGGGTCAGCATCCACCACGAGAATTTCGAGATCCTCTTTTAACAATCTTTTCAACATTAAAGCGACAACAGAAGTTTTTCCCACACCCCCTTTTCCAGCTACTCCAATGCTTTTTGTCATTCCTCAACCCTCTCCACGATAACTTCATCTCCATCTTTGCATCTCTTCAATTCTCTGAAATCTCCCACAATCTTTCCGAAGACGTTCACAGCAGAAGCTGCTCTTATCTCCCCTTCTCTGCTTATCGGAGTAGGTCCAAAAAAGAGGCATATCGCCTTTCCCGGGGGCCAGTAAGCTATGTCTCCGAACTCCACAACTTCATCTGCACCCTCTTCAAGCTCAGCAGTTACTTCAGTAGAGAAGTAGATCTCATCACCCCATCTCTCCGCTTTTGATGTTATTGGAAGAGCTTCCCAGATTTTTCTTGCAGTTTCAGTCTCTCTAAGCTCCCCTTCGACAGATACATCACCAACTTTAATTTTTATCTTCTTCATCTTTTATCACCTCTCTGTTCACGATATTTGGGGGAGTCATTCCTTTTAAACCTATCAGAAGATTTTCGACAGCACATCTTGCCATCTCTCTTTCTGCTTTTTCAGATGCGGTTCCTATATGTGGTGTTATGACAACATTGTCCATTTCCTTCAACTCCTCACTGATCTCGGGTTCAAATTCAAAGACGTCGAGTGCAGCACCTCCAATCCTCCTCTTCTTCAGTGCTTCTACAAGAGCCCTCTCGTCCACAACCTTTCCTCTTGAAGTATTTACAAAAATTGCATCACTCTTCATTTTTTCGAACTCTTTTCTTGAGAACATGTGGTAAGTCTCCTTGGTAAGAGGAACATGGACGCTGATGAAATCTGAAATCTCAAGAAGTTCGTCGAATTCAACAAATCCACTCTCATCACTCCTTCTCGAATAATGGATAACTTTCATGTTGAATCCCTTGGCTCTTCTAGCAACCGCTCTTCCTATTCTCCCAAATCCCACAATTCCTAGAGTTGAACCGTAGATATCTTTCCCCATAAAAATATCTTCTTGCCAAGCCTCTTCTCTCCCTTCTCTTAGATATCGGTCACCTATTGCGATTTTCCTTGCACACGCTATCATCAATCCAAATGTCAGATCTGCTGTTGCTTCGGTTGGAGTGTCAGGAGTATTTGTTACCATGATTCCACGTCTCGTTGCGAATTCAACATCAATGTTATCATAACCAGTTGCTTTTTGAGCTATGATTTTCAGGTTTTCAGCCTTTTCGAGAACCTCTTTCCTGAGGTTATCTGCAGGAACGCTGAGGACAGCATGAGCATCTTTTATTCTCTCGACAAGTTCATCTCTGTCCAGTGGTCTCCCACTGTCATTGTAATCTACTTCAAAACCCTTTAGGAGTTTCAGAGCACCTTCATCTATTTTTTTCGTTATGAGAATCTTCATATTCTGCTGATTTCATCTTCGGTGACTACCTTTATTCCGTTCTTTTCGAGAAGTTCCACAGCTCTTTCCGTGTCATCCACTCTTATAATTAAGATTGCTTTTTCATGCGGAGTCAAAAATGAATAAGCGTAATCTATATTCACATCGTTGTCTCCAAGAACTCCTGCAATTTTGTAAAGTTCTCCTGGAACATCTCTTATCTCCGCCCCTATAACTCCTGTGACGGAGACGGTAAAACCTTTTTCACTGAGAACTTCATAAGCTTTCTGAGTATCATCAACAACCATTCTGATAACACCAAAATCTCCTGCTTCAGCTATGGTTAAAGCTCTTATATTTACTTTTGCCTCTCCAAGGACTCTCGCAACAGTTGCAAGCTTCCCGGGTTTATTCTCTGCAAAGAGAGAGATCTGTCTTATAACCTTTTCCATTAATCTCACCTATATCTCTCTTCTGTCAATCACCTTCTTAGCCTTTCCGTTTGTTCTTGGAATTGTTCTATGCTCAACAAGCTCAGCGTCAACTCAGAAGTTCAGAGCATTTCTCAAAGCCTCCTCTACTTTTTCTTTGATATTCATGAGATCCAAGACTCTATCACTAAAATACTCCTTTTTCACCTCAACCATCACTGCTATCTCATCCAGAAAACCTCTACGATCAAGTATTATCTGAAAATGCTCTCCAACTTCAGGAGTCTGCATAAGAACGTGTTCTATCTGACTCGGAAAGAGATTTAGTCCTCCTGATAATCAGCATATCATCGGTTCTTCCCAAATATCCTCATGATCCTCAATGAGTTCTTCCACATTCGCACTTATCCTCTTCCAGAACAGTCACATCTCAGTTCTGTATCTGATTAGAGGAATAGCTTCTTTTGTTAGAGTTGTGATAACAAGTCTCTCCCCTTTCTCCAACAGGTTCTCCCTCTTCATTAACGACCTCCACAAGAAAATGATCTACCCAGATGTGAGGCCGTTTTTGAACTCGCATTCTGTGAAAAGCAGTCCACTCAACTTAGAGTTCCGTAAATATCGTATACATCTATTCCAGTTGAATCTTCAATTCTCTTCTCCTCTACTCGCTCCAAGGTTCAGCTCCGAGTATTCCAATTCTGAGTTGAGCGTCCTCTTTTATTGAGACCTCCATTTTTTCCAGCAACTTCAGCTATATAGAGCATATAAGAAGGAATGCATGCAATTGCAGTACTTCCAAGATCCATCATGGAGTTCAATTTGCCTTTCAGCACTTCCTGTTCCAGTTGGAAGAACAGTTGTTCCAACTATTTCAGCTCCGAATGGAGTCCGAGACCTCCGCAAAAGATCCTACCCATAGGAAACCTGAACTAACATCGTCTTTCCCTATCTCTATGGATGTTAAAGCTCTCGCAAGTGATTCGCTCCAGTTCTCTATGTTGTCATCAGTATATGCTACAACACTTGGCCTCCCAGAGGTTCCTGAGGAAGCGTGGAATCTAACCACAGCACTCTTAGGAGCTGAAAGCATTCCAAGAGGATATGTATCTTTCAGATCACTCTTCTTCGTGAACGGAAGCATCGCAACATCCCCTCTCCTCCTTATATCATCAGGTGTAATTCCATGCTCTTTGAATCTCTTTCTGTAGAATAGAGAGTTTCGATAAGCATGTTCCAAACTCTATCTCAGTCTCTTCATCTGAAGTCTCTCGAGTTCATCTCTGGAAAATTCCAGAACATTAAATCACTGTAAAGATTCTGTGTGTTATTGCCTGGCAAACTTTTTTTATGTTTTTCGTTCTTCTCGCACTTGAAAAAACAGCGAAAATAACCCCTCATCTCATAACTTAAAAAGTTTGACAACGTTTTTTAAGATCGAGTATTTTAAATTAACCACATGGTAATTCCACTTCTGCTCACTCTCATGCTCATCACCTCTCCAATTGGAATCGAAGAATTCACCTCTTATTCCATTCATCTTCTGGAAAGCGGAGACGCTCTTTTCGTCATCACAGAAAGAATACCTCTTCAGACCAGTGAGGAACTGAAGGCGTGGGAAGTATTCTCATCAAACTATTCGGTGAGCGATGAGTATGAGAAAATCATATCTCGGGTGGTCCAGGAAGCATCCAATGAGCTTGGAAGAAATATGAGCGTCTCCGCTTTCAATTCAAGTCTTTACATCTCTCCGGGAATCGGGAAGTCTTATGGGGTCATCGAGTATTCCTTCCTCTGGAGAAACTTCTCCGTGGTTGAGGGGAATAAACTTTTGTGTGGAGATGTTTTTATCGGAGGACTCTACATATCATCCTCAGAAACACTCACAATATATCTTCCAGATGGATTCTCTCTTTTAAGTGTATCTCCACCTCCAGATGTGGTGAGTGAAGAAAAAATATCTTGGTATGGTCCCAAGGAGTTTCAGAGTGGAAGTCCTGCAGTAGTTTTGGAGAAAAACGAAGAATTTTCAGCAATTTTTGCATTGCCCTTAATAGCTGTATTTCTCGCTCTTTTAATCTTGAAAAAATGGAGGATGAGAAACAAAAAACCTCAAACTCACTCTGACGAGGATTTGATCATGGAACTCCTAAAGGAGAGTGGAGGAGAGATGCTTCAATCTGATATCGTCAGAAGGACGGGATTTTCAAAATCAAAGGTTAGTATGATGATATCGAAGTTGCAAAAAGAGGGAAAGATCGAAAAAGTGATGAAAGGAAGGGAGAACCTCATAAGATTGAAAAAGTTATGAAAAGTCGAAAAGAGTTCTTCGTTTGAGAAATTTGATTTTATCTCTCCAGAGACTTTCTGGGGTCTTCAATCTACTTTTCAAATCCTCTAAAGCATCTTCAATCCTCTCAAACCTTTTACCTCTTTCTTTCATCGTTTTTCTGACCGCTTCTCGAACAACCCACACACCGAGAGGTGCCCAGTACGATGGTCTAATCTCCCTTATTGCAATAACACTAGCGCACCTCTTTTGACTCTCTAAATATTCTAAAACAGGCAACCTCGCTGCATAATAGCCTCCTGAGAGCTTTGAATACTCCTTTTTCCCCCTCTCATTTTCTCTATCTATTTCTATGACCGTAGCGGATAACCAATCTCTCGGCATCCAGATCTCCATAAGCTCAAAGTAAAATCTTCCTGGAATGAGAACGATTTCGAAGTGATTTCCCATAAGCTCTCCTGAGAATACTCTTATTTCATTGATTTCTGGGTATCTTCGTATTTTATTTATCAGAAATCTTCCGAGAACATCATCAGTTGCGGTTATTGCCCATCTTGTGGGAACCAGCCTTCTCCTTCTTTCAGATCCCGCAACTCCTGAACTCAGGAGTTGTTCTATATAATAATTTGAAAATCCACTTTCATAAAGCTCTTTTATCCACTCTTCAGATCTGAAATCATCTGAAAGAAGATTTTCGACTTTTTTCGGTATCTTTGGATTATCGATGAGTCTTAATCTTTTGACATCTCCTGCAATCCCTACGGGTGCAATCACCTCATCAAAGATCTCTCTGATCCGTGGTTCTTTTTCAAACTCCATTTCCACATCGCTCGGTTTTATAGACATTGCAACCTCCTGAATACTTTCAAGAATTCGATCTCTCGCTTTCACATCTCTAAAAGTCCTTCCATGAATCATTGAGAGTCGGTTTGCTAAAAAATCTGGAATGTCGAGAGATCCCCACTTTTCAGGAGGTTCGAGCATCATGCTCTCCTCTCTAACTCCAAGAGGTCCAATCGAAACTTTCGGATATCCGAACCTTCCAACAAAAATCGAAGGAGGGGTGATTGCCTCTATCACTCTTTCAAACCTAAGATTTCTCATCGTTCTGAATACATTTCTGAAAGGACAGTTCTCGCGATGGCAGAGCTCTCTACCCTTGCATCTAATGCAGTTTAACCTCATTCATCTCTCCACCTCTTGATGATAGTGTAAGATGCTGCCCACGCTGATTTTTCTGCAGTCTTGAGATCATCTGCAGTTCCAATTAGCAGAACATCTCCATCATCTGCATCAATTTTTTCCACAAGTCCCTTCATTTTCTCTTTCTCAAAATCTACTCCGGCTATCTCTGCAGAACCATCTTTAAAAACAATTGTTGTTGCACCTTTTCCTCCAGAGAATACTGCTGCATCTCTTTGTTCAAGTCCATTTGTAACGAGATCCGAAGACTCCTTAAGAAGAATTCCAACATTCTCTTTTCCAAGAGTCAGATCTCCACATTCCAGCCCTCTGTAAATTTTTAATCTTTTTCTCACTCTTTTCCACATCTCTTCTCCTTTCTGAGATAACGCGACACCTCTTGGTGTTATTTCAACGATTCCTATTTCAAGAAGCTTTTTGAGAAGAGTCCTCACAGAACCCTCGCCTATAAGAAGGTGATTGCTAATCTCTCTTCTCGAAAGTCTTCCTTTTTCTTCGAGAAGAGTCATAAGCATGAGCACATCATGTTCTCTGAAATACGGCTCAGCTTTCCCCTCTCTCCTTATAATTCTTTCAATCCACTTCATTCTTCCCCCTCAAGAATTTTAATAATCTCCTCAACTCCTCTCACTCTTAAAGCACCTTCTCGAATCTTCTCCCAGAGCTTTTTACCCTCTCCTCCGGTGAAATCCCTCTCCTCTATCGGAGGGCCATCCATCACTATAATTCTTTTCTTTCCCACAAATTTAAGTGTGCTCTTGAGGTTTTCTAGATTCCCCTTTCCGAGAGCAAAAGGTGCCACCACTATCACATCTGCATCTTCCATCATCTCTTCGTTCATTTTGGCTCTTTCTCTGCTTATTGGAGAAAAAGGAGCTTCTTCGATGATCTCTATATTTAAATTTCTTGCGAATTCGTGATCACTATCCAAAACGTTGAGAACTCCCACACTCACATCAACTCCTTCTTCCCAGAGTTTTCGAATGATCTCAATTCCACTTCCCCCTCCGCAAATCACATGGACTCTCTTCTCTACTCTCTTACTTCTTTTTGGAATTCTTGAGACAAAGATCCTTCCGGTGAACGGGTTTTTACTCACCTTCGCGTCAATTTTGAAAACTCTTTTTATGTTCTCCTCAGTAAGAACCTCTTCTGGAGAACCCTCTGCGAGAATCCTTCCATCTCTCATCATCAGAATTCTGTCTGCAAACTCCGAAGCAAGGTTCACATCATGAATACTGCAAAGAATTCCAGTGGACTTTCTCAGTTTTTTCGTCAGAGAGAAGATTTCGATCTGATAGTTTATATCCAGATGAGCAGTTGGTTCGTCCATCAGTAGAAACTCTGGATCTTGAGCAAGAGCTCTTGCAATGATGACTCTTTGTCTCTCTCCTCCACTCAGCTCATCAATTTTTCTCTCTCTTAGATTATACGTTTCAGTCATCTCCATAGCTCTCCTTACCATCTCTCTGTCTTCCTCACTCTCTCTCCGGAATCTCGAAAGATAGGGCAATCTTCCCATCATCACGATGTCATAAGCTCTGTATGAGAACTCCACATATGTGTTCTGAGGAACGACTGCTATCTTTTTTGCCCTTTCCTTAAAACTCATTTCGAGCAAAGGTTTGCCATTGAGTAGAATTCTCCCCTTAAATACATCCGCAAATCCTCCTATCGCTCTTATCAGTGTTGTTTTTCCGCTTCCGTTCGGTCCGAGGAGACACACGAGTTCCCCCTTTTCAATTGATAGTGAAACATCTCTAAGAACAATTTTGTTACCATAGCCAGCAACAAGTCCATTTATTTCTAGCACTCAGAATCTCCCCCTCTTGAGGAGATATATGAAGAATGGGGCTCCGAACATTGCCGTGATAACACCTATTGGAATCTCCGCTTCTATGATATTCCTTGCAAGTAAATCGGAAAGAACCATGAGAGTGGATCCAAAGAGAAGGGATGATGGTAGTAGGATTGTATGATCTGGTCCCACAACTCTTCTCATCATATGAGGAACAACAAGACCAACAAACCCGATGATTCCAGTGAAGGAAACCGAAATGGCTGTTAGAAGGGCTACAAGCCCCATTATCAGCTTCTTCAATTTCTCTGGATCAATCCCGACGTAAACAGCAGTCTCCTCTCCTAAAAGCATGGCATTGAGTTCTCGAGAAAAGAAGTAGATTGATAGACTTCCAAAAAGAGAGACAAATAACATCACTGTAACATCGCTCCATGAAGGATTCCTTAAACTTCCCAGAAGCCAAGAAATTGCGTTGTGATAGTTACCAGTGAGATACATTATCACTGAGGTGATGGCGCTGAGAAAAGATCCAACCGCTATTCCTGAAAGAAGTAAGGTGTCAATCGGAACTCTTCCATTTGTTTTTGCTATTTCATAGACGATAAAAACTGCAAGAAGACCTCCAAGAAAGGCGAAAAGCGATATGCTGAGAAGACCAGGAAACAGAGCCAGCGCTAGAACTGCTCCAACAGCTGCTCCAGAGGAGATTCCAAGAATATATGGATCTCCCATCGGGTTCCTGAATATTGCCTGAACAACCGCACCGGAGATTGAAAGCGAAGCCCCAACAAACACTCCCATCAGAATTCTTGGAAGCCTAACTTCTACTATAATTCTCCTGTAGTTGTCATTAGTTGAAGCTCCGAAAAGGACTTTTAAGATCTCTTCTGGAGGTATTCTCACGGATCCTATAAGGAGGGAGAGGATGATTACTCCAAGAAGTATTGCTAGAAGAAATAGAATAATTTTCCTCATTTTTCCTCCTGAATTATCTTAAAAATCTCTTCCAGTCCAATTATCACTCTCGGAGATGGTCTCGAAATGACATCTGCGTTAACCATGTACACTCTTCCGTTTTTAATGGCTGAAACTGAAGACAACCTTTTATCATTTAAAATTGCCTTATAGGAGATTTCTCCTCCAGTTTCATGTTCTGCCATCACGATTATGACCTTTGGATCTCTGCTGATGATTTTCTCGTATCCCACTATCTGATAACCCTTCACGTCTTCAAAAATGTTCACACCCCCGGAAATTTTTATCATATCATCTATGAACGTCTCACCCCCTGCAATCCAGATTGGATCGTGCCACACAACAACCATGACTCTAACTCCTTTCTTCTTCACACTTTTGTTGATCTCATCTATTCTCTCTTTTATCTCGGAAACGATTCTCGTTGCATTTTTCTCGTATCCAGTGATTTTTCCTATTAGCATAATGCTTGTCATTATATCTTCAAGACTCTTCTCATCAAGAGCTATCACCGGAATTCCAAGCTCTTCAAGCTTCTCAATTACACTGAGATCATTCAGTCTATGGGCTATCACGAGATCCGGTGAGAGATCAAGGATTTTTTCGATATCTGGATGCGCTATATCTCCTACTTTCGTAATATTTTTCGCCTCTGGCGGATAATCGCAGTAAATGGTGTTTCCCACTACTTTTCCTCCTGCACCTATTGCGAAAAGAATCTCAGTCACGCTTGGAGCAAGTGAAACAATCCTCTTAGGAGGCTCCTCAAGTATAACAGTTCGGTTGAGAGCATCTGTTACGATGATTGAACCGGGACTCTCTTCTCTCTCTTTTTCAATACATCCGCTCAAGGAGAATGAGAGGATGAGAATGACTAAGATGAGGGAGCAAGCTCTCTTCATTTTCATCATTGTCTGGATATGTTATCCAAAACTATAAAAATGGTTTGATAATGTTTCCGATATTAAAGGTGCTCTCGAGAGTTAACAGTTGAAATTCCTCTCAAAAAACATCCCATAGAAAGCGGAAAGTTTGTGATGGATTCAAAGAAGAATCCAGTATTTAAGACAGAGGTTTTATTAACGTCTCTTCTCAAAAATTCAATTAGCATGATAAAACATGTGAAGAAGCGAGATGGATCGCTCCAACCTTTCGATATCAGAAGAATTGAGAATGCAGTTGAGAAAGCCTTTAAATCTCTTGGAGTTCGAGGAAACGCAAAAGAGATTGCAGAAGAGGTGAAAAGAAGAATTGAAGATCACGAAGTTATTTCAGTTGAGGAAATTCAGGATGTGGTGGAAAAAGTCCTCATAGAGAGGGAATATGCAGAGGTTGCAAAAGCTTATATTCTTTATCGCAAAGAGCGGGAGAGAGTCAGAGAACTTAAAAAGACAATCGGCGTCAGAGATGACCTCAAGCTCTCAGTAAATGCTGTAAAGGTGCTCGAAAGGAGATATCTTTTGAAGGATGAGAATGGAAGAGTTATAGAAACTCCTTCTCAGATGTTTCAGAGAGTTGCAAATCATGTTGCAAGATCGGAGAAACTTTACGGAGAGGATGAGGAGAAGTTTGCAAAAATCTTCAAAAGTATGATGACCTCTCTGAGGTTTCTTCCCAATTCTCCTACTCTCATGAACGCTGGAACACCACTCGGTCAGTTATCTGCTTGTTTCGTCCTTCCTGTGGAGGACTCAATAGAGAAAATCTTCGAGACTCTAAAACACATGGCGATAATTCACAAGAGCGGAGGCGGAACAGGATTTTCATTTTCGAAGATCAGACCGAGAGGAGATATCGTACGCTCAACTTCCGGAGTTGCCTCTGGGCCTCTCTCCTTTATGAGGGTTTTTGACGTGACGACTGATGTGATAAAACAGGGAGGTAGAAGAAGAGGAGCAAATATGGGCATCCTTGATGTCACTCATCCCGATATTCTCGAATTCATAGTCGCGAAGGAGAGGGAGGGCATTCTAACAAATTTCAATATATCCGTAATGGTCTCAAATGAGTTTATGGAGAAAGCCATTGCGAATGAGGATTACGAGCTCGTTAATCCAAGAAATGGAGAAACTGTGAGAAAACTAAATGCTGGAGACGTCTTCAGATTAATTGCGAGAAGTGCATGGCTGAGCGGAGATCCGGGATTACTCTTCATGGACAGAATAAATGAAGATAATCCAACTCCCTCCCTCGGGAAAATTGAAGCTACAAATCCATGCGGGGAACAACCGCTTTTACCCTATGAGAGTTGTAATCTTGGAGCGATAAATCTCGCAAAATTCGTGAAAAATGGTGAAATTGATTGGGAAAGTCTTTCTGAGATCATTCCGCTTGCGGTGAGATTTCTTGATGATGTAATTGATGTTAATGTCTTTCCTCTTAAGAAAATTGAGGAAATGACGAAAGCGAACAGAAAGATTGGTCTCGGAGTGATGGGATTTGCAGATATGCTCATTCAAATGGAAATTCCCTATGAGTCTGAAGACGCTTTGAGAATTGCAGAAAGGCTCATGAAGTTCATCAGTGAAAGAGCAAGAGAGGCCTCAAGAAAGCTTGCGGATGAGCGAGGATCCTTTCCAAACTTTGAGATTAGCACCCTTAAAAAATATGGAGCAATGAGAAATGCCACTCTAACCACAATTGCCCCAACAGGAAGCATAAGCATCATTGCAGGGTGTTCAAGCGGAATAGAGCCTCTTTTCGCTGTTTCTTATATCAGACATGTGATGGATGGAGTCACTCTCTTTGAAACGAATCAGTATTTCGAAGAAGAAATGAAAAGAAGAGGAATATCAAAAGACATCCTTGTGAAGATTGCAAAAAGTGGATCAATTCAAAATATTCCTGAAATTTCCGAGGATCTCAAGAGGATATATCTCACCGCTTTTGACATCTCTCCAGAGTTCCACGTAAAGATGCAGGCAGCATTTCAAAAATATACTGATAACGCTGTATCGAAGACTGTAAATCTCCCTCAGACCGCTACAATCTCAGATGTAGAGAAGATCTTCATCGAGGCTTATCGGAGGAGATGCAAGGGAATTACAGTTTACCGATACGGAAGTAGATCTCAACAGGTTCTTAGATTCGGGGAAGCAGAGGATTATCTCATTGCAGATTCTGAATACTCAGGAGGTTGTCTTTATGTCTGTTGAGAAGAAAGATGAGTATTACTTCGCAAAGAAGTTTGGAATCTCCCCCTCTGAGTTTTTAGATTTTTCATCTTACGTGAATCCTAATCCTCCACCGGATTTCACGTGGGTGATAATAGAAGCCTCTTCCGAACTCTTCAGAAATCCAGATGCTACTTGCGAGGAGTTGAAGAGAAGAATTTCAAATTATTGGGGAATTAAAGAAGGAAATTTACTCCTCAGCAATAGTTTTTCGGGGATTATACGATTAGCTATTAACGCAATGGATTTGAGAAAAGTGATTGTGGCTGAAATTCACGCAGATTACGTTCCAGATTTTAAAATTTCTGGATGCGAAATCATAAAGTGGAGTGGTGAGATCTCAGAACTTCCTTTAAATAATCTCGAAGAATTTCAAGCAGTGATTTTATCAAATCCTTCAATCGAGAGTGGTAGATTGAAGAATAGAGATGAACTCTCAGAACTATTGAACAAGCTTTTTGATATCGGGGCTTACCTTATTGTAGATGAAAGGTTAATCGAACTGTCTAATCCCTCCCAAAGCCTCTCTTCCAAAGTCTCTAAATTCGAAAACCTCTTGGTTCTGAATTCTCTTTCCAATTCTTTTGGAATTCTTGGATTACCTCTCGGCTATGCAATAGCCAGTGAAGAACTCATCGAAGAATTAGAGAAAATTAAGCCAATAGAGCTCATCGATGTACTGACTCAGGCTATTGCGAGATATTTGTTCGAAAATCCGTCAGAGTATTTTGAGGAATCCAGAAGAATTATAGAAGAAGAAAAAAGGTGGTTGAAATTCAGTTTGGAGTCTCTCTCAATAAAAGTCTTTGATTCGGATGCAAATTTCCTTTTGTTAGATCCATCCTCTCTCGGCCTATCTCCATCTGAACTCACGGAAGCTTTAGCAAGAGAGGGCATTTTGGTGAGAGAGTCGGGAGATCTCATCGGACTCGGAGTCAGGAAAAGGGAAGAAAATACAAAACTGATCACATCTTTGGAAAAAATAGTGAATAGACCCGAGAATCTCTCTAATAAATGGTTTAGAGATCTTGAGAGAAGAGAGGAACCAATAGGCCCAAGAACATCCTGTCCTTATTATCCATGTCATTTCGAATCTCAGGATTGTACCTTCTGTTTTTGTCCATTCTATCCGTGCGAAAACGAAGCTTTTGGAGATTATCTGGAGAAAGAAAATCGAAAGATTTGGTCCTGTTTGAGATGCAGTGTGGTTCATGAGTCTGAGGTTGCAAAAGAGCTTTTCAGGATGATGAAAGAGGGAAAAACAAAAGAGGAAATGTGGGAGTGGTTACTCTCCCAAACTTGAGGGCATCATAACATTTATTTATCTCCATTCCTACTTCTTCATCGTGGGGCTGTGGCCTAGCCAGGAAGGGCGGCGGGCTCCAGCGGTTTATGATGATTAACGGGTCTGCTGAGACTTTGTTCGAGGAGGACCCGTTGGAGCTCTGATAGAATCGAAGAGACCCGCCGGTCGTGCGTTCAAATCGCACCAGCCCCACTTCACAATAAATTTTTTAAAGGATTTTTTCCATCTCATGGAGGATGATTGAACTGCTGAGCTTTCTTTCAATCGCCTTCGCAGCAATTCTCATAGGCTTCTTTGCCTCTATGATGGGAGTTGGTGGAGGAATCTTCATAGTTCCCATGCTTACACTCATTTTCTCGTTCTCTGCTGAGAGTGCAGTAGGAACAAGTATAACTGCAGTTGTCTTCACATCCATTTCTTCGAGCATAGTTTACTTTAGAAAAAGATTAATTGATTATAGACTTGGGGCCATTCTTATCATAACATCTCTCATCGGCGTTCGCTTAGGTGCTCTTGCAACTGCAAAAGTTCACTCCGAAGTCATTCTTCTTGCGTTTGGCCTCCTTCTCCTTTATCCCTCCATTATGATGATAAGAGGGAAGAAACCTTCTGAGATTGTAAATATCTTCAAGAACTCCAGTAGAGCATCGAGCTCGGGATATACAAGAAGAGTCGAACTTGGGGGAGAGGTTTTTGAATATGGATACAGCTCACTTTCAGCCCTTATTCTGGGTCTCGGAGCTGGATTCGCTTCTGGCTTCCTCGGTATTGGTGGAGGAACAGTTATGGTTCCTTCTATGGTCCTCCTCCTCGGAATTCCTATGATCGTTGCGGTTGCAACATCTCTCTTTGTGATGATTCCAACAAGCATTCTCGGAGCCTACACTCATTTCACTCTCGGAAACGTGAATTTCGGCTATGCAATTCCCCTTATTCTCGGTGTTTTCATCGGTGCACAAGTAGGAGCGAGAACAGCTCAAAAACTTCCCGCAATCAGATTAAGGCAAATATTTGGTATTCTCCTACTTTATGCAAGTTTGAGAATGATCTGGTCTGCGGTGTGAGTCATGAAGCCATACGTCCTCGTGAACACTGCAATGAGTCTTGATGGGAAGATCTCGACATCTCTCAGAAGACAGACTAGAATCTCTTCGGAATGGGATAGGAGGAGAGTAGACTTCCTGAGAGCATCGTGTGATGCAATTATGGTTGGAATAGGCACGGTTTTGAGTGACAATCCCAGTTTGACAGTTAAATCAGAGGAGCTGAGGAGAAAGAGAAGAGATGAGGGAAAAGAAGAAAATCCCTTGAGAGTCATTGTGGACAGCAGTTTAAGAATTCCGAAGAATGCGGAAGTTCTTCACAAAGGAGAGGGAAAGAGATTGATCTTCTCAACATTTCGAGCACCGGAAGAGAGGATAAAAGAGCTTCAGAACTTTGCTGAAGTCGTTCTGGTTGGTGAGGAGAGAGTTAACCTAAAAGAGGCAATGAAGGAGCTTCACAAGAGAGAGGTTAAACGTATTTTAGTTGAGGGAGGAGGAACTTTGATATTTTCCCTTCTCAAAGAAGGTCTTGTGGATGAAATTTGTGTTTACATTAAGAATATTGTGATTGGTGGAGAAAGAGCTCCAACTCTTGTGGATGGAGAGGGCTTTATCGAGAACTTTCCCGAGTTTCATCTCTCCTCTCTCCTCACAGATGAGAATGGGGTTCTGTTGAGATGGAAACGAAGGTAATAGATTTTCCCTCTGAAGAGAGATCAAGAAGGATTGCAGAGAAATACGGGTACAATGAATTTGTAGTCAGGAGATTCCTCAATCTGTTTCCAGATGCAGAGAGGATGATAGAAGTCATGGAACATCCTCTTCCGAATTACATAAGGGTAAACACACTAAGAATTTCTGAGGAAGAACTTCTCTGGAGACTTCAAAAGAGGGGATTTGTACTCGAGGAAACTGACTTTAAATGGTGCTACAGAGTTAAAGATGAACCATTCTCGATAAGTGCAACACCTGAGCATCTGTTGGGTTATTTCTACATTCAGGATGCCTCTTCCTGCGTTCCACCTCTCATTCTCTCTCCCTCCAAAAACGATATCGTTCTCGATGCTTGTGCATCACCGGGAGGAAAGACAACTCTTCTGGCTCAAATAATGGAAAATGAGGGAACAATCGTCGCATTGGAGGTAAAGGAAGAGAGAATACTCCCACTGATTTACAACCTCAACAGATGTGGTGTGGAGAATACTCTGTGTTTTCACATGGATGCGATTGAGGTGTCTTCCCTAAATTTGACCTTTGATAAGATTCTTCTTGATGCCCCTTGTACAGGAGAGGGAATCATACCTAAAGATCCAACTCGAAAGGTCTCAAGAGGTAAAGAAGATATCATTTCATGCTCTTTGCTTCAGAAAAAGCTCATAGATAGTTGTGTCAAGGTTTTGAAGAGTGGAGGAATTTTGGTTTACTCAACCTGTTCGCTCGCTCCCGAGGAAAACGAGCTCGTTGTTCAATATGCTCTTGAGAAGCACAGTTTGAGACTTGAGAAGATTGAGTATGGATTTCCTGCTCTCAAAAAAGCTGGGGAGATTGAGTTCTCTGACGAGTTAAAAAAGGCAAGAAGATTTTATCCTCATATTCATCAAACTCAGGGCTTTTTCGTTGCAAAGATGGTGAAACCATGAGAACTCCAGAGAAAAAAGAGATGAAGGTGATAATCGCAGGTCTCAGATATTGGGGTGGTTTGCAGATTCTGAAAGGCCGAAGTATACTTCTCAGAGAAAGAGAAGTTCTTCTGATTCCTTCAAGGCTCACAGATACTGCACTTTCGTTGAAACCATATTTCTGCGGAGTAAAGATCGGAGATCTGAGCTCGAGGAGATTTCACATCTCTCTTGAGGGAGCCTATCTGATCTCGAAGTTTTCTAACAGGAAAAAAGTCTTTGTAAATGAAAAAGCAGAAATGCTCGTGCTCTATGGCAGAGATGTTTTTGGAACTTCTGTGATTGATTCAACAAAGGACATCAGAGAAAACGATGAGGTGATGATATGTAACTCTCTTGGAGAAGCAATTGCAATAGGGAGAGCTAGAGTCTCTTGGGATAGAATTAAAGAGGATAGAGTAGTTGTCACTAATCTGAGAGACAGGGGATGGTATACCAGAGAGTGCGGAACGAGATGAGAGTTCTCATTGCCTCTGTGGAAAGTTTAATAATGGTGGAGAACCAAAAAACAACGGGTTGCAGGAAGAGAAAATTTTAAATTCAATGGATATATTGAGGAGATATTGCTTTAAGGTATGGTGTCCCTTTGAAAAGAGATGAAATTACTTCAAGAATCATGAGGTTCGTAGGCAATCTCTTAGGTTGGGCTCGTAGCTCAGTCAGGCAGAGCACCTGGCTTTTAACCTCGGGGAAGAAACCAGGTGGTCAAGGGTTCAAATCCCTTCGAGCCCGTAATTTTTCCTCATTTTCTTTTGAGGTGATGAAGAGATGAAAAAATTTAAATTAATGGAACACGAACTCGTGCCCCTGCATATCGTGTTGAGCGAAGAGGAGAAAGAGGAAGTGTTGAAAAGATTTGGAGTCAGAGAGCATCAACTTCCAAAGATAAAGGTAACTGATCCTGTGATAAAGGAGATCGGAGCCAAAAAAGGCGATGTTGTGATGATAATAAGGAAAAGTCCAACTGCAGGAGAGTCTGTGACTTATAGATATGTTATTGAATGAGGTGGTTAATCGTGCTTGATAGGAGAGCTCTCTCAAAAGCTTATTTTACCAAGGAAAAGATAGCACAGCATCATATCGAATCTTTTAACGAATTCCTTGAGAGAGGTCTTCAGAAGGTCATAGATGAACAGAAAAGAATCGAAACTGACATTCCCGATACCTATGTAGAACTTGGGAAAATTTACGTTGGAAATCCGACGGTTGTTGAAGCAGATGGACTGGAAGCTCCGATATATCCAAATGAGGCAAGATTGAGAAATCTCACTTATAAGTCCTTCCTTTATCTGGAGATGGCGATAATTCAGAATGACGAGGAAATTGACAGAAAAGTTGCCAACATAGGTCAGCTTCCCATAATGGTGAAGAGCAAAAAGTGCAATCTTTACGGTCTGAGCGATGAGGAGCTGATTGAAAAAGGCGAGGATCCGACAGATCCGGGAGGATATTTCATAATAAATGGGTCTGAAAGAGTTCTCATGACTCTTGAGGATCTCGCTCCCAACAAGATCTTCGTGGAATATGAGGAAAGATACGGAGATAAAATAGAGGTTGCTAAGGTCTTCTCTCAGAGAAGAGGGTATAGAGCTCTTGTTGTTGTTGAGAGGAACAAAAACTCAATCTTGGAGGTCTCGTTCCCGTCTGTGAACAAAGTGAATTATGTCACTCTTGTTAGAGCTCTCGGACTTGAGTATGATCAGGAGATTGTCGAGAGCGTATCAGATGATCCTGAGATTGTGAAGTTTATGTTGGAAAATCTTGAAGAAGCTGAGGTTGAGACTACTGAAGAGGCGATAGATGAAATAGGGAAGAAAGTTGCAGCGGGGCAGGCGAAGGAGTACAGAAGGAAAAGAGCTCTTTATGTTCTTGATAAATATCTTCTTCCTCATCTCGGGGACGAAGAAGAGGATAGACTCGCGAAAGCTCACTTCCTTGGTAGAATGGCAGAAGCTTGCTTTGAGCTTGCTCTTGGAAGAAGGGGAGAAGATGATAAAGATCATTACGCTAACAAGAGACTCAAACTTGCAGGAGATCTTATGGAAGATCTATTCAGAGTTGCATTTTCCAGGTTGGCAAGAGACATAAAGTATCAGCTCGAGAGAGCTAGCATGAGACACAGGGAGCTAAATATAAATACTGCAATTCGTTCAGATGTTCTCACAGAGAGAATAATTCATCCCCTCGCCACTGGAAATTGGGTAGGAGGAAGAACTGGAGTCTCTCAGCTTCTCGATACAACTGATTACGTCTCCACTCTCTCACATCTCAGGAGAGTTATCTCTCCGCTCTCGAGATCTCAACCACATTTCGAGGCTAGAGATCTTCATGCAACTCAGTGGGGAAGAATCTGTCCTTCTGAGACCCCAGAAGGTCCAAATTGCGGTCTCGTGAAGAATCTTGCTCAAATGGTAGAGCTATCAATAGGTCTCGAGGAAAATGAAGTTGAGAATATAAGAAGAGAGCTTTTGAATCTTGGAATGAATCCTATAAGGGGTGGTGCAATTGGATGGAAGCTCTAGAAGAGCAAGAGTTTTCATAGATGGTGCTCTCGTTGGTTATCATCCCGATCCTGAGTACCTCGTCAGAGAACTCAAAAGAATGAGAAGAGAAGGAAAATTGCCAAATCAGGTGAACATTGCTTATCACGAGCACAGGAATGAGGTGGTGATAAATACCGACAGGGGAAGAGCCAGAAGACCTCTGATAGTTGTGGAGAAAGGAAAACCTCTCTTAACCGAGGAGCACATCGAAAAGGTGAGAAGAGGTGAGTGGAAGTTTGAAGATCTTGTTAAAAGAGGTATCATTGAATATCTTGATGCGGAAGAGGAAGAGGATGCCTATATTGCTGTTAGCGAGGATGAGCTTACGGAGGAGCACACACATCTTGAGATGGATCCCTCTCTTATTCTCGGGGTCTCTGCGGGTTTGATTCCATATCCCGAGCATAATGCATCTCCGAGGAATACCATGGGTGCGGGAATGATGAAACAGTCTCTTGGACTTCCCTCCGCGAATTTCAAGATGAGAGCTGATACGAGAGCTCATTTACTTCACTACCCCCAGAAACCGATAGTTAGAACTCAAACTGCAGAGACAATAAATTTCGACTCCCGTCCCGCAGGTCAGAATTTTATTGTGGCAATTCTCTCTTATGAAGGGTACAACATAGAAGATGCTTTGATAATGAATAAATCCTCTATTGAGAGAGGTCTTGCGAGGAGTCACTTTTTCAGAATCTATGAGGCGGAAGAGAGAAGATATCCTGGAGGAGAGTACGATTCTATAGAGATTCCGAGTCCCGATATTTTCGGTGCGAGATCGGAGGAAGCCTACGCTCATCTTGATGAGGATGGAATTGTCTCACCCGAAGTGAAGGTTGGACCAAATGATGTTCTTGTTGCAAAAACGAGTCCTCCAAGATTCTTAGAAGAACCAACTGAATTTGGATTGGCACCTCCGCAGAGAAGGGAGAGTTCTCTGACGGTGAGATCGAATGAAAAAGGAATAGTTGATACTGTAATCATTACAAGGAGCGAGAATGACTCTACTCTCGTGAAGGTGAGAGTTAGAGATGAGAAGATTCCGGAGCTCGGTGATAAATTTGCCTCTCGTCATGGTCAGAAAGGAGTTCTCGGACTCATAGTCTCTCAGGAGGACATGCCATTTACAGCAAGTGGAATTGTCCCGGATCTCATAATTAACCCACATGCGATCCCTTCGAGAATGACCGTCGGTCATGTTCTCGAAATGATCGGAGGTAAAGTTGGATCTCTTGATGGCAGGTTTATAGATGGAACCGCCTTTTCAGGTGAGAATGAGGAGTCTCTGAGAGAAGCTCTGAGGAAATACGGGTTCTCGCACACCGGAAGAGAGGTCATGTATAATGGAGTGACTGGAGAGAGATTCGAGGCTGATATCTTCATCGGTGTAATTCTCTATCAGAAACTTTACCATCTCGTATCTTCAAAGCTTCATGCGAGATCTCGAGGCCCTGTTCAGGTTCTCACGAGACAGCCCACTGAAGGAAGGGCCAGAGAAGGAGGTCTTAGATTCGGGGAGATGGAAAGAGATGTCCTCATAGGACATGGTGCAGCTCTTGCTCTGAAAGAAAGACTTCTAGATGAGTCGGACAAAGTTATAGAGCTAGTCTGCAACAAATGCGGAATGATTGCAACTTATGACAGGAGAAGGGATTATGCATACTGTCCGAATTGTGGATCAGAAACTGAAATCTATAAAGTGGAAATGAGTTACGCTTTTAAACTCCTCCTCGATGAGATGAAAGCAATGGGTATTGCTCCGAGATTGAGACTCGGAGATGCGGTGTGAGGTGGTTTTAAAATGCCAATACCTCTTACTCCTAAAAGAATTGAAAGCATAAAGTTTGGCATTCTCTCTCCAAGAGAGATCAGGAGAATGAGTGTTACAAAGATCATTACAGCAGACACCTACGATGATGATGGCTTTCCGATTGAGATGGGATTAATGGATCCTCGCTTAGGAGTCATTGATCCGGGATTGCGATGCAAGACCTGCGGTCAGAAAGCAGGAGAGTGTCCCGGTCATTTCGGACATATTGAGCTTGCTGCTCCTGTGATTCACGTTGGTTATGCAAAAGTCATAAAGAAGCTTCTTGAGTCAACCTGCAGAAAGTGCGGACGTCTGAATTTGAGAGAGGAGGAGAAGAAGAGATTCTTAGAGCAGATAAGAACGAGGAAGGAGATGGATCTACCTTATGATGATATTATAAACAGAGTTTTCAAGGAAGCTAAAAAAGAGAAGGTATGCGTCCACTGCGGAGAAGAGCAAAAGGAAATCATTTTGGAAAAGCCCACAACTTTTTACGAAGGAGAGCATCGTTTAACTCCAACTGATGTTAGAGAAAGGCTTGAAAGGATACCAGATGATGATCTCGAGGTCATCGGAATGGATCCCGAGAATGCAAGACCTGAGTGGATGGTGCTCACGGTTCTTCCTGTTCCTCCAGTTACGATGAGGCCTTCAATAACTCTTGAGAGCGGTCAAAGAAGTGAGGACGATCTCACGCATAAACTCGTTGACATCATAAGAATCAATCAGAGATTTCAGGAAAACAGAGAAGCGGGAGCTCCTCAGCTCATCATAGAAGATCTCTGGGAGCTTCTTCAGTATCATGTTACAACCTATCTCGACAATGAGGTTTCTGGAGTTCCTCCTGCGAGACATAGAAGTGGAAGACCCCTGAAAACTCTTGCTCAGAGGCTGAAAGGGAAAGAAGGAAGATTTAGAGGATCTCTCTCTGGGAAACGAGTTAACTTCTCCGCAAGAACCGTGATCTCTCCAGATCCATGTTTGAGGATCTCGGAAGTTGGAGTCCCTCTTGAGGTTGCAAAAGAACTAACAGTTCCGATTTATGTGACTCCGAGAAACATAGATGAGTGCAGAGAATATGTTAGGAGAGGTCCAGACAATCATCCTGGGGCGAACTACGTGAAGAGACCGGATGGAAGAAGAGTGAAGATCACCGAGAACAACAAAGAAGAGCTCGCTGAGATGCTCGCACCTGGATGGATAGTAGAGAGACAGCTTAAGGATGGAGACATCGTCCTCTTCAACAGACAGCCCTCTCTTCACAGAATGAGCATAATGGCTCATGAAGTCAGAGTTCTTCCATATAAGACCTTCCGACTCAATCCTACTGTTTGTCCACCTTACAACGCAGATTTCGATGGGGATGAAATGAATCTTCATGTGCCTCAGACCGAAGAAGCAAGAGCAGAAGCGAGAATTCTAATGCACATTCAGGAAAATATACTCTCTCCTAGGTTTGGAGGGCCCATAATCGGAGGAATTCATGATTATATCACTGGTTTATACCTTCTAACTAGAAAGAACATTCTCTTCAGCGAAGAAGAGACCATGGAACTTGTCAGAAATCTCGATTTGAGAGCCCTTCCAGATCCATGTGAAATTAAGAATGGGAGAAGATATTGGAGTGGAAAGCAGATCTTTAGCCTAACTCTTCCAAAGGAGTTGAATCTGAGATATCAAGCTGAGATTTGCAGAGGTTGTGAGATTTGCAAGGAGGAAAACTGCGAATACGATGCATTCGTTGTGATTAAAGATGGAGAGTTGATTTGCGGGACGATAGACGAAAAGGGAATCGGCGCTTTTAAAGGAAAGATTCTGGATGCAATTGTCAAGAAATTTGGTTCTGAAGTGGCTTCGAAGTTTCTGGATGATGTTACTAGACTTGCGATAAGGAGTATCATGCACTTCGGATTCTCTTTCGGAATAGATGATGAAGATATTCCGAGGGAAGCTAGAAGGCAGATTGCAGACGTTATAAAGAAAGCTGAGGAGAGAGTTGCAAGACTTATTGAAGCTTACGTTAACGGAGAGCTTGAACCTCTTCCGGGTAGAACAATTGAAGAGACGGTGGAGCTCAAGATTATGCAAGAGCTAGCCAAGGCCAGAGATATGGCTGGAGAGATTGCAGGAAGATATCTTGGTCCAGATAACTCTGCAGTTGTTATGGCTGTTTCGGGAGCAAGAGGCTCGATGCTCAACCTCACTCAAATGGCAGCTTGCGTGGGTCAGCAGTCAGTGAGAGGTGAAAGAATCAACAGAGGATATCATGGGAGAACTCTTCCGCATTTCAAGATTGGAGATCTCGGAGCTCGTGCAAGGGGTTTTGTGAGCAGAAGTTACAAAGATGGCCTCTCTCCAACAGAGTTCTTTTTCCATGCCATTGGAGGTCGAGAAGGTCTCGTTGATACTGCGGTGAGAACATCTCAGAGCGGATATCTGCAGAGAAGACTCATTAACGCTCTTCAGGATCTTGAAGTCAAATATGATGGAACCGTAAGGGATGCGAGAGGGACAATCGTCCAGTTTGTTTATGGAGAAGACGGAATAGATCCCGCAAGAAGTGATTACGGAAAGTCCATTAACGTTAAGGAGATTGTTTCTGAAATTCTCGGTGAGGGAGGGGATGGAAAATGACCGTTCTGAGCGAAGAGGAAGTCAGTCGGAGAATTGAAGAGTTACCAATTCCAGAGAAGATCATTGGGGAGTTAAAGGAGGAGCTGAAGGGGAAGAAGATTACTGAGGAAAAATTCAAGGAGCTCGAAAAGAGAATTCTTGAAGAGTACACGAAGAAGATTGTAGATCCATGTGAGGCCGTCGGAATAGTTGCAGCTCAATCAATAGGAGAACCTGGAACACAGATGACAATGAGAACCTTCCACTATGCAGGAGTTGCAGAGATAAATGTAACTCTTGGACTTCCGAGACTTATAGAAATTCTTGACGCTCGAAAAACTCCGAGTACCCCAATGATGACGATATATCTTGAGGAAGAGTATCGAAAGGATAGAGAAAAAGCAAGGGAAATAGCATGGAGAATCGAATCCACGACCGTGATTGATATTGCCTCAATAAAAACAGATCTTACGGAAATGAAGATAATAATAGAAATGAACGAGAAGAAAGCGAAACAAAGAAGAATAACTGTAGAGGAGCTCTTCGAGAAAATTTCTTCGGTAACAGATGAAGAAGTTCAGCTCGAGGGCAATACGATCACAATCTCTCTCGGAGAACCCTCTTATAGGAAACTTCTCCAGCTTACCGAGAAAATAAAGAACGTGAACGTCAAGGGGATAGAGGAGATTAGAAGGGTAATAATAAGGAAGGAAAATGATGAATATGTTCTCTACACAGAGGGTTCAGCCCTCAAAAAGGTTCTTGAAGTCGAGGGTGTGGATTCTAGAAGAACTAAGACGAATAACATAAATGAAATTGCTGAAATTCTCGGAATAGAAGCAGCTCGAAATGCAATAATTTCAGAAGCTACGGAAACCCTTGAGGAGCAAGGTTTAAACGTTGATATAAGACATATCATGCTCGTAGCAGATATAATGACTGCAGACGGCGAGCTCAAGCAGATAGGAAGACATGGAGTTGCGGGAGAGAAAACTAGTGTACTCTCAAGAGCTGCATTTGAAGAGACAGTCAATCATCTTCTCGAAGCAGCAATGAGGGGCGAGATAGATGAGCTCGTCGGGGTTACGGAAAACGTTATAGTTGGGCAACCGATAAAACTCGGCACTGGTGATGTTGAACTTGTTGTTAGAAAGGAAATGGTAGGGGGCAAACAATGAGTGTAGATGTGAATCGAGCTATAAGAACCGCAATGCAAACGGGAAAGGTCATTATTGGGGGCAAGAAAACGATAAAGGCGTGCGAGAACGGAGATGCTAAGCTCGTAATTGTCTCTTCGAACTGTCCTCAGGAGATCATAGAGAAGATAAAGGAGACTGGAGTACCAATCTTCTACCATGTTCTTCC
Organism: Candidatus Mnemosynella biddleae; assembly: GCA_002011165.2. Taxonomy (GTDB): domain Archaea; phylum Halobacteriota; class Archaeoglobi; order Mnemosynellales; family Mnemosynellaceae; genus Mnemosynella; species Mnemosynella biddleae. Next base: position 26,187 of record MTMI02000007.1, read on the forward strand.
GGGTATAGAACTCGGAGCAGCTTGCGGAAAGCCCTTTTCAATAGCTGCGATGGCTATAATAGATGAGGGAGATTCTAACATCTTAGAGGTGTTGAATAGTGGCTGAGCTAAGGATAACAGCCGAGGAGATGAGATACATAAGTCTTTTCGAAACTCTTACGGGAGTAACACCAAAGGATTGCTTTGTAGATGAGGAGAACGGAAGGCTAATCTATGTGGTGAGAAAGGGAATGGCAGGGCTTGCGATAGGAAGAGGAGGATCTACTGTGGAGCGAGTGAGGAAAGCTACGGGCATGAACGTTGAGATAGTGGAGCATTCTGATAATATGGGGGAGTTCATCCAGAATCTCTTCATGCCCGTGAAGCTAAAGAAAATAAGGGATGTAAAGAGAGGGAGCAAACGAATTATTTATGTAGAGGTATCCCCAACAGATAAGGGAATCGCAATAGGTAAGAATGGTCGAAACATTCAAAAGGTGAAACACATATTGAGAAGACACTATCCCGTTGATGATGTTGTAGTGGTGTGAGGGATGAAATATGGCGAGAGGATTGTTTGCAGCTAGAAAGTTGATGAAGGATAGAAAGAAGTTTAGATGGAGTGACAGAGATTACAGTAGAAGAGTTCTCGGATTGAATGTTAAGGCTGATCCTATCGAAGGAGCACCTCAGGCCAGAGGAATCGTTCTTGAGAAGGTTGGAATAGAAGCTAGACAGCCCAATTCAGCCATCAGAAAGTGTGTCAGAGTTCAGTTAATCAAAAATGGAAAGCAGGTAACTGCATTTTGTCCGGGAGATGGTGCTATAAACTTCATAAATGAGCATGATGAGGTACTAATAGAGCGAATAGGCGGTAGAATGGGAAGATCTATGGGAGATATCCCCGGAGTTAGATTCAAAGTCATTGCTGTTAACAATGTATCTCTTCAGGAGCTCGTTCTGGGCAGAAAGGAGAAACCAATGAGGTGAGGTGATTTGGTGAGGTTAATCGCTTCTGAGAAGGTCTTCGGTAAATGGGACGTCTCTGAGATTGAGGTTGAAGATTCTGCAATAAGAATGTTTCTTTCCTTAACTCCGAGATATGCTCTTCATTCTCATGGGAGACATGCGAAACAGAAGTTTGCGAAGGTGAACACTTTCATCGTGGAGAGGCTCATTAATAAGATGATGAGAACCGAGCATAACACAGGGAAGAAGCATCAGGCGTATAACATCGTGAAGGAGGCTTTTGAGATAATCCATAAAAGGACAAAGAAAAATCCATTGCAAGTTCTCGTTAAAGCGATTGAAAATGCAGGACCGAGAGAGGAAATTGTGAGATTGAAATACGGAGGAATTGCTGTTCCAAAAGCTGTTGACACTTCAACAGTTAGAAGAATCGATCAAGCTCTCATGAACATCGCTAAAGGTGCGAGACAGGCGTCTTTCAAGAGTAAGAAGTCCATAGAAGAGTCTCTCGCATCCGAGATTATAGCAGCTGCGAATAATGATGCAAAATGCTATTCCATAAGCAAGAAGGAAGAAGTGGAGAGAATAGCAAAGGCTGCAAGGTGAGGTAAATGGGAAGAAGGAAAAAAATGGTTGAAAAGGTAAAAACACTGATGTACAAGCCCGAAAGGATAAGGAACATCGGAATAGTTGCTCATATTGATCATGGAAAGACAACACTCTCCGATAATCTCCTTGCAGGCGCGGGGATGATAAGCGAAGAACTTGCTGGCAAACAGCTTTTCCTGGATTTTTATGAGCTTGAGCAGATAAGAGGTATAACGATTAATGCTGCGAACGTTTCGATGGTTCACGAGTTCGAAGGCGAGGAATATCTAATAAACCTCATTGATACTCCCGGGCATGTGGATTTTGGAGGAGATGTAACAAGAGCGATGAGAGCTGTTGATGGGGCTATTGTCGTTGTTGATGCTGTTGAAGGTGTTATGCCTCAGACGGAAACAGTTCTCAGACAAGCTCTAAGAGAGAACGTTAAGCCCGTTCTCTTCATAAATAAGATTGACAGAATGATCAATGAGCTCAAAGTGGATAAGGAAGAGATGCAGAAGAGGTTAGCTAAGGTCATAGCGAGTGTGAACAATCTCATTAGAAGCATGAATAAAGAAAAGTATGAAGCTGGATGGAGAGTTGATCCCACAAATGGTTCTGTTGCTTTTGGCTCCGCTCTCTACAACTGGGCGATCAGTGTCCCTTGGATGCAGAAGAGTGGAATAGGTTTCAATGAGGTTTATAACTACTGTCAGAAAAACAATATGAAGGAACTCGCTAAACTCTGTCCTCTCCATAAAGTTGTTTTGAATATGGTTGTTAAGCATCTTCCGAATCCGATTGAAGCTCAGAGAGATAGACTAAAGGTAATCTGGAAGGGAGATTTCGAGAGTGATGTTGCGAAAAGCATGATGAGTTGTGATCCAGAAGGTCCCGTTGCTTTCATGATCACCGATATAGATGTGGATCCTCACGCAGGAGAAGTTGCAACAGGAAGGCTGTTTTCCGGGACACTCAGAAGAGGAATGGAACTCTACATCTTGGGAACAAACAAAGTAAATAGAGTTCAGCAAGTTGGAGTCTACATGGGTCCTGAGAGAATAGAAGTCGAGGAGATTCCTGCTGGTAACATTGCCGCTGTTGTTGGTCTTAGAGATGCTATAGTCGGAACAACTGCAACAACTGAGCCGGAGATGACACCGTTTGAGGAGATCAGACATACAAGTGAACCTGTCGTGACGATTGCAGTGGAGGCAGAGAATACAAAAGATCTTCCAAGACTTATAGAGGTTTTGAGGCAGATTTCTAAGGAAGATCCAACCGTGAAAGTGGAAATAAATGAAGAAACGGGAGAACATCTGATCTCAGGTATGGGTGAACTTCATCTTGAGATCATCACTCATAAGATCAGAGTGGATAAAGGAATTCCGATCACAACTTCACCTCCAATTGTGGTTTACAGGGAAACGGTGATGGGTCAGGCTGGTCCAGTTGAAGGAAAATCTCCAAACAGACACAACAGATTTTACATTACAGTGGAGCCTCTTGAAAATAAGGTAGTCGAACTCATAAGAAGCGGTGAAATATCAATGAAAACTCCAGAGGGTGAGAGGAGAAGAATACTTGAAGAGGCTGGAATGGATAAAGAAGAGGCAAGAAACGTTGTTGACCTTTATGAGGGGAACGCCTTTTTGAATATGACGAAGGGTATTCAACATCTTCAGGAGGCCATGGAGCTCATACTTGAAGGATTTCATGAAGCAGTCAGAGGAGGGCCTTTAGCACGAGAACCAGTCATCGGAATGAAAGTGAAGCTTGTGGATGTGAAACTTCACGAAGATGCGGTTCATAGAGGACCAGCTCAAGTGATTCCAGCGGTCAGATCTGCAATATTTGCAGCGATGCTAAGTGATAAACCAACGATACTTGAACCTCTTCAGAAGCTCTTTATAACTGTGCCTCAGCAGTATCTCGGAGCTGTGACAAGAGAGATACAATCCAGAAGAGGTCAAATACTTGAGATGGAGCAGGAGGGAGAAATGATCACAGTTAAAGCTCTTGCACCAGTAGCTGAGATGTTTGGATTTGCGGGAGACATAAGATCTGCTACTGAAGGAAGAGCTCTCTGGGCAACCGAACACGGAGGGTTTGCTCCAGTTCCTCAGAATATGCAGGATGAGGTCGTCCTTAAGATCCGTGAGCGAAAAGGTTTAAAGCTCGAAATACCAAAAGCAAGTGATTATATGAGTCTATAAATAAATAAGTTAAATAAGGAGGAATGAAAATGGCAGAGAGAAAGAAACCTCATATAAATCTGGCAGTTATCGGACATGTGGATCACGGAAAGAGCACATTGGTTGGAAGATTGCTTTATGAGACAGGAAATATTCCAGCGCACATTATAGAGCAGTATAGGAAGGAAGCGGAAGCGAAAGGTAAAGGAACCTTCGAATTTGCTTGGGTGATGGACAATCTGAAGGAGGAAAGAGAGAGAGGCCTCACTATAGACGTCTCCCATCAGAAGTTCGAGACAGATAAGTACTATTTCACCATAGTGGACTGTCCTGGGCACAGAGACTTCGTTAAGAACATGATCACAGGAGCTTCTCAAGCTGATGCAGCAATCCTCGTAGTTGCCGCTCCAGATGGAGTTATGGCCCAGACAAAAGAACACGTTTTCCTTGCGAGAACGCTTGGTATCAATCAACTCATTGTGGCGATAAACAAGATGGATGCTGCGAATTATGATGAAAAGAGATTTAATGAAGTGAAAGAGGACGTCTCCAAGCTTCTGCAGATGGTCGGATATAAGCCAGCAGAAATTCCGTTCATCCCGATTTCGGCTTACTATGGAGTTAACATAGTGAAACTCAGTGATGAGACTCCTTGGTATAAGGGACCGACAATTATGGAATCTCTCGATCTGCTTAAAGAGCCTGAGAAACCAGTTAATCTCCCACTCAGGATTCCGGTTCAGGACGTCTACTCCATCTCTGGAGTTGGAACTGTTCCAGTCGGAAGAGTTGAAACTGGAGTGCTGAAGAAGGGAGATAAAGTTGTTTTCGAACCTGCTGGAGTGAGTGGAGAAGTTAAGAGCATAGAAATGCATCATGAGGAGATTCCAGAGGCATATCCTGGAGATAACATAGGATTCAACGTCAGAGGTGTGAGCAAGAACGATTTGAGAAGAGGTGACGTCTGCGGTCATCTGGATACTCCTCCAACAGTTGCGGATGAGTTCATAGCTCAAATAGTTGTCCTCCAGCATCCAACTGCAATAACGGTTGGATACACTCCTGTTGTTCACTGCCACACCGCACAGGTTGCCTGCAGGTTCTTGGAGCTTCAGAAGAAACTTGATCCGAGAACCGGTCAGGTAAAGGAAGAGAATCCGCAGTTCCTGAAGACTGGAGACGCTGCTATTGTGAAGCTTAAGCCAACAAGACCTATGGTTATAGAAAAGGTCAGAGAAATCCCACAGCTCGGAAGATTTGCAATCAGAGATATGGGTCAGACAATCGCAGCGGGAATGTGCATAGATATAAAGCCGAAGAAGTGAGGGGATAAACCCCCTTACCTCTATTTCATTTAAGGAGGTATTTCTATGGCTCAAAAGGCAAGAATCAGACTTTCGAGTGTTGATCCGAAAAAGTTAGATGAAATTTGCCAGCAGATAAAGCAAATTGCAGAAATGACAAAAGTCAAGATGTCTGGACCAGTACCACTTCCAACAGTGAAACTCAGAGTTCCGTGTAGAAAGAGTCCTGATGGAGAAGGAAGCGAAACGTGGGATCATTGGGAGATGAGAATTCATAAGAGGTTAATAGATATAGATGCGGATGAAAGAGCTCTTAGACAACTCATGAGAATTCAGGTTCCGAAAGATGTGAATATAGAGATAGTTCTTGAAAGTTGAATTTCATGAAACGCATCATCTCGCATCCTCGCATAACTTATGGAACATCCCTTAAAGAATTTATAGATTTTTATCGTGGATGCGCTTTTGGAGCTGCAAGAGTCTCGGAAGCGATAGAAATTTATTTCGAAGCGGTTAAAAATCACTCTTTAATCTCCTTTGGTTTGGCAGGAGCAATGGTTCCAGCCGGGTTGAGAACAGTTATTTCTGATTTAATTCGTGATGGATTTATACATAACATCGTTCTCACGGGAGCGAATGTTGTTCACGACATCCTTGAGTCTCTTGGGCTACATCATTACTACGGAATTGAAGGGAATGATGAAGAACTCAGAGATGAGGGTTTAAATAGAATTTTCGATGTTTATGTTCCGGATTCTCATTTTGAGAAGTTGGAAGAATTTCTTTTGGAGGTATTTTCGGATCTTCCCGAGAAGACCGATTTTATCTCGGTTCTTCGAGCTATTGGCGAGAGGATTAGGGACAGAAATTCCATTTTAAAATCAGCCTATGATTCTGAAGCTCTTCTCCTTTGCCCAGGTTTTATGGATTCAATGCTCGGCATTCACTTCTGGTTATCAGCTCAGAGAAGATATGTTGATGTAACCGCAGAGCTCAGAACTCTCAGTGAGAGAATTCACGAAGCTGAGAAAAACGCTGCTATTTTCATTGGAGGAGGTTTGCCAAAGAATTTCATTCTTCAATCCATGCTAATCTCCACGAAAGAAGGGTTCGACTATGCGATTCAAATAACTTCGGATTCTCCTCAGTGGGGTGGCCTCTCCGGTGCAACTCTTAGCGAGGCAAAGTCATGGGGAAAAGTGAAAAAAGATGCAAGATTCACAACTGTTTATGGGGATGCAACAATAATATTTCCGCTAATTGTTGCAGGTTTGAGAATCTCTCTGGAGGATAGGAAATGAGATTTGAAAAAGGTATTATTGTCGCTTTAGATTCACCGAGATTTGAGATCATTGAAGATCTAAAGAATGAAGTGGATGCGGTTAAAATAGGTTATCCTCTTCTCCTTCCTAGGGGATTGAAAGTAATCCAAGAAATAAGCGAAGTCCTTCCTGTAATCGTAGATATAAAAATTGCTGATGTACCTTATGTAAATGAAAAAATCTGCGAAATTCTATGTGAGAGTGGAGTCTCTGGAATTATAGCTCACGGGTTTACAGGAAGTGACTCTATAAGAGCATGTGTAAGAGCCTCTTCCAACTTCAAAGTTTCTGTTTTCGTTGTTGCGGAGATGTCGCATCCCGGAGCTCTTGAGTTTATGAGCTCTCATTCAGATGAGATCGCAAGAATCGCAATGCTGTGCGGTGCAGAAGGAATAGTTGCCCCTGCTACGAGACCTGAGTCTATAAAAAGACTTCACAACATCGTTCCAGAACTCAAGATAATTTCTCCAGGTGTTGGAACTCAAGGCGGATCTGCATATGAGGCAATCCTCTCAGGAGCCGATGCAGTTATAATAGGTCGTAGCGTATATGAAACTGAAGATGTAAAGGAAATCCTCTCAGAATTTCAGGAAGAAGTTGAGAGGGCCCGTGAGGAAAGAAGAAAGCTGAGGGGATGAGGAGCCCTATGAGTTCTGAGGCCCTCTTTTTAAAAAGGTGGGTGGAATGAGGGTTAGAGGAATTCTTAGAGAAACTCTCGAGTTCATTTTAAGTGTTGCAAACTCTTCTCATCCGAATGAGTTTATAGCTCTTCTTGAGGCTGAGGAAGAAGTCATAAAAGATTTGATCTTTCTTCCCGGAACTGCAACTTCTGACTCTCTTGCTCTTATGAGACTTGAGATGATGCCTCTTGGTATGAAAGTTGCCGGAACAGTTCACAGTCACCCATCTCCACCTCCTGTTCCATCGGATGAAGATCTCTTTACTTTCTCGAAGATTGGAGGAGTTCACATAATAGTTGCACATCCTTACGATATGAAAAGTTGGAGATGCTATAATTCTTCTGGAAAGGAAATCCCGTTAAAAGTCTTGGAGGAGGAGCCATGAAGAAAGTTCTTGCGACTGGAACTTTTGACATATTGCATCCTGGCCACCTTTATTTCCTCAGGGAGGCCAAAAAGTTCGGGGACATCCTCTATGTTATAGTTGCACGTGATAAGATGATCAGACATAAACCAAAGCCAGTGATACCTGAAGAACAACGTCTTGAGATGGTGAAAGCCCTTAAACCCGTAGATCATGCTATCCTCGGGAGTGAAGAAGACATCTTCGAACCGGTTGAACAGATTAATCCTGATGTGATTGTTCTGGGATATGATCAAAAGTTTTCGGAAGAAGAACTCAAAAAAGAACTTGAAAAAAGAGGGATAAAAGTAGAAATCGTCAGAATAGGAAAATATGAAGGTTGCAAACTCTGTTCTTCAGCTTCAATTATCGAGAAAATTAAGAAAGAGAGGTAATGGTAATTTCAAGATCAATCTCTTTTCGAAGTTCCCTCACGAAGTCTCTTGATAGATCTCTCGCTGCTTTATCACTCTTTATCATCAGAGTTCTCCCACAGACGAAGTTACTCTTTCTGATGACAATATCCTCGTTATGAGTCAGTTCATGACCCGGGTAAAAACCCTTTATCTCTTCTTTAGCTCCCGAAGGTAATCTAATCTCCATTTTAAGCCACTGAGCTTCTCTTCGAAGCTTATCGTTGAGATCTCTCGCTGATTTATCAGAGGAGACCGCAACAATACAATCTCCCCTAAGAGAGCACTCTGTCTCTCTCGTTATCTCCAGTGTTGTTCTATGCTTTGCGGTTATATTTCTGTGACCCCTTGCTCTTATAATGACTTTCATGAGCTCTCTGTGAGAACCTTTTTGATCCTCTCCAGTGCCCTCTTTATATCCTCTATGGAGGCTGCATAAGAAATTCTTATGTAATCTTTGTTGCCCGGTCCAAAAGCACTTCCCGGAGTCGTTGCAACATAGGCCTCGCTTAGAAGTCTCTCAACAACCTCCTCTCCGCTTCCAAAATCTCCGACATATGGAAAGACATAAAAAGCACCTTTAGGTATCTCTGTTTTGAATCCGATCTCTCTCAGTCCCTCTACGATCACCTTTCTTCTTCTGTTAAACTCTTCTCTCATCTCTTCTACGAAATCTTGAGGCTGACGAAGAGCCTCCAAAGCAGCATACATAACAAAAGTCGTGGGATGCGAGACGCTATGAGACTGAACTTTCATGAGTCCCTTCATGATTTTCTTCGGAGCTGCAAGATAACCAATTCTCCATCCCGTCATTGCATATGATTTTGAGAAACCATTCACAGTAATCGTTCTATCCTCCATTCCATCAAAAGAGCCTATGGAGAAGTGTTTGACATCATCATAGATAAGCTTCTCATAGATTTCATCGCTTAACACATAGAAATCATGATCAATCGCTAAATCTGCTATTTCCTTCAGTTCTCTCTCTCCAAGAACAGCTCCAGATGGATTGGAAGGCGAATTCAAGATGAGGAGCTTGGTTTTGTCACTCACATATTCAGCAAGATTCACTGGTTTAAACCCATTCTCCCTGTCTGTTGGAACCCAGACGGTTCTCCCTCCGCTTATTTTCACACAGGCATCGTACGTGACCCAAGAAGGATCAAAAAGTATGACCTCATCTCCGTCATCGACGAGAGTCTGAGCCACCTCAAAAATTGCGTGCTTTGCTCCTGGAGTTACGAGAATATTCTCAGCAGTTACATCCAGTCCATTTTCTTCTCTAAGTTTCTTCGCTATCTCCTCCCTGAGTTCAGGAATTCCTTGAGCAGGAGCATAATGAGTGTCTCCTCTCATCAAAGACTTCACTGCAGCCTCTTTTATGTGCATCGGAGTATCAAAATCCGGTTCTCCAAGGGAGAGACTTATAACGTCTTTGCCCTCTCTCTTTAGCTTCTTCGCAAGATCCGTAATTCTGAATGTTGCGGATTCTTCTATTCTTTCAACTCTCCTAGCGAGCATATTATCTCACCTCTCTCAATCTCTTTACCATCTTCACCGCAGCCTCAACCGCTCTCTTAGCGTAATCAACTCTTTCATGAGCCTCCATTCTACTCATTCCCGGTCCAGAGATTCCAAGAGTCACGGGTTTTCCGTATTCGATCGAAAGATCTGCAATTTTTCTTGCCGTATGTTGAGCAACAATCTCATCATGTTCGGTTGCACCCTCTATCACGCATCCAATTGCAACCACCGCATCCACATCGATCTTCTCCAGCATCGTTTTTATTGCTAAAGGCATATCAAAGACACCGGGAACATAAATTGTTGAAACAACTTCTGCTCCGAGAAATGTGGCATGCTCTCTTCCAAGTATCTCCATCTGGTACGTTATATCTCTGTTGAATTCGGAGACAACAAATCCGAGTTTAATTTTCTCCACAAATCTCACCTCTTCATGGTTTTATGGGTCCTACATCTGGAGCTCCCTGCCTCTGTCCTGTTCCAGCCATTTTGGTCAACATCTCTGGTTTTGTGAGCATGAGAACTGTATTTATCGCATGCTCCCTTGCTCTATTTTCTGCAAGTTTTTTTAATTCTTCATCGCTTCTCGCCTCATCTTCATGAACGAAAACCTCTACGATGTGTTTGTTCGTCATTAGCTGAGCCATGATGATTCCAAGAGAAGCTTCATGGGCACACTGTTTATCTATCGGAGCACTTCCAGGCATTCCGAAAACCATCACGATCTCGCATCCATCTTCTTCAATCAGTTTTTTCGCCTCAACCGGAATGTCTTTGATTCCCGGAACCGTTCTCCTCACTATCTCTGCAGATATTCTGCTCTTTATTTCTTTGATCGCTACTGAAGCCATGTCAACTCTTGCAAAAGTTGTATCAACGATTCCTATTTTCATGATTTATTAAGCACCTCGTGAGCTCTTTCTACTCCTTTTCCAATATTTTCAATCACTCCCAGCTCTTTGAGAGCAACTTCCAGTGCGAGGATAACCCCAAGAATCTCCTTTGAACTGAAATTCCCCATATTGCTAATTCTGAAGATTCTTCCTCTCAGCTTTTCTTGTCCCCCTGCTATTTTGTAGCCCATACTTGCAATTCTCCCACGGAGCTCCCCATCTTCCACTCCTTCAGGCATTTTTATTGCAGTCACCGTATTTGAATACTTCGTGACCTCATTGATTTTAGGAAAGAGCTCCAGATTGAGTTCAACCATAGCCTCTCTTATAGCTTTAGCTTGCTTTCTGTGTCTCTTTATTCTCTTCTCTATTCCTTCCTCTTTTATTATCTCAAGAGCCTCTCTGAGTGCAAAGAAAAGAGGAATCGCAGGAGTATAGGGAGTCTCTCTTTTTTCAGCACTCCTTTTATAAGCTACAAGATCAAGATAGTAGGGTCTTCTCTCCCTCATCATTTTCCACGCCTCATCACTAACACTTACAATCGAAAGTCCAGGTGGAGCACCAAGACACTTCTGAGAGCCTCCAATTGCAATATCAACTCCCCATTCATCTATTTTGGTCTCATCTCCTCCTATTGTCGTCACTACATCAAGGATGAAAAGAGCACCATATTCTTTTGCGAGTTCTCCAACTTCTTTAGCCGGATTCAAGAGACCTACTGAAGTTTCATTGTGGACCATTGCAATAGCTTTAACTCCCTTTCTCAGTGCCTCTTCCACGTCTCCAAGTTCAATGGGCTCTCCCCACTCATATTTGATGTGTACCAAATTGCCATAAATTTCAGAAATTTCTGCAAATCTTTCTCCAAACTTTCCATTCTCGATAACCGCAATTTTATCATCTTTTCCTATCAAATTTCCGATTGCAGCTTCCATTCCGCTAGTTCCTGATCCCGAGATTATAAGTACATCATTTGAGGTGTTTAAAATTTCAGAGAGAATCTCTCTGCACTCTTCAAGAATTTTTCCAAATTCTTTGCTTCTATGCCCTATCATGGGCTTTGACATAGCTCTAAGGACTCTCGGTGGAATATCTACCGGCCCCGGTATCATCAGAGTCTCCTTCTCCGGCTTCATCTCATCACCTTTTCCCCAAGAATCTTGAATTTTTCACTATATTACACTTTTTAAAATTTACCCATCATAGATAATGAAGAGTAAGTGGAAGAAAAAGAGAACCCCTACAGTTTATCCTTCTGACTCCAACCAGCGGTGGGATCAATCCTATGATTGTTGAGGTGATGAAGAGAAGAAACGAGAAAATACCTCCGCTTAGAAGAACAAGTGCTGTGAGAGAGAATAGAATTGCGATGCAAAGCCCGGTAGTTCACTTTTCAATTTTCTTTGCGAAGATTTTCCCCATAAGAATTGTTACGTGATACGAAAGAATAGAGACACCAATGATAAGAAGAAGGAAAGAAACGAGTATCTCGAAAGTCATTTCTGGGAGTATCTCTCTTATATAAACCATTGCTCCAGTTCTTGCTCTTCCAATCGAGTGGAGGGCTATGAAACTGAGAATAGCATTTGACGTATTAACACCGCTTACCGAGATGTAAATTCCTCTGAGGCATAAGAGCTCCTCGGAAAGAAAATTCTTGAAAGAACTGTTGGCAGTTGATGAAACTCCGGGAATCTAGGCGACAAGAGAACCAGCAAGGGGTCTGGTGATGATACCTCTTATCATAACTTTTGTTGGTATCTTTGGTCCATCATCTTTTTGCTCTAGGATCTGTGGCGAGGATATTATGGTTGTAAGCAAAAAAGAAGTACCGAAAAAAACCCAGTTAACATTGGAAAAAGTACTGAAGACGGAAAGATCGAGGATGACATCCAGAACTCTCTCTTGAGAGCAGTGTATCCCAAAAATCCAGAAAGAAGAAAGATAAAAAGAGCTTTTACCTTAGGAAGAAACTTTCTTAACTTTCCTCCTCCTTCTATCGTCTCTTTACTTTCACTAAAAATCAAAAGGGACAAAAGAATAATGAGAAGAAAGCCCATGTTGTGCTCCATCTCTCTATAAAATCTCATAAAGAAGGGAGCAAAAGGAAGCATTAGGAGGAAGGAGAGAAAAACAGAGGCAAGCAATCCAAAAGCAGAGAGCTTAACAGCCTCGATTCCTCTTCCATCCATCATCATTTCGTGAGATGGAAGGACTGTAAGCACAATCTCTGGATCTAGACCTCCTATAAAGATTGAGGGTATGATGTCTAAGAATGTGTTGGTTATTGAAGATGAGAGAATTATTACGGCTCCGTAAAGAGGATTGAGATCAGAAAGAAGAACGAAAGACGCTACAATCAGTGCAAAAGTATTGGGATGCAATTCAGGAATCAATCTAGAAAGCACTCCAAGAACGACTCCAAATGATAAAGATAGGAGGATTGCGAGGAAATCTCCCATAATTCACTCTTCAGACTCTTCTCACAACTAATACTGGTATTTTCGCATGTCTTACGACTTTATCAGAAACGCTTCCTACCAGAAATTCGCTCAAAGGACTCTTTCCGTGAGCTCCTATAACTATAATATCCGCTCCTATCTCCTGTGAGAGTTCTAGGATTCTTTTCGCCTCATCTCCTGTCTCGATCCTCCTCCTCACTTTAATTCCATTCTCCTCACCCAATTTACTGATTTCTTCAAGTATTCTCTCTCCTTTTTCTCGGAGTTTGTTTATAAGCTCTTCAGAATATGTTCCTGTGAGAAATTCCTCATCGATATCGATTACGTGAAGGACAGTAACTTCCGCATTAAAAGCCTTTGCTATACTGAAAGCATGAAGAGCAGCTCTTTTTGAACACTCAGAACCATCAACCGGAAGAAGAATTTTCAAGTATTCGGGTAACATATAAAAACACCCTCTACACTCTCTCTTTCTTCATAGTTAAAAAATTTGCGATACTCGTTGAGTAGACCGTTATTCCAAGTTCTTCGCACAAAATTCTAGGGATATCTACAAATCCTTCCACTGCATCTATAACTGTTCCGTCACTCGTTGCCACAAATCTTTTACTTTTCAGCTCCCTATCCACACTTTTGGATGTCATCGTCTTAATCTCTGTAAGCTCCCCAATTTTTTTAGCTATCTCTCCACTTTTGCTGACTTGGGAGTCCAGTAAAATAATTGAGTTTTTTGATATCTCCTGCAGTTTACTCTTGATCAATTCAACTGCCATCTCACTCCTTTCATTCCACTTATACTTTCCGAAAACACCTCTAACATCCCTCAAAACATCATCATCGCAGAGTATCAGAGTCTCATCGCTTAAAATGGCTTCAACAGTTATAAGAACGTTGAAACCGTCTATCCAGAGTTCTTCTACTCGTCTTACTCTTTTTCTTCTCCTCCTCTCGGAGACGTTCTTTGGATAAACACTCCTTAGGAGAACATGACGCATTTCTTTGTTCAGTCTGTATCTTGAGGTCACGAAATTTAGAGCTGAATCTCTTTGATATCCCCGATTTAGAAGAAATCGAAAGTCGAAAATTGCGTCTCTCCATTCAGAGTTTTTTAACCATGTAGGGGCCTTCAAGTTCGTATCCCCTTCTTCTGTAATACTCTCTTACTCCGATTCCTGAAAGTACAGCGATTCTTTCAAATCCGTGCTCTTTTGAGATCTCTTCCGCTCTTTCAAGGAGCCTCTCTCCAAAGCCTCTATGTTGACAGACTCTTCCATCTCCTCTCCTTCCAAAGGGCACAAGAGGACCATAGATGTGAAGCTCTCTTACAAGGGAAGCATTGATGAGCTCACTTCTCCGAACCTTATACGGAAATCTGAGCCTTATATATCCCGCGAGTACGTCATTTTCTTCGAATGAGATGAAATATTCTTTTCCTCCACAGCAGGAGTATTTCCTCTCTACAATTTCAAAATCTATTTCTGAGAGATCTTTATGAACATGTCCGGCCTCTCTACACCTTATACATCTACATTTCCATCCTCTCTCTTCCATAAGTTCCTTTGCGAGCTCCCTTATGTTGCTCTTTTTGATTCCTGCCTCAATTTTGTGAATTGGAATATCTCTCTGAACTCGTTGAAGTCTGACCCACTCCGGAAGTCCTCTTTTTATCTCCGCAATTATTTCAACTGCTTCTTCGGTAGTCATCGGTTTGTAGTCTCCTCTTTTCCACATCTCATACAACTCGGTTCCCTTAACAACAAGAGTGGGATAGATCTTGAGGAAATCAGGTTTAAATCTCTCATCCGAGAAGAGAATTTTGAACATCTTAGTATCTCTGTCTTTGTCAGATCCCGGCAATCCCGGCATCATATGAAATCCTACTTTAAAGCCAGAGTCTCTGAGCAATCTGTTGGCCTTTTCAACTTCTTTTACTCCATGTCCTCGTTTGATTTTTTTCAATACGTCATCGTAAATGCTCTGAACACCAATCTCAACTTTTGTTCCTCCAAGTTCCAGCATAAGGTCTATTCTCCTCTCATCCACGCAGTCTGGTCTCGTCTCAAAGGTTATTCCAACGTTTCTCACATTCGCTCTTTCATTGATTCTCTTCTCTTCTTCCAGACTCCTCTCAACTGTTCTCTCTCCGGGGAAGTCGTTCATGGCATGAAAAGCCTCTTTCACGAACCATCGCTGGTAGTTCTCATCTCTTGCAGTGAAGGTTCCACCCATAACTATAAGCTCACATTTGTCAGTATGATGTCCTATTTCACTCAACTGTTTTAATCTAGATCTTACTTGTTCATAGGGATCGTAGTTGTTCTGAATAGCTCTCAGTGCTGCGGGTTCGTGACCAACATAGCTCTGAGGAGAGTTGAAAGGAGAATCCGGCCCTCCGGGACAGGGAACACACCTTCCATGAGGGCATTTCGCGGGTGAGCTCATGATTGCAACTACACAAACTCCAGAACTTGTTCTGACAGGTTTCTTCTTCAGAAGAGGTAGCAGAAGCTCTCTCTTCTCTCCTGCATGCTTCAAAATCTCACTGTTTTTCGGCATGCTAACTTTGTATTTCTTCGAAAATTCAAGCTTTGCTCTGTGAACGTTCTTTCCAGAGAGGATCTCTTCTATGAGTTCTCCAAAGTTCATCACCATTTACCCCAGTGAATTAGCTTCTCCACTTCAATTCTCCCGGGATTTGGAGGGATAGTTTTGGGATATCCAATAGCAATCATAGCAATAGGAATGACTCCGTCTGGTAGTTCAAGAATTTCCGAAACTCTTCTCTCATCAAAGGCTCCAACCCAACAGGCTCCAAGACCAAGAGTATGAGTTGCAAGCAAGATATTCTGAACCGCTGCGGTAGCGTCCTGAATTGCATAGAGCGTCCCCCTCTTTCCGTATTTCCTAGAACTCCTCGGAATGTTTGCGCATACAACAATCACAACGGGTGCATCTTTTATAACCTTCTGTCCAAGAGCTGCATCTGCAAGTTCATCTTTTTTTGTTGTTACAACCACGAAATCGCGAGCTTGAAGATTTCCCGCGGAAGGAGCATAATTTCCATATTCTATGAGCTTTCGTATTATTATAGGATCAATTTTTTTGTCAAGGAAATCTCTTACCGATCTTCTTTCCCTTATCACATTAAGGCAGTCCTTCTGCATTGCTTAAATCTCGGAGTCCAAACTTTATATATCTTTCATTTTCTGAAATCGGAGATCAGGAAGCTCCGTTCATTTACCCTTTCTGAGTTTCACATCGTTCACTTAAAATTTTGGGCATAACTTATTTATTTCATCTTTTCTTTCTCTCTTTCGATGATTCGCATATCGATGGATCTCGAACTCAAAGATGTTCCCGGTCAGTTGGTCTCAGTTCTCCGTCCAATTTCGGAGAAAGGAGGAAACATAGTAAGTGTGGTTCATCATAGAGATAAGAAAACGCCTACCGGGGCAATTCCTGTCCAAATAACATTCGAAATTGAGGAAAAAAAGGTTAAAGAAGTCCTCAAAGAGCTTGAGGCACACGGAATAAGGATAGTTCGGGCAGGAGAGGACAGGTTGAGAGAGACAACTTCAGTCATCCTCGTAGGTCATGTGGTGCACACGGACATCAGAGATACCATAGATGCTATTGACAAAACCGGTTTTGCTGAGGTCATAGATCTCTCTTTAAAGATGCCTGGAGTCGAGAAGCCGTCTGCAGCCTTCATGACGATAAGTGCAACAAGCGAAGAAGGATTGAGAAAAGCTCTTCAGATCCTTAGAGAAATCTCCGAAAGAAAAAATCTTCTCTTAATTGAACCTGTGAGGTGGTTGTAGTGAAACTCAGATTCACGATTGTGGGATTCGGCTCTGTTGGTCAAGGGGTTGCGGAGGTTCTGGAGAGAAAGAAAGATGAACTCGAGAAAATGGGTTTTGATTTTGAGGTTGTGGGAATAGCAGACTCATCTTCCTCATTTATAGATGAAAACGGAGTAAATCTTGTGGAAGCCATTAAAAGAAAGAGAGAGACCGGAACAGTCGGAAAAGAAGAAATAACCGCTATTGAAATGATAAAAGAAATACCCCACGATATTATGATTGAAGTCACACCCACGAACGTCGAGAGCGGAGAACCAGGTCTCTCTCACATACTTACTGCCTTCGAGAATGGAAGGCACGTTGTAACATCTAATAAAGGTCCTCTTGCTCTTCATTTCAGGAAGCTGGTTTCACTGGCTAAGGAAAAAGGACTTCATTTTAGATATGAGGCCTGTGTTGGAGGAGCAATGCCGGTGATAAACTTAACTAAAGAACTTCTCGCTGGAAATGAAATAAAAGGAATCGTCGGAATTTTCAATGGAACCTGCAATTATATTCTCACTAGGATGGCAAGTGAGCAACTCCCTTACGAGCATGTTCTTTCTGAGGCTCAGGAGCTCGGAATTGCGGAGATGGATCCGAGTTATGATGTTGAAGGAATTGATACTGCTTTAAAGCTTACCATTCTTGCAAATACGATCTTCGATCTCAATATCTCATTTAAAGATGTGAATAGGAAGGGTATAACTGAAATAAATCCCGAGGCACTGATTTTGGCTCAGGAGCATGGATACACGATTAAGCTAGTTGGATATGTTTTGAAGAATGGAGATAAAATTGACATTGGAGTATCTCCTATGCTCGTTCCACTTGGACATCCTCTTTCGGTAGGAGGAACTCTGAATGCAGCAGCTATCTATACGGATTTGGCTTCAGAGATTACGATCACAGGGAAGGGTGCGGGATCTCTTGAAACTGCAAGTGCAATTTTAAGCGATTTAATAAGTATTGCAAGGTCGTTGAGGGTTGAAAAATGAGATTAGAAGTTTTAGAAGGAGTTGTTGAGGTCAAGAGTGTGAGAAACTTTGTGGAGATGTGTAAGAAATTCAGAGCAACTGTTCAGCCGATCTCCTCCCAAGTTGTTGTCTCGATAAGACAAATTGAGGTTGCAGTGAGAAAAGCGCTTGAAGCCTTTGAAAAGAAGGAAAATGTTTCAAGGGAGCTTGGAATGGAGATTCTCTTGTATACAGTTGCAAAGAGAAACATAAGTAAAGCTCTTGAATATGGAGTTAAAGAAGGGATTAACGAGCTTGTTTTTGTGATTTTAGGAGAAGATAATGAGGTGGAGGAGGCTTTGAGTTTTTTAAAGAGTTTTGTTAAAGAGAAGAAAACTTTGAGAATTGACGAAGGGAAAATTAATAAGTTGAAAGAGGTTTTTGAAATAACCGACGAAGAGCTTGGGGCAGTAGGTATAGAAAAACTGGAAGATCTTGTAATCGAGAGAATAACTCTTTTTCACGTCTTCAAATAATTCTCTCTGGGTGAGTATAGACAAGAACTTTTTTCTCATCCGCAAAAGAGCAGAGTGTGATTTTGCAGATATTTGCTAAGTCAATTGCCATCGAGAGACTAGAAGTTTTGGAAATCGCTATAGGTATTCCAGCTCTTGCAATTTTCATGATTGTAGAGGCAGAATGTCTTCCGCTTAGGAATATGAACCCATCCTCCATTTTCACCTCATTCAGAAGGCACCATCCGATTATCTTATCAAGTGCATTACTTCTTCCGACATCTGAAATTCTTTTCACCAATTCTCCAGAGGTTTTGAAGAAGCATGCTGAGTGAATACCTTTGGACTTTTCGTATTCTTCTGAATTAAGCTCTTTAACAGCCTCTAAGATCGTATCAACTTTGACCCTGATTTCCGAGGAAACTTCAGGAAGCTCAGAGATTCTGGTTCCGAGACATCCAGAAGAGTCCAAAAGAAATTCTCTCTCCCTGAAATCCGCCTCAGTTGAAATAAAAATATTCTCTCCTTCAACCAAAATTTTTTTCACATCTTCCTTCTTTAGAAACCCTTCAGAAAAACAGAAACCGAGAGCAAGCTCTTTTTCGTATCCGGGAGAGGCAATTAACGTTGCAATTCTCAAATCGTTAATGTAAATTCTCCGAAAGACTTCGAGAGGAATCCACTCTTCCTGAAGATATCTTCTTTTTTTCTCTCTCCTCTCTCCTTTTTGAACTCTTAGAATTTCATTCTTCAATCCTTCTGACATAGATCCTTCCTTTTCCATTCACTGCATAATCTCCAGAAAAAACAAAATATCCATCCTCTTCAAACTCGTATTTGAAGCTCGGAAGCATTTCTTTTATCTTTTCTATCTTCATAATTCCTTCTCTCATTCCTCCTCCGGGAATCGTTGCAACCCCGCCGATTTTTATCTCGCCTCCAATCATGTTACTTCCTGCATGAACTCCAACGTCTCCTTTAATCTCAATCACTCCTCCAGACATAAACTCTCCAATGAAATCTCCTGCTGAACCATTAATTAGAATTTCTCCTCCTCTCATTCCACGCTCGGAGCCTCTGTAGCCAGAGCCTATGTAATCTCCTGCACTTCCTTCGATTACGATTCTTCCACCACCCATCTCACAACCGCACCAAGAGTCTACATTTCCTCTTATGAGAATCTCCCCTCCTTTCATTTGACATCCTATATGCATTCCTACTCTTCCCTCTACGATAATTCTCCCTCTTCTCATCTTCAATCCCAAATTTCTAGTTCTGGAGAGGTCTCCCATAAGTATAAGCTCTTCTTCATCATTCTCTTCAACTTCAAAAATCTCTGAGAGGGAAATCTCTGAATTTCCCACCTTGAGAGGCAAACTTCTCACTTCATTGAGAGTCATGTCTTCAATCTCTTCCGGTCTCAGAGTCTCAAGATCAACAAAAAGCTCTGGAACTTTCTTGAGAATGAGTCTGAACATGTTAACTCACCTCTATTCTTATCTCCATAGGGTTTGGAACGTAAGCGTCAAAGACAGGGTAGTTCGATAAGCTTACAGTATAATTCAGATAGAATTTTCTTTCAATTCTCTTTCTAATTTTCTCAAATTCATCGTTTCTGAGATACGGATTGCACCATATTGTTTTTCCATCCACCGAAGAGAGGATCTCCCCCCCTCTTGAGACGATCTCCCCTCCTTTTATCGTGCAATGAGTAAGTCTAAAAGCTTTGAGAATCTTGTTGCTCTCCTCTGAGGGGTCAACATCTTTTGGATCAATATCATAAATTGCAATATCCGCATCAGCTCCAACTCCGAGATGCCCCTTTCCATATTTGTGCAGTCCGAGAGCTCTTGCTGGACCACTTCTGGTCATTATACAAATATCATTGAAGTCTCTCTCTTTATCTATTGATCCAAGAATTGCTCTCGAATTGACTGCTTGGTGAATTCTGCTTATAGTCCTCTTTCTTCTCTTCTCGCTCATCAGCCATGAGATAATGTAGGGATAGAAAAGGAAACTTCCGCCATTTGGATGATCAGTTGAGACGAAAATCTTCCAAGGATCCTCTATGAGAAGCCCGAGTTCAAGTCCTATTGCCCACTGAATGGAATTCACCGCATTTTTCGAGGAATAAAATACTGGTATGATTCCCGCCCCAGTTTCAATTTCCACATCATGATTTGACCATTTTCTCCCGCTGAGTTTATACAGAGAGAACTCCATCGGGCCATCTGAAGTCATTGTGGTTGTGTCTCCGAAAATTACTTGACCCATGTCTGCTGTTATGTGCTCATGTTTGTTGATGTATTTCGCAATTTCCTCAGATTTTGAGCACATGTCTTTCCACTTCTCTCCTCCGTAAGAATGGAATTGTAGGTGGGTTGCATGCATGCTCTGTCTCTCTCCTTTGAGATCTTCCACAAGTTTCATGGATTCGAGAGTTGTTTCGTAGTTTCCAGGATGTCCGAGATTGTTGAAGTGTATGTGAATGGAATGCGGAAGCTTCAGTCTGTCATTCACAATTGCAAGACTCCTTATAATTTCGGCGGGTGTAACGTCAAAGTGGAGAACCTTAGAATGAATACTGTCAACATCTTTCCCCCATCCCCAGTTCTCTACACCTCCGGGATTCACGAGTTTTACACCAAATCCTTTGGTTGTCCTGAGCATCCAAGCGATGAAAGAAGAGAGGGAATCATAGTCTTCATTCCTCACAAGTTCCATTACGTTCCAGTTATTTCCGAAGAGAGTGAGTGCTGCGTTGTCAATGATTGGAATGGAGACCATCTCTTCATGTGTGTGTTTCGCCTCAAGCGGGGGCATAGCAGCTTCGATTACTGTTGTGTATCCCATTCGCGCATATCTGTAGCCTGTAACCCTCGTTGAAGGTATCGAGAATCCAGTTCCGCTGTGAATGCCATTCCATCTTTTTTCAACTCCAATTCTGTGATCTTCTGGTCTGAGGATTCTCCCAGATGTGACTTTTGGACCTGCAACGTGAGCGTGAATGTCAATTCCACCGGGAAAAACAAGCTTCCCAGACGCATCTATAATTCTCTCAGCCTTACACTCTTCTACAATTTTCCCATCCTCTATGAAGATATCCATAACTTCTCCAGAAATCCCATTCAGAGGATCAAAGACAACTCCATTCTTTATTTGAAGTCTCACCCTTTCAGCCTCCTTTCAACACTCTCGTAAATCCTCTTCATAATCTCTTCATCACTTAGAAAATCGGTCTCGATAAACTTTCTGAGTCTTATAGGGACTGAATCCATTCTGTATGCTGTCCCTTCGGCCTCAACTCCATTTATCGCCGAGGGAACGATGACGTCAGCAAAGGATGAGGTTACGTTTGGGAAGGGATCTATTAAGATTACAGGAATTTCAGACATTTTTTTCAGAACTTCTTTCGGGAAGTTTGCTGCGGGATCAGAACCCATAACAAAAAGAGCGTCGAGATCTCCTCTGAGAAGAACGTCAACTGCAGTCGTCTCTCCCGGATTGTACCATGGATATCCCTTCGAGAAATCCACACCATATGGGTATCCAGTCTCCCAGGCACATACAAGATTGAATCCAGTGACATTATAGTGTCCTCTCATCGGAGTTAGCGTAAATTTCGTATATCTGTTTAGATCTTCAACAAGCTTTATTGCATTTTCTATGTTCTTGTATCTCCCTCTACTCATTGTCAATCCGAGACCAAAGAAAAGCGCTCCGAACTCTGCACTCTTCATTCTCTCAACAAGCTTCACAAGCTCTTCTTTAGGAACTCCTCCGACCTCGGGAGGAATAACATCTTCATGACCTCTTAAAATAGCTCTCAAAGCATTTATAACTGCGTAGTCACTGTTGGGTCTTACCTTTATGAATTTATTAGCTATTTTTGCTGTATCAGTCTCTCTCACATCAATAACCACGAGATACCTCTGTTCATAGCCTTTCTGTCTGAAGAAGCCTCGGGGATAAGTTGTATATCTTGAGAGATGTCTAGGATGAGCAGCGAGAGGATTACATCCCCAGTAGATTATCAGATTTGCTCTATTCTTCACTTGTCCGAGAGTCGTTCCGGGATATCCAACGTTGTGAATTGCTAAGACAGATGGACCATGACACACAGAGGTCGTATTATCTATTACACCTCCAGTAAGCTCCGCTAGATGAATTCCAATTTTCTGAGCCTCACATGTTGTGTTACTCCATCCATAATAGAGAACTCTTTTCGAACTCGAGAGAATTTCTGCAATTTTTTCAATTGCATCATCATAAGAAACCTCTTTTAATTTTCCATTTTCTCTGATCATCGGAGATCTGTATCTTTCCAGATGGTTAACAATTTTGCTGTATCCGAGTTCACAGGCGTTTTTAACCTCAATTATCTCATTATTTTCGACTTCTACAGCTATATCATCGCATAGGCATCCACAAAAAGGACAAACAACATCGGTGTGAAGAGTCATTTTACATCTCCTCCTCCGTATTCTCGGAGAATTTCCATCATGCTCTTGGGTTTTTCCTCTGTTCTCTCCACCGTTGCGTCAACTCCCTTATATCCCGGCATTCCAGTTCCAGAAGTATGAGGTTCAATCACGAGATTTGCCCACAAACCCATAGGAATAAAAATGACATCTTGCGGATTATCATCATTTCTTTTCGCTCTCACAACAACTTCTCCGTATTCCGTCATCACTTTTATTGCATCTCCATCCTGAATTCCAAGTTCTTTCATAAGCTTCTCATTCATCTCACAAAGACATGCGCTCTCAAAATAACTTTCAAGTGTTTTGGTTTCGAGAGAAGTTCCCTGATCTATCGTTCTACCCGTTATCAGGAACACCTTCCGCTTCATCGAGACCCCACGCACGAGTTGAAATATCTGTGATTTTTCATTAATTTTCTCGTATATTACTTTTGTGAAATGTGTTTGCGGGAAGATTAATATCGTGTGAGGAGATCTCAGTTTTATGGAATGGGAGATTTTTCTCAGGGGGACAATAGCACTCATCATCATTACCGATCCACTTGGAAATGTCCCTTTCTTCCTTTATCTAACAGAAGGTATGAGTGCAGAGGAGAGAAGAAAGGAACTAAAGAATGCAGTCATATGGTCTTTTGGAATTCTCCTGATTTTTGCACTTCTTGGGGAGCAGATAATCAGATTCCTCGATGTCTCCCTTCCCTCTCTTCGAATTGCAGGAGGTCTTCTACTCCTTCTGATATCCTTTAACATGATGTTTGGTAAGAGGGAACCTGCATCCTCTGAAGTCTCAGTTGGAGTGGTTCCCTTGGCAACTCCTTTGATAGCCGGACCAGGAGCCATTACCACAGTTCTCGTTTACACCAATCTACTTTCTGGGTTCCATAAGCTTCTTATGATACTCTCAATCATCATAGCAGTAGCGATAACTTGGGTTGTTTTAAAGGAGAGCGAACGTCTTTTCAGAATTCTTGGAGAAGATGGCTCACACGCTTTAACCCGAATTATGTCAATCCTTTTGGCTGCAATTGCGGTGGAAATGATGATGAAAGGGATAGAAATCCACCTTTCATGACAAATTTTATTACCCTTTCTCATAAGATTTTTGATTTGATGAGTATAAGCTTCCGCGAATTCTGCGAACTTTGCGAAAGGGTAGAGTCAATAAGCAGCACTCTTGAAATCACAGATGTTATTTCGGAATTTCTGAAGAGACTCGAAGAGGAAGACCTCAAAATCGTTCCCCTCCTTCTCATGGGTTCTGTATTTCCGGAGTGGGATGAGAAGGATCTTGGAATTGGACCAAGCAGTATTTTTGAGGCTGTATCTGCAGTTGCGTCAATTTCAAAGGGAGATCTCGAAGAGCTAATACGAGAAACCGGAGATGTTGGAAAGGCTGTAGAAATTGTTCTTGAAAAGAAACCCAAAGGTTTTCTGACAGTTGAGGATTCTGAAGAACTCTCTCTTCAAGAGGTTTACAGAACTCTTGTGGAGATCTCAGAGATCTCAGGAAATAGATCGGTTGATAGAAAGATTAACAAATTGAAATATCTCTATTCTACTCTCTCTCCATTTGAAGCTCGTTATCTTACGAGGATTCTCTTGAAGGAGTTAAGGATTGGAGTTGGAGAAGGGATAATGAGGGATGCAATTTCCAAAAGCTTCGGAATCTCTTCTGAAGAAGTTGAAAGAGCCTACATGCTCGTGAACGATTTCTCTCAGATATGTGTCGCTCTCAGAAAAGGTGGTGCTGGAGAGCTGAAGAAGTTGAAGATGGTGGTCGGAAGACCAGTTAAGATGATGTTGGCTCAGAACGCACCAAATGTGGAGGAAGGTTTGAAAGAACATGGAGTGAGTATAGTTGAAAGGAAATACGATGGAGCAAGGGTTCAGATCCATAAAGATGGAAATAAATGTTTTATTTTCTCAAGACGACTTGAAAACGTTACGAATTCGTTACCTGATCTAAAAGAAGCAATTCTCAAGCTTCCTTTTGATTCTGTGATTTTGGATGGGGAGGTCATAGCTCTTCAGAATGGGAAACCTGCTCCATTTCAGATTCTTCTCAGAAGATTCAGAAGAAAATACGATGTTGAGGAAATGGAACGGGAAATTCCTATCCACGCTTACATCTTCGACATACTCTATGCAAATGGTGAGGTTCTGATAGATTTGCCACTTAAAGAGAGGAGAAAGAGATTAAACGAGATTGGAAGCAATGAAATTATTTCCGTCTCTCCAGAGATTCTGAGCGGAGATGCTAAGGAAGTGGAACAGTTTTACAAAAAGGCTATTGAAGAAGGTCATGAAGGAATAATGCTAAAGAATCCTGAATCTCCCTATACCCCAGGAAAGAGGGGTAAGCATTGGCTCAAAGTGAAGCCCATTATGGAAACCCTCGATCTTGCAGTTGTCGGAGGCGAATGGGGTGAAGGGAGAAGAGCAAATCTCATAGGATCATATAAACTCGCTGCAAGGGATGAAAAAGGAAATCTTGTTCCAGTTGGAAAGGTTGCAACTGGTTTGACAGATGAAATGCTTAAAGAGCTGACCGAGAAGTTGAAGCCACTTATAATCTCGCAAGAAGGTAAGATAGTTGAATTCAAGCCAGAGGTTGTTTTTGAAGTGGGTTATGAGGAAATTCAGAAAAGTCCAAAATATCCGGCGGGATACGCTCTTAGATTTCCTCGTCTTATAAGGGTGAGAGAGGATAAGAATGTGGATGAAATCGATACAATAGAGAGGGTACAGGAGCTCTATGAACTTCAGAAAAGGAAATAATCATACACTTTCTGCTCTCTCTTTTTTCGTCTGACCGGATAGCCAAATTCCCAATATGCTTATGAAGATGGAAATTACAATTGAGAGGGAGAGATACTGAAGTGCCACTCTTCGCTCTATTTCGAAGATCTCGTTCAGGGAGAGCATATATGTACTTCCTCCCCAAAGAATTAAAGATGCGGAAATGACAAAAAAAGGCAAAGAAAGCCCCTTAAGCTCTTTTTTCTCGATAAAGTCATCTATGAGCTTACCGAAAATTGAGAGGAGAACAGCTGCGGTAAACCACCAAATTGAAGAGTTGAGGAAGATCATCAGAAGGTTGAAATATCCCACTATTGTCGGGCTCGTGTAGTAATACCACAGTGCTACAAATCCCTGAATTGTTGCGATGATTCCTACTATCACTGCAGAAATATAAGTGACGAAGGTTACCTTTCCTTCGAAGAAAGATCTTTTTAGGGAGATGTAGAAAGAGTTTAGCGAGTCTGAAAGCCCTAAACCTCTGAGAAGGAAATAGAGGCCTATGAAGGCAAATATAAGAATAACAGCACCTTCCGGTTTGTTGAAAAGGAGAGAAATGGCATATATGAGGAGTGTAATTCCAATTGGTATGAAGAAGACCCTCGAAACTCCGGGATCATTTAATAATTGTTTGATTTGATAGTAAGCACTTTCAAGATTCTGAGCTTGCTTTACGACTATTCTTCTAACAGCATCTATCTTAAGTCTTGAACCAATGATAGGAAGCACCAACTCATCATCTGCTCCGTCTGTAACCACTATAGTTCTCTCAGCAGGAAATATCCTGAGAATTTCATCAAGCTCTTTAGCAATTTTTTGATCTGCTGAAACTCCTCTGGTGTGATCTCCTGCTATAGTCACTATCTCCACGTCATATCCTCTTAACCTCATTTCTTCGTAAAGCTTTAATCCTCCAAAAATGGTATTCAGATCAGAATCCTCAGGATCTTTAAGAGCAAGAGCTATTGCAGCTTCTCTATTCTTTTCAAATCCTATAACTGGAGTTTTAACTCCAGCTTTATACCCGAGATCATCATCTCTGTCAACACAAAGTATGAGGAGTTTTCTCATCACATTCTTTTAGGAGTTGAAAATATAAATATTTGTTTTGTTTGTTAGATCAGACCGGAACGCTGAAGAAGTAATATGTCTTCTGTCTCAAGCTTCTCTCCTCTCTTGAACCTCTCGTAAATCTCTTCTGCAAGTCTCTGGAGTTCACTCTTCCTCTTCCTTTCAACACTCTCCCTCTCTCTCTGTTTGAGCCAAGCTATAACCTTTTCAAAGTCTCTGACATCTCTTATGGCTTTTAAATACTCTCTGTGATACTCATCTGCCATTTGCTGAGCCTTCAAAAACTCTTCATGAGCTTTGTCAGCCTCTTTTCTCGTCTCATCCGCTTGTCTGAATAATGAGACCATCTTCTCATGATATTGTTGAGCAAGAGCTGCATACTCATTAACCTTCTTATGAAGCTCGGAGGCCTCCTCCCTCAGTCTCTGAGCTTTTTGGAGAAGCTCTCTAATCTCTTTGTTTTTCTCCAGTTCCTTCTTCCTTTCCATAAACTCCTTTTTCAACTTTGCTATCCTCTCTATTAGCGCTCTCTCTCGTTCTATAGTGAGGACTTCAGTCTGCTGTTTAAACTCCAATCTATCAATTTCCCTTCTCAGTTGCAGAAGTGAAGGTCCTTTCCTGTCCTTTTCCAAACCCTCTCTAAGTTCATCTACTTTTTTGTAAATCTCTGAAGCCTCCTCGTTAAGCTTATTCCTCTTCTCCTTATACTCGCCAACAAGAGCGTTATATTCGTCTCTTTTCTCTTTAGCTTCTTGAGCTTCTCTAATAAGTTCTCTCGTTTTTCTGTTCAGTTCATCTCTCTTAGACGCCATCTCGCTTGCTACAGCATTCCACTTATTTCTCTGCTCTTTATATTCCTCTGCTTCCTTAAGTCTTTTCGCCTTTTTGGTCTCAAGCTCTTCTAACATCTCCAAGTTCTTCCTCCGCCTGCGTTCTTTTTGAATAAAAGAGATTCCGAAACGGCATCCTACTCTACGCACCTTCTTTCATATAAACTTTTTTGATCTTCTGCTGGGAGGAAGAAGCTTAAAATAAAAAATTTTATAGTCTCTCGGATTTCACATAATCTTTAATGACGCGAATCGGTTTTGTGAAACTTGGGAATATCGGAGTTTCAACAGTGCTTGATCTGATTCTTGATGAAAGGGCCGATCGAGAAGACATCGAAGTGAGAACAATCTCCAGCGGTTCTAAGATGGGCGAAGAAGTGGTTGAGGATCTCGTGAGAATAGTGGAGTTCCATCCCGATTTAATCATAGCTGTCAGTCCTAATGCATCTCTTCCCGGGCCGAGAAAAATTAGAGAAGCTATTAAGACTCCTTGTATCATTGTCTCCGATTCTCCTGCAAAAAAGACGGTTAAAAAGCTCGAAGAGGGTGGATTTGGCTACATAATCATTACGGGAGATCCGATGATCGGTGCGAGAAGGGAGTTCTTAGACCCCACGGAAATGGCACTTTTCAATGCGGAGGTTCTTAAAATGCTCTCAGTCTGCGGAGTCATCAGAATCCTCCAGGAAGAGCTCGATAAGGCTATCTCATCTTTAAATTCTGATGATCTTTATCTTCCGAGGAGAATTGTAGATATTGATGAAATTATCAGATTAGAGTTCTCGAACCCTTACGCTAAAGCTAAGGCAATCGCCTCTTACTCAATAGCTGAGAAGGTTGGAGAGATGAACGTGAAAGCATGTTTCATGGAGAAGGATAAAGAGAAATACATTCAGCTGGTTGCAGCTTCTCATGAGCTCATAAGAATAGCAGCTATTCTGGCAGATGAATCGAGAGAACTTGAGAAATCTGTAGACGGAGTCATTAGAACTCCTCATGGAAAGAGAGGGGAGACATTCTTTAAGAGGGGTCTGATGGAGACACTGGAGAAAAGGTAATATGGGTGGAAAGATAAAATAATTTTTTGGCGGGGAGGGAATTGAAGAAAGAACGCCTACCTCACGAGCTTGTGAATTTTTTTGAAACTCATCAAGGTGCATCTTTACTTATTAGAGGCGATCCTGGAAGCGGTAAGACAATTCTTTCACTAACCCTCCTTAAAGTTTTCGCATCCCAGAATGGATTTTACATATCCACGCGAGTTGAACCGAAGAAGATTCATCAGTGGTTTCCATGGACAGAGGAGTTTCTGGAAAGCTCCAGAATAATTGACGCTACTGGAAGTCCTTTGAGCACATTCGAGGATTCGAGGTTCATAGAGCAGATTGACAAGATGTCTCTTATAAAGAGTATTTATTCGATGGTAAGAGAAGGCGCGAAATTTATAGTCATAGATTCTTTTAGCTCGTTAGAACTCTTCACAGATTCTGAGAGCCTTGCAACCTCTCTTACTGACATTTCAAGAAGGATGGATGTGAAGTTAATTCTCGTCTCCGAAGAGGTGAAACCTTCCAAACTCGATTATCTTGTGGATGGAATTGTAACACTTACAAAAAGCTATATGGGTGGAAGAATTTATAGGGAGATCTCTCTTGAAAAGTTAAGGAACGTTGAGATTCGACAACCAAAATATCCTTTCACACTTTTTGAAGGTAAGTTCAGTGTTTTAAAGCCCTCTTTACCTTTGAAATCTCCTCTGAAATTTGAACCAATAATTGAGGGTGAAGCTATAAAAAGCGGGGATAGTTCGATTGATGAAATTTTGAAACTTTTATCTTTTGGGGATTTCGTACTCTTGGAACTCTCGGACAACACCTCTATGAGAGACATCTTTCCCTTCATTGGAGCGGCAATCCATGTTTTCTTGAATAATGAAAAACCTGTGATAATAGTCCCACCCGAGGGAATTGAATCAAAAACCATTTCGGAGCTTTACGAATCTCTTTGTGGAGAGAAAATAGAAAAACACTCTACAAATCTCAGAATCTTTGAACAAGCAAATCCGGAGATCGATCAGGATAAGCCCTATATATTCATAGGGATGGGGATTGAAGACGATTTAAGAGAACTTCTGGAAGTTTACTCAGAATTTAAGAAGAAAAATGGAAAAGTTCTCTTGCTTGTAGGTTTCGACCTTCTTGAGTATCTCTATGGAGAAAGAGAAGTAAGGAGACTTCTCCCCCTATTAAATTCAAGAGTGAAAAGCTCGAAGGATCTACTCATAGCGATAGGAAGGGATAATTTGAAAGTTGAGGATGCTTTAAGGAATATGGCCGATGTACACGTGAGGATATTGAAGACCCATGGGGGATTGTTTTTCGATGTGCTGCGTCCGAAGGATGGACTCTGGCACTTTGGAGTTGATGATTCGGGGACAAGAATTATAAGAGTGATTTGAAATTTACAAGGCTCTTACTCTTTTTTCAACAGTTTTAGAAGCTTTTCATATTCTCCCTCTTTCATATGGACAACGTATTCTTCCGACGGATACTTCTTTTCTCTCACGTCTTCGCAGTATCTCTTAAATGCATCTAAGATCTGCTCTTTCAAATCGGCATACTGTTTGGCGAATTTTGGTCTTACACCCAAGGTCAATCCAAGTATATCGTGGGAAAGAAGAAGTTGTCCATGAGTTTCAACTCCACCACCTATGCTGAAAGTTAAGAATGAGGTCTCCTCCGTCACTTCTTTAGCCACTTCTGCAGGAACATTTTCCAGAAGAACGCCAATGGCTCCGGCCTCTTCAAGCGCTTTAGCATCATCAATTATCCTCTTGGCCGATTCTGCATCTCTTCCCTGAACTGTAAATCCACCTAGCATGGAAGCTTTCTGAGGTGTCAGTCCCAGATGACCAATGACCGGTATACCGGCATCTACAATCGCACGAACCCTTTCAGCCATTTCAGCCCCTCCCTCCAGCTTAACTGCGTCACAACCGACGCTCATGAGACGACCTGCATTTCTTATTGCGTCTTCTTCACTTGCTTGATAAGACATGAACGGCATGTCGCCAACGATAAAAGCATATTTAACTCCTCTAACAACAGCTCCAGCATGGCGGAGCATATCATCCATTGTCACTGGGAGTGTACTGGGATATCCAAGTATGGTCATACCCAGTGAATCTCCAATGAGAATCATATCAACTCCAGCTTGGTCTGCCAATCTTGCAGTAGTCCAGTCATACAAAACTACCCAGACTATTTTTTCACCATTCTCCTTTTTTCTCATCAGGTCCCGAATAGTAACTTTTTTTCTCTCGCTCAATTTTAATACCTCCAGAGTTGTTTTTTGATTTTTACATTTTCTTTTTATGAAAGGTTTTTCCCTGGTAAAGTGATAAAAGTTTCGCTCTTCGAATTCCACAATGAAATTTTTATCTCAAGGACTCGGTTTAGCGCCTTTTAAGATAACGTTTAAAAACTCCTTTTCCTCTTTCTTTTTCTGATGAAAGTGAGAGCACATCTGATAATCCATGGAAGAGTTCAGGGAGTCTTCTATCGAAGATGGTGTCTGGAGAATGCGAGAGAACTTAACCTCATGGGATGGGTGAAGAACAGAGAGGACGGAACAGTTGAAGCGATTTTTGAGGGTGACGAAGAAAAAGTTAAAGAGATGATTGAAAGATGCTATGAAGGGCCTCCGAGAGCCATGGTGACAAAGATAGACGTAAAATTCTCAAATTATGGGGGAGAGTTCTCCGATTTTAGAATAGTTTACTGATCAAATTCTGAAGTGCTTCATAGCTTTTCTTAAATTCACTCTTCCACCCTTCAAACCTTTTAATGCTTTGCTCATAGTTCTATAATATTTCAAAAGCTCCTTAACATCTTCTGGAGTTGTTCCAGAACCTCTTGCAATTCTCTTTATCCTAGAACTGTTTATTATTTTTGGATTTTCGAGTTCTTCTTCAGTCATCGAATCCATAATGTATTTGTATTTCCTCAACTTCTCTTCAGTAACCTGCATCATCTCATCCGAAATATCAAAACCCAGTGATCCAAATGGAAGCATCTGTATGATCTGCTTAAGAGGACCTATTCTATTCATAGCTTCGAGCTGTGCGTAAATATCCTTCAAGGTGAGTCTTCCTTGAATTATTTCTTCTGGTTTTATCTCTTTCTCCATCTCAATCTCTTTGAACTTTTCGATAAGTCCTTTCAGATCTCCTATGCCTAAGAGCCTGGAGATGAAGGAATCAGGATCAAATCTTTCGAGATCGTCAATTCTCTCTCCAGTCCCAACAAAAGCTACGGGAGCTCCAGTAACTGAAATTGCAGAAAGAGCCCCCCCTCCCTTCGCAGTCCCGTCAAGTTTTGTAACTATGATTCCAGTTATCCCAACTGCTTTGTGAAAAGCCTCAGCTTGCTCCTTTGCAAGCTGTCCTATTGCAGCATCAAGAACGAGAAATTTATGATCTGGATTCACTACCTTATTTATATTTTTGAGCTCTTCAATCAGCTCCTCTTCAAGAGCGTGTCTTCCTGCAGTATCTATTATCTTCACTTCATATTCCTTCATATTTTCAAGCGCATTTTTGACGATCTTCACAGCGTTTTTCTCGTTTTTCTCTCCATAGAATGGAATTCCGTGTGTTTCAGCAAGCTGTTTCAGTTGTTCGTATGCTCCAGGTCTGAAGTTATCAGCGCATATCACCGCAGTTCTTAATCCCCTCTTTTGAAAATATCTTGCGAGTTTTGCAGTTGTAGTCGTCTTTCCAGAACCCTGAAGACCTACCATTAGAATCTTCTGAGGTTTGAGTTCGATTTGAGCAGGTTTTCCGATGAGATTCACGAGCTCTTGATAGATAACTCTGAGCACGTGCTCTCTCGCAGTCATCCCTTTCAGAGGTTCTTCTTTGAGAGCTCTCTCTTTTATCCTCTTCGAGAGTTCCATAACCTGCTTCACATTCACATCGGATTGCAGAAGAGCTCTCTGAATGTCTCTAACAACTTCGTTAACAACCGCTTCGTCTACTCTCCCAGATCTTGCAAGCTTTCTTATTGCTTCTCTCAGAGATTTTCCGAGTTTTTCGAGCATTCTCATTCACCTAAAAATTGTTTGAGGAACCAGTCCTTTGAGAACTTCTTAAGATCCTCGTATCTCTGCCCTGTTCCAAAGAAGGCTATAGGTTTCTTAGTTTCGTAGACAACTGAGAGCGCAGTTCCTCCTTTCGCATCTGCATCCACCTTTGTGAGAATGTGAGCATCTATTCCAACCTCTCTCTCAAATCTCATCGCTCTCTCCACAGCGTCATTTCCCGCTATGGCCTCGTCAACAAAAATAACGAGATCAGGAGTATTTACTCTACAAATCTTCCTTAGCTGATCCATGAGGTTTACGTTGGTGTGCATTCTCCCTGAGGTATCAGCAAGCACGACATCAGCTTTTCTCGCTCTTGCATGAGCGACGGCATCGTAAATCACAGCAGCAGGATCAGCTCCATATCTGTGAGCAATAACTCTTATTCCGAGTCTTTCGGCATGTTCTCTTAGTTGTTCTTCTGCTCCAGCTCTAAAGGTATCTCCAGAAGCTAGTATTGGTGTGTAGTCATTATCCAGAAGCCTCTTAGCAATCTTTGCAATCGTCGTCGTCTTTCCGGTTCCATTCACTCCAATAAAAACTAGGAGGATTGGCTTCTCAGTTTTTTCTATAAACTCATCAAAGTCGAGTGAGTGTATGAAAATCTCATCTACAATCTCTCTGAATGCCTCTCTAACAATCTCCTCAACGGAAGTTCCTATTTTCCTTTTCTTCCCAATCAATCTTTCTCTGAGCACTTCAGATATTCTCTCCGCAACAGGGAGTGCAACATCGCACTCCATAAGTTCAATTTGGAACTCCCACAGAGTATCACGAAGCGATGAATCATCGAGAGAAATCTCTCCTTCCGTCAGAACTTCCTTTATCTTGCTCAGGGAGGAGATCTTCGATTTCAGAGCTTCAAACAATTATCTCTTCTCCTCCAGTTGCTCTTTAATTTTTTCCACCTCTCCAGCTATCTCATTATATTTGGAGGCGAGCTCCTCAAGTCTTTTGTTCATTTCCTTTACTCTATCTTCCAGAAGTGATATTGCTCTCTCTTTAGTCCTCTTCACGACAACTCCCGATCCAATGCTCATGAGAACCTCATCAACCTCTTTGATTTCCCCTCTGACATAAACCCCAGAGCCTATTGGATAGAGAATTTCGGCTGAACTTTCAAGGCTTTTCAGAGCCTCAATAGTTTCCGTTGCATCATTAATAGCATTTTGAATGAGATTCATCTGCTGGACTATCGCGTCCGCTTGAGAAGTGAGAAGCTGAAGAGCCCTCACTGCCTCCTCTCTTTTTTCCATTATTCTGCCTCCAGAACTTCCTCTATTTCTATGAGATTCCTCTTTACCTTATGTCTGCTACCCATTAATGAATAAATCCACTCTTTCGCCACTCTCTCGTTTGGAGCGTCAATCTCTTTCGTAAACTTCATCCACTTTTTGTTAACTCTAAATTTCCCCCTCACAATATATTTCATCCCATCACCCCTCAAGAAATCCGAGAGCATCCTCAATCCTCCCTATTTCAATCGGGGTTGTATCCTCTCCCGCAATATATCCTTTTGAATTTGCCACGAGTCCAGTTCCGACCATAGTGGAGCCCATATTCACGGTGCCTATATCTGCGTGAACCGAAAAGAACTCTTCGAGAAAAACGATATCCTTTTCGTTTGTTTTTGGGTGAACAAGCATCCCTTTATTTGTCACTACAGCTGCCATTCCAACCAGATTGACTCCGCTTATTGAACCTCTCTGAACAGGAACTTTCAAGATATTTTTAATCTGGTCAACAACCTCTACGCTCACTTCTGGGTGAACTAGAGCAGCATAATCATTAACGAGTATAATGTTTCCCACCGCAGAGAATCTTCCCTTTATCCTCTCAACTGGAATGTGAACTTCCTCTTCTATCTTTTTAAACTCCTCCTCAGATATATGCTGAGAGACAAGAATTCCATTTGAATTTCCTACTATAAGGCATCCAAGGAGGGGAAGACCGTTGATCTGGGTTTTTATGGCATGGATTTTGAGACTCTCTTCGATCTTATTTGTTTTATCTCCTCTCATGTTTGGGGGTAGAAACGCAAAGTCCTCAGTCACTCTGATAAATATTCCTATCTCCGGAACACCTTCGTAGCTGAGAAGCATTTCAATCACTCTTCAACAAGTTCGGCTTCCACAACACCGTCGTCGAATTTCACTGCACGAACTCTTATCTTTCCGGGAGGCTTTTGCGAGCCTCTCTCCCATATCTTCTCGTTTATACTGGGATCAAGCTTGACTTTATCAATCTCAGCTTTCATGTGTTTTGAGAGGAACTCCCTGACGATTTTCACTGCTTTCTCGCTTCTTCTCCATCTCGGAACTGTCTTTATTTTCTTTCTCAATGGGATTGTGTATATTCTCTCTTCTTCCATCTACTCTCACTCCTTAAGCTTTGTCCTTCTCCAGTGCCTTCTTTTCGGATGTGTGATAACCCTCCTATTAGTTCTCACAATTACCCAAAGAGGAACCCTTCTATTCTGCTTATATGCTTTCGCTAATCTCAACTTTCTTCCAAGCATCTTCTTGCCCATAACCATCCTTCCTCGCTCTAACTATTGATTGAACATGATTTTTCGGAAAGACAATTGAGGGGTCAACTCCACGATCCCTCATATAACTGCGCACCTCAAATTCGTAATCCGAAGTATATAAATTGTTTCCTTCTTCGATTTCAAAATATCTCCGTGTCATCAAATTCA
Source organism: Candidatus Mnemosynella biddleae (assembly GCA_002011165.2). GTDB lineage: Archaea > Halobacteriota > Archaeoglobi > Mnemosynellales > Mnemosynellaceae > Mnemosynella > Mnemosynella biddleae. Next base: position 61,255 of record MTMI02000007.1, read on the forward strand.
CCGTTTTTCTGCTAAATCCCATTAGAGGAGTGATGTAATGAATATCCAGTCTGCTCTCTAGACTTCTTATTTCATCTAGTGTAAGCTTCGGAGAAATATCATCTCTTCTTATTCCATCAACGATCACGGAAAATCTCTTGGAAACCTCCTCTATAACCTTCTTATGAATTTCGGTGAAACCCTTTCTCGTGTTCCCATCCCGGATCATCATTTCAACCGCTTCTTCCAGAATCTCTTCATCCATCTTCAGAACCTCATATGGATATCCGAGAATTCTTGCAACCTCTTTCGCCACTCTCCAGTTTTCCTCAATTCCGAAAGTTGCGGTAACAAGAGTTACCTCAAAATGAGGGCTCATTAAAAATGCGGAAAGAGAACTATCTTTCCCACCGCTAAAAAGAACAGCTACTCTCATATCCTCCTGATTCTTATATCTCTCTTTTTCGAACTAAGCTGTTTGAGAAGTTCTCTGAGCTGTGCATCTGTTATCTGCGAGGTAATTCTTCCTGCCTGAGCTAATGCTATTAACTGAGTCTCTATTGCGCTTGCGAACTCGGGACGAACCATTTTGATATTTTCCAGTCTTGTTCTTGCCTCTGGAGTCAGAATCCTTCTCAATATCGCAGCTTTCTGGATTTCGAGTTCCCTTCTCATCTCCTCTTCCTGCATTGCTCTCATTTGCTCTCTCTGGAGTTGTTCAAGCTTTCTTCTTCGTATCTCTTCAAGTTCTTCGTCTTCCATTTTCAACACCTCAGTTCTCCTTCTGAATGCTCATTGCAATCTCATGCGCAGTGTTGTCGAGGAAAGACATACCTTTCGGAGTGATTCTTCTTCCTTCTTTCACCCTCTCTACAAATCCTGCTCTCTCAAGCTGTTGGAGAGCCTTTCTAATGATCGAGCCACTGCCTTTCCTGAATCTCGGTGGTTTGACGCCCCTTCTCTTTCTACCTCCGTAGTAGGTTCTCAATCTTGAAACACCCACCGGTCCGTCAATATAGATTCTTCTAAGAATTGATGCACATCTGATGTACCACCAGTTCTCTTGAGTTGGAGGAAGTTCTTTATGAGCTCCGGTCTTCACATAAATCGCCCACTCTGGTGGCTTTATTTCATCCATTTTCTCTAGTTTTTCTGCAACCTTCTCTATCAGTTTATCTGCTGGAACATCATAAACTGTAGTCATTTTTCAAACCCTCCTTTTGTTCTTCATCTTTCTCAGCACTGCAGTCCTTCCTCTAATATCCTCCACTTTAGAGTTCGTCTTCATCGCTATCTCCTCGATAAGATCCTTAACATCTCTTTCTTTGGTGATGCTTTTCATGAATCTGATTTTCACGATTTTTCTATCTTCTAGCTGACGCTTAACCTCTTCGATGACACCTTCAGTTAATCCAGCTTTTCCAATCTGTACGTGAGCTTTAGAATGGATCACATTCATGTATTACACACTCAGCTATTCAATTTAAATCTTTGCAATGATCACGCCAAAAACATTTATATATTGCTTTGTTATCAACTTTTCTACGCCCCTCCCCCACCCCCTTTCTTCTTCGAGGTGAAAGATTGAAGGATATTCGGGAGATTTTCGAGCTTTCGTATTCAAAAATAAAACCTTCAAAAGTAATCTCAGCTTTCTCCGCTAACATTGATAAAGTTGTAAGGTTAAAAAAAGAACACGGAAAATTCTTTTCCGAAGTTCCTCAAGAGTTGCCCTCGAGAGAAGTTCTGAATTCGTGCGACGAGCTTCTTAAAGTTCTGATAGCTCATGTGAAGGAGGGAAGAGGAGCAGAGTGGTTGATAGGGAAAAAGGATGTTTGCGAGAAACTCGAGAAGCTATTCCTATTTTCGGAGAGACTTGGAGGAAACGCAGCTCACGTTGCGAATATTCTCTCCTCTCTCGGGTTTGAAGTTCTTCTGAATGTTCCAAGGCTCACGGAAAAGCAGTCATCTCTCTTTCACGAGAATGTTCGATGCTTTGATTCTGAAGGAAATCTCAGACATCCTATTGAACTTTCTGGAGAAAAAGAGGACATACTTCATTACATCTTCGAATTTATCGAAGGAGAGTCGCTCGATATTGGAGGATTTGAGTTGAAATTTCCTGCTACTGGAAGATTCATCGCTAGCTACGATGTTCCTTCACCTTCTCACTACTTGAACGACTTTTTCGTGAAATTTTCGCAGGAGTATGCGAAGAAAGCCAAAGGAGTCTTCCTTTCAGGTTTTCATCTCTTCAGAAGTGATGAAGGGTTTGAGAAATTCGTTTCTCTGATTGAGTCTTGGGGTTCTCTCAAGATTCACATCGAATTGGGAGATTTTGAAAGCGAGAAAGTTCTCAAAAGAGTTCTGAATGAGATCGTACCTCTCACCTCCTCTCTCGGAATGAACGAGCTTGAGCTCCAGGAAGTATCTTCGTTTTTTTCAATTTCCTGTGGAGATGATCCGAAATCAATGGCTTATGCCTCGAAAAAACTTGAAAAGATTCTCAATGTTCCTGTTGTTGTGCATCACCCTTATTTTTCTTTCTCGCTATACGAGGAAGAGATCTCTCTTCAGGGACTCGCTCTTGGAACACTATTCGCTTCGATGAAAGCAGAATCAGGCGAATTTTATCCTGAGAATCTAAAGCGCTTCATCTCTTCTGTTAAGCCACATCCTATTGGTTTGAAAGCAGTTGAAAAGATAGAGAATCTTGTCTCTGCCGTTTTTCCATCAGTTCTCGTGAAAAAATTCGAAAGCTCTGTTGGTCTGGGCGATTCATTTTCTGCGGGTTATTTCATTGCTCTCATTTCAAGATAAGTTTTTATAAATTACCCCCAATTTATAAAATGAGGTGATGAATATGAGTGAAAAGGTAACTCTTTCAGTCATAAAGGCTGATATAGGGAGTTTTCCAGGACATTCTCGCGTGCATCCAGATCTTTTGAAGAAAGCAGAAGATTCAATGAAAGAGGCAAAAGAAAGTGGTTTGATTCTTGATTACCATGTCACTGCATGTGGTGACGATCTTCAGTTAATCATGACTCATCGGAAGGGAGAAGATAACAGCGAAATTCATGAACTTGCTTGGAACACTTTCTTAAAATGTACTGAAATCGCCAGAAAGCTGAAGCTCTACGGTGCAGGTCAAGATCTCCTGAGTGATACCTTCAGCGGAAATGTTAAGGGAATGGGCCCAGGAGTTGCTGAGATAGAGTTCGAAGAAAGAGCTTCAGATCCAGTGATAGTTTTTATGGCTGACAAAACAGAACCTGGGGCATGGAATATAATTCTCTATAAGATCTTCGCAGATCCCTTTAACACCGCTGGACTTGTGATCGATCCCAGTATGCATGACGGCTTCATATTCGAGGTTCATGATCTCTTCGAGAGCAGAAAAATTGAGCTCAAGACGCCAGAAGAATCTTATGATCTTCTTGCTTTCATAGGGGCTCCTTCGAGATATGTAATAAAAAGAGTTGTTAAGAAGGATGGGACTCCTGCAGCAGCATCTTCAACCCAGCGTCTCAATCTGATCGCGGGAAGGTATGTTGGGAAAGACGATCCTGTCTGTATCGTCAGATGTCAGCATGGACTTCCTGCAGTTGGAGAGGTTCTAGAACCTTTTGCAACACCACGGATCGTTGCAGGCTGGATGAGAGGAAGTCATCATGGACCTCTCATGCCAGTTTCTGTCCAAGATGCTCATCCAACGAGGTTTGATGGACCTCCGAGAGTGATAGCTCTTGGCTTCCAGATTGCAAACGGTATGCTTATAGGTCCTGCAGATCTCTTTGACGATCCCGCATTCGATCTCGTCAGAATGAAGGTTAATGAACTGGCTGACATCTTCAGAGCACAGGGTCCCTTTGAGCCACACAGACTTTCAATGGAAGAGATGGAATATACTACTCTCCCAGCGGTTGAGAAGAAGCTTGAGGGAAGGTGGAAGCCGATAGAGGAGTAATTATGGGATTTCTCACTCTTGATGACGTTGAAACAGCATCGAAGAGAGTTCTTTTGAGGATAGATGTGAATTCGCCGATTTCAGAGAACGGAGAGATTATGGATCTCTCGAGATTCGAGCACCATTTGGAGACGATCAGAGAGCTTGAAGATTCTAAGCTCGTCATCATGTCTCATCAGGGAAGACCGGGAGATGAGGATTTCACAACTCTTGAGAAGCATGCGCAGATCCTCTCAGAGCTTTTGGGGAGAGAGGTAAAATACATAGATGATATCTTCGGACCCGCTGCAAGAGAGGAGATAAAAAAACTTGAGAATGGAGAAATTCTAATGCTGGAGAACGTGAGATTCTATTCTGAAGAAGTTCTTAACAGACCTCCAGAGAGACAGGCTTTGACACCAATGGTTCAGAAACTCTCCCCTCTTTTCGATCTTTTTGTCAACGATGCTTTTTCAACAGCTCACAGATCTCAACCCTCTCTTGTTGGCTTCGCAGTTACACTTCCAAGCGTTGCAGGAAGACTCATGGAGAAAGAAGTTAAGGCACTGAGCAAAGTTGTGAAAAATCCAGACAGACCAGTTACGTTCGTTCTTGGAGGGAGAAAGTACGAGGACTCTATTGAGGTTGTAGAGAGCGCTCTTTCTAATAACATCGCAGATCATATTCTGACCAGTGGAATGGTCGGAAATGTCTTCCTTACTGTTAAACTGGGTATAGATGAGAAACAGCTCGGTTTCGAGATAAAGAGAGTAGTAAAAGATAAGGTTGCTCAAATTCTCAAGGTTTTCGACGATCGCATAGAGATCCCCATAGATGTTGCATATCCGATCAACGGAATCAGGCATGAGATGCCTGTTGAAACACTTCCCATCGGGAGACCAATCTGGGATATTGGTTCCGCAACTATAGCAAGATATCGGAGGATAATAAAGAAATCCAAGACGATAGTCGCTAATGGACCTGCAGGGAGATTTGAGGATCCTGATTTCGGGAAGGGAACTCTCGAACTTCTGGAAGCGATTGCAGAGAGTAAAGGGTTCTCGGTCATCGGGGGAGGCCATCTAATAACAGCTGCTTCTAAGCTTGGGTTAACAGATAAGTTCAGTTACGTGAGTACCTCTGGAGGAGCCCTTCTTACTTTTGTTTCAGGAAAACCACTTCCTGCGGTAACTGCGCTTGAAAAAGCTGCAGAAAAATTCAGAAGAGGTGAATAAAATGGTTAGGGTTGCGATAAATGGTTTTGGTAGAATAGGAAGAGTGACTTATAGAGCGGGAATGCACAGAGAAAACATTGAAATCGTTGCTGTGAATGATTTAGCTGATGCAAACACTCTGGCTTATTTACTCAAATATGATTCCGTGCATGGAGTTTTGAAGGAAGATGTGAGGGCCGAAGATGGAGTTATAAGAGTTGGGAAGAAGGAAATCACAGTTCTCTCTGAGAGAGATCCCGAGAAGCTACCATGGGCAGATCTCGATATTGAGGTTGTAATAGAGTCAACGGGAATTTTCAGAGAGAGGGAAAAAGCCGCAAAACATCTTAAAGCAGGTGCCGAAAAAGTCATCATATCAGCACCAGCTAAAGATGCTGATATAACCATTGTGGTCGGAGTTAATCATGAGGATTACAGTGAGGAGAAGCATCACGTCATTTCAACAGCCTCATGTACTACGAATTGTCTTGCACCTCTAGTAAAGGTTCTTCACGATAATTTCGGAGTAGAGAGGGGATTTATGACTACCGTTCACGCTTACACGAATGATCAGAGGATTTTGGATATGATTCATAAAGATCCGAGAAGAGCGAGAGCTGCTGCACTCAACATCATTCCAACGAGCACTGGAGCAGCGGCAGCCCTTCATCTTGTGATTCCGGAAATGAAGGGAAAGATGGACGGAATAGCATTGAGAGTTCCTGTTGCAGATGCCTCAATTGTTGATCTCAACGCTCTCCTCAGTAGAGAAGTAAGCGTTGAAGAAGTGAATGAAGCCCTGAAAATAGCCTCAGAAAATGAACTCAAAGGGGTCATGGAGTTCACAATGGATCCGATTGTTTCTTCAGACGTCATAGGCAATCCTGCTTCTGCAATCGTTGACGGTCTCTCAACAAATGCAATTGGTAACATGGTGAAAGTTCTTGCGTGGTATGACAACGAATGGGGTTATTCGAATAGGATGCTTGATATGATTGAAATCATGTATGGAGAGCATTAAGAGATTTCTGCCTCTCTTCATACTTCTTTTTCTCTTTATTCCAGCTTTAGCCTCTTCACCTAAAATCTATGTTCTCGAAGTTCAGGGAACTGTTACCAAGGGGACAGGCGAATATGTGATAAGAGGGATAGAAGAAGCGAACAAGAATAACGCAGATGCAATCCTCATAATTCTTGATACTCCAGGTGGTCTTTTGGATGCCACCCTTGAAATCATCAAATCCGTTGAGAACTCCTCAATTCCCGTGATTACCTACGTCTATCCAAAAGGTGCAATCGCAGCCTCCGCTGGTACTTTCATCCTCATGAGTGGTCACGTCGCTGCGATGGCTCCCGGAACTTCAATTGGAGCTGCAACTCCAATTCAAATCTCTCCTGAAGGAACTTCTGCTGTTGAAAAGAAAGTTGTGAATTTCTACGCTTCATATATGAGAGGTCTCGCTGAAGAACGGGGAAGAAACGGAGAAGTGGCAGAGCGATTTGTTACAGAAGCTCTCTCACTGAGTTCTTCAGAAGCTCTTGAGAACAACATAATCGAATTCGTAGTAGAAAATCCCGAAAAGCTTTTTGAGACAATTGATGGAAAAGTTGTTAAGGTTGGGGAGAGAGAAGTAATACTTCAAACTTCTGGAGCAACTCTCATTTACGTTGAGAGAAATATCTCCGAAGTAATTCTTGACTTTCTAAGCAATCCCCAGATCTCATTTATACTCCTCATCGTAGGTCTTTACTCCCTGATCTTCGGCCTTGCCTCACCGGGTACATATGTTCCCGAGACCATTGGGGCAATTCTTCTTCTTCTCGCACTCTATAGTCTCGGTCTCTTCGAGGTGCAAATTTTCGCTCTCTTTCTAATCTTTTTTGGAATTCTCTTCTTCATTGCAGAGCTGTTGACCCCGACTTTTGGTGTTCTGACAATTGCAGGAGCAATCTGTATGATCCTAGGAGCTCTGCTTCTTCCTATGGAACCATTTCTTCCAAGAGAGTGGTACACTTCTTTTATAGCTCTCTCGCTTGGAATCACTGCTACGACTGCTTTTTTCTTCCTCTTCGGGATTTCAGCAGTGTTAAGGGGGAGGAAAAAGAAAGCTAAAGTCGGAGGAGAGGAACTCATCGGTATGAGTGGAGTTGCAATTACGAGAATTGAAGGAAAAGGTCAGGTGAAAGTGAGAGGGGAGATCTGGAATGCAGTCAGCGAAGAGATTATAGAGGAAGGAGAAGAAATAATTGTTATCGACAGAGAAGGCTTGGAGTTGAAGATAAAAAGAAAAGGAGGTGAAAATAAATGGGTTTGATTACAGATCTTATGACGATTTTCGGAGTTCTAGTCGTCGTCCTTGCGTTTCTCTCATCCGCAATAAGAATAGTGAAGGAGTATGAAAGAGGAGTCATCTTCAGACTTGGAAGACTTGTTGGAGCAAAAGGTCCCGGTCTCTTCTTTATAATTCCAATTTTCGATAAAATGGTAAAAGTTGATCTCAGAACTGTGACCTTTGATGTACCTGTTCAAGAAGTCATCACAAAGGATAACGTCCCAGTTAGGGTTAATGCTGTTGTTTATTATCGTGTGGTCGATCCTGAGAAAGCGGTAATACAAGTGGAGAATTATCATGAAGCAACCTCTCAGATCTCTCAGACAACTCTCAGAAGTATAATTGGTCAGGTCGAGTTAGATCAACTTCTCTCTGAGAGGGAGGAACTAAATAAAAGGCTTCAGAAGATCATTGATGAAGCCACAGATCCATGGGGTGTGAAGGTCTCTACGGTAGAGATCAAGGATGTGGAACTTCCAAAGGAGATGCAAAGAGCGATGGCATCACAGGCTGAAGCTGAAAGAAGCAGAAGGGCCAGAATCATTCAGGCGGAAGGAGAGAGACAAGCTGCAGAAAAACTCGCAGAAGCTTCGAGAATTTTGGGGGAGAACAAATATGCTCTCTATTTGAGAACACTTCAAACCATTGCGGAAGTTTCCGCAGAAGGCTCAACTACTGTAGTTCTTCCACTACCTATCGAACTCTTGGAGTTCTTTAAAAGGTTCGGGGAGAAGTAACCTCGAAACTTCTTTTCCCTTTTTTATGCAATAAAAAATAATAAAAATTATATATCGTTCACCGCATGAAGAATAGAAGCGAGGGAGAACCATGGAAATGTATGTGCTCGGCGCTTTGATCTCCTTCATTCTTGGGTGGATCCTCAGGATGCCACTGTTTCCAAGAGATAAATTCTCATTTGAGCCAACTGCTCTCTTTCCCACTGTTCCCTTAACTCTTGGATTCCTCGCTGTTGCTGAGCTTTTACTGAAGCTCAATCTCTTTGTAACTTTCTCAATCTCACTTGCAGTCCCCCTCTTCGTGAAATACTTATTAAATAATCTCTGTCCGGTGGTGGAAGCTTGATACTGCAAATCATCGTTGCTTTCATCGTCTGCTGGCTAAACTTCGTAATAATAGATGTCTTCCTTGGACTTCCTGAAAGACCGGGTGTGAGAGGTGTTAGACAGATTGCCCAATCTATCAAAGAGTACAGAGGTCATATCAACGGAGGATATATGATGGGGAATATTGTTTGCTCTCCCGACGCTTCTGCAGGAACTCTTTTGGCATCCGCTTGTTACTACGCTTTTTCATCACCTCTTGGAGGATTAGTTGCAGCTCTTGCAGTCTTTTTCGGAAATAGAATATGTTCTGATCCGGGTTATGCAGGAACTACAGGAGCTCTCACAACGACTCTCTGGATTTACCTCTTCTCTTCTTACTTGGGCTTCCAACCCGAGTACTTCATAGCAGGGATGGTCCTCGCAATATTTACAATTCAAGCTCTTCATCACAGATTCTCTTCGAAGCTTCTAGCCAGAATCGCAAAGAAACTGGGGGTGATCGAGTGATTGTGGAACTCATCGGTCTCATCACCGCTTACAGCGCTGTCATGGCAATTCTCACAGAGGACACGAGAAGAAAAATGCCTTACATAAATGCAATGAATTTTGGAGTTACCGCTTTAATAGCTCTCTCTGTTAAACACCCTCTCAGCGGAGTTGCTGCTCTCGCGTATTTCATCTTCTCAACAATGGAGTCAAATGCAATTGCAAGCACGATAGATAGACTGAAGGAGGTCGAATCAAGGTGATGGAATTTATATTCTCCTTCATAACAATCATCGGAGCGATTGCAACAGCTCTCTACGTTGATCCTATTGAAAAACTTCTCATGCTTACGATAACTTCTGGAGGGGTAATTGGGCTCATCGCCATAAAAGCGATGCTTGACGTTGCAATAGCAACAGCAATACTCATCCCAATTTCCACCATCATCATCCTCGTAGGTCTAATAAGGTTGAAGGAGGTCACCGGAGATGTATACTGACATCATCTTCTACGTTGGGTGCTTTTTAATCATCTTCGGAGCTTTCGCAGTCGTTTTTGGTCCAGAGGTTGGGAGAAGCGCGATTGTGAGGTATATAAATCTTGAAATATCCTCTTTTGGTGTTATGCTTCTTTTCCTTTACTATTTCGAGACTCTTGCCCTTCTGACCTATGTTGCAGCAACAACTCTCATAACTCTCGTCTTCATGCGTCTCTTCGTCAAAAACGCTGAAATGAGGAGGGTCGAAAAGTGAAATGGATGGATAAGGCATGGATGATCCTTTCTGATCCAAAAGAGCTACCAAAAATCTTTGCCATCTCCATACTCTTTGTCTTCTTCGTTGGAATACTCCTCAACTACCCATATTATCCTGATCAGCTTTATCCGAAATCCTTCGAACTTTCGGGTCTCTACCCATACGATCGTGGGGGGACTCCTCTGAAAGAACCAGCAAAGATAGTTGCCCAATATCCCCAGAACTCCGAGATGATAGGATGGATCACTTCCTATCTCACACCTTTTTCATCATGGTTGGCTTCGAAAACCCTCTATCTTGGAACAACGATAGTCTCGCATCCCGGAGGAATAGTAGATGAGATCCTTTACTACACAAGAGGTCTTGATACAGTTCTGGAGTCCAGTATCATGATGATGGCGTTTTTGATAGTTGGATTTCTCATCAAGCTAAAGAGGGGAGGATAATGGAGCTCTCCGAGGCATATCAGTTCGGTATGATCATTGCAATGGGTGCAGCATTCATAACTTTCTTAGGATTCGCTCGTGAGAAAAGAGACCTTCACAGGTTAGTCATTTCCGATATGGTTGCAGGGATCACTCTTGTAATCGTCGCCATTGTGGGAACCGATCTTGCAGAGTGCCTAATCCTCCCAACTCTTGTTGTGAGCGTTGCTGAGGTTCTGGCGATTGCAGAAATTCTGATTCACAAAGAGGAGCTGAAACTCAGAGAAGAGGGAGTAATTATCTCAACCCCAAATTACTCCCCACTGGGCATTGAGGTCTTTCAGAGCTCCTCAATAATTGTCGCTCTCATACTCATTATTTACGGAGCTATTTTAACCGGATTCACTGGGGGTGCAGTTGCTGGAGTTGGAATGGTTTACTATCTCCTCACGAGGTGGGACGGAAAAATAACCAAAGATTTCTGGGACGGAATATCTTCAGTCTCTGGAATTGCATGGACTCTCTGGCTTGTTGGCTTTCTGTTATTCTTCATTGTTCCAGAGTTTTGGCTTTTCGCCCTCTTTCTCTCTGGAGGGGGCCTCGTTGTGAAAGTTGCGACAAAGTTCGGATTAATCGGGATTGAGGGTAGAGATTCCATGCGAGGTGAGAGCTAATGCTCGAGGGAATTGGCGGAGAGATCTTGGGAGTCATTCGCTTCGGAGATATAGTCCCGTATATCACTCCCTTTACACTCTCGATGTTCATCTTAGCTCTTACACTTACTGTTTTGCTGGCTCTTGCAAAACCCGAGAATCAAATCCTCATGGTATTCGGGAAAGATAAATACAGCTTAATAAAACCCACCATAGAGGAGATGAAGTTTAGAAGGTTTATGGTCATTGTCTGTGGTCTTGCACTTTCAGGTGCCATGATCACGGGAGATCTCTTTAACTTCACTCTCTTCGTGACTCTCGTAGGAATAACGAATATAGGAATAATAGCCGCAGTGAGAAGACCTTATGTGCTTGAGGCTGCGTTTCAGTATGGACTGATCTGCACTCTCGCATCTCTTCCACTCTTCGGGGCTGCAGCAATTGTTCTAGGAACAGCTGGAACTCTTAGTCTCCATGAACTCGAAACCCTCTCAGTTCTTCCAATGGCAAAAATTCTTCTCGCATTCGGAGTTGCGGGAGAAACTGGAATAGCACCCTTCTATGCTGCGAAGGCAGAAGTCTTCAGAGCTCCCGGAGCACCTTACATACTCATGGTTCATCTCAGCGCAATTATGGTAGTTATAAGAACAGCTGAAATCCTCTTGCTACTGTGAGGTGATGGAAGGATGAAATATAAACTCGGTCTCCTCATATCTCTTGGAATCCTCGTGGCGTCGATCATCATAGATGTTCTTTATTCTCTTCCTCTCTTCGTTGATCTCTTCATAGTTCTCTTTGTCTTTCCTTTAACGCTCATGATGATAGGGTATGCTTACATGTCTCCAAGGAAGGAAGAGGAAGAGGAAATACCGTTCATAGGTTACTGAGGTGGGTGAAAATGCATCTCGTTAACATCCTCGGGCATACGATTGCTGCGATGATTGGAGGCCTTCTACTTATAGGACTCCACAGAAAGATCATAGCCAGAATTCAGCAGAGACCTGGACCTCCGGTTTGGCAGGAATTGCTTCATGCATTCAAGTTCTTCTTTAAGGAAACAGTTACTCCGAGAACTGCGAGCGAACCTCTTTACAGTGGAATAGTCCTCCTTCACATGGCTTTGATGATCGGATCTCTTCTCGTTATTGTTTTCGGAGAGTCTCTCCTCATTATCATAGCTCTCTTTATGATTTACAAGATAGTTCAGCACGGTGCAGGTCTCTCTTCGGGCTCTCCTTATGGGCGTTACGCTGGAGTAAGATCGATTTTCAGTATCGCCTCTGAGGTTCCCATATTCGCGGCAATCGCTCCTATTTATGCTCTAACCGGGAGTTTGAGAGTTTCTGACATTTTGAGCTATCAGTCTTTGAACGGACCTCTAATTGTTCAGTTACCTCTCGTTGCTGGGGCTCTCTATATCCTCTTACTATCCAAAGTAAGATGGTCACCTTTTGATATTGCTTCTTCAAAGGATCTTGTTTCTGGATACAAAACAGAGCACTATGGGGTTCTGAGGAGCATCCTACTCTTTGCAGAGGGCATTGGCTTGTATGTAACTCTCTGGCTTTTTTTGATTCTCTTCTTTGGAGAACTCTCTCTCATTCTCTATATCCTCGGAGGAATTCTCCTTCTGGTCTCTCTCTCCTTTATCTGCGCTATCACCCCTGTGCTTACTCCTCATCACTCTGTGATTCTTCAGGTTGGTTTCGGAGCTCTGATGCTTCTTTATGCTCTCCTTATATACTGGGGGGTGATCTGAGTGAGAAGATTGCTGAGGGCATCACTTGTTGTGGCTTTGATTCCTCTGATAGTGGCAGTAGCTGAGATATTCCGAAGTCAGGGAACTTCTTTCGTTAACTCTGCAATCTTGGCTTCACTCTCTCTCGGAGCTCTTTTTGCACTTATTCCTCTTCAGAAGAGTGAAAAAGCAAATCATCTCACGGAGAAAATGGAAATCATTATGATGTGGATCGTTGTCATCCTCTTTGTTATTGCGATAGCATTGAGATGGGGGAATGTTCTATAGCGGAGCTTGAAGTCATGAAAAAGAGAATCCTCCTGAGCTACAGATATCAGGAGGACGTCGTGAAGCCTTTAGCAGAATTTCTCGAAATCTCTCCAGAAGAACTCATGGAGATAATGATCAAAAAGCTCGATATGGCAGGACTTGAAGCTCTCCATCCTAGGGCAATGCAGGCTAGGAGAGAATGTCTCAGTAAAAAGCTTGAATTCGATCTGAATCTTTGCATCCTTTCCGATTTCCTCTTACTGATATCTATGGATGATAAAGAGAGAATCTTAGATGAGCTAGAAAAAATGATTGATGAAGGAAAGGATTACGAGAGCGTCCTGAGAGAAGGAAAAAGAATCATTCTTGAAATTCTCAGGAGGGTGGAGTGATGATAGGGAAGCTGAAAAACCTTGTCAGAAGAAAATCGTTTCATGTTTGTCTTCTCAATGTTGGAAGCTGTAATGGATGCGATATTGAAGTTCTCGCATGTTTGGCACCTCGCTATGACATTGAGCAGTATGGAATTTACGTTCACAACAATCCGAGGGAAGCTGACGTAATTCTTGTGACAGGAGCGGTTACAGACCAATGGGTGGAGAAAATTAAAGAGATCTACGCTAAGGTTCCTGAACCAAAAGCAGTCATTGCAATTGGTTCGTGTGCTCTTTCCGGTCATATGTTTGCAGAAGGATGCACACATCCTCCAGTCAGCAGACATATTCCGGTTGCAGTTGAGGTCCCCGGGTGTCCTCCAAGACCTCAAGAAATTCTTGATGCAATTTTGAGCGTTGCTCCAGTAGTCTTCAAAGATTACGATGAGAAGGGAGGTGGATGATTTGAAAGCTTATGATCTCTCGATCCCTCTTGGTCCGATGCATCCAGCTTTTAAGGAACCTCTCAGAGTAAAACTGAAGACTGAGGGTGAGGTCGTCGTCGGTGCGGAAGTTGATTTAGGATATGTACACAGAGGGATAGAGAAGATAATGAGGAGGAGGCCTTGGCAAAAAGCAGTGTTTCTTGCTGAAAGAGTTTGCGGAATCTGTTCCAATTCTCATAATCTCACATTTATAGAGACCCTCGAGAAGATCTCTGATGTGGAGATTCCAGAAAGAGCAAAATATCTCAGACTTCTTGCACAGGAGCTTAACAGATTACACAGCCATATTCTTGCTAATTTAGCTCTCTTTCTCGCCATTGAGCACGAAACTCTTGCAATGATGCTTTTAAATGTCAGAGAAAGAGTTTTAGACTGTCAGGAACTCCTCTGTGGAAACAGAGTTATCCTCTCCTATAACGTGGTTGGAGGCGTCAGATTCGACACAACCCCGTCCATTCTCAAAGAAATTCTTGCGGTTATAGACGAGATCGAACCTAAACTCAGAAGATACGCAGAGATGTTTGAACATGGACCGCTTCTGCGGATGAGAACAGAGGGAATTGGATATATGTCTAAAAGGGAAGCAGAACTCGCTCCTGCGGTTGGCCCGATTGCAAGAGGTTCTGGAGTGAGATTCGATTGGAGAATGAAGCATCCAGATTACGTGGATATACTCGATTTCAAGCCAGTTTGGAGAGAAGAAGGTGATGCAAGAGCGAGATATATGGTTAGATTTGATGAGATTTTCGAATGTATAAAGATGATAAGATATCTCTGTGAGAACATGCCAAAAGGAGAGATAAGAAGGAGGGCAGAAGTGAAAAGTGGAGAAGCGGTTCATACTCAGGAGGCTCCGAGAGGAGATCTGACTTATTTCGTTCGAACCGACTCTTTCGGAAGGATAGAGGATATAACGATAAGAACTCCAACAATCCCCAATCTCGGTGCTTTCGTGAAATACATGTTGAGAAACTCTCCTACTATTGCAGATGCGGTCGTCATCTATGCAAGCATAGATCCGTGTATAGCCTGTTTGGAGAGGTGAGCGAGATGTCTTCAATAGTTTGGTATCTTCACGAGTTCGTGAACTCCGAGTGGGTCAAGAAGTTCATCTATGTTAGAACTCCTTACAATCTTCCTCAAATCAGATTCAGGAGTGCAGTGAAAGTTGATGCCGAGAAATGCACTTACTGTGGAGCTTGTATGGCAGTTTGTCCAGTTCCGAACTGCATAAGAGTTTCGAGAGCAACCGGAGAGAACATTCCTGAGATAGATGTAAGAAAATGTATAAGGTGTGGAATGTGCGTTGAAGTCTGCGCTCCAGGAGCTCTGAGTGCAGGGAGGATTAGAGAGGATACGGAAGTTCTTGTGATGGAGTTGAGAGCAAAGATTCTCGTGGATTCTGAGAAGTGTATGGGATGCGGATCATGCGTTGTGGCGTGCCCATCCAATGAAGAAATAGATGAAAGCTCAGTCTCAGGAAAAGGCCCAGTGGAACCTCTCGTGCTCAATGTAATAAACGGAAAAGTTGTAAACCCGCTTCCAGAGTTCTGCAGGGGTTGTATGACCTGTGTAATGGTATGTCCGAAAGACGCTCTTGAGCTCGTTGTCGAGTGTATTCCAGCTCAGCTCGTGACAATTTCGGAAGAAGAAAAAGCTCACTCAGAGGTGAGATAAGATCTTAGCTTTCTGAAATCCTCAACATCTGGGACAACATGATAATGACGCATAGTTCTTGTTAGGGTTGTTACTTCAACATTTCTTACTCCACGCATCTCTTTGATCGTTGTTATTATTTGGCTCATTTCTTTGTTGTCGAGAGCCATTAGCATTACGAAGACATCATAAGCACCGAAACCCTCGTAAACAGCTCTAACTCTATTTGGCTTTACGTTCTCCATAAGTTTCTCATAAAATTCCTGAGGTGTGATCTCCTGAAAGTTGAGATTTATAACGAGGAGGGCAGAAACTCCCCACAATTTCTGAGAGTTGACATCAGCACGCATCTCTTCTATTATCCTCATCTTCTTCATTTTTGAGATTCTGGCGCTTACGGTTCTCTGGTCTAATCCAAGCTCTTCTGCAATCTCCTTATACGTTTTCGAAGAATCTTCGACCACAATATTCAATATCTTTATATCTATCTCATCGAGACTGTGATATTTCATGGTACCTACCAAATATTACACCACCCACCCTATTAAAAGATTTTTAATGACACGTCAAAACTCCGAAAGTGTTATATGCGCTCAGTGTAATTTCAAAGTCTGTGAAGTCCTTCGTAACCGAGCTGTATTTGGAGACGAAAGGATTCTCCGATATAATTGATATTACCTCTCAGGTTCGAGATGCGGTTCGGAATTCAGAGATAACCAATGGTTTCGCCCTAGTTTTTATTCCAGGAGCAACTGCAGCAGTGACGACGATGGAATATGAGTCTGGATTGATAGAGGATATGAAAAGAGCTCTGGAAGTCATTGCTCCAATAAATCAATCCTATAAACATGATCTCAGGTGGGGTGACGGAAACGGATTTTCTCATGTTAGGGCGTCATTTCTCGGCCCTTCGCTTACGATTCCCATAGTTAATAAGGAGCTAATTCTTGGAGTTTGGCAACAGATCGTTGTAATCGATATGGATAATAAACCGAGAAGAAGAAGAGTTGTTATTGGAGTTTATGGAGAGTGAGAGAAATGAAAGAGATTAATCTCTCAGATGCAAGATTTCTTCTCTATCCAAAGTCTGTCGTTCTTGTGACATCAAAAGCGGAAGATAAAGAGAACGTTCTCTCAGTTGCTTGGCATATGCCCACTTCTCATAATCCCCCGTTGGTTCTAATAAGCATTGCTTTCAAAAGATTCAGCTATGAGCTGATAAAGAAGAGTGGAGAATTCGTTATAAATATTCCTCCAAAAGAGCTTGCTGAGGCAGTTGAGCTCTGCGGAACTCTTTCAGGGAAAGAGGTTGATAAGTTTGAAGTTGCGAACATAACGAAGACTCCTTCTAAGAAGGTCTCGGCTCCGAGCATAAAGGAATGCATAGCTCATGTAGAATGCAGGGTTGTAGATTCTTTCGTCACAGGAGATCATGAGGTCTTCGTCGGAGAGGTTGTTTACGCTCAAGCAGATGAGGAAGCTTTTGAGAAGAACAGCTTTACACTTAAGAAAAAAACTCCTCTCCTCTTCCTCGGAGGAAATAAATATACTTTTTGCGTTGAGTCTTTTGAACCAAAAAGAAAATAAAGGTTTTAGTTGTTGATCTCAATTAAAGAGAAAAAAGAACAAAAAATTAGGAAAATTTTTAGGATTTCAGTAAAGCTTCGTATACTTTACACCCTCGGGACAATATTGCACGCAGAGGTTGCAGAATGTGCACTCGTCCTCGTTCTCCTCAACAACCACTACCTTCCCGTCTTTCACAGCGAAGATATCTACCGGACAGATTTCTACAAGTTTCTCCGCTTCTTTGCACTTCTCTGGATTGACTTCAACCTTTACGAAAACTCCCATCCTTGCAACCTCCTTTACTTCATCTTAAGGACTTCCTTCAACAGAGTAATGATTTCAGAGTGATAATCAGCAACGAGAACTCCAGCATCTCTAAGAGCTTCCTTCTTTCCTTCAACAGATCCCTTCTTTCCTGTGACGATAACTGCAGCATGACCAAATCTCTGACCGGGCATCTTGTCCACGAAACCGCCTCCAATGAAAGCAACAACGGGTTTGGAGAATCCATGTTCCTTGATGTAATCTGCGAGAGTCTCTTCTGCAACTGTTCCGGGTTCTCCATAGATCACAACCGCTCTGGTTTCAGGATCTTTTTCGAGAAGCGGTAGGAGTTCGTGAAACATACTCCCTATTATTGGATCTCCTCCAACATTAATTGCGACACTTTGTCCTATTCCGTTGACACTCATGAGACTGCATGTCTCAGTCATCATACCTCCACTTCTCGAAAGAACCGCAACAGGCCCAGGTGTGTAGGCTTTATTGGTCTCCTCTGTTGGCCCTCCAATTGCAGCTAGTTTAGCCTTTCCGGGAACTATTGAACCGAGAGAGTTCGGTCCTATTATTCTAGCTCCATGATCCTTTGCAAATTGGATCATCTCAATAACATCGCTTCTTGGAACTCTCTCTGTGAAGACACTCACAAGTTCGATTCCAGCATCTATTGCTTCCATCACAGCATCTTTTGTGAATCTCGGAGGAACCGAAACAACCGAAGTATTTGCATCATGATTTTCCACAGCTGCTTTCACAGTATTGTAAACCGGAACGCCATGAACCTTCATTCCCTCTTTACCCGGAGTGACTCCGGCTACAACCTTTGTTCCATAATCCAGCATCCATTCTGTGAAGGAAGCAGCCTCTCTTCCAGTGATTCCCTGGACAACAACTCTTGTATTCTCATCAATTAGAATTCCCATTTACAATCCCTCCAAAACCTTCTTTGCAACTTCTTCTCCAAGAACTTTCTTAACAAACTCCTCGGTTTTAATGTACTGCGCGACTTCCTTCTGGGCTTCCTCTAAACTCTTTCCTTCTTTCTCCTTCTCTTCAATCAGTTTGAGCATCTCAACAGCGAGTTTAGCAGCTTGATCCATTCCAAGCCTTCTGTCGTAGTATCTAACTCCGTACTTTCTAAGAATTGCGTATCCATCCTCCTCAAAAGCTCCAGCTCCTCTGTAAACCACCGGATATTCAGCCGGGTTGATTCCAAGATCCAGCATTGCCTTTATAACTCCTCTTGCAACCAGATCAACTCTTGAGTTAGAGTAGACGTTGTGGCATACGAGAAGTCCCTTAACTCCAGGTTTCGAAAGCACGAGTTTCGCAAGTCCGTAAACTTTCTTAACTGGTGGATTTCCTCCAACCTCGCAGTAGTTAGCTGGATTTCCTCCATATCTCAGAATGGCATCGAATGTCGTGAGAGATCCTCCACCAGCACCTATTATACATCCTAGAGATCCTCCGAAGTCAATTGCTCTTCCAGCAACTCCTCTGTGATCTGACATATCGTTCTCCTCAGCGAGTTTTTCAAACTCAGTTGGCTCTCTGGGAGTACTCGGTCTGTCATGAATGCCCATTCCCTCGAGCCTCTGTTGCTGTCGATACATCGCATCATCTTCTATCTCTATGTGAGCATCTGCAGCCACTATCTTTCCATCCTTTGTTAGAACGAGTGGATTTATCTCAGCAAGGGTTGTATCGTAATCAACTGCGAGGTTGTATAACCTCATGATTACACTCTGAAGCGCTCTGTCGGCATCCTTTGGAAGTTTCAGGAAATCGGCCATCTTCTTGGCTTTAAATGCCATCATTCCGTAGAACGGATTAAACCACTCTCTGTACACTCTTGAAGGATCTTTCTCAACCACCTCGTTAATGTCAACTCCACCAGCATCGCTTATCAGCATGATTCTCTGTTTCGCAACTTCATCGTAAGTGCAGGCAAGAAAGAGCTCTTTATCAATATTAAGAAGCTCCTCTACAAGGACAGCAACGACAGGGAAGTCGTTTATCTTCATTTTAAGGATCTCTTCAGTAAGCTTCTTAGCCTCTTCGGGAGAATTTGCAATCTTTATACCACCTGCTTTCCCCCTTCCTCCAGTGAGAACTTGAGCTTTAATAACCGCTTTACCTCCGAGCTCTTCAACAGCTTTAGCAGCTTCTTCTGGAGTTTTGACAAGAATCCTCTTAGGTAAAGGAATTCCGTACTTTTCAAGCAACATTTTGCTTTCGTATTCATATAATCTCATTCTCTTTCACCTCCAAAAAGAAAGGGAAATAAAGAGGGGAGACCCCCTCACTTCTTCTTGAATCTATCGGGAAGAGGTCTGATTTCTGGACCATCATAGGTGCACTCATCAAGAGTGACATGTCTCCAGGGTCTCTCTCTGGTCATCTCTTCAATTGCATGGGCTGTCAGACCAGCCGCTCTTGGAACGAAGAATGCTGCCTTTCCAAACATTGGATCCACTCCAATGTCAGCGAGAACTGCTGCCATTGCACCATCAACGTTTATTATCAGTTTCCTTCCTATGAGCTCCTCAGTTTTAGCCTCAATTGCCTCTGCGAGAGCTATACAATCTCCCGCAACTCCGTACTCTTTCGCAAGCTCAAATAATCTGAATCTTCTTGAGTCATTGTTGTGGATCGGATGACCAAATCCGAGAATCCTCTTTCCAGCCTCTCTGTGCTCCTTTATGATAATTTCAGCCATCTCTTCGAGACTCTTTCCTTCTTTCTTTGCTCTCTCAACTCCTTCTTTCAGCATTCTTGCGCATCCTTCAATCGCTCCTCCGTGCAAGTCTCCAATGGCTATAACTCCCGCTGCAACTGCAGCCTGAACTGGGACACCGCAAGAGGCGACAAATCTAACAGCTCCGGTGGACGGTGCATTCAATGAGAAGTCAGCCGCAATCACGAACATGTCTTCTAAGATCTTTCCTTCATTTCCCTTTGGAAGCTCTCCTGTCCAGAGAAGATAGACAACGTCTCCAAAAGTAACGTTTCCGGCGAGCTCCGTAACATCATATCCTCTGATGTAAACTCTGTTTGGCACCACTTTTGATATTGCAGTTCTCCACGGGTTTGACGTCATACTTTCACCTCAATCATGTAACTACGTGAGCAGAGTAATAAAAGTTTTTGCACCTCTTTTGCAATTAATTCCTTTGAAATTTTAATGATTATTCATTTTTTGCCCTCATTATGAGTGGTGCGATGGGAAATAGAATTATATATTGGGGGCTTAAAGTTTTAAAAGTCTAAAGGTGAAGTTAAGGGATAACTATGTGAAGGGAGGTAAAAAGGTGAAGGAAATAAGGATTCATGGAAGAGGGGGTCAGGGTTCTGTTACTGCTGCAGAGCTTCTTGCTGTTGCTGCTTTTGAAGATGGCTATTATTCTCAAGCGTTTCCGGTTTTTGGAGTGGAGCGAAGGGGCGCACCAGTAATGGCATTTACGAGAGTTGATGAAAAGCCGATCAGAGTGAGATATCAGGTCTACACACCGGATTACGTCATGGTCCAAGACCCAACACTCATTCCAGCGGGCATCGATGTTCTCGCTGGGTTGAAACCCGGTGGGATGGTAATAGTAAATACTGCGAGAAAACCGGAAGAAGTAGGACTTAAGGCGGAGAATGTTGAGATCTTAACAATAAATGCAACGAGAATAGCGTTGAAGCACATAGGAAGACCGATAACCAATACCACGATGCTTGGAGCTTTTGCAGGAGCAACTGGTTTGGTGAGCTTAGATTCTGTGATAAAAGCCATAGAGGAGCGTTTCACAGATAAACTCAGAGAAGTGAATGTTGCTGCGATAAAAGAGGCTTATGAAGCGATAAGGGGTTGATGAATATGGTAGAAAAGCTTACTTTTGCCTGTACGGGACTTCCCGGGTCTTCGAGGATGAATAAAACAGGGAGCTGGAGAGTCTTCCGTCCAGTAGTTGATCATGAAAAATGCATAAAGTGCGGAACCTGCTGGCTTGTCTGTCCGGATAATGCAATGAAGAAGATAAATGGAGGAGAGAAATACGAACCTGATCTGGATTACTGTAAAGGTTGTGGAGTCTGCGCTAACGAGTGTCCTAAAAATGCAATAGAAATGGTTGAGGAGGAGAAGTAATATGGTGAAGAAAGTTCTTGAAGGATCACATGCTGTTGCTGAAGCTGTAAAACTTTGCAAACCAGATGTCATTTCAGCATACCCAATTACTCCACAGACACACATCATTGAGAGACTCTCCGAATTCCATGCTGACGGAGAGCTTGGAAATTGTCAGTTCATAAGAGTTGAGTCTGAACACTCCGCTATGTCTGTCTGTTTGGGAGCGTCTCTTGTGGGTGCGAGAGCCTATTCTGCCTCCACTTCTCAGGGACTTGCTTTGATGTATGAAGTTCTGTTCAACGTTGCTGGATTAAGACAGCCTGTCGTCATGACTACAGCAAACAGAGCTCTTTCAGCTCCGATAAACATATGGAATGATTGGCAGGATGCTATATCCGCAAGAGACAGTGGTTGGATTCAACTCTACGCTGAAAATGCTCAAGAAGCTGTTGATTATACAATTCAAGCTTTCAAGATAGCGGAAAGCCATGACATCCTTCTTCCAGCAATGGTTTGCATAGACGGTTTCGTGATTACTCACACATATGAGGTTGTTGACATCCCATCTCAGGAGGATGTTGATGCATTCCTTCCAAAGAAGGTTCCGTATCTTCCGCTTGATCCAGAGAATCCAATTGGATATGGAATGATAGGAACTCCTGAGGTCTATGAGGAGACTAGATACCTCATTCAGGAGACTATGGAAAAAGCCAAGAAGAAGATCGTTGAAGTTGGACAAGAGTTCGAGAAAAAGTTTGGAAGACCTCAGGGAGGGTTGATCGATACATATAAACTTGAAGACGCCGAGGTTGCAATCCTGTCTATGGGTGCAATTCTTCAGACGATGAGAGAAGTGGTAGATAACCTCAGAGAGGAAGGAGTCCCAGTTGGTCTCATTAAGGTGAAATCTTACAGACCTTTCCCGAAGGATGAGATAAGGAAAGCTGTAGAGGGCCTCAAGGCTATTGCAGTTATTGATAGGGACATTTCTCTAGGTCATGAGGGTGCTCTATTCACTGATGTGAAATCTGCTTTATATGGAAGTGGAGAGAGACCGCTGGTTAAGGGCTATATAGCTGCACTTGGAGGTAGAGACTTCCCAGAGACAACTGTCAGAAAGATCGTTGATGACATCATAAAAGTGGCGAAGGAAGGAAAAGTGGATAAAGAAGTTGAATGGCCAGATCTCAGAAGAGAGATTCTGTGAGGTGATGGAAATGGCAAGTAAAGTGGATATGGATTTTGAAGGTCTTGCTTCTGGTCATCGAGCATGTGCTGGGTGTGGTGCTGCAATAGCCGTGAGACTCATTCTCAAGGGAACTGGGAAGAATACGATCATTGCAAATGCAACTGGATGCGTTGAAGTCTTCACAACTCCCTATCCAGAGTGTGCTTGGAATGTTCCCTACGTTCACTCACTCTTCGAGAACACTGCGGCGGTTGCAGCAGGGATTGAAGCTGGTTTAAAGGCTCTTGGAAAGAAGGAAGGAATCAATGTTGTTGCAATTGCGGGAGACGGAGGAACCGCAGACATAGGGCTTCAATCTCTTTCGGGAATGCTTGAAAGAGGTCATGATGTGCTTTATATAATGTATGATAACGAAGCTTACATGAACACGGGAATCCAGAGAAGTGCTTCAACTCCGTATGGAGCCACTACAACAACTAGTCCAGCTGGAAAAGTTTCCATCGGTCAGGAAACAAGAAAGAAATTCGTCGCTGAGATTGCTGCTGCGCATCACATTCCGTATGTTGCAACAGCATCAGTGGGTTATCCGAGAGATCTGATAAACAAGGTGAACAAAGCGGTGAACATTAAAGGACCTAAGTTCATTCAAGTTCATGCACCTTGTGTTCCTGGGTGGAACTATCCAGAAAGTAAAACTGTAGAGATTGCTCGCCTTGCAGTTGAGACAGGTCTCTGGCCGATTTTCGAGATGGAGAACGGAGTGATAACTAGCGTTAGGAAGATCAAGGAAAAGAAGCCAGTAGAGGAGTATTTGAAGGCACAGAGAAGATTTGCTCACCTATTCAAGGACGAGAGAGGAAAGAAGGTCATTGAAGAGATCCAGAAACTAGCAGATGAGAACATAAAGAGATATGGTTTGATGGACTGATGTACGTTGGAAGAATAGTTTCTGTAGGGTGCTCGATGGGCAACGAGTTCGTTGCCTATCGGGTATCCTCTCGATCTTTTCCAAATAGACTTGCAGAGAAGAGGAACAATCTAATTTCCATCATTCCAAAAAATATGGAAGATCTGAGGAAAAATCCATACATCTCTTATAACTGCGTAAGAATTGTTGCTGATTATGCGATTGTCTCAAATGGGTCCCACACTGACGTCATAGCAGAGAAACTCCTTATGGGGTATCCTCCAAGAGATGCTCTTTCGCTAGCTCTACTTTCTATGGATTATGAGAAGGATGACTACAGAACACCGAGAGTTGCGGGAATCGTTTCGAAGGGGTCTCTCTATCTCGGAATAGTTGCAGAGGATCGTCTTTTGGTCAAAAAACTTCCTTGGAAGGAGAACGTCTCTTACATGATTGCAACTTATGAAGTTCAGGATTTCATGGAGATTGAGCTCAGAGGCTATTCAGCAGAAGAAATAGCAAGAGAAATTTACGAGCTCAAGGAATACGAGCTTCCAGTTTGCTCAGCGTCAGCAATAAGAAAAGGAAACTCATACGAACTTGCTGTTTACAATCCCGAATGAAATCACAATATTTTTAATCATTCTTCACTTCATTTTTCATCATGCATCTTAATGGTGTTGAAATTGAGGATACTTATGCAGAAGCCTTTCCGATGTTTCTCTCTCGTCTCATCGTAACAGCTGTTACCAAAAAGTGGGCTTTTGAAGCAGCTAAGGAGGCCACCGGCTTTGCAACTTCCATTATCGGCTGTCCCGCTGAAGCGGGAATTGAGAGAGTTCTCAAAACAGACGAAACACCTGATAGGAGACCTGGAGTCTCAATTCTAATCTTTCATGTCTCTAAGAAGAAACTCAAAGAACAAGTTCTTGAAAGAGCAGGTAACTGCGTTCTCACAGCTCCAAGCTGTTCCCTCTTCAATGGACTCGATTCTGATGAGAGTTTTGAAATAAAGCTTAGATATTTCGGTGACGGGTTTGAAAAGAAAGTGGAGAAATATGGAAAAGAGCTCTGGAGCATCCCAATAATGTCGGGAGAGTTTCTTTACGAGGAGAAAATCGGAGTTAAAAGAGGTGTAGGTGGAGGTAATTTTCTCATTTTTGCCGAAAACGAAATGAGCGGTTTGATAGCGGCTGAGGTTGCAGTGGATGCAATCTCTGAGCTTGAGGGAGTTATAACTCCATTTGTTGGTGGAATTGTTTCTGCTGGGTCAAAGGTGGGATCGAGGAAATATAAATTCATGAAAGCAACAACAAATGAGAAGTTCTGTCCGAGTTTGAGAAAAGAAGTGGAGTCACCTCTCCCTGAAGATGTTAAAGCTGTTTATGAGATTGTGATAAACGGTGTAAGCGAGGAAGCGATCAAAAAGGCGATGAAGATTGGAATAGAGAGTGCAACAAAAGTGAGCGGTGTTCTGAGAATTTCAGCTGGAAATTATGGAGGAAATCTTGGAAAATACATTATAAATCTTCACGACCTGTGGTGAGAACCATGATGAATGAAAGAGCAGCTGAGGTTGTTGAAGATGAGCTTTTGAGTTATGAGGAAGAGCTCAAAATAGAGGTTCAGGAAAAAGGAGATCACGTTATCGTCGACTGTGGAGTTCGGGCTCCAGGAAGTTATGAAGCAGGCTTAATATTCACGGAAATATGTATGGGAGGACTTGGAAGTGCGACATTGAGTATCAGGTCATTAGGAGAGATCAATCTTCCCTTCATAGAGATCTTCACGGAGTATCCTCTTAAAGCATGTATGTTCTCTCAGATGGCGGGGTGGAGAATAAAGAAGGGGGATTACTTTGCCATGGCATCAGGTCCTGCTAGAGCTCTTGCAAAAATTCCTTTCGAGCTTTTTGAGGAGTTTGAATACGAAGAGGATTCAGATATTGCAGTTATAACTCTGGAATCCTCGAAACTTCCAAGTAGGGAGGTTCTTGACTTCATAGCAGAGAGGTGCAATACTCAGAGTGTTTACGCTCTTGTTGCTCCAACTGCAAGCCTTGTTGGATCTGTTCAGATCTCAGGGAGAGTTGTAGAGACGGCAATTCACAGAATGCACACCTTAGGAATGAATCTGAAAAATATTCTTTCAGCTTGCGGAACTGCTCCGATTGCTCCAATTGCTGAGAACGATCTTGAGGCCATGGGAAGGACAAACGATTGTATAATCTATTACGGAAGCGTTCATCTCATTTTAGATGAGATGGAGGATCTTTCACGAGCAGTATCTTCATCTTCTCAATCTTACGGAGATCCTTTCTATGAGATTTTCAAGTCCCATAACTTCGATTTCTATGCTCTGGATCCCTCTCTTTTCGCTCCAGCCGAGATATCAGCGAACTCAATAAAAACAGGGGAATTCAGGAAATTCGGGGATGTAAACTCTGAGGTTCTACTGAGATCATTTGGATTTCAAAAAATCTCCTGAATGAAAGAGACTACAGTTTCAACAAGCTCTTGAAGAGCTCCGGTATAGAAGTGATCCGTTTCAAGCTTTACGATTCTCTTTACATTTCTTCCACTTTTCAGAAGTTCTTCAAGTTCTTCCACATTCACAAATTCATCTTTCATTCCAAAAATCACATATTTTTCCTCCACTCCATCTACTCTCAGCTTTATGTCGTCAATCTCTGGAAGTGGAGACATCAAAATCTGCGTTTCGTTGGAATGAGATGCAACTACAGCTCCAAATGAGTAACCGAGAACTACTATTTTATTCCACTTCTCCTTAGAGAACTCGATAACCTCTCTCATATCTTCTATCTCTCCTGTTCCTCCGGAAAACTCACTTCTGTAATCCATTCTCAACGAAGATACTCCGATCTCTTCAAGAGTGTTTGCAATCCTCTTTAATCTAATGTCATATCTGCTTCCGCCCATCAAGGGATGCGGTGGACACATAATCACACAACGATCTCCACTTCCCTGAACAGTTGCATTTATATCTCCTATCTTCACTTCCATTTACACCACCAAATCAAACACGTAGATATTTTTCGAAGGTGAATAGGAGTGAACTATTTTGTATGAAACTTTCGAAAATCTTTTCGACAACTCCTTCTTTTTCGTTTCAAGCTCCTCCTCATCGAGAACGAGGTATAGATGAATCAAACCTTTCTCTGTAACATTCTTTAGAGCAACAGGAAGAAATCTCTCTGAGTCATGAGGTAGATTCATGATTACTCTATGAACACTCTCCTCTAGTTCCACTTCCTTTGCATCACCTTCAATAACGGTAACGTTCTCAACTTTATTCATTTTGAGATTCTCTCTGAGGAGTTTTACCGCATGAGGATTTTTTTCAACTGCATAAACTTTCCTTACCATCTTTGCTATTGGAATCGTGAATGGTCCAACTCCTGCAAAAAGGTCGAGAACTGTTTCATCTTTTTTGCACATTTTTGCAATTCTCTGACGCTCATTTGCAAGACGGGGATTAAAATAAACTTTTCCGAGATCAACTCTATAGACATTTCCATACTCTCTATGGATTGTCTCTGTTCTATTTTCTCCTGCAACAAACTCGTATCTTCTCACTCTAAACTCTCCTTCAACCTCTCCTGCTTTCCTTAGAACGACCCTCACATTTTTGTGAACCCTCATTATGGCGTCAGCCTCTTTTCTTCCGCCCTCTTCAAGAATTGCGATATCACCTATCACTTCAAATGGAGGAGAATATCCGAGAATTTCAGAGACACTTTTTAGTTCATATTTCCGAAAAGTTCTTCTAACAATCTCGTATCCTCCAATCAAGGATTTTACGGGAAAATAAACGTAATTTTCATCTGAAGAAGGTCTTAGATCCTTCCTTATAAATTCTAAAATCCTTTTTCTCGTCTCTTCAGCTTCTTTCTTTGGAACTTTTACCGCAAACGTCTCCTCTTCTCCCATCTTCACCACAGTTATATATCTCATCGTATTTATGAATTCATAGATGCTGATCTTCATTGGTATGGGTCTTTACAACGAAAAAGACATTTCAATTAAGGGATTTGAAGCTGTAAAGAATGCGGATGTTGTTTACGTTGAGTTCTACACGCATAAAGGAGCTTGGTCTTTAGAGAGACTTAACGATTTCTTCGGGAGAGAAGTAAAAGAGCTTAAGAGAGAGGATCTTGAAGAGAGAGCAGAGGAAATAATTGGTGAGGCAAGAGATAAGAACGTCATCATCCTCTCGGGAGGAGATGCGATGGTTTCAACCACTCATGTGGATCTCAGAATTAGGGCTAAAAGGATGGGTGTTGAAACCAAAGTAATTCATGCATCCTCAATTATATCTGCCATTCCTGGATTAACAGGTTTGCAGAATTATCGGTTTGGGAAATCTGCAACTGTTGTTTATCCCTATTTTATAAACGGGAGGAAAATTCTGCCCGAAACACCTTATAACGTCGTTCTTGAGAATCTCAGAAACGATGCTCATACTATGCTCTTTTTAGATATTCGGGAAAAATGTATGACAATTGGTGAGGCAGTGGAAATTCTTCTTGAGATAGATCGAAAGAGAGATAAGATTCTTTCAGGAAAACTTGCCATAGGGGTTGCAAGAGCGGGAAGTGAAGATGCTCTGGTCATTGCAGATGTTATTGAGAAGCTGAAAAATTACGATTTCGGAGACCCTCCTCACACTCTTGTGATCCCCGCATCTCTTCACGTAATCGAAGAGGAATACATTAAAGAGGTAATAGGTGCATCTTTAAGATAAAAGTATTCGGGCTGAGTGAGCTTATGAGGGGTGCAATTGGCGTAATATTCGGTGAGACAAACACGAGGGAGTTTAGATTCGTCATTTCAAATCCCGACGTCAAGAAAGGAGATTACGTCAAGGTTTGGCATGATCAGGATGGTTGGGTCCTCTCTCAGATCATCTCCATAACGAGAACCAGTGAGATCTCATCTCCTGATGTTGCAATGGAGCTTGTGGAAGGTAGATCCAGCGGATCTGAAGATATAATGGTGGCAAAGGCAACAATCATCGGAGTAAGAGACTCTGAAGGGCTTTTAAGAGCTCCAAGAACACCTTTTTCTCCGGGAGACCGTGTTTTTCTTGCAAATGAATCTCTCATTCAAGAAACACTTGGTTTGAAAAGTGGAGATGCTTACATAGGTCTTCTCGATGGTCATGATGTTCGAGTTTATTTGGATATAAATCAGCTTGTTCAGAAACACGTTTCGATTCTTGCAAGAACAGGAAGCGGAAAGTCATATACCACGGGGGTCATCATTGAGGAACTTCTTGAGAGAAACGTCCCGCTCGTAATCATAGATCCTCATGGAGAATATGCATCCATGAAATATCCAAACTCAAATCCGGATGAAATTGAGAAGATGGTGAAGTACGGAATATCTCCGAAAGGTTATGCAGATAAGATAGTTGTTTACACTCCAGCAAACTTTGCGATAAATCCGAATGCAGATAGAGTGTTCAGGATAGACGGAATAAATCTTCATCCCAGAGAGATCGTCGAAATGATACCTGGAAGAATGTCAAGTGCTCAGGAGGAACTACTCTATGAAATCGTCACGAAGTTGAGAAATGAAGTTGATAGTTACGATATCCACGACATCATAAGAGCGGTTGAGAAGTCGAAGAATAAAGCAAGGTGGGGTTTAATTACCCATCTTGAAGCTCTCAGGGATAGTGGAATCATCTCTAGTGAGCCTGTCTCTATCAGGGAGCTCGTAAGGAGAGGAATTGCTTCAATCATAGATATGACTGGAGTGTCTCCGGAGATGCAAAAGGTGATTGTTGCTTATCTATGCAGGGAGATCTTCGAGTCGAGAAAGAGGAACAGAGTCCCTCCCGCAATGATAGTAATGGAGGAGGCTCATAATTTCTGTCCAGAGAGAGGTTATGACCGTGCTCCGAGCACGGAGATAATAAGAACAATTGCATCTGAGGGAAGAAAATTCGGGCTCGGTCTTCTAGTTGTCTCTCAAAGACCTGCAAGAGTCGACAAGAACATTCTCTCTCAATGCAATACTCAGATAATTCTCAAAGTGACGAATCCGAACGATATAAGAGCTATAAGCAAGGGGTTAGAGGGTATGAGTTCTGAGCTTGAGGAGGAGATAAAGAGATTGCCCCCGGGAGTAGCACTTCTTGTGAGCACATACATAGAGAGACCGATATTCGTGGATATTAGAGTTAGGAGAAGCCAGCATGGTGGAGAATCTCCTTCTGTAATTCACAGGGGAAGGAGTGAGAGAAATGACGGAATACTCGAAAAAATCTTCAGGAGAAGGAAATGACTATCTTGTGAAACTGGAGGGAGCTTGGATAGTTAATGACGTTAAGAGTGTTGACGATGCTATTAATATAGCGATATCTGAAGCGAAAAAGAAGCTCAAACCTCATGTGGAATTCGTGGAACTCTATGTTGAGGAGATTCCATGTCCTTATTGTGGCGAAAATCTTGAGGGAGCTTTCATTGTTGCTGGAAAAGCACTTGTGAGGTTGATTTTTGAGCTTAGAGTTTTTGACGCAGAGGGAGAGGAACACGCTTCGAGAATCGCGAAATCTGTAGTGGGAAGATTTCTTCCAGGAGTTCCTCTTAAAGTTGGGGAGGTGAGCAGATTATAAAAATGATTAACATATTCGGTCACATAGCTTTGGATTATATTTGCTTCATCGAAAAATTTCCAAATGTGAACGCATCATCTAAGATAAAAAAGATGGGACGTTTCTTCGGAGGAGGCGCGGCCAACGTCTCCGCTATTATTGCTTCTCTCGGAGGAAATGTAAAGCTTTTCTCTGCTGCAGGAGGGGATTTCATATCTTCAGGATATTCATCTCATTTAACATCACTTGGAGTTGATATAAGCGGAGTTAAAGTCTTTGAAGAGGAACTCAGTGCTCATGCTTTCATATTCAACGACTCATATGGAAATCAGATTACCTTTTTCTACTGGGGCGCTTCTGACAGAATAACCGAGATAGAGATACCCTCCGACCTCGATTTTGTTCATATCGCCACAGGAAATGCGGAGTTCAATAAAAAAGTTGCGAACTCTTCGAATTTCCTATCATTCGACGCTGGACAGGACATTTATGGGTATAAAAGAGAAGACATTCTCGAAATCCTTAAGTTCACGAATATTCTCTTTTCCAATGAACACGAAATAGAATTCATTAAGAAGGAGTGTGGAATGAAGGAAGCTGATATTCTAGAGATTGTAGACATCCTAGTTATTACGTATGGAGAAAAAGGAAGTAAGGTGGTATCTTCCTCAGAGGAAATCTTTGTTCCTTCTCTGAAGATTCGTGCAATTGATCCTACTGGTGCTGGAGATGCCTATAAAGCTGGTTTCCTCTTTGCTTTAGGCTCGGGTCTCTCTCTTAAGGAGTGTGCGGAAATAGGAACGGTTTGTGCTTCTTTTGTAGTCGAGTCATACGGCAGTCAGACAAAACTTCCAAAATGGGATGAGGTCGAGGAGAGACGAAGAAAGTTTTTTGGTGAAATGAAATGAATGCCGAGGAGAAGCTTGGAAAGATGATAAGATATCTTATAAGAGCTCCTGACTGGAGTCTAAGCTTTCTTGCCATAATTATAATTTCCATTTTCGGTGGATTTGCAATGTTTAGTGAAGGAGCTACAAAAGATGCTCTGTCTGGATTTCTCATTTTTGGTCTTCCCACTATTCTCTCAGCTCTCGTCATTTTTATTTCAATTAGAGCCCTTTCCGGAGTCATCACACTTGATAGAAGTTTTCTCTTCTCTTTAGTTGCATGCTCTATCTCCGTCTCTCTCAGCTCTCTTGGGCATTTAGTTTCTAGTATTCTTTCTGGACTCTTTGAGTGGAATTTCTATGTACTCTCTCTCGGAATTGTGGGCGGTCTCTCATTCCTCGCTTTCTTCACAACCGCTTTTCCAGGAAAGTTTCTGAAATCGGTTCTTATTTCTTCGATCTATCCTCTCTTCGGATCTATCTCAGTTTTCGTAACTCTTGGAAATCCACCTCTTCATCTCTCCTTCAGTGTCTGGATGATCTCAATTGGAATTACTGCTCTTTTAATCCGCTATCTTGACGCTCCCTTGAAGTCAATGGGTGTAAGTGGTTTTGAGTTCGTTTATCACTTTTTAGAACACGAAAGAAGTGGATCTTCTGGGATGGAGGAAATCTTCAGAAAGATAGGAGAAGAAGTTGTAACTCCAGTTAATATTCTCTCTTTTAAAAGTAGTGAAGAACTCGTTGGAGCTCTTATCGTTCCAAACATCCATCCAGGACCACTTGGAGAGATTGGAGGAGGTAATTTCCCTTCTTCAATCTCTTCTTCTTTTTCATTTCCAGTTCTTGTGGCTCATGGGACCTGCAATCACGATTTCAACCCAGTTTCGAGAGATGAAGTAAAAAAAATCGTGTTGACTGTTGAGAAAAGTATCTATAAAATTAAGTATTCCCCTTTTGCATCACTTCCTGTGAGAGTTAAAGAGGGATCTGTAAATCTTCTTGCTCAGAGGTTTGGAGATTCTGTTCTTATGGTCTGCACAACTTCACCCGAACCAACTGAAGATATTGATCTCGGAATAGGTCTCTCAGCTTGTTACTCGGTTAAATCTCAGGGATACGAAAATGTAGCTCTAATTGATGCCCATAACTGTGGAGAGCCATACTGTAGAGAAATCTTTCCAGGGGATAAAAGAGCCCTCGAGGTCATTAGAGCTGCAGAAAAGGTGGGGAGATCTCTGAAAAAAGCTGAGATGATGAAAACAAGAATCGGAATAGCTTCGCATCCTCCTGTAGGAAGTAGGAAAGAAGGTTTTGGAGACGATGGAATAAAAGCTTTAGTCGTCGAAACTGGAGAATTCAGAACTGCTTATGTGCTGATAGACGGTAATAACATGGTTAAAGGGTTAAGAGAGGAGATATTGAGAGAACTTCCTGTTGATGAAGCTGAGATAATGACAACGGATAATCATGTGGTGAATATAAAAGGTGGAGACCTCTTTGTAGGAGCAAGCGGAAAGAGGAAAAGAATTGTAGAAGCTTGCGTGAAGACGGTGGAGGAAGCAATATCTAATTTGAGGGATGCGGAGGTTGGAATGGTAACTGAATTCGTTGAAGGTATTAGGGTTTTTGGAGTTGGAAAGTCTTCTCAGCTCTCTGTAACTGCTGCTGTAACTCTTTCGATTGGAAAAGGTCTCGTGATTTATGCTCTTCTTTCTGTAGTCTCCTTGTGTCTCTTAGCCTTTCTACTCTTTTGACTTCACTTTCCAAATTTTCTCTCTCTCTTCTGATAATCTCTTATGGCCCTGAGAAAATCAATCTCTCTGAAGTTCTTCCAGTTTACTTCAGTAAAATAAAGCTCAGAATAAATGCTCTGCCATATAAGTGCATCAGCCAGAGCCGAGCCTCCAGTTCTTATAATCAAGTCCGGTTCTTTTTTGAATACAAGATGTTTTTTCACAAGCTCTTCATCTATTTCCTCCGCTTTAATCTCTCCTCTGAGAACCTTTTTTGCCATTCTCCTAACTGCATTTATTATCTCCTCTCTTCCACTCACACCAAAGAAAATTCTAACAGTTGTATTTCCTCCTTTTCCCTCAGTTCTCAAGGAATTTTCCTCCAAAATCTCAACTTTGAATCTCTTTTTTAATTTTTCTACAAGGTCATCTAAATTCGTTTTGCCTTTTGTATGAAAGGTAAGCTCCTTTATCCCTATTTTCTCGGCCCATTTCGAAATTTCCTTAATTTTTTCAAGCCTTTCAGGTTCGTCACCCATTATTACAACAACATGGGTGGGTAACTTATTTTTCTCGATTCTTCTAATCAGGTTCGAGACATAAATCCTTTCAATAATTCTTTTTATCATCCCAAATAACGACAAGTTTTTTCTTCTTTATATAACAAACTGTTTTGAGATGCCCAGTAAATACGAAAGAATTGCAACTCTTGCAACCATCTTCTTAGCTCTCTTATTACCAATTATCCCTTTACAAGCTCTTTTTCTTTCCTTCATCTTTCTTCTTTTTTTCTCTCTTTACATCTCGTGGAAATCTGATTTCATACTCTTTATTCTTCTCCTCTTTCTCTCAACACTTCAACTCGGTCTAGAATACTACATTCTTGGTTCATCAATATTGTTAGCTTCGCTTATTACATTGCTGAAAAATCCAAGAAGCTCTAG
Source organism: Candidatus Mnemosynella biddleae (assembly GCA_002011165.2). Lineage (GTDB taxonomy): Archaea > Halobacteriota > Archaeoglobi > Mnemosynellales > Mnemosynellaceae > Mnemosynella > Mnemosynella biddleae. The sequence continues at coordinate 94,900 of MTMI02000007.1, forward strand.
TTTCACAATTTTCGAACTTCTACTATCTTTTTTACTTTTATTCTCTTTCATCTCGATTTTAATCCTTCTTAAAGGAAATTATCCCAACTTTTCTTATATTCTCTTTCTATCTGTCGTCGGAGGAATGAGCTCAACTCTTCTTGATCTCATAACCCGCAAAAACAAGGAAAGTATAATCCTTCTTGGGAGTTCGATGAGCATGTGGCTCTTTGTCTCTTTTGGTCATTCCATTGAACTTAATCATCTTCTCTTAGCTCTTGTTCTCTCTCTCGGGGTTGGATATCTTTCCTATCGTTCTGGGGCAACTGACGAGGCTGGAATGATCAGCGGAGCACTTTTAGGCATCATCGTGATTCTCTTCTCGGATCTCAGATGGTTTATTTTAATCCTTATTTTCTTCTTTGTTGCGGGAGTCTTCACAAAATACAAATACGAGGTGAAACTCTCAAGGGGGATGGCTGAGGATAGGAAAGGAAGAAGAAGTTATAATAACGTTTTTGGAAACGGAATTGTGCCAACCTCTTTAGCCATATTGTACGGCTTAACAGGAAATGAAATCTTTTCACTTGGTTTCATAGCATCTCTCTCCACCGTAACCGCAGATACATTAGGAAGTGAGATCGGAGGTCTCTCGCAAAAAGAACCGAGAATGATAACAAATTTTAGGAGAGTTCCTTATGGAACAAATGGGGCAATCTCTCCACTGGGTGAGGTTGCTACCATCTTTGGAGCCCTTATGATAGTTCTCTCAGCCTTTCTACTTGATGTCGCAAGTGGGAGGATCGCTCTAATAGCATTCATCTCTGGAGTTCTTGGAGCTCACGTGGATAGTCTCCTTGGAGCAACACTAGAAACCAGGGGAAAAATAGGAAACTCTACCGTGAATTTTCTTGCATCACTTTCGGGAAGCATCATCTCTTTTCTCCTCTACTCCACGTAGTAGTATTCTCCTATGGATTTCTGCCATCTATCCACTTGAGAGTCGAGTTTGTTTATTCTCGGTCTCTTCGTCTCTTCGTCTCTTCTGAATGTTATTCCGAGTTCTTTGAGGAATCTGTTCATACCCTCTCTCATTGGTAGAGGTGGAGACGCCTCTCCTCTGACTCCGGGTTCTCCACTGAATATCATGAGTCTTTCTGAGAGAAGATCAATCATGTAAATATCGTGATCGACCACGAGAACACTCTTTTCAGAACTCTCTGCAAATCTCCTGAGAACTCTCGTAACTCCAATTCTCTGTTCTATATCCAGATGAGCACTAGGTTCGTCGAGCAGATATAGATCTGCATCCCTTGAGAGCGTTGCAGCAATTGCAACCCTCTGGAGCTCGCCTCCACTAAGGTCACAGAGTCTGGAGTCGAGAATATTTCTAAGCTGGAGTGGCTTAATAAACTCTGTTTCGTAATAACTCGTTCCGAATTGTGGAGTAAGAGATGAAAGAAGCATTCTCACCGTTCTCTCATCATCTTCTGCGCTGAGATATTGCGGTTTGTATGATACATTGATCTCTCCACTCACTTCTCCATCTACAGGCTTTAAAACTCCTGCAAGAACTTTGGCGAAAGTGCTCTTACCTATCCCATTTGGTCCGAGAACTCCGATTACCTCACCTCTCCGAATCTCTCCACTTTCTACTCTCAGCTTAAATGTTCCATAGTCTACGAGGATTTCATTAAAGGTTATTAGAATCTCTTTTTCACTCCCCTCCTGAGGTGCCCTCACTTCAAAGGTGATGGGCTCAGATCTGATTCTTACGTTCTCTTCTCGAAGATATCCGTCAAGATACTGATTTACACCATTTCTCGTGCTTTTTCCTCTTGTAATGATTCCATAAACAGAGGGTTTTCCGTATGCAATATGTACTAAATCCGCAAGGAGATCTAAAATAGCGAGGTCATGTTCCACGACAATTGAAGATCTTCCTTTCGTGTATTCTCTGATCACCGAGGTAACGTTCATTCTCTGGTATATATCGAGATATGGTGTAATTTCGTCGAAGAAGTAAAATTCCGCATCTTTCATGAGCGTTGCAGCAATTGCAACCCTCTGGAGCTCGCCTCCACTAAGATGCCTTATCTCTCTCTTCATGCAATTTTCGAGTTGAAGATCTATTGTTAAATCTTTTAAAATCCCTCTCTCATCTACTTTTTTAAGCAGTGTGACAACCTCACCGCTGTAGATTTTCGGAATTCCATCTATATATTGCGGTTTTACTGAAATTCTTATCCTCCCCTCCGAAACCCTTTTGAAGTAATTCTGAAGTTCTGAGCCCGAAAATCTCTTAATTATCTCATCCCATTCAAACTCTTTTTCTCCTCCAAAATTTGGTTTGAGAGCTCCAGAGAGTATTCTAATGCAGGTACTTTTACCTATTCCGTTTGGTCCGAGAATTCCTACTATTTTATCTCTCTTTGGTATGGGGAGTCCGTAAAGGGCAAATCCATTCTTTCCGTATCTGTGAACGATCCCCTTTTCTAGTTCTTCTGGGATATTTACGATGGAAATTGCATCAAAAGGACATTTGTGAACACAAATACCACATCCCGCACAGAGAATTTCAGAGATCTCTGGTTTACCTCTTTCCCCTATCACTATTGCCTCTTCTCCAGTTCTGACCTTGGGACAGAACTTTATGCAAATGTAATTGCACTTTTTTGGTTGACATTTGTCTCTATTTAGCACTGCAATCCTCATGAAGATCCCTTCACATCAGTTTTTTAGTGCTCTCATCAACGATCTTCTCGATCTCATCTTTCAATCTTCTTGGAATTTCAGGAATCTTCACCTTCATAAATCCTCTTACTATTATTGAAGTCGCCTCCTCCTCGCTTAATCCTCGGGACATAAGGTAAAAAATCTCATCTTCTGCAATTTTTCCAACTGCAGCTTCGTGTGAGAGCTCTACTCCCTCATATCCTCCTTCTATCTCAGGAATTGTATGGATAACTCCATCTCCGAGAATAATTCCTCTACACTCCAGATGTCCTCTGCATTCTGGATTATCTCCTATTAGATGGCCTCTTGCAATCATGTAACCTTTTTTCGAGGCAATATTTCTGGATATAATCTCTGCTCTACTTCCTTTACCTCTTAAGAAAATCCTTGATCCGAGGTCTATATAGCTCTTATTGGTTGCCATTGTAATTGTGTTAAAAATAGCGGAAGAATTCTCTCCTTCACACCATACATTCGGGTAGCTCTGGAGACTTCTCACTTCAGACATGCAGATGTAGTTATTTATGAAAGTTCCACCTCTCTCAATCTTCACCCCAGTTCGCGGACGAACATGTGAGTCTTTTGCCCAGTGATGTATCATTGTAAAGGATATCTTTGCGTTCTCCTCTACGTAGAACTCACTTATTCCCAAATGAAATCCACTGTGCGCTCCAGTTGTACATCCAGTGAGAATGTGGATTTCAGAGTCTCGTTCAGCTATGATTATGTTGTGGACGTTTTGAAGAACTCCTTCTTTGTTTATTAAAAGGCAAGTCTGAACTGGAATATTCAGTTTCACTCCCTCTCGCACTCGGATGAAGTAACCTTCTGCTGGATGAAGAGCAGAAAAAGCAGTGTATTTGTCCGCATCGGGCTGAACAAGTTTGAAATAACGATCTTTCAGCCACTTATATTTTTTCATTGCTTCACTTAGGGGAAGAATCTCAACACCCTCTCCAAGAGACATTGAAAATAAAGCAGACTGATCTACTTGAAAATATCCAAGAGATGATGATTTCGAGGAAACACCGACTTTTTCCACTTCTTTAGTGAAATTCTCTGGAATTTCTTCAGCAGATTCGAACTTCTCTCCTTTAAGAAATCCAAGTTCGTATTCACTAAGATCTACATCTGGACCAAATGGAGCCTTTTTGTTCAGAGCTCTTTTTGCTCTCTCTTCTATCTCAGACATGATGCACACCTCGAATAACCCTCGCTTATTATGCTTGAGAGAAGCTTGTGAGGATCCCCGGAGCACGCAATTCTTCCATTCATCATCACATGTCCGAAGTCCACATCCACATATTTGAGAATGTATCCCAGATGAGTGATTATAAGTCCTGATCTTCCTCTAAGAAGCTCGTTTATTGCATTTCCCACAATTTCAATGTTTTCTACATCCACTCCCGAGTCGGGTTCGTCCATCATCGCCAATTTTGGCTTTAATAATAGCAGTTGAAGTATCTCAGACCTCTTTATCTCTCCACCAGAAAAACCTGAATTTACATCTCTTTTAAGAAAATCTGTGGGCATCTTCAACTTTTCTAAGAGAATCCTCTCCTCTTCACCAATCCTCTCTTTTCTAGAGCATATTTTGATTATATCTTCAAGAGTAACTCCTTTGATACTTGGGGGATGCTGATAAGCCAGCCCTATTCCAAGTCTAACTCTCTCGTTCATTGCCATCTCCGTTATATCCACACCGTTGAACTCAATCCTTCCTTGAATAATTTTATACCTTGGGAATCCCATAATCGTCATGAGAAGTGTTGATTTTCCAGATCCGTTCGGCCCGAAAAGAACGTGTTTTTCGCCATCTCCGATCGTCAGATCTATACCTTTGAGGATCTCCTTTCTTCCAACTTCCACTCTCAGGTCTTCGACGACGAGCAAGTAGAATCACCAAGAAAAGATAGACGTCGGATGCCAACTTAAACTTTCTCTTATGGTTCCATTTCAGAGAACCACGGGCTCTTCTTCATCTCGTCTGCGTCAACACTTATCCATTCTCTTTTGTAGAATATTCCCCTCTCCCACAGAACTCTCAGATAGCACATAGTTAAAGTGTCAAAGCTGTATATTTCGTAGCAAACTCCTTTGAGAATTTCAGTTTGCTTGATACCAGAGTCGAAATTCTCTCCTTTTGATATTTCCATCTTCTGATATTCTCCGTTTTTTAATCCTCTAAGTTCTTTTTCTATAATTTCAAGTATTGCAGAGTAGAGTTCCTCGGAGGCCTCATTAGTGTTAATTGAGAAGACTCTTACCAGACCTTCTTCTTTCGTTAAGTAAGGTAGGGAGAATCTCTTTTTGATTTCTTCGAAAACTCTTTCTGGGTCGAACATGAAATCAGATGTGTCCTATCATTAAGAAAAAATTTCCTTAAGAAGATAGGAACAAATTGCCACGCTTAATGGAACAGAGAAATTATCGTTTGGTGGTATCCCTATGAGCTCAACCAAAGCCCCGAATAAGGAGCTGAGAATTGCGATTGGGAGAGGAAGAAAGATCAGAAGAATAAGGGTAGAAGTTAGGAAGTATGATGCGAAACCTTCAAGAGTCTTGTTCCGAAATTTCAGCTTTCCAAATCTCTCTCCGATGAGTGCTGCAGAGGCATCTCCAAAGGAGGATGAGAGGATTGAACCAATTGCGATTTCTCGAGGGAAGACAATTAGAATGATAAGGGCAGAAAGTGTTAAATATATGTGAGCACCCAGAGATCTTCGTTCACGATTTCTTGCGAGTTTTTCAAATCCGAAAATTTTTCCTTTCTTTATTCTGAAGTATTCGAGGATGGAAAACAGAACAAGAGCAAGGAAAACAATTTTAAGTGTCTGGTACTTTCCAAGAGAATAGTAAAGAAAAGGAATGGCCAAGGCAAGAATGTGGAGTGATTTCCTCATGAGTTCAATTTTCTTCACAAGATTTATCTTTGCGGGCACTAACTTTAAATATTCAGCGGAAGAGAATTGGGGAGGATGAAACCCAAAGTCTCTTTCTACGATGAAAAGCGATGGAACAACTGGATATCGAAATTCAGGGAGATGAACTTGGAGAAAACTTCGGAGGAGGATCTCTCCTCATTCCTCATTAACATGATGGATGACGTAGTTGTGGCTCTTCTGAAGGTTGTAAGAAGTTTTGAGAGGGAAATCTTAGATAAAGAAGAGGCAAAGAAAATTATAAGGGAGATCGGGGAGATCATAGCAAAACCTGTGAAGATGGAAGATGAGCTGAAGGAGATGCACATTCAATCCATTCAAAATGCTCTTTTCGGAGCTCTCACGTCTTTCGAGAAATTTATCGATAATCCAAAAGTAGAGAAAAGTATTGAGGAGCTTCTGAGAGAAGCAGTTGAAGCTGAAAAGAGAGGAGAATACGAAAGAGCTCTTGAACTTGTAAGTGAAATTGGAGTTAAGGTTTTGAGAGGCGAAAGTCTTCCTGATTCACTCCTCTCCATAGTCCCAGATGGTATGGTTATGGAGTGGCTTGACGGAATAGACTCCATAGCAGCTGCAATGACATTGGATGTAACTGTTGAAGTAGAAGATGGAGAAGAGGAGGAAGAGTTTTAGTTAGCTTTTCTTCTTTTTTCAGCCATTATTGCTTGAAGCCCGTGGAATTTCGAGTATCCTTCTGCATCTTTCTGGTTGAGCACTTTCGTATCGAAGGAAACAAGTTCTTCAGAATAAATGGAGTAATCCGATCTTCTCGAAACCACTGTTGCAGAACCTCTATAGAGTTTGAGTGTCACCTCTCCCGTAACGTATTTTTGGGTAGAATCTATGAAAGCGTTAAGATCCTCATAAAGAGGCTCGATGACAAGACCCTTATAAACGAGCTCGCTCCATTTCTCTTCAATTATTCTCTTAAATGCTAACTGTTCTCTCGTCAAAACGAGTTGTTCGAGATCTCTATGAGCTTTGAGAAGAATTGTTGCAGCAGGATGTTCGTAATTTTCTCTGGCTTTTAGTCCGAGGACTCGATCTTCTATCATATCTGTCCTTCCCACTCCGTTTCTTCCTCCTATCTCGTTCAAACTTCTTATCAGCGTTATTCCATCCATCCTCTCTCCATTAAGTGAAATCGGAATACCCTGTTCAAAACCGATTGTAACGTATTCTCCATCTCCCGCTCTTTCTGGTGAAACTGTCCACTTATAGATCTCCTCAGGCGGTTCAAACGAAGGATCTTCAAGTTTTCCACCCTCTATACTTCTGCTCCAGATATTTTCATCGACACTCCAGATCTTTTCTTTTGTTGCTTTAACGGGAATTCCTCTGGATTTTGCATACTCGATTTCCTCCTCTCTTGTCATATTTAGATCTCTCATCGGGGCAATAACTTCAAGTCCAGTTGCTCTGAAGATGACCTCAAATCTAAGCTGATCATTTCCCTTTCCCGTGCATCCATGTGCGAGAGCATGGGCTCCCTCTTTTTTTGCAATTTCAACCGTCTTCATCGCTATGAGAGGTCTTGCAATGGCTGTTCCGAGGACATAACCTTCGTAGCATCCATTCGCTTTTATAAGAGGAAATATGTAATCTTTCACAAACTCTTCAAGAGCGTTTATTGTGTAGTGCTTATCGCTCAAAATCTTCGCTTTTTCTTCAGCTTCCTTCAATTCTTCTTCGGGCTGTCCAACATTCACCGTGACGGTTATCACCTCGTCAAATCCGTATTTTTCTTTAAGGAGTGGAATACACACAGAGGTATCGAGACCTCCAGAGTAAGCGAGAACAACCCTCCTCATTTCCTTCACCTTCTCCCTTACCTTTTTCTTTACCAACATCATAAAGTTTCTCTTTATTCACCTTCGGTCCCTTCTTTGGGAACTTTTTAATAAAACAACGTTAAAGTGTAATGCGAGGAGTATGAAGACAAGATGTGAATCTGCAATATGGTACATTATTCCTGCACTCAGAAGAGAACTTACGAGAGAACTCCACAACTATGGACTCTCTCAAAAAGAAATCTCAGAGTGTCTGGGAATTACTCAGGCTGCAGTATCTCAGTATCTCAAGAATAAAAGAGGAGCCACCGTCGAACTAAGTGATGAAGTTAGGGAGGAAATAAAAGAGCTTGCAAAAAGAATCAAAAACGGAGAAAGACCTGCTTTGGAGGAGGAGATTTGCAAACTCTGCAGGAAGATAGGTGACATTTGAAGGTGATTCTTTGATACTGGCAAGATACTCTGAGGTAGCCCTCAAGTCACCTTATGTCAGGAGAGAGTGGGAAAGGGCAATCATCAGGGATATTAAGGAGAAATGCGGTGTAGGGGCTTTTGCAAAGATGGGAAGAATTTTTGTCGAAGATTGTAATGAAGAATGCTTAAAGAAAGTTTTTGGGATTGTGAGCTTTTCACCTTGTGTTGAAATCAGTTTGGAGGAACTTCCAGAAAAGGTTCTGGAATTTGCGTTAAATAGAATACAAGGAAAAAAATTTGTCTTAAGAGTTAAAAGAAGTGGAAATCATCCTTTCACCTCTCAGGACATTGCGAGAGAGCTCGGAGCTGAACTTCTGAAACATTCACAATCTTCCTCGGTAGATCTGAAGAATCCCGATATTGAGATTTTCGTAGAGATAAGGGATGAGAAATGTTATCTCTATGATCGGATAATTCCGGGATTGGGTGGACTTCCACGAGGAGTTTCTGGAAAACTTGTCTCACTTTTTTCTGGAGGAATAGACTCTCCTGTTGCATCCTTCCTTGTGATGAAGAGAGGATGCGAAGTCATCCCTCTCTACGTAAAAAATGGATATACTCATGATGACTCTCTTCAGAGGGCTCAAGAAGTTGCGGAGATTCTCAAAGAATATCAACCTGACTTTGAGCTGAGAATCGTGGATATTTCTGAGAGATTCACGAGATTACTTCAAAAAGCTAAGGAGCTCAACGCGGAAAGATATACTTGCATCTTTTGTAAGAGGCTCATGTATAGGGAGGCAGAGAGATTAGCCAAGGAGGAAGGAGCTTTGGGAATTGTCACGGGAGAATCTATTGGACAAGTTGCGTCTCAAACTCTCGAGAATCTTCTTGCTATAACTTCCTCTTGTACTCTTCCTGTGTATAGACCTCTCATAGGATTAGATAAAATTGAGATTGAAAGGATCGCTAGATCCATTGGGACTTTTGAAGCCTCATCTCGGTCTGTGAAATCCTGTGAGGCAGTTCCAAAAAAGCCTACGACGAAAGCAAAGATCGAGAAAATACTCGAAGTGGAAAGAGCCTCAGGAGAGTTGAGCTAATCTCTGCTGATAAGTTCTGATTGCCCTCAATAGGTCTATTCTCCTGAACTCAGGCCAATAAGGTGAGCAAAAGTAAACGGTGGATTCATTTCCCATCGACTGCCAAGGAAGAAAGTTAGAAATCCTTCGCTCCCCTCCAGTTCTTATTATCAGATCAACATCAGGAGGAATCTTCTCCCCATTCAAATACATGAACTTCGTGAGAGAATCCTCAGTTATTTTTTCAGGAGAGATTTTTCTGAGGAGAACTTCTCTCATTAGTTTTTTAATCGCATCCGTTATTTCCGCTCTTCCGCCATACGCAAAAGCGATATTCAAGAAGAAGTTCTCATAACTTGATGTCACTTTTTCTACTTTGTTAATTAAAGAAACCAGATCTCTTGGTAAAAGTTCTCTCTTTCCTATAACTTTTATTCTAACCTTTTTTTCGTGTATGAGTCTATCCTTCATCAACTCTTTAAGTTTCCTCTTGAAGAGCTCAAAAATGATCTCTCTCTCTTCTTTACTTCTTTTGAAATTTTCTGTCGAGAATGCGTAGACCGTGATTTGCTGTATTCCGAGTTGGAGTAGCCATCTTAAAACTTCTTCAGTCTTCTTGGCTCCGAAAAAATAACCTTTGCAAAAACTTTCACCCCTCTTCATAGCAAATCTTCTATTCCCATCCATTATTATTGCAACATGCTTTGGGAGAGGCCTCTTCATAACCTCTCTTTCAAGAATTTTCTCATAAATTCTATAAATCATTCCAGACTCCCCTTGGGAGCAGACTCACTCTTCGCTTTTCAATTCAATCCATTTACTTGCTTTGAAGGGATATTTCACAATTCTCATCAGAGGAGAATTCTCTCCTCGTTTAACCTCTATAAGGACGTTACAGAGCTGTTTTATCATTGTTTCAATCTCTTTTGAGTGCATATCTTCTTCTAATACGTAAACTCCAAGCATTTTCATAGTCTTCACTCTACCACTAAGAGAATGCATGAACCTATAGATCACCTGAGGATTGTTGTACATCAGAAAAGTGGAAAGTGAATTAATACCGAGTCTTATTCTTGGTTTTTCTCCTTCTTTTAGATATCTCTCCATAACTTGAGCTATTTTAATGTTCAAAACCGTTATATCTGCGGGAGACGGAACGATCTGTATGTGCTCTTTTTCTTCCATTCTTTCATGAATCATTGAAGAGATTGAATCCACGAAAGTGATGCACCCGCTTTTGATACCCTTCTTTTCGTAATAAAACTCGCATTCCGAGATTCCAGATATCGTGGAGGTTACAAGAATCGCCCTCTCACCTCTTAAAAGTCCTTCAAGTAAAATTCTCTTGAGGATTAGATCTTTTCCACACTCTGGAGGGCCAACTATAAGGATGTTAGAACCCGAAGGCACTGTGTTGAATTCTTCTCCAAATTCAGAAAATCCTAAAGAGTATTCCGAGTGGGATTGCATTTGATGGTTGGTTCTTCGCCCTAATATATAAACTTTATTTTCTCCCTCAAATTTTTATATTTTCAAACTTAGAACTCTTTTGGTCAATATGGAGAAAGGAATTTTCATAGTTGTGGAAGGTATTGATGGAGCTGGCAAGAAAACTCAATGTGAATTGCTTTGCGAGAGACTCCAGAAAGAGGGTTGCAAAAGCATTCTTACCGAAGAACCAACAAACGGAGAGATCGGAAAGCTCATCAGAGAATATCTCAAAAAAGATGATCTCTCTCCAGAAACTCTTGCTTTACTTTTTGCAGCAGATAGGAGAGAGCATGTAAAGTTCATAGAGAGTTCTCTTTCAAAGAATTCGACCGTCATCTCCGAGAGATACCTTTTCTCATCTTTAGCTTATCAATCTTCTCAGGGTGTTGATGAGAAGTGGATCTGGGAAATAAACAAGTTCGCACCTTTACCTGATTTTGTCATTCTTCTTGATCTTTCTCCTGAAATAGCTTTGGAAAGGGTTAGAAATTCGAGAGATAAGCGAGAATATTTTGAAACTCTGGAATTTCTCCAAGAAGTGAGAAAAAAATATCTCGAGATTTTTAAGAAGGAGAATCCGAAACTAAGAGGTATGAAGTTCTTCGTTGTAAATGCAGAGAGACCTTCAGACGTTATTTCTGAAGAGATCTGGGAAAATCTTAAGAGGTGGTTGAATCTTGGAACTCCTTAGATACATTCTTGTCTTCCTTTTAAGCGGAGCCATCGTTACCGCATCAGTTTATTTTGGAGCAGTTGTGAAAGATCCTTTCTATGCAGCTCTGATAATCTTTCTCCCTCTCATCACCATGACAAGCATAATCTTCACGTATCTTTTCACAGGAGATGCTGAGACAGCAATTAAAATCCTCTATCCGAATTGTCTCATTGCTTTAATTCCATGGCTCGGGTATGTAGGATTCACTGTTCTGAGTTACAGATTTATAGGTCTTGTTCCAGCACTCTTCACAGGCTTGGTCATCTACCTTCTCGTAATGCTTGGAATAAAGTATTCTGGACTTTTAAATTTAATTTCTTGAGTCAAAAGGTAAAGTATTTCATTTCCTCAGTCATTCATAATACTTAATAAGCTCTAAGAACTTCGGAGATTTGGGATGACTGAAATAATCTTTGAACCAATTGGGAAGAAGGTAATCAGCAAAGAGACCCTTCTCCTTGAGCTCGCAAGGGAAGCAGGAGTTCAGATTAGATCTGATTGTGGAGGTCAGGGAGTCTGCGGTAAGTGCAGGGTTGTTGTTGTGGAAGCTGAGAATCTCAACGGAATTACGGAGTTTGAGAAAAGGCATTTGACAGAAGTGGAAATGAAAAAGGGTTATCGTTTAGCGTGTCAACTCAGGGTTATAGGGAAAGCCAGAATATTCATTCCTCCAGAGAGCAGAACTGAGACACGTAAAATTTCTGATCTCTCTCTGGAAAAGGATGTGGAATTATCTCCTGGAGTTAAGAAGATTTACCTGAAACTTAGAAAACCATCTTTAGAAGATCCTCTTGCGGATTTAGAGAGGTTAAAAAGAGAAATTGGAGATTTTGAGATATCTTTACCTCTTCTCAGAAAATTACCTTTCACCCTCAGAGAATCAGATTGGAACATTACGGCGGTTCTCTGGAATGAAAAGCTTGTAGGAGTTGAGGAAGGGGATACAAGGGGAAGATGTTATGGAATCGCGATTGATATCGGCTCATCAAAGCTCATCTGTCATCTCGTAGATCTTAACACAGGTGAGACTGTCTCAAAAGGCTTCTCAGAAAATCCTCAGATAGCATACGGAGAAGACATTGTTTCAAGAATCACTTATGCATCCAAGAGCGAGGAGAATTTAAGGAAACTACAAAAAATTGTCGTTGAAGCTCTGAATGAGATTATTCGAAGAATTTGTAGAGAAGCAAATGTGAGGGAAGAAGAGATTTATGAAGCTGTCATCGTTGGAAATTCCGTGATGCATCATCTCTTTTTTGGAATCACGCCCAAATTCATCGGAGCATCTCCTTTCGCACCCGCGGTTAGAAATTTCATAAGCTATCCTTCGAGAGAGATTGGATTGGAAATCAATGAAGAAGCTCTTGTGACATCTCTTCCTCTAATTGCCGGATTTGTTGGTGCGGATGCAGTCTCAAATCTGCTCTTTACAAGGATATACAAGAGCGAAGAGTTAAGCATGGTAATAGATATAGGGACAAATACTGAGATTCTTCTCGGAAATAAGAATGGAATTCTTGTTTGCTCCGCTCCTTCAGGTCCAGCATTTGAAGGCGCTCACATAACTTATGGGATGAAAGCTGTGAGTGGAGCAATCGAAAAAGTCAAAATCGCTGATACTGAGATCTTCTGTAAAACAATAAATGGAGAAAGACCTAGAGGAATTTGTGGGAGTGGTATGATCGATCTGATTGCAGAGTTATACAAAAATGGGTGGATAAATAGAAACGGGAAGTTTGTGAGAAAGGGCGAGAGAATTTTAGAGAAATCTCCTCGGAGACTAATCCTTATCTCTCCTGAGAAAAGTTGGAACGGAAGAGAAATAACTGTAAGTGAAAAAGATATAAATGAGTTTTTAATGGCAAAAGGAGCGATAAGAGCGGGTTGGATGACTCTTATGAAGAAACTCGGAATTCCTCCAGAGAAGATCGAGAGGATTTATATTGCTGGCTCCTTTGGAAGACATGTGGATGTCGAAAATGCAAAGGTCATAGGTCTTCTTCCAGAGATTGAGAACCCCAAAGTCATCTTTGTGGGAGACAGTGCAGTAGAAGGAGCTAAAATGGTCCTTAAGTCCATAAAGGAGAGAGAAGAGGTTAAAAAAGCTCTAAAAATAGTTGAATATGTGGAACTTTCTGCAGAGAGTGAGTTTTATCGAACTTTTGTAAGATCAATCCAGCTGTGAGGGAATTAATTAATGTTGTTTTTAAATTACTTTCAGAGATTTATTGGATTTATATAAGGCGTTAGACTATGATATGAGATATCTACGATCTTTTTAGGATTTTAAACCTTATAAAGTGCACAATGAAGCTGATTTGGAAAAAGAGCTTTATCTCATTTAAGAGGAAGAAATTTAACTCAAGGAGGTAACACCTCGGATGGCAGGTGCTATAAGAGAAAATCTGTATATTCCAGACATTGTTGTTGGTTCAACCTAGCTTTCAATTCGCATTTTGCTCAAAGGAACAATCATCAGAAACATCGCTAAAAAGTTCATGAAGGCAGAATATAAAAATCCAAGTTGTAGAGAGCTGATTTGCCAGAGATATCCCACTATAATTGAAGCTGGTAGAACAAAAACACCAAAAACAGTATGGTAAGCACCTATAACCGTCCCTCTTTCAAACTCTTCTGCCAAGTCTGCCATATATGCTCTTGGAACTGTATCTTCTATTCCCATGTAAACTCCGTAAAAGATGAAACCAAGGAGTAAAGTTGCAAAATTCTGGGCGTAAGCAAATAACATAGAAGCTAAAGTTGCAACTCCAAAACCCAGTGTAATCATAAGCCTTTTTCCAATTTTATCCGAGTAATATCCTACAGGATAAGCTGAAAGAGCATAGATTGCATTAAAAATAGCATAGAATCCAAGACTATGGAGTATGGAGTAACTGAGTTCTTCCGCTTTCCATAGAGTGAATGCATAGCTGTATCTCCCTAAGGCTCCGATGGCTACTACAATTAGAAATAATCTTAAGTTTCTGCTTTTCAAAGCCGATATTCTCTCTATTTTTCTTTTAACTCCCCATCCCCTATCACGAATCAGAAAGATAACTAAAAGAACTCCAATGAATCCGGGAATCGCTGATATCAGAAAAATCAAGCGATAAGTTAATTCTGGGGGATAGGAGCTCATCAAAGCTAACAATCCCATAGCAGTGATAGGCCCAGCTACAGCACCCAAAGTATCCATCATCCTGTGAAAACCGAAAGATTTACCACTCTCTTCTTTTTTACTTGAGTCTGCTATTAGTGCATCTCTTGGGGCAGTTCTTATACCTTTTCCAACCCTGTCACTAATTCTAAGCGCTAGAAAATCCCACCAGAAATGTGTAAATGCCAAAGCTCCTTTTGAAACATTGGAGATAAGATAACCAAGAGTTACAAACAGTTTTCTCCTTTTAAATTTATCACTCAAATATCCGAAGAAAACCTTAAAAAGCGAACTCGAACTCTCTATTAGCCCCATTATTGAACCGCTTGCTATTTTTCCAATTTCAAGGACATTTAAGAGATATGCAGGAACTATGGGGATAATCATTTCACTGCTCATGTCATTTAAGAAACTGACTAGCCCCAAGAAGAAGACATTTCGATTAATACCAAAAATCCTTTTTTCTTCTTCACTCATCCAAAATCTCCTCGTAGAGCTCTCTAACTTTCTTTTTGCCCTCTTCCAGTATTTCAAATCCTTTTGGAGTTATCTCGTAGACTCTAATTCTTTTCCCATCTTTGATCTCCCACCTGCTTGTTAGAACTTCGAATTTTTCCATTTTGTGGAGCAGCGGATAAATCGTTCCTGGACCAATAGAATATCCGTGTCTCTTCAATTCTTTCATCATGAAACTACCGGTAATTGGCTCTTTACTTGCATGATAGAGTATGTGGAGCTCTATAAATCCCAAAATCACACGTCGCATAATATCGAACTCCGATATCAGATTTCGATATTAATAAATAAAAAACTTCTGGTCTCTTATTCGTAGATGCACAAGATGCGATAGAAGTTGAAGTAATAGCGTCTAATCTCAATTTAAAAAATTGATGAATGAGGTTCTACCGAAGATCAAAAAGGTCTTCAAGTGTTTGCAAGAATTTATGAGAAAAAGAAAGAGAAAAACTCAGAATATGTGTGAGCGAACAAAAAATATTAATATAAGTGGAATAATTCTTCGATGAAAGCTCCGGTAGTGTAGCCCGGCCAATCATGTCGGCCTTTCGAGCCGACGACTCGGGTTCAAATCCCGACCGGAGCATGACTTTCTTCTTCTTATATGCCTCGTAGAGGGTTAAGAACTCATCGAGTAGCTCGTTTATCAATTTTGAGCGATTGAATCCGAGCTCTTCGCATTTTCTCCACAAATCATCTCTTATTTTGATATGTCTGTCAATATATTTTCGGCCTAATTCGTCCACATTTATCCATTTGTGGATATCTTTATCCATAACACGCCGTATTGTTTCGAGGTATATATCATTAATCATCCCTCATCAACCCTCCATACTAATTTGAAAGAGAATTTTTCTCGGAAGAGGAAACGTTTTCAAGCGATATCCAAAAGTTTTTTCAATCCAATCTCTAATCGCCTCATCAGAAAGCTGATAATTTGAATTATAGAACTTAGCAAGTCTTTTTCGTTGTTCTGCATTAAGCATCTCGAAAAACTCAGCATCATCTCTGTGTATTTCACTAAGTGCTTTTTTGAATGTATCATTTCTTTTCTCGAGTTCTCTTGCAATCTGTTCATGGGTTTTTCTAATTTCTCGCTGGAAATTGTAAATTCTCTTAAGAATTTCATCATCCAAACTCTCTGTGAAATCGTGTATGAACTTTGAAAAAATCTCCTCGTAAAACGGAGTGAGACGGTAAAACTTTGCTTTTTTAGCGTGAAAATCTCCTGCCGTCGTCTTTTTCCGAATCACGGATTTGAAGATCTCTTTTTCTTTCAGATTTTCAGATGGGGGAACTTCTTCTATTATTCCGGCACTGAGGAGATCTTCGAGAGATCTCTGGAGAAGAGATGGATTTATTTGGAGAACCTTCCTGAATCCCTGAAAATATCCAACTTTTGTAACAAGTAACATGAAGATGATTGTCATCTTTGTTTTACTCTTCGTGACTTTTAAGTTAGTTACCAAATTTTCGAGAAAAGTAACCAATTCAGATATATTAGAGAAAGAATTGGAGTTAGATATATAGTTACTGAAGTAAGTAACTAACTCTCCTTTATTACTATATACCCCTGAATTAGTTACTGAATTTTGATTTTTAGTAACCATCATATTATCTAAGTTAGTTACATTTTTCTCGAAATTTGTGACTAACTTATTGCTCATCTTCGCCTCCTCCAAAGAAATCAAATAAATTTCTAATAGAGGCTGAAACTTTAGCCTCTTCAACTAGTTCTCTTACTACTCTATCGACTTCCACTTTCGCCAAATGCTCAATTAAATACTTGATTGAACCTCTATGGTATTTCGCTGGAATGAGAATTTTAATGAAATCCCTCTCCCATAAGATCCATCCAATTCCTGAATCCAGCAGTAAAATCAAACTTTCAACGTTTGGAACAATGTTTCTTGTCGCAATCCACATGTAGTCGACATATTCTCTCCTTATTACAGCCTGTGAAACCACTTTTCTGAAGTCACTTTCTTTGAATTCAATGCCAATCACTCGCCTATACTTTCTGTCACTTCTCCACTCCAAGTGCATCAAAAGATCAAATTCCAGACGTTCTTTTTCTGTAAAAATCCAATGTCGTGGATATACCTCAATATTCAGATCTTCATAGATTATTCTTCTAAGATGCCAATCCACAATACAATTTGCTACATCATAAGCCCTCTTCTCTTCCCGTTTACCATTCTTATTTAGCCATTCTTTGTATTCTTTAAGATTCATCTCCTGCACCTCGCAAAGCTCAGCATCGCAACAAAGTCCTCCCAAGCCTCTCCTTTCTCTATTCTCTCTTCTTTGTGAACGAGCTTGCCTCTCTCATAACTCTCAGTGACAGAAATCCTCAGAACGGTTCTTAGCATCACTCCTTCCCCCCGTAACGCCTTGCGAAGAACCTCTTCAGCTCATCTCTTTTCATCCTCGCAAACTCAGATCTCGAAAAAAGTATCTGCTTCTGATTCCTCCCATTCACCGACACAGCCTCTCTCTTCTCAAATCTGTCAATCTCTGTGACGAAAAACTCTTTGCCGTCGAAAACGATGAAGAACGAATCAGATCTCAGCATTTTTGCAACTTTCTTCAAGAGAACATACTCGTGAGCTGGGAGAAAGAACGTGCTGTAAGCAGAGGCATTCGCATACCTCTTGAGCTCTGCTATTGCCTCGATTCTCTTTCCAACTTCAATCACAAGATCGATGTCGCAGATGTTCAACTTTTTCCCATTCAGAGATATTGAAAGTCCAACATCAACAGGCTTATACGGACAGTTTTCACAAAGCTGAATCTGTCTCGAGATCATCGCCTAAACCTCCACGACAGTAAAATATGGGCAATGTCCACATCGCCTAAATCCACATTCCTCCGGTTCGAAATCATCTCTGACTGCAGACATGTAGTAATAAGAATACGGGTTTTCACAGACTCCTTTCATCAAAACCAGCCTCCTAAACCATCACCATACTGCTCTCTAAACGCATTGATACCTTCCCTAATACAATTCCAACAGAATACTTCCCCATCAATTTCATAGACCATTCCACCTGAACCGCAGCAATCACAAACTCCTTCACGTTTTTTCATCTTCTCCATCATTCCTGCACCTCCTCAGAAGCAGAAGCGAGCTTATCAGCTCTGACAAAACCATGCCTCTCTGGATTAATTCCGAGAAGTCCCTTCTCCACGAGGTCTTTTTTGATGAGTTCTCTGATGTATGGCGAGATTTTATCCCAACCCTCTATTTTAGCCGCTTTTCTGATTAGTTCGTTCCATCTTGGGGGAACATCACTCCATACCTTCATGTTGATTTCCTCCTACTTAGTGGAATATATTCTACAAAATGTATTTAAAAGTTTCTAAAAATCAACTTAGTAGGAAGTTCTCAAGCTACACTTATTAGTTTCTAAAACTCAACATCATTGTAATGCAGAAACAAAATGAAGAACAAAGTGAGTTTAGAAACATCTTGAAAACATTAGGCAAACGTGGTGGAGTGGAGATTCTCTTTGCTCTAAAAGATGGAAGGAAAAAATGGGCAGATCTCGAAAAAGCAGTAAAAGAGAAAAAATCAACATCTTTTAGGATTAAAGAACTTCTGCGCTCTGGATTAGTTCAAGTTATTATAATTCACGATACTCCAACCGGAACAAAATATTATCAGCTCACTCCATTTGGAGAAAAGATTCTCGAAAAAATTGAGGAGATTGAAAGACTCGTTGAGGAGGAGAAAAAGAAGAGACTTCCGGAAGAGCCGGAAGAGTTTGTTGGAGAGATTTTAAAGGATGAGTGAGTCCAATAAATTGCTAAAGAGATTTTAAATAGATGCGTTAGGGGCAGAGGTTAATAGAAAGACTAATATAAAGCGAACTTCCGAGAATACATACGATGAAGTTAGTTGAAAATGGAGAATATAAGATAACAGAAATTAAGATTAAGAACTTTAAAAGTCTTAAAGACGTTAAAATTGAACTTAAAGGATTTAATCTGCTTGTTGGTCGTAATGGTGCGGGAAAAACGAACATCATAGAGGCTTTTAAACTCCTTAGAGAAATAAGACGATCCCCCGATTTTATGTATTATAACCCATTCCATGAGTGGAGAGGGTATCAGAATGTAGTTTGGCGTGGTGAAGAAAAATTACCCATTACCTTATCTTACAAGCTTCATATACAGGATTATGAAATTTATTATGACATTTCTGTAACTGGCATTGGAGGTAGGTTTGAAGTTCTTAGAGAGAGTGTTAGTGTATCAAATGTGGTCAACATCATTCGTGAAGGAAATAAAGTTATAATAAAACACGCTCCCGAATTTATTGAGAGTGTGTGGAACGGTATTAAGTCGTTCCACCTACCTCCATTTTTGTGGAAATCCATCTCAAAAGAGAGTAAAGACTCATTAATTTACCAAGAGTATGAGTTACAAGATTCCTCTCCATGGAAACTTCTACCATATTATGGATACAGTGCCCACTATAATGAGGGAATTGCAATTATGATCTTTAGCATACCCACCAAAAACGGCTCTCCACCGATACTTGTCTCTCCGGTTATTGAAGTTAGGAGAATGATGGCTGTTAGGAAATTTGGCAAATCTGAAATGAGAGAAGAGATCCATAGAGAACCCCTTATAGGATATGTTCTATTTCCTCCGAGAATGCAAAATATTCTCGTATTAAAACAATTAAATTTCAAAGCAATTTCCGAGCCACATCTGGTTAAGAGAGAGATTATGCTATCGGAAGATGGTAGCAACTTAGCAAACGTACTCCATACAATGTACACAGACAAAGGAGGAATCCCTCCCAAGATTCAGAGAGTCATTCGGTATATTTTTGGTGATTTGGAGATTGGTATGCACTTAACAGAGGATGGAAGGGTTCAAGTTCAAGTATATGAAGATGGCTACCCCCTCCAAGGTTCGATGATTCCAGATGGCTTTTGGAAAGTATTGAGCATTCTTGTAGCTATCGAACTAAAACCTACTCTGATATTGATAGATGAGCTGGAAAACTCACTCCATCCAGAGGCAATTGAATACATCGTATATGAACTGAAAAATTCGGGATGTACGGTAATAGCTTCCACCCACTCGCCAGCAGTAGTAGATATAGTAGAGCCAGAAGATTTGATTTTAGTTGAGAGAGATATAGAAGAGGGAACTAAAGTAGAAAGAATAAAGGATGTAGAAGCAGTGAAGCGTTGGTTAAGGGAGAGAGGAATAACGTTAAGTGAGGGGTGGCTTTATGGTTCGATCTTCTCAGAGGAAGGGAAGGAAGATCTTGATACTATGTGAGGATCGGTACGGAAAACCTTTTTTTGAGAAATTTGTTGAAAGATTAAAAAACGAAGAATTGATTCGAACCTCACAAAAAGTTGACGTTAAACATCTTCCTGGAAAATGCTATCCTAAGACTGATCGGGTTTTAAGAGCTCTTGACTTTAAAGATATAAGTAAAATAATTATTGTCGCGGATGCAGAGGGTGGAGATTTAGAGCATGCAAGAGAAGAAGTTGAACAACATGTTCCGAATCACCTTAAAGATCTTACAAGATATGTTATACTTCCATATTCTATTGAGGATTGGTTGTGTGATGGACTAAATATTGGAGGATCCAAATCCATTCCTTCTTTTCAACGCTTACGTAGTTATGTTCGAAATACAAGAGGAGAAAGTTATGAAAAGAACATGTTGCCGGAATTTGCCTCTAAGATTGATATAGAGTTACTACGTGGAAAAAATGAAGAATTTAAGAAGTTTATAGATTATTTAAATTATCTGTAAAAATTGAGAATCAACTTAATGGAAGTGTAAACTTTATTTAGTCATCATAAGACACACCATATTCTGATAAATCTTTATACTGTTTTGCAATCTCCTCTTTTATCATTTCCTCTGCTCTCTTAAGTGATTTTTCTTTTGAATTCTTAGTTACGTAATTTTCTATGTATTTTCTCTCCAAATTATCTTTCACAGTGTCCATGCGCTCTCCTCTACAGAGGATTCGATATCTGTCTTGAGATATTTCTTCAAAAATTTCATATTCTAAACCGTGAGTTATTATTTCATCTGCTTTTCTCTCTGCAATAACTCTTCTTTTCTCATCATCTATTGCTAAATCTTCAAATTCTTCGACTAACTTATCTACTACTTCACTACGGGTGAACTCTTTTGGGTTTAAGTCCCCATATCTATACTTTGTCACATAAATTTTCTCATAGATTATTTTTTCAATGTATCTCCATGGATGAGAAGAATATTCTAAATCTAAATTACATATCGATTCAAATTGTGGTGGATCGCTCATAATCTTCTCAAATTCTTCATCAAGATGGTGACCAAATGTTTTTATTATTCTAGTCTCCCTCTCTAATACTACCCAAACTATAATTTTCCTAATATCATCTAATTCTAGCCCCCCAAATACTGAACTACTTTTATTTCCTGTCACTCTATTAATATGAGCTTGAATAGATTGTTGGAGAGCTTCATGAGTAATAGTGTCTACACAAATAATATATTCTGCTTTGTCAAAAGTGAATCCTAAAATCTTTTCAAGCTGTTGTTGATATTTTTTAAAAGAGAGAATTTTCTCCACAAAACTTTTTAGTTCTACTCTTGTGGAAGTTCCACCCTTACACTCTATAAGCGAGATTATATTTGTTTTAATATTAACTGCTATTAAGTCAAAAATTGCAATATTATCTTCCTCTAAAGAAATATCGAGCAACGGTTCTCTCAGTACGACAATATTTTCGTCCAGATTTGAAAGAAAAGATTTACAATCTCTAAGAAGGGAACAATGCCGTTTATCTAAATCAATACTCCGATGAAGATTTGCTCTAATATTATTCTCCACTTCACTTATTATCTCTTCAGCTCTTTTCTCTATCCTCTCCCTCAGTTTACTCTTCTTTTTTCTTGGCATATTAGATCAAGTTAAAGAAGCATTTACATCAAGGAATGATTTTACAGACTGGAAAAATCTAAGAGAAGACCCAAAGTCAAGGGTTTTAGATGGATACACCTTTAAGTCCTCATTTCTACAGATTACTGAGAACTCATTTGGCTTCATCATATCTATGACTCTAAAGTAACTAAAGTCTAAGAATTCTGAATTTTCATCATTTCTCTTAATATCGACATCTATAGGTAAAAATTCCCACTCACTCTCTAAAACTTTAATAAATTCCTCAAACTTTACGACCTCAATAATTTCAGATAATTTCACAGACCACGGAAATTTTAAGCTTGTTTTAAATTCTTTTCTTCCAACTTTCATAGGTTTATCAAAAACATGGGCTTTGGTGATTTTTTCTTTTGAAATATCGACTTCTGAAATAATTTCATCCATAGTCTGACAAACAAAGCTAAAAGAGGATCTTGGTTTAGCAACTACTATTCCTTGATAATCCAACCTAAATGTCCCATAACCTAATATATTGAACTCAAATACTCTGGGAAGTATTCCATATTCGTATTTAAACTCTTCATATGATTGGAGTGCATCATCTCCTCTATACTCTACAAATCGCGTTAAATTCGGTCTCCTCTCCGCTTTTCGTTTGAAGAGCGGACTATATGTCCCTGTAAAGTACGTTGCAGTTATATCATCTTTATATTCTTCTTTAAGATTTTCAATTAATTCATCCATTCTTGTTAAACTTATCCATAAATTAGAGATATTTTTTGCTCTCTTCAAATAATCGAGCAATGTTGGAGGTATCTCTTTTGTTTTAGTAGCCAAAGTGAAGAAAATTGGATTTCCATCCTCAGTATATAAAGCAAGATACTCCACATTTCCGTATTTTTCAGAGTGTTTTAATAGACGGAAAACTATACCATGAGCGGAAACCACCCTAAATCCAGATTTTTTAAGATCTTCGAGAAATTCTTCTGGAGTTTTAAAATTTGAGAGAGTGAAAATTGCTTTAATAGATGTTGAAGCATCTCTCAATATATCGTCTACATATCTTATAAAATCCTCAGAGTCGTTAAAATTTTCTCCTTTAAGCAGTTCCCCCATCTTCATAGCCATCAGCCCGAATTAGTTAGAATATATTCTGTTAACAACCCTTAGCAAACGATACTCTCTACATTAACATTGTCTGAGTCATTTACAATATAATATTTTCTACATATTTTCTTGCTCACCTCTGCACCTCTCTCTGTTAGATTCGAGCCCCAGAAAACTATTTTTATCTAACTTCACTATACTCCTCCATCGCCTCTCTTACTTTTTCCTCATCTATCAGATACATCATCACCTCCCAGAGTTCTTCCATCAAATCCTTTCCCATTTCGAGTTTAATCTGTTCGAAATCCACCCTGAAAATTCCATTCCTCATCGATATGCTGTTTCTGAGTGCTATCTTCCTCGCATCAACTGAAACTGCGTGATCTTCTCCATTTCCACTTTTAACAGTTACTCGGAGTCTGAAGTCTCCCATATTTTAGTGTTTATCCAATTGAAGTGACATAAGGTTAAAGTGAGAGTGAACTGAAAGTATTAGAAAATATGATCTTCCAATGCTTGTTAGATTATAATTTAAATAAAATTTTGATTGATATATAACCACAAAAGTAGAAAAATAATACAAAAAACATGAAAATAAAATAGTTCAAAATTGTTGGATTGGGATAATCTAAAATAAATTTGCTGGCCGCAAGAATTGTTGTTCCAGCAAAAACTCCACTAAAGTATGCTATTTTGTAATCTCTCAATAACTCTTCTCTGCTACTACTCATAGTCATAATCAATGTGGTCATCTGTTTATATAAAAATAAGGAACTCCCTCGAAAGTATTTCCAGAAAATTCACCCTCTGCTTTTAACACCGTTTAAGCTCTCCTCCTCTAGGAGTGAATGCTCGAAAACTCCTTTGTAACGGACTCTCCCAAGGCTCTCTCCATCATCATAGCGAGGAAGTTTGATTATATCGCTAAAGAGCTTAGTTGGATAGACTATAATGCACTCATCAGTTTTAAGCTTCTCAAACAGAGGATTGAATCTCTGCAATTTCGGTTGGTCTGAGCTAAAAGATGCCCCTCTTCTGCATATTATCCAGTTGAAACAATCTCTAACTCCCTTCTTAATTTTCGTCCATCCTTGAGTTGTTGCAACAAACCGAATCTTAAGACTCCTCAGTCTTTCGATGTTCAGCTGAACAACCGACCCATAACGATAGTGCTTTTCTGAGAGTCCATGTCCACGAGCTGGTGCAACAGTATGAAACTCATCATAAAAAATCGTGAGTGGAGTTTTGATCCTGTATTCGTGTGCATAGCGAATCAATGATGTGAAGATTTTAGCAACAACCTCAGTAAAAATAACTGGATCCAGAATGAAACTCCATATCGTTATAACGTTGATTCTGTTTTCATCCAGTCTCATCCAGATCTCATTTAAATCTCCGATGTATGTTTTACTCACGTCTATTTCTCTCTCGCTCTCAATTTCAACATCTAAACCCTCGGGAATTAAGAGATTGAGCTCTTTCATTGTCGAAAGTGTGAGAATCTCACTTGATTTTCCAGAATCAAACCAAACAATAGTATCTTTGCTATGGTGAATCAAACCCTCAAGAATCCAGTATAAGCCTTGAGTTTTCCCACTTCCAGTTATTCCAACTTCTATGAGATGTTCTCCGCTCCTCTTCAGAAATTCCTTAGTGAATCTGCCGATCCATCCCTCCATCTCCCCACCTCGTTGCATAGACCTCCTGAAGAATCTTTGGATTCACGAGTTCGTAGTCGTTGATAAGTGTGAGGAGGTCTCTTATGACCTCATCGAGAACAATCTCAAAAGCTATTTTCTTCTCAAAAACCTCAAGAGACGCATCCATCACTGGTTCATAGCTTTCTCTAAGCAATTTCAGTTTCTCTTCAATTTTTTCAAGCCATTCTAAAGCCTCTTTATCAGCATATTTCAGCATCGCATATGAGCAATTGAAGATAAAGAACGCAAGGTTAAGCCTCCTGTAAATTTGAGAAGATGATGAGCGAATAAGCGTGAAAATCGCATCTGCCAAGTGATATGCAAGAGGATTCGAGCTCATCTCCTTCTCCTCCAGAATCTGAGGGCTGAGAGCCAGCCTCTCTTAGTCTCTTCCTCCTCATTTTCGAACTCATACGGGATAACAGAATATGATGGTCTCTTCTTCATGACTTCAACGAATTCCTGTCTTCCTAGCCTGTCTCTGCTTCTTCTGAGAGAAATCAGCTCTTCAACGAACTTTAAAGTAGCTGGAATCTCTATGATGTGCTTGTTTAGAGCTCTGAAAAGTGCAATGGCAGTTATTTCCTTTTCATGCAAGTCTGTTAGAGCATCATTCAGCTCTTCGACAAGCAAATCAATCTTCCTCAATCTCTGAAGCTCAGGAGAATACTGAGTTACTCTTTCTCTTAACATCTCCTCATAATTCATCTATTTCACCTCAGAAGAAAAGAGCACCTACTATCCAACCTAAAATGACTCCGATTATCAGGGATGCGATGATCTGACGTGTTTCGACTCTTATCGAGAATGCTTGCTGGATTAGTCTGCTGTCAATTATCTTCCCAACGAGATCTGGATTCGTCTTCAGCTTGAGAACACTATCATCTCTCTCAACTTCAACCGTGCATCCTTTTTCAGAATCAACAAGATAAGCTATCTTCCTCTTCTTCCCATCTTTAAGAATGATTGGCTTTGTTGCTATTGTGTAATGTCTTCCTATAAGTCCATCTACGAGCATATTTCCGTCTTTAGTGACTTTTCCAATGACAACTTCTTTCAGCCCGTTATCAAAGGCTATAATATCGATTTTCTCTCCTCTTCTGAAAATTCCCATTTTATCTCCTCCTCAATCGTTTTGCGAGAATGAGTGCACTGTAAAGCGATCTCTCTCTTTTAGTAACTCCTCCTTTCTTCAGTCTCTTTATTTCCTTATTCAGATACTCCATTTTAATCTCTCCACCTCTCGTGAACGCTTTATTTCCGTATTTCCTCTTCAAATGTCTTCTCACTCTTCCCGGTCTTTTAATCGCTTTTTGAATCCATTTTTTCTTTCTTCTCAAATTTCCCACCCCCATTATTCAAATACTTCTTTTTAACGAATCTATTAGCTTTAAAAATCGTCTCCTCAATGCTTTTTGCGTGAAACTCAGCTATTTTACATCCATTATCTATTATCACGATCTTGAACATTTTCCCTCCCTCATGTTGGTTTTAGAGCCTGAACTATGCTCGAAATTGTCGTAACTATTGATCTGATAATCGAGATGACAAAATTGAAGAGTTCGATGTGCATTTTAGCAAATCTTGAAAAGAACTGAAGAATATCACGTGAAAGAGACGCATATATTAGCGTGAACGATTCAAATAAGATAAAAATCAGCAGGAAGTTATCTACAAAGATGAAAATGAATAAGGAGATGAATGTGTAGAAAAGAGAGTAAAGCTTAGAGAAAATTAAAAACATTTCTTGAGCATATGGAATTGAATAAATGAGATCTCTAACTGCATCTGTTAGAAATTGAGGTAAAATCGATGGAGATTCTTCTTCAATGATTTCGTAATAGTCCTCTGTTGTCATATAAATTACTTCAACATGAGCTTGTGTGGTTGAATAAAATTGAACTTCTGAAAATGCAATATAATAGGGAAGAACGAGATTCATGTTCTCAGGTATGAGATCAATGCTAAATGGATTCAAATAGACGTAAATATCAACATCTAAGCCTATTCCTTCATCTAACTGAGTTAAAGTATATTGTATTCTTAAATCGTAGTCTTGTGCTAATAATTCGAGAACTTCCAAAGATTGATTATAAATTTGTCCTTCTGGTGTCTCCAATTGTATGAAAAAGCTTTTCCATCCGTTTAAAGTCCCGAAAGAACTTGAGTTTACGGTAATTGTGTAAATTTTTCCATAAGCATCCATTATGAAAGTCTGATTTGAGTTGAAGGCTATGTTTGTTGCATAGATTGATGTGATAACGTAACCATCTTCAACCGTATAGTTTGCTTCTGTTACCTCTCCTAAATCTGCTGTGTAATAATCTGTTGCTGAAGCAGGGATCATGAAAATTGGAAGTAGAAAGAGGAAGAGCACGAGAATTCTAATGTTCATCTTCTCCTTCTCCCCCCAGCCATTTTGAAGAGGTTCAAAAGTGCTATCAGGATAACAAGAGAAACTAAGGAATCGAGGTTAGAATAGAGAACATATAAAGCTGTATTCACTTTCTCAGTTTTTATTATATCCAGTTGTTCTTCAGAGATTACAGCAGGAGTAGGTGTTGCTGTTCCGTTTGTAGCTCCTCCTCCTGTGTCTGGTTGTGTTACAGAGAAATTAGAATCGAAAGTATATGTATTCGCTTGAGAGCCTGAAAGATAAACTGCTAAGTTTGTATCATATATTTCTCTTCCTTGCTGGAACCCTGAGTGACTTATTGACCATGAGCTTTTATTACTCCAATCCAATAATCCATTTTTTAACGGAACAACATAAGATGCTGAACCCATTTGCATCGCTATTTTTATGTATGCTTTAGTGTCCGAGATGAGTAATAATCCGCCGTATGCAGTTCCGAACACGTCATTGTCTGTTGTGAAAAGCTGTATTTGTGTTCCGTTGTGTGCAAAAACCACAACTCTGGCAGGATATGTAGAAGATGAAGTTCTGTAATCATGCACAACGTAAACGTAGTCATGATTTACCGCTAATCCAGAAATACCCTGAGTATATGAACTTCCTCCTAGATTCACAGTTTTAAATTGTGCAATAGAGCCGTAATTTGAAAGGTCTATGTAGTATATTACCGATTTTGTGAAAAAGTAAATTCTATTTTCGATTGGAGCTAAACCACGAGCACCGCCATAAGATCCAAGTTTAATGAAGTAATTTGGATCATCTTTGTAGAGATAAAAATCAAGAGGATTGGTTGAAATTGAGTTTCTGACCCATATCTCTCCGTTTGAGAGAATGAAATAAACTTTATGATTTGATGCTATGCACAATGAGTTAATTGAGCTTGAAATATTTGTAACGATAATTGCATCTGAATAAGTTCCATCTTGGTTTAATGCAACGTAACGAATTCTATATTTCGTTGTGCCATTGTCATCATAACTTTGAGCATAAAGAAACTGAGCTCTCTCGTCTGCGGTCATAAATTTATAGCCAGCCCCAACAGAAACAACGTTTGAACCTATTGTTAGAGCACTCGAAGGAGTGGTTAAAGCACTCATAGATGCTATAAGGATGAGCGAGATAATGAGAGCGGAGATAATTTTCCTCATCTTATCCCTCCGTTAAAAACCTGAGATTATTGTATGCTATGAGAAGATAGAGGAGGTTTATTGAAAAAGAGGATAATTTGAACGCCTTTGCATCCATGTGA
Organism: Candidatus Mnemosynella biddleae; assembly: GCA_002011165.2. Taxonomy (GTDB): domain Archaea; phylum Halobacteriota; class Archaeoglobi; order Mnemosynellales; family Mnemosynellaceae; genus Mnemosynella; species Mnemosynella biddleae. The sequence continues at coordinate 123,111 of MTMI02000007.1, forward strand.
TAGATCTCATAAAGAAGTAAAGCGATTAAAACTGTTAAGACAATTTTCACAGGCGTATAGAGTTCTAGTGTCATCAGAGATGCCATAATGGGATTTCCTTCATGTCCCCTTCCAGAAGAAATGAGATAGGAAGTTGTGATAAAGTCGAAGAGGCTCAAAAGAACGAATACTGAGATTAATAAGACTGCATGACTCTTTTTCATCTTATTATCACCCTTCCAATTATGTATCCTGTTGCAACTATCACAACGAAGAAAAGAGCATAGCTCAGAAATGTTGGCATGGTTGCCTTAAAGAGCTCAATTGCATTCAGAGGATTTGAGAACCAAACCTGTTCTGTGGGCTTGAAAACAAAGATGTAGCTAGTATTATCTGAGAGCGTTATGGTATCTGTTGTGTTATATTCTCCTATGAAATTGCCTTGAGCATCGTAAACTAAAATTTTCACGTCTTTTTTCAGATTTAAATCGCTGAAAGTGATTGTTATTGCAGATGCTGAAGTTACGAGAGAGAGCACTAAAAGAAAAGAGAGAAGAAGAGGAACCGCTCTCATCTCTGCTCATCTCCTGAAGGTTCTGAATGCATCCTGAATCGCACCTATGATTCCATCGAAAAGCCCGACGACGAATCCGACAATAACCAGAATCAGCAGAATTGGAACTACTGCGATCACGAGATTTCCAATGCTTGGCATCAATTCACCAGCACCAGTTATTACATCGCTAATCTGAGTCCAGTTGACAGAAAGGGTTTGTGTGCTCTCATTGGTTTGTGCAGATGCGAGGGTTGGAGAAACTGCAACCATTAGAGCGAAAACGAAAACCATTATCTTCGCTTTATGTTTCTTCACTCTCACTTTTATTTTAGTCATAAATTTCATTCTTTCTTTCACCTCCTCAGAAAATACAGCCATTATTTCGATTTTTTCAAAAATTAGAAGATAAAATAGCCGAAATCTGGAGAAATTCTCCGTATATGGAGAGATACTCCACCATTTGTTACCGTTCACGAACAAACAATTAGTGGAGGAGATTTCTTTCTCTAAGGTATTTCTCAAGAGCGATGTTTATTACATCGCTGATGTTGAATCCATGAGCTCTCAGAATATCGAGAAGTTCTCTCTCAATGAGAACATGAACATCCTCACGATTCTTTCTCTCAACCTTCAAAATTCTCTTCATTACAAAGCTCATAACCTACCTCCCTTATCGGGAATTTATCAACAATTTTCGAATACCACTTATCAGCATCATCTCTAAGATCGAGATAGTTGAAGTTCTCAACACTCTTTGAGATCTCAGAATGTCTCCCTAAGATGAAGTTCCTCTCATCTTTTGGAACTCCACATCTTTTGAGGAAGTTATTAACCCACTTGCGAATGTATTTAGCTGAGACCGTCTTTTTGCTTGTTGTCTTGAAATTGATCATGTCAACCACTTTCTTATATTCGAGTTCCACTCGTTTGAGCCTCTTCGCCAACCACAGAGGCATATAACACTCGTATGAATCTTTGTTCTCACTTCCGATTCCACTCATATCATAGCGAGCAAAGTTCTCAAAGACTTCAAGTTTCGCTGGGTTGAATGTTGCGAGCATCTGAATGAGATGCTCAAGTCTTAGACCGCTAAAAACGAGTAGATAAAAGACATTCATCAGATCGTCATCGAGCCTCTGTTTGAAGTATTTGTGAGCTTCAATGATATCGTCATTTGAGGGAATTTGTTTATCAGTTCCTGATTTTGGGATTTTTAACACTGTCTTGAATTCTTCTGCAATCAACTTTGGAAAGCCTCTCTTTTCTACCAAGAAATTTAGGAGATTCCTCACTCCTTTAGCGAAGTTTGCTCTGTTTTTTTCAAGCTCATCAAAAATTTCTTCAAGATCCTCCTTATCGAAAATCTTCACACCTAAGAGTTTTTTATCCAAGAGCGAGACATAATTCTGCCATGTCGTCTTTTTATTTCTCTTCTGAATCCACTCAAGAAACTCCGCTCTATGCTTTTGATAATCAATATAGAAGAATTCTCTGAGTTTGTAAGCCTTTCGAGCCGACGACTCGGGTTCAAATCCCGACCGGAGCATGACTTTCTTCTTCTTATATGCCTCGTAGAGGGTTAAGAACTCATCGAGTAGCTCGTTTATCAATTTTGAGCGATTGAATCCGAGCTCTTCGCATTTTCTCCACAAATCATCTCTTATTTTGATATGTCTGTCAATATATTTTCGGCCTAATTCGTCCACATTTATCCATTTGTGGATATCTTTATCCATAACACGCCGTATGACTTCCAAAATATTAATTATCAAACATTAAAAAGAGACTGGAAAGAAAAAATAAGGAGAGAAGAGAAATTGAGCTGGATAGATTCTCTTTTCTTGACAAAGTCCATCTGGAGGGAGGAACCATTTCCCCCATCTCAATACAGATTTATTCAAAATCCATGCCGAAACTCCTCTTTTAATCTTCACATATCCCGTATAGCTGCAATAAAGCAAATTTTAAGACTTCTCAGTCTCTCGCTGTTAATTTTCACCTCAGAGCACACTCGCCTCTTCACGGAGCTCTTACAAAATTCCTAACAATCTCCCTAAGATTCCGAGCTCTCATGAAGGCTGTACCTATTAACACGGCATCTGCGCATTTCAGAGCTCTAGTTAAGTGCTCCAACGTGCTTATACCGCTCTCACTTATCTTTAAAGCATCTCTTCTCACATATTTATACAGTCTCTCCGTAACTTCAACGCTTCCATCATCTTTTTCCATTTGGAAGATATCTCTGTTATTGATTCCTATCATTGGGGTTCTTGTCTCATTTACAATAGCGATATCCTCGGTTGTGTGCACCTCTACAAGAGGTTCTACTCCATGCTCTAGCGCATAATCCACAAACTCAGAAGTTCTGTCTTTTAGAATTTTTGAAATTAAAAGGACAGCAGAAGCGCCCAATTCAGAAGTTCTCTCTATATCTTCTTTCCTCTTTATGAAGTCTTTTCTTAATACCGGGAGTTCTGTATTTTCGGACAACTCTTTCAGCAATTTTTCGTCACCTTTGAACTCTTTTGCCGTAATATATGAAATTCCAGCTACTTCGCACTCTTCGTAGATTTTTAAGATTTTTATGGGATCTCTTCCCATGAGTAAATCACCGTATTTAGGAGAATAAACTTTAACTTCTGCTATAATCGGATTTCTTCCTTCTTTTCTCGCTTTCAAGAGACTCTTACTTAACACTTTACTCATCGTAACCTGATCATTCTCCCGAAAATATATATACATTTCTGCATCAATTTATTCAATTATGTCGTGATTTCTGGAGATAACGTGAGGTTCTTCATAATATGGGAGAGCAGGAGAAATATATTGCCTTAATCAAGGAAAAAATTTCAAAAATCATCTTCAAGGACATGAAATGTTTTTAGGGAAAAATAATTAAAGCTCTTGTAAGAAAGTGAGGAGTATGAATGAAATAACTTCTGTTCGTGCACGAGAAATTATTGATTGCAGAGGGATACCAACTCTTGAAGTTGAAGTCACTGTTGAAGGCTGGGCGAAGGGTAGATTTGCAGTTCCTTCAGGTCTTTCAAGAGGTTCTCATGAGGCTTTTGAACTGAGAGACGGAGATACTAGGTTTCGAGGTCTTGGAGTTAGAAAAGCTGTGGAAAATGTTAATAAGATTATAGCCCCCGCAATCCTTGGGATGGATGCTCTCTCCCAGCGGGAAATCGACAGAACATTGCTAGAACTTGATGGGACAGAAAACAAAAGCAAACTCGGAGCAAATGCGATTCTTGGAGTCTCTGTTGCGGTTGCGAAGTCTGCATCTTCATTCTTGGATATTCCATTTTTCAAATACATGAATCAGTATGCCCAGATTCTTCCCCTTCCGCAGTTCAATCTTATAAACGGTGGTAAACACGCATCCAACGATCTCGATTTTCAGGAGTTTATAATTATGCCAGAAGGTGCAGAAAGCTTCTCTGAATCTCTTAGGATCGCAAGCGAGGTCAATTTCATTCTCAGAGATATTTTATTGGAGAAATACGGTAAATCTGCTTTGAATGTGGGAGATGAAGGGGGTTTTGCACCACCAATCTCAGATGTGAGAGAAGCACTAGATGTTTTAAGCGAAGCGGTTAAGAAAAGCGGTTATGAAGATGAGATCGTTTACGCCCTTGATGTTGCTTCAACTCATTTCTATGATAGAAATGAGGGTATCTATACTTTCCAGGGACTTAAGCTAAGCAGAGAGGAAATGATAGAGTTCTACGACTCTCTCATCTCAGATTACCCAATAGTTTCTATGGAGGATCCACTTTATGAAGATGACTTTGAGGGTTACGCAGAACTTACAAAATCTCTGGATATACAAATAGTTGGAGATGACCTTTTCGTGACAAATCCAAAGAGATTGAAGAAAGGAATAGAGATGGGAGCAGCAAACGCAGTTCTATGGAAGATGAATCAGATAGGAACTCTTACCGAAGCGTGGGACGTTGCCCAGATAGCTATGAGAAACGGTTACAATGTGGTCGTTTCGGAAAGATCAGGAGAAACCGAAGACGAGACGATAGCAGATCTCAGCGTCTCTCTTAACTGCGGTCAGATAAAAACTGGCGCTCCAGTTAGAGGAGAGAGAACATCCAAATATAATCAGTTGTTGAGAATAGAGGAGGAGCTCGGCGAAAATGGAATGTTTGCAGGAAAGAAATGGAGAAAACTGTATTGAATCAATTTGTCACTTCTCTTCCTTTTTTGTTAGTATTTTTGCATTATCTGGGAAAAAAGTCCCCCTGAGGTGGTTCAATGATTTCACTCATAATCCTCCTGATTAACGTCATACTCTTCTTTTTACAATCTCTCATTCCTCGTCTTACATGGCTTTTCATACTGTATCCACCTGTTCTATTAGAGGAACCTTGGAGAATTATCACTCATATGTTCATTCATGCAAATTTCTCTCATCTCTTCTTTAACATGCTGTTTCTCTTATTTTTTGCTCCAACTCTTGAAAGAATGGTTGGAAAATGGAAATTTCTTGCAATCTATCTCTCTTCCGGGATTATTGGTGGTATAGCTCAATCGTTAGTCTCTGTCTCGCCAGCTCTCGGCGCGAGTGGAGCACTCTATGGAGTTTTCGGGGCTCTTGCAATTTTAAATCCTAAAATGAAGGTAATATTCTTTCCCCTTTTCATCCCCATACCTATAACTTTTGCAGTTGTTATTTTTGCTCTTTTTGATTTTATTTTGGTAAGTACTGGAGATGCAATAGCTTATGGAGCACATCTCTCGGGTTTATTTGCTGGAATTATATGGGGGATTTATTTATCGAGAAAAAGAAGTAGAATCAATATTTTGGAGTATTCTTAAGACATCTCTCAGCGAAGGTACTGTGAAATCGGCTTGAACGCCAATTCCAATGATCGCCTTACATTTTGCTCTCTTCCCCGCAATCACATCACTCATCGTATCTCCAATGAGAATTGTCTCCTTGGGTTCCACATTGAGAATTTTACAGGCCTTCAAAATTCCATCTGGGTGAGGTTTCCCGAATCTCACATCATCTCCTGTTACCACAGCGTGGAAAAATCCGTTAAGATTGAAGGAATTTAAAAGGTGATTTATAATCTCTTTCGGAGTATTCGTCACGAGAGCAGTTTTATATTCTCTGTTCACCTCTCTCAAAACTTCTGCAACTCCTTCGTTAAGCTTTAATTTATCTAAATGCTTAAAGTAATTTCTATTTGCTATCTCCACAACTTCCTTGCTTAAACCCATTCTTTTCATACTCTCTTTCAGTTCTATTCCCCAAAACTCTTTTTTGAATCTTTCAGGAGAAATTGGAGCACATCCAACTGAAGCAAGTGCATCGTTCACAGCATTTCTCCATGTTTCGAAGGAATCCACTATCACTCCGTCGAAGTCAAAGAGTACCGCTCTTATCATCATATCACCTTTTTAAAAAATTTAAAAGGGGTGGTTTAAAGATGGACTCGCCGGGACTCGAACCCGGGGCCTCCGCATTGCGAATGCGGCGCTCTACCGCTGAGCTACGAGCCCATCAAAATTTAACAACCACCACACGAACCGCAGGAATCCAAACCAGAAGTTTTTATTACAAATCTCTTTCCGAATTCGGTGTCTATTAGAGAGATCTCAACTCCTTCCAAGTAATCTTTGAGAACTTTTTCGTAAACAACATTAAGTCCGCCAACATCTACAACTTCGTCTCCTTCTCTAACCTCATCATCCAGAGCAAGTCCGAATTGAATTCCACTGCAGTTTACACCGGAGACGTAGATTCTAAGATAGGAGTTTGGTAGTCCTTCTTCTTCCATAGCGTTTTTTATCTCTCTAACAGCCTCTTCTGAAATTGATAACATAAGTTTTCACCTCTTCATAACTTTCAAAAGACCTTATATATAATCTTCTCCGTTGAAGTACCTCAGAGAAGCTCTCCGAGATAATCTCCAGTTAGAGGGCATCCGAGACAACCTTCTCCGTGTGCTGTACAGTTTTTGCAAAGTATCTTCGAGCCACACGGTGGTTTTTCGAGTATCTCACCAAATTTCACCGGAGCTGTAATTTCTCCTTCCATCCTTATTATTACATTAAACTCCAGATTTTTCACTATCTCCAGTATTCTTATGTGTCTGTTGACAATGGTCTCAAGAGTTGACATATCTTCACCAAAAAATATCATACAGACATTATTCTTTCCAGAAACCACGAAACCAGCAAGGAAGTAGGGACATTTCTTAAATTTTTCTATGAGTTCATTGGAGTCTGTAGTCTCAACGTCAACCTTTGCAAGCATCATCCCCATTTTCTTTGGATTTATTCCAACTGTTTTTTCGATCAGTCCTGTCTCTCTGAGTTTCTTTATTCTCAAAGCCACTGATGGTTGGGATAGACCAACTTCTTTTGCTATCTCCTCTTGCGATATATTCGGGTCTTTGTGAAGCAGTCTGATGATCTTCTTATCTTTTTCATCAATTTTTAGAGGCATACAATTTCAATTGCATCTTTACTTATATAAAATTTCGCCAAAGCGGGAATCGGTAAATAAATATTGGAAAAAGTTAAATATATGTTGAAAGAGAATGTAATCGCATGCAGAAAAAATGTCCAGGGTCATCTACCGTTCTAAGACCTAAGCTTGAACTAAGGAAATGCCCTCAATGTGGAGAAGAAGTTGAAATTTTCTCAGATGAGATGAAAGTAGAATGTGAGAACTGCGGATTTGTGATTTACAATGATATACAACTTTGCATTCAGTGGTGTCCTTATGCAAAGGAATGCATAGGTGAAGAGAAATACATGAAATTGAGGAGGGAGATTATTGAGGCTGAGAAGAAGAATCGCTGAAATAGATGAGGAAAAGTGTGATGGGTGTGGGCTCTGCGTTCCCTCTTGTCATGAGGGAGCTATAAGAATAGTGGATGGGAAGGCGAAAATAATAGAGGAACTCTGCGATGGAATAGGAGATTGCATTGGAGAATGTCCGAAAGGAGCAATAAAAATAGTTGAAGAGGAAATAGAAGTTGATTTTCAATGGCCAGTTAAGTTGAAGCTAATCAACCCTCAAACACCATTTCTGAAAACATCATCTCTGACTCTCATTGCAGATTGTGCACCTATTGCAAATCCAAATCTCGTGAAAGAATCTCTCAGCATTGGAGCAATTGCAATTCTATGTCCTAAGTTCGACAATCTCGAAGAGCACAAAAGGAAAATGGAGGAAATTCTAAAAAGGAACGAATTTGAAGAGTTGAGAGCCATTCACATGACTGTTCCATGCTGTAGAGGAATCCTTCATATCGTGGAGAATGCTTTGAAAAGTTCTGAAAAAACACCGAAACTCCGGGTAATTACTGTAAATCCCGCAGGAGAATTATCTTGAGAATAGGATGTCTTTAAAGACTTCTTTTATTCTTTTTTCATTTACCGAGAAACCCATGCGTCTCAAAGCCCCTTCAATCACTTCTTTTTCAATTTTCCATCCATAACCAAAATTCTTCATCCCCTCCTTTACTGCTCTCATCGGGAAGTTGAGATGGTAGTGAAGAAGAACTGTTGCCTCTTCGAATCTGTTTTTCAAAAGCTCTGAAGCATTTTTGTAAGCTTTTGCGTATTTCATGAATAACTCTCGGTTATCTTCAAAAAATGATTTATTTACTCCAGCAGTACAACAAGGATAGTTTCCTATTTTTTCTGAAAATAGAATCACTTTATAACCTCTTTCTTTCATCATTGAGAGATATGGCTCCCAAATTGCTATTGCATCTACTTCTTCTCTCTCAATAGCATCAATCATTTCTTCGGGAGTTTCGTAATATTTGGTCTCAGTCTCTCTAAACTCCGAGAGCTCTTTCAATGTATATTCCATGGTTGAGAGCTCGGAACTACCCACTTTCTTTATCTCCCCATCTCTGAAAGCAACTCCACCACCTTTAAATCCACACGAAGCCCATACAAAGATCCTCCTCGTTACGAGTGAGAACATTATCTGCGTTATGAAGGGTGAGAAAACAATATCAATTCTTCCTGAAACTGCTGCAGAAGTTGCTTCGAATGCATTTTTGAAGACCTCGAGATGAACTTCAACACCCTCTTTCTGGATATCTGAAAGAGCCAAAAGCACATGGGGATATTCTACTGCTTTTAGAATTCCGACTCTAAGAACGTTCTCAATAGGAAATGGAGCCATTCTCTTAAGCCAAACTCTTTTAACTTTTTTTCCTATTTCCTTTCTCACCACTATACCCGCTCTCTCAAGCTCATTAAGTATTTCTGAAATTGACGAAGGCGAAAGGCCTAATAGATCGATAAGATCGCTTTGTTGAATTCCTTCAACACCCCACTTTTCAAGAACGGTTATTATTTTCTCTCTTCCCATCTTAGGCTACACCCTCCCAAAAACAATCTCGCTCATTATATAAATGGGTTTATCGGAAAAATTAGAAAAATTTATATATAGCATATCCGAAGGTATTTTCGATGAAGTCCTTGGGAACTATCCTCCTCACCTTAGTAGCTTTAAATTATCTCATACCTTATACCATCCTCTCCAATAAGGCATCATCACTTTCAATTGCTTTCTGGAGTTCACTAATTATTGTTGCAATTATTTTGACTTTTCTGATTGTTTCGAGGTGGGAAGATGGAGAGTAAAATCCTCCTTCTTGGAATAATTTTATGGTTCGGATTGGGATCTCTGGTAGCTTACTTTTCAAGAAGATTTACATCCATGAAATCTTCTGATTATTTCATAGCGAGCAGAGGAATTGGTGGCTTAATAGCAGCTCTAACCTACAGTGCAACGACTTACAGTGCTTTCATGATGGTTGGACTTGTAGGATATGTCTATGCAACCGGAGTTGGAGCAATAGGATTTGAGCTTACGTATCTCCTCGGGACAATGATACTCCTCACATTTTTTGCACCGAGATTCTGGATTGCCGGAAAACTTAGAGGATACGTCTCTCCAGCAGAATTACTCAGCGAGAGATATGGGTCAAAATTTGTGGGAGCAATTCTCGCAGTTATATCCCTCTTCATGTTAATTCCATATTCTTCCGTGCAATTCACAGGAATTGCGTATCTTCTTGAAACTGTTAGCGGAGGGGAAATAAATTATCTTCTCGGTCTCGTGATAGCTTATTTGATCATTCTCTTCTTCACTTTCTGGGGTTTGAGAAGTGTTGCATGGACGGATGCTCTTCAAGCTTCAATCATGCTTGTCAGCTCTTTAATTCTCCTTTTTATCCTTCTCTCAAGAGTGGGAGGAATTTCTACTCTGTTCTCAAATCTTCAGACAACACATCCCGAGCTTCTTTATACAAACTCTTGGAATTTTATAAAATTCCTCGGGCTTACAGTTCCTTGGTTCTTCTTCGCACTCTCTAATCCTCAGGTCTCTCAGCGTCTTTTCATAGCAAAGAACGTGGGAAGTCTCAGAACAATGATCTTAGGATTTGCCATTTTTGGTTTTATCTACACGCTCATTGTTGGTTTTATAGGACTATCCTCGAGAATTCTTATTTCCAAAGTCCCCTCACTCGATCTTGTGATGCCAACAATTCTCAATCAAGAGTCATCCGTGATTTCCTTGATAGTCCTTCTAGGAATTGTCGGCGCTGCAGTCTCAACAGTAAATTCAATAGTTTTAACTCTTAGCTCGATGTTTGTGAGAGATGTCGTTAGGGCACTCAGAAAGGAGATTGAAGAAGTTAAAGAAGTTATGATAGGGAGAACACTTATTCCCGTGATAGCTCTTTTTGCTTTGGTTTTCGCCTACTTCAGATTCGGATTAATTGTTGAACTCTCAGTTGCTTCTTCAGCAGGACTTCTTGCCACCGTTCCATCAATTATCGGTGCATTTCTCTGGAGTCGTGGAGGAAAATGGAGTTCTTCCATAAGCATCCTTCTCGGAGTTTTTACTGCAATTGCACTCTATTCAACAGGAAATTATCCACTTGGACTCTATCCAGGTGTTTGGGTTGCACTGATATCTTCGGTGAGTTATCTTTTAATTTCCCTCTTCGAGGATGCTCCTCTAGAGGCCGAGAAACTTCTCAACTCTGTGAAAGAGGAGCTGGAGAAAAGAAGTATGGATTGAGGATCGCAAAAAATTTAAATGAGGGAAGTGGATTAATGAGAGTAACAGCCCGGATGGTGTAGCGGCCTATCATGGGGGCCTGTCGAGCCCTCGACTCGGGTTCAAATCCCGATCCGGGCGTCTTCTACTCGTTTAATCTCTTTATCTCTCTCATTTCTAAATAATCTTTTCTACGGAGCAGTTCTGAGGTTATATCAGGAATTTTAAATACATTACCTGCAAAAAGTCATATGGGTTATATAATGCTGAATTTGAGGAGTAAGGAGCTTACTGAGGGTGTGGAAAGGGTTGTCAGCAGAAGCTTATTAAGAGCAGTGGGTATTACTGATGATGAATTTGAGAAGCCCTTTATAGCTGTGGTTAATTCATGGAACGAGATAATACCAGGTCATAAGCATCTTCTGAGCATTTCTCAGGCTGTTAAACAGGGTATTCACGAAGCCGGTGGTGTTGCATTTGAATTTAATACCATTGCTGTATGTGACGGTATGCTGCAGGGACATTCTGGTATGAAATACTCTCTACCCAGCAGAGATTTAATAGCAGATTCAATAGAGATTGTAGTTGAGGCACACAGATTCGATGGTCTTGTTCTAATAGCTTCATGCGATAAGATAATTCCCGGAATGTTGATGGCATCCGCAAGGTTGAATCTCCCTGCGATCATGGTTACTGGAGGTCCCATGCTACCCGGTAAATTTGGAGACTCAAATAATCTCACGCTCTCAGATCTTAGGACTTTCATAGGTGCTGTGGTCTCCAACAGAATGTCTTACGAGGAATTAGAGGAGGTTGGGAAGGCAACATGTCCTAGTGTTGGCTCATGCTCTATGATGGGAACTGCGAACACAATGAGTGTAATTGCAGAGGCCCTTGGTATGACCCTACCAACTTGTGGCACTGTTCACGCTGTTGATAAGAGAAAGCATCTACTGGCTAAGGAGAGTGGTAGAGCAATACTCAGGCTTGTGAGAGAAGGTGGGAATGCCAGAGACATTATGATTCGAGAAGCATTTGAGAATGCTATTAGGGTGCTCTTGGCTCTTGGCGGATCTTTAAACGCTGTTATGCATTTAATAGCTATAGCCAATGAAGCAGATGTTAAACTCAGCTTCAGTGATTTCGATGAATTGAGCAGAGATACACCATGGATAGCTGCAATAAAACCAGCTGGACCTTACACGCTAAAGGATCTGGACGAAGCTGGCGGTGTACCTGCAGTTATGAAGATTCTTAAGTCCAAGTTAAATCTCGAGGTGGCTACTGTCAGCGGTAAGAGGTTACGTGATATAATTCTTGAGGCTAAGATCATGCGCAAAGATGTCCTCAGAGCACTTGAAAATCCATACCACTCTGAAGGCGGAATTGCAGTTTTAAGAGGTAATTTGGCGCCTGAGGGAGCCTTGGTCCGACAAGTTGCTGTAAGCCCTAATATGCTGAGACACAAAGGACCTGCTAGGGTATTCAACAGTGAGGAGGAGGCTATAGAATCACTACTGAGAGGTGATATAAAAGAGGGAGATGTTGTGATAGTTCGCTATGAAGGACCAAAGGGTGGTCCCGGCATGAGGGAGATGCATCAACTGGCCTCAATACTTATTGGAATGGGATTGAGTCAATCCACTGCCATCGTTACAGATGGCAGAGTTTCAGGTAGCACGAAAGGGCCTGTAATAGCTTATGTTTCACCTGAAGCTGCTGAAGGAGGGCCTATAGCGGTCGTCAGGGACGGAGATATTATAGAGATAGATATACCTGAGAGAGAACTGAATGTGCTGGTGGATGAGGACACCTTAAAGGAAAGGCTAAAAGAGTGGAAACCAGTTGAAAAGAGTGTTAAAGGAGTTTTAGCTCGGTATAGAAAGTTGGCAACATCAGCCAATAATGGTGCTGTGCTTTTGGAATAGTTATGTTACTTTTGATTCTTCCAGTTTTTAAAAGAGTTCCAAACTCTCTCAAAAATTTTTTTCTCCTTTCCACTCTTGGTTCGATAAAGTTTCTCAACTATTAATTCTGGTGTACTTTTACCCAAGACTCCAAATTTTGGCTGTCTATCAACTATCAGATTGAGCCTCTCATCAAGTCCTCTTGCCTCTATCCCATCTACTCTCGCAAAAGGAAGTACTTTTTTTAATTCCTCTCCAAGGTGAGAAACCACAATTACATAAAATTCTTTTTCTTGCGCAATTCTCAGAAGTTCTGCAATTATCTTAACACCAGCTCCAGGCTCAGTTATAGCTTCAAATTCATCTATCAGTATCATTTTTCTTCCCTCTCCTATTAACGAACGAGCGAAACTCTTTATGGCTGTTTCAAAAGCTCCTGCCCCATAGGAGGAATGAGTTTTGGTGAAAAAGAACAGTTCATCTAGGGGTTCTATCCAAGCTTTTTCCGCATTCACTGGAAACCCCATATGTGCAAGAATCTCTATTTGCACTATGAGTTCAAGCAGAGAAGTTTTACCACCACTGTTTGCTCCCGTCAATATTATTACATTCTCTCCCTTTGTTCCATCAAGCTCCGCAATTCTACCGACTACATAGCTGATTGGCTGAGGATTTTTAATGAAGAGGTGTTTAGCATTGAGAAAAGCAATTCCCCCATCTTTTATTTCAGGAAAAGTAAAATCTTTTACAAATTCTTTTACAGCTCTCAAAAACTCGAGCTCATAAGCTCTTTTTAACTCATCTTCGAGTTTCGGTAGCAAGTCCTCAATTTTCCTCATGATCTCAAGACTCTTGAAGTATAGTTCAATTTTCATTTTTCTCTCAACTTCTACAGCCAGTCTCTCGATGATCTCGCTTGGAATTTCGATGGGATATAAGTTCTCACGTGAGAAGAGTTCAACTTCGAAATCTAATAGCTTGCTTAAGCGATCCTCACTCTTTTTCATCTCTTCAAAAATATAATTCTCAATTTCGGAAAAGTGTGAAAGCATACCGTTGAAATCTCCGTTTTTCATTTTCTTCAAAAATTCGAGAAGTTCCTCTCCTTTAAGCGTGAGACTAAACTCTTTGATCTTCTTTTCAATTCTGGAATTGAGCTCCCGCTCCTCTCTCTTTGCGATCTCATATAAATTTCTGATAATTCTTTTTCTCTCTATTAGCTCGTTCAGTTCTTGCAACTCCCCTAAAATCTTCTTTGCAACACTCTCCTCTCCGAGTACATCGCTGATTTTTGAAAGAGCTTCAAGCGTATCTCTATTCTCCCAGAGAGGTAAAATGTAAATCTCTGGAGCTATTTGAGATAAAGAGAGATTCACATCAATTCCATAACCGATTGTACTCAAAATAAGTTCATAACCCTCTTCAGGTTTTAAAGACACATCACAAATTCCAAGAGCTTTTGCCTTTTCCATCTCAGTTTCTTCAACAACAAGAAGCCTATCGCGGAAATATCTTTCTTTAAACTCAATAGATTTTATTTGGGCAAGAGCATCTTTTAGCTTCGGCTCAATTTTTGGAAGATTGTTCTTAAAGTATTTCTGCCTTTGAAGAATCTCTTCTTTGTTATTCGTAATTTCGAAATTCTCCAAATACTTTAAGCTCTCTTTGAGTTGCACTCTCTTTCTTATTTCCTCTTTTATATTCCTATAAATTCCACTGGCTCTGCCTTTGAGTCTCACGATCTAAAAACTTTCTCCTCATATCTTATAAGAGTGCTCTTGAAGAAAAATTTGAAATAAGGGTTATGAAGAAAAATTTCTTTGCCCGTCCGCCATGCGTCCTCTGAGTTGTGATGAGGATTCCACCAGACGGGCAACACTCTAAAACTTTTTATGTTTCCGAGAAAACCTGAAAAACGATGGAAATAACTAAGAGGATTTTGAGAGTGACCGTTCTTTTACTCGCTTTGATCATTACTGGAACTCTCGGATATCATTTTTTAGAAGGTTGGACTCTTTTCGAGTCTCTATATATGACAGTCATAACAATCACAACCACGGGCTACGGTGAGATAAGAGAGATGAGCACTTACGGCAGAACTCTTTCAATGCTTCTCATGTTCTTCGGTGTTGGGATATTTCTTTATTCCGTGAATCTCTTTGTTTCGGCGGTTTTTGAGAATGCCTCTAGAAGGTGGGAAAAAATGGTGGAAAAGATGAAGGATCATTATATTTTGTGTGGATATGGGAATATGGGAAAAGAAATAGCACGGGAGTTACCCTCTGAAAATACTGCAGTCATAGATATTGAGCTCAATAAAGTTGAAAGTGCCAGAGCAGAGGGTTTTCCTTCACTTCACGGTGACGCAACTGATGAGATGATTCTGGAAAAGGCGGGGGTGAAGAGAGCCAAAGCAATAATATGTTGCATGAGTGATGCGGCAAATGCATTTGCAATTTTAACCGCGAAAGAACTCAATCCCTCAATTAAAGCTCTGGCCATCCTTCGAAATCCCGAGGCTGAAAGAAAGCTTCTTCGCGTTGGTGTGGATGTTTTGCTATCTCCCTATCGGGACACAGCAAAAAAGGTCAGAGGAATAATTTTTGAAGAACCCATGACAGAGTTCATCGAGAGAATCATGAGCGGGAAGAAATCCCTTTATCTCGAAAAGTTTGTAGTGGAGGATGAGAGGATTTCTGGGAGAACTCTAAGAGAACTCGATTTGAGAAGGAAAATGGGATGTACCGTTTTAGCTATCATTCGCGGAGGAAATATTCTAGTGCCCGATGCAGATACGAAAATTGAGAAAGGGGATATAATGTACATGCTCTGCAGGGAGCCCGTGGAGTTTGAGAAGAGGATGAAATTATGAAAGTTGTAATCATTGGTGGTGGAGCGGCAGGAATGAGTTGTGCATCTAGAATAAAAGCTCTAAGACCAGAATTTCAGGTCTCTGTTTTTGAGGGAACGTCCTTCGTGAGTCATGCTCCATGTGGAATTCCTTATGTTATTGAAGGTCTTTCTGAAATTCGAAATTTAGTCTATTATCCACCTTCGGTATTCGTAGAAGAGAGGGGGATAGATCTTTACCTGAATTCTGAGGTTGTGGAAGTTGAGGAAGGGGAACTCAGATATAGGAAAGGAGAAAGAGAAAGAAAAGCAGAATGGGATGTTCTAGTTTTCGCAACAGGATCTCTTCCCAGAATCCCTCCAATAGAGGGAATAGATCTCGAGGGAGTCTTTTCCATCTCACATCCTAAAGATGCGGAAACCTTCTTGAAGAGCGTCGAAAAAGCAGAAAAGATTGTAATCGTAGGTTTAGGATATCTTGGGGTTGAGATGGCTGAAGCTCTTTCGATGAGAGGTAAGAAAGTGACTGTTTTAGAGATGCTCGATCATCCTCTTCCCAATTTCGATAGAGAGATAGCCGAAGTTTTGAGAGAGGAAATGGAGAAAAAAGTTGAGTTGAGGTTGAGCGAGAAACTTCACGCATTTGAAGGAAAAGAAAGAGTTGAAAAGGTCGTGAGCGAAAATGATGAGTTTGAAGCAGATCTCGTTCTCTTGGCAACGGGAGTAAAACCGAATGTTGAGCTTGCGTCTACATTCGTGAAGCTCGGAGTTACCGGAGCAATTGAAGTAGATGAGCACATGAGAACGAGTGTTGAGAACGTTTACGCAGTCGGAGACTGTGCAGAAACTTGGCATCTCATTACAAAGAGAAGAGTTTGGATCCCTCTTGCTCCCTATGCGAATAAAATGGGATATGTCGCCGGGATTAATATCTGCGGTGGAGATCTGAAATTTCCGGGAGTTCTCGGAACACAGATAATAAAGTTTTATGATCTTCAAATTGGGAGAACAGGTTTGAATGAGAAAGAAGCCGAAAAATCCGGTTTCAGGGTTAAATCTACCTTTATCATCTCGAGAAGCAGACCAAAATACTATCCTGGAGGAAGAGAGATTTATTTGAAGCTTATTTGTGATGAAGAAACTAAAAAGCTTCTGGGAGCTCAAATTGCAGGTTATGAATCTGTGCTCGCTAGAGTGAATGCCGTTGCAATTGCTCTTCAGTCTGGTTTCAGTGTTAGAGATCTATTTTTCTCAGATATTCCATATGCTCCTCCTCTTTCCACAGTTTGGGACCCTCTGATCATTGCGTCTAGAAGACTTGGAATCGAAAGGTAAATATGTGGAGGGGAGGAACTCTCAATTCATGAGCAGATTATTCGAATTACTAAAGAGGCTCTCCGAAGCTCATGGTATTTCAGGCTACGAACATGGAGTTGCAGAAGTTGTTAAGGATGAGTTGAGAGATCTCGTAGACGAAGTATGGGTTGACACTCTCGGAAACGTGATTGGAGAGAAGAAAGGAAACTCTCCCTCGATCATGCTTGCAGCTCATATGGATGAGATCGGGCTCGCAGTTAAATACGTTGATGAGGATGGTTTCATAAGATTTGTGAAAATAGGTGGGTGGTTCGATCAAACTCTTCTAAATCAAAGAGTAATTCTCGTTACCGAAAAAGGACCTATTTATGGAGTCATAGGTTCAAAACCTCCTCATGTTATGAGCGAGGAGGAGAGGAAAAAACCGATAAAGGCGGAGGATATGTTCATAGATATTGGGGCTTCCTCAAAGGAGGAGGTGGAAAATGCGGGAGTGATTCCTGGGACTCCTGTGGTTTTGGAGAGAGGTTGTGTGAAATTGCTCGGGGACAGGGTTACAGGTAAGGCATTTGATGATAGGGCTGGAATAGCGGTTATGATAGAAGCTCTGAGAAGAGTTGAGAGCGAGTTAAATATATACGCTGTTGCAACGGTTCAAGAAGAAGTTGGTCTCAAGGGTGCTAAAACCTCAGCATACGCTCTCGAACCAGATGTTACAATAGTTCTTGAGACATGTATTCCGACAGATTATCCCGGATTTAAAGAGAAGAAGAGTGTGAAACTTGGTGGAGGTGCAGTAATTACAGTTCTCGATGCTTCAGGAAGGGGTCTCATAACGCATCAAAAAGTTCTGAGATGGATGAGAGAAACCGCAGAGAGATTCAATATCCCAGTTCAGCTTGAAGTCTCAGATGGAGGAACCACCGATGCAACTGCGATTCATTTGACGAAATCTGGAATTCTCACTGGTGTTATAAGCGTTCCAACGCGTTATATACACTCTTCCGTCAATGTACTCAGTATGAGCGATCTTGAAAATTGCGTTGAGCTGACAAGAAGATGTATTGAAACAGCACCGGAGTATTTCAGAAAATGATCGTGTTATGTTTGGTGAACACGTATAACAAACTTATTCTTCATGAAATTCATCTCAGGACGATAGCTAGAGCAGCTCCTCTTTGTTATGCATATGATCTCCATCTAGCACTCATGGACTTCAAGTTCTGGGAGGAAGAAAGAGAACTTGTCAGAGCGATCAGAGATTGCACAACGATAGGAGAAAGAGGAGAGTATCTTGAAAGACTCATGGAGAAGGGTAAATTGCATCTCATAGAAGACATTCCTGCTCACTTTGGTGAAGTAATAGTTACCACCTCAAAACCAGATGATAAAAAGAGAATTGGAATCTCGGAGCTTTTTGAACTTGCGAAAAAAAGATCTCTTACATTTCTAATTGGTCTCGGTAGAAAAGGTTTACCCAGAGAGTTCTTCGAGAGCTATAAGTATCATTTTGATATCACGGAAAAGAATATAAGTCTTGAAACCTGTTCGGCAATAGGTTCAATAGCCTTTCTCGCTTCAGAGCTTCAAAAGAGAAAAAACTCTCATTTATGAGCTTTCTCTCTCTTCTAAATATGAAAGAAATGCACCAATAATTATCAGAATTCCAAAAATCGAAGTTAAAGGCCAGAGCATTTCTGAGTATGACTTAGAAATTTGAAAAGATGGAATCAGGATCATCAAAATTCCTACGACTGAATATAAAATTAAAACCGTTTTCCTCATTTTCCCTTCGAACTCCGTGAGATTCGGAATTTAATTTTTTTGAAGTGCGGAGGGCCGGATTCGAACCGGCGAACCCCTGCGGGAGGAGATCTTGAGTCTCCCGCCTTTGACCTGGCTCGGCAACCTCCGCGTCAGAACGAATTATTCTTTTCATCGCTCAATATTAAAATCTTGTGAATCTGAAGAAGTTATGGAAAAATCTTTTCCAAGAGAGATATTGAAGCGCTCTCATCACATCACTTTCATCTACCACACCATAAACAATACCACTCTCATAAACTACTGCCACTGGTCTTATAGCGGGTAAAACTTCGCCAAGCTCATCCTCAGGTGAAATCACAGAAATCTCTTCTATCATCACTTCTTTACAAGATCTCTTTCCCGATCTCAGTCCTTTTTCGATATCCATCCACCTCACAACACCAATTGGAATACCATTTTCTATTACAACGAAATCGGAGGGAATTCCCCATAGGTTTGTAAGTGGAGTATCAGGAGAGACCTCATAGGCTTCATGCATAATCTCTGAAACTTTAATTCCTCTCAGAGATTCCATGAGTCTAATACTTCTCAGCTCTTGAAAACCAGAAAAGTAGACGAAAATGGCAATGAAAATCAGAATGGGATTAAAAAAGAATCCAGCGATGAACATTAAAATTGAGATAACTGTAGCGATTGAATATGCCTTCTCGGTTGCTTTTATAATACCCATTTTCTTTGCTAAAACCGCTCTGAGGACTCTTCCTCCATCCATTGGAAAAGCGGGAAGAAGATTGAAAAAGGCGAGAGCAAAATTTACTTGAACGGCCATAATTAGGATATTCTGAAAGTTAAGGATTTTAGGGATACCTCTAAGGCTTTCAGAGATTGAAACAGGATTCAAAATGAGGAAGAGTACGAAAAGGCCAATTCCTATGAGAAAATTGCTCATCGGCCCTGCTAGTGAAATTCTCAATTCTGCTCCAGGATCTCTTGGATATTTATCCAGCTTTGCCACCCCTCCGATTGGGAGGAGAGTTATACTACTCGTATTTATTCTGTATCTCTTTGCAGTCATCGAGTGTGCCAGTTCATGGATGAGGACGAAAGAGAAAATGAAAATCAAATATATAGCTCCCGCAACAGCATATTTTACTCCGCCACTAAGGGAGAAAGCTAAAATCAAAAACGCAAGGAAAATGAGAAAAGTAGAATGAACTCTTATCGAAACTCCTCTCACCTTAAAAAGCTCGTAAGATTTCATAGAATTTTCTGTGGCTAATAATCTATAAATATTCTTTCCTCTTAAATTCTGAATGATGTTTGATGTGTCATCACTCCTCTGGCTTCTTATTTTCATATTCCTCTTCTATCCTCAGATTCAATATAGGTATCTCCTTCGTTCAAGATTAAACTTAATAAGAAAGCTCAGCACTTCGAGAAACTCTAACGTAATATCTTTGATCCACAGACAGGAGCAACTCTCTTTTTTGGGAATTCCATTCTACCGGTATATCACCATTGAAGACTCCGAACAAGTCCTCAGAGCCATAAGATCCACCCCAAGTAACATGGCAATAGATCTCATCCTCCACACACCGGGAGGTCTTGCACTAGCAGCCTCGCAAATAGCAATGGCCTTGAAGAATCATCCTGCAGAGACAAGAGTAATCATACCACATTATGCAATGAGTGGAGGAACTCTGATTGCGTTTGCAGCTGATAAAATCATCATGGATCCTCATGCAGTTCTTGGTCCAGTTGATCCTCAAATAGCCACGAAAGAGGGAACGGTTCCAGCTGCATCTATTGTGAAGGTTGCCGAGGAGAAGAAGGAGAAAGCGGATGACATGACATTAATATATGCTGATGTAGCCCAAAAAGCAATTAATCAGATGAAGGAGTTTATAATTTATCTCACAAAAGACAGAGTTGGTGAGGAGAAAGCTAAGAGAATTGCGGAAGAGCTTGTAAGTGGAAAATTCACCCATGATTACCCAATTACTGTAGAGAAGTTGAAAGAGCTCGGTTTGGACGTCTCTACAGATGTCCCAAAGGAGATTTACGAGCTTATGGATCTCTATCCACAGCAAGTATCCCAGAGGAGCGTTGAATACATTCCTGTCGTTCCACCCCAAACTAGATGATCACTTCACGATGATGACAGGAATTTCAACGGATTTCACTATCTTCATTGCGGTTCCACCAAGAAAGAACTCTTTTATAGGACTCTCTCCTCGTGATCCAATAATAAGAAGATCGAAACCCTCGCTCCTCACAAATTCTGCAATTTTCTCGTTTGGTCTCCCCTCTACAATCACCTTGTGAACTTTAACTCCCATTTCTTTTGCTCTTTCTTCAAATCTCTTTAATGTCTCCTCTCCGAGATATAAAAGATAGGGAACAGATTTCATGACTTTTTGCGAATCAACTACGTAAATTACATGGAGTTCACAGTTCAGCGATCTCGCTAAATTAATCGCAAAATCACCAACTTTTTGAGCCATTTCAGAGGTATCTACAGCGACACAAATTTTTTTCATAATTCCTCATTAACTTCCTTTGCTATCCAGTTAAAATAATTTTCCCCATAGTTTTAATTGTGAAAAAATCTTACTTAGAATAAGGGGGGTATTGAGTGTCCGGATACATGGGAAAAATTCTGAGAGTTGACTTGAGGAATGGTGAGATTAAGGAAGAAGAGTTAGAAGAAGAAGTTGCAAAGAAGTTCATCGGTGGAAGCGGTCTTGCTGCAAAGATAATTTACGATGAACTCTCTTCTGACGTCGATCCTCTCTCTCCAGAGAATCTTCTGATCTTTATGACTGGACCTCTTGTTGGCGTAAAGGTCCCAAATAGCGGAAGACATGCTGTTTGTGCTAAATCTCCATTAACAGGAATTTGGGGCGAAGCAAATTCTGGAGGAACTTGGGGTGTTGAGCTTAAAAAGGCTGGATACGATGGAATTGTGGTAAAGGGAAAAGCTGAAAAGCCTGTGTATCTCTGGATCCACGAAGGAGGAGTTGAGATTCGAGATGCATCTCATCTCTGGGGAAAAGACACATTTGAAACAGATGAGATCATCAAGGAGGAAACTGATGAGAAAGCCGTTGTTGCATGCATAGGTCCTTCTGGAGAGAAGCTTGTGAAGATCGCAGCTGTGATGAATGATGGAAAAGATGCTAGAGCTGCTGGAAGAACTGGAATGGGAGCAGTTATGGGTTCGAAGAACCTGAAAGCCATTGCAGTGAGGGGCGATAAAGAGATTCCAGTTTACGATGAAGAAAAACTGAAGGAGCTTACTAAAGGTCTTGGAAAGATGATAGCTGAGAAAGCAGAAAGAATGGGAAGGTACGGGACAGCGAACATAATGATAATGGTCGAGGAGATAGGAGATCTTCCGATCAAGAATTGGCTTCAGGGAAGATGGATTGAAGGTGCGGAAAAGCTTAGCGGAGAGAGAATGGCAGAGACTATTTTGAAGAGGAGATACTTCTGCAAGAATTGTGTGATAGGATGTGGAAGAATTGTAGAGATCAAGGAAGGAAAGTGGAAACTTGAGGAACAAGCTGGGCCAGAGTATGAAACTTTAGGAGCTTTTGGATCTTTGTGTCTCATAGATGATCTTGGAGCAGTCTCCAAGCTTAATGAGATTTGCAACAAATATGGAATAGACACAATCTCTGCAGGTGCAATTGTTGCATTTGCTATAGAGGCATATGAGAAGGGAATTCTGAAAGAGAGCGATGTCGGATTTGCTCTGAGGTGGGGAGATGCAGATGCAGCAATACGCTTAACAGAAATGATCGCGAGAAAAGAGGGAATAGGTGCTTTGCTCTCCGAAGGAGTTAAAAAAGCAGCTGAAAAACTTGGAGGTCTCGCTCTTGAGATGGCAATTCACTCTAAAGGCCTCGAGCTTCCAATGCATGATCCAAGAGCTTATGCGAGCATAGCAGTGGCTTATGCAACTTCTAATCGAGGAGCTTGTCATCTTCAGGGTTTGACACATCCCCTCGAAGGGAGACTGGTAATTCCAGAACTTGGATACAACGAACCTCTGGACAGATTTGATGTGAATGGAAAGGGAATCATGACTGCAAAGATGCAAGATCTCATGGCAATGTTTGACGCTCTAACGCTCTGCAAATTCCTCATATTCGGAGGAATCACCGTCACTCACCTTGTAGATTGGTTGAATGCGGTAACTGGATGGAACTTTACTGTCGAAGAGTTCCTGAAAACAGGGGAGAGAATCTACAATATTAAGAGAATGTTTAATGTGAAATGTGGGGTGAGCAGAAAGGACGATACGATGCCTTTGAGAATTCTCACGCACAAGAGAGGGGAAGGAGGTTCAGCAGAACATCTTCCTGCATGGAACATTATGCTGAGCGAGTATTATGAGTATAGAGGATGGGATGAGATGGGAATTCCAAAAGAAGAAAAATTAAAAGAGCTTGGATTGGAGTGGTGAGGGATTATACCCTCACCTCCGGCAGTTTTTTCAAAGATTCTTTTATTTTCTCATCTGGATATTCAATGTCCACTAGTTCTCCAGCTAGATATTTCTCATAACCTCCAAGATCGAAATATCCATGACCACTGCAGTTAAATAGGATAACCTTCTCTTCATCATTCTCTTTTGCTTTTATCGCTTCGTCAATCGCAACCCTTACTGCGTGAGCCGTCTCTGGGGCAACAACGATTCCTTCACTCCTTGCGAACATGAGTGCAGCCTCAAACGTTGGATTTTGCGGAACTGCAACTGCTTCGATCTCTCCCTCCGCAACAAGAAGACTCAAAGTCGGTGCATCTCCGTGGTATCTCAGACCTCCAGCGTGAATTGGAGGAGGAATGAAATCATGACCAAGGGTGAACATCTTAAGAATTGGAACTATCCCTGCGGTATCACCGTAATCATATGCATAAGCACCTTTTGTCAAGGTTGGACAGGCAGTTGGTTCAACTGCAACCAAACGTACATCTCTGCCGTCTCTCACTCTATCATGATAGAAAGGATATGCCATGCCTGCAAAGTTGCTTCCGCCTCCAACACATCCTATAACCACATCTGGATACTCATCTATCATTTCAAGCTGTCTTTTCGCTTCAAGTCCTATGATCGTTTGATGCATGAGCACATGATTTAAAACACTTCCAAGAGAGTAATTAGTATCGTCGTGCTTCGCAGCATCTTCGACAGCTTCACTTATCGCCATTCCTAGGCTTCCCGGTGTTTCTGGATCTTTTTCAAGGAATTTCTTTCCGCTCTCAGTTCTCTCGGAGGGACTCGGAATAACTTCTGCACCCCAAATCTCCATAAGAGTTTTTCGATATGGCTTCTGGTAATAGCTTGCCTTCACCATATAGACCGTGCA
Organism: Candidatus Mnemosynella biddleae; assembly: GCA_002011165.2. Lineage (GTDB taxonomy): Archaea > Halobacteriota > Archaeoglobi > Mnemosynellales > Mnemosynellaceae > Mnemosynella > Mnemosynella biddleae. The sequence goes on from MTMI02000007.1 coordinate 146,925, forward strand.
TTCTAAATCGAACATCTTACATGCCATGCTCAGTGCACTTCCCCACTGACCTGCACCAGTTTCGGTTGTGAGGCGGTTTATTCCCTCTTTCATGTTGTAATAGGCTTGAGCCACGGCAGTATTCGGTTTATGACTTCCTGGAGGCGAAACTCCTTCGTACTTGTAGTATATTTTTGCGGGAGTTTTTAACATCATCTCAAGTTTCCGAGCTCTGCAAAGTGGAGTTGGTCTCCAGAGACTATAAACCTCTCTCACTTCTTCGGGAATATCCACAAACCTCTTGTCCGACATCTCTTGTTGGATGAGAGCCTTCGGGAAAATCTGACTGAGCTCTTCAAACTTCACCATCTCTCCCGTAAACGGGCTTATTGGCGGTGGAAGTGGCCTCGGAAGGTCTGGAAGTATATTGTACCACTGCTTTGGAATTTCATCTTCGCTCAAGATAATTCTATGCTCCATTCTTCAACATCCTCCGAAAACTTTGATTTATGCACATATTTCATGCATCATGTATATATTTTTTCGTAAGAAATTTCTAATTTGGGTTGAAAGGAAACGTAAGTATATGTTTACCGGTTTTAGAGAAGAATTCAATAACTTTTTATTTTCACGTGAGAGAACCAAAATCTGGATGAAACTTATTAGACTTATTGTGGCGGAATCGATGGACTCAGAGCTCAGTGGATTTGCGAGAGTTCACGAAAAGATTATGGGAGATCTCGGAATTGACGAAGAAGGAATCATCGAAATTGAATTCGAGGGAAGAAGTGCTAAGGCGATAGTTCTTCCGCATTTTGACGCAGAGAATGTGGTGAGAATCACCAAATCCCTGAGAGAACTTCTTGGTGTAAAAGTCGGAGACCCTGTCTCGGTGAAACCGTCCTCAGTAGAAGAAGCTAAGGAAATTATTCTAAATGAAATTCCAGATGTAACCATTCTATCACTACTTTCCGGTAGAATTGTCCATGAAAAAGAGAGAATAAGAATTGGAAGTAAAATAATTGAGGTTCTTGAGTGCTATCCACAAAGTGCTGTTCGTCTCACTGATGAAACAAAGGTTCTCAGCAGAAAGGATTAAGTGGAATCGAAGAGAGGTTTTTGGCATGAAATTTGGAGTCATCGGTTCAGGAGTTATTGGATCGAGTTGGACATCTCTTTTCCTCTCTCATGGCTTCGATGTTGTTCTTTTCGGGAGAAGTGAAAGGAGTTTGAGAAAAGCGTTAGAAAAAATTGAGGAGAATCTGAAGTTTTTGAGGGAACACAGAATGGTGAAAAATGAAGGATCTCTCGAGCTTACGACGAAAGTGGAGGATTTAAAGGGAGTTGATTATCTTCAGGAGAGCGTCTCAGAAGATCTTGAGCTAAAAAGAGAAATTCTCTCCTCTATCGAAAAAATATGCAATGAGAATGTTATTTTTGCTTCAAGCACCTCTGGGCTCTCGGTAACAGAGATTCAAAAGTCTTTGAAACATCCCGAGAGATTTATCGTTGCACATCCTATCAATCCTCCTCACCTTATTCCACTCATCGAGATCGTTCCCGGTGAATTGACGTCAGAAGAGACAATAAAGAGAACTTATGAGATTATGGAAAACCTCTCGAGAGTTCCAGTTATTCTGAAAAAAGAAGTTCCGGGATTTGTTGTTAACAGACTCGCTGTAGCTCTATGGAGAGAAGCAATAGATCTTGTGATGAATGGGGTTGTAGAAGTAGAGGATATTGATAAAATAGTCTCACATGGCCCAGGATTACGATGGGCCATCATGGGTCCCTTCCTCATATATCATCTCGGTGGTGGAGAGGGTGGCATCAAGCACTTTTTAGAGCATCTTTCCGATGCCATTTCATTCTGGTGGTCTACGATGAACACATGGACTGAGATGAATGAAGAAATGAAAAGGAGAATAGTGGAGGGTGTGGAAAAAGAGGTAAAAGGAAAGAACATCAAAGAACTTGAGAGGAAGAGGGATGAACTCCTTGTTGCTCTTTTGAAGCTCAGAGATCTTGCCTAAAGGCCCAGTTTTTCGTGAACTCTCTGAAGAGCTTCAAGAGCAATCTCCATTCCATCTTCAAGCCTCATTCCGAGTTTTTCTACTTCAAGGATTCTCTTTCTTTCAACGTTCCTTGCAAATGATTTATCCTTGAATTTTCTTATGAGCGATTCAACTTTTACCTCTTCAAGTTTCTTGTTTGGCATAACCAGAGCGGTTGCTATGATGAGTCCCGAAAGAGCATCAGCTGAAATCAGAGCAAAATCCATTTTGCTTTCAGGTTTAACTCCGGTTCTCTCGTTATGGGATTGAATTGCGTGGAGAGCCTCTTCCGGAAGAACACCTCTGAGAATTTCAGCAGAAATCACTCCATGCTTGCTGAAGTCATCTTTTGTTTTCTCGTAATCTACATCGTGAAGCAATCCAACCAGTTCCCAGAGCTCTTCGTTCTCTCCTAAAGCTCTTGCAAAAGCTTTCATGATTTCTGAAACTGCAATCATGTGCTTCACAAGATTACCATTTCTTACATTTTTCTTCACGATTTCAAGAGCATCTTCAGGGGTCATGGGTTTAAATTCTACATCGAATCACATTAATTTTTTCTTTATATAGTGATGAGAATAAATGGGGGGAAGAAATATTGGATGAGAATAGATGTAAAAAACTCAGGGAGATGATAGTAAATCTTGAGATGGACGCTCTGCGAGAGGAGATTCAAAAGATTGTGGAGGAAAGAGACGACCCTTTTAAGGTGATAGACTGCCTTGCTGAAGGAATTAGGAAGGTGGGAGAGCTTTACGAGAAAAGAGAGTACTTTGTTCCAGAGCTAATAATCGCTGGAGAAATGATGAGAGAAGCTGTCGAAATTTTAGAACCGCTTTTAAAAGAGAGGGCATCTGAAGATGAAGCCAGAGGGGAACCTGTAGTCATTGGCACGGTCAGCGGAGACCTCCATGACATTGGAAAAAATCTGCTGATAAGCCTTCTTGAAGCCTCGGGCTTTAAAGTCTATGATCTGGGAGTCGATGTGCCTGCCGAAGAATTTGTAAAGAAGATAAATGAGACTGGAGCCAAAGTTCTTGGGCTCTCTTCTCTTCTAACGAGTACGTTAGTTGAGATAAAAAATGTGATAAAGGCTCTCGAAGATGCAGGAATCAGAGATCAAGTAAAGGTGATAATTGGTGGTGCTGCAACTACTCCTGAGTTCGCGAAGGAGGCTGGAGCAGATGCTCAGACAACAGATGCGATTGAAGGAGTGGAGATGATAAAAGCTTTGGTTAAGGAAATGAGAGGAGAGTCCTAATATGTTCAAATTCTCCTCACCTCAAAAAATCATCGAGATTTCGAATGTGAAACTTGGAGGTCAGCCGGGAGAACTTCCAACTGTGATGATCGGTAGCATCTTCTTTGAGGGTCACAGCATCGTAGAAGATTCAAAGAAAGGAATTTTCGATGAGAGAAGAGCTGAAGAGCTTGTGAATCAAGCACTATCTCTCTCAGATGAAACAGGGAATCCAACGATCATAGATATCGTTGGAGATACCCCACAAGCCCTCATAAAATACATTGATTTCATCTCCTCAATATGCGACGCTCCTTTTCTCATTGATGGTTCAACTGCTGAAGTTAGAATTGAAGCAACGAAACACGTTGCTGAGATTGGTCTTCAGGAAAGAGCGATATTCAACAGCATCTATGAACATACGACAGATGAGGAGAGAGAAGTGATAAGGGAATGTGAGATCACCTCCTCAGTCGTCCTTGCTGTGAATTCGAGAAATCCGATGGTAAAAGGAAGAGTTGAAATGGCTGAGAGACTCATCAAAGAAGCTGAGGAAGTAGGAATCAAGAATATTCTTCTTGATACTGGAGTCCTCGACATTCCAGATGTCGGAGTAGCTTCAAAGACGATTTTTGAAGTGAAGGAGAGATTCGGATTGCCATCTGGATGTGCTCCAGCAAATACGATTGATATGTGGACAAAGCTGAAAGAAAGGAGTAAGGAGATCTTTAGAGTCTGTGATGCCTTCGGAAGTGCAATGACACCGCTTTTTGGAGCAGATTTCGTGATGTATGGGCCAATAGGAAGAGCGAAATATGTTTATCCTGCTGTCGCTTTCGCAGATGCAATCATCGCCTATACCATGCGTCAAGAAGGGGTCAGGCCTAAAACCAAAGAACATCCGCTTTTCAGGATATTCTGAAATTACGAAAGGCTTATCTGCTCTCTTAATAAAAAAGTAAAGAGGTGAAGAAAAAATGGAAGAATCTTTGATAAAATCTCTCGCTCTTGAGTTTATCAGAGCAGAAGATGAAGCTAAACCAGTGGAGCCTATAAGTGAGAGGTATCCAGACATCACGATTGAAGACGCCTATAGAATTCAGCTCGAAATAGTGAGGATGAAGGTTGAAAGAGGGGAAAAGATTGTCGGAAAGAAAATAGGTTTGACAAGCAAAGCAATGATGGAAATGCTCAACGTTAATCAGCCCGATTATGGGCATATAACTGATAGAATGATAGTCATCGAAAATGATCCGATTGACACATCCAAGCTCATCGCTCCAAAAGTTGAAGCTGAAATCGCATTTCTTCTTAGGGAAGATCTTGAAGGACCTGGGATAACTCCTGCAAGGGTGATTCAAGCTACAGAAGGTGTTTTTCCAGCTCTTGAAATAATAGATTCAAGAATAAAGGATTGGAGAATCAAGATCTTCGACACCGTTGCGGATAACGCTGGAATTGCCAGACTTGTGCTTGGAAGCAAGCTCACGAAGATTGAAAATATTGATCTCAGACTCGTAGGGCTTGTAATGAAGAAGAATGGAGAGATTGTTGCAACTGCAGCTGGAGCGTCTGTTCTCGGAAATCCTGTGGATTCGGTTGCTTGGCTTGCAAATAAACTTTCTGAGTTTGGAGTTTCTTTAAAGAGGGGGGAAATAATTCTCTCAGGTTCACTGATCCGAGCTTTTGACGTAAGACCCGGAGATTCCGTGGTTGCAGAATTTGATAGGCTTGGATCAGTCTCAACAAGGTTTGTGTGAGGTGAAGGAAATGGCGAAGATATATTATGATGAGGATGCAGATCTCTCAGTTCTTGAGGGAAAAACAGTTGCAGTTCTCGGCTACGGCTCTCAGGGAACTGCTCAGGCAAACAATCTCAGAGATAGTGGAGTGAACGTGATAGTGGGATTGAGGAAAGGAAAATCTTGGGAAAGAGCTGAAAGAGATGGATTTGAAGTGATGAGCGTTGCGGAAGCGACGAAAAAAGGAGACATAATTCTGATTCTCCTTCCAGATGAGATTCAGAAAGAAATCTTCGAGAAGGAAATAGCTCCAAATTTATCTCCCGGAAAGGTTCTCTCCTGGAGTCATGCCTTCAATGTGCACTATAACTGCATAATTCCCCCTGACTTCGTTGACGTCATTCTCATTGCTCCGAAAGCACCTGGAAAAAGGTTCAGAGAAGAGTTCAAGAGAGGATTTGGAGTTCCCGGACTTCTCGCAGTGCATCAGGATGTCAGTGGAAAGGCAAAGGAAATAGCTCTTGCTCTGTGTAAAGCTATGGGTCTTACAAGAGTTGGCGTCATAGAGACGACATTTAAGGAAGAGGTTGAAACTGATCTAATAGGAGAGCAGATAGTACTTTGTGGAGGAGTCTCCGAACTCATTAAAATGGGCTTTCAGATCCTCGTTGAAGCGGGATATCAGCCGGAAGTCGCTTATTTTGAGTGCCTGAATGAACTGAAGCTTATTGTGGATCTCATATATGAGGGCGGACTGGAGAAGATGTGGAATGACGTCTCCGATACTGCTGAATATGGAGGTCTAACCAGAGGACCGAGAATTCTGAATAATGAGCAGACTTGGAATGCAATGTGGGAAGTTGTAGAAGAGGTTCAGTCTGGAGAATTCGCAAGGGAATGGATTCTGGAAAATCTTGCTGGAAGACCGGTGCTAAACAGGTTGAGAGAGATAGAAAGGAATCTCCTCATAGAGAAAGTTGGGAAGACCTTGAGATCTGCGTGGCAGAAAGAGGAGAAGGAGGGTTAAGCCCCCTCCATCCACTCTATTCTCTTTTCTCTGGGCTCTCCATATGGATTTCCGCATTCCATTATGTTCTTCAGAATTCTTCTGTGAGTTTCTGGGTTGAGACTTCTGTAAGTAAGCTCTGCTTTCAGAGCTCGGATAATATCAACTACGGGAACATTTCCAGGACACTTCTTGATACAGTAGTCGCATGTATTGCAGGTGAAGACAACTTCTCTCAGCTCTTCTGAGATTTCAAGAAGCCCCTCTTCCAGAGCTCTTGCAAGCTGAACTCTTCCTCTTGGACTTATCGTCTGCCACTTCCATTCATCGAAACTCGGACATTTTATTTCGCACATTGAACATCTGTTGCAGAGTAGAGTATCTCTCCAGTATCCATCAAGATATTTGAATCCCCTTCCATTTTTTTCTTTGAGTTCTTTGATCTTCTCCAGCCATATCCTCCGAGCTTCATCAACTTTCGAGAGATCTGTGGTATCTCCCCATGGTTTTCCATTTCCGGGATTGAAGAGGTTCTTGGGGTCAAATGTCTTCTTCAATTCTCTCATGAGGTTCATAACTCCCTCTCCGCTCTCAATGCTGATGAACTTCCTTCTAAGGATTCCGACACCGTGCTCAGAGGAGATAGTTCCTCCAAGAGGGATTACGATCTCCTTGTATAGAATCTCTAGAGCCTTCATGAAAGCTTCGAACTGTTCTGGGTCTGTCTCATCTATGAGAATATCTGGGTGAATATTTCCGTCTCCCACGTGACCAACATAGGAAATCTTTATCTTCCCACCAACTCTCTTCGGGATCTCCATAATCTTTTTGAGAGCTTCTGGGACTTTATCTACTGGAATGCTTAGATCTTCAGATATCACATTCAGAGGGGACTGGAGAAGGTGAACGGGATAAGTGGCTTTCCTCGCTAACCAGATTTTCTCTCTTTCCTCATCAGTTTCTGCAATCCTCCAGGCAAATGGTTCGGCTTTTTTCGCAGCTTCAAAGCAAATTTCGAGCTCTTTTTGAACTTCTTCTTCCACATTTCCATCTACTTGAATTAAAATTGCAGCCTCTGCTTTTTCAACCTCTGGGAGATCCAAACCAGTATATTTGACTCCATCCCTCAGCGTTGGACCATCCATCAGCTCCATGCAATTTGGAATAACTCCGCTAGATTTTATGTTCACTATTGCCCTTCCAACCTTATCCAAGTCGTCGAAGAAGAAGATCGCAGCTCTGTAATATTTCGACTTTGGTCTCACTTTCAGAGTGGCTTTTGTGATAATTCCGAGAGTTCCTTCAGAACCGCAAAAGAGGTGTACGAGATCATACTGAGATGATGACTTTAAAGTGTTCGCTCCTATTTCAATGATCTCTCCATTTCCAATCACAACTTCAAGTTTCAGCACATAATCCATAGTCTTTCCATATTTCACTGCTTGAATTCCAGCTGCATTCGCTCCTATCATTCCTCCGATTGTTGCTGCACTACTCGAGCCAGGATCAGGTGGGAAGAAATATCCATAAGGAGCAAGAAACTCATTCAGATCATCGCATATGACTCCAGGTTCAACTTCAACTGTTTGATTGGTCTCGTTGAATGAAAGTATTCGATTCATTTTTCTCATGTCAATCACTATTCCTCCGTGTGTTGGAATGGCACCTCCGCAGAGTGAAGTTCCAGAGCCTCTGGGGGTCATTGGAATGTTGTATTCATATGCAATCTTCACTATCTTGCTAACTTCTTCGGTGCTCTCAGGTCTCACAATGATCTCTGGATAGCTTTGAAAAATCGTTGCATCTCTGGAATAAACATATACAGAAGGTTTATCAATCCTGATATCCTCCTCTCCCACTACTTCTTTCAATTTTTCTATTACTTCTTTGTTCATCAACTCACCTCTTTTAAACAATTTTGAGATCTCTAAGCCATTTTACCGCACGAAGAAAAATTGGAATTCCGAAATAAGGGACAAGGAGCTCACAGGCTTCGAGGAGTTGCTCTTTGGACGCTCCACTTCTTAGTGCCTCTTTTGCATGAAATTTGAATCCGCTTTCAAAATTCAGAACTGAAAGCATTGGAAGTATTATGAGTTCTTTCGTTTTCTTGTCAATGCTCTTCTTTTTTATAACCTCTCTCAGCATCTCTGTAACACTTTGCATGAGCTCTTCATCAGTTTCTGAAGCGATAACAAATTCATCTATTGGTCTCTCAAAGAAGAACTCTGGCACGCTCATCCCTCTTTCGGAATTCCCTCCTCATCCCAGTCTCGCAGAGCATAATATTCTGAGAGCATCTCCTCAAACCTCTCTTTTTCAACGATCTCTCCAGACGATGCGCCCTTTCGGAGAGGTTCGCTAAAGAACCTTTCCGGTAGTCTATCATCCTTTCTGCTCACTCCACACTTTATGTTGAATTTTCTCACTCTGTTGTTTATTTCAACTCCAATTTTCTTGAAGTCTTCCATTGAGAGACCATCTCCAGCAACACTCTCATAAATCTCTTTAAGCTCACTCCACAGAACCGGACCGATAGTCGGAAGACACCAGAAGTTGCACATGAGCAGTGAACTTGTTATTGCGTAGAAATCTTCAAGCTCCTTCACAACTTCAGCTTGATTGTACGAGAGCCTATCAACGCTTCTCTCCGGATCAAATGGATGTTTTCCTGTTAGATTAGGTCTGTAGATCATATGTCTGAGGTGACAGGCACCTCGAGGAGAAACAGCATATGCAAGAGCCATTCCTTTAAGCGCTCTTGGATCATAAGCTGCTGGTTCTAAACCCTTTACGTGAATCACTGCTCTCTTGGCTTCTTCTCCAATTCTCTCAGCAGCTTTGTAACATCCCTCTGCTAAAACCCCTCCAAAACCTTCTCTTTTTGCAATCATCTCCAGAAGTCTAAGCATGCCCTCAGAATCTCCAAAAGAGGTGCTGAAGCCAACTTCTTTCTCTGTGAGAACACCTCTCTCCATTAGATACATGACCATGGCAACCACATTTCCTGCAGTCATCGTGTCCATTCCGAAGCGGTCGCAGAGTTCATTTCCTTTGATCACAGCTTCAACATCCTCAATTCCACATAGGGATCCAAGAGCATAAAGGGTCTCATATTCCGGTCCTTCTACTTCGGTGCCTCTGAATTTACCCTCTTCAATTACAGAATATTTTCCACACGCAATTGGACAAGCATAGCATGTGGTCTTCCTCTTGAAGTATTTCTTTTTCAGTGTCTCTGCACTCAGAGCCTCAAGATGTTCAATCGATCCATCAATCCAGTAATTTGTCGGAAGAGCCCCAATGTTATTTGATACTGCGAGAATATTGGGAGTTCCAAACTCACTTATTGCTTTGAGAACCTCTCTTCCCTTTTCACTTATCTCATTCTTCAACTCTTCCAATCTCTCCTCATCTGCGACCTCAATCTCTCTCTCACCTCTTACCACAATTGCTTTGAGATTTTTTGAGCCCATCACAGCACCAGCGCCGGTTCTTCCAAGTTGTCTTCCCTTTCTGTGAGCTACATTTGCAAATTTCACAAGATTTTCTCCAGCTATTCCAATACTCAGAACCTCACATTTTCCATGCTCCTTCTTTATTTCATCTTCAGTCTCCCATGCATCTTTTCCCCAGAGATGAGATGCATCTCGAATCTCAACTCCTCCTTCGTGGATCCAGAGATACACAGGCTTTTCAGCTTTTCCACTGACAATCAAAGCATCATATCCCGTTTTCTTCATCTCATATGCGAAGAATCCTCCGCAGTAGGATTCACCAAAGATTCCGGTTAAGGGAGATCTGAAAAATGCTCCGAATCTCGAAGATCCCGGAAATCCTGTTCCGCTAAAGGGACCTGTTGCAATTATAAACAAACTCTCTTCGGAGAGCGGTTCTGCAAGACTTGAAGAGAGAAGGACTCTCGAAGCTAAATCCTTCCCTCCAATAGCACCCTCAGGTAAATCCTCCTCTTTAATCTCTCTTTTCGAGAGATTCACACGAATAACTCTGTTCCAGTTACCTTTCATGCGAATCACCAGAATCTGAAGGATCTTCTGAAAATTTCTTCGAGATCCTTCTCGCTTGGATATCTGCATGCTGCAGAAAGCAGTCTTGTTTGCTTTGAAGCCTTTTCAACGAACTCCGGGATATCGCTCTCATCGAAATACTCGCTTATTCCATTTGGAAATCCAACGTCGTGATAGAGTCTTACTAGAGCCTTATAGACGAGTTCTCCAGCTTCGTACTTTGACACTCCCTCTACATTCTCTCCGAGTAACTTCGCAACTTTAAGATGCTTTTCAGGTAGAATCGGAGCTGTGAAAAGCACCATTCCCGGGAAGCAAAGGCCAACTGCTATTCCGTGAGGCAAATGTCTCTCATACGGGAATGAATACGAAATCGCATGGTTTATATGAACTCCCGCATTCCCAAATGCAACTGCTGCGAGAAAAGCGGCAAGGGACATTCCGCTTCTAGCCTCTATATCATTCGGTTTTGCAACAGCTCTTCTGAAATATTTTCCGATGAGCTCGATTGCCCTCTCTGCAAAGACATCTGTCACAGGATTTGCTCCTACGTAAACAGGTCTCTCCTCTGGAGTCGGAGGCATCGGTCTTGCGTTATAGGCAACCGCAGTATATGCTTCGAATGCATGGCTCAAAGCGTCTACTCCTGTGGAGACTGTTACCGAAGGGGGCATCGTTACTGTGTTAAGAGGATCAACTACAGCGAGGGCAGGCATCATGTTAGGAGCGCCGAATCCTATTTTTATTCCTTTCTCTGGGATCGCAAAAGATGCCATCGGAGTAGTCTCCGCTCCAGTTCCCGCTGTTGTAGGAACGCAGATCACGGGTTTTATCGGTCTAGGAGGAATTGGCTTGCCCTTACCGAAGGGTTTTCCGATGTAATCGAAGAAATCGGCTGGATGTGTGAGGTAAAGCGAAGTTGCCTTAGCAACGTCCATCGCACTTCCTCCGCCAACCCCAACAAAAGCGTCAACTTCCAGACCAGAAACAACCTCAAGAGCGTCATTCACGAGCTCATAGGATGGTTCAGGCTCCACTCTATCGTAGACTTCGACTTTAATTCCTTCCTGTTCGATGTATCCTTTTATCTTCTTCGGAATATCAGTATTTTTGTTCAGTATTTTATCTGTGACGAGTAAAACGCTTTTTATCCCCATTCTTCTTAGATCAACTCCAATTTCTTTCGAGACTCCCACTCCGAACTTCATCGGGGACATCCTTACCGAGTATGCGTAGTCATTTGGCATTTCCATTTTCAAAACCTCCCGAAATCCTCAAGTTTATGTGATGATTGATCCTTAATAAAGTTTGATGAACTCCTCAATACGAATAATTCATATTTTCTAAAAACAACCAAATTTATTCGTTTTTTTAGTTGAAAACTCTTATATAATCCACCAAATCCAAAAGAAAAGTAATGATAAGGATTGATCACGCTCTCTGCAAGAAATGCGGAATTTGTGTTGAGATTTGCCCAAAAAATGCTCTTCAGTTAAATAGGGAATTAAAGGTTATCGAAAGAAAATGCACTTCATGTGGTCTCTGTGAACTTTACTGCCCAGATTTCGCTTTGGAGGTTGTGAGGAATGGTTGAACTTCTTCAGGGTAATGAAGCTTGCGTTAAAGGAGCTCTCGCAGCTGGATGCAGGTTCTATGCTGGTTATCCAATCACACCCTCATCTGAGATAGCTGAGATGATGGCAGTCGAACTACCAAAAAGAGGTGGGGTCTTCATTCAGATGGAAGATGAGATAGGAAGCATTGCTGCAGTTATAGGCGCCTCTCTTGCAGGAGCAAGAGCTATGACTGCGACTAGTGGACCCGGAATCAGTCTTATGGCTGAGAATATTGGTTTTGCCATCATGGCAGAAATCCCTTGTGTGATCGTTGATGTGCAGAGGGTTGGGCCAAGCACGGGACACGCAACGAAACCATCTCAAGGTGATGTGATGATGGCGAGATGGGGAACTCATGGAGATCACAGAGTAGTTGTTCTATCTCCTTCCTCTGTTTCAGACATGTTTTGGTTAACTTTCAAAGCATTCAGATTTGCAGAGATGTTGAGAACTCCCGTAATTCTTCTTTCTGATGAGATTATTGGACATATGAGGACCGATGTGGAGCTCCCAGATGAAGTCGAGGAGGAAATTCCTGAGCTTGAGGATGTGCCCAGCTTTCATCCATTTGGAGGAGGAAAAAGATATCACGTAACTGGTTTGGTCCATGATGAAACAGGATTTCCTACAAACGATGGAGAAATCATAGAAAAACAGCTAAAAAGATTGATAAGGAAGATTGAGAGGCACAGAGACAAAATTACAATAGTTGAGAGGTTGAATGTTGAAGATGCTGACGTTGTAATTCTTGCTTATGGCTGTGTTGTTCGATCTGCTATCAGAGCTATGTATCTTGCTAGAGAGGAGGGAATAAAATGCGGTGTTGTCGATGTGAAGACTCTGTGGCCATTTCCTTATGAAGTTGTGGAAAGCGAGTTTAAACTTATCGTTCCTGAGATGAATTCTGGATTAATAGCAGATGATTTGAGAAAAGTGAGAAATGACGTTATTTCGATTACAAAAATGAACGGGGAGATCATATATCCTCATGAGATTCTCGAAATAATCAGGAGGGTCTCAAATTGAGAATTCGCGATTATTTTAGAAGACTTCCACACATCTGGTGTCCCGGATGTGGAAACGGAACAATAATAAATGCGATGCTTCGGGCAATTGATGAAGTTGGGCTGAAGAAGGATGAGATAGTTGCAGTTTCTGGAATAGGTTGTTTCGGAAGAGCAACCGGGTATCTGGATTTCTACACTCTTCATACAACTCATGGAAGAGCACTTGCGTTTGCAACCGGAATAAAACTGATGAAACCAGAAATGAAGGTTTTTGTACTCATGGGTGATGGAGATGCGGCTGCTATTGGAGGAAACCATCTGATTCATGCAGCAAGAAGAGATATAGATCTGATTGCCATTGTTGCAAACAACTCAATCTATGGAATGACTGGAGGACAGGTCTCTCCAACGACTCCAGAGATGGCAAAGACAACGACAACTCCCGAAGGATGCAAGGAGAGACCATTTGATCTCTGTGAACTTGTTCTCGCAGCTGGAGGATCTTATGTGGCAAGATGGACAACCTATCACGTTCGACAACTTCAAAACTCAATAAAAGAAGCCCTCGAACATCCGGGATTTTCATTTATAGAAGTCTTTTCTCAGTGTCCAGTTCAGTTCGGAAGGAGGAATAAAAAAGATCACATTCAGATGCTCCGTGAATTTAAGGAGAAGTCCTCTCTGGAGGGAGGGGGAGATAAAATAAAAATAGGAGTATTCAGGAGGTGAAAGAAGTTGAAATACGAGATTATTTTGAGCGGAAAAGGAGGTCAGGGATTGATATTAGCTGGAATCATTCTCGCTGAGGCTGCAGCAATTTACGAGGGTCTTCATGTTGTTCAAACTCAATCTTACGGTCCTGAGGCCAGAGGAGGAGCGAGCAAGTCTGAAGTGATTATAAGTGATGAGCCCATAGACTTTCCAAAAGTTACTTCAGCAGATATCGTTGTTGCTCTCTCTCAAGAAGCATGCGATATTTATGCAAAGATGGTTAAGAGAGGAGGAATTTTGATTCTAGATGAAGATGAAGTTCAGAAAGTTCCTGAGATTGAGGGGAGAATATACAGAATTCCCTTTATCAGAATGGCAGTTGAGGAGATTGGAAAAGCAATAGTAACAAATATCGTGACTCTCGGCTCTCTCATCGGACTTACGGAGATCCTATCTCCAGAGAGCGTAATAAAGGCTATAGAGAACAGAACTCCGAAGGGCACTGAAGAAATAAATAGGAAAGCCTTCGAACTTGGTTTTAAAGCTGCGAAGGGATTAGCATGAGGCTCTATGAATATCAGGGTAAGGAACTCGTGAGAGCTCACGGAATACCTGTTCCGGAGGGTTATTTGGTAACATCCCCAGAAGAAGCAGAAAGAGTTGCGGAGCTGTTAGGGGAAGTAGCTCTTAAAGCTCAGGTTCTCAGTGGGGGAAGAGGAAAGGCTGGAGGAGTCCTCTTTGCATCATCTCCAAAAGAAGCGAGAAAAAGAGCTGAAGAACTTTTTTCAAAGAAAGTCCATGGTTATAGAGTTGAGAAGTTACTTGTGGAGAAGAAGCTGAGGATTGAAAAGGAGATATACATCGGAATCATTGTTGACAGGAGTACGAGAAAACCGGCAATTATAGTTAGTCCGAAGGGAGGAGTTGATATAGAGTCTGTACCTCCAGAGTATTTGAAAGTGCGTCATCTCAGCCCAAATAGAGGACTGAGTGATGCAAGAGATCTAACTTCTTTCTTGGGAATGAGCGGAGAAGAATGGATCATCGAAAAGCTCTATGAGATATTCACAAAATATGACATGCAACTTCTCGAAATCAATCCTCTCATCTATGACGGAAATTCTTACATCGCAGCCGATGTTCGAGCAATTGTTGATGATAATGCTCTATTCCGCCAGAACTTTGAGATAAACTATGAAGAGATGAATGAGAGGGAGAGAATGGCAAGAGAAAGAGGAATAGCTTATGTGGAGCTTGACGGTGACATAGGGATAATTGGAAACGGTGCAGGTCTTGTTATGGCTACTATGGATCTTGTCTATCTGAGAGGAGGAAAACCTGCAGATTTCTGCGATCTTGGAGGAGGGGCAGATAGGGAAAGAGTTAAAGAGGCGATAAAGATTGTTCTTCAGCATCCGAGCCTCAAAAAACTTCTGATAAACATTCTTGGAGGAATAACGAGATGTGATGAAGTCGCCCTTGGGATTTTAGAGGCGTCTCCAAACGTTCCAACTGTTATAAGGATGATGGGAACGAAGGAGGAGGAAGGAAGAGAAATTTTAGAAAAGGCTGGAATAAAAGTTGAGAAAACTCTTGAAGAGGCGGTGGAGAGTGTTGTGAAATGGTCTTGATTGATGAGAATACAAAAGTTCTCGTTCAGGGGATTACAGGGAGACAGGGAAGATTTCACACGGGAGCGATGTTAAACTATGGAACAAAAATCGTCGCAGGTGTAACTCCGGGAAAAAAAGGTGAATCTGTTCGCGGAGTTCCTGTTTACAACTCTGTGGATGAGGCAATGAGGGAGAGAGAGGCAGACGCATCAATTATCTTCGTCCCTGCAAAACATGCTATGAATGCAGTCATGGAGGCAATAGAATTCTCCCTCAATCCTATTGTCGTGATAACAGAAGGAATTCCTGTTCATGATACAATGAAGTTCGTTGAAAAAGCAAGAGAAAAAGGAATTAACATCATAGGGCCGAATACTCCGGGGATCATATCTCCCGAAAGATGTAAAATCGGAATTATGCCCTCTCGCGTCTTCAAAAAAGGAAGTGTTGCCATTCTATCAAGGAGTGGAACTCTGACCTATGAGATTGCATATAATCTTAGCTCGAATGGTCTCGGTCAATCTCTCTGTGTGGGTATAGGAGGAGATCCCGTAATCGGAACCGATTTTGTGGATCTTCTGCCGTTGTTCGAAGAGGATGAAGAAACCAATGCTATAGTTCTTATCGGTGAAATTGGTGGAGATGCGGAGGAAAGAGCAAGCGACTTCATAAAGAAAATGAAAAAACCAGTTGTTGCTTATATTGCTGGGATTTCAGCTCCACCAGGGAAGAAAATGGGACATGCGGGAGCCATCATAGAGAGAGGAGGCGACGCTAAATCGAAGCAAAGAGCTCTTCAGGAAGCGGGAGTAAGAGTAGCCACAACACCATCGGAAATTTCAAATATCCTTAGAGGAATAGTGGGAACGGATGGTCGAAAACTGGAGTGAATATATTCCATATAAGCACTCAATGCTTAGAATTTTGGAGAATCTCTCTTCAATTTATTCAAGAGGTGAAAATTTTGTAATAATAGGGGGTTTCTCCCTTCTTGTTAACTGTTATCTCAAATTTCCTTGTCTGTGGGACATAGATATACTCGTCCCCTCTGAGGATAAGTTGAGGAAAATCTTGAGTTCAATGGATTTTGAAGTGGAAATCATTCATGAGATGTCCGAAGATGATTTCACTGCAGTAGGCGCTCTAGTAAAGTCAGAAGATCGCTGGATAAACGTTGATGTACTCGTAAAAGACCTATTCCCTCTTTATAACAAAACGAAGATTATTTTCGAAGGCAGGATTGAAAGTTATGAGCTGAGAATTCCTCTTGGACATCCCTACGCAGTACTTGTAGATAAAGTTCTTACTTCAAGATTTGCAGAGGGTCTTGAAAGGAGAGATCCACTGGTTTATGACGTTCGGCACGTAGGACTTATTCTTACAAAAGACGTTGAAAAAGAAGAACTCTGGAACTTTCTTAAGGAGAATCTTAAAGAAGAATTGCGGGATGAGTTTTTAACTAGGCTCAGACAATTCGTTGATCTCTCAGGTTTGGGATATATAGAGGAGGAAATTAAAGAAAAATTGATAAAAAGATTGAGCGAAATTAATTATTCGTGAAGGCGTCTGACTCTCTCTCCTATCGTTGGATAGTATTTTCGATCCTCGCCTCTATCTACTTTCTTGTTTACTTCTTCAGAACTTCTCCCGCGGTAATAGCAAACGATCTAATGATTGAATTCTCTACAGGAGCAGCGATAATAGGTGTGATGTCTTCTGCATATTTTTATTCCTATGCTGTTGCTCAACTTCCAGTTGGAGTTCTCGCAGATACTATAGGATCAAGAAAAACTGTTGGTCTTTTTGCCCTGATAACTCTCTTTGGAACTCTCATTTTCGCTTTTGCCTCAAATGTCATGGTCTTGAGCATAGGAAGGGCTCTAATAGGATTTGGAGGTGGAGGAATCTTTGTCCCAACTCAGAGAATTCTTACGAGATGGTTCAGAACGAATGAGTTTGCAAAGATGAATGGATTGTTAATCTCGATAGGTACTTTTGGAGCTCTCGTCTCCTCAGCTCCATTTGCCATCCTTGTCTCTTTAACTGGTTGGAGGAACTCTTTTTTGATCATTGCATTAATTCTCATCATTCTCATCCTTCTAAATTTCTCGCTGGTAAGAGATGAACCGTCTATTCCCATTCATCCAGAAGTCAGACACCAAAAGGAGCGGATTAGGGACTCTCTGAAGACCGTTCTTAGAAACAGAAACTTCCGCGTTCTTTTTCTTGCTTCCATGATGACGTATGGGGTGATGATGGGTTTTCAGGGTCTTTGTGGTGTGACTTATTTCATGGATGTTTATGGGGTTGAGAGAGAAATAGGTGCAACAATCCTCATGATGATAAGCATAGGCGTCATAATTGGAGGTCCTCTAGGAGGGATCCTCTCAGAGAAGCTCGAGAAAAGAAAATCCGTTTATCAGTTTGGACTTACCGGAAGTTTTACCATTTGGCTTCCTATCGCACTTTTTCTCGAAAAAATCCCTCTTATACTCTATTATCCTCTTTCCTTCTTTTTCGGTCTTTTCAGCGGGATTAACGTCATATTTCAAACTATTGGAAAGGAATCATTTCCCAAAGATAACATCGCTACTGGGCTCGCAACCCTAAACATGGCAGCGTTTATAGGTGCAGCATTTGTGCAGGGAGTTACAGGCTATCTTATCGAGCTCGGAGGAAAAGTTGACCACGGCTATTCGCCAGAAGGATATCAGATAACTTTTATTTTCTATCTAATTCTTCTCCTCTTTGCACTTCTTCTATCCTTTTTCGTCGTGGAGCCCCAAAAAATGGAGAAGGGCTAAAAAGACGATTATCAGGAGAAGTGCAAGAATCAAATATGGTAAAAGCTTTATAAAAAGCCAGAGGAGAAGAAGGAATATAAGGAAAATGAATAGTATGGTTATCAGTGCAGGAATTCCAGATAGGATAACTTTCATCCTTCCTCACCTCTGAGAGGAAATAAAATTATTCTTCCTGAGATGAGAATGAGAGACTCTCTCAGTATTTGAAGCGAATTCTCGCTCATATTGCTAAATTTGATCTCATCGAATAAATAATTTCGTCTAACGAAAACGAAAATCTCATAAATCTTTGAATAAACAGCCGTGATTATGGATCCATTTCCTCTAACCTTCATTGTTCCTCCGTTCGTTGCAACTTATATCTTCTGGAGGATAAATCGAGTGAGAAAAATTATACTCATTCTTCTCTACATTTCGGCTCTCATTCTTTTGCTTTTAGCTTATTTTCTCCTATTTCTCATAAATTTCGGCGGAATACACACGAATGGAATAGTTATTGACATAATTCCGGAGTTTGTCAAAGAAATTCTCAGCATATCACTCAAATTATTCTTGACGAGTCTCCTCATCATGTTTGCGAATACAGTAGCTCTTTCTTCACTCTATTCTCTTTTCGCATATCTTCTCAGAGTTACGGAGTGAAAAAGCTTTTTAGTTTTCCGAATAATATGAAATGATGAGGTGGGTGGAAAGTGGTTAAAATTAGGTGGTTTGGTCACGCCTGTTTCAGAATTCAGGGAGATCTCAGTGTCGTGATAGACCCATTTCACCAAAGAGATGTTGGATATCCTACTCCAGAGACTGAAGCAGATGTTGTGCTTGTAACTCACGATCACTTCGATCATAACAAAGTGGATGTGGTAAGAGGTGATTTCAAAATAGTGAACTCTCCAGGGGAGCATGAGATTGGAGGCGTGAAGTTCAGAGGGATTCCAAGTTATCACGATGATGCGAGGGGGGCACTTAGAGGGAAGAATATCATTTATGTTTTCCAGTTGAACGGAATAACTTTCTGCCATCTTGGAGATCTCGGAGATGTTTTGAGCGATGAAGAAGTGAAGGAAATCGGAGATGTGGATGTTTTGATGATCCCGGTAGGAGGTCACTTTACGATTGGACCAAAAGAAGCTACAGAAGTTACGAGTCAGATGTCTCCAAAGATTACAATTCCGATGCACTATAAGACTCCAGTGATAGATTTTCCAATAAAGCCTGTGGATGAGTTTCTGAGAGGAAAGGAGAATATAAGAAAGTTCGAAGAGAGCGAAGTTGAAGTTGTACTCCCAGAAAAATCAGAGATCTGGGTTCTCAATTATGGCTGAAGAAGTTATTGCCATTGACATCTCCGGAAGACATGCGATGGAAGATGGGACATATTTCATGATATGTGCAGCGGTTGAAGCTAAAATAACTGGTTATTCGATTCTCTCTGTTGAAAATCTTGTGATAAAAAAGAAACGATACAAAAACGCTCCGTGTTTGGCGGAGATTCTCGATCTGGTGAAGGAGACTGTGAGAGGTATGAAGGCAAGAGTTCTAATTTCTGAAGCAGGAGAGTTCTTTAATGAACCTGAGTGGAGAATAGGAAGTGTCTTGGGAAAAGAAGTTAGATATCTCGAAAGCATCGGAGAAAGAAGATTGCAGAAGCTCGCTCATATGATAACAAATGAGACAAGATCTCTGCTACTAGAGGAACCATGAGAGCGATTATTGTTGCGAGAAAAGATCCCAGAAAGGACATTTCAGAGGATCTTGAAGAAATGGTGGTTCTCGCAGAGTCTGCAGGATATGAGGTAGTGGGAACTCTCGTTCAGCAGAGAAGTATAGATAGAGTTTATCAGATCGGTAGAGGGAAGCTGAAAGAGCTTAAAGAGATGATAGAGAAGAGTGAGGCTGAAAAGGTGATTTTTTTAAACAAGCTGAGTGCAAGTCAGATCTTTAATCTAACTTCGGAGCTTAAGGTTGAGGTGATTGATAAGTTCAATCTAATTCTCGAAATATTCGCCAGAAATGCAAAAACTAGAAAAGCTCAGCTTCAGGTTGAGCTTGCGAAATTGAGTTATGAGCTCCCCAAAGCAAGAGTCATGGTCTCGCTTATGAAGCGTGGAGAGAGGCCTGGGTTTAAAAGCCTTGGAAGGTATTACGACCTTTACGAGAGGGATATAAGAAGAAGAATTTACGAGATAAAAAGAGAACTCTCTGAAAAGGATAGGATATCAGAAGAGGTGAGAAAGAAGAGAAAGGAAATTGGAGGTTATCTCGTAACCCTTGCAGGATACACGAATGCGGGAAAGAGTACTTTAATGAGAAGACTAACGTCAAAAAGAGTCATTTCAGATGATAAGCTCTTTACAACTCTATCTCCTTCTACCGCAGAGCTCAGAATTAAGGGAAGAAGAGTTTTTCTTACCGATACGGTTGGTTTCATAAAGGATCTCCCTCCTTGGATGGTTGCTGCATTTAGATCCACGATGGACGAAATATTCTCCTCAGATCTGATTCTTCTTGTTGTTGATGCCTCTGAGGATACAAAGGCTATAAGGAGGAAGCTGAAAACATCTCACGAGATTTTATATGAGAATGGATATGCTGGAAGACTCATAACTGTAATGAACAAGATTGACAAGATAAATGAGGAAGAACTTGAGAGAAAGATTGAGGAGCTCGGAAATCTTCTCCACAACACTGTAGCTGTATCTGCAGTTTCTGGTGAGGGAATTGATGAGCTCTTGGAGAAAATCTACCAAGAACTTCCGAAATGGAGGCTCTATGAGCTAAAACTCCCTATGAGCAGAGATGGAATGAAATTGCTCCACAGACTTTACGAGGAGTCGCACATCCTTCAGGTGAGCTTCAACGAATGGATTTCGGTGAGGCTCGAAGCGGAAACTGGTTTAATTAATAAGATCGAAAATGAGAATGGAGTTGAGGTGTTAGAGTATGGAGCGGGGTAATATAACGAGAATAGGAGTTTCAATAAGTGATAGTCTTCTGAAAAGGTTTGATGAAATAATAGCTCAAAGAGGATACTCCTCAAGGTCTGAAGGAATTAGGGATGCCATCAGAAACTACATCGCAGATTATGAGTGGATGAGTGCTGAAGAAGGAGAGAGGATCGGAGTAATCACGATTCTTTATGACCATCATCAGAGAGGTCTTTCCGAGACTTTGACGAGTATTCAACATGATTTCAATGACATCATAAGGGTCTCTGTGCATCTTCACTTGGATCATCACAACTGTTTAGAAGCGATTCTCGTGAAAGGTGATGCAAAAAGAGTTAAGACAATGGCGGAGAGAATGATGGCGCTTAGAGGAGTCAAGCAGGTGAAGCTAACTACTACGATCTCTCTCGAAGACCTTTGATCTCTTCAGTTTTCTGTAAACTTGGAGAGGATGCTTCGCACTTCCGCAAACTTTAGATCTCAGACAGTCTCCGTAAACTTTCATAGTTTCACATGAGGGTGGAGTATATTTCGTTCCCGTAGCTCCATTTATGTGTCTAACTTGATATCTCGTTTTCTCTTCATCGAAGTCTGGAGAGTTTCTATAGATCGAAACTATTTCGTCTACATTCATTCCTATGGATAATAAGAATGATGTGAGGGCAAATCTGGATGCGTGAGGAAGATTCTTTCCTTCAAGAGCCATTCTGAAGAGATTTTCTATACAAGGAGGGAGTGCACTTTCTTCAAATTCTCCAACGTCTTCGAAAATTTTTTCTCTGAACTCCTCTATTTCATCTCTCATCTCATCAATTATGAAGTTTATGTGATTGCAAACGTCTTTCCCAACGTTTAAAGGAAGTTCAGACTCTATTTTCTCTCTTATAGCTTCTTGAAGCAATCTAATGAGTTCAGATTTTGTAAGTGTGAGAAATCCTCTATTCAGATCTCTGTTTACCAGTCTCCAAGTGAAATCTTCTTGCGTGCCTCTTATCTTTGTTGCGTATTTCACAAAGCTTGTGAAGTGAAGTAAATATTTTCCATTTGTTCTTTCAATTTCAACTCCGAGTTCTTCTGCGACTTTCACCAGAATCTCTTCTCTCTCCTCTTCGAGTTTCTTTTTCGAATATTCTGCCTCTCTCAAGGCAAATCTTCTTATAAGGTAATTATCTCTTAGGCAAGATAGAATCAACTTTACGAGGGCAAAGGACAAAATCTCTGCATCTCTATAACTTAAAGCTCTTTTGCTTTTTTTATCCAGAAAATCTTCAGAATACTCTTCTACTCCATCGAACTCTCTACCGAGAGCTTTTCTGAAAAATTCTGGATCAGGATATGATGGATCCTCAGGGTCAGTTATCTCTCCTCGAAGAGTGCCAATAATTCGCTCTTTAGCTCTTTTAATTATTAGTTCGTAAAATTCATTCTCTTCTATCAGCTTAACAAGCTCTATCGAGTCGTAGAAACGATATCTCCTTTTTGCATCCGAAGTGAAAGGGTATCTGTGACCGTACCTCATCTCATTCTGATTCTATTCTCGGAGCAAGTAGATAAGAGACCTCTCCATCTGCAGTGACAGGAAATGTTATTTTTACCGGATAGTCTGTTCCAAGATAAATTCTCACTTCATCCGTCGTTCTGAAGGATTTACTCATGTCAGAGAGATAATCCAGAGAGAACATAGATCTAGCGTTTCCTCCTTTTAGTTCAAGAAGCTCATCTTTCGTTAGTTCTAATCTCATGCTATCTGTATCTCCTTCAGCTTCCATGTAAAATACTTCGTTCTCCACGCCGAGAACTATGTGGTCGCTAATTTTGGATGCAGCTTTTATAGCTCTGTCTACTTCCATCCCATTTACCCAAACTTCTGCGCTGAACTCAAGATTGGGAACCCTCGGATCTCTCCTCATGCTCGAAGGGTCTATGAGCGAAAGCGTATAGGACAGATTTCTTATTTTTATTCTCAGTTTTTCGTCATCCATTACAGAGAGGCTTACCTTATCTCCTTTCTTCCCCAGTTCAAGAACATCCTCAAGTCTGTGAAGATCGACTCCTATTTCACTCTCATCTGCCTCGAAAAGTTCGAAAGCATCTCTTTTAAGTTCGAAAGAAACCATTGCAACGTTTGCAGAATCAACCGCACGCATGCTTATTCCTTCTGAAGAAGTTCTGATTTTAGCCTCATCCACAAGAATGGAGCTTGCTTTAACAAGCTTTTTAAGAACATCTGCATCTACTATACAGCTGAACACTTCGCTATTCCCCCGAAATTTTTAATAATTATTTTGTGTGAAGCTTTATAACCTTAACTGTACTCTCTCCAGACTTTACCACATGAAGTGCATTTGAAGAATCTAACTTCTGGTTCATCAGCAGATCTCAATTGTCTCGTCCACCAGTAAGCTGTGTTGTTTCCACACTCTGGACATTTAGTTTGAGTGGTGGGAAGTGTTCCTTTCATCTCCTCCTCAACAACTGGGACTTCTCTTTCTCTCTCCTCCATAGTGGTCACGAGTTTACTCTTTTTTGGTTTAACAAAACCACATTTTCTGCATTTCATTCCCTCTTCACATGGGATCATCAAACTTTTACACTTTGGGCAGAATTCCATTGAATCACCTCCAGTTAATGGGAGTCACAATAATATATAATGCCCTCGGAAATTTTTTTCGGTGATAAAAATGAGACCTCCTCTTATCACTGTGGATGGAGTCCTAATAGAGAAGGAGAAGATTCTCCTCGTCAAGAGACTTAAAGATCCGTTTAAAGGTATGTGGGCCCTTCCTGGAGGTTTTGTTGAGCTGAATGAGACGGTAGAGGAAGCAGTGATAAGAGAAGTGAAAGAAGAGACTGGAATTGAAGCAGAAATTCTAAGACTTGTGGGAGTTTATTCTGATCCAAAAAGAGACCCAAGAGGTCACGTCATAAGCATTGCTTTTCTCCTTAGAAGGGCTGGAGGAGAGTTAAAAGCTGGAGATGATGCAGAGAGAGTAGCTTTTCACCCTTTGAAAGAGCTACCTCCCATGGCTTTTGATCATAGGAAGATAATCGAAGATGCATTAAAATTACTCTAATTATATGAGCTCATAAGAAAAGTTTATATTATATGTATTAAGAATGTAGTAAATCGGTGGTGAGCTTGAGGAGTTACGAGGAGATTCCAAAGATGGAGTTGCCTTCTACTCTTACGGTTACTGATTGCACAGTCAGAGATGGAGCTCAGATGCCCGGAGTTGTGATGGGTTTTGAGCATAAAGTAAAAATCTATGAGTTTCTCCATGAGATGGGAGTCGATAAAATCGAGTGTTTCCTTCACAACGAAAGAGACAGAAAAGCGGTTAAAGAGATGCTTCAGAGAGGATATGACAAACCAGAGGTTACTGCATGGAGCAGAGCCAAGAAAGAGGATATAGATCTTGTTTTGAAGTTCGATGGAATAGAGGAGACAGGAATGCTGATGTCGGTCTCGGATGCTCATCTTTTTGACAAGATAAGGTTCTCATCCAAGGAAGAAGCGATGAACAAATATCTTGAGGCTTTTGAATATGCAGTAGATCACGGTTTAAGAGTAAGGGTACATCTCGAAGACATTACACGAGCGGATTTAGAAAACTTCGTAATTCCTCTTGTGAAAGAGACTTTGAAGAGATCAAAAAAGACAATTTACAGAATTTGCGATACACTGGGTTTTGGATTACCTTATCCTGAAGCTCCACTCCCCTTCGGAATTCCAAAGATGATCTCACTTTTCAGAGATATCGGAGCGAAGAATATTGAAATGCACATGCATGATGACTTTGGGCTAGGAGTCGCTAATTCAATTGCGGGTTATCTCTACGGAGCAACTTCAGTTAGCGGGACACTTCTGGGGATAGGTGAAAGAGCAGGAAATGCGGAAATAGAAGAGATACTTTTAATCCTGATTACTAGGTTCAAGGGATTTGAAGAGAAGTACAGCTTGAGACTAATCTCCGAAGTTAAGAAATTCTTCGAAAAAGAGCTTGGTGTGAAGATTCCAAAGAACAAAGCGGTTGTAGGAGATAATATTTTCTCTCATGAGAGCGGAATTCATACTGCGGGAGTTATCAGAAATCCTTTCACATATGAGCCCTATCCCCCTGAGCTCGTTGGAGCACGGAGAAAACTCTTCATAGGGCCTACATCTGGCTCAGAGGTCGTGAGATACAAGGTGGAGGAAATTCTCAAAGAGATGAGTGACAATGGAGTGGAGTTGAAGAAAAATCATCCTCTTGTGAAGAAAGTCTTCGAGGAAATTAATAGAATGTATGATGAGGGAAGGAAGACGATCATCCGAGATGAGGAACTCAGAGAAATCGTGAAAAAATACGTAGAGGGTCTTGCATGAAAAAAGTGGGGATAATAAGAGGCGATGGAATAGGAAAAGAAATAATTCCCCCTGTTGTGGAAATATTGAACTCTTTCGCTCCTTTAGAGATTCTGGAAATAGAAGCGGGTTATTCAAAATGGAAAAAATGTGGAGAAGCAATCTCTGAAGAGGATCTTGAAATTCTCGAAGAAGTTGATGCCATCTTCAAGGGTCCTACTGCAACTCCAAGCGGAAGAGGAACCTTTAGAAGCGTGAACGTCACTCTCAGAAAGCACTTTGATCTTTATGCCAACGTTAGGCCGATAAAGTCTTATGGAGTTAAGTACGGCGCTTTGAGAGAGAATGTTGATATGATAATCATAAGGGAGAATACAGAAGGACTTTATAGCGGAATAGAGTTCTCTATCGGAAATCTTGCTCAGAGTGTAAGAGTAATAACGAGAAGAGGAGCTGAAAGAATCTGCAGATTCGCTTTCGAATTTGCAAAGAAAGAAGGGAGAAAAAAAGTAACACTGGTTCATAAGGCCAACATACTCAAGGAGACTTGCGGACTCTTTTTGGAAGTTGGGAAAGAAGTCTCCAAAGAATTCGGGGGAATAGAGTTTGAAGATATGATAGTTGATGCAACCGCTATGAGGATGGTCCGATCTCCAGAAAACTTCGACGTTATAGTTACAACTAATCTCTTCGGAGATATACTTAGCGATCTTGCCCTTGGAATTGTTGGGTCACTCGCTCTCGGAGGAAGTGCAAATATAGGGGATGAAAAAGCTCTTTTCGAACCAGTTCACGGAAGTGCTCCTGATATAGCAGGAAAAGGAATTGCAAATCCGGTTGGAGCTCTAATTTCAGGAGGTATGATGCTGAAATATCTAGGATTCGAGAAAGAGGGAGAGGAAATTCTTAATGCTGTTGAGAGGAGTTTAAAGGAAGGAAAAGTCCTCACTCCAGATCTCGGTGGAAATGCGAAAACCGATGAGTTCCTCAGATATTTCGAATCGAAGTTGAGGTGATTTTTATGGAAACAATGGTCGAGAAGATTCTAGGAAGGAAGATCGGGAGAAAGGTCTCTCCCGGGGAGTTAATCGCAGTTCAGGTGGATCTCGTTTTCGCTCATGATGGGACAATGCCTCTTGCGATTCAGCAGATGGAAAAGCATCTTGGAACGAGAAAAGTTTTCGATAGTGAGAAAGTTGTTGCAATATGCGATCACGCGGTTCCACCTCCATCTGAGAGAGTTGCGAATGTCCACAAATTCGTAAGAGAATTTGCAAAAGAGAACGGAATTAAAATCTACGAAAACGGAGATGGGGTCTGTCATCAGATAATCGCAGAGAATTATTCTGCTCCTTGGAAAGTGATAATAGGTGCGGACTCTCATAGCTGTACTCACGGCGCTCTCGGAGCATTCGCCACTGGTATGGGAAGTACTGATGTAGCTGCAATTATGGCTTACGGGATGACGTGGTTGAGAGTCCCAGAAAGTATCAAGATTGAACTTACAGGAGAGCTTCCGAGAAGAGTTCTTTCAAAAGACGTTTTTTTAACACTTCTTGGAATTCTCGGTGCGGATGGAGCAACTTATCAAACTCTTGAGTTTCTCGGAGAGGGAATCAAGGCTATGAGTGTTGGAGAGAGGATGACTCTGACTAATATGGCGATAGAGGCGGGAGCAAAAACTGGAATATGTGAAGCAGACGAAAAGGTCAGAGAATTTCTGAGAGAGAATGGAAGAGAAAACGAATTTCAACCGCTTCATCCTGATGTCTCAGCATATTACAAAGATGAGATTATTCTGGAATCGGAGAGAATTGAGCCAATGGTTGCGTGCCCTCACAAGGTTGATAACGTAAAGAGTGTTAGTGAGGTTGAAGGTTTGGAAATTGATGTCGTCTGTCTCGGCTCTTGCACGAATGGAAGAATAGAGGATCTTAGAGTTGCTGCAGAAATCTTAAAGGGAAAGAAAGTCCATCAAGAGGTCAGATTCATTGTTTATCCAGCTAGCAGAAAGGTTTTGATGAGAGCTTATGAGGAAGGAATTATTGACGTCTTTCTTTCAGCTGGAGCATCAATAGGAGTTCCAGGATGCGGTTTCTGTATAGGAAGAGTCGTTGCAGTTGGAGATGGGGAGAGAGTTCTCTCAACCCAGAACAGAAATTTTTTGGGAAGAATGGGTAATAATAAGGCAGAAATTTATCTCTCCTCCCCCGCAACAGCAGCAGCATCTGCTATCACAGGAAAAATCACTGATCCTCGGGAGGTGTGAAATTGGAGATAGAGGGAATCGTTCTCAGAGTATTTCCCAGAGATACAAACACTGATGAGATCATCTCAGGAAAATATAAATATGACGAACTCGATTTAGAGAAACTTGCCGTTCATACCTTTGAGGCAATAGATGAGAAGTTTTACGAGGATGCTAAAAGAACTGAAAATCCGATTTTGGTCGCAAGGGAGAATTTCGGATGTGGATCTTCGAGAGAACAGGCGCCTCAGGTTCTGAAAGCATGTGGAATAAAGTGCATAATAGCGGATTCTTTTGCGAGGATATTCTACAGAAATGCATTCAACATAGGATTACCTCTGATTGAATGTCCTGGATTTTCAGCAGAACCTGGAGATAGAGTTCTTGTGGATCTGAAGAAAGGTAAAGTTGTAAATCTGATGAAAGATATGACTTATGAGTTCAAACCTATTCCAATGTTCATTCGGAAGATACTCGATGCCGGAGGTCTGTTGGAGTATTTGAAGAGAGAGGGTGGCTTTAAAGTTTAACTTTTTATAAGATGAGATTCTAAACAATTTATAATGGTGGAACAGTTGGAAGAAGTGGGTAGAGTTTTTAAGTATTTCCAAAAAATCGGAGTTGCGGCAGTAGAACTTAAAAGAGATTTGAAAATTGGGGATACTATAGTCATAAGAGGGGCAACCACGAATTTAGTTCAGAAGGTAACCTCACTGCAAAAGAATGGAGTTCCGATCTCTCATGCAAAAGCAGGCGATGAAGTGGGTATAAAAGTGGAAGATAGGGTCAGACCAGATGATCTGGTTTTCAAGAAACTCTGAGGAATTCCGAGAGATCTTTCAGAGATTTAAAAACAAAATCCGGTCTATCTTCCAGAGGAAGAAGCTCCAGATCTTCTTTTCTCGTAATTCCAGTTAGTACAAGTGCTGTTTTGAGTTTTAGAGCTCTTCCAGAGGCAACATCTGTGTCCAGTCTATCTCCAATAAGAAGAATCTCCTCAGCTTTACTTCCAACTTTCTTCTTCACGAAAGATAGCATGAGAGGTGACGGTTTTCCAACGACTATATCTGCTTTTCTTCCACTGGCAGCTTCAATTGATGCTAAAACTGATCCAGATCCTGGTTCAAGACCTCTTTGGCTGGGAAACGTAACATCTTGATTTGTCGCTATGAACATTGCACCTCTTCTAACAGCTCTCGCAGCCAGCGAGATCTTCTCGTAATTTATCCCTCTATCCATTCCTACTACAACTGCTTCTATATCACTCGGCTTTGCATCCACATTGAGGATCTCATGTCCAGCTTCCTTCAACTCTTTAATCAGACCTCTCTCGCCTACCGGGAAAATTTTTTTAACTCCAAACTCTTCAAGTATGAACTCTGCTGTTACACTCGCACTTGTGAAAACTCTGGTTTTCTCAATTTTAATCCCTTTTTCTATGAACTTATGAATGTAATCCTCCCGGTGTCTTGTGCTGTTGTTTGTTAGTAAAAAGATCTCATGAGTCTCTGAAAGCTCTTTCAGCACTTCTGGAGCTCCCGGGATGAACTCATTTCCTCTGTATATTACGCCATCTATATCGAACACGAGTTTTCGAAATTTCATATCTTCGGAATTTGCGTGAGAGTAGATAATTCTTATCTCAGTCTCAGGAGCTCGATTGCATTTCTCAGAGCTTCAATGTGAAGTTGACCTTCTGCTGCACTTCTCGAAATACATCCATAAGTGAGAACTGAACCGTAAAGAGGAGCGACAACTCTTGAATATTTGCCAATTTCTCCCATGGAAATCACACAAATCGGATCTCCTCTGAATTTCAGAAGAAGTCGAAGGACTCTCAGAACATCCTCATGCTCCGTTGGTCTTACAGCAAGTTTTGCAATATCTCCTATTTTCAAAGATTCTCTCAAAACTCTTTCCATGAACTCATCAGAAGGAGTCTGGTAAATATCATGATAGGAAACGATGCACTCAATACCCTTTTCTTTGCACTTTTCTACAATTTCATCTCTTATTTCGGAGTTCAGTTCAATATCGAGCATATCCGCAAGAGGGAGAAGCGAGAGAAGTCTCTCCTTCCTATTCTCCTCATCTCCTTCGTAGAAACCTCCATCCTCTTTTCTTCTGAAGGTGATGAGGATTGGAAGCTCAGTGGAGTCACGAATCTTTCTGACAGTCTCATCACTCATCGTGTCTATCCTGAGCTCTAAAATATCTGCACCGCACTCTTCAGCTCTCTTTGCATCACTCAGAGCACCATCACCCAGAAGAGAAGCAACTATCCTGAAATTATCTTTCGATGATTCTCTCTTCAACCTTTTTTCCAAAGTGCCTTCCTCCAGAAGAAAGGTGGACAAGAACCTTATCTCCAGGTCTCAGTTTGGTAACAGAGACTGGCTCCCCCCTCTCATTCACAAGCTTTATAGTTTCAGCATTCTGGAGAATTACAGAGAATTCTCTACCATCACTTCTAGCTCTTACTAGGATCATGGGTCTGCTCTCTATTTTCACTCTCCCAACCCATGAAGCTCTGGCTTCGCCCTCTACATTCACAATCATGACTTCGTCTCCTGCCTTTAATTCAGAGAGGTACTTTGTTCTCTCTCCAATCAAGATATAAGAGTGAACAGCTCCTGCGTTAACTCGAAATGGTCTTGCGGAGACATAAGAACTCTCTTCCGATTCTGAATGGACCAAAAAGAATGCATCTGATTGCGATCCAATAAGCATACCCTCTCCAATATTCATGAGAGTGCATGTATCCACACAGACTCTATCTCCAAGACCTATTTGTTTTACTTCGATTATTTCTGCCTCTTTAAGTTCTACTTTTCCTATCTCTTTCTTCACCGCATCTGTAATTCTCTTCATCAATTCTCTCGATTCTGTGGTTATAAGAACTCCGTCTGCACCTCTCTCGAGAATTTGAGTGACGAGTTCCGCCTCTTTTTCATCACTTACAACTACGATCAGTTTGCCTCCGTGGGTCTGAAGCGATGCAATTAGATTCTCCAGTGGTATTATTTTCCAGTCTTGAGTGCTTACTATGAGATAATCCACATACTTTGAGATCTCCTCCGCTCTTAACTGATCTTCTGCACTTCTTATTCTCATCATCACTGCAATTTCAGCACTCACGTTCACTCCTATTTCTTCGGGAGAAAGGATGACTATATCTGCTCCAAGCTCTCCATTCACTTTTGATGCAACTTTGATTTTTCCAAGCTGTCTTACTTTTTCGATCTCTTCACCTCTCACAATAATACAGTCAATTCCACTTTCAAGAGCAGATGTTACTTTCTCCTTTTTCTCTTCCCACGGGATTTCTTCATCTGCCTTAAGCCAGACCTCCCTCACTTGAGAACCTCCATGGCGGTTTTAACATCTACATTTTCATGCACAATCAATGAAATAGCTCTTGTTATCTTCTCTGGATCATCATGCTGAAATATGTTTCTTCCTATTGCTACTCCACTTGCTCCTCCATCCATTGCTCCCCTTACCATCTTCAGTATCTCTTCATCGCTTCCCATTTTCGGACCTCCAGCTATGACCACCGGAACGGGACATCCTCTCACAACTTCTCTAAAGCTCTCAGGATTTCCGGTGTAGTTTGTTTTAACTATGTCTGCACCAAGCTCTGCACCAACGCGGGCGACATGAGCGACAATCTTAGGATCATAAGGATTGGTGATCGAAGGTCCTCTGGGGTACATCATTGCAAGTAAAGGCATACCCCACTCTTCACATTTTGCTGCAACTTTTCCTAGTTTTACAAGTTGCTCTGCTTCGGTTTTTGACCCAACGTTTATATGCACACTTACTGCATCTGCTCCGAGTTTCAGCGCTTCTTCAACTTCTGTGACGAGAACTTTCTCATTAGGATCAGGGGAGAGGCTTGTGCTGGCTGAGAGATGAATAATAAGTCCTATATCTCTCCCATATCCTCTATGGCCAGCTTTGACCATTCCCTTCTGTTGCACGACTGCGTTGGCTCCACCATTTGCCACTTTGTCTATTGTTTCGGGTAAATTTTCCAGTCCCTTTACAGGTCCTATAGAAATTCCATGATCCATCGGGACTATTACGGTGTTCCCACTTCTTCTGTCAATTATTCTCTCTATTCTTATCTTTTTCCCTATTTCACTCATAGCACTCACCTTGCTACTATGTTACTTAGTCGCATATTAACACAAAATATTTAAGGTTTTCTGTTTCTGAAGTTTGATGACCATGAAAGTTGGGGTACTTGGACCTCCTGGAACTTACTCAGAGAAGGCGGCACTCAGAAAATTCTCCAAAGATTCGCTGGTTTACTTCAAGAGCATTACCGAAATAGTTGAAAAAGTTAGTAGGGGTGAGATTGAGAAAGGCGTCATTCCTATTGAAAACTCGCTCGAGGGAGGCGTCACTGAAAGCCTTGATGCACTGGTTGAACATGAGGTAGGAATCGTTGATGAAATACTTCTGGAAATCCGCCATTGTCTTGTTGCAAAAGATGATTCAGAAATCACCATAATTCTCTCTCATCCTCAAGCTCTTGCTCAGTGTAGGAAATTTTTGAATCGAAAATATCCGAATGTTGAGTTGAGAGAGGCTACGAGCACGATGCATGCTGCAAAAATTGCGCAGGAGATAAAGGGCGTTGGCGCGATAGCTCCATGCAATTCCGCAGAGAAATACGGATTGAAGATAATCGAAAGAGACATTCAGGACGGGGAGAATGTAACAAGATTCTTTGTCATCTCCAAAAAACCGAGAATTGATGGCAGAAAATCCTCCATAATCGTTTTTCCGTTTGAGGATAAACCCGGGACTCTGGTCAGAATCTTGAAGCCATTTGCAGACGAAGGGATCAATCTCACTAAAATAGAGTCGAGACCCACCAAAAAAAGGCTTGGAGATTATCTCTTCTTTATTGATTTTCAGGGATCTTTGAGCGAAGAAAGAGTAAAAAGAGCATTGAAGAAAGTCAGAAAGATCTCAAAGGTTAAGATACTGGGATCGTATTGAGTATGATAGAAATTTTATTCTACGGACTCTTCATGGGCTATACAGGAGCCATTCCACCTGGACCAGTTTTAGCATCTACGCTCCATTTTTCGATGAGAAAAGGATTTCTCTCGGGTTTCAGAGTTGTTTTGGGTCATCTGGTAATAGAAGCTCTCCTTATACCACTCCTTTTAGCCGGAATAATCTCTGCTCTTCAGCATCATGAGGCATTCTTGGGGTTAATTGGAGGAGGGACTCTTATTATTTTTGGAGCTTTATTGATCAGGTCAGGAAGAGAAGAAATTAGAGATTCTTCGTTCGAAAGTCCTATTTTTGCGGGGGTGCTGACTTCTTCTTCGAATCCATACTTCTGGATCTGGTGGGCTACTGTAGGTCTTGCAATGCTCGGAGAAGCTGTGAAATACGCTTACGTTGGAATTGCCCTCTTTATTACAGGCCACTGGATTGCAGATCTTTCTTGGTATGCGTTCGTATCTTTCACAGCCTCGAAAACATCTGGGGTGATGAGCGAGAGAAAAAGAACTCTTTTATTGAAGATAGTTTCGACTTCTATGATTCTTTTCGGAATTTACTTCATTCTCCGATCTCAGCACATTTTATAAATTTCAGAGACGAATTTTCAATGAGGTGAGTGAAATAGAGATTGAAGTCGTGCTTGTGGAACCAAAATACGATGGAAATATCGGTGCAGTTGCCAGAGTTATGAAGAATTTTGGCTTCAAGTCACTCACTCTTGTAAGTCCATGTGAAATAGGAGATTTTGGAAGAGCAATGGCATCTCATGCAAGGGACATCCTTGAAAATGCGAGGATAATCTCCTCTATTGATGAGATCGAGGCAGACATTTTGGTGGGAACAACAAGTATAAGTGGAAGAGATGATGCAGACCATCTCAGATATCCGTGTCTCACTCCAGAAGAGCTTATCAGGGGGCTTAAAGGAGTAAAAGGGAGAGTTGCAATTCTTTTCGGTAGAGAGGATTTCGGATTGTTCAATGAAGAGCTTCGAAAGTGTCATATACTCGTTAAAATTCTGACAAATCCAGAGTATCCAACACTGAATCTTTCCCATGCAGTTGCGATAGTTCTCTATGAGATGAGCAAGATGAGGGGGAGAGGTGAACGAAAAGTTACCAGAAAAGAGAACATTGAGAGATTGATGAGACATCTTGATGAACTCTTTGAAGAACTCTCATATCCGAAATACAAAAAAGATAAAACGTTGATGATAGTTTATAGGATTATAGGAAGAGCATCTCTCACAACGAGGGAATACATGACCCTTATGGGTATTATAAGAAGGATAAGGAGGAGATTGAAATCACTCAAAGAGGAAGGTTCATGAATTTTTGCAGAGAACATCAATGGGAGTTGACTTTGGTTCTCATTTTCCTTTTCTTTACCGCAATCCTATGCTACTTTTTCCTTCCACTCCTCACGAGCATCGTCTTGGGATTCGTTTTTGCATATGTGGCGAGACCGATAAAAAGATGGTTTGAAATTGAATTTCAAAAACAGATAGCTTCAATGATAGCAACTGCACTTGTGATAACTCCCATAGCCCTCATTTTTATCTTTGGACTTCTCGAAGCAATAAATCAATTTATCTGGATTTTGGGAAATGTGGATACTTTTCAGGAGGCCATAATAGATCTCACTGTAACTTTGGGATTACCGGAGTTTATGAGAGAATACATAATTATGAACTTTCCGAAGCTTTTTGAGCAATTAAGGACACTGCTTCCAAGTTTAGCTGGAGCAAAGCAAACAAAAGACATTGCTCTTCTAGTTCTAAATTTCTTCATCTCGATCTTTGTCTGCTATTATCTTCTCGTGGATGGAATAAAGATCTATAATTTCATTTTGACATTGGTTCCTGAAGACAGAAGAGAAGAAGTAAGGAGGTTTCTTCTGAGAACCGATGACATGCTCTCAGGTCTTTTCATAGGAAACTTCTTCATGTCCATTATCATCAGTTTGATGTCTGTCCCCTTCTTCCTCTTCTTCAAAATCCCTCTGATCGCTCTTCTAGCTTCTCTCATGTTCCTCGCAGCTCTTATCCCGATACTTGCAGAGTGGATGGTTCTTGTACCTGTTGCCCTCTATGTTCTCATTTCAAGAAGCACTGGAGAGGCATTTATCTTCTTCATTTCAGGTGCTATATTCCTCTACATCATTCCAGAGATGATTCTCAGACCTTATTTCGTCGGCTATACATCTGGAGTCAATCCCGCACTGCTTCTACTGGCCTTCCTTGGTGGAGGTATAATAGGAGGGGTAGCTGGATTTTTCCTTGCACCAACATTTTTAGTAATAGCAACAGCATTTTATAGAGAGTTCATATATGAAGCATGTGAAGCGTCTGAGAGTAGCGGTTGAGAATTACGGGTGTACAGCTAATTTAGCTCAGGGAAGCAGAATAGAGGGCTTGCTCAGAGAGAGCGGATTAGAGATATGTTCTCCAGAAGAAGCAGATGTTGTGATTGTGAATACATGCGGAGTGATAGAGTATACCGAGAGGAAGATTCTCAAAAGAATAGAAAAGCTGAAAAAGAGCAAAAAAGTCGTCGTAACTGGATGTCTTCCAGCTTTAAGAGACATTTCTGGTGAAAACATAATAGCTTCGATATCTGGAGGAGATTTGGATAAGATCTCTAAAATTTTCTCAGTAGAAGCGAAAAAAGTTTTTCCTCAACCTTACGGTGTTATGGCAGCAGTAGATATAGCGAGCGGTTGTTTAAACTCATGCTCTTACTGTGCGGTGAGGCTTGCAAAAGGAAAATTGAGAAGTAGAAGAGTCGAGGAAATCGAAGAAGAAGTTAGATATCTAGTCTCAAGAGGAGTTAAGGAAATTGAGATAACTTCACAGGACAACTCATCTTATGGTTTGGACATTGGAGCATCTCTTCCAGAGCTTCTAGAAAGAATCTGCTCTATTGAGGGAGATTTTAGAATTCGAGTTGGCATGATGAATCCAAAAACCCTTCTCCCAATTCTAGATGAGGTGTTGAAGTCAATGAGAGATGAGAAGATCTTCAAGTTCTTCCACGTTCCAGTGCAATCCGGGTCGAACAGAATTCTGGAGATGATGAGAAGAGGATATACGGTTGATGAGTTTCTTGAAATACACGAAGCCATCAAGAGAAACTTCTCCGATTTCACGTTCTCAACAGATGTAATTGTTGGATTTCCCGGGGAGATAGAGGAAGATTTTGAGATGACGAAGAAGTTGATAGAGAGGATCAGACCGGATAAACTGAATATCACGAGATATTCTCCAAGGAAGGGGACGGAGGCTTATAAGCTTGGAGACATGCACGGAAGAATAAAGAAGGCTCGATCTAGAGAGCTTTACAGAATTCACAATGAGATATCATTGTCTTTGAACAAAAGAAAGCTCAATGAGATAGCTGACGTCCTCGTTACCGAGAAAGGGAAAAATGGGAGCGTTATTGCGAGAGATGATGCATACAGAAATGTGGTCATAAGAAAAGAAATCTCTTTGGGAACTCGTCTCAGAGTGAAATTCGTTGAGGCAACTCCAACTTATTTAGTCGGGGAAACTCTATGAAAGAAAGATTAATTAAGAGTTTTTGATAATTGAGCTTTTATGCGTTTGCTACTGATTCATGCACATTACATGAAATATGGCGTAAGAGAGAAGACGAAAGTAGCCGAAGAAATTAGGGATGATGAGAGAGAAGGAGAAGCAGAAAACGTTCTAGTTGTTTTCACTGCAGTAGAGAAAGACGATGAGAAAAATCCAGAAGAAATCGTCAAATCCGCAAGCGAAGAGATAAAAAAGATTCGAGATGACGTTGGAGCTTCAAGAGTCCTCATATATCCATATGCCCATCTTAGCGATAATCTGGCATCACCCTCATTTGCAGTTAAAATTCTAGAAGATCTGAAGAAGTCTATAGATGGAGAAGTAATGAGAGCGCCTTTTGGGTGGTACAAGTATTTTGAGATAAGGTGCAAGGGACATCCTCTTTCTGAGCTCTCAAGAACAATCAAAGGAGAGGAAGTTCCAGAGGCTTTGAGAAAAGAGGAGAAGATTGAATCACATTGGTATGTCCTTTTCGATGAAAATCTCATTGAGATTGATAATTTCGACTTTTCTTCTTATCCCAAGCTGAAGGAGTTTGCAGAGTATGAAATTTCGAAAAGTAGAGCCGTGGATAAAGTTCCGCCTCACGTGAAGCTGATGAGAAGGCTTGAGATTGCAGATTACGAGAGTGCCTCGGATCCCGGAAATCTGAGATATTACCCCAAAGGAAGACTCATAAAATCTCTTATCGAGGAATACGTGACGAGAAAAGTCATAGAATACGGTGCGATGGAAGTTGAAACCCCAATAATGTATGATATGGAGCATCCATCTTTAAAAAGATATCTCGATAGATTTCCTGCAAGGCAGTATGTAATAGAATCCGATAAAAGGAGATTCTTCTTGAGATTTGCAGCTTGTTTCGGTCAGTTTCTCATGACTCATGATTTTACGATATCATATAGAGCTCTTCCCTTAAGGCTTTTTGAGCTCACGAGATATTCTTTCAGAAGAGAGCAGAGAGGAGAGCTCGTCGGTCTCAGAAGATTGAGAACCTTTACAATGCCAGATATGCATACAGTATGCAGAAATATGGAAGAAGCCATTAAAGAGTTTGAGGACCAATTCAAGTTCTCCATTTCAGTTCTTAAAGACATTGGACTCACACCGATAGACTATGAGGTGGCTATAAGATTTGACAGAGAATTTTATGAGAAAAATAAAGACTTCATTCACAGACTTCAGAAAATCATCGGAAAGCCAGTTCTTGTTGAGATGTGGGACGAGAGATTCTTCTATTTCACCCTGAAATTCGAATTCAATTTTGTAGATGCTCTTTCGAAGGCTTCTGCTCTCTCGACGGTTCAGATAGATGTTGAGAATGCGGAGAGATATGAAATAACCTATGTGGATGAGGAAGGGAAGAGGAAGTATCCAATCATACTTCACTGTTCACCGAGTGGAGCGATAGAAAGGTGTATTTATGCACTTCTCGAAAAGGCTTCAATGGAGAGCGAAAAGGGAAACCTCCCCATGTTTCCGGTTTGGCTCTCTCCAACTCAGTTGAGATTGATTCCAGTAAGCTTAGAGTTCAATGAGTATGCTGAGAGAATAGCGGAGAAATTTGAGGGTGTGAGAGTTGATATAGATGACAGAGACGTTACAGTAGGGAAGAAAATCAGGGAAGCGAGTATGGAGTGGATTCCTTACGTTGCCGTGATAGGAGAGAAAGAAGTGAGAAGTGGAAAGCTATCAGTGACGATAAGGAGTAAATCCTCTATCAAAAGTCCAAAAATAGTCGAAATGACTCCAGAAGAGCTTGAAAAGAAGATAAAAGAAGAGTGTAGAGGATTTCCGTTTAAGCCTCTTCCACTCCCGAAGAAACTCTCAAGCAGACCAAAGTTCGTCTAAAGTTTCTTCAAGACCTCCTGAGCTGCGGAGAGTCTCGCAACTGGAATTCTGTAGGGGGAACTCGAGACGTAATCCATTCCTACTCTGTGGCAGAACTCTATGGATCTTGGATCTCCTCCGTGCTCTCCACATATTCCCACTTTCAGCTCTGGATTTGCACTTTTTCCTTTTTCAACCGCTATTCTCATGAGCTCACCAACCCCTTCTTGATCAAGTGTTGAGAAAGGATCCTCGGGCAGTATTTTCTTCTCCATATAAACATCTATGAATTTTCCATAGTCATCTCTGCTGAAACCAAAGCTCATCTGGGTTAAATCATTTGTTCCGAAAGAGAAGAATTCCGCCTCTTTTGCAATTTTATCTGCGGTAACTGCAGCTCTTGGCACTTCAATCATGACTCCAATTGAATACTCTATTTCTACTCCATGCTTCTTCATGACTTCTTCCGCAACTCTCTTTATGACCTCTTTCTGGTCTCGCAACTCATTCACGTGAGAGACCAGAGGAACCATGATTTCGGGAGTGACAGTCTTTCCTTCCTTCTTCAGCATGCAAGCAGCTTCTATTATAGCTCTTGCCTGCATTTCTGTGATCTCTGGATAGACGATTCCCAGTCTACAGCCTCTGTGTCCAAGCATAGGGTTGAACTCGTATAGCTCTTCCACTCTTCTCAAAAGCTCTTCTTTCTCTCTAATCTTCTCTTCATCTTCTCCTTTTGCTCTCATCCGTTCTATTTCAACTCTCAATTCTTCCCTTTTCGGCAGGAACTCATGCAAAGGCATGTCGAGAGTTCTTATCGTCACTGGGAATCCTTCCATTACTTTGAATATCTCATAGAAATCGTTTCTCTGATGCTCAAAAATCTCGTTAAGAGCCTCTCTCCTCTCCTCTGGAGTCCTTGCCATAATCATCCTCTGAACGCTTGGGAGTCTGGATGGGTGGAAGAACATGTGTTCGGTTCTGCAGAGTCCTATTCCCTCTGCTCCAAATTCTCTGGCTTTTCTTGCATCTTCTGGGGTATCTGCATTCGCTCTTATTCCAAGTCTTCTGATCTCGTCTGCCCAGCTTAGAAGAACTTCGAGTTCTCCTCTGATCTGAGGCTCAATTGTGGGGACTTTACCAACGATTACATCTCCTGTATATCCATCTATAGTTATCCACTCACCTTCTTTTATCACCTGATCTTTTACTCGGACCTCCTTCCTCTCTTCATCTATATCGAGCTCTTCACATCCAACTACACAAGGACGACCCATTCCTCTTGCTACCACTGCCGCATGGGAGGTCATTCCACCTCTTGAGGTTAAGATCCCTACTGCAGCATGCATTCCATGAATATCATCAGGAGAAGTCTCAGATCTGACGAGAATCACAGGAGATTCTTTTGCCATCTCAACTGCATCATCTGCGGAGAATACGACTTTTCCGCTTACTGCACCAGGAGATGCGGGGAGGCCCCGGGCAATTGGGTTAACTTCTACAGAAGGATCTATGATCGGTTGTAGCAGTTTTTCAATCTGCGACGGATCTATTCGAAGAATTGCCTCCTCTTTACTTATAATTCCTTCTTTTACCATCTCCACAGCAATTCTCACTGCAGCAAGAGGAGTCCTCTTTGCGTCTCTCGTCTGGAGGAGGTACAACTTACCCTTTTCCACTGTAAACTCGAAGTCCTGCACCTCTCTATAATGCTTCTCCAGAAGTTTTGCAGTCCTCTTCAATTCTTCGTAGATCTTCGGATTCTCCTCTTTCAGCTTACTCAATGGCATCGGCGTCCTTATACCTGCAACAACATCCTCTCCTTGAGCATTGGTAAGATATTCTCCATAAAGTTCGTTCTCTCCAGTTGCTGGATTTCGTGTGAAGCCCACACCAGTTCCTGAGTCACTTCCAAGATTTCCAAAGACCATGGTCTGAATATTTGCAGCAGTTCCGAGGTCATCAGGAATCTTGTTCAATCTTC
The DNA here is from genome assembly GCA_002011165.2 of Candidatus Mnemosynella biddleae. GTDB lineage: Archaea > Halobacteriota > Archaeoglobi > Mnemosynellales > Mnemosynellaceae > Mnemosynella > Mnemosynella biddleae. Next base: position 186,699 of record MTMI02000007.1, read on the forward strand.
TATACGTTATCGCTCTTGGATTGTTCCATGATTTGAAAACTGCTATTATCGCTCTTTTCAGCTGTTCTCTTGGATTCTGAGGAAACTCCTCTCCAGTATGCTTTTTGTAAACTTCTTTGTATATCTCCACGAGCTCTTTGAGGTCTTCAGCATTCAGTTCAGAATCAAATTTGACACCCTTTTTCTTTTTCATCTCTTCAAGATGCCTTTCAAATTCATCTTTTTCAATCCCCATTACAACATTTCCGAACATCTGAATGAGCCTTCTGTATGCATCATAAGCGAATCTCTCGTCTCCTGTAGCTTCTGCCAGTCCCTTAACTATCTCCTCGTTCAATCCTATGTTCAGAATAGTATCCATCATACCTGGCATTGAGAACTTAGCCCCAGAGCGGACTGAAACGAGAAGAGGGTTCTTTTTGTCTCCAAATTTCTTCCCTGTTGCATCTTCCAGCTTCTTCAAATATTTCTCAAGTTCTTCTTCAAATCCTTCTGGAAGCCTTCCTTCCTTCACATAGTATTTGCAGACTTCGGTAGTAATGGTAAATCCAGGTGGTACAGGGAGTCCGAGATTCGCCATTTCAGCTAAGTTAGCTCCCTTTCCTCCAAGAAGGCCTCTCATCTGTGCATTTCCTTCGGTCTCCTCTCCTCCGAAAAAATAGATCATTTTCATGATTTTTAATTTTGAACAACTCTTATCTTAAATAACTTTCCAAATTTTAATCCGATATAGAAATTCATTAAACTCTCCCAAAATCGTCTTCAAGTCTCTCTATGTCATCCTCTCCGAGGTAATCTCCCAGCTGAATCTCTATTATTTCGAGAGGCACATCTTCTGGATTTTCAAGTCTGTGAACTTCTCCAAGCGGGATAAAAATGTGCTCTCCACTCTTCAGAATCTTTTCAAATTCTCCAACTCTTACTTTTGCATTTCCTCGGATGACAATCCAATGTTCACTTCGATGATGATGTTTCTGAAGACTCAATCTCCTTCTCGGTTTGACGAAAATCTTCTTCGCTTTCCATCTTTCGCTTTCACCGATAACTGTGAAAGATCCCCAAGGTCTATGAACGGTGGGAGAAACTCTTGCTCTCTCGTCACCCCTCTCTTCAAGAATTCTTACGAGCTCTTTAACCCTCTCGGAAGACCCTCTCCGGCAGATAAGAGAGGCATCTGAGGTTTCAACGAAGATTATATCGCTCACATCAATAAGTGCAACGAGCCTATCCGAAGTGGAGTAAATGAGGTTATCTCTTGATTCAATACAAACACTCTCTCCAATAGCCACATTTCCATTCTCGTCCTTTTCGAAGGTCTCATAAATCGAGTCAAAATTACCAAGATCGCTCCAGAGTACATTAAGGCGAAGAACTGCTGCTTTAGAAGTCTTCTCCATTATTCCGCAGTCAAATGATATTTCGGGAAGTCTTGGATAGGCTTTTTCACCATTGTTTTCCAACATCTTAGCTATTTCATACTGGTGACACTTGCACTCTTCCTCAAGAGTCTTCAGGCTAAACACAAACATTCCGCTATTCCAGAAATATCCTTCTTCCACATATCTCCTCGCAGTCTTTTCATCGGGTTTTTCAACGAATTTTTCAACAAAGAAGGCGTTTTCAAATCCTTCTATTCTTCTTCCCGGTTTTATGTAACCGTATCCAGTGTGAGGTCTTCTCGGGACGATTCCAAAGGTTACTATGTATTTTTTACCGACTTTGAGTGCCTCCCGAAAAACTTTATGATATTCTTCGTTCACTTCTATAAAGTGATCTGAGGGGAAAACGATAATCAGAGCATCCTCTTCCTCCCTCTTTTTTATTTCAAGAATTGAGTAATAAATCGCTGGGAGAGTGCCCCTCATCTCGGGTTCAAAGAGCACATTTTCTCGAGGGATCTCTACCTCCATTCTCTCAAGTTCTCTCTCAACTAAAATCTCATGAGTTTTATTTGTGACGATTAAAGTATTTTGGGGAGACGAGAAGAGTAGAGCTCTCTCTGCAGTTCTTCGGAAAAGAGATTTATCAAAAAGATTGTAAAACTGTTTAGGGTATTCTTCTCTGCTGAGAGGCCATAGTCTTGTTCCCTTTCCACCAGCCAAGATAATTGAATAAACTTCCATCAAAGAAAATTTTAAACCAAGATCTATTAAGACTTTTCCTCGTTCAGCAACTTGCAAATTTCTTCCATTATTTTTCTCATCGCTTCCACGGCACTCATTCTTATTTTGAAATCTGCAATGTGACTAATGGCAGTCTCTTTTGGATTTATCTCTATAATCAAACCCCCCTCTCTTTTCACGATGAGTGGAAGAGATCCCGCGGGTTGAACAATTGCAGAAGTTCCCGCAACTATCATAACATCGCTTTTAAGAGCTTCTTCTTGGGCCTTTCGGAGGTCCTTCTCTGGAAGAGGTTCTCCAAACCAGACAACTCCAGGACGAAGAAGCCCATCACATTCGCATCTGGGAAGAGGAGGAATTTTTGGAGGAGAGTTTATCTCAAATTCTTTTCCACACTTCGTGCACATCAGAATTTTCAATCTTCCGTGAAGATGGATGATGTTTTTGTTTCCAGCTCTCTCGTGAAGATCATCTACATTTTGAGTTATCACTGTTTTGAGAATTCCCATTTTCTCGAGCTCCGCAAAACTTCTGTGGGCTTCATTGGGTTCTGCGGAGAAGACCTTTTCCATCCTCCACGCATACCATCTCCAAACAAGTTCGGGATCTCTCCAGAAAGCCTCTGGAGTTGCAAGATCTTCGGCTCTGTATTTTTCCCACAATCCATCCTCATCTCTAAATGTTGGAATGCCACTCTCAGCTGAAAAACCCGCACCGGTAAGAGCGGTTAGATATTTCGATTCCACAATCACTTCAGAGATATTCCTCATCAAATAAATCTTCAAAGGAAAAAGTTTTAAAATGTAACTTTACCATCTCAAGTCATGTCATTGATGAGAGGAAACACACTTCTCAGAGAGAATAAAACCGATGATATAGTCAGGCGTCTTGGTGTGATTACAGCTGATAGAGTGCATTTGAGGAGATATCCCATTTCCAATCCCGTCACAATCTTCAATCCTGCTATGCTTATTGAGAATAGCATTGCAACGATTTATGCTAGAATAATTCTCGGATATTACTCTTATACCAGTGCGGTTGCTGAGATCAAAATACCTTTGGAGGAGCTTTACGATCTAACTCTAGGAAATTACACCGCAGAGATAACCGTTTATCCTGATAACAAGTTTGACATTTATGGAGTTGAGGATCCAAGAGCCTTTGAAATAAAGGGTATGAAGTTCATGATATATTGTGGAAGAACAGTAGCATATTTCAATCCAGCAATCAGAACCGAGAGAACACTTCCAGTAACAGCCGTTTTTGATGGAGAAGCTTGGAGGAAGATCTTCGTTTTCAGGATGCCTTCTGGAGTTAGGGAGTCTGTGATTAGTGACAAAGATGCATTCATAGTGGAGAGCAAGGAAGGTTTCAAACTCTTCCACAGACCACACATGAAGAATGAAAATGAAGGTTTTCATCTCTGTATCAGTGAGATACCGAATGACATTCTTTCTATGGTTCAGCATTCGGAGATGAAGGAGATTGTCGTGAGGAACACAACTTCAGTTCTTGAACCCGAAAAATTTGAAATGAAGCTCGGATGGAGTACCCCTCCAGTAAGGGTCGGAAAAGAGCTTCTTCTGATACTCCATGCTCTTGATAAAGAAGGCGTATGTTACAGAGCATTTGCACTTCTCATGAATGAGGAGATGGAGATTACTGCGGTAACTCCTCACTATATCATGGAACCGAAAGAGCGGTATGAAACTTTCGGAGATCGTCCTTATGTTGTGTTCCCATGTGGCGCTCAGATAGTGGATGATAGACTTTTGATCTCGTATGGAGCAGCCGATTTTGCGGTGGGGATTGGAGAAGTGGATCTTTCTGAACTCATGTCAATTCTTGATTCAAACCGTTTGGTCTAATTGCATTTTTGGAAAGTTTTTAATATTTTAGTTCAGATTCCATTTTTAAAGCTCTCATAACACTCCTTTTTCGAAGGGGGTGAAAACATTGAGAATTGGTCTCATCAGTACCTATGGTGTTAAGTGTGGAGTTTCAACGTATACAGAACATCTCATAGAAAGTCTCATGAAATTCGGAGGGAATGAAATTTTCGTTTTTGCGGAGGATAATAATAAAAGAAGTTCGAGAAATGAATTCTCATCTACAATTGAGTTTGTTAGATGTTTTCACAGATATGATGAAAGTGAGGAGCGAATTATTGAGGCAATCGAAAAGAGAGCTCCAGAGATCATTCATATACAGCATGAATATTCCATCTTCAGAAATACGAAAATGCTCGAAAAGGTTCATGAGATATGTGAGGATAGAACAATAATGACTCTTCATACGATAAATCTTGAGAATAAGTTTGATCTAGGCGGGTTAGCAGATTATTACATAGTTCATAACGATATTTCGAGGGATTATCTAATTGAAAATGGGATTCCCGAGGAGCGGGTGAAAGTTATTCATCATGGGACTTTAATCGCTCCTCAGATGTCAAAGAAGGATGCTAGGAAAAAGTTAAATCTACCGTTAAATAGAAAGATTCTTCTATCTCATGCTTTCTTCGAGAAGAAAAAGAACATAGATCTCATTCTCCAGGCAGTTGCTGAGCTCAGAGATGAAATTCCTTTATATTATCTTCACGCTGGCGGTGTCCATCCTTATGGATATCCTCCCGAAAGACATCAGCTTTACTACGAGAAATGTTTGAAACTTGTGGAAGAACTTGGAATTTCTGATATTGTTAGATTTGATGCAGAGTTCATACCTGATGAGGAGCTTTTTGTTTATCTCAATTCAGCAGATGTCATTATGGTTGTGGAGGAGAACAAATATCCTCTGCTCTCAGCTTCGGGAACGATGCATACTGTGGCGAGAAGACCAGTTATAGGTTCCGACCTTCCAACTTTTTCAGAGTTTCCTGAAGGATGTTTTTACAAGGTTGATTTGTCTCTCGAGTCTATCAAGGAGGCGGTGAGAAAAGTTCTAGGAGATGAAAAACTTTCAGAAAGTCTTGTGAGGAGAATGATGGAATATGCAGAGAAAACATCTTGGGATAAAATAGCAGAAGAACATCTGAAACTCTATAGAGAGGTTATTAAAAAGGCCGAAGAGTGAAAAATTTTTGAATGTCGAGGAACGAATTGAAACCATGGATCTTTTGAGAAAGGGAAAGTTCAAAGAAAAGATGGATGAAGAGGCCGTGGACTTCACGTCTTCAATGGATTTCGATCAGTGGATTTTTCTTCATGATCTCAATGTGGATAGGGTGCATCTCCTGATGCTGAAAAAACAGGGAATCATAAATGAAAACACCTGCAGAGAGATTTTAAAAGCTATTGATATGGTTGAAAAGGAAGGTTTTGAGTCTTTGGAGAGGATGGAAGATGTTCATATAGCAAAAGAGACGAAAATTCTTGAAATTGTCGGAGAACTCGGAGGAGCTCTTCATAGTGGAAGATCAAGAAATGACGAAGTTGCAACTTGTTTGAGAATGGCATCCAGAGATTCTCTTCTCAAGATCTTCTCCTCACTTCTGAAGTTGAGAGAAGTAATTCTTGAAATTTCCAAAGAGAATTTAGAAACTCTCATACCCGGATATACACATCTTCAACACGCTCAACCAACTACTCTGGCTCATCATTTACTGGCTCATGCTTCTGCTCTTAGAAGGGATGCAGAGCGAATAAAGGAGTGTTTCAGAAGGGTCAATCAATCTCCTCTCGGAAGTGCCGCTCTGGTCTCAACCTCTCTTCCGATAGATAGAAATTTCACAGCATCTTTACTGGGGTTCGATTCCATTATCGAGAATTCTATGGATGCAATTTCATCACGAGATTTTGCTTTAGAATGTATGGGCGTTTGTTCAAATCTCATGATTTCGCTTTCGAGAATAGCGGAGGAACTTATTCTTTGGAGCACCTCAGAGTTTCAATTTGTGAAGATTGGAGATGCTTATGTTTCCACGAGCTCTATCATGCCTCAGAAGAGAAATCCAGATGTTGCGGAGCTAATAAGGGCAAAATGCGGTACAGTAATCGGATCTCTTATAAGCTCTCTCTCAATTGTGAAATCTCTTCCTCTTAGCTACAACAGAGATCTTCAGGAGATCACATCGCATTTGGAAAGGGTGTTGGATATCACAGAGAAGAGTTGCGAAATGCTTGCGAGAATGCTGAGATCATGCGAATTCAACAAAGAGAGAATGAAAGAGGAGGCAGAAAAAGAATTCACCACTGCTACAGATCTTGCAGAATTCTTTGTGATGAGGGGCATTCCTTTCAGAAAGGCCTATCAGATAGTCTCAAAGTTCATCGCAGAAGGAGGAGATTTCGAAAGTTTAAAAGAACTTATGAGGCAGGAACTCGGGAAGGAACTGATGAGTGAGGAGGAATTCCAAGAGCTGATGAAGGTGGATGGATCAATTGAGAGAAGGGGTAATGGAGGCCCTTCAAGATCTTCATGTCTGAAGATGATTGAAAATGAGAGAAGAGCCCTCGAAGAGGATAGAAAGTGGTTTGAAGAGAAGAAAAAGAAAATTGAGAGCTCTCTAAAGAACCTTCGAAGGCTTTGCGAAGAGGTGGTGAAATGAAAGAGGGAGATCGTGTAATTGTCAGGAAAGAGGGGAAGATCTACGAAGGGATTCTCATGCCAGAGAGAGATGGCTTCATAGTTCTCAAGCTCGATAACGGCTATAACATAGGAATCAATCCCGAAGGAGCTGAGATAGAAGTTTTAGAGGAATTCAGGAGTCAGGAAGTTCGAAAAGAGGTTCTCGAAGAGAGAGATGGATTACCTTTAATCTCGATAGTTTCTACGGGCGGAACGATTGCGAGCAAAGTGGATTATAGAACTGGAGCAGTAACAGCGAAATTCTCTCCAGAAGAGATTCTCGAACTGATACCGGAGATGAAGGAACTTGCAAATTACAGGGGTAGATCTCTCTTCAATATCCTCAGCGAGAATATGAGACCAGAAAACTGGGTACAAATGGCAAAAGCTGTTTACGAGGAGATTAAGAACGGAGCGTATGGAGTCATCATAACCCATGGAACCGATACAATGGGTTATTCTTCTGCTGCTCTTTCTTTTATGCTCAGAACTCCTGTTCCTGTGGTCTTTGTTGGAGCTCAAAGGTCTGCAGACAGGCCGAGTAGCGACAATGTTGTAAATGCGGTTTGCTCGACTCATGTTGCTAAAAGCAACATAGCGGAAGTGGTCGTTGCGATGCATCATACAACATCAGATGATTTGGTTGCGGTTCACAGAGGAACTAAGGTTAGGAAGATGCACATGTCAAGAAGAGATGCCTTTAAATCTATCAATGCCACTCCAGTTGCACTCGTGGAATATCCTTCAGGAAAAATAAAAGTTCTGGGCGATTATGTGAAGAGGAATGAGAGAGAACTTGAAATTTATCCGAAACTCGAAGAGAAATGCGCTCTCTTAAAATTCTTCCCCGGCTCTCCTCCAGAGATCATTGATTTCTTTATCGAGAGAGGCTACAGAGGTATCGTGATTGAGGGAACGGGTCTCGGGCATGTGAGTGCTGAGTGGATTCCACATATCAAAGAAGCGGTTGAAAGTGGAGTTCTCGTGACAATGACATCACAGTGTCTTTTTGGAAGAGTCTGTGATAGAGTTTACGATACGGGAAGAGATCTTCTAAGAGCAGGAGTTGTTGAAGCTGAGGATATGCTTCCCGAAACAGCTCTCGTGAAATCAATGTGGCTTCTCGCTCACTACGATCTTGAGGAAGCGAAAAGGCTAATGAAAGTAAATCTTGTTGGAGAGATAAATCCGAGATCTACGGGAGGTGCAGAATTTGGATTTTAAAAAGCTTGGTCTCCGAGCTGGTTTGGAGATCCATCAACAGTTGAAGACTAAGGAGAAGCTATTCTGCAGATGCCCTCCTGAGATGAGAGATTTTGAGGAGAGCTCTTATCAGTTCTTCAGATATCTTCACGCTACTCCTTCTGAACTCGGTGAAGTCGACGTTGCAGCAGAGGAAGAAGTCTCTTTGAGACGAAAATATAGCTATTTTGGATACGATTCAACCTGTCTTATCGAAAATGATGAGGAACCTCCAAAAGAGCTCGATAGAGAATCTCTTGAAATAGCGTTGATGATTGCCAAAATGATGAACATGCAAATCGTCGATCAAATTCACGTAATGAGAAAGATTGTGGTAGATGGTTCAAATACAACAGGATTTCAGAGAACTGCTCTGATAGCTCTTGATGGGTATATTGAGGTGGATGGGAAAAAAATTCGAATTCCATCTTTATGTCTTGAGGAGGATGCAGCCCAAAGGATTGAGGGAGATAACTTCTCTTTAGATAGACTTGGGATACCTCTTGTGGAGATCTCAACCGCTCCAGATATGGAGAGCCCGGAGGAGGTTAGGAAGGTTGCAGAGCGAATAGGTGAGATACTGAGATCAACCGGGAGAGTGAGGAGAGGTCTCGGAACTATAAGACAGGATGTGAATGTCTCAATCTCAGATGGTGCGAGAATCGAGATAAAAGGCGTTCAGGAACTCGAGATGCTGGAAGAGATAGTGAGACTTGAAGCGAAAAGACAGCTCGAACTCTTGAGGATCAGAGATGAACTAAGAAGAAGAGGAGCTTCAGTTGGAGATGTTAAAGAGGTGACAGAACTTTTCAAAAACACGAAATCGAAAATTCTCAGGAGAAAGGTCGAAGAGGGAGGAATAGTCCTTGCTTTACTGCTCAGAGGTTTCTCTGGCTTACTTGGAAGAGAGCTAATTCCGGGTCTAAGATTTGGAACGGAAATTGCAGACAGAATGAGAAGAAGAGGTGCGGGTGGGTGTTTCCATACCGATGAGCTTCCTGGTTACGGAATAACCGAAGATGAGGTGACCAAACTTAGAGAGTTTATGAACGCTCAGGAAAATGATGCAATTCTGATAATTGCTGAAAAAAGGGAGATTGCTGAAAAAGCAATGGAAGCGGCGATAAAGAGGTGTAAAGAAGCTCTTCAGGGCGTTCCAGAGGAAACGAGGAGGGCTATGGAGGATGGAACAACAAGATATATGAGACCTCTACCTGGGGCGGCGAGGATGTATCCTGAGACTGACATCCCTCCCGTAAAGATTACGAGAGAGATGCTAGAGAATATAAAGATTCCCGAGTTGATAAGTGAAGCTGAGGAAAGATTCAAAAAAGAATACGGATTAAACGAGGAACTCGCGAGAAAAATTGCCAGATCTGAGAATCGTTTCCTCTTCGAAAGAGTAGTAAAGGAATTTGAAATCTCTCCTCAACTCGTTGTGCGGGTTATTGAGGAGATAATTCCGCAGATTAGAAGAGAAGGAGCCAAGGTTGAAAGTTTGAGTGAAGAACACTTCATGTCATTCTTCAAGGCAATGAGTGAGGGAAGATTCGCAAAAGAAGCGTCTGACGAGATTCTCATGAAGTGGTGCGAAAAGCCTGAGAATGATCTTACGGAGATTTTAGAGGAACTCGGAATAAAGGGAGGAACATTTGAAGAACTCAAAAAATTCGTGAAAAAGCTTGTTGAAGAGAGAAAAGATTTTGTGAAGGAGAGAGGTGAAAGAGCGTTCTCACCTCTCATGGGGATGGTGATGAAAGAGTTCAGAGGGAAAGTAGACGGAAAAATTGTAAGCGAAGTACTGAAAGAGGAAATCAGAAAGGTCCTCGAGGAGGGGTGAGGCTGAGAGGGGCATCACTCTTCAGTGGAGGAAAAGACTCCACCTATGCCACTTTTCTTGCGGAGAAATCTGGAATAAATGTTGAACACCTTATCATCATCGAACCCGAGAGAGATTCAATGATGTTTCACTATCCGTGCATAGAGGTTGCGGAAATCTCAGCCGAATTGATGGGTAAGGAATACACAAAAGTGAAAGTATCAAAGGAAAATGAGGAAGAAATGGGGGAAGTGAAAGAGATTCTGAGAGATCTCAACATAGAAGTTCTGGTGAGCGGAGCAATAGCATCCGAGTATCAGAGAAAGAGAATCGAAAAACTCTGCAAATCACTTGGAATTCTTTCGGTAACTCCTCTCTGGAAAAGAGATCCTGTAGAGACACTTCGAGAGATGGTATCTCTTGGGTTCGAGATAATGGTGGTGGGATGTTTTGCAGAAGGTATGACGAGAGATTTCTTGGGAAGGGTGATAGATGAAGAAATGATTCGAAAGCTGGAGGTGTTAAGAGAAAAATATGGAATACATCCTGGTGGGGAGGGGGGAGAGTTTGAAACCCTTGTGCTCTCGGGACCTCACATGAAGGGAAGAATAGATTTGGACTACGATATCTTCTGGAGGGGGGACAGCGGATATCTCGTTGTGAAGGAGATTAAAGTTCTAAGGGGAGACTCATGGAAAAGTACAAAAAGCTAATTCTTACTTCGATCATTATTAGCATCATCGCAACAGTTTTAGTTCTATACTTCACAATTTCCGAGGAAACGTTCCAAGCTCTCTCTAAGGTGAGAATAGAATTCCTCTTTCTTGCAATTCTTATGCATTTGACCTCTTTCTTCATCTGGGCTCTGAGAATAAAGGTTTTAGCTAAAACTCTTGGATTCAGAGTCGATTTGAGAAGATCTCTCGAAATGGTTGTTTCGAGTGTCTTTACAGCAGCAATAACACCATCGCATGCAGGAGGAGAACCAGTGAGAATCGCTCTTTTAACAAGATGTGGAATCTCGCCCGGGGATTCAAGTGCGATAGTCCTCGGGGAGAGGGTGATGGACGGAATTTTTTTGGCATTTATTGCACTTCTGGGGCTTTTTGTTCTTCAATCCTATTTAGAAGGTCACGAATATTTAAGAGCGGTCACAGTTTTCTCAATTCTTATCATTCTTGGAGGTATAATTTTCCTGATAATCTCATTGGCTAATCCTCAGGCTCCTGAAAAGACTAAGAGAATTATTCTAAGAATATCTGAAAGTTTTGAATTTCTAAGAAAAAGGGAGATGCTTTTGGAGAAAATTTTCGAGGAGCTAATGAATTTCAGAGCTGCGATGATAAATTTTGCGAGAAGGAGAAATCATGGGACGTACTACGCTTTCATCTTAACAGCTCTCTTCTGGACTAACGAGTTTCTGATACCTTCAGTCATACTTTTGGGACTTCAGGAAGCTCCTCAGGTCTGGTTCTGTTATTTTGTCCAAGGAGTTCTAACTCTGATTCTCATGCTTCCCTTGACTCCAGGAAGTAGCGGTATAGCAGAACTTGGAGCAGCTACATTTTATTCCGTGATCCTTCCTTCATACAAACTCGGGATTTTCGTAATAGTGTGGAGATTCACGATTTATCACTTAAATCTAATTTTAGGTCTCTTCATGACTATGAAAGTTCTCAGAGATGTGAAAAGGGAAAGAAAAAAATTTTTAAAGCTTCCAGAAGGGGTAGAAAAGCAGAAAAGTGATTACGATAAGAAGTAGAGCGAGAATTATCACAAACTTCACACTTTCAACATCACTTCCAAAAATTATCGGAAATGGTCCTATCATCACTATTCCTCCGCTTCTGATTTCAGTCTCGCTCTCTCCTGTGTTGGCAAGCTTTAAACTCTGGTAAAGAGTTGCTCCGAAGATGATGAAGAATCCGAGTAAAATGAAAAACACTCCGAGGAAGATCCACTTTTCTACCATCTTACTCCACCTTTATTCTCTTTCCCTCTCTCTTTAATTTCTTCTTCATTATCACTTCAAGAATTCCGTTGTTGTAAGTGGCCTTCACCGAGTCAGGATCAATCTCCGCAGGCAACTCAACCTTTTCGTAATATCTTCTCCTCTCTCCCTCACTCTTTATCTCAAGTGTTCTCTCAGTTGCATTCAGTTCAATATCTTCTTTTCTAACTCCGGGAATTTCTGCAATTACCTGAATTTCATCATCTGTCTCTATAACATCTACAAGAGGTCTCCTCTCCTCTATTCCTCTCTCCGAGATCATTGATTTTGTTCCAAACTCTCTGATGACAGGCTCTCCATCTGGACCAATTGTTATCGAGAATCCTTTGACTACGGGTTTAATCTCTCCCCCCTCTCTTACTTCTTTGAAGATCTCTTCCATATCCCTCATCATCTTCTCCATCATCTCATCTATGAAGCTAAAGCCTCCAAAGAAATCAAATGGATCCCAGTCCTCCCATCTTCGCTTTCTTCTCCATACCATCGTTATCACCTCCTAAAAAAGAAATTAAGAATTAGGAAAATTAAAAAATTTAGCGTTTCTTACCTTCTCCCATATTTCCTGAACATGTAATAGAGACCTCCGAATATTGCAAAAATTATCAAGAGACCGTAGAGTGCAGTATAAGAAGCCTCCTCTACTGTTATTCTGAAATCCTCTTCCTCTTCTAGCTGATCACTCTTAATCTTCACCGTAACCTTATAGTCGCTCGCCACAATATCGGCTGGAGGAATAAGAGAAATCTCAAATCTCACCTTCTTTCCAGGCTCGAGTTTGCTCTGAAGTTCAGGATAAATTCTAGCAGTCCATCCTTCTGGAGCACTTACCTCTGGTTTTATGTTCGTGAGAGTCGTTCCCTTCCCAGAATTGATAACTGTGAGAATTATCTTTGCGGATTCTCCTTTTTTGATCTTGTAGTTGTAGTAAGGAGAGTAGAGTGACATCTGGTAAATTCCGGTGAGCTTAACCGTAAGATTCAAAGAGCTCTCCGCAAAAGTAGATTGGGCAATTGCTCTGAAGCTATATTCGCCAGTATCCACATCATAAGGTGTTATGAGCTCGAGGTAGAGTGTTCTTGTCTCTCCGGCGGGAATGTAGATCTCAGATATCTCCGCTCCCTCCAAGCTCTCTTTGAATCTATAGTACCATTCTGGCGGAAGGTCTTCGACAGCAAGTCTATAGCTGTCATCTTCTTTCCCCAGATTCGATATCTCAAGTTCAAAAACCGGAGATTTACCGACATAGGAGACAAGATAGGGAATCTTACAGCTGAGGTCGACAAAGTAATCTCTCCTTTCTATTGTGACAGTCCCAAGATTCGTTGTCTTCCCTATTTTAATCTCGAAGTTTTTCGTCTTCTTTGTCTCATATCCTTTCTTGACAATCTCAGCCCAGTACTCTCCTTTTGGAAGCTCTATGTTTATTGTTCCATCTGAAGTGGTCATCACGGTGTCAATGAGTCCGGAGGAGTTGTAAATTCTTACTTCAGCTCCTTTTACGTTTTCTCCTTCTTTATCAACAACCTTCAGAGTCAGAGTTCCCATCTCGCCCTCATGAGTTTTCACTATCTTAACGTAGAGATCGAGGGTTTTTGTGCCCACAGAAATCGTCACGAGATACTCTCCTATCTCCGTATCTCCAGATGTTTCGATCACGACTGTAAATGATCCGCTTCCTCCACTTGGAATGAAGAGCTTGTAGATCTTCTTTCCTCCAGCCTCAAAATAAACATTCCATCCCTCAATTCTGCAATAGTGGTTTAACGTGAAAGTTCCGTCAACATCTCCATTGTTCCTCACGGTGACATCGAATTTCACAGTATCTCCAGCCTCAGCTATCTGACCTGGATAGTCGCTGTAGATTTCGAGCTCGCTCTGAGCAGAAACGGATGCAACGCTTAGTAGAAGTCCTAATATAAGAATAATAATAGAGAGAGTTTTCTTCATCATCTTACATCCATCCTCATGAATTTTATGTAAGCAACTCCGTAGGTCACAACGGGATAAACGATCAAAGCAACGAGATTCTTCCATAGAGTCCAAAGTATCTCCAGAATTCCTTCTTTCTTCTCCACTTCACCGAAGGGAGAAGAAGTGTAGTAATATGGGCTGAGAGTTGCAGATGAAAGTCTTTGATAATTCGTTGAAGGATCGAGAAGATCGAAGATCTCCTGAACTCTCTCCCTCCTTTCCCAGTATTCCCTCATCTTCTTCTGATATTCTTGCATTTCTTCATCACTGATTTCTACAGGCTTCGGAATTATATCACTCTCAGAACTAGTACTCACAGTCTCAATTTCAACAACTTTAAACTTTGGAGGCTCTGGAGGCTCTCCAACGATCTTGTCGGTTATCTGCCAGCTGATCATGGGTATAAAAGCGGAAAGAGTGATAAAGAGCACGAGTGAGAGAATCAGAGCATTTGTGCTGTTTTTCATTATCACCGAGGCCATAAGAGAAATCGAAAAGAAAACGAAGAGGTAAAGAATCGAAAGAAGAGCATAGACGAAGATTCTGAATAGATCTTCGATTGTTGGGACAATACCGAAGATCAGGAGCACCGCAACGCTCAGTAGAATGATGATGAGGATGGCAAACGAAAGAGCCAAAAGTCCTCCAAGAGCCTTTCCATTTATAACATCATCTCTGAAGAGGGGATGAGATAAAAGAATCTTCAAAGATCCTCTCTCTCTTTCTCCAGAAATTAGATCGAAACCCATCGCTATTGCTAAAATCACCCCAATCGTCATGATCTGAAAGCCCATTCTCGTGAAGATGAAGAGCGGTGATGGTTTTGAAGGAGTGTAGCCGGGAGGAACCCCCAATGCTCCACTCTCAATTGCACTGAGAGTCTCTTTATAGTTCTCAAGTTGCTCTTTGTAGTCCTGACCTCCCTCCATAAGCGAAATTCCAGATATCACGAGCATCGCAGCAAGAAGAATCAGAAATCTCTTACTCATTACGTGATCCAGAAATTCCTTTCTCGCAACATTAAGAACTGGATGCATCTTCTTCCACCTCGCTCTCGTAGATCACTTTCATAAAGAGTTCCTCAAGAGACGGCATCTCAAGTCTCAGTTCCCTGAGTCTTATCCGATTCTCAATGAAAATCTCTGAGATGAACTCTCTTATATCAGATTTAGCCTCAATCACCGCTCTATCTCTATCATGCTCGATTTTAATGATATCATCATGATCAATTCTCAGAGTCCTCGGAAAAGGCTCAACAATTATTCTGTAGTGCTCTTCTCCCATCTGTCTCTGAATTTCTTCTGGAGTTCCAACAGCGAGAAGTCTTCCTTTAGAGATGATTCCTATTCTTTTACAAACCTCTCTAACCTCTGAGAGAATGTGTGAAGAGAAAAATATTGTTTTCCCTTCTTTTTCAAGCTCTTTGATTATTCTCCTGAATTCTAAAGTCCCTTGAGGGTCTATTCCACTCGTCGGTTCATCGAGGAGGAGAACTTCGGGATCATTCAGAAGAGCTTGAGCAAGAGCAAGTCTCTGGATCATACCTCTCGAGTATTCCCCAACTTTTTTCCGAACATTTTCCAGTCCAACAATTTCGAGAACCTTCTCTATCCTTCTCCTCCTCTCTTCCTCGGTCATTCTATAGAATCTTGCAAAGTAATCCAGATTTCTTCTCGCATCGAGATGATCGTAAAAACCAGGACGCTCTGGAAGATATCCCGTGATTTTCTTCACTTCAATAGGGTTTCTCGTAACTTCGAAATCCCCAATGTAGCACGTTCCACTCGTTGGTTCTATCATCGCTCCGAGCATGAGAATTGTGGTACTCTTTCCCGCTCCATTCGGACCGAGAAATCCAAAAACTTCTCCTTTTTTCACTTCAAGATTCAGAGAATCAACCGCTCTAACTCCATCGTACTCTTTCGTGAGCTTTACGGTTTTTATCATCTTACTCGAGAAGTTTTCTAAGACTATATAAAAATTTTTTGATTTCTTTAGAATTTTATCTAACTTTCCCCCAATTTTCATCATCTGGTAAAATTTAAAGCATCCTCAAGTTAAAAGGTGGGAGTAATGGAAGTTGAAGGAGACGTCAGTGAGATCAAGGTTCTTACAAGTTACACGAGAATAGAGATATTGAAAAAACTCTCTGAAAGAAATTATACAGTCTCTGAGCTTTCAAGGATTCTTGAGTTATCGAAGCCCACAATTCTTCACCATATAAGAATTCTTGAAAATGCCGGATTTGTGCAGAGAGTGGACGACGAGAGAAAATGGGTCTACTACACATTGACGGAGAGAGGAAAAATAATCCTCAGACTCAGAAGAATAAAATTAGTTCTCTCTTTCCTACTCATCACTCTTCCAGTCGCTCTCATACTCTCTCTCCTCAGAACTTTGAAAGTTGCAGAAAAGACACCAAAGGCAGTTATGAAGATTCAGACAGAGACTTCGGTAACTCCGAAAGCTCTTGGAGGTGGGTTTGAGCTCTCTCTAGAGCTTATCCTTTTTCTCCTCCTCATCTTGGTAATACTGGTATATTTCCTCGTGAACAGGAAGATAAAAAAGTTTGAGACTCAGAAGATGTGAATTGCAGAAGATTTGAACACAGCGTAAATTTCATCTCCCTCAGAGATTCCCAGTTCTAATAGCGAAGATCTTGTTATGATGGCTCTCAACTCAATTCCAGAGCTCTCAACTTCAACTTTCACAACAGACCCAAGATCTTCGATTGCAGTAACCCTCATTTTGAGAACGTTTCTTGCAGAGCTCTCAAGAACTTTTTTCGAGAGGATTATATCTTCCGGTCTCAGGCCAATTCTTATTCTTCCTTTTGCCTCTTTCGGAAGTTCCAACTTAATTCCATTGACATAAAAAGTTCTCCCTCTTGCCTCTCCCTCGATAATATTCTCATAACCTAAAAACCTCGCAACGTCTTCGCTCTTTGGAGTGGAGAAGACCTCTCGAATTGCTCCAATTTGTTTGAGTTCTCCCTTCATCATCACTCCGACCCTGTCTCCAAGGCTCAAAGCCTCCTCAAAAGAGTGAGTTACGTGTATAGCAGTAAATTCAAGTTCTTTTTTCCATCTCTTCATTTCTCCTATGAGTTTCGAAGCCATCTGAATGTCTAGATTCGAGAATGGTTCATCAAGTAGAAGAATTTTGGGTTTGATTGCAATAGCTCTTGCAATCGCAACTCTTTGTTGTTCTCCTCCGCTCAGAGTCTTTGGCTCTCTGTGCAGAAGACCTCCTATTCCAAGAACTTCTGCAAGTTCATATACTTCTCTCTTAATTTCCTCCTCTGAAAATTTCCTGAGCCTCATACCGTATGCAATGTTCTCGTAAACAGTAAGATGAGGGAAAAGTGCATAGTTTTGTGGAATATATGAGATCTCTCTTTTTTCGGGTGGAAGATCTGTTATTCTCTCCTCTTCAAGCCAGATATCTCCTTCTTCTGGCTTGAAGATTCCTGCAATAGTTTCGAGAAGCAGAGTTTTTCCAGCTCCACTTGGACCAAGAATTATAAAGTATTCTCCTTTTATCACTTCGAAACTCACATTATTTATTTCGAAGTCCTTCCATCTTCTTGAAACTCTCTCAAGCCTCAACATTTCTCTTCCCCGCAATCCATCTCATTAACGCAAAAATGAAGAGACTCAGAAGTATGAGAATGACTGAAATTGGTCTTGAGACATTCAATCCATAGTTGTTGAAATAATCCATCACAAGAACTTGAGCAGTCTTCGGATAATATGCGACTATGAGAATTGCCCCAACTTCGCTAATCGCTCTTGCCCACGTCATTATTGCTCCGCTTAGAATGGAAGGCATTGCAAGAGGAAGGGTAATTGTAAAAAACACTTTCAGTTTTGATGCACCGAGAGTTCTTGCAACGTGTTCTAGTCTTTCGTCAATTGCAAGAAATCCGTCTCTTGATGCGTTTATCGTGAAAGGAGCTGAAACAAATAACATTGCCATGATAATTCCAAGATAGCTATCAAGGATAGCATCAGAAAAAGTTACGAGAAGCATAACTCCAACCACGGAGTGAGGAATGACAATGGGGACATCTATGATTCCCTGAACAATACTCTTTCCCCTGAAATCCTCTCTTGCGAGGATATATCCTAGAGGAACTCCAAAGATTAGAGAAATCAACATTGTTGCGGTTGAGGTTAAAAATGAGTTCTTCAGAGATTCTATCACGAGTTCATCTTGAAGAGTTTTTACCAGCATTTCAAAGTCGAGCAATTGTTTTCCGATAATTAGAAAAATGGGGAGGAGAATATAAACGAGCAGAAAAGAGCCCATAAGTGCAAAAAAGGCTGTAACGTAATCCCTCCTCACTCTGCTACCTCCACAATATCTTTAAGTTCTTCTGGAACCTCTCCAAAAGGCACTGGGGGCCATATGAAGTTCTGATGGTTGTTCTGAAATATCCTCTTTCCGTTCTCACCGAGCATGAATTTCAGGTATTCTAGAGCCATCTCCTTGTTGGGAGCATTTTTTAGAACGGTGATTCCGTATACTATGGGCTTCGCTTCTATTGTTTTCTGAGTGGAACCAATAGTTATGCTGACCTGAGAGTAATACTCTGCCTTGGAGTAGTCTCTCAGGTTTATCTCGTCTGGAAGCTCCACATACTTGAGTTTATGCTGTTCTGCAATACTCTTGTAGATGAAGAAGTAATCTAAGGACCCACTCTCAACCAGCGGGGCAAGATCAGTCTCCTTAGGTCTT
The DNA here is from genome assembly GCA_002011165.2 of Candidatus Mnemosynella biddleae. GTDB lineage: Archaea > Halobacteriota > Archaeoglobi > Mnemosynellales > Mnemosynellaceae > Mnemosynella > Mnemosynella biddleae. The sequence continues at coordinate 205,171 of MTMI02000007.1, forward strand.
ATTACTACTTTTTCATTTGTCTGAATTTCGGATGGAGCTATTATGTGATTTCCTTCGTCGTATATGTTTGTATTCTTTTCTATAAGCTCCTCGAAGATGGGCTTTCCGTAGTACAGAGAGGCGAGTTTTGTCACCATAACAGACCGATATCCAGCTGGATCCTGATTAGGGTCACTAAATCCAAAAGTAACACCGTTCCTTGCGAGTATCTCGTACCAGTTCTCTGAGTTGATCTCATCTGCGTATTTGCTCTCGTTCGTAAAGGCTATCACAATCTCATTTGTTGCAAATATCACGTAGAAGTCTGTATAGTTCGGGATGAGCATCTGAGGTATGAGCGTATAATCTGCTACTGCAACAATATCCGCTCTCTTTCCAAGGTCTGTAACCTTTCTAACTGCCATTACGCTTCCACTCGATTCTGCTTGAACTTCAATTTCGTATCCTTTTTTCTTCATATACTCTTTGAACTCTTCGCTGACTTGTTCCAGAGGTATGCTCAGAGAACCAGCATGAAAGATCTTCAATTCTGATTTCTGCGCTTCTTCTATACACCCGCTTAAAAGCAGAGAGGCAACGAGAACTCCAATGACCAGATACGCTCTTAGCTTCACGTGGATCACCGTAAAAAGATCTTCAATTTCACTATTAAATACTTTCGATAATTTTTTGGATATAAGTTAAACTATTGTGTTTAATGAATCTTTATTCTATTTGAACATTCTGGACATATCCAAACAACACTTTCACCCTTTTTCTCCTTCCTTAAAATCCTCAATCTTCCCACCTCACTCTTGTCGAACTCTCTTCCACAGAGTCTGCACCTCTTCATCGAATTCATCTCCTCCCAAAATCCAAAGACGAGAGATCAGTTAATAATTTCTTCTCTCCTCCTTTGACCAACACTCATTTGGACATTTGGAACAAAAGCCTTTTCTCCAACATTCATTCCAACAAGGCACTCTGTGTTTATATGCGTTAGAACAGCAGGCAGATCTGAACACTATCAGATCTAACTCTTTTTTAGCGTAATCCTCTAAAATTTTCTTTCCCTGGAAGTAACTCTTCGTCAATCTCTCTATTCCGAGCTTCTTCTTTACGTTTTTCGTCAATCTTAGGTTTCCAAGAATTATCCTATCTGTATATTCTGCAATTCTTTCCAGACCTCTTTTATAGAGCTCTTCATCAATCATCAGAAGTATAGGCCTGAGAAAAACCGCTCCATGGACCTCTTTGCAAAATTCAAGTCTTTCTGAAATGGAAGGTCTTTTCGGTTCAAACTTCTTGCATAGCTCATCTAGGGGCACACACATGGAGATTAAAGTATCAACTTTTTTGAGCTCTCTCACAAGAGTGTGGTTGACCTCTTTTGTTGAGAGCTGGACAGGATTTCTGAGCAGATAAATCTCCTTGAGAAGCTCTTTTGTGTATTCTGGAAAGTCAAGAGGCTCACAAACGGATCCAATCGCAATGAAACTCTCTTCTATTTTAAATCGGGGATTAAGAAGAAGGGAATATACAAGAGCTTTTGGTGAGAGTTCCGCGGGTCTTGGTTTTGATTCAACATAACAGTAGAGACAGCTTCCAGAACATCCTCTGGCTACATGAATTGTAAATCCACAAGGTCTCGGAGCTCTTTTCGCATGCTCATCTATCTTAGCTTTTTCTATCTCCTTCTCACTCAGCTGACTCTCGTAGAATCTCTTTAATTTTTTCTTTTCCACAAAAATTCTTAATAGTTCTTCTCACTTAGAACTTTTTATGCGCTCTATAGAGCTCCCAGGTGTGGGGTCTAAATACGAAATAGAAACTTCTAATGGGGATCGAATTGCAGTTGTTTTTCTGCATAGTGGTAAAATTCAGCTGTATATTCTTGAAAGAGGAAAGGCGGAACCTTCGGAAGTGGATCTCACTCCCTCTGAGGCGAGAAGAGTCGGAAGTATACTTATTGGGAGTATTTTCGAGTCGGAAAAGGAGATAGTTGAGGTTGCCTTCTCCGCTCTTTACGATCTAAGAATTGCAATTCACACTTATAGAATTCCTGAGAGGCTCAGTAATAAGAGTATAAAGGAGTTGGGGATAAGAGAGAGATCTGGAGCAACAGTAATAGCAGTATCGAGAAAGGGCAAGAATTTTGTAAATCCTCCTCCAGATTTTATATTCGAAAAGGATGATATGATAGTGCTCATAGGTGAATCACATCAAATAGAACTCTTTGAAAAGGAAATTCTGGGTCAAGTGAGTTGAAATGCAATTCATAATCGCTCTTTTTCTCTGCGGTCTCGGAGCTCTTCTGGCAAGAAAATTCTCACTTCCTGTAATCCCCATGTATCTTCTTCTTGGATTCCTTCTCGGAACTGGAGGCATCGGGCTTTTTGAGGCAAAGGAAATTTCAAAAGTTCTTGGAGAAATAGGAGTTGTTCTTCTACTATTTTACATCGGTTTGGAGATAAGAAAGGAGAGCATTTTAAAAGAGAGGGAAAAGATTCTCTTTTCAGGCATCATTGATATCTCAGTTAATTTCAGCTTCGGTTTTCTAGTTTCTCTCTTTCTTGGTTTTGATCTGCTCGAATCCTTTGTAATCGCTTCTGCACTATATCTTAGCAGTTCTGCAATAGTTCTTCATTCTCTTGTTGAAAATCGGAAGCTTGTGTTCTCAGAGGCAGAGACAATCATCTGGATGATGGTTTTTGAAGATCTTGCCCTCATCCCGATCTTGGCAGTTCTCTCGAAAGATAAAGGACTTGTATTGCTTGTAAAAATTCTTCTTCTCCTTTTCCTCATTCTTATTGCTTCGAAAATCATTGATAGAAGCTCATCAAAAATCAGAGAAGTCTTCAGGAGAGATGACGAAATTCCTTTCCTTCTTGGATTCTCGATTTCAACTATCGCAGTGCCTCTTCAAAAAATTTCCGGAATTTCAGAAGCTCTAATTGCAATCTCTCTTGGAACAGCATTCTCAGAAATAAGGGAACTTGAAAGAATTGTTAGACCACTTAAAGAGATTTTTCTGGCAATTTTCTTTTTCTTCTTTGCCGCTTCAATCGAAATTTCTGAAAATTTAAACTTTTTCCACTTTTTAGCGCTTTTATTTATCGCCATTGTATCCAAAATTCTCTCTGGAGTAATCATAGGGTTAAAACTTCATCACTCTGTTTCCTCAGGTCTCGATATTGGGCTTACCACTATTCCGAGAGGAGAATTCTCAATACTTATAATCTCTCTTTTCGCTTCAAATGGGTTAATATCTCTAATAACCTTTGTTGTACTCGTAACCTCTCTTATCGGCTCTCTCAGCGCCAAAATATCTCAAAAGAGCATAACTTTCTTAAATATATCTTAAAACAACTCAACCTTAATCTTCACCCTCGGACAGAGTTCACATAATCCTCTCAGAGGCTCCCCGTGATTTATCTTGTCGATGAGGAGCTCCAGTTTTGCTTTGAGATTATGGTAAATCTCATCTCTTTCCGCTTCCAGATCAATCAACTCTTCATAAGCTCTTCTGATCTCATCGTTCGTGATTATGGAGTTCATGGCATCTTCGAGTCTCTTCATGGAAGCTCTTGCAGATGAAAGAGAGAGCTTTGTCGTCTTATCTCTGAGATATTCTCCATCGATAAAGAGCTCCACACGACTGTCAAGACCGATCCATCTTCCTCTGAGATGATCCAAAATGATTCGAATGGCATTCCAGCTCATAATCTTTTCGTTCAACTCTCTTTGTTTGAGCTCTTCTTTCAGGAGTTCGATAAAATCATCCTCTTTTCTCCTCAATTCCTCCTCCAGAGATTCGAACTCCATGAGAAGATCATAGATTGCATGATATTCCTTCAGGTGTTCAAGAAAATTTTCATTGAGCTTCAGATTTATCTTTCTGATCGCTCTGCGTGAGTCAGAAGATCTTTCCGCTTCTCTAAGAACTTTTTTGACCTCCTCTGCAAGAATACTAGAATGCTTCATCCTTATCTTGTATTCCTCTCTCGTCCTGAATTCTTGAATCTCTTTCCTGCAGATCAAACGGTATTTCTCTCCATCCTTGTAAATCACGCCCGATTCTTCGAGAATTCTGAGAATATCGTAGAGTGTTGTGTGCGGAATTCCCCTTTCATTGAGCCTATCATCGAGCTCCGCTGGATCAAGCCCATCGTGAAGTCTTCTGAGGATCTCGGGAAGATATTTCCTGATCCCTCTTATTCCTTTCATAGGACAAAATATTCTTCTATGTCCGATTTTTATATAGTTTTCGATAATCAAAGATTTCGAAGATGAGAAGCTCCGATATTAGAGGCTGTGACTATTTCCGAAGTTTTTCAGAGATTCTTTAAAATTAAATAACAGAGTCCTCCAAAATTCCAAAACTACTCCATCATCTCCTTAATCATTTTTATCGCACAAAGATCTCCACACATGCTACAAGCTTCAGTTCTCGTAGGTTTACTCTTTCTCTTCTCCTCAAATCTCTCCTTATCAATGGCAACCTCTTTTTGTCTTTCCCAGTCTAATGAAAACCTTGCCTTGCTCATCTCAAGATCCAAAAGTGCATCCTCTTCAAACCTCGTGAGATTGACAGCATGAGCAGCTATTTTGGATGCGATCACTCCTTCTTTCACTTCCTCTATATCTGGAAGCCCAAGATGTTCAGAGGGGGTAACATAGCAAAGGAAATCCGCACCGTTAAGAGCTGCAATTGCCCCTCCTATGGCACCTGCAATGTGATCGTAACCTGGAAATATATCAGAAACAAGCGGTCCAAGAACATAGAAAGGAGCATTATTAGTTGCAACTTTTGCAATCTTTATCTGCATTGGAATTTGGTCTATAGGCACATGCCCAGGACCTTCAACCATTGCCTGAACTCCCGTTTCTCGGGCTCTCTTAACGAGCTCCCCTAAGGTGAAAAGCTCACTCATCTGAAGAAGATCTCCCGCATCATGAATCCCTCCGGGTCTAAGACCATCTCCAAGACTCAAAACAGCATCGTATTCTTTTGCAAGCTCTAAGAGATAGTCGTAATCTCTATAGAATGGATTTTCTTCTTTATTATGATGGATCCAAGCAGCCATGAAAGTTCCACCACGAGAAACCATTCCAACAACTCTCTTTGATTTTGTTAGCTTTTTAACAACTTCCTTTGTCACTCCGGCATGAATGGTAACAAAATCAACCCCATCTTTAAAATGTTTCTCAACTGTCCTCCACATGTCATCTTCACTCATATCGATAATGGCTCTTCCTTTCCTCAGCATCTTTTCAGCTGCTTGATAAATCGGAACTGTGCCTATTGGTACATCAACACTTTTCATAATTCTCCTTCTTATCTCATCCAGATCTCCACCAGTGGAAAGATCCATGATGGTATCTGCACCGTATTTCACCGCAACTCTGGCTTTTTCGATCTCTTTTTCCACATCGAGAATATCGCGAGAGGTCCCTATATTGGCGTTGATTTTTACCCTCACACCCTTTCCAATTGCAACCGGTCTTACATTCTCATGAGCAACGTTTTTTAGAATTATAGTATAACCTTTTGCAATGTTTTTCATCAGATCTTCAACTCTAATTCTCTCTCTTTCTGCAATGAGCATCATGTCTTCTGTAATTCTACCCTTCTTTGCTTCTTCCATCTGCGTCATCTCGATCATAACTCAGTTTTCGCTCTCCAATAATAAGTTTTGCGAAAGGTGCTCTCAACCCGTCTTAAAACCAATAAATTAATAATAGCCAAAATAATATGAAGAGATGAGGTGAAACCTATGAGTATGACACCAGAAGAATTTAAAAAGTCCTGTAAGGGAATAATTCCCGTTCAGTATTGTCCAATGAACGAGAAAATGGAAGTGAATTATGAGGGTTTAAAAGAGAATACGAAGTTCCTCGTGGACTTTGCTGAAGACGGAAATAAGGATCTCGTGATCATGACCAATGGAAGCACAACTGAGTTTTATGCTCTTCCAATTGAGGATCAGAAGAAGGTCATAAAGACTGTTGTAGAAACTGCTGACGGAAAAGTCCCTGTTATTGCAGGTGTGAGTCATCCAAGTGCTTTGGAAGCGGTAAAACTTGCAAAATATGCTGAGGAAGTTGGTGCGGATTGTGTGATGAGCACCCCACCGTATTATCACAGAGCATACAGAAATGAGCTCTATGAGCATTACAAGACCATAGCGGAAGCTGTGGATGTTGCAGTGATGATATACAATAACGCAGATGTTACTGGAACATTCATTCCCGCAGATCTTGTTGCAGAACTCGCAAAGATAGATAACATCGTTGCAATTAAAGATAACACTCCCACGGCTATAGATTACCTGCTAAAAGTTCTTCTCGTGAATGAGAAAGACATGGTTCTTATCAATGGGCTTGGAGATTATCATTATCCTGCGTCTGCAGCCTATGGTTTAAGATATCAAGGGTTCGTGACCTTCATAGGAAACTTTGCTCCACAACTCAGCTACGCAGTCTATGATGCTGTGATGAAGGGAGATTTCTTGGAAGCGATGAAGGCAGTTGAAAAAATTTCGCCCCTCCTCTTCCTAATGGGGAGATTGTTTAAGAAGAGAGTGGATCACTCCATACTTCCTGAGGCTTTCCGAACGAACTACATGTACATTCCTATTGGGAAGGCTGCAATGGACATCGTTGGATTGCATGGAGGACCTTTAAGACCTCCGTTAAAGGAACTCTCACCGGATGAGAAAGAGGAACTCAGAAAGATCCTCAAAGAAATAGGAGTAATTTAAAGGGATTCCCCCCTTCTCATCTTTTTATCTTTTTAGAAGAGAATTTTCTCTGTGTCCTCTCCTCCGTAAAAGATTTCCTGAATTCCGTCGTAAATGTCCTCCATTCCGAAAAATGTTTCTGAAGAAACAGGAGAGATCGGTTGAGAGATTCCAGATTCTTTGAGAGCATAGAAAAGCTCCAGATTGAGTCCCTCGTTTTGAAGCTCCTCATAAAGAAGATCGGGATTTATGCTCCAGTCAATGATCTTCTGCACTTCTTCTTGAGAAAGAAGGTCGGATTTGGATAAAACTGGTATTTGTGGCAATTTCAGTCTGAAGGTTGCAGATGCACACATGAAGAGAAGGCTGATAAACCCAGAAGGTGTTTTTGAGACCACAGGGTCAAAGAGAAAAACCATCACGCTTTTTGATCTGTCAAGCATATCAATGAGTATTTCACTGCTCCGTCTGAGTGTGAAGAGCTCCATTTGACCGGGAGTATCTATGAGCACGTATTCGCAATTATAACTTTCTATCTCTTCTTTTATTTCCTCCGCCCTCAAACTTATGAGGTCTGAGCCAATGATCTGAGCCCCGTTTGGTCCAACTCCGTAGTTATCCATAATATCTTCAAGCGTAAACCACTCTCTTATGTCCACATCCGGATTATAAGGCATTGTTTCAGCTCCCGGATCGAGATTCACTGTTATACAGTGAAGTCTTTTGATATCAAGCCACTCAGAGAAGGTTTTTGTGAGGCAACTCTTTCCGCTTCCCGCAGTTCCAATAAAGTAAACGTAAATACGATCAAGAGTCATCAATGAAGAATAGTGGTGCTTCTAAATATCACTTACCATTGTGGGTGATACTCATGATCAAAGTTCTCATAGTTGGAGTTCTATCCGAGAACTCCGGGAAAACAACTCTTGCCGAAGCCCTAATTTCGGAAGCAATAGAAAAAGGAGTGGACGTTGGAGTCTCCAAACCTTTCTGTTCAACCAATGGCTGGTATCATTATGAAGTCATTGTAAGGAGCGCTGAATTCGGTCTCCTTCTCGGAAGAGATATTCAGAGACTCCACAATGTTGCGAGAAGCATCGAGTCAGTAGAGCTGGAGAATCCCGTATGTGTCTTGGCAATGCCTTTGGATTTAGAGAAACTTGAGTGGAATCTTATGCAAAATCTTTCGATGAATCAAATCGCAATGATCAGAGTGAGTGGAAAGGAGACCAAGCATTATGTTGTGAACTCGAATTTGGAAAGGTTTACAGGAATTCTCAGAAAAGAGGTTGAAAGACTCTCGAAAGCTCTAAAAGGCGAAGTTCAGGAAATTGAAATTGAGGACGCCGAGGAAATCCTCAGAAAGGCTAGAGACCTCTCAAATGAAGCTCTTAAAGAGATCAAAAGGAGGCACGATATGGTAGTCATCGAGTCGTTCAGCAATGTCGCATCTCCCAACACGGAATCGCTTGATTCAGACATCATCATAGCTGTCTCACCAGGAAAAGCAGTGATATATGAAGGAGAAAAATATCGAAGGGCAGTTGACATTCTCCTTGATTTCAAAGATCCATGGGAGATAACAACCGATGGAGTACTGAGGCTTCTGAAACCACTCAGGACAATTGAACTCAAGCCCAAGGAACTTGGTAATAAGGGAATTCTCAAAGAAATATTCAATTTTTGATTTTTCATATTAGAGAAGAAATAAAGCCATATAAGCGGTTTTTCAGAGTTGCCACCTTTGTGCAAGCATTTTTATTAAAAAATTTTCAAATATTTTTCTGCGATGAAGATCATGATCTGCGGGTCCTTGGGATATGGAGGAAAGGAGAGAATAAAAGAGCTTCAGGAGCTCCTCAGAGAGAATGGATTCGAAGTCATAGATCAGCTGAAGGATATGGATTACTGCGAAATTCAGGATTTCAGAGATAAATTAGAGTTGTGCAGGGAAATAGTGAGAAGAGACCTTGAAAAAGTAAGCGAAGCAGATGTCATCATAATCATCTCAGATTTTCCAAGCTTTGGAGCGAGTGTAGAGGCATTTCAGGCTTCTATGAGTGGAAAGAGGGTTATTGCATATTCTGAAGGGAAAGCAAGATCCCCTTGGCCTCTTGCAATGGCTCAGGAGGTATGTGAAAGCAAAGAAGAACTTTTGGAGGCTCTGAGGAGAGAAGAGATGAGAAAGATAGGGAAAATCCCAAATTTTTTTGGAGAACATGAAGCTGAGTTCGTATATGAGGGGTTCAAATGCATCTGTCCTGTTACGGGACTGGAGGATAGGGCGAAGATAACCATCAGATATATACCAGAGAGATGGCTCATCGAATACGAATCGCTGGATAAATACTTCAGAAGCTTTGAAAAAAGAGCAATTCATCATGAAGCTGTGGTGGAGGAAATCTTTAGAGATGTGAAGGAGGAAATCTCACCGAGAGAGCTCGAAGTTAAAGGGGAGTTCGAAGAGAGAAGTGGAGTTAAAGCAGTAATAAAAAAGAGGTGGAAAAGATGAGCTTTGAACCTTCTTATCTTCATCTTTTTGAGAGTGGGGAACTTCGAAGAAGGGTAGATGAGCTGTATTCTATTTTAGAATCATGTGAACTATGCCCGAGGAAATGCAGAGTTAATAGGATGAAGGGGGAAAGAGGTTATTGTGGTGCAGATGCAAATCTCATGGTCTCAAGCTATTTTTCGCACTTCGGAGAAGAGGATGTGCTTGTGGGAAGAAATGGATCAGGAACAATATTTTTGACAAATTGCAATCTCCTTTGCGTATATTGTCAGAACTACGACATAAGTCATCTTGGTGTTGGAGAGATCGTCTCTGAGGATAGAGTGGCTGAGATGATGCTCCATCTTCAATCTCTTGGATGTCATAACATCAATTTTGTGACCCCAACACACTACACACCTCAGTTAGTTCGAGCGATAGAAATAGCGGTTGAAAGAGGATTGAAGCTCCCAATTGTCTGGAATTGTAGCGGATACGAAAACGTTGAACTCATCAAAATGCTCGAAGGAATAGTTGACATATATATGCCTGACATGAAATATGGTTCTTCTGAACCTGCGAAGAAGTATTCTAATGCTCCAGATTATTTCGAGAGATGCAAAGAGGCTGTTAAGGAAATGCACCGCCAGGTTGGAGATCTGAAGGTGAAGGAAGGAATTGCATATAGAGGCCTTCTTATCAGACATCTCGTTTTACCAAATGATCTCGCGGGAAGTGAGAGAATTCTCAAGTTTATAGCGCAGGAGATTTCGAAGGACACCTATGTTAATATCATGGCTCAATACAGGCCAGAAGGAGAGGCATATAAGTATGAAGAGCTGAGTAGAAGAATCACAAGAGATGAGTTCATGAAAGTTCTTGAGCTTGCGAAAGATCTCGGGTTAACAAGAGGATTAGACAGAAGATATCTCTTTTTCCTCTGATGCAAATAGCTTTTTAATTTGCGCCTCACAATTCTTGCAGAGTTTACTCGGTTTTTTCATGGCTTCGGCGAAGGTGTTGGAGAATTTCATTACGCAGTTGTTGGAGCAGTGCTCCAGACTTAAGAGGTGACCAACTTCATGAATTGATTCTTTCGAGATCATTTCCAGAGAGGGCAATCGGTAAGTTGAAACTATCGCCTCTCTTTCGTAAGCTACTCCAAAGACAAAGTTCATACCAACTATGAAAATGTCGCAGTTTACAAGCCAGAGGGCAAGATCTTTGGTCTTATTCTTCGAAAGGAACTCAAGAAGAAGTGATGCATCGTATTGGCTTCTTTCTTCATCTTTCGCTCCAATTGGCGGTTTCATCTCTGTTCCGAGAGTCACTTTAAGGGGATATGTTCTCTGAAGAGCTTTTCGAACTGCACTCAGCACTTCTTCACTGAAACTCTCATAAAAGATCTCGAGAGTAAGCATCCGCAACTTAATTTAAGGATCAGATATAAAAAGACTGTCCTTGATGGAGTTCATGGCAACAACAACACAGGGGATGGAAGATGTCACTGCAGAAGAGATTAAAGAATTAACAGGAAGGAGAGTTGAGAGAAGGAAGGGGAGGGTCGAATTTGAAGGCTCTTTGAAAGAGATGTATAGAGTTAATCTCAGGGCAAGATGCGTGAACAGAGTTTTTCTGATACTTCAGAAAAGAAAAGCGGAGACATTGAAGGATATCTACAGGATCTCCAGAGAGATAGATTACATGTGGATAATCTCCGAGAATCAGAGCTTTGCAGTGAGAGCGACAAGAGTTGGGGAACACCCTTTCACGAGTCCTGAAATAGCTTCAGAGGTGGGAAGAGCGATAATAGAGAGCTTCAGAGATTCAACGGGAAAAAGGCTGAAGGTAAATCTGGAGGAGCCCGATGTTGAGATTTATGCTCTTCTCGTAGATGATGACTTCGTTTTGAGCGTTAATACGACTGGAGAATCACTGCACAAAAGAGGCTACAGAAAATATCAGCATCATGCACCTATAAGACCGACTCTTGCGTCCTGTCTTCTGAGATACAGTGGCTGGAAACCGAGAAATTCTCTTCTCGATCCCATGTGTGGAAGCGGAACAATCCCGATTGAAGCTGTTTTAATGGCTAAAAAGTGTATGAATCACAGAGATTTTCTCTTTAAGAAACTTAAAATTCATGATAAGGAGATTTTTGAAAAAGAGAAGAAAATAGAGGAAAGAGGAGAGAATCCAAAAAGAATTGTAGCTATGGAGATATCTCCAAAGCATTTAGAAGGAGCAATTGAAAATGCAGAAAGAGCAGGAGTCTTAGATTTCATAGACTTTATCGAAGGCGACGCAAAAAGAATGGAGCAATATCTGGATCTCTCTCCCGAATTCTTGGTGGTGAATCCTCCGTATGGAATAAGATCTTCGAGAAAAAGGGCAATAAGAGATCTTTACGAAGGTTTTCTTAAATCTGCAGAAAGAATATCCGGTGAATCCCTTTTAGTCGTCATAACAGCAGCTGAAAAGGAATTCAAAGAATCTCTGAAAAAAATCAATGGAGAAGTCATTGAGGAGAGATACGTTCTTTACGGAGATCTGCCAACGAAAGTCTTCAAAATCATTCTGGGGTGACATTCTTTGAGACTTGATTTGGTACTGGTTAGGAGAGGATGTTTCAGTTCAAGACAAAAAGCTAAGGAGAGTATAAAGAGAGGACTTGTGAGAGTAGAAGGAAAAATCATAACAAAACCGTCATTTGACGTGGAGTTCGGTGCAGAGATAGAAGTGCTCTTTGAGGAGAGACCAAAGGGGTACTGGAAGCTGAAAGAGATTGATGAAAGTCTTGAGATCTTCAGAGGCGATGAAATCGTCTTGGATCTCGGGAGCTCGGCAGGAGGCTTCCTTCTATATTCGAGCGAGAAGGCAAGATTCGTTTATGGAATAGAGTTCAGTAGAGAATTCGAAAGTGAGTTGAGGAGGATTGAAAAAGAGAAGAAAAATGTGAAAGTATTCATAGGAGATGCGTTTATATTCGATATATCAATTCTACCGCATTTTGACCTAATTTTGAATGATTTGACTCTTCCTTTTTCGTCTTCCATGAAAGCTCTGAAGAGATTTCTTCCAAAGCTGAAAGATAATGGAAAAGTACTCTTCGTTCACAAACTCGGGGATGATGAAGCTCCAGAGTTTAAGGATTTTGAAATTCTCAAGGAAATGATCTCAAAAGAAAAAAAGGAGAAATATTATCTGTTGAGAAAAAGGATTTGAAAAAAAGGAGTTACCAACCATCTCTGTGAATCCTATCCTCTTTGAACCTATCCTCCGCTTCTCTGAATTCGCTTTCACTTTTCGGATATCCAAGCGAGATAATGCTAAAGACGACTATCTCAGTTGGAATTCCGAGGATCTCCTTCACATCTCTGTCGAAATCTTCTCTCGGATAAATTCCTATCCATACCGAGCCAATTCCAAGTATCCTTGCAGCCAGAAGGATATTCTGGGTTGCAGCAGAGCAATCCTGATCCCAGAGTCTATAGGGAAATCTCGAACGCTTAGGATCCGCACATACAATTATCGCTGCAGAAGCCTTTTTAAGCATCTTGGCGTAAGGATGCGATTCTGCAATCTTTTCCAGAAGATCTCTTCTTCTCACAACAATGAAATGCCACGGTTGTTCGTTCGCGGCAGTAGGAGCCTGAAAACCAGCCCTCAAGATCTTCTGAAGATCCTCTTCACTAATCTCCTTCTCGGAGTAATCCCTTATACTTCTCCTCGTATATATGAATTTAAGGCATTCTTCACTCATAATTAGAGTTATGAATGATGAGGAGATTAAATTTTATGTTCATGGGTGTGATAAGACCTTTTGATCCTTGGAAAGGCGAGCTTTGCAGTTGTCCCGAAAAATATTCTTTAAATCCTTATACTGGTTGTCCTCATCAGTGTCTCTACTGTTACTCTTCTTCATACATTCCAAGATTTTTCGAGTGCAGAGTTAAGAAAGATCTGTTGAAGCATGTGAGGAGAGACTGTGAGAAACTTCCCGAAAATGCGCTTATTTCGATGAGCAACACAAGCGATCCATATCCTCCAGTGGAGAAAGAGTATGAACTTACGAGAAGATGCCTTGAAATCTTCCGTGAGTATGATTTCAGAGTTCTTGTAATAACTAAGGGAGATGTTATTCTGAGAGATGTTGATCTTCTCTCGGATATGAGATCTGCTGTTACCATAACAGTGACAACGTTAAAATACGATGAAATCCTCGAGAGGGGAGCTCCAAGAGCTCTGAGGAGAATTGAGGTTTTGAAGGAGCTGAAAGATTCCGGAATTCCAGTTGGATTAAGATTCGATCCTCTAATACCTTTTTTGAACGATAAAGAAATTGAGGAGATAATCTCTAAAACAAGCTTTGTCGATCATGTTGTCTCGAGTACTTTCAAGCCGAGGAGAGATAGCTGGAAAAGGTTTTCATTAGCTTTTCCAGATGTCTCAAAAAAGCTAAAGGATCTTTATTTTTCAAAGGGTGAGAGAATTCAAAGAGCATTATATCTTCCGAGAGAAATGAGAAGAGAACTCATGAAAAAAGTGAAAGAGGTTTGTGAAAGCTACGGAATACCTTTCGCATCATGTCGAGAAGGATTTCCAGAGCTACAGAGTTCCAAGAGCTGTGACGGGAGTCATTTGATAAGATGATCAGAGGAGAAGCTCTCTCGCTCTCTCAACCGCTATCATTGCTTCTCTCTTTTCTTCTTCATCCTCCAGCACCTGAAGAAGTTCTTCAATGATTCCGGAAAATATCTCAAATGCCTCTTTTTTATCATCTGTCACTGTAAACTCATTTCTGCTTATTCCGTATGCACCCCATAGTTCGATGAAGTAAAATCTTCCGTTATCAAAGGAAGAGAGGATTAAATCTGTTTCATGCGTTGGAGAGTTGAATCTGACAAGCTCTCTTTTATCATTCACGTAGGCCTCGTATCTGTACTCTCCCCAGTTGTGCATGAATTTAGCACGCATGAAACTCACCTCACGAGTTCGAGAAATCTCTTCGCATCCTCATACATGAAAATATTGTTGAAGAAGGTGTAGGAGTTCTTGTATTCTTCAATCTTTTTCTTTAGAAATTGAAGATCGTAGTCTGTGTAGCGATATCTGTACATCTTCTCACCCGGAGGGCTTCCGTGAAGTCTGAAATAAGCTGGTTCCCCCATAAGAGGATCTCTGGAGAAAGGATCCACGCAATGAATCAAGGAAAACTCCTCTAGAAGCGGTTTAAGAATCTCATCATCCCAACTTTTGTGTCTGAGTTCTACAGCAATTTTCAATCCATTTCTTTCAGTCATCTTCAAAAATTCTCTGAAATTTCTGATAGATTCTTCGGTGGCTCTGAAGCTGGGAGGAGTTTGAAGTAAAAGAATCTTGCTACGAAGAGCCTCGCATATTTTTCTCATCTCTTCGAAAATTTCAATAGATCTGGTTGAAGAGAATCTGTCTTCATGGGTAATCGCTTTATTTGCTTTAACTGTAAACTCAAATTCTTCGTTTACTTCGTCAACTTCTCTTCTCCACTTCTCGCAGGTGGAAATTCTTGGAAGTTTGTAAAAAGTAGAGTTCACTTCAACAATCTCGAAGACTTCTGCATAACTCTGAAGTACGCTCATACCTTCTTTTCTTCCTTTAAATCCATTCCATCCACAGCATCCAACTTTCATTTTTCTCCGAGAATTTCGGAGAGGGCATCTTCGTAAGCTTGGAGATCTTCATCGCTGAAAAGAACAAATCGAATTTTCTTCACGTTCTTCAACGTCGGAATGAGCTCCAAAATTGTTTTCAGAGCTACCTTTGATGCCTCTCTCACCGGATAACCAAAAATACCTGTGGAGATGGAGGGAAAAGCTATTGAATCTACTCTCCTCTCATCAGCAAGCTTCAGAGCGTTCTGGTAGCATCTTGAAAGAAGCACATCTTCTGGTTTGTCTTTTCCATAAACAGGACCGAGAACATGGATAACAAAGTCATTAGGAAGATTGTAACCTCTCGTGATCACTGCATCTCCAACCTCTATCGGAGCCAGTTTACTGCACTCTTTTTCGAGTTCTGGACCAGCTGCTCTGTGTATAGCTCCTGAAACCCCTCCCCCAGGTTTCAACCATCGATTTGCAGAATTCACTATTACCTCCACATCAGGTTGAGAAGTTATATCTCCTTTGACTATCTCCAGAAGCACGCCGGAGATCTCTACTCTCAACCCCTTAACCCTCGCTCAGAGCTTTTATGATCTCTCGAGCAAATGCTGATAAATCATCTGGAGTTCTCGAAGTAATGAGTTTTCCATCTACAACAACTTCCTGGTCCACGTAATTTGCTCCTGCATTTATAAGATCATCTTTTATAGCAACCACTCCTGTAGCGGTGTGACCCTTTATGATCTTCGCAGAAATCATCACCCATGGCCCATGGCAGATCGCTGCAATCACTTTTCCTTTATCGTAGGCATCTTTCACAAGCTTTAAAACAGCTTCGTATCTTCTCAATCTATCTGGTGCCCATCCTCCCGGAATAATAATGGCATCAAACTCGTCTGCAGTCACCTCATCAGCATTTGCATCAACCGTAATTGGAATTCCATGTTTTCCAGTGTATTCTTCTGCAGAGCCAGTACCTATCACCTTTATCTCTGCACCCTCTTCCTTCAATCTTATCAGAGGATACCAGAGTTCCAAATCCTCATAATAACTCTCAACTAGGATTGCAACTTTTTTGCCCTGAAGTTTCATTCAACCTCACCTCAATATTTATTTGAGTTCGCAACTTAAATTATTTTCCCGTGAAAATTTAGAGGTTCATGAGTTTTTTTCTGACTTTTTCAGAAAAGGAATATCTTGTCTTCACAAATCTCGCAGGAGAAGGATGTTTCGTAAAAGTAACTTCCTCTCCTTCACGCAACCCTCTAACATATTGACCATCGAGAACGAGAAGAGCATCTTTTCCAACACGCGTGGGGACAACCTTAATTTCGTTCTCGCTGGAGACAACCCATGGTCTCGAAGAGAGTTTATGGGGGGCTAAGGGAACGATCACAAATGATTCTACATTTGGATGGATTATGGGCCCTCCTGCGCTCATGGAATAAGCTGTTGAACCTGTTGGAGTTGCCACAATAACTCCGTCAGCTCTAAAATCTTCGAGAAGTTCGTCATTTAGATAAACTTTTACTCTGAGCATCTTCGAAGGTCTTTCGGTGATTATCACAGCTTCATTTAACGCAGGCGGAAGCACCTGTCCCTTCACTTCAGCAGATATTCTACACTTTTCCTCTACTTCAAAATCCCCAAGAAGAAGGTCTACTGCATATTTAATTTCATCTAAATTCAAATCTGCAAGAAAACCTATCTCTCCCGTGTTAATTCCGAGAATTGGGATATTATTTTTTAGATTCTGGCAAATTCTCAGAATCGTTCCATCTCCTCCAATCACGAGAATTGCATCGCATTCCATATCTTCAATCTTCTCTCCTCTTAGGGAGAGCTTTTCCGCACTGTATTCATCTGCTATGAGTTCTGCTGAATCTTTCATCATCTCAATTGCTTTTTTTGCCACACTCAACGAGAGTTCATCATCCTTCTTTACAATGATTGCTATCCTTCTCATGGCTCATCACAGCAATTTCAGAATCTTCTCATGAAGCCTTCCGTTTGTTGCCACAACGCAAATTTTCTCAATTCTACCACTTAAATCCATTCCTCGATCATCAGTTACTTTACCCCCCGCCTCTTTAAGTATGAGAGTTCCTGCAGCTATATCAACTATCCTTTGTTTCCCCCTCACATCCACGAAAGCATCGAGAGCACCAGAAGCGACATAACAGAGCTCTAAAGACGCGCAACCATAACATCGAATCCTGTTAACAGCTTTACAAAGCTCTACGACTCTTTCCGGACTTTCTTCATCGTGATATAACGAGATGTTAGCCTTCTCAATCTCATCTTTCTCTGAAACTTTTATCCTTTTTGAGTTTCTGAATGCACCTTTATTTTTAAAAGCATGGAATTCATCTTCAAAAGAGAGGGAAGAAACATATCCAAAGAGCTCTTCATCATTCAGAGTTCTCACAGCAATGGAAAGTGAGAACAGAGGGATATTTCTAAGAGCATTGAATGTTCCATCAATTGGATCTAAAATTATTTTAAAGGAAGGCTCCCTCCCTATCTTTATCTCTCCCCTCTCCTCAGTAAGCAAAATCGCTTCCAGACCCATCTCTCTCAGTTCCGAAATTATTACTCTCTCAGCAAGGTCGTCAATGAGAGATGTTTGAGCTCCAAAGGCACCCCTTCCAACCTTTTCCGAGAGCTTTTCAAACCTCTCTTTTGAAATCTCTTCTTTAACTCTTTTCTTTATTTCCCTGCAGATTTTCAGATAATTCATCTTTAAACCTCCTGAAATAAGAGCATAATTCTGAGATGATACATTCATTACAGAGAGGTTTTCTCGCCTTGCAGACTCTCCTTCCATGAGCTATAAGGAGATTTGAGACTTTAGCCCACTCTCTCTTCTCATAAAGCTCCATCAGATCTCTCTCTATTTCCTCTCTTTTTTCCTTCTCTGATAAACCTATTCTCCTCGATAATCTCATTACGTGTGTGTCAACAGCGATTCCCTCACTTTTTCTGAAAGCATTTGATAGAATAACGTTTGCGGTCTTTCTTCCAACTCCGGGAAGTTTCAAAAGATCTTCCATCGAATCAGGAACTCTCCCACCAAATTCATTGAGAATTTTGGTCGCAGATTCTTTGATGTATCTCGACTTGCTTTTATAAAGACCAACAGAGCTCAGATGATTTTGCAGTTCTTCTAAGGGTGCTTTAGCAAAATCCTCTACATTTCTATATTTTTTGAAAAGCTTTTCAGTTACTTTATTTACCTGAGAGTCTGTGGATTGAGCAGAAAGAATAGTGGAAACGAGAAGTTGAAAAGGGTTCTCAAATCTCAAAGCAGTGCCCTTGATTTCTGGATATTCTTCTTCGAGTCTTTTGAGAATTTCTGTCGCAATCTCGCGATTCATTTAAAAGCGTTGATTTGCCTCAAACTTTTTAATATTTTCTTTTTCTTCAATCTACGATGCCCACACATAATCTCTCGAATTTTTCGTGTTCTAGCAGTTCTTCTGATTTTCCTTCGAAGACAACTCTCCCGCTAACCAAAACATATGCGTTCTCACTTATTTCCAGAGCTCTTCTAGCATTCTGCTCCACTAAGAGGATCGTCAAATCGTAATCGTCTCTTAATTCAATAATCTTCCTAAAAATCATTTCAGCGAATTTTGGAGAAAGTTGAGCAGTAGGTTCATCCAGCATCAATATCTTTGCTTTTCTCACGAGTGCGGTTGCCATTGCTAACATCTGTCTCTCTCCACCGCTCAGAGTTCCTGCTCTTCTTTTGAGAAATCTTTTAAGTTCAGGAAAGGCATTAAGAGCCAGCTCAATTCTATCTTTAAGCTCCTCTACGTTGAGAGTGTATCCTGCAATCCTGAGATTCTCCTCGACACTTAAATGTGAGAAGACATTATCAGTCTGAGGTAAGTAAACCAGTCCAATCCTTGTTTTGTTATGAGGAGGCACCTTTGTTATCTCCTCACCATTCAAAAAGATTCTTCCTGAGAATATTTTTGTGAGGCCGAAGATGGACTTGAGAAAGGTTGATTTACCTGAGCCATTTGGTCCGAGAACTGTAGTAATGCTACCTTCAACTATCTTTGCATTTACATCGAAGAGAATATGAAATTCCTTATAACCAGCGTTCAGATTTTCAATCCTCAGCACCAAGATACACCTCTACAACACGTGGATCTTCAACAACCTCTTCTTTTCCTTCCGCAATGACTCTTCCGTTTGCCATCACGTAAATGTAGTCAACATATTTCAGCACGATGTCAAGACGATGTTCCACAATAAGAAAGGTCATCTTCGATTTTAACTTTACGAATCTGTCAAGAATCTCATTAGCTAAAATAGGATTAACTCCTGCAATTGGTTCATCCGCTATCAAAAGTTTCGAATCTCTCATCATCGCTCTCCCGAGTTCCAAGAGTTTTAATTGTCCTCCACTTAGATTTTGAGCTGGAGAATCCCATAAATGGTCAAGATTTAAAAATTCCAGAATTTTAAATGCTTTTTCAACAAAATCCTCCTCTTTTTTCATCCACCCATTCCTCAAGGATTCCAAAACGCTGGTTCCATAGTTCTCAGCTATGAGAAGATTCTCAAGAACTGTCATCTTCTTCAGAGGCTGAGGTATCTGGAAGGTTCTTGTTATTCCCAGTTTGCTAATTTCATGAGGAGGTCTGTTGGTTATCTCTTTATCCTCGAAAAGCACTCTTCCTTCATCAGCTTTGTAAAATCCACATATCGTGTTTATCAGTGTTGTTTTCCCACTTCCATTCGGCCCTATCACAAGAGTTATGCTTCCCTCTTCAACTCCTATACTCACTTCATTCAGAGCTTTCAGACCATCAAAAAATTTAGAAAGGGAGATGGTTTTTAAAATCATAGTCTTCTCAGAGCTATTCCTGCCAGTCCTATTGCCAGTATTCCCAGAATCACTTCGAATCCCGGTGTCTTCTTCTCTTCAGTTACCTGCACCTCTGGGGGCTGTGGCTTCGTAATCCACTCAATAGATCCATCAGAGAAATGCCAAGTTCCGGCTTTATCCCACTGTCCTTCTGAGGAGACATACCAGATGGCGTAATCTCCAGTTGCTCTATCGTTCCATTCATTAAGTTCGATGTAACCACTCACTGGTTCCACTCCATACTCGCCCTCACTGTATTTCTTCGTGACTTCTGGAATCTTCTCCACCATTGCATCTGGGTCATAGCTTCCCTTCTCTTCAACTACTTCAACATAGGAAAGAGCCAAGACCCAACCTGCATCATAGGCATTCATCGCATACTGATAGGGCTCACCCGTGAATCCTTTTTCCTCGTATTTCTTTGCAAGCTTTTCTAGACCTGCTCCTTTGGACTCAAAGAGTGTGCTCAAAAGCCCCACTCTCGATGCCTTATCCAGAGCATCCTCAATGACTTTATCGCTTTTCGCAGTTCCATCGCAACCGAACCAGAGGACATTCAGGAGTGGACTATCGGATTTCATCTGAGCGAGCATGGTGGCAACTTCTTCGTAGCTGAAAGCTACCACCGCAACTTCATCATTGCTGTAAGTCTTCAGAGCATTAGTCAAGGCATTCTCGAGTTCAGTGATATATGGTGAGAAATCTGCTGGCGGAGGATCTGGATACTCCACATAGCTCACGATTTCTATACCATTCGCTTCAAGCTTTGGTTTTATCGTATCGTAGAGACCTTTACCCCATGGATTTCCGATATAAGTTATGAGAACCGCTTTAATTCCGTAATCCTTGAGCTCTCCCAGTATTGCATCTGTCTGAAGGTCATCTGTTCCCACAAATCTGAAGATGTATTTCTTCTCCTCTGGAGTAGTCACACCTATGAGAGATGGCAGGGCTGTTGAAGATGGAGAGACTATTATCAGCTTGTTTGAAGTTACATAGCTCTTCACGTTAGATACTTCTCCACTACCCATCGGACCAACGATCAACTTAATTCCTCTGCTGTGCAATGTTTGAACCTTTTCAAGCGCTATATTCGGATTCACTTTGGTATCCTCATAGTAAAATTTCACTTCATAGGGAAGTCCCTTTTCAGCGAAATAACTGTTTATATCCTCCTCTGCTATCATCATCGTATTTTTTATGTTTGTTCCATAGGTCGTTAGCGGTCCCGAGAGATCAACTAGAACTCCAATTTCGATGACTTCTTTGGAATCTGTTCCTTGAGCGCTTGCTGGAACCACAAGTGCTGAGAACAGAAGAAGGGTGGAGACAACGACTGCAAGAGCTGTCAGGCTGACACTCCTTATATCAGCACTTCGAATACGCTTCATCATCATGAGTGGATATTTTTACCTTCATCCAATTTTAATATTTCTCCAGATCTCTATATCAGACTGAATGGTATTCAATGTCTTTGTAATACGAAATCTTTTTATCGTATTTTTCAAAAATGTTAGAGAGGTTTTGTTTATGAGCGTGGTCGAGGGAGCCTTGGTATATTCAAACCTCTTGGCTATGCTGAGCATAGGATTGACAATAACTTATATCACCACCTCTGTTCCCAACTTCGCTCAGGGCTCCTTTGCAATTTTCGGTTCCTACATATCTTTCACTCTCTTCAGAATGTACTCAACGCATCCCTATTTTTCACTCCCCTTTGCAGCACTTGGTGGAGCTCTCTTGGGAGTTGCGGTGTATTTGTTCATCCTCCGTCCACTGATAAGAAGGGAGGCTTCTGGAGTCATCCTCATGATCGCAACTTTAGCTTTAGATCTGGTACTCCTCGGTTTCATCGGAGCTTATTCAGAAATCCTCAGAGCAATAACCAGAAAATCAACAACGAAATTTATATTCACTCCCTACGATTTCGAGCTCTTCGGCTTTTCTGGGATATTTTTCATCTCAACTCTCGTGATGTGCCTTCTCCTTCTTTTCCTTCTCGTTCTCCTCTATAGAACTAAATTCGGAGTGGCTTTGAGAGCATCTATGGAGAATCCCTCTCTCGCTGAAGTTATGGGTGTGAATGTGGAATACACGAGAATTTTTGCATGGACGCTCTCGGGAGCTCTTGCAGCAATAGCAGGATGCCTTCTTCCCTTCAGGCAGGAGATAGTCCCTGCTACCGGAGGAATACTCATAGTCTCTATATTTGCTGCGAGCATTGTTGGAGGTATTTCGAACCTTTCTGGAGCTATAATAGGAGCTTATCTGATAGGATTCTCCGAGTCGTTCATAACCTATAATCTGAGTTCGATTTTCGGAACTTCAATTCTCCTTTACAGCAGAGTTATTTCTCTTGCAATCCTTGTAATCACTCTTGTACTGGCTCCTAAGGGTTTAGCAAGCGTGAGGTGGAGAAAAATATGGAAATCATTGCTGTCATCGCTCTCTGGTTCGGGCTCTACGCAATAGTCTCACTGAGCCTCAATCTGGAATATGGTTACGCGGGAATTCCCAACTTTGGAAGAGCCTTAGCAGTTCTTATAGGAGCTATAAGCGTAGGAGGAATCCTTAACAGAATTCTCATTTTCTATTTCGGCGTTAAGGGTGTGAATATCATTGATGCGAGTGGAAAAGTTAAAACCTTGGTTAACGGGATAATCGCAAACGATCCTCTTTTTGGATTATTCCTTCTTGTAACTTCTCTGATCATTGCTGGAGTCGTT
Organism: Candidatus Mnemosynella biddleae; assembly: GCA_002011165.2. GTDB lineage: Archaea > Halobacteriota > Archaeoglobi > Mnemosynellales > Mnemosynellaceae > Mnemosynella > Mnemosynella biddleae. The sequence continues at coordinate 227,637 of MTMI02000007.1, forward strand.
GGAGCTCTTACAGGAGCTCTCTTTATTCTTCCGAGTGCAAAGCTGAGGGAAGACTATCTCGCAATTACTCTTCTGGCAATAAGCGAAGTCGTCTTCATGATCAGCAATTATGATGTGGATATAATAGGAGGTTACTACGGAGTCTCAATTCCAGATGTTCTGGCATTCTATGCGGGAGAGGAGAGAATCTATCTCTTCTCACTCATCGTTCTTTTTATTCTTGCTCTCGTTTACATTTTTTTGGAAAAAATCACGAATTCTCCCTTCGGAAGAATTCTTAGGGCCATGAGAGAGAACGAAGATGTGGTGAAAGCTTTTGGAAAAGATGTTATGATTTTGAGGATAAAAGCTGCTGCAATAGGTTCTGCCATCGCATCAATAGCAGGAGCACTTTATTCGCTGTACTCCGTGAATGTAATAGCTTCTAGTTTTGCAAGAGTTGAATGGACGTTTTATCCTTTCCTTATGGTGCTCCTCGGAGGTGCGGGCAATAACAAAGGGGTTTTGGCGGGAACGCTGACTTTTGTGGTTGTGAAGATATTTTTAACGATGTATAAACATGAGCTTAGAGAGCTTCTTCACTTACCTTTCGAGGCAGTGTGGTTGGAATACATGATGTTCGGTATATTGATGTATCTAGTGCTTCTTTACAAACCAGAAGGAATCTTCAAAGAAAAACCAATCTTCACGAAACCTCTAAGATATGTTGTTGCGAAGTTCAGGAGCTCTTCTGAGTCCGAGGAAATCTAATCAGCGTCTCTTTATGAAGCTCTCAAATACCGATATCGGAAAAATCTCGGTTATATTCATAAGTATCTCCCCTCGATGAATGATGTTGTAGTTCCTCACCAAACACTTCCCAAACTTTTCAAGTTCTTTTATTTCCGCTTTTAAAATCTCTCTTCTGACCTCAAGTTTATGCTTTTTTATGATCTTCCCAATGGGAATTTCCGCTTTCATCAAATCATCTTTGAAACTCTCATCCAGTCTCTTGAGAGGAGTAAGGGAAGTTGCTATCGCAAAAGTAATTCCTTTGGATTTTATCTCAACCACTCTATAATTCACTTCATCTCCTTCTGAAATTTTGAGTTTCTTTGCAATCTCTTCATTCGCTTTCACCACTTTGCGTTCAAGAGTTTTTATTTTAGCTTCTTCACCAGTTAGAGCTTCTATTATTGCAGTAACACTTCCATCTGTTTTTTGAAGAATTCTCACGATAGGGTTCAAGAATCTCAACCTCTGTGCTATAAAAGAGAGGGGATGGACTTCTATGAAAAACTTTTCCTAAACGCATTTAAAGAGCTTTTGTGTGTGATCCGAAAGTGTTCGATCCCTTCGATTTTTCGATTTTTAAGAGAAAATGTTACATTATAGAATTAAGAAAAATTCTATTATGAATTTCTCTGAACCGGAAATGGCGGAGATGTATATCAGGGGCACAGAAGTGAACTACTATTTTGTGTGTAAAACAAAACTCTGGCTCTTCAGCCACAATGTTTCGATGGAACGAGAGAGCGATCTTGTAAGGCTTGGAAGGCTTTTACATCGAGAATTTTTCAAAAGAGATGAGAAAGATGTACGTGTTGGCCCAATAGCGGTTGATGTTTTGAAAAAAGGTAACAAGCTTGAGATCGTCGAGATCAAAAAGTCCTCTTCAGAAGAAGAAGCTGACTTTTATCAAACACTCTATTATCTCTATTACCTCAGGAAACTCGGGATCAAAGCAAGTGGAAAAATAAGTTATCCGAAAAATAAGAAGATTGTGAAAGTAGAGCTGAATGGTGAAAAAGAGAGAGAAATTGAAGATATTCTTAGGAGAGTTAGAGAGGTGGCGGAAGGAAAGATGCCATCTCCAGAAAAGAAGAAAAAATGCAGAAAGTGCGCATATCTTGAGTTCTGTTTCTCATGAGGTGAGATGAAGTGAGAAAGAAGAACTACTACATTTTATCCGATGGGTGGTTGAGAAGGAAAGAAAATACCATTTACTTCGAGAACGAAGATGGAAGAAGACCGATACCGGTTAATGCCATTCATTCAATCTATGCTCTTGGATCTCTCTCTATAACCTCCGGGGCTCTCTCACTTTTCTCGAAAGAGGGAATTTGCATTCATTTCTTCAATCGATACGGCTTTTACGAGGGGAGTTTTTATCCCAGAGAATCTCTCATCTCAGGAGATCTCTTGGTTAAGCAGGTGGAGCATTATCTGGACGAGGAGAAAAGGAGAAATCTCGCTAGAGCTTTTGTTGAAGGAGCAATCTTGAATATGGGAAGAAATCTCTCAAATTACGGATTTGAGGAAAATTTTCTTCAGCTTCTCGAAGATCTAAAGGGATGTTCGAAAATTGAGGAGATTATGGGAATTGAAGCAATTGCAAGAAATCGGTACTATTCTCACTTCGATGAGATTCTAAAGATGGAATTTGGAGCAAGGAGCAGAAGACCACCAAAGAATGAAGTTAATGCGATGATAAGTTTTGGGAACTCTCTGCTTTACTCTTCAATCATCTCAGAGATCTATCATACTCAGCTCAATCCCACGATAAGCTATTTGCATGAGCCATCTGAAAGGAGATTCAGTTTAGCTCTTGATATCTCGGAGGTCTTCAAGCCAATCATCGTTGACAGACTCATTTTCAATCTCGTAAATAAGAGGATTGTAAAAGAAGAGGATTTCAACTCTGAACTGGAGGGAGTTCTGCTGAATGAAGAGGGAAAGAGAAAATTCATAAAAGCTTTTAACGAAAAGCTGGAGCAGACGATAAAGCACAGAAAACTGAAGAGAAATGTCTCTTATCAGAGGCTCATGAGATTGGAATGCTATAAGCTTGTGAAGCACTTTTTTGGAGCCGAGGAATATCGTCCTCTGGTTGCGTGGTGGTAGAGGTGTATGTGATAATAGCTTATGATGTTAGCGTTGAAAGAGTGAACAGGGTGAAGAAGTTTCTGAGAAGATATCTTAATTGGATTCAGAACTCTCTTTTTGAAGGCGAGCTCAGCGAAGCCGATCTTGAAGAAGTTAAAAGCGGATTGAGGGGAATAATAAACGAAGATGCAGATATGATCGTGATCTACAAATTCAGAAGCAGAGATGCAATGAAGAGAGAGGTTGTGGGGACTGAGAAGAGTATGATAGATGAGGTGATTTGAAATTTAAATCAGATCAGAAACTGATATGGAGTCGATCACCCTTTTCGCTTTATTTCTCAGTTTTTCATCTTCTGTGACAAGTGGTTCATTCTTGCTTAAAGCAAGTTGCACATAAGAGGCATCGTAAAAGGTTAGATTCAACTCTGAGGAGACTCTTAGAGACTCTTTCCACTCTGGTTTCTCGAGATTCATGAGTTGAATCGCTCTCAAAATAACATCCATTAGTCTCTCTGCTTCGTGAAACTTCAAAGTTTTATGCAAATTTACCTCTTTCCACAAAGCGTTTCCTATCTCGTATCTCGCAAGCTCGGAGGTTGTGTTGTTTTTGAGTATCTCTGGTCTGAAAGTTCTTATCGCAACAAAAATTGAACTTGCGTCAAAGATCATCTCTCTCTGTCCTCCCTTATGCTTTCTGTGATCCTCTCAGGAGATATTTTTTCCATAGTTTTCTGCAATTCTTTTATAGATTTTTTTATCTCTTCAAGCTCAATCTCCTCAACAGCCCTGATCAAAGCTTCTTTAGCAATTCTTCCCGGTTTTTTCCCAGCTTTTTCAAGCTTTTCTTTAATCTCCCTAGGCAATTTAACCGAAATGGTAACATACTTTGTAGACATTAATGGTAGTTATGATAAGTAGGAATATAAGGTTTACCTTTAGAGGATGTGAATTATTGATTAAATCAGAGAATAAATTTGGTTGTTAACTTCATGTGATAGCATCATTATAGCATAACGAAATTTAAAGATCTGTCTCCTAAATTAAGTCCAGAATCTATTTTGTAGTATTTGTCCAACTCACTCTTTTTAATATATCTGTACTCTTCTAAGCCATCAATAGGATTTAGATTTAAAAATAGCATCCAGTATTTTTCGGAACATCGTACTTGAATCGTATAATTGTTTATTTCTTTCCTCATCTCTAGTATCTCCAACTTCTGTGTAAAACCTTTTTTGCTTTCGAATATTTCCTCCATTTTCTTTCTAATCTCTTCAGCTATGTCGTTAATTTCAACAAATAAAGAGACTGTAGGTAACTTTTCCTGAATTAAATTAAATTCAGAGGTTTTTGAGAAATCCAACTTAACAATTGAGTCTAGGATATTTTTGGAATCCTTTTTGGATCCCCTTTTTAGCACGATCTTATAATACTCATCAACGGAACTTAAGACAAAGTCTTTTTCTTCAACTGTTCCACTAAATGTCCCAATAACATCCCTCGTAGCGTCTATAAGCGTGGAGTCATAGATGTATTTGTAAAACTCTTGTCTTTTATTCTTCAGAATGACAATATTAACATAGCCTTCATCACTCTCGTCGTTCCTGTTACACCGACCAGCGGTTTGGATTAAGCAATCTAATGGAGCAAAATCTCTATAAACGATATCTATGCTAATATCAACTCCTGCTTCGATCAATTGGGTGGTTACTATTATCTTCCTCTTCTTGCCACCACCATTTTTGATTCTGTTTATTCTTCTTAGTCGATAACTTGGAAGAATGTGTGTTGATAAGTTAATTAACTCCAAATCAGGAAAATTAGCAATTCCATCTTTATCGATACTGACATCTTTTTTGTCTACCCCATAAAATAGTGCAAGCTCTTTTTTTAGGAATTCGTATAGTTCCTTACAAGAATTTATTGTATTTAAAACAATTAGTATATTTTTGTCTCCGTATAATATCTTATTCAAGATTTCATATTTAAACTCCTCGAGATCTCTAATCTTTAGATCAAAATTAAAAACAACTCTATTAAAGGCATTAAAGTACTCTTTAGGATTCGTTACCAACTCTTTAATCTCTTCGTCTCTAAAAATAAGTGGCCTAGTAGCGGTCATCAAAATTATCCAACAATTGAAATCACATGCTAAATGTTTTAGGACTTTATTAATCAGTAACCAATATTTATGCGGGACTGACTGGATCTCGTCAAGGATAAGTATAGAGTTGGTAATATTGTGGAATTTTCTTGCAGCCCTATTTTTATTCGTAATCAAACTATGAAATAACTGGACGAATGTGGTTATTACTATTTCCGAGTGCCAACCCTCTGTAAGCAATAGAGACCTATTAAGTTCCTCAATATTTAATTCACCGTCTTTGATTTCTTTGTATTTTATATCTGCGAGGTGATGATGAATTAAAAGCAAGTTAGATGGAATTTCCTCGTGATTAAGTTTCAGGATGTCTTCAATAATTTTAGTGTTTTGATCGATAATACTGAGAAATGGCAAAGAATAAATGATCTTAGGAGTGAAACCAAAACTTGTTTTTATTCTTTCCCTTAATTTAAGGGCGAATGATAAACCAATTAGAGTTTTACCACACCCTGTGGGCAAGTTTATTGAGAGAATTCTTTCGTAAGTTAGGTCAATATCGCTAACTTTTGCAATAACTTCGTTGTAAGCTTTTTCTCGTATAATGTCCACTTCTGTCTTAGGCTTCCCAAACTTCTTTTTCTTGTACTCATCAACGATATCGCTTGGTATATCCTCTCTTTTAGGAAGATTTCTTCTTCCAGAAGCATCTAATTTGTCTGCATCGAGTAGTATTGAGTAAAAAAGGAGGATTAAAAAGTAGTATCTTACGTCATAGTCTTTGAAACTATTTTTACAAATTTTCTTAATATCTTTTCGTATTTGTTGTGTTAAGTTTTCTAAATTCTTAATCTCGATTAATATTTTTGATATATCTGAATAATCTAGAGAATTATAGATTTCAACAACTTCAGTCAAGTTATTAGAAAATATATCATTCAATTGTTCTTTTACTATCTCTAACTCACTTTGATCTTTTAGTTTCTCTGCTTCTTCATTTAGAATATCTCTTAAATTACCATGGTGTTTATTTATCACAATCCATGCCACTGCAGGCAAATACCAAAATTCATCGAGTTTTTGAGCACCCGATAAAAAATTCCTGACAACCAAATACCCAACTAAACTCGATAGAAAACCATGTTGGGCATATTGTGTTTTTCTCCCGTTTTCCAACCAATTTTGGAAGTAACTAGTAGCTTTACCAAAGTCGTGTGTAATTCCAATCAAATATGCAACTTCAGTAAAAACTTCTTTACTCTTTATTGTTTTTGATTTAAGTATCTCTTTGGATAATCTGCCCACATTTTCCAGATGCTCTTTTAATAATTTGTCTGGATGAGACTTCAGTTTAAAGGAATGAGACATATTCGTCCCCAACTTCGTAAATTGTGCCGCTTCGAATTTTTATTGGTTTGCCATTTACTTCATAAACGACATTACAATACTCAAGAACTTTTCTGTCGTTATCCATGTAGAGTGGCACTGTTTCTCTACCGTATCTTTTTCCTTCCTCTGGAATTATTTTAATCGTGTCTATTCTAGCAACGCTGTGTAAATCTTTGATTTCATCTTTAATCGAGAGAGGGACAGCTGAGAAATCATCAATAAACTTGAAATTGGCAATCATTTCAGTAATACCAAGATAAGGTGTATAAACTGTCTGATGGTTTTCTAGGAATCGTTTTAATTTCTCATATAATTTTTTAAGGGTTGAATTTTTGAATCGTACGTATATTCTGTATTTAGGCTCTTTAACAAATTCATATGGTGTAGGTGCTCTTGGATCTTTGAGTTTCCATAGGAAAAACCAATTTGGTTCATCTGTTTTTACTATACTGATCGGGATAACTATTTTCTTTACTGGATTCAGGATTCTAATAGAGAATTCCATGTTATCTCTGGAAAATAAAGAATAGTATGAGTCTCTTGGGAGACCAGCTATTGCTGCGAGGAGACCAGCTATTGTTGTCCCTGTAGGAAAAGGATAAGTAAGTGGAGATGTTGTAGTTTCAAATCTTCTAAAATGTGCAAAATCACTCCAAATATCAAAAACTAATACTCTGTCCTTCATATTTCTTCACAGTTCTAGCTCAATTACTTGGTTGTTCTGTAAGCCAACCTTCCTAATAAACTCATTTTTCAGTCCATCATTTGTTAAAACTGATCCGTTTACTACGAATGTCACTCTCTTGTCAGCTTTGAATTCTATTCTCTCTATCTTATCTTTGTAGTCGTTTAGAGCGCCTATTAATTCTGAAATATCTACTTTCACTTCTGAAATATCCCTTATTTTTTCTTGTTCTTCTTCGCTGAGATCGTTGCCATCCTTATTTTTGAGCTTAATCATTTTATCCAAATCCCCGATATGGAAATTATTCTCTTTATACACCACTCTTAACAGAAATCTAGGCATTTGACCTATTTTTGATCTTGTTATCAAGTTCTTAGTTCCATTCCAGATACCGTCTAGAAGCAATTTTATGTCGTCTTCTGATAAACCAGTATTTTTCGCTGCATTCTCATTTACAATCCCATAGAAGCATATTAACGAATACGGTAACTTGTATTCCTCAGAAAACTCTGCTTGTCTTTTTCCTTTCCTGAAACCCTCACCCGGTTCTACTGGCATTGTAATTGATCCTTTGTAGAAATTTACATCTACTTTATGTAATGACTTTCCAAACTTGAATTGTATGGGTCCCGTTTCCTGAACACCAATGTTTGCAACTGCCAAGGTTGCACCAAAAAGCCTTAAGTCAATGAATTTGTCAAATAGTTTCTCTCTCAACTTCTTTGTCCTAATTTCTTCAAATTTCTCAAATAGTTCCATTTTTCTTTCCTCATCTACAGCGTCGCCAAGAGCTTCATTGAATTTTTCCAGTCTATTCCCCTTACTTCCCTCCTTAAGAATTTCATCAAGCTTTTCTACGATTTTCTTAGCTTCGTCACCACCTATTTCGTCTTCCAATATTTTTTCAATTTCCTCTATTAGTTTTGCCCCTCTTGCTTTGATGAGTTCTGTACCTTCTTCAATTACTTTTTCAGCTTGGATGAAGATGTTTTGTCCCTTAAAATCTCTAAGGTAGTCTCTTATCGTCCTCTTTAGGCGCACATCAGTTACTATGTTAACTCCAGTTTCTTCATCAATTCTTGGCCTATTTTCTTCCATTGGATCTCCATTCGGGTTTGCATCAGTTACATCATACAAAAACAAAATTTCCGACCTATTTTTTATGATATCACTCATTTCGTTCACCCCCTTTGAATACTCTACCAAAATTCAATCCAAGAGCAAAATAATAGCTTATTTCATCATCAGAGATAGCCCAGCCATTTTCATCAGCTTCGATAAGATATTTAGAGATCAAAGTTTCAAGCCAAGGATAACCTGCATCATATTGTTTTAGTTTTTCTATTACTTCCGGAAGTAGCCTTTTTATAAGTCTTTTATTTAATTTCAATCCGTGCAATTTCTTCCTAAACGGCGTATCTTTCCTTTTTGCATATTGTATATCTAAAAGGAAGCTCACTAGAATACCCTCCAAGAAAACTGCTTTCTTATCTGGGGTGTCGAAAGCTCTTGAAAATTCGCTAAAAAAGTTCTCCACTTTTTCAGAATCTTTTATTTTTATCTCTTCCATAAGTTTCACCTCCTTAAATTTCTCAGCTCTAAAATCTGAACAAACTAAACCCAACTCCAAAAGAAAATTAAGCAGATATAAGGATTTGAGGGACAGTAGTTTTTCACTCCACTCATATCCCCTTTCATGTTCTTCTCTGATAGCTGCAATCAAATGTCTAATAAAATATCTTTTGTCTACCTGTTTAGCTTCTAAGATATCCCCTAAAATGTTTAAACTCGATTTATCAAAGATTTTTCTATCCTTTTCCCTATGATAAAAGAAATCCCCAATCATTCCTGCTAAGTTAAGTTTCGGAATTGATTCTCCATTCCACATTCCTTTTGTAAAATCACCAGACCACTTTTCACCTAAAATAATTTTTAATCGGCCCTCTTTGAAAATACTTTTTTGATTAATATTACGAAAAGTATCGTAAATTCTCTTTATCCAAGATGGTGGAACTTCCTCAACATATCTTAAAATATCAAAAAAGTCATCCTTGCCTTTTGTTTTGTAGAAAATGAAAATCAGATTAAACACATCCTTCTTTTCCTTCAATATTTCCAAAATGTCTTCTTCAGCGTTAATTAGGCCTTCTCTGTAATCACTACTTCTTCTACGTAACTCAATTTCATTAATTATTTCGGCTAAAGTTTCTTTTTGTATTGCAAAAGGTATAACAAAGTATTGATACCCATAAAGTTGAAATGATAGTTGGCTCTTCAAAAATTCTTTACCTACTTGTAAATCAAGAGCACAATCAAAACAGATAGGTAATTGTTTCCAAGAATTGGCTCGATCGAATTCATACGCAAAACCAACTTTATCCACAGTAAAAACAAAAAAGGGAGAAGCGGGGATTACAGTTTTTCTTTGCATACATAAGCAACAAACACCTTCCCCTATAGATTCTACTTTATGTTTATAGTAAAAATCTTCCATAGATGTGATTTTAAAAATTTCAACAAATTCTGGAATTTCCGCTAGATACATCTCACTGTCTTTATTATCCCTTATTTTGATTGTTGCAAGACAACCACGCTTTTCTTGTTTATTAAGTTGATTGTATTTTTCTGATATCCCTTCAAAAATTTTATTTTTATTTTCTTCAATGGCATTTTTTATCAGCTTGAGGGATATAATGTTATCAAATTTCTCCAGATATCTACTAAACCAAAGCCTCCACCTTTTTTCTAATTTGTCAGGACTTGTTAATTTTGCAGACAAAGTAGCATCATACTGGGCATGCCCAAACGTTCTATAGAGTATTTTTCTTGCTTTTTCTTGATCAAAATCCTCAATATGGACGCCATCAAATACTAAACTATCATCTTCCCTCCTAAAGACTACACAAATCATCTTTTTCGTGTTTGCTAGCTTAGACGATTCAGTTAGAACTTGAATGTCATCTAAATTTTTATTTTCCCTTATGTATTGTCCCAATTCTTTAATGGCTTTTAACATTCATACCACCTTCACCATCCCAAACCCCATCGAATTTCTCTCGCCGAAACCAGCTTGATAGCCGAGTTTCAGGAGCTCTGGAGATCCTCGAGCCAAAAAAACCATATCAACGCATCTGTGGTGCGTGTTCTTTATCGTTATCTTCTTTGCCTTTGCTTCAATCACTTCAATTTCAAGTTCATCGTTTTCAGGTTCTCTTTTATATAATGTGACATACTTTTTAATAAGATTTTTCCTTATGTTTTCATAAAACTTTGGATCTTTTGGATAGAGATCTAAAATTCTCCCATCTCTGAAAGTTGTGACACTTATTGGAGACATCGTAATGAATTTGGCTTCACTCTTTATTTCAGGCTCTCTCATAACCTGAATGCTTCTAATCACAAACGGAAGCCTCTCAATTCTCCCCTCAGGTCTTTCAAGAGCTCCAGAAACAAAAGCTTCTGCTATCTCTTTTTTCGGAGTGGAGAAGAAGAGATAAGCAAAATCACTCTCTACTTTCATCCTTCCATCTAAGATCTGAAAGCGACTCTCTGGGATTTGAAGTCTGCTGAAGGTAAAGAGCTTCATAGTTCTGGGTTTGTGCAGTTCTAAAGAAAGATCAGGGTCAGCTCTCTCAACGCATCTATAGATCCAGCTCGCGATGTAATAGTTGTAGTTAATTGTCAGGTCTTTGGGTTCGAAGAGTTCAAACTCTATTTTGAACCTCACAATTATTAATTTTCAAATCCTCAACTATAAATCTGATCCGTGCTCTCAGAAAGTATTATTATATGTCTCACTCTCACGAGGTTTCTGGAATGATTGTTGCAATTGGGAGAGCCAGAAAGGATGCAAAAGCTCTTGGTCATGCTCTGAGAATAGAGTGCTTGAGTCTCGGAGGCATCAGAAGAGCAGAAGAGCTCGATTTCCCAGATCTCAAAGAGACAATTCCAATTTTCTTTTTCGGAAGAGATGATATTAAGCTGATAAGGGAGGTTGAAAAGAGAATCAGAGAAATCACACCTGTTTATCAGATTGCGATTCTTAGGAAAAAAGAGGTGAGAAATGCAAGAATGGAGGAACTCAGAAACGCTTTTGAATTTGCGAAGGCTAAGATGAGAATTGGAATGAAATTTAGCGATGTTTTTCAGTTCTCCGTCAGAAACGAGATGAACCTCGAAGTCCATCCTGATTATGACACCTATTTCATTCTCGGAGATGGATTTGTAGAGAATACTAAAAGCATTCTCGGTTTTGAAGTCAAAAAAGGAAATCTCATTCTTAGAGGATTGAAGAATGAGGAAAGAATTTATGTCCCTGAGCTCAAGGCTGTAGTGAGCAAGAAAATAGGAGAAAGTCTCGAAGTCAAATATCTTAGCGAAGTCTCGCCAAGAGAAATTGATCTGAAGAGGATGATAGAGACGAATAAGGAATTCCTCAAAACTCTTGAGAGGATTTCGGTGAAGTTCATAGAGAAGAGCTCTGATGGGTGTGTTGGGGTTCCTTTCAGCGGAGGAAAGGACAGTTTGGCATCTCTGATACTTGCTAAAAAGGCTCTGAAAGATGTTAAAGCCATTTACATCAGAACAAACTATGAGATGCCCTATACAGAAGAATATGTGGAGGAAATCTGCAAAAAACTGAATGTCGAGCTTTTGGTTGAGGATGCATTTCTTGATGTCTCTTTGTTTGGTATACCAACCCATGAGAATCGGTGGTGCACTGCAAAGAAGCTTGAAGCTTTAAAAAGAGTTGTAGAAGAGGAGAGAATCAGAACACTCATCGTTGGGGATAGAGATGGAGAGAGCAGAGTAAGAAGAATGAGAGGTTTTGTACTTCAGAGAGTTGCAAAAGAGATCTTTCCAATAAAACATTGGAGTGGTGCAATGGTTCAGCTCTATGATCTCATGAACGGTTTTGAGTTACATCCTCTTTACTATGAAGGATTCTATAGACTTGGATGTACGATCTGTCCTTCTCTGAGTCCTTGGGAAAGAGCTCTTCTCGATGTGCACAAAGTGCAGGAGGAGATAAATTGAGTGAGAGAGCATTCATAATCTATTCAAGAAAGGGTGTCACAACCCCAAAATTCTCTTTAAATGATCTCCCCGGAGCAGGAAGAATGGATCTCGTTGCGAGATGCGTCATCTACGCTCTCTGGCTCTCACATAAGCTGAGAGATGATTCAAAAATTTACTGCATTCTTGAAGGTCCTCCAAAACCTCCAAAAACAATTCTCTTCACACCGACAATGAGGAGAGTTTATCCAAATGAAAGGGGGGTTGCCTCTTGGATAAGAATAGCTCTGAAAGCTGAAGAAAGTGAAGAGTGGATTGAAGTCAATCCTGGAATAAGGATTGCGAAGAAAAGTATAAAAGGTGTCTCGGAAGAGTTAAAGGACGAAGGATTCGAGTTTTACGTTCTCCATGAGGATGGAGAAGATGTTAGAAACATAGAATTCGGAGATAAAGTTGCTTTCTTCCTCGGAGATCATATTGGTCTTCCTGAAAGAGTTGAAGAGACTCTTAAGAGAAAATATCACGCAAAGAGTATCTCTCTCGGAAAGAGAAGTTATCTGTCCTCTGCTTGTATTTCTATTGTGCACAACGAACTTGATAGAAGGGAAAATTTTATTTAGTTTGTGCACATATTGCACACCCATGGTTGAAACCAAGAGCTTCGGGATAAGAATTGAAAAAAACGTTGTTGATAGAGTTGACGAGATATGTGAGAAGTTAAAGGATTTGAATGCAAGCAGGTCTGAGGTAATTGAAGTCATCCTGAAGTCATTTTTCAACACAAAAATAAATCACGAACAAGTGCTGAGAAGCTTAATAACAAAAAATAGATTGGAAAAGAGATCATAGGGAAGGAAGCTCTATTGCATTCATCGCCTCTTCTGGAAGCTCTATTTCAATCACTTCATTGTAATCATAGAAGTGCATTACCATCCTCATTTCCATCCTCATCGTGAAGTTCAGATCTTCTGAATTTTCAACGGATATGTTGAAGTCCTCAGGTGAAATCGTCATGAGCATGTAAATCTCTGATTTCATCGGAAGCTTTGAATCTTTAGCTATCCATTCTTTCATACTGATTTCCGAGTTCTTCAGAGCCTCCTCCAAAATAGCCTCATTCATCCCCTGAAGCTCTCCAAGTGAGTATTGGGATTTTATAGCTTCCCAGAACTTCTGAAGATCTGGTTTGACCTCAAGCACATAGCATTCCACTCCATTCACCTTTTCATCAGGAAGTCTTCTAACTTCAGAAGAATTCAAAAGCATCATCTGTTGCTTAATCTGATCTTCCGAGCTCCAAGACTGTTCAACGAGCTCTTCAGGCAACTTCATTTTCATCCATTGTTCTCCCATCTCTGGCGATCTCATTTTCATGTACATTGTATCGTTCATCAGGTAGACATCACTTTCAATACTCATGTCTCCTTCTTCACCATGGATCTCTGAGATTGTGCTCACGAAAATCTTCCTTTCCCCATAGTTTACTGCTCCTTCTCCTCTCATTTTCATCAAGATGCTTGCTGTCTTCTCTCCTATTGTGCTCATGTTCATTTCAGAATCCATGGAAAATCTGTAGCTTTTAACATTCTCCATTGAATTCAGTGTCATCTCAACTATTTCTCCCGCACTGGGTGTCGAAAGAATAAGATAACCTGCTGAAACTGCGAGAATTACAATAACGAGAATTCCGAGAGCTCTAGTCTTCATTTCAGTTCACCAGATAGAAATTTACATGATATGTTAAAAAATTTGTGGTTTAGCTGAAAATAATTTTTAATCATTAACTCTTAACCAGTAGCATCTTGCCTTTTGAGGTCACTCTGTAAATACCTTCATCATCTCTTTCCACGAGCATTTTTGATTCAAGCTCTCTGAGGTGTTGATAGACTGCTTGAACCGAAATCGGTTTGTATTCTCTTAATCTTTTCCAGAGTGCATAGCCATGAGAAGGAGTCTCAAGAAGAAGGTGGAGTATGATTTCTTTAGTTCCAGAAACTTCCAGGGCAACTCCTCTGAAGCTTCCGGTGAGGAGGAGAACTGCTTTTCTTCCCTTCACTTCAGAGAGAGCGGAATATGCTATAGCTCCTGAAGGACTCAGTAAAAATCCCATTTTGGCTAGGGATCTCTGAGCTCTCAGAATCTCCTCCTCACTAACCGATATTAACTTTCCATTCGATTCTTTAATCGCTTTCAGAGCACTCTTCTTGAAAATCGGTTTTTGAATTAATTCTCTTGCAATACTATCTTTTGGAAACTTCGGTTTGACTGCAATGATCTTGGGAAGTCTTTCGCTCATACCGCTATCAAGAGCAATCTTAAACCCTTCCCAGATCATCGAAACATTCGATCCACTCCCCATAGGGAGAACAATCACTTCTGGATCGATTCTCTCTGCAATCTCAAAAGCTATAGTCATCTCTCCGATATGGTAAAATCTTTCTTTGAGAATCTCTCCTCTTTTTGTGTACTTAGCTCCTAGAAGCGAAAGAGAGAGATTCATTATTGGAGTGAGACACTCCATCCCTGCTTTTGCAGCATAAGTTGCTAGGGAGAGACATCTGTCTAAATCCTCATCGCAGATCACCTTGGTCTCACCTCTGTCTAAAAGCCAAGAAATTGCAAATGCAGAAGCACGATCTTCAAAAGATCCCGTCGGATTTCTAGATTCATCCTTCAGAAAAATTTCTGAGGAGAGTTGAAAGAGAGGGGTATCACCCTCGCCCAGACTTATCCTTCTTTCCACAGGAGGTAGAAGATCTTCATACTTCCATATTCCTTTCATCAAAAGCTTTATTACTTCTTTGGGAATATTAAAGTATGCGCTTTAATAGAGGTGGTGCTAATGGTTAAGCTTGAAAATCTGAGACATGGAACAGAGCTTCTGAAAAGAGGTTTTGCGAAGATGCAAAAGGGTGGAGTGATTATGGATGTCACTAACGCTGATCAGGCCATCATAGCGGAAGAAGCTGGAGCTGTTGCGGTCATGGCTCTTCAGAAGGTTCCAGCAGATATCAGAGCATCTGGAGGCGTTGCGAGGATGGCTGATCCAACTAAAATTCAGGAGATTATGGATGCAGTTACGATTCCAGTTATGGCAAAAGTTAGAATCGGTCATAGTGCAGAAGCCCTCATTCTCGAAGCTCTTGGAGTGGACATGATAGATGAGAGTGAAGTTCTTACTCCTGCTGATCCATTTTTCCACATAGATAAAAGGAAATTCACAGTTCCTTTTGTCTGCGGAGCAAGAAATCTCGGAGAGGCAGTGAGAAGAATATGGGAAGGAGCTGCTATGATAAGAACAAAAGGAGAGGCCGGAACAGGAAACATCATTGAAGCAGTCAGACATGTGAGGCTTGTAAACGAAAACATAAGAGTTCTTCAGAGAACGAGCGACGATCAGATTTATGGGGTTGCGAAGAAATTTGCAGAAGCATATCTAAGACCTCTCTCAGAGGTCAGAGATGTGAGCGGGCTCTCGGAGAGAGTTCTTGAAAACGAAAAGGTCTACGAGGATTACACGTATCATGAAATCATCAGCGGAATTTACGAGATCCTTCTTGAGATTAAGAAACTCGGAAGACTTCCGGTTGTGAACTTTGCAGCAGGGGGAGTTGCAACTCCAGCCGACGCTGCTCTCATGATGCAGATGGGAATGGATGGAGTTTTCGTGGGAAGCGGAATATTCAAGTCCGAGAATCCCGAGAGGATGGCAAGGGCGATTGTTGAGGCGGTGAACAATTATGATAAGCCAGATGTTCTTGCCGAGATCTCGAAAGGACTTGGAGAACCAATGAGAGGAATTGATGTGAAGGAAATCGAGGAAGGAGAGAAATTGCAGGTAAGAGGATGGTAAATGAGAGTCGGAATACTGGCTCTCCAAGGTGATGTAGAGGAGCACGTAGAAGCAACCAAAAGAGCAATGGAGAAAAAAGAAATCTCAGGAGAGATCGTGAAAATCAAGCATAGTGGAGTGCTCAAAGATTGCGATGCTCTAATCATTCCAGGGGGAGAGAGTACAACGCTCAGCAGACTGATGATCAGAGAGGGGATTTTTGAAGAAGTGAAAAAATTCGCAGAGGAAGGAAAACCTATCATGGGAGTTTGTGCGGGATTGGTTCTTCTTGCGAAGAGATGCGAGAATCCTCAGAAGAACCAGAAACTCCTCGAGCTCATGGACATAACTATAAGGAGAAATGCTTTTGGAAGACAGAGGGAATCTTTCGAAGCAGTTCTGGAAATAGACGGAAAGCCATATAACTGTGTGTTCATAAGAGCACCAGCCGTCGTGGACGTCGGAAAGAATGTGAAAGTTCGAGGAAGATTCAATGACGTGATTGTTGCGGTTGAGGAAGAAAACCTCATTGGTCTGGCTTTCCATCCAGAGCTCACCGAAGATACAAGATTTCACGAAGAACTTATTCAGAGGGCTAGAACTTGAATTCCTCAATCTCTGCGAAGTCCATTTCAAGGGAAGAAAGGGCTTTTTTCACCATTTCTTTATATTTCTCTCTTCTGTCTCCATAGTGTTTTCTCGCAGTTTCGTATGGTTCCTCTCCAGATTCGAATTTTTTCAATCTTTCGAGAGTTGCTTTTGCGGTGTCAAAAACCCAAAAATCTCTTGAACCCTCATCAGATAAAGCTATTCTCTCTCCTCTTATTGCTGAAAGAGCTTCATTTCCCTCTCTACTGAGAATAAATGGCTTTCCAATAAGGGAAATGAATGAGGGAGCTTCAACTTCTCCCAGAGCTCTTAGGGCTTCAGGCTGAAATTGGCCCACATAAGCAATGAATATTCCAGTCGGATCAGAAATTCTCAATCTCCAGTATTCGGACTCACTTCCTATATCATCCTTCTCCAGAAGAACCCCCACAATAAAAAGACGATTGCATTTCGCTCCAGTGGGAGTTATCACGTAAGAAGGTGCGTATTGTCCCTCTCCCTCCTTATATGAGAGGTTGCTGTCTCTGAACTCTTCTGCAAAAACTCTTCTTGCTGGTTCTCTCTTCATCATAAACTCTCCACCTCTTCTATCAGTTTCTCCACTTCTTCAGGAGAGATTTCGAGAGACCTCATGTTCTCCACGAAAAAGTATCTTCCAAAGATTCTTCCTGTGACTTTGAAATATCTTCCCAGAAGTTTCGAGGCAATATAATCCTCAACAACAGTTCTATCGAGAGATTCAGCAATCATTTTCTTCGCCTTTTCAACTGTTAGATCACAAATTCTCTCAATTCGTTCTCTGTCTATGAAAAGATCATAGGTCTCTTCACCGTCATCAAGCACTACACGGACTCTCAGATCATAAACTCCAATAACTTTTCCATGAGTTGAGCAAATTCCCTTGTTCACAATTCTTCCGCACTCAGGACACCTTTGAATCAGTCCACTTCCAGAGTAAATATCAATAATCGCTCCAGTGATCTCCATCTCTCTTGGTTTTGTGGAAACGTCCTCTTTAAGCTCAATTATCTCGCTATTTCTGTTAATGTTCACCTGAGTTCTTCCCTGATACACATCGCTCACTACGTTCTTAAAAAGGTAGCTTTTGCCTTCCTCCACGTCTGGAAGATCGGATTTTGCCCATATGACAAATTTGATCACTCCCGTATCATCTCCAAGAAGTCCAACCTGAGAGACACTCTCACTCCTCGGTTCCCAGAGTTCGAGAACCTTAGCTTTGAGAGAAATCCACCTGCCACCTTCCTTTATTTCCGAGATCTTTACGAGCTCCGAGTCTCTTTGTAATGGAAGACTTTTAAGGTTCAGTTCCTTCAGGAAGTAGTTGTGAACACTCCTCTTTGCTTCATCTTCTGGAACCTTGAAATCAATTATCAGCTTTCTTAGTCTATCTTCAACTTCTTCAAGCGGTATTTCATATCCTGCCAAGAGGAATTGCCTTCTTATCTCTTCCGCCATTTCTCTAATCATCAATGAGGAGTGGGAAGAGAAGATTAATATAATTATGGTTAAGACTCGAAAGTGATGAGTACAAGAATTCTTGTTGTCAATAACTACGGTCAATACTGTCATCTGATTTTCAGAACTCTAAGAGATCTCGGAGTTGAGACAAAACTCGTGAGCAATGAGCTAGCTGTTGAGGAGATTGAAGCAATGGAACCAGATGGCATCGTTCTAAGCGGTGGCCCCTCATTAGAGAGGAGCGGTAGATGCGAGGAATATGTGTTGAAGCTGAATATACCAATTCTTGGAATTTGTCTCGGACATCAAATAATCGGAAAGGCTTACGGAGGAGGAGTAAGGAGAGGTAGACAAGGAGGATATGCAGAGGTTGTTGTCGAGATTCTCGATGAAGATGAAATTTTCAGAGGACTTCCGAAATATCTGAAAACATGGTCCTCTCATGCGGATGAGGTGGCGGAACTTCCTGAAAACTTCGAAATTCTTGCAAAGTCTGAGATCTGCGAAATTGAAGCGATGAGACACAAGGAGAAGGATCTCTTCGGAATTCAATGGCATCCAGAGGTGGCGCATACCGAGAGAGGAGAGGACATCTTCAAGAATTTCATGAGGATTTGCAAGATTTGAGCCTTTCGAAAGATGTATATATGATTGGGGTGAGTTGAAAAAGCATGAAGAGGGAAGAAATATTGGAAATTCTCAAGAAAATTTACGATCCAGAGCATCCACTATCTGTTGTCGATATGGGAATTGTGAGCGAAGAAGATATAGAAGTGAATGATGAAATAAAAGTGAGATTCAAGCCTACAAGTCCTTTCTGTCCTATGGGTGCTCTCATAGGTGTCGCGATAAAGTATGGGTTGGAGAAAGCTCTCAAAAGAGAGGTCGAAGTTACAGTAAAACCCGGAACTCATGTTAATGAAGATATGGTTAATTCCATGATGAGGGATAGAAGGAGATATGAGGAGATTGTGAACAAGCTCATATCCTCGGGACAGATGGAGAAGTTTGTGAAAATATGAGGGATCATTTGCAGAAGTTTTTAATGATTGGGATGAGTGTTTAGTTTAGAAAGAAGTGAGAGGAGGTCTTGAAAGAGTGCCCCAGTCCGTTGTTAATATCGGTCTCGTCGGTCATGTTGATCACGGAAAGACAACTCTGGTTAAAGCTCTTTCTGGAGTCTGGACAGATCAGCACAGCGAGGAGATAAAAAGAGGAATTTCGATAAGATTGGGTTATGCCGATGCAATCTTCAGAATCTGCCCAGAGTGTCCAGATCCTCAGAGGTATACGGTGAAGGAAGTCTGTCCGAATTGTGGGAGTAAAACAGAGGAGCTCAGAAGAGTCTCTTTCGTTGATTCCCCGGGTCATGAGACGCTCATGGCAACAATGCTCAGCGGAGCTGCATTAATGGATGGAGCAATCTTGGTCATCTCTGCAACAGAACCTTGTCCTCAGCCCCAAACAAAGGAGCATCTTATGGCTCTCGAGATAATTGGGGTGAAGAACATAGTTATTGCCCAGAATAAGATAGATATTGTGAGCAAAGAAGAGGCGATTGAGCACTATAGACAGATTAAAGAATTTGTGAGAGGAACAATAGCCGAAAGCGCTCCAATAGTTCCAATTTCCGCACAGCAGGAGCTTAACATAGATATTCTTATTAAGGCAATTGAAGAGACGATTCCGACACCTAAAAGAGATCCGACAAAACCTCCATTGATGTATGTCGCAAGATCGTTTGATGTGAACAAACCGGGAACCAAACCAGAGAGTTTGAAAGGAGGCGTTCTAGGAGGCTCGCTCATGCAAGGAATTCTCAGAGAGGGGGACGAAATTGAGTTAAGACCTGGGAGGAGAGTGGAAGCTGAGAATAAAGTCAGCTGGGTTCCCATAAGGACAAAAATTTCAAGTTTGATGGCTGGAGGAGAAAGAGTTGAAGAAGTTCGTCCTGGAGGTCTCATAGGGGTTGCAACAACTCTGGATCCAGCAATGACCAAGAGTGATGCAATGGTAGGTCAAATAGTCGGACATCCAGATCACATGCCTCCTGTTTGGAATTCGATAACCTTGGATGTTCAGCTTCTTGAAAGAGTTGTTGGAACAGCGGAGGAAAGAGAAGTAGAGAAGCTGAAGAAGGGAGAAATGCTCATGATAACGGTTGGAACCTCAACGACGGTAGGGGTGGTGCAGAACGTGAAGAAAGATGTTGCTGAGGTCTCGCTCAGAAGGCCGATATGTGCTCTTGTTGGCTCCAGAGCGGCGATAAGCAGGAGAATAGGTTCAAGATGGAGGTTAATAGGAGTAGGAGAGATAAAAGATTGAAGGTAATCCTCGATACGAGCATTTTAATGGCAATAAATGAATTTAGAGTGGATGTCCTCTCTTTACTTGAGGATGAAGGATTCACGGAATTTCTTGTTCCTGAAGCGGTGGTGGAAGAGCTCGAAAAAATGAAAGATAACGTGAATGCAAGAGTCGCTCTCATGTTATTAGATAGAATGAAAATCATTCCCGGAAGAGGTTATGCGGATGATGTGATAGTGAAGGTTGCGAAAAAGGAGGGAGCACCCGTTTGCACGTCCGACAGGGAGCTCATAGAAAAGTTAAAAAGAGAAAAGATAAATGTTATATACCTGCGTCAGAGAAAACGGCTTGAGAGTTGTTGAACATGTATAAAAGGATGAGGCTTGAAACAGTTGTTAGAGTTCCTCCAGAGAAACTCGGAATGAAGCTAGAGGACGCTATAAAGGAGGGACTTATGGAAGAGCTTCAGGGAAGGATAGACAGAAGTATTGGAATGATCGTAGCAATTTTGGATGTTGTTGACATAGGAGAGGGAAAAATTCTAGTGGGTGACGGAGGAGTTTATTATGATACTGTTTTTGATGCACTCGTTTTTAAGCCAGAGCTACAAGAGATAGTGGAAGGAGAAGTCGTAGAAATTGTTGAATTTGGGGCATTCGTTTCAATCGGACCCCTTGACGGTTTGATCCATGTATCTCAAATAATGGATGATTATATCTCTTATGATCAGAAGAGCTCCAGACTCATAGGAAAAGAGGGTAAGAAGTCACTTTCTGAAGGAGATAAAGTCAGAGCAAGAATAGTAACCGTGAGTCTCAATGAAAGAGATCCAAAAGAGAGTAAAATTGGATTAACCATGAGGCAACCGGGTTTGGGTAAATTCGAGTGGATTGAGGACGAGAGAAAGAAGGAGATGAAAGAGAATGCCTGAAAAAGTTTGCAAGACTTGCCACAGAGTCGTCGAAGGCAAGATATGTCCGGTTTGTAAAACCTCCTCTTTTAGTACAGATTGGAGTGGATACGTGATCATTCTCGATCCAAAAAGATCGGAAATAGCCAAGAAGATGGGAGTTGATATAAAGGGAAAGTATGCTCTGAAGGTGCGTTAGTTTGAGGGAGATAGTGATTCCGGAATGGATGAGGAAGGAATTGAAGAGGCCTCTTGGAAGACTTTATTCTGGAGGTTGTAATCCAATCGAGAGTCTGAAAAAGGAGATGGGAACTCCCGAAATGCTCGTGACAGTGGGAGATGTCGTAACAGTAAGCGCCCTGAAATCCGAGATCTCTCCAGATCTCTGTATCGTGGATTACAGAACAAAAAGAGAAGAAGTCTCTGAAGAGGTAAAGAGCGCCCTTTTAATGTCGGAATTCGAAGAAATTAGAGTGAGAAATCCAGCGGGAAGGATAACCTCAGATCTTGTTTCTGGTATAAGGAAAGGAATGGAAAGAAAGAGAAAAGTTAAGATTACAGTGGAAGGAGAAGAGGATTTAGCAACACTTCCCGCTCTTCTGTTAGCTCCTGAAGGAGCTCTGATACTCTACGGACAACCAGATGAGGGGGTTGTTGCTATAAAGGTCACAAGAGAGAAGAAAGAGGAGACAAAAGATCTTTTCAGAAAAATGGGAATTAAAAAAGAAGAGCTTGATGAAGAACTGAAAATATTCGTGGAGTGATGTGTATGGAGATAGAAATCACTGCTGAAAAAGAGAACAAATTACTCAAAAGAAAGGAAATAAGCTTCAGAGTAAAGTTTGAGGGACCAACACCAAAGAGAGAAGATGTGAAAAAGAAGCTCTGTGCAATGCTTGGAGCTCCAGAGAACCTTACTGTAGTTCAATCGCTCAAAGGCATCTTTGGAAAGAGCGAATGTATGGGGTTTGCGAAGGTTTATGAGAGCGAAGAGGATCTCAAGAGCACTGAAGAGGAACATATCATCAGAAAGAACTTCAAGGTTGAAGAGAAGGAAGAGGGTGATGAGGAATGAGTCACAAACATTACGAAATTAAAGATGGAAAGGTTGTGAGAAAAAACCCTTTTTGCCCTAAGTGTGGGGCGGGAGTCTTCCTTGCGAGACATAAAGATAGACTCTCCTGTGGAAAGTGTGGATATACGGAATTCATCAAGAAGTGAACTTATTCTCGGAATTGAGGGCACTGCATGGAACCTTAGCGTTGGGATAGTTAGCGAAGAGGAAGTCATCTCATTTGCTGAATCCGCATATCTTCCAAAATCCGGTGGGATTCATCCAAGAGAAGCTGCACAGCATCATGCAGAAAAAATCGTCGACGTTCTCAGAGAAGCACTGAAAAAGATGAAGGAAAAAGGGTTTTCCGAGGAGGATATTCGAGGAGTTGCATTTTCAATCGGTCCCGGTCTTGGTCAATCCCTCAGAATAGTTGCTACTGCAGCAAGATCTCTTGCGCTGAAGTGGAGAGTCTCCCTAATAGGAGTGAATCACTGTATCGCTCATATAGAGGTTGGAAGATGGATGTGCGGAACCGAGGATCCAATAGTTCTCTATCTCAGTGGAGCGAACTCTCAGGTTCTTGGATATATGGCAGGAAGATATAGGATATTCGGAGAGACTCTTGATATTGGACTTGGAAACGCCCTCGATAAATTTGCCAGATCAGTTGGTCTGAAACATCCTGGAGGGCCTGAAATTGAAAGGCTCGCTCAGAAATCATCGAGATATATAGAGTTGCCATATACTGTCAAGGGCATGGATTTTGCATTTTCGGGAATACTCTCGGCTGCAAAGAAACTTGCGGAGAAATATCCTCTGGAGGACGTGTGTTACAGCCTCCAGGAAACAGTCTTTGCTATGTGCACTGAAGTTGCTGAAAGAGCTCTCGCTCATACTCAAAAAGATGAGCTCCTCTTAGTTGGAGGAGTCGGGATGAACAAAAGACTTCAGAAGATGCTCAAAGATATGTGCGAGGACAGAGGAGCGAGATTCTATACGCCTCCACCAGAGTACACGAAGGATAATGGGGTTATGATAGCGTATACAGGGTTACTTATGATGAGAAGTGGATGCACAATTCCAATCGAGAAATCACGAGTCAATCCAGATTTCAGACCAGATGAGGTGGAGGTTAAATGGAAGTAATCTCTCACTGTGCGGAAGCCATCATCCTGAGAGATGGGGATAATGTTGTGAAGAGGAGACTTCCCAAGAGATACAGAATAAGAGAGCTGGACGAGATGATAAGGAGACAAAGAACTAAAAGCGAAGCTAAGCTAATCGTTGAAGCTAGAAAAGCTGGAGTTCCCACTCCAGTGATAAAGGATTTAAGTGATTTTGAAATTGTGATGGAATATATAGATGGGAGACCTCTGAAAGAAGTTATGTCCGAGGAGCTAGTGAGAAAAGCAGGAGAACTCGTTGCAAAACTTCATGAGAGAAACATAATTCATGGAGATCTTACGACAACAAATATACTTGTGAGAGGTGACAGAATTTATTTAATAGATTTTGGTCTCGGTTATTTTGATGAAGATGTTGAGTCTAAAGCAGTTGATCTCCACGTTTTTTTCCAGACTCTTGAAAGCACCGAGATAAAAGCTGAGGAGCTGAAAAAAAGCTTTTTAGAGGGTTATAAGAGATATAAAGGTTGGAAAGCGGTTGTTGAAAGAGAAAAAGAGATACGGAAGAGGGTTAGATATGCCTGATTTCTATTTTGTGACTTCCAACAGAGGAAAATACGAGGAGGTCAGGTTGATATTTGAGGAGAGAGGCCTTGAACTCGGTTTGATTGAGGAGAGCTACCCCGAAATACAATCCGAAAGTCTGAGGGATATTGCAAGATTTTCCGCAAAATATTGTGCTGAAAAATTTAATAGAGACGTTCTTGTTGAAGATTCGGGATTATTCATCAGAGCTCTCAGGGGATTTCCAGGCCCATATTCCTCCTACATTCTCAAAACAATTTCACTTGAAGGAATTCTTAAACTGATGGAAGGAGTTAAAGACAGAAGTGCGTATTTCCAAGCGTGTGTTGGTTTCTGTTCTCCGGGAAAGGAGCCTGAGATTTTCTCTGGATATGTGGAGGGAAGAATCTCTGAAGAAATCAGAGGAGAAGGAGGTTTTGGTTACGATCCAATATTTCTTTATGGAGACAGAACCTTTGCTGAGATGAGTAAAGAGGAAAAGAATAAAGTATCCCATAGAAGAAAAGCTTTTGAGAGTTTTTTGAATTCCAGAAACACCTCTTCTAAGGGAAGGATTATATAGAAGAGGGAAGAAGAATTTTTCGAGGAGATGTAAAATGAGAACTCTCGAAATTGAGGACGAAACCGGATTGATTTTCGATAGTATAAGGAAGAATATGGAAATGGAATATGGAGAAGATATTTCAGAAGATGAAGTCGTGAGGTCAATGATCTCAAGCTACATCTACCTCATAAGGGCGATTGAGACGGGAGAAGCTGTTATAGAGCTAACAGATGGGAAGAAACTAATTATAACTGTTAGTGAAGTCGAAGAGTGATTAAAAAGGTAGTTCTTCCTTTCTCGGAAGATTGGCTCTTGCACCGTAACCTTGGATGATTTTTGATGCTAGGAAGTTTCCGATAATTCCACATTCTTTTAGAGACTTTCTTCTTAGCAATCCGTAGATGAATCCTGCAGAAAAGGCGTCTCCTGCACCGGTTGTATCAATTACCTTAACCTTAAAAGGTTTGATGTGGTGCGTTTCCTCTCCGTCACTCACATAGCATCCTCTTTCTCCAAGTTTCACAGCTACGATCTTCACCCCCTCTTCATGGAGGATTTTAACAGCCTCTTCATAATTCTCTCCCGTCAGCAGTTCTATCTCTGCTTTACTTGGAAGAAAAGCAAAACACTTTCTTAAAATAGGTCTGAGCTTCTTCAGTCCTTTTCTTGCGTATATCATTCCGGGATCGAATGTTACATTTACTCCTCTTAGGACATCCACGAGCCTCTTCTGAGCTTCAAATGGTCTCTCTCCTACAAAAGAGCTCAGGTGAAGAAATTTAGAACTCCTAACGTATTTTTGATCAATTTCAGAGAATTCCAGTTCATCATTTACTCCCGGAGAAACATAAAGAGCTCTATCACCCCTTCTATCTACAAATCCGAGAACGAAACCAGAGTGCCCTTCTTTCGAGATAATAATCTTAGAGGTGTCCACACCCTCTTCTTTGAGAGCAGAGAGGAGAAGCCCTCCCTCTCTATCATCAGAAACTTTGCCTATAAATCCAACTTTTGCACCGAGTTTCGAAAGTGCAACTGCAGTATTAGCTGCTGAACCTCCAGGGAAAAATTTTAACTCCAAAATCGTACTCTCTTCATCTTCTCTTGCGATATGATCGACTTTAAAGATCTTATCCACGTTTAAAGCACCAAAACAAACCACATCAAACTTCATTGAAAGAGCTCCTTGAGATGTATCTCGTACTTCCCAAGTTTTCCTCCATAATTTCCAGCTGAGATCCTCAGAACTCCTTCAACTTCTGAAACTGCTTCAATTCCCCTTCTCATCGCTTCTTTTACCGCTTCCAGATCAATTCCGTTTATCACTATCTCAGGAATATAATTAACTCCTTCTGGAACTTTCGAAAGTCCTTCGAACCTCTTTTTCAGTGAAGGACAATAAAGGTGGTTTGTTGTAGGACCTATCTCGGGATAGTTTGTCTCTGCTTTGGATCCAGCAGAACAGATGTCGAAGGGGGTAATAACGCCTTCAACTTCATGTATTGCTTTTAAAGCCCTTTTTCCAGCTTCCATCACCGCATTTTTAGTTTCACACATATACCAGAAGTTACCTCCCGTTATTCCCTTCGAGTAGCCAAGATATCTCTCAATCTGGAAATCGGGAACCATGATAGGCACAATAATCATCTCTCTTCCGTATCTTTTCTCTATCCACTCGTATCCATCTCCACAGTGACCGATCCTTTCCATCGCATCAACTCTTCCTATAGGATTTTCACAGGCATTGAAAACCGCTGTAAAAGGCTTCACCAAGATATCCTGTCGGATTCTGTAAGACATCTCTCTGTAAAACCTCTCAACCTGCTCTTCTAACGATTTTTTATCATCAAAAGCATACCAGAACTGAATTACTGCACCAATCCTTCCATCGGGAGTCTCATTCTCTGAGAGATATCTCTCTATTCCTCCTTCAACTCTTCCTATGACAATTGAAGGAGTTGCGGTTGCATCGTTAACAGCACTTCTCAAAACTTCATCATCATCTGCAGTAACTATGAGTCTGAAATAAAGACCATCAAATGCTTCCGCATATGTGTCCTCTATTTCCACCATTCCCTCTCACCTCTTTTAACCCAGATTTCCGATCTTCTCCCCTCTAACCGTTTTTCTCATCTCTTTGCTTCTCTGCACTATTTCATCGAAATTTTCTCGAGTGATTAAGTGAATTTCTACAGTTTCATTCGATGAGCTCCTTAATCCTTCGGGAAAGCTCTTCACAAAGTCTAAAAGTCCATCTTTACCATATTCGCAGAAGATTCTCGCTAATAAGAGAGTTATTGATGCCTGATTCGAGATTATTGCTATTTCAGCCTCTCTCAGAGCATATCCATTTCCGTTGAAAGAGATTGCCACGCCACCATTCTCTCTTACGAACCTCAGAGATTCCACATCAGTTATGCTATCACCAACATAAATGGTCTCTGAGACGTCAAGATTGAGTTTTTCGAGAATTTCTTTAACAGCTCTTACCTTCTCATTCCCTCCAATCGGGTTAACCTCCTCAAAAATTCTTCCTATCTTCATATGTTTGATCTCTTCCCAGAAGATCATATCCAGTTTTTCAACTGCTTTTTGCGTCTTAGAGGAAAGATCCTCAAAAGAAACAGCTCCTTCTGGGATATCTATTTCGAGTTCAAGGATCTCTCTCTGGAGCTCTTTTAGCCTTTGGGCTTCGTCATACTGTATTTTGTAAGAATTGAGAGAGACTCTCGTGGAATAGGTGTTCTCGAAAGGGAAACCCAAAAGTTCACAGAGAGCGGAAATGTAATGCTCGTAACTAGTGCTGACTATGAATGAGGGCATCAGATCTTTTACGGATTTCAACAGTTCATCTGCTTTTGGAACTAAGAGAAGGGATTTTTTGGAGAACTCTTTCATACTTTCATCTCTCACTCCGTAGGCTTTGAGAAATGGAAGAATAAGCTTCAAAGTATCACCAGGTTTATAGTTTTCTCTCTTTACAATATCTGCAAGAATGTCATCGTATCTGCTTATCAGAGTGAAAAAGCGATCTCCCTGAGGAAGGAAATGAGTGCAGAGTTCAAATGCGTTGTCGTTCTTCGTTATTGGACCCTCACAATCCGTTATGAAAACACCTTTACATTTCATTGAGATCGCAACCTCTTCATATGTTCAATACTTCTTTTTATGTGCTCTCTGGAAGCTATGTCAGAGCGATACCATAAAGCTCCACCTTTTATGGCTTTTATCCCTTCAATAGAGATTTCTCTAGCATCCTGAATTTCCTCTGAAATTCCAACCACTGCAACCGTTCTTGAGCTCAGAGCGTAAAACTTTCCGTCCTCCCTCATCTCCATTGATCCGGGATAGATTCTTATATTATCTCCATACTTTTCTCTAAGCTTTTCGACTGAACTTAGATCAATTGGAGTCCCAATTTCATCTTTTCTGACTTTTTCAGGAAATGTCTCAGAAAATCCGCCATAGCTTGGTGGAACTTTATAAGTTACGACTGAAGCTCTTTTTTCGATGGAAATTCTATTAAGGTTTCCTTCAAGAATTCTGAAACACAACTCGACAAAATCCTCCTTTAGAAGTGGAAGGATATTCATAATTTCTGGATCTCCAGGTCTGCTGTTGATTTCGAGAATCATCGGACCTTTTGATGTATGCATAAACGCTAAATAGAATGGGACACCGAGGAGCCCCTCATCACGCTCTTCCTTTTTCATCCCCTTGAAAATCTTCTTTGCTATTTCCACTTCTTTCTCATAATCCAATTCGCTCAGGAACGGAAGATAGTCCTCTTTGGATTTATATGATCCCATTCCACCGGTATTCGGACCTCGATCCTCATCAAAAGCTCTTTTATAGTCTCTTGTGTCTGGAAGTGGAACTAAATTCTTTCCATCACAGAAAGCTTGAAAACTCGACTCCTCGCCCTCAATCTTCTCCTCAACAATTACCGCACCCTCTCTGAAACATGAGAGGAAATGCTCCCACACTTCCTCTCTTGTGGAAAAGTGATCTCCCCACACACCAACGCCTTTTCCAGCTGCAGGAGCGTCTGGTTTAACTGCAACTTCATTTTCGAGTTCATCCAACCACTCGTAAAGATCTCTTTTCACATCTCTTTCATCCGAATAATCTTCTGGTTTGAAAACTCTGAATCTTGGATTAACTTCTGGAACAAGTTTTTGAAGGATCTCTCTTTGGTTAACTTTACTCCCTTCTATTGCGTAATCTTTTCGAGGACAGATAACAGGAATTCCACATTTTTCCTCGATTAGATCTCTTACTCCAAGAATAATCGGCTTTTCAGGGCCAACTATTCCAAAATCTATCTCATCTTTCCTTTTCTCCACAAAGTTGGCTATTCTCTCCGGATCGAGATCTTTGATGACTGTATGCTCCGTCGACCTCTTAATATTGAAAGGATTTCTCTGTCTGTCCACAATGTAGAGATTAACATCGTATTCTTCACTCCTACTCAGTGCGTCCACGATTGCAGCTTCACGAGATCCGTAAGATACAACAAAAATTCCAACACGCTCCATTTAATCACCCACGTTAAAGTTAAAGATTTTGACGTTGAACAATCATCTTTTATCTTTTACCTCTTTAAATTCTTTACGAACTTCCTTTTCCCCCTTCATGAAGGGAAATTTAGGAGATGGTGTTTGGCTCGTTTTGGGAGAAGGAAGATTAGGTGGGAAATGTGAAAATTAGTTGTTCCGCATTATTAGGGTTAATAATTTCTTAGGCATCACAGCAAAATTTATATAGAACCACATACTTCCCTGAATATTAGATAAAGAAGTTATATAGAAGTGCTTAGCGAGGTGATAAGGATGGTGATGGGAGGACAGCCGATTTTGATATTGAAAGAGGGAACCACAAGAACAAGAGGTAGAGATGCACAGTCGTCGAACATTCTTGCTGCGAGAGCTGTTGCTGAAGCAATCAGAAGCACTCTCGGACCAAGAGGAATGGACAAGATGCTCGTCGACTCTCTCGGAGACGTCGTGATAACAAATGATGGAGCAACAATTCTTAAAGAGATCGACATTCAGCATCCCGCTGCGAAGATGATCGTAGAAGTTGCAAAGACTCAGGATGAGGAAGTTGGGGATGGAACTACAACTGCAGTAGTTCTTGCGGGAGAGCTTCTGAAGAAAGCTGAGGAGCTTCTGGACCAGGAAATTCATCCCACTGTGATCACAAAAGGATATAAGTTAGCTTCCGACAAGGCGGTTGAAATCCTCGAGAACTCTGCTATTAGCGTCTCTTCAGAGGATAAGGAGAAACTGAAGGTTGTAGCGTCAACAGCTCTCACTGGAAAGGGAGTTGAGTATGCAAAAGATAGAATAGCGGAACTTGTAGTAGATGCAGTCCTCGCAGTTGCGGAGAAGGTCGAAGGGAAATACAAAGTAGATGTAGATACAATTAAAGTGGAGAAGAAAACTGGAGGATCAGTAGAAGACACTCAACTCATTAGAGGTATAGTGATTGACAAAGAAGTTGTCCATCCAGGAATGCCAAAGAGAGTTGAAAATGCGAGAATCGCTTTAATCAAATCAGAGCTTGAACCAAAGAAGACAGAAACCGATGCAGAGATACAGATAACTTCTCCAGAACAACTCAAAGCATTCCTCGACGAAGAAGAAAGAATCCTAAAAGAGATGGTTGAAAAGATCAAAGAAAGCGGAGCAAATGTAGTCTTCTGTCAGAAGGGAATTGACGATCTGGCTCAGCACTATCTCGCGAAGGCCGGAATCCTCGCAGTGAGAAGAGTCAAGGAATCAGATATGAAGAAACTCTCAAGAGCGACTGGTGCAAAGATAGTGACGAGTATTGAAGATCTTACTGCGGATGATCTCGGTAAAGCAGGACTCGTTGAGGAGAGAAAGATCGCCGGTGATGAGATGATCTTCGTTGAGGACTGTGAGAATCCGAAGTCTATAACGATACTCGCTCGTGGTGGAACTGAGCACGTTGTGGATGAACTTGAGAGAGGTATAAACGATGCAATCAGAGTAGTCCAAGCGGTTGTTGAGGATGAAAAGATCCTCCCCGGAGGAGGAGCTCCAGAAATCGAACTCTCTCTGAGACTGAGAGAGTTTGCATCAACTCTCTCAGGTAGAGAACAGCTTGCAGCTGAAGCATTTGCAGAGGCTATGGAGATCATTCCAAAGACTCTCGCAGAGAATGCAGGATTGGATCCAATTGACGCAATCGTTGATCTCAAAGCAGCTCACGAAAGAGGAGATAAATCCGCCGGATTAAATGTCTTTACTGGAGAAGTCGTTGACATGGTTAAAGAAGGAGTGATTGAGCCACTCAGATCAAAGGTGCAAGCCATCAGATCTGCGACAGAAGCTGCAGTGATGATTCTGAGGATTGATGATGTCATAGCAGCGACAACTGAGGAGAAAGGCAAAGAAGGCAAAGGAGGAGAAGAGGACTTCGAAACCAGCAGTGATGAAGACTGAACCCCCTCCATTTCTAAATTTTTTATATAAACTCTACATCCGCTGTTGGAACTTCTTCAAGTGGTTTTCCGTCATATCCATTTATCTCAATTCTTTTATCTTTATAACGAACTTCCCAGATGGGTAAATAAATCATCTCCATTTTCAAGCTTATCTCGTGATCTTCAGGATAGAATCTCTTCATTTCGGAGATCAAAGATTCTCTAACAATTCTGTTGAATGATCTTTTCACCACATGCCTCTCTTTAATCTTCTTTTTCGCCTCCTTTAACGCATCTTCCATGTCCAATTCTGGCAAAAGGACCTCTCCCTCCGGTTCATTCACTCTCTCCATATTCTTCACGCTTATCCAGTGATTCTCACCAGTCACTGCATTTATTGCCCCCTCCCCTCTTCCAACTATCCTAATCTCCTTTCCTTCGTATTCTTTGAACCCTCTCACCTCGTATTCATAAATCCAAAAAGGAATATAACGGAGAATAGCAGCATCACACTTCCCGAAGAAGCTTCTACAGATCCACATTGCATCTTCTGAGGAAATACAGAGTTTCACGTATTCTCCGGTCTTCTTGCTTCTAATTTCCCCAACTTTCTCATCACCCAAAATCTCGAAAAGAATTGCTCTTCCAACTTCTCTTTCCAGAGTCTCTCTATCCCATACTTCAATATTCTGGTCTTTGAGATCTTCTTTAATCTTCTCTGGAATTCGTGAAGGTGTTATGAGAAGACACGTTGAATCCAATTTTTGAAATCTTCTGACATCTCTCTCGCCTATTTTCTCCATAACATATACTCCAAGTTCTTTTTCGTCTCTCTTTGCAACGAAGTCAAAGACCTCGTCTCTCCTCACTTCATATCCGTAGATTTTGAAGACATCTTCAAGAAGCTTTACAAGGTCTTTCATCATTTTTTATCCCCTCTCAATTGTTTTCCTATGACGTCATTCAAATACTCAAGAAATTCAATCTCTTTTCCTCTTGGGATTAAGGCTCCTGCTGCTATGTCGTGACCTCCACCTGAACCGCCAACCAGTTCAGCAGACATCTTTATGGCTTCTCCCAAATTCAACCCCCTCCTCACGAGTTCTAAAGTTCCTCTTGCAGAGACCTTGATTCCTTCATCACTCTCAGCAAAAGCAACAATCGGTTTATCTCCTGAGGAGTGTGTATTCAGAGTCATTCCAGCAACTATTCCAACAATTGTATCCTTTATCGCTTCTCCAGCATGGAAATATCTTAAATTTTCCATCTCTTTGACTCCCTCTTCTATCACAAAGCTTAATCCGTTCACAAGATTTTTCCTGTGCTCATTTAATAGAGTTCTCGCTCTTTTAAGAGCATCTCCTCGATCTCCCATACAAACTTTAAGTCCAATTTCTGCTTCATCGTATCTTGCAGTGGCATTCAGAATAGTAGAGAACTCCATCGCATCCCTTAACTCAGTCCCTTCTTCTTCGTTGAGGAGAATGTAAACTTCTCCGAATAACCTTTTGATGTTCTCAGGGTGCTCTCCGAAGCTAATCAACCTTTCCACAATCCCGGAGACTATTTTTCTCTTCTCCTCTTCCTCGAGGTCTATCCATCTTCTCCACTTTTCATTCTTTAGAGGTATTCCAAGAGATGTGAGAAATTCTATTGCTCCTTTTTCCGAACCACTAACGCCAGGAATGAAAGGATTTGAAGAAAATTCCAGCATTTTAAAAATCGGTCTAGTCTGTTTACCGAAGAGAAGAATATCTTTCTTTATTTCGAGAAATCCTCTTTCCACCCCTTCGTCCAGTATAACTCTGTTCAAGCCTTGGAGTCTACAGTCTCTTACGTGCTGGAGATCTCCAAGAGCTCCTACAATTGCGAGAGGAGAAAGATCGTAGTTCTCATCTATTGAAGTCGCAACAAAGTATGCAACTCCTGCACCGCTTATTTCGATACTTCCGTTAAGACCGAAAAGATGGGGATTGAGATGATATTTGACTCCCTCTCCCCTCACCTGATGATGATCTAGAATAACTGCATCGAGCTTTTCCGCAATTTCAGAGGTCATTCCGCTTCCGAGATCGGTGAATACTGTCATTTCCGGGTTCTCATCTGCAATCTCCTCTATAACTTTCGGTTCAAGTTGTTTCACGAATTTTGCTTGATACTCAATTCCAGCTCTTTCAAGAGCTTTGCAGATGATACCTGCTGAGGTCAGTCCGTCTGCATCAATGTGGGATACTACAGTTACCTCAGAAGATCTCTTTATTCGTTCCGCACACATTTCTGCAGTTTCAAGAAAACCCAGCATCCAAAAGATTATTATGAGACCAGAATAAAAATACTATGCCATGCTCCAAGTTGGGATTATCGGAGCTTCTGGATACATAGGAGTTGAGCTGGTCAGACTTCTTTTGATTCACCCCGAGGCTGAAATCAAACTCATAACTTCGAGGAGATTTGCCGGAAAGAAAATCTCAGAAGTTTATCCTGCTTTTAAGGGTCTTTCAGACCTCGCTTTCTCCGATGTGAATCTCCAAGAGTTCAGCAAGCTTGATCTGGTGTTCACTTCTGTGCCCCATGGAAAGGCAATGGAATATGTACCAGAGCTCAGAGAAATGGGAATAAAAGTTGTAGATCTCAGTGCTGATTATAGACTTTCAAAAGAGGTCTACGAGAAAGTTTACGGGGAACACAGAGGATATCTTAAAGCAGTTTATGGACTCCCCGAGCTTCATCCTGAAGTTAGGAATGCAGAGCTTGTTGCCAATCCTGGATGCTATCCTACGGGAGCAATCCTTGCAACTGCTCCTCTCGTGAAGCTCGGAATTGTGAGCGAGATCATCTTTGATTCGAAGTCGGGAATATCTGGAGCCGGGAATGAACCTAGTGAGAGGTCCCATTATCCTAACCTCGCAGAAAATATTTTGGCTTATAACATTACGAGGCACAGACACAGAGCAGAGATGGTTCAGGAACTTGAAAAATTCGGAAAGGTTAAAATTCACTTCACTCCTCATGTAATTCCTTCAATAAGAGGAATTCTTACGACAGCTCACGTTCTCCTTAAAGAGTCGATTTCAGAAGAAGAAGTCAGAAGAGCTTTTAAGGAGTTCTATAAAGATACTTCATTCATAAGATTCGTTGAACTCCCCAAGCTGAATGACGTCAGAGGCTCGAACTTCTGCGATATAGGATGGAGAATTGATGAGGAGAATCAGAGAATTGTGGTTCTCTCAGCTATCGATAATCTCATAAAGGGTGGAGCTGGGCAGGCAATTCAGAATATGAATTTGATGTGCGGGCTTGACGAGACGACAGGTCTTATGTTTCCTCCGCTTCATCCATGAGGTGATATTGTGAAGATTGTAAGAGGAGTATTTAGAACTCAGAATGTTATTTCTGCGGGAGTAAAAGAAGGAAAGCATGGCCTCGCACTTATCAAAGCCTCTGGAACTTCCGCAGGAGTTTTCACAACGAATGCTCTTCCCGCAGCACCTG
This sequence comes from Candidatus Mnemosynella biddleae, assembly GCA_002011165.2. Classification (GTDB taxonomy): domain Archaea; phylum Halobacteriota; class Archaeoglobi; order Mnemosynellales; family Mnemosynellaceae; genus Mnemosynella; species Mnemosynella biddleae. The sequence continues at coordinate 262,085 of MTMI02000007.1, forward strand.
TGAGGGTTACCAAAGATCATCTTTCGGATGGATATCTTGATGGTATAATTGCGAATTCTGGATGTGCAAATGCTATGACTGGTGAGAGAGGGTTGAGGGATGCGGAGAAGATGTGTGAGATTGCAGCCGAGATTTTCGGAACATCTCCAAATAATATTGGAGTTGCCTCAACTGGAGTAATAGGGAAATATCTTGACATGGAGCTTATCAAAAGTCAATCCAAAATAGTTGCAACAAAACTGGGCCCGGAAGGAATGAAGGACGTTGCCAGAGCTATTATGACCACTGATACGAAGGAGAAGATCGTCACGATTGAGATGGATGATTATAGGATTGCTGGAATAGCCAAAGGAGCCGGAATGATAGCACCGAGAATGGCAACGATGTTATCTTTTCTTTACGTAGACGCAAATGTTACGAGAAAGAGGCTCGAAAAAGCTCTAAGGGATGCAGTGGATGATAGCTTCAATATGGTGGTTGTGGATGCGGACACAAGTACAAATGACACGGTTCTCATAACTTCAACTTCTGAAGAAAGAGAAGTTGATGAGAATTTTGAGAAGGCGCTGAAATTGGCTTGTGTTGAACTTGCGAAGATGATAGCAGAAGACGGAGAAGGGGCAACTGCTTTTATAGAGGTCATCGTTAAGGGTGCAAAGAAGAGTGAAGAAGCTAAAAGGGTTTGTAGAAGCGTTTTAAGCTCACCTCTAGTAAAAACTGCAGTTTTTGGAAGAGATCCTAACTGGGGAAGAATTGCTTGTGCAATAGGAAATGCTGGGGTGGAGATTGATGAGAACCTTTTGAGTATCTCTCTCTCTGATGGAGCAAGAACAATAACGGTTTATGAAAAGGGTAAACCTAAAGATGAAGTAGATAGAGGAATTATAGGAGAAAAACTCTTCATAATCATCGACTTAGGAAAAGGAAACGAAGAGGCCAGAGCATGGGGATGTGATATGAGCTATGATTACGTGAAAATAAATGCAGAATATACCACGTGAGGTGAAGATAATGGGGCGGGAGAAGATTTTGATTGAAGCTCTTCCATATATCAAAGAGTTCCACAACTCCATAATGGTCATCAAGATTGGAGGACATGCAATAGCGGATTACAAGGTCATGGAGTCTGTGATTCAAGATGTAATTCTTCTTCATTACATCGGAATACATCCTGTTATTGTCCACGGAGGAGGGCCCGAGATAGATGAAAAAATGAGAAAATTTGGGAAGAAACCAGAGTTCATCCACGGAATAAGAGTGACAGATGAGGAAACTCTGGAAATTGCAAGAATGGTTCTCGTAGGAAACATAAACTCGAAGATTGTGTCCTTGATAAGTAAATATGGTGAAAAAGGGGTTGGACTTTCAGGAAAAGACGGAATGCTCATTGTTGCTAAGAAGAAGGAGCCCAAAAAAATAGTTGTGGAAGATAGGGTCGTAGAAGTTGATTATGGTCTTGTGGGAGAGATAGAAAGAATAAATCCTGAAATTGTTTCGATAATGCTCGAAAATAATTACATTCCTGTGATTTCGCCGATTGCTGTCGATAAAAATGGAAATAATCTGAATATAAATGCAGATACTGTTGCAGGAGAGCTCGCTGGAGTTCTGAAGGCCAAAAAATTCATCTCAATGACAGATGTAGATGGGTTGTTAAGAGATCCCTCTGACCCGAATTCTCTGATAAGGAGTATATCTTTAAAAGAATTAGAAGAGATGATGAACTCTGGGATTATAAAAGGGGGAATGATTCCAAAATGCGAAAGCATCGTGAATGCGCTCGAGAAAGGAGTGGAAAAGGGACATATAATAAATGGAGAAATTCCGCATGCACTTCTTCTGGAACTCTTTACTGATGAGGGGATAGGGACGATGGTTTATAAGGAGTGATCTTTCTTTTCTTCTCTCTTTCCACATCTCGGACAAACATAAACAAAAGTTCCCTTTATACCTTTTGAGATTAATACCATTATTGCACCATCTTCAGGGCATCTCATACTTCTTCAACCTCTTTTTTAGCCATTCGAAAGCCTTTCGAACTTTTTCATCATCTTTTCCGCTTATTTTTATCCTTACAGAATTCTCCTTAGGGTAAGACCCGATTTTGAGTTCTGGAAAATTTCTCGTGAATTCTTCGAGTAAATCACTGATCTTCATCTCTCTCGCACTTGTGACAACCTCTCTGACAATTTCTTTCTCTCCCGCGAAAATTTTGGAGATCTCTTCGAACATCGTCATCATCTCTTTCGGGACTCCAGGCAAAACGATTACATTTCTTACAATGAAACCTGGTGCAGCACCAACCTTATTGCAGATAATTTGAGAGCCCTCTGGTAATGTCGCCATCTTCTTTATTTGATCGGTTAGACCGTACTTTTCAATATATCTCTCCATGCATTTTAGAGCCTCCCTATTAAATTCAAGTTTCAGATTTAGAGCTTTTGCAACTCCTTCTCTCGTAACATCATCAGGTGTTGTTCCAAGCCCTCCAGTCACTATAATATAATCTGCTTTTGAATTTTTAATTTCCTCCGCAATAACATCAATGTCATCCGGTATCACAGTGATTTTAACAAGCGAAGACCCGAGTTCTTTTAAACGTCTTGCAATCCAAACCGCATTCGTGTTTTCTATATCTCCAGAGAGAATCTCATCTCCTACATTAATAAGAGAGACTTTCATGAGTTTTATGTTAGTCTTCTCCCTTTATAAGTCTTTGATTTTGATTGTTTCACACTTTTGTGAAGATTTGAATGTGAAAATTCCTTGGAGAGAGGGATTTGATAAATAAAATGTTTATATATCTCTTTATTTCTGTTTATGAGCGCTCATTTACTTCATTTTAGCAAAATTTATATTTCTATGATCTTTTAGATTCATGCTCATTGGACATCATTCACAAAATTCGTGAAGTGAGAAAATAAACTCTACTATATCTTTCTTCTTATACACTTCATAACAATTCTAAGCCATCTTATTTAGTTAAACACATCTATTCACATCTATATCATGGAAAAAGTTTATATATAATGCGTTTAATATAACAATTCAGATTCACAAAGCGACAGTTCACGAGGGGATGGATAGCACCTGTGAAATATCGGGAGGCGTCGATGAGAGTAAAAATCGAGATATTTGATGAAGATGGAACGAAAATCTCGATTGAGTTTGAAGGGGCTCGATGGAAGGAGAAACTACTTCAATTCATCGACGCCTTCCCGATATCAGAAGGGGGGCGGGATGTATTTCATCCCGCTCAAAAACCTATTTTTCCCAGTTTTGAACCTCTCTCAGTTAGAGAACGTTTAGAGTACTATCTGAAATATGAATTTCCTCCGATTTGGTTCACATCAAGAGACCTCAAAGAGGCGTATGAGAGGAAATACGGGGAGGAGATAAAACTTAGCACAGTTTCCACTTATTTGGCGAGAATGCACAGAGAGGGGCTACTTGAGAGGAGAGGTAACAGGGCAAATAGGGAATACAGATACATTCATCAGAGCTCTGAGAGAATAACTTCAGTAGATCAATTTGAGAGAACTAAAGAGAACCGATAAACTTTTCTTTAATACTCCCTCTTTCTCCTATGGTGAAGAGAATGATGAAGAAAGAAATCATCTATTTTAAGTCCCCTGGCCCTCATAATACTGAGGAAGTTCTCAAGGCTGTAAAAGAAAGAGCAAAAGAACTGGGGATAAAGTATGTGGTGGTTGCAAGCACTACGGGAAAGACTGCTAAAAAAGCTCTTGAAGTTCTTGGAGATCTTGAAGTTAATCTGGTTGTCGTCTCACATCATACTGGATTTGAGTCCCCTGGAGCTCAACAGATGAGCGAAGAAGTGAGAAAAGAGCTTGAGAAGAAGGGTGTGAAAATCGTTACCGCAACACATGCTCTCTCGGGTCTCGAGAGATCAATTTCGAGGAGACTTGGAGGAGCTTCGAGAATAGAAGCTATTGCGGAGGCATTGAAATGCATTTTTGGGAGAGGTCTCAAGGTTTGTATTGAGATCACAGTTATGGCTGCAGACGCTGGAGTTATCCCTATAGAAGACATAATCGCAGTTGGAGGCACCAGCTCAGGTGCAGATTCTGCTGCGGTAATTTTTCCTGCACATTCAAACAACTTCTTCGATCTTAAAGTGAAAGAAATAATAGCAAAGCCCCTGTGAGTGATGATATGGAATTTGAAGTTCTTCAGAAGGATCTATTGGGAAGAATTGGAAGGCTGAAGACAAAAAGAGGGATTGTGGAAACTCCAACTCTCCTCCCAGTTATCAATCCAAATCAGATCATCCTTACTCCAGAGGAAATTAAGAAATGCGGAGCAGAGATGCTAATTACAAATGCTTACATAATCTATAAAAGCAGAGATCTGAGGAAGAAAGCCAGAGAAAAAGGTGTTCATGAGCTTCTTGAAACAGATATGCCCGTGATGACGGATTCTGGTTCATATCAGCTCTCGGAATATGGGGATGTTGAAGTAAGCTCGGAAGAGATAGTAAGATTTCAAGTGGAAATCAAATCAGATATCATCGTTCCTCTGGATATTCCAACTCCTCCAGATGCAGAGTTCCAACAAGCAGAGATGGAAATGATGATCTCTGTTGAAAGAGCTCTTGAAGCATTGAAAATAGCGAAAGGAAAGGATGTCGCAGGCGTCATTCAGGGTTCAATTTATGAAGAGCTTAGAGAAAGATGCGCATCACTTTTATCTCAATATCCATTTTCTATTTATCCCATTGGGGCTGCAGTGCCTTTGCTCGAGGAATACAGATTCTCAGAGATAGTTCGCATCATCATGGCATCTAAAAGAGCTCTCAGATTCGATGCACCAGTTCATCTTTTTGGGGCAGGACATCCCATGTTTCTCAGTCTTGCAGTTGCTATGGGATGCGATCTTTTCGATTCGGCAGCATATGCACTTTACGCCAGAGATAATCGTTATCTGACTGAATATGGAACAGTCTATCTTGAAGATCTAAAATATTTCCCATGTTCATGTCCGATTTGCTCTTCTTACACTCCCGATGAGCTCAGAAAGGATGAAGAGAAGTTCAAACTTCTTTCGATGCATAACCTCTATGTGACCTTTGAGGAGCTCAGAAGGGTGAAACAGGCCATTGTTGAGGGATCTCTGAGTGAGCTCATTGAACAAAGAGTTCGTGCTCATCCCCTCCTTTTGAACGCTTACAGAGAGTTTCTTAAGTATTCTGAATTTATTGAGAAGTTTGATTCAGCAGTGAAATCCTCATTCTTTTACTCAGGTCTAGAGTCTTTCAGAAGACCGGAGGTCATTTTTCATGAGAAAAAATTGAAAAAAATGGGAATTGGCGGGAGAGTGCTGATAACAACTTGTAAAGATAACATTAAAAAAGAAAGTTACGATTATGTGATGCTTGTTAAGATCCCCTTTGGAGTTCTTCCAGAAGAACTTGATGAGAGTTATCCTGCAGGCCAGTCTCTAGCTCCAGAGAATTTATATGAAGAAGAAAAGAGATTGGTTTTGAGAAAAGTCCTCAAATTCATTAAGAACTCTGAGGGAGAATTCACTTTCCTTTATGATCCTTCTTGGGAACTCGAGGAAATAAACGAGATTAAAAAGTATGCGAAGGTGATTTGCTCGAATGAACTTTCAGATAAAAAGAATTGATGCAAGTGCTAGAATCGGGAAGCTTGGAAATCTAGAGACGCCTGCAGTTCTTCATCACAAAAAAATAAAAAAATTTCTCGAAGATCATGGGATTGAGATCCCAGAAATAATGACACCCTTTTCAGTCGCCCCTTTTGAGATTCAAAATGAGACATCATTAGTTCATCCAAAAAAGATTGAGAAAAGGGAGACTGAACTCCTTATTTTGTGCTCTTCTTCATACATGAGTGGAAAAGGAAGAGAACTTTTTGAGACAATGGAAAAGTTGAAAAAAACACTAAAGCCAAATACTGCAATTTATCTTCCAGCTCTTGCAACCCCGGAAAATATAGCTCTTTTAATTTTTCTCGGTGCAGATGTTTTCGATGATCTCAAATGTTTAAGTTCTGCGATGAAAGGAGAGTATCTTACAAGAGATGGCACTCTTAGCGTCTCTAATCTTGAGAGGTTTCCGTGTTCATGTCCGATTTGCTCTTCTTACACTACCGAAGAACTTGAAAGTAATTGGAGATTGATTTATTCTCACAACTTTAACGCTCTTTTGAATGAACTCGAAAATGTGAAGATCTTTATTCGAAAAGGGATGCTGAGAGAATACGTGAGCAAACAATGCAGAACTTCACCATGGTTAACAGTTGCTTTGAGACTCTATGATGGGAGCGAATACTACTTTAAGAGAGTTCCGATTCGAAGAACCTCTCAGTTTTACGCCAACTCTTCTGAGGAGATACAAAGAGCTGAGATCAGGAGATTTGCTTCAAGAGTCCTTGAAAGATACTATCCAAAGTCAAAAATCCTCCTGCTTTTACCTTGCAGTGCAGTTAAACCTTATTCTCTCTCCCCTTCTCATCGAAGGATCATAAAAAGCCTCGGAAAGTTGAGAAGAGGAGTTGATGAGCTCATCATAACCTCTCCTCTCGGAATTGTCCCTAGATTTCTTGAAACGGTTTATCCCGCAATGCATTACGATATCCCGGTGACGGGAAGATGGGACGAAGAAGAGAAGAAATGGGCATCATCACTTCTTAGAGAGTTTGTTGAGAGAAACCAGTATGAAAGGATTTTTGCATATGTGGAGGGTGACTACCGAGAGGTGTGCACTCTCTCTGAAATTGAGATTGAGTTTTTCAACACCCTCGAGGAGCTTAGAAAGGAATTGGAAAGTGAGATTGAGGATGTACCTACTCAAAAAAGTTACATGAGAGCTCAGATCTCTTCAATAGCTGATTATCAGTTCGGAAAAGGTACTGGAGAGAAGTTGGTTAAAGATGCGGAAATTAGGGGAAGATACCCAAAGCTTGATGTGATGGTTGACGGAAAAAAGCTTGCGTCGCTTCAAGGAGACGGAATGTTATCTTTGAGCGTCTTAGGAGGAGAGAGGTTAAAAGGATTAAAAGACTATACCGTAATCATAGATGATTTCATTCCCAGTGGATCGATACTCTCTCCAGGGGTTCTGGAGGCAGGAAAGGAAATTTTGAGTGGGGATGAGGTTCTATTTGAAAATTCCAGAGTTTTCGGAGTCGGAAGGGCTGTAATGTGCTCCGAAGATATGCTGAAGGCTTCTTATGGAGTTGCTATAAATGTTAGGGAGAAGGTGGTGAAAGAGTGAAAAAAGCGAATGAACCAGCAGGAATTTGGAGATCTGCAGATAGATTTGATGGAGAGACCCTCCCCACGATTACGGCAATTATGAGAACAAGGGGATGTCGCTGGAATAGCTGTAGGATGTGCGGGTATTTCGAGGAGCATGTGGAATCAACAGAAGAAGATCTTTTGAAGCAGTTTAAAGTCATTGAAAGAAATTTTCCAAAAGAAGAGTTTGCTTTGAAAATCTTCACTTCAGGTAGTTTTTTTGATCCAAGAGAGATCCCCGAAAATGTTCGAAGAGAAATATTAAGGATTTGTTCTTCTTACAAAAATCTTAGAAGGCTCATCGTGGAATCAAGACCAGAGTTTGTGAAAGAGGAAATCTTAGAGGAGGCGTTATCTTTAATACCTTCTCTTGAAGTTGCTATAGGTCTCGAGACGAGCGATGACTTCATAAGGAATTTCTGCATAAACAAAGGTTTTTCCTTTGATGATTTTCTTGAAGCCTCAAAAATCATCAAAAACTCAGGAGCATACTTACGAGTTTATCTTCTTCTCAAGCCACCCTTCCTCTCAGAAAATACCGCAATAAAAGATGTTCTCAGATCAATTAAGGCCATTTCTTGGGCTTCGACTATATCTATAAATCCTGTCTCTGTTCACCGTGGTACAGAGGTCGAAAAACTTTTCAGACGTAGAGAATACAGGCCACCGTGGCTGTGGAGTGTCGTTGAAGTTTTAAGAAGATGTGAAAAGAAAGCCAACATCATAAGCGACCCCACGGGAGGGGGAACTAAAAGAGGAGCTCACAACTGCGGAAAGTGTGATAATGATATACTCAGGGAGATAAGGAAATTTTCACTCACTCAGGATGAAAGCGTATTTCAAAAAGAATGCGAATGTAAAGAAAAGTGGAAAGAAGTTTTAGAGCTTGAAGATTTAACTTTCGGAACGCCTCTTCTCTTTTAATTTCCTAAGTTCTTCCGCCAAAGCTGGTATAAAAACTCCAACGTCTGTGACAATACCAATGGCTTGAGCAGTCCCTCGGTCAACGAGCTTGGTTACAGTTGCTGGATTTATATCTACACATACTGTCTTCACATAAGAGGGCAAGAGGTTTCCAACTGCAATGGAATGGAGCATTGTTGCCATCATGAGAACCATATCGACATCTTTAAGAGCTTCTGCCATTTTGTCTTGAGCAATCATCGTATCTGTTATCACTTCCGGAAGAGGTCCATCATCTCTGATTGATCCAGCAAGAACGAACTTCACATCATTCTTAACGCACTCATACATTATTCCCGCTGTGATTACTCCTTTTTCAACAGCTTTTTTTATTCCGCCGTGTGCTATAATCTCACTTATAGAATAGAGATGATGTCTGTGACCTCCAGGAACGGGCTCTCCCGTTTTTATATCCATCCCGAGGGAGGTACCAAAGAGATTTGATTCGATATCGTGAACTGCGATTGCGTTTCCTCCGAGAACGACATCAACAAACCCCATCCTTATTATCTCTGCCATTTTGAGATTTGCTCCAGTATGTACAACCGCTGGTCCGAGAACAACTGCTATTTTTCCACCTCTTTCTTTTATCTCGAACATCTCTCTTGCGATCTTCTTTACGAGAGTCATAGAAGGCCTCTCAGACGATACTGTACCACCCATGAAATGAAATATGCTCTTCTCTCTTGGTCTTTCGGGAGGAATAACTCTGACACCTTTTTCGCCAACAACAATGAGATCTCCTTTCTTTATATGTGCTATTGGCTCGCAAAAGGCTCTATCTCCACGTATGACTATGAGGCAGTCCATTTCAATGTTTTCCACAGGAATCCATTTCCCTTTATACCTTACGAAGGTCGGATGATTTGTAGTTGAATAGAAATTCTTTGGAACAACTTTGTCATCTGGTGCAGGAACAAGAGTAACCTCTTCCGCTTCTGGAGCTCTTGCTCCAAATCTGTGAAGCTCGGAAACTATTTTATCCACGTGTTCTTCGCTCTCTCCTTTGACAATAATTCTCGCGTAGCTTGTATCAGTCTTCTTTTTACCTATTCTGAATTCAACGACTTCAAAGTCACCACCCATATCCATGATCTTATCGAAAACTTTGGGAAGGATGAGCGAATCTATTAAGTGTCCTTCAAGTTCTATCTCTCTCATCACTCTCATTTCCATCGAGATGGCATAAGAAGGCCAACCTTAAATACTTTTCACAAAGAGCTATGAATAATGAAGGATGATGAGGTCGCACAAGCGTCGCTTGATTTTCTCATAGCAATCTCAATATTTGCTCTCGTTTTAATATTCACAATATCCACAATTCACGATTTTCGTGGATCTCTGATATCATCTTCTTCGGAGGATCTTAATTACGAGGCAAAGAAAATCTCATATATTCTCACGTTAAGCGAGGAATGGACTTCTGAACCTTACGTTCTCAATTCCTCAAAGCTTGAGGAGTTAAAGACTATGAGCTACGAAGATGCGAAAAACATTTTCAAAACTCAGAGGAATTTTCATATTTCCTTAAGAGACCGAAATGGATCTCTTCTAATGCTCAATGGCGAGCCTATATTGGATTTCGGTAAAACTCCTAGCGAATATTTGGAGGTTGGAGAATGGAGAACACCGGTGAGGATTCTGAACGAAACTGTAATTGCAAAATACAACACCTCCTCTTTGTTTCTTACGCTTGAGTCTCCTCAGGAAGTCGTTGTGGAGGTCTCTCCACTTTCTCCAAGACCTGTGAAGGGATACAGAATAGTTGAGGTGAATGGAATCTCAAGGAACACGACGGAAGAAACTACATTCGTACTCTCCTCACCAACGTCTCTTGAAATAAACGTCCAAGTTAATACTCAGGGACCTGCCCTCAGCTATCTAACAGAAATAAGGGTAAAGGAGTATCGCAATGCTATACTGGTGGTGAGTGTGTGGTAGAGAAAGCTCAGATGAATACCATAGAGGCAATCATTGCATCTCTTTTAATTCTCTCTTCACTTTACTTTTTCATGAGTTTTCAGAATCCTCAGATCTCGCAAGAGTCAAATGAACTTGAAGAACAACTTAGAGATTACGGGATATCTATTTTAAATGCAATGGATACACAATACGGTTTAAATCACTCTTCGATTACCTTTCTTCAAAAAACTCTTGGAAACTGGAGTGAAGACGAGAGAATAAATTTAAAGAATAGAATTGAGGAGCTCCTCCCTGAGAACGTGAAGTTTGATGTTATTCTCATTTTTGAAAGTAATAACGGAATAAAAGCAGTTGAAGTGATAGACGGAGGATCTCCGCACGATTTTGTGATTGTGGAGAAGTCGATATGGTTGAAGGATGAGATGGTTAAAAATCCTCTCGTGATAGGGGGAGAAGAGGTCAGAAATTTGAATGGGGATTATTACAATGTCATTCTCTTGAGGATGGTGATGTGGTATGCGTGACAGAGCTCAGATCATCCTCCTTTACGGAATCATCCTCTCTATTCTCATTTTAGGTGTCATTCTTACTCTTATAACCTCTTATAATTTTGAGATCTCTTCTAACTCAAGAACTGAGATTTTCAGGAGCTCACTCGAAAAAGAAGTCTCCAAGCTTTGTGTTGGGTTAAATTCGAATACTTCATTAACTCTAGAGGAGAGATTACAGAGTTTCAATGAATCCTCGCGGGAAATCATAGAAGAGCTTGAAAAGGTTTATGGAATCTCTGGAATCCTTTTTTCGATAAATGTTACACCTCTTGTAGATGGAAATTATATTAAAGGGGCGTTTGTTCAAGGCAAGATAAGAAATGCATTTTCTGATGAGAATTTCAGTTATTTCATTCCTGCACCACGTCTTTCTTTGAGCGTAGAGTATCCTGCCAATATATCTACTTCCGAATTCAACATAACTGCAGAATTGAGAAATGAAGGAGGAGAAAGTTTGAAAGACATTTATGTTGGAATTTCTTATGATTCTGATAATTGGACGATAGACAGATCAAACTTGTTAGATGTGACACTCCTTCCAGAAAATTCCTCTCAGTCCTTTACTTGGAACTTCTCTTCTGCATCCCCCTCTACGCTGAATATATCTCTTCTTGCTTTTGGTTATGGAGAGATCTCTAAAATCATGGTGAAAACGGCAGCCCTCCTTACTGTTGTGTATACTCCCCCAGCACCACAGCCAGAGGGTGCTTTAGAGTTTGTGGGTGGATGGATTTACAGTGGAATCTTCTTAGACATCATCTACTTCGAAGTTAGAAATACTGGAGATTCTCAGGTAAATATTGACGCTATGAAAGTTATATGGACACCGAATTATAACGAGACTCTTGAAATGATTAGTGTAGGGCCCAGAATCTGGATTGGCGAGCTTCAAAGCGGAGATACAATAAGTATAACACCTCCACTTCCAGTATCTCCAGGACAGACAATAATTGTCATGTTTTGGGACTTTGATTTTGAGGATAGTTTTTCAGGAAAGGCTTTCACAATTTACTTCTATTACACCGATGGAGGGTATGATATTGTTGAGTTCTCGACGTGACTCTGGGATCTCATTCACCTTAGCAACAATCATGAATATTGTGGTAGCGTCAATCTTTCTAATAGCTGTTCTTTTAACCTTCAACAACCTCCTCCAGTCCTCCTCTGAATGGGCTGTTGAAAAAGAAATGAAGGAGATTGGATATGAACTTTCTAAGGAGATCACAGAGTTTTACATTCAGTATGGTGAGAAAAACATATCTGCATCTAAAACAATTCTTATTCCAAAGATCGTCGGAAGAGGGACCTACATTTTGGAGCTCTCCAATAGTTCAAGAGCTCTATCAATCAAAAGCGGGACGTCTGAACTCCTAATATCCTTGAATCATATTCCAGAATCTATAAGGTTGAATGGAATTGCTCAGAGCTCTTCCGGGAAGCTGACCATGAGATATAATCCACTTGAGAGAGAGCTTTCAATCTCTTGAGGTGAGTTTTATGAAAGAAAAGGGTGTCTCTGAAGTTGTAGGATATGTTCTGATACTTGGAATTCTAACAACGTTCATAACATTTGCCTATGTCTTCGCAATCCCTTCAATCGAGAATCAGAAAGATAACGTGGAATTCGAGAATGCAAAAAATTTAATGATTCAGCTGACAGAGAAAATCAATACTGTCGCTCTGATCTCCTTACCCAATAACTCTGAGTACTCAAAGTCCATTGATATTCCTCTCTCTCCATCTCTCTATCTTTACGAAGGAGCGAAAATAAACATATCTGCAGATGGTTTCCAGAAAAACACCACAATTCAATCGCTGATTTACGAGAGTCCAAAAGGAATCATTGGATATGAGAACACTGGGTGCTTTTTAGCATCCTCGCAGAACTCTCTTGTTCTGGTGGCTCCAAGAGTATCTTTTCTCGAGGATTCTTCGGGTAATCTCTCAGTTTACATCCCTCTAGTGAAGATTGAAATGGAGAGCTCTTCTGCGTACGGAAGAGTTCTTGTGAGGAGTTTAGAAAGTAATCACAGTCTCATTGATGCGTCGAATTTTCATCTGCGAATAGAGAGCGAGAGATTCGCAAAGGCTTGGGAAGAACATCTTCGAGGAGAGCTCGAAAACATCAACACCTCTTACACCATTTCAAGAAATGGCAATGTGGTTGAAGTGAACGTTTCGGGCACTATGAAGATCTTCCTTACAGAGTACCGCGTGAAGCTTATTTCATAACAAATTTATATTTCCAAGAAGTCTTCATTTTAGAGGTGAGGGGATGATCATTTATTTCCCTGGATGTACAACAAATCAGAGATTTCCTGAATTGAGAAAAAGGGTTGAGAGAATTCTCAGAAAGATGGAAGTCGATTACATATTATTCGATGAAGTTTGTTGCGGTTCAATTCTCAGAAATACGGGATACCGAGAAGAATTTGAAGAAAACAGGAAGAGGTTTCTTGAAAAATTTCCCGAGGGAGATATGATCATAACGGGATGTCCGGGATGTCTCTCAACCTTCAGAGAGGAGTTTCCAGAGCTTCCAGAGGTTAAGCATATTTCAGAGTTTCTTTCTGAAAAGCTACCGGAAATGAAGGAAATAAAACTCAAAGTAGCCTATCATGATCCATGCCATCTTGGGAGAGGTCTTGGGATCTACGATGCTCCGAGAGAAGTTCTCAGGAAATGCGGTGTTGAAGTTGTGGAAATGGAAAGAAACAGAGAGCTCTCTTGGTGTTGTGGAGGTGGAGGAGGGGTAAGATTGGCTTATCCAGAGCTCTCAAGAAAGCTCTCTGAAATAAGAATGGAGGAGGCTAAGAAGGCTGGAGCATCAGTTCTTGTTACTTCTTGTCCCTTTTGTTTGAGAAATCTTAATGATGTTAATAGCGAGGTTGAGGTTAAGGATTTGATTGAAATTGTAGAGGAGGCTCTCGATGATAGGAAATGAACTTGAAAAAATTTTGAAAGAGGAAGATAAAATAAGAACAAGGATGAAGAGTTTCTTTTTGGTTCTTCAGAGATTAAAAGATGAGATGAGTGATGAGCAGAGAGAGATGGTTGAAAAATTGAAAGAAAAGAGGAAGGAAGCGATAGAGAATGTTGAAGAACTTTTGAAGAGAGCAGAGGAGAACTTCATTTCGTCTGGATGCCAAGTTTTTCATGCAAAAAACGGAAAAGAGGCGTTAAATTACATTTTTAGCGAAATAGAAGATGAAGAGATGGTCGTGAAAGCAAAATCAAATGTTTTAAGAGAAATAAAGTTAGATGAAAAGGCAAGAGAAAAAGGAATAGAAGTCATTCCTACGGATGTTGGAGATAGAATTGTGGAGATTCTAAATGAAGACCTCACACATCCTACTGGACCAGCAGCACATCTTTCAGCGGAGCATATAGCATCACGATTGTCTGAGGTCTTCAATACAAAAATCCCTCCAACCCCAGAAGCAATTGCGAATTTCATAAGAGATGATACGATGAAATATATTATGAAGGCAAAAGTCGGGATAAGTGGAGCCAACGCTTTTGCATCCGAAGGCATTATCTCTTTGGTTCATTCTGAAGGAAATATAAGTCTCGTGACGAGAATTCCAGAAAAGCACATTGCAGTTTTGGGGATAGATAGAATTGTGAGGAGCGCAGAGGATACTGTAACATTTGCAAAAGTTCAATCACTTTACGCTCTCGGAAAGCCAATTACAGCCTATGTGGATCTAATCTCAGGACCAAGTAAAACCGGGGATATTGAGAAAAAAATCGTTAAAGGTATGTACGGGCCAAGAGAGATGCACGTAATTTTTTTGGATAACGGAAGAAAAAAGCTTATGAAGAGATTTCCAGAGCTTGCAAGGTGTATAGGGTGTGGAGCTTGCGTGCTAGTTTGTCCAGCTGCAAACGTTGCAGCATCTCTGTTTGGACATTCCGGTCACAGAAGTGCGAGAGGTATAGCGTATTCTTACTTCATTGAAGGTCTGGAGAGTGCGATTTCAAGAGGATTGTTCTTATGCACCACTTGCCACTCATGCTCCGAGATATGTCCTATGGGAATAGAACTTCCAAAGATTATGAAAGAAATTAGAAGAGAAGCAGTTTCAAATAATCTTAGAATTGATGCTCATGAAAGAGTTGTGAAACTTATTTTAGAGGAGGGTTCGCCATATCCGAAGAAGTCATAAGAATTAGAAGTCTTGAAGAATACCTTAAAATTCTCGAAGAATATAATATAGAGGAGAGTTTTGTGGCATTAAGGAAACTCAGATTGAAAAGCGGGAAGCCCGTGGTTGTTAAAAGAAGTGTTGCTGAAGAGTTGAGAAAGAGATATAATAAGAGTGCGAGAGCTTTCTACGGAGCTAACAGGGATGTGCAATTTGAGATACACAGGACTCTCGATGAACTATGAAACCCAAATTCGTTGCTGACGAAATGCTAATCAAACTGGCGAGATGGATGAGAATATTTGGATACGATGTTTCTGAAGTTAAAGGCGATGAGAAACTTCTGAAAGAAGCAGAAAAAGGAAGAATTCTTTTAACGAGGGATAGAGAGCTTTTTAAAAAAGCACGTTTAAGGGGACTCTCAGTTTATTTTGTGAATTCCGATCAGATAGATGAACAGCTTTACGAGGTCTTCTACCACTTCAAGCTTAAACCCGAGGAACCAGAAAGATGCACAATTTGTAACGGGGAGCTTGAAGAAAAAGGAGGTAGATGGATTTGCAAACTCTGCGGAAAGGAGTATTGGATAGGATCTCATTGGAAGGGAATAGAAAAGAGAAGAAAATATCTGGAGAAGAGACTCTGATAGGGGTGAGTACTTCGAGTTTAAGAGAATTTCCTCTGGAGAAACGTTTTGAAATTATTCAGAGAGATGGATTTCAAATAGTTGAGATAAATTTGAACTATGATCCTCTCGATACTGTTAAATCTCTTAAAGAAATTTTAAAAGAGCTCGAAATTAAGGTCGCAGTGCATTCTGCGCATGATAAAATGGATTTTGATGATTGTTCACCAGAAACCTTCAGAAGATCTGTAGACAGCATAGAAGAGGAGATATCATTTGTTGAGGAAATAGGAGCTGAGTACTATGTATTTCATGTTACTAAAAATGGAGATCTTGAGAACATCCTCTCTGTTTTGAAAGAGTTAATTCCCAAAAGAATAAATGCGATTTACGAGAATTCTGGAGTTGGAAATGGAGCATCTGAGAGAGAAATTCAGAGAATTCTCGAGTATCTGGATGTTCCTTTCAATCTTGACTTTGGACATCTCTGGAGAGCAATCAATAATGGTTTCGTTAGCTTAGATGTCTCAGAGTTTGTGAAAAAATTTAAAAAGAAAATTGTTTACGCTCATCTTCATGATAATGACGGAATTCATGACAATCATTGGGCTCTCGGAAAGGGCACAGTTCCTTTTGCAAGAATTTTGGAAAATATTGACAAAAAAATACCTCTTGTGATCGAGACGAGAGGAAGTTATAGAGATGTAAAAGCCTCAAAAGAAATTTTGAAGAAGTGGATTTAATCATCTCTTTCTTTCCTTTGATTTCGGTCGCAATCCCTTATATCCACATTTCCTACATTTTGTAGCTTTCATTGCATTTCTTGCGTTACATCTCATGCAGATCTTCACATTAAATAATCTATTCTCAGCTTCTGGAAATCGTGCCATGGAAGTTATGATGATACGGTTCTAAGATTTAATTCTTTCCATTTCCATATCTATCTTCTCTATTTCTTCCTTCGTGCTTCTGCTGTATTCCTCGAGAAGTTCTTCATTCATCGTAAGGAATGTAATACCCCACTTAAATTTGCTCATAAGTTCTGACGCAACTTCCTTATATCCTAAAATGTAAAGGGAGGCACTCAATGCTTCCGCAGTGCTCAATTCTCTGGGATGCCCGAAGTTCGTTGGATTTGCTGGAACAAGAAAAGGAAGTCTTCTATGAATAAACCTCCCGAGTTTAAATCGGGCTTTGTGCACTTTATTCCAAGAGCAATCGAAAGCGACAATCCCTCTTTTCAAATATCTCACATCTTCTGGAGAGAGAACCTCTTTTGCGTAGGGATTGAGCAATATACTCCTCGGAGGTATTTCCTTTATTCTTTTTTTCAGGGAGACCAATCCAAACTTTTCAAGCTTTTTTGCTGTGCACTTCATAGGATTGCACTCATTTGCATGGTAGACGTAAATTCTAAAATTCATCAAATTGGAATCTCACCTCTCTTCTTCCAGAAGAAAGATCTAACCAATCCAAAACATCCGACGAGCATCATATCTCCATAAGGAGCGGGAAACTCAGCGTCAATTTTCATTCTTCTTAAGAGCTCTCTCTTAGGTCCAATTGCTAAGATTCTCTCCACATTCTTTGGTCTCTCAATAATCAGAGCACCATGTCCTCCGGATCGAAAGACTTCCTCGAAAGTTAGATCTCCTCTCACAAATTTTTCGAGCATTTTTGGATATTTCTCATCGAGCATCCTTGTATGGTGCTCAAAAATACCAATGAGTCTCCCACTTTCAACGATTCCAGCCAGAGTGTGTCCGTTTCCAGCATTTATTATGAGAAGTCTTTCAGAAGTCCTTCCAGAGGCTCCAGCCAGAGCAGCAAATCCGGTGTCCATAACCATAACATTCTCGAATTCAGATTCAACGCTCTTGATCACAGCTCTCATCCTAGTGAGATATTCAGGAGGACTTTCAAAGGATAGATTGAATAAATCTCTCTCTTTTTCAAGCAGTTCCTTCATCCATTTAAATCTGAAGACTCTGTTACTCATATTGGTGGAGAATCCATGGTCCTGAACTGCTATCGCAATGTTATCAGGAATTTCGACTTCACTCTCTCTTAAGATGGTTTTTATTAATTCTAATGGTATGTCACCTGTCTTGAAAGCAAGAGCATTTGCATCCTCTGTTATAATCACTCCCATTTTTTTTACAATCTCAAGATCATCGCGGATACTCTTTGCTGCATCTTCGGTTGCATAAACTTTAAGACCGCTTCTTATGTGTTCTTTTACAGCTTGAGAGAGGGGTCCACCCCCCATCACAGTTCCAAAGAGGAAAACATCTTCTCCGAGCTCTCTCGCTTTTCTTATTTTCTGGGCGATAACTCTTGTTTGAGATGGCAGAATTAGCTTTACACAATTTTCAATTTTTTCTCCTTCTTTGTAAACCAGAATATCCGCAGTTCCAGTACCCACATCAATTGCGAGAAGATCCATCGCTCTCCCTCCACTTCTCATAATTACATGCAATGCACCCAAAATTCCACGTTCCCTTTTTGTTAATTATCTTTATCTTCTTCATTCCGTGTTTCTCACAAATCTCTCTTGTTATTAGGATCCTCCCAGAAGGTGGAAGAGGAAGAGTAAATTTACAATCTGGATAACCTTTACATCCCACAAATCTCTTCTTTTTGTTCGATTTTCTTATTACAAGATTTGAACCACAATTCGGACATTTCCCAAGAATTTTCTCATCAGCAAGCTCTTTAGTCATGGAGTCGGAGATCTCTCCTCTATTGCTGTATAGAAGCTCTATTATTTTTCTCAACATCTCCTTTGATTCTCTTATCACCTCTTCCTCACTTTTCTTTCCTTCTGCTATTCTGTCCATCTCCTCTTCGAGCATTCTTGTCATATCAGGTTTTGTGATGACCTCTGCATACTTTTTCAACATTTCAACAACTAGGAAACCAGTTTTCGTAGGTCTCAGAGGATTTCCGTGAACGTATCCTCTAGAATAAATTTTGGAGATGATCTCGTGCCTTGTGGACTTCGTTCCAAGTCCAAGTCTCTCCATAAGCTTTATCAATCTACCTTGACCGTAGCGCTGGGGTGGCGAAGTCTCTTTTTCTTCTAGTCTCAGCTGTTCAACTTTCAATACGTCTCCTTCTCTCATCTCAGGAAGTAAGTTCTCGCTTTTTTGTGGATATGGATAGCATTTCAACCAACCTCTCTGTATGATTCTCCTTCCGTTTGCGATGAAGATCTCTCCATCAATATCTATCTTAACTTTCATAATATCCCAGATGACATCTTCCGAGAGAGTAGCGAGAAACCTTCTTGCTATGAGTTCATAGATCTTCCAGTGATCTCCTCTCAGCTCATTTCTTGAAGCTGAAGCAACTGGATGAATTGGTGGATGATCTGTGGTCTCTTTTTTTCCTCTCGACGGAACGAGTCTCTCTTTCATCAGTAACTCCTCCGCGAGATCTCTGAATTCAGTTTTTTTGAGCTCTTCGAGAATACTTCTCAGATCTATACTCTTCGGATACACCGTATTATCTGTTCTGGGATACGAAATGTATCCAGAAGTGTAAAGATCCTCTGCTATTTGCATAGCTTTTGATGCACTAATTCCGATAGAGGACGCAGAGGCAAGAAATGCAGTTGTATCGAAAGGTGCAGGTGGACTCTCTTTTTTCCTTGATTTTTCAACCGAGAGAACAACTCCTTTATCACCGAGCTTCTTCAAGATGTTCTCCGCTTCACCCTTCTCCATAAATCTTCCTTTGATATGTTTTGCAGAGAAACCCTCATGAAAATCAGCGTAAATTTCCCAATATGGTACTGGTTTGAAGTTTTCGATTTCGATTTCCCTATCTACAAGAAGTCTGAGCGTTGGAGATTGAACCCTCCCGGCAGAGAGAAAATTCTTACCATATCTTCCTGCGGTCACAGAGAGAAATCTGGTTAGAACAGCTCCCCAGATAAGATCTATGATCTGTCTGGAGCGAGCTGC
This sequence comes from Candidatus Mnemosynella biddleae, assembly GCA_002011165.2. Classification (GTDB taxonomy): domain Archaea; phylum Halobacteriota; class Archaeoglobi; order Mnemosynellales; family Mnemosynellaceae; genus Mnemosynella; species Mnemosynella biddleae. The sequence goes on from MTMI02000007.1 coordinate 281,547, forward strand.
ACTTGCAAGATTAAAATCAACCTCTTGAGGATTTGAAAAAGCCTCTCTGATCTCTTTTGGAGTTATTGCACTGTATTTCACTCTCTTGAACTTAACAGAAGGGTTTATGGATCTTATGATCTCCAAAGCTTCTACTCCAATCAGTTCACCTTCCCTGTCGTAATCCGTTGCAATAATCACTTCACTCACTTTCAGGGCAATATCTCTCAAAAAAGAGACAATCTCTTTCTCTGTAGGAATTACAATGATCTCTGAATCTATAAGATCTCTGAGATCCACCTTTCTCCAGTCCTTTAGATGATCTGGGAAATCAGGGGAGACGATATGCCCCCGAAGTCCAAGAACAATCGTATTATCAAATGCGTAGTAATTTATCTTACCTCTCCTTTTTCCTTCAACTTTACTACTAAGGATCGAGGCAATCCTCTTTGCGGTGTTGTGCTTCTCAGTTATTATCAATCTCATTTAATCTCCTCTCAAGGAGATTGTAAACCTTGGAGGCATCGGCTCTTCCACGCACTTTCTTCATGACTTGACCAACTAGATAGTTTATTGCTTCTCTCTTTCCCGAGAGATAGTCTCTCACCGCTTTTTCGTTCTCTTCTATGACGGATTCAACAACACCTGGGAGAATATCTTCTTTTATCTTCTGAAGTCCTTCTTTTTCCATGATCTCTTTTGGTCTCCCTCCCTCGTCAAGCATTCTCCTTATTATCATCACTGCAGCCTTATCCGATATCAAATCTTTTTCCAGAAGTTCTAGAAGTTCCACCATGTTTTCTGGTGAGAAGCAACCCTCAATCCTCATATCTCTGTAATTCAACTCTCCTTTCAGAACATCTGCTATCCATGTCGCAGCAAGTTTTGGAGATGTTTTCGAGGCAACTTTTTCAAAATAATCTGCAAGAACTCTCTCTCCAGTCAATACTTTTGCATGTTCGACGGAAATCCCATATTGAGCAATAAGTCTCTCTCTCCTAGCATCTGGAAGCTCGGGAAGCTCTGCTTTAATTCTCTCTGTCCATCCCTTCAAATTCATCGGAGGGAGATCTGGCTCTGGGAAGTAGCGATAGTCGCTCTCTTCTTCCTTAACTCTTAAACTCACAGTTATTTCCTGAGACTCATCGAAATGTCTCGTCTCCATTTTAGCTTGTTGACCTCTTCTAAGAAGATTTTTCTGTCTCGTTATCTCGAAGGCAAGAGCCTTCTCAACCCCTCGGAAAGATGAAATGTTCTTTATTTCTACTCTCGAACCGCCTTCTATGGAGACATTTGCGTCTACTCTCATTGCACCTTCAAGAGAACCATCAAAAACATCAAGATATTCGAGAATTGTTCTAAGTTTTGAAACGAATGCTCTAGCCTCCTTGGGAGAGTTCATATCTGGCTCAGTAACTATTTCAAGAAGAGGCATTCCAGAGCGATTGTAATCTATGAGCGTATACTTCGCTTTGTCTATTCTCCCCACATGGACAAGTCTCCCGGGATCTTCTTCCATATGAACTCTCTTTATCCTTACTTTCTTTTCACCTTCATCTCCGTCTATGATTACATAACCATCCTTTCCAATTGGAAAATCGTATTGAGAGATCTGAAATCCTCTCGGAAGATCCGGATAGAAGTAATTTTTTCTGTAAAACATTGTATTCTCCTGAACTTTGGCGTTTAAAGCCAGAGCAACTTTCACAGCTGCTTCAACAGCTTTCATGTTTATTGTTGGCATCGCTCCAGGAAGTCCCAGACAGACAGGACAGACGTGAGTATTCGGAGGTGCATGCTGATAGGATGTTGGAGTTCCGCAAAACATCTTGGTTTTCAGCTTGTTTAGCTGAACGTGAACTTCGAGACCTATGAGCACTCTCATCAGCTCCACCTCCTGACTTTTGAGTTAACCTCGTACCATCTTGCGATTTCAAGAAGTCTTCTCTCATTGAACCTCTTACCGATAATCTGCATTCCAACAGGTAGAGCTTTTGAAAATCCACAGGGAACTGAAACTGCAGGAACTCCTGCAAGATTGACCGGTACTGTGTTTACGTCAGCCATATAAAGCGAGAGAGGATCTTTAATTTCTCCTATCTTCGGGGCTGTGAATGGCATAGTTGGAGTTACAAGAACATCGAATTTACTGAGAACACGATCGAATTCCTCTTTTATCAATCTTCTCACTTTTAGAGCCTTCAAGTAATATCTTCCGTAATAGCCTTTTGAAAGGGCATAAGTTCCAAGTAGAATCCTCCTCTTGACCTCCTCTCCAAAGCCCTTGGCTCTTATTTTCGATATTGTTGTTTCAAAGTCCTCATCTTCTTCAAATCTCAAGCCATATCTGATTCCGTCATATCTTGCTAAATTTGAAGATGCTTCACTCATAGCAATGATGTAATAAGCTGGAAGAGCATATTTCGTGTATTTCATCGAGATTTCCTCATATTCAGCTCCGAGATCTTCCATGAGCTTTATAGCTTTCCAGACCTCTCTTTCAACTCCTTCATCAACTCCCTCTCCGAAATACTCTCTTGGGACTCCAACTCTTATTTTTCTTGGGTCCTCATTGAGGGGGAAAACGTCCTCAGAGTCTTGAGAGGTTGCATCCCTCTCGTCTTTTCCTTTTATTATGTTGTAGATGAGAGCGACATCTTCGACTGTGTTGGCAAAGACACCTATTTGTTCAAGAGAATTTGCATAGGCAATAAGTCCATATCGTGAGACCGCTCCGTAAGTGGGTTTCAGTCCAACTATCCCGCAAAAAGAAGCAGGACATCTGACAGATCCTCCTGTATCTGATCCAAGCGCTACAGGAACAACACCACCTGCGACTGCAGCAGCACTCCCTCCCGAGGATCCTCCAGCCACTCTCTTCTTGTCCCAAGGATTCCTCACAACACCGAAATAACTCGTTTCCGAAGTTGTACCCATTGCAAATTCATCCATATTCGTTTTACCTATTATTGATGCTTCAGCATTCTTCAGAAGTTCCACTACATGGGCATCATACGGAGGAACATAACCTCTGAGAATTAAAGATGCACACGTTGTTTCGATACCTTTTGTAGATATGTTGTCTTTTATTGCAACTGGAAGGCCTTTAAGAGAGTCTTTTGAGATGAAAACATTCTCATTAACCGTTATGAACTCGTTGTATTCGTTTTTCTTAGCCTTTCTCAAAACTTCTTCAAGAATTCTTTCTTTATCATCGCTCTCAATCCAATCTCTGATCCTCATACTATTCTCGGCCCCCTAAAGTATCCGTTCTCTTTCTTTGGTGCGTTTCTCAGAATCTCATCTCTCGGTAGCGGATCTTCGGGCTCATCATCTCTAAAAACATTTTTCAGTTCGTTCACATGATAAAGAGGCTCTACATCTTCCTGAACTTCATCGAGAATCGAAAAATATTCGAGAATTTTGGTAAACTGGGGGATGAACTTTTTCAATTCATCTTCTTCAAGTTGAATTCTTGCTAACCAAGCGACATGTCTCACAACATTTTCATCTATCATCTCTATTCACCTCCAGGTACTCCTTCAATCTTTTAAAACCCTTCCTTTTAATGATTTTTCTTATCGTTTTTTGAACTCCCGAGCTGTACTGCACAGCTTTTTTATCTCTCCAAGCGAGTTCTTTGGGTATGAATTTCTCGGCAACTCTTCTGAGGATATATTTCCTGATCCCGTTCTTCACTTTCAGTGAAGGGGAAATCTTCAAAGCACACTCGATCATCTCTTCTTTAAGAAAAGGATATCTGGGAAGAAGATCTCTTGAGAGTATTATGGAACTATCTCTTGCCAGTCCAAGGTCTATTTCATTTAGATCTCTTAGAAGAGCTTTATCAAGATCTTCTTCCAAATATTTTGCATATCCGCCAAATAGTTCATCGGCTCCCTGACCGAGGATAAGAGTTTTAAATCCACTCTCCTTAACGAAATCTGAGAGAAGAATCAGAGAAGTTCCTATGGAGACATCTATAGGATTTTTGAATCCAAAGTTAATAATCTCATCTAATGCTTCTTCAACTTTACTCTCTGAGGCTACATAAAGATTCACGTTTTTTCCAAGAAGTCTCGACGCTTTTGGAATCCATTCCTCGTCTTTACTTCCTTTCAAACAAATCGAAAATAGCTCTCCTTCGCAGATTGCACCGAGAAGAGAACTGTCAACACCTCCAGAGAAAGCAATTGCACCCCCCTCCTCTATATTATTCAGCACTTCAATAATCATTGAAATTGCCTCTTTTTCATCATCAATTCTCTCTTCAGGATATTCAAATGTCCTTTTATCTCTCAGTCTCTCTCCTGAAAGCTTGAGAATTTCTCCAGCTCTCACAGGTTTTGCGCCTCTTGATGGTATGGTGGAGAATCCTTTCGAGGAGAGAAAAAGCGGATAAACTCCTACGCCTCCACGAGCTCCGAGAATTTCCTCTCCAATTGCAGATGCTGAGTACTCCCCTCGTAGTTTTTGAAACCAGCTATAAGGATCTCGTCCTTCTGTGAATCTATCTCCGATGTAGTAGAACGTCCAATCTCCTCTTTTTACTTTTACCGCTCCTTTGGCAATTCTAGAAGCTGTGTCAAACCCTATCATGTGTCTTCTTTCCTTATTTTTCCAATCACCATCTCAATCTGCTGAATTGCTGTTCCGAGATAGTTTTCGGGCATCATCAGATGATTTATTTCATCTTCGCTCAGATATTTTCTAACTTCTTCGTCTTCGAGTAGGATCTCCCTGAAATGCTTTCCTGTTTCGTATACCTTCATGGAGCATCTTCTGATAATCTCATGCGCCGTCTGTCTCCCAACTCCTTTTTTTGCGAGAGCTATCATCACGGCTTCAGCCATGTTCACGCCTTTCATCATCTCTAGGTTCCTTCTCATATTTTCCGAATAGATTTGGATTCCAGTGAAGATCTTTATACACTGCGTAAGGATGTGGTCAACGAGGACAAAAGCTTCAACAAACATAACTCTTTCTGCAGAGGAGTTTGTGAGATCTCTTTCTTCCCAAAGGACATTGTTCATGAGAGCAACTTCAACCATGCTTCTTATCACTCTTGCCAATCCACAAACGTTCTCACATCTGATTGGATTCCTCTTGTGGGGCATTGTCGAAGATCCAACTTGTTTCTTTCCAAATCCCTCCTCCATCTCCCTTATTTCACTTCTCTGAAGGTTTCTAACTGTGGTGCAGAACTTGTCAAGAGACGTTGCGATATTGGCAAGAAGCATTATAACCTCTGCATGAATATCTCTTTGAATAACCTGATTCGCAATATCCACGGGTTTCAGGTCAAGAAGTTCCATGGTTATTCTTTGAACTTCAAGACCCCTCTCTCCCAGAGATGCTTGAGTCCCTACTGCTCCTCCAATCTTACCAACGAGAGCTCTCTCTTTAATCTCCTTTAACCTTTTCAGATGCCTCTGAAGTTCTGATGCCCATAAAGCAAATCTGTGGCCAACTGTTGTTGGAATCCCTATTTGACCGTGAGTTCTTCCAGCACAAACAGTTCTCTTGTGCTTTTCTGCGAGTTCAAGAAAAAGATCTCTAAGATTTTTGAGCTTTTTTTCAATGATTTCAAGACTTTCTTTTATCTGAAGAGCTAAAGAAGTATCGAGAATATCGTTTGAGGTTGCTCCAAAGTGAATCCACTCTCCAGCTTCTCCACATTGTTCAGCCATAGCCCTTACAACAGACATAACATCGTGATGTATTTCAGCCTCGATCTCCCTAACTCTCTGAGGAGTTACCTTTCCTCTACATTTTTCAATTTCTTCGGATGCCCATTTCGGAATCAATCCAATTTCGGCTTCAGCTTTGGCAAGAGCAATTTCAACTTCAATCATCAATCTGAGCTTGTTCTCTTCACTCCAGATTTTTTTCATTTCTTCAGTTCCATATCTGTATTCTATAGGATGAACCGCCATCAACATCACCTTCCAAGAGTTCTCAACAAACTCTTTAAAAACTTTTTAGCACCCAAACCTTTAATAGTTCCTCAGGAAGAGAACATCAAACGAAATTTTTGCCGGGGTAGCTAAGTGGACCAAAGCGCCGGCCTTGAGAGCCGGTGGTGCTTATGCACCGCGTGGGTTCGAATCCCACCCCCGGCGTTTTCCAGTTGATTTAGAAACTCTATGAGCTTTTCTTCAAGAAACTGGCTGAGATTTGGAATGTATTGCCGTGAAACGTCGAGGACGTCTTTGTTTATGGTGAGGTGAACTCTCGTTTTGTTATGGTTAGGCCTCGGCATGATTAGTTTTATGCGCATAAAATACGCATAAAACCTTTCCCTATCCCATTTTATTATAAAAATTCGAATTTAACATTAAAATGGGTTGCGGAAAATCGGGTGTTTTCGAGGGGGTCTTTCTTTATTCATTTTTTTCTCTGCACACACATATTTTTCCTCTCTTTTCGAGTTTTCTATATTTGTGTGTACTCAATTTTCTCAACATTTATAATAATAGATAAAAAACACCCGATTCCCCGCCATCGAATTTAATATATAAAACATTTTTTAACTGATGACAAAAAGACGGCAATCGAAAAACCTTTGGGGGAAGGGAAAAATGAAAAGAGGGAAAAATAAGTGTGTTAAACTTTCTCTTTTAACTCTTCATCGAGAGTGTCTATCAACAACCTAAAAATTGGTCCCAGCCCTCGAAGTGTGTTAATGTAATCATTTAATTTCTCTTTTGCACGTTTTTTAACTTCTTCGGGTGCGTCTCTCTCTTCAATATTTTTCAAAACTAAAATATCGTGTGCAATCATCCCCACCACGATCTCGAGAAAGTCTTCATTTTCCCTCGTTTTCAACAGTTTTCTTTCTTCTTCTACAAACAATTCAACAATAGGAGAGGCGGTTTCTATTTTACTATACAATTCAAGGGCTTTTGTAAAGGCCTTAACACATTCTACCCCCTCCAGAATGGAGGCGAAATAGAGACGACCAACTTCTCCACACATCGAATCTACAATTTTTTCCAGCTCCTCTTTTGTTGGGTATTTCTGTAAATATTCGGGCTTCAGATATCGTCCTATTCGTTCTTTCAGAACGAAGGTTAAAAAAACGGCCAAAAGATCTCCCTTTGTGGCTTCTCTCCCCTCTTTTGATAGAGTATAAATCTTTACCCTTCTATCTCTTTTGTCAATAACACTCTCGATATACCCCTTTTCCTCCAGCTCTTTGAGGTGCCTCGCCAAGACTGGGTCAGATAATTGTGTGAGAGATTTTAACTCTTTCCAAGTCCGGTCTTTTTCAGCCAACCAAAGAAGAATTTTCCTTCGGGTCTCACTCAATCCCGTCTCCATATCATCCACCTAAGCTACTTATATCACCACAAAGTTTATATACCTTTCTATTTTACTTACTATATAGATAAGCAAGATATATGGGAGGTAAGAGAAATGTCTGTGTGTAAGAAGATGATCTCACTTCCGGATCGTTATGCAGATCGGCTTGAAGAGATCAGAGAACGGCTGGGACTTCCTTCTCAGAGTGAGGTGATTCGGAGAGCCATAGATCTCTATGCTGACATCCTCGGTATTGATTTTGATCAATCACCTGAGAAACAGGAATGAAGTGAGGTGAAATAAAAAATGGACGGAGAGGAGAAAGCAGTTAGATCTACAAAAGAAAGTGGAACTTCCGAGGATAAAAACTTTTCCCAGCTCGAGTTGTTGAGCTGGGACATTGAAGATGATGGAGTTTCAGCGATCTTCTCCAAAGATGGCGTGAAATTTTCCGTTTTTCTTTCGAAGAGGGGGAGAAAATGCGATGTGACATTCAAAATTGGGGATCTCAGCATCACTTCCGAAAAGGTGAATGTTCTTGACCCCCCAGCTCGGAAGATCTCCGAGCAACTTCGGGGAATCGGAATAAAGGCCAAAGAACGTGACGTTTATCGACTTTTTGCTTTACTACGTTCTCACGATGATCTTTTATCTCACCTCCTCCTCTCTCCGAAAGAGAGGGGGGAGAAAAGAGGTGAAGATGAGGGAAATAAGGAAGAGGACTTGAGAGACCGCTTTGGTTGGGTTGCAGATCGGTTTATTTATGCGGGTGATAGGTTTGATCGGGTTGTTGAGAAGTTGGCGGAGGATCCGAGACTTCTTTGGATTCTTGGCACCGCCAGGGTGATTTCTGATGATGGAAAGATTTTCCGACACCACTCGAATGAGGTAATCGCTTTGGAGTTTGCTCGCTCCCTCCTCAAGGTGCTGAAACTTGTGAAGGTTAAATTTAGTGAGGAAAGTGAACTCTGGTGGTTTGATGGGAGGGTTTTGAGACCGAACGGGGAAGAACTGGTTAATATTCTTGTCACGAGGATTCTGTCCCCCTTTGAGCTTGGGAATACCACGATGAAAAATGAGATTGTGAGAACTCTCTTCGGTCTGGTTCCCATCTCGGTTGATCGAGGAGAGCTGGATGATCTTCGTTATCTCCCACTTCAAAATTGTGTTATTGACCTCGAGACCCTCGAAATTCTCTCTTACGATGAGCTCGCTGATCTCCAGAAATTTTTTACTCAATATCTCCCCTATGAAATTAATTTTTTAAAATTTGAAAAAATTAAACATGGGGAACTCAAGCCACATGAGATTTCTCCCGAATTTCACGCTTTTCTTTCCCGATTTTACGAGGGGGAGAACCTCCTTAAACTTCAGCTCGTGTTGGGATTTGTCCTCCTCCCAACGGTAACAAAACGGCCATTTTGCTTAGTAATTGGAGAGCGAGACACAGGCAAAACAACTCTCAAGGAAGTTCTTAAGTGTGTTTTGAATGACTTTGTGGCGGTTTCAACGCTCGATTCTATTCAGGAGAGGTTCGGGTTGGCGAAGTTGGTTGGGAAGAGATTGGTTATTTCTTCCGAACGCCCCCGGAGACTGGTGGATGTTGAAATCATCAAAAGATTGACTGGGGGCGAGACGATTTCTGTTGAGATGAAATTTAAAGATCCTTTTGAGGCGGTCATCGACCCCGTTTTTATTTTTCTCATGAATTCAGCCCCTCGCTTCAAAAAGCTCGACGATGAGGCGTTTCTTCAGCGTTTTGTCGTGATCGAGACATCGAACCCCCTCACTCCAGAGGAGAAGGATCGGAGGGTGAGAGAGAAGCTCCTCCAAAACCCTGAAGATATTCTTCTTTATTTGATCTGGTGCTACATCGAGCTCCTCAAAAGGAATCTAATAATTCCGCAAGATGAAACTGAAGTGATGGAAGTTCTGCTTAGCGGTTTGGGTGACGTCAGGGATTTCTTTGATGAGGTGGTTGAAGTTGAGTTTGGGGAGGTGATTGAGGGGTCTGGGCTTTACGATTTTTACACTTACTGGTGCGCTCAAAATGGGCGACATGTCGTCTCTCGAAATCGTTTTTATCAAGACTTCACAGAGATTGGGGCGAGAAGGGGAGTCCTTAAAGGGCGAAACTCGAAAAATAAGAGTGTTTGCTTCTTAAACGTGAAAATAAAGGACGAATTCAAGCGAGAGTTTGAACTTTTGAAAAAAGTGAGCGATAATGAGGAAAAGGGGGGGAGGGAGGAACCCCCCCTCGAAGAGTTCTCGAGAGATGAGGAGAGTGAAGTTAAGCAAATCGAGATGAAAGACTCAGAAGAGAATTCTGAGAGGAGTTTGTGCTATTCCCCCGCTCTCCGCTGGGAGGAAAACACTCGAGCGATTGAGCACTCGATTTTTGCCGATGAGAGATTCGAAAACATGAGGATTGAGCTCTTACATGCTCTGGAGCGGGGAGATCTCGATCATGCAACTCAAACACTCTTTAAAACAATCCGTGATCGAGTTTATGCTCGTGACCCCGAGGTTGGCATCAAATTTAGAAAGATTCTCAGCGGGGATAAGGAGAGGAATGAAATCAAGCTCTTGAAGGATATTCTCGCCTTTTTCGAAACTCACAGAGAGCGGATACTCAAAAAGCTTAAGGAGGAGGTGGAAACCGATGGTTGAAATACCCAGAGAGGACATAATACAGGCGATTGACGTTTTCACCCGCTCTCGATACCCAAGAGAATGGGCGAGGAGAGAGCTCAAACAAAAAAGAGATCGAAAAACCGGAGAGGTCATCATTAAAAAGAAGTTTTACCGAAACACAATTGTTCGAGATCCAGAGAGGATTCTGTGGCTCTCCGAGAAGAATGATTTCAAAGACTGTTATATTTCGAACTTCTCCTTCAGAGAAATCGATGAAAACGGAGTTTGGATCCGAGAGACTGCAGTCATCGATGGTATCATCTTCGATCTTGATAATGAAAACGATCTTT
>MTMI02000008.1 GCA_002011165.2 Candidatus Mnemosynella biddleae
CAACAAGAAGATCTAGCATGGAGGATATTGAGGGCTCGAGATTGGGGTTTTGATAAGATATATCTCCACACTCAACTTTTGTATGAAAAAGCTCCGGTTAGTCCTCATGCTCCTCCAACATTCAATGAGCAAGAAAAGCAAGATTTCTTAAACCAAAGGAAAGAAATTGCATTATCGTTAACAAAATTTGCAGAAGAACAAGGTATTGATTTACTTGATCCTTTTGGGGCCTATGAACTCTTCCCATCAGAAGTATTCATGCTTTACAAAAATCTACTTCCAGAACTCAGACAAATTTTTAATGGCAAGTTTGTAGTAGGATGGGTACTAGGAGGTAGATTTTATAAAGAATCTGGTTGGAGGTTTCCAGAATATGTATATGCTGATTACACAGGATTTGACTACTTAACGCCAAGGTTCTCTGTAGCAATAGATACAAACTCTCCTTCTGAACTGGGAAATACAGTTACCAAAGCTTTTGAACTCTCAGAGTCTCTAAGAGATAAATATGGAGTTGGAGTATTTCCAACTTGGGTAGCTTCACTCGATAACTTTGGAGAATATGACGCTTTCTTTGATAATTTCGACTGTGTCGAGGATGCCCAGATTTGGTTACTGAAAACAATCCTTGAGGAGGCATCTAAGAGAGAAGTAGTTGGTATTTCAACTTACGATTTAGAATTCATCGATAGATGGGCAGATGTTCATGGATTTCCACACTCTCCATTCTGGCGAAGTAAGAGACCATTAGAGACAGTCGCATCATATTTTCGTCATCCATGGAACGAGGAAAGAGTCAAATCTTTAAGAGTTCTTGAGCATGCTGAACTGGCGACAAGCACTTTAGCCACAAGATCTGATCGAGAACTCGCATCATGGGCATTTACTACAATGAGAGATGCTATCGAAGCATATAGAAGTGGTGATTTTACTAGTGCCACTTCAATCGCAGGTGAGATCCTAAAAGAGGCTTCAAAGCTTGACAATCCTCTTAACATAAAGATAGATGGCTATGGGGGTGAATGG
>MTMI02000009.1 GCA_002011165.2 Candidatus Mnemosynella biddleae
AACCTATCGACCTAAAACTTCCACGACTTCGAACGATTAACGGTCAGAAAGTCAATATTTGTGACATCGACCTCGTCCTTGAGGTTGGGGGAGAAATAAAAGCCATTGCCGAACTCAAGAGATACAAAAACGCAGACATTTATCCCGAATTCTGGATCCCAGCCCATGAATTTGTGTTGATGAAGAGAGTTGCCTTAGCTCTAAACGTTGATCTCTTCTTGATAATCGAAAACGGAAAAGAATTCTATCTCACCGAGATTGACCCAAACGAGAGAAAACCGGGTGTTTTAAATTTCTACAGTAGAAAGCACATTATTTTCGATAAAAGCGAATTCGCCCGATTTCAAAATTGGGAACTCGAGAGATTTTTGAGAGAAAGATATGGAGATGATCACGCTCCTCTCTCAAAAGAAAGGAAGAAGGAGGTGATATTAAAATGAAAATAAAGGAACCCAGAAGAGTTTTAAAAAAGGCACTACGCCCGAGTGATTGTCAAAAATACTGTGGAGTGAAATTTGGCGAGTGTGTCTTCCTCCATGAACGGGGAGGGAAATACTACTGTGGAAGGGGGATTGAGGAGTTCCGCCTCCTTACAAGGAGGTGAGAATAAAGTGAACTATCCACCCCCTCTCTCCCCCTTTTTTATTAGATTAATCTTGGGGAACGCAAAACTCGGCGGAGAACGGAGATTGGGCGTAAAAAATGGTAATCCTGTGAAGATTTGATTACCTTTTCAAAAAGAAGATAGGAGGTGATGAAAAATGCCTGAAAAAAATAAAAGAGAAATTGTCTGGGACAAAGGAATTGATTACGAGGAGTTTGAGGAGTATCTCGAACAGAAAATCAACGAACTCTGGCCACCCGAGGGTAAGAGGGAAGAGATACAACTAATGTATTATTCAATCCTCGCCACGCAACTCTTTAACGGAGCTCGAATCTCCGAGACCTTAGAGGCCTTTAAGAAATGGGTTGAAACAGGAGAAAGAGAACAAGAGGTTAGAGTGAGAAAGAAAAAGAGTAAAAAGCTGAAAAAACACGAGAAGTTTAGAATAATCAAAATTCCAGAGATTCTTCCTGATAAAATGAGAATTTTCTTCAAAGATCATTTAAATGTCCCCGATGACGTCTTACTGAATCGAATCAAGAAATGGGCATCTCTCAAGGGTTACAACACACACAGTCTAAGATATGCATGGATAACTCAAAGACTCAAGGAGGGCTATAACCCCGCTATTGTTGCAAAGATGGTTCGACACGCTCGAACAGATCAGTTAATGACATACACGCAAACTCTCTATGCCGATAACATTATTCGAAGTCAAAAATGGGGGCAGAGCCGAAAGAAATCACAAAAAGTTTAAATTCTTCCCCCGCCTATTTTTCTTCGGGGACTTCTTCAATCCCTCGAGCTCACGTGTTGGGAACGTGAGACCAAATCCCAGCCTCTCCATCAATTTTTTGTATTCCCTCTTCTTTTCAGGCCTTCTCACCCGTGGGGCGTATTTGAACATGGCCTCAGTCATCGTAACCGCATACCAGTCAGCAAGAGGTGTGATATTGTGTTTCAGAGAGAATCCAGAGAATTTGAGTTTCTCCCTCCTCTCCCCCTTCGATCTTCCACCAAAATCGGGGAAGAAGAAAATTGATTTTGGCGGTTTTTTGGGTTCCTCTGTTTTCGTTTTTGTTGCAGCCCTCGAAATTGTTAAAGCTCTCTCTTTTGCTTTTTCTCTCACCCTCGATTTAGTTAAACCAAGAGAAGATGTGATCTCGAGATTCAAAAACCCGGGTATTGATTTCACTGAGCCTCTCCCTTTCTGGAGAGTGTCATATTTTGAAATTCGAATTCTCGCCGTCTCGGGTGTCACTACCTCATCGGTGAGTAACGCCTCGGGAGAAAGAAACGTGCTCAGAGGATTTGGAAACACAAAGCTCGGGAGAGGTCTTCTCTTCTGCACCTCTGAGAAGAACCAGAAGTGTGGAGATCTCTCAAAAATGTTCAAATCAAAGAAAGGTTCTCTCTCAACGAGAGGCACGAGAGAGTGAAGCTGATAACTCGGTTTCACGAGGGGGGCTTTATCATATTTGATTGCCCAGATCTGAGTTACGGGCGTTCTCCTCTCTTCGAAAACTGTGAGGCGTGATCTCCTCGGGATGAGCCTCTCACTTCGAGTTTCTTTCACGGCGAGTCTTCTCTCTCTGAGCTCTCCCGAAAGTTTCACCCGCTTTTTGTTGAGTCTCTCCACACTTTCGATTTTCTTTTCAACATCAACTCGCAATCCAAATCTTTTCCTCACACCCGGGAGAGAGGACGTTGAAACGAATTTTCCTCGAGCTCCTTCTGGTGTCACCTCAATGAGAAATCCTCCACGATATTTTATTTCCCCCGCACTCGCCTCAATTCCCCCTCCAACTTTTGGAAGAACCTCAAAGCGTGGTTGTGCTTTCTGTGTCTCAATTTTCCTCTCGGTTTTTGGAGTTATTATTTTCTTAACGTTCCTTTCTCTGCCAATCTCTTGAATGTATTCAACACGCACCGCTCTTCGTGTTTTTCCTTTAATTTCCTTCACGAGTTGCTCTCGTAAAATCTCCGCTTCCTGTTTCATTGATTTTCCAATAAACCCGAGTTTCTCTTTTTGAGTCACGACAACTTCGGGGAGCCCCGAGGCACCTTTCCCGATTTCTGCTTTCGTGATTTTCGTTTCGGGAACCGCTCTGAGGAGACCGTATCCCCCGAGGGTGATTCCGGCAACAAGAGTGCCGAAAGCCTCAGGACGTTCTTTCATTCCCTGAGTGGCGAGCCTGAACCCCTCGGAAATGGATGATGGAGATGAGCCCCTCACAATTTTCATGTCCTCTGGTGAGGGAATTTCTCGAGCTCTCTTCACGAGCTCTCCAGTAGAAAGTTTTCTCGCCAAAAACTGTGAGCCCTCGCCGATGTATCGGGGGGTCTTCAAAATCTCCACGGGTGTGGAGATAATTGATGAGACGAAACCACCGGCAACTTTCCCGGCGGTCTTCGAGCCCGTGAGAAGAGAGACGAGAGAAGAAGTTTTCTCACCCGTGTATTCACTCGCCCTTGTAAGCCATGAGAACGGTTGCCTCTCAAACACATCCACGGTTAAGGGTTGAAAACCGCCCCCTCTAACTTTTCTCTCGCTAACAACTTTCCGTTTCTTCTCCCCCTCGATTTCGTATAAGATCTCGAGGCCTCTTTCCGTCTCTCGAATTCTGATATTTTGAGCTTCAGAGGGTATGGGTTCCTGAAGTTGATAAACTCTCTGAGTTTTCAGGGAAACAAACTTCGCTCCTTTTCTAAGAGCCTCGATTTGAGGAGTTGTGAGTTTTCCCTCGCTTAAAACGTATTTTTCGCCTCTCGGGGTTTCGAGAACTTTCGGACTCGGGTCTGTCAAAACTCCTCCAACCTTTATCAAGGTCTCTCGAGTCCCCGTTTTTTGGGGGAGAGAATAAACAACCCGTGCTCCTTTTTCTGTTTCTTCAAAAATAATATTTCGAGCCTCTTTTGGAATTCTCTTAGATAAAGAATAAGTCCGCTTGGTTTTTGGGGAAAATATTTTACCGCCCTCTCTCAAAAGCCTCTCCTGTGTTTTTGTGAGCTTTTTTCTATTTGCTATGACATATTTTCCCTGTGACGTCTCCACGGTATCCACATTCGGTGATGTGATTACCCCACCAACTCGAATAACACTCATGAGAGGTGCACCTCCCCGGGGAGTATATGTAAAATTTAATTCACATCATATTTATATGTATCTCACACTCGAAAACAAATTTCTTCATATACAAACATACCACACCCCCCGGTTTTAATGGGGTTTTAACGTATTTACCCCTAGGGGTAACATGCTGAAAATGCCATTGGAAACGGGTCTCCTGATTTTTCCACGACTGTGGCGAATAACTGTTTATTTTCCACGATGTCTCTCGATCACTCATCTTTCAGAGAGCTGGATATCTAAACAAATTTTCACTCCAATCGTGGAAATTTATCGACGATCTGAGTATACCATCGATCGGCGTGGTGAATCATCTCCAGATAATGTTTCGACCCTACGGTAACTCGAGCTCTCCCCTGAATGAAATCGGCTATTCTCTCGGGGACTCCACACTCCACGAGGAAGTTATCCGACCACTTCCTGAGTTTCTTCGAGGTGATGTTTACCCCTCTGTCCTTCAGCCAGAGGAGTTTTTTCACGGTTTCATAATTTGGGAGATCTGCTTTTCTGAGAGACGGGACGAAGAAGCCGGGGAGATATGCAAAGAAGACCCGCTTTGTGCCTCTCTCCCAATTAATAGGATAGCGGTAAGCCTTTCCGTTTATTCTAATCAAACTCGAGGGGTCGAAGTTTTTGAGCATGTGGACACCCTCCACAACCCGGATTCCTGAATAGAGAAGCACACAGTAGAGGAGTCTCAATTCCTCTCTTTTGAGAATTTGATAGCCTCTAACTATCTCCTGAGTGGGTGGATACTCCGGGTCGGCTCCAGTTTTCGGCACGGGAATGGCCTTCCTCAATCTGAAGAGCTCGACATCATCCACATAATCTCTTTCCTCGAGAAATTTGAAGAAGTGGCGGAGAGCCAGAATAAACCATCTTCTCCCCTTCGGCACGCTCTGAACGATTTTCGATAGCTCATGTTTACTTGAAAAGGGTTTGGCGTATTTATCGAGGTAACGGAGATACATTTTAAGTGTCCTCCCCTCAATAAAACCACGCTCTCCTCTCGATTTATTCTTAACCCATTGAATATATTCCTCCCTATAGTCTTTGAAGTTTATTCCTTGTTTCTTTTGGCTTAAATCGGTTTTTACGCCCCTTGAGAGCCGGTGGTGCTTATGCACCGCGTGGGTTCGAATCCCACCCCCGGCGTTTTTCATAGTAATTTGCGTATTTCAGAAACTCCAGAAGCTTCTCTTCGAAGAACTGCTTGGGGATGAAGTGAGAGAGCTTAGAGAGAATGATTAAAAATCTATGGAGAATGTTCCCGCTCCGTTATGTGTTGAATGCTAATTAAAAGTTTTCCACATCCAGATCGTTAAAAGCAGTAGCACTTCATCTCAAATCTCTTCTGGTTGAATTTTCTTGCTCAAATAAATGAAAGGTGTATCGAAAACCGCAACTATGAACTTCATAAAGTAGGAAGTTATGAAAATCTCGAATATTCCTGATAATCCAATGGAGGAGACGAAGGATGGGTTAAACACTATGAAGAAGAGAGTGGTAAAGATCAGATTATCTATAAGTTGAGAGACCATCGTGGATGCATTGTTTCTGAGCCAGAGATGTCTACCTTCAGTTTTTCTCTTCCAGAATTCGAATGCCCAGACATCGTGAAGCTGGGAGATTATATATGCTGTTAAACTTGCTATAGTTGCATCTGGCATGAATCCAAAAATCTGTTCCAGAGCTGGACTAAGAGTATCATCAGGATGAGGTATAAAAAGCAAAGTGAGCTTCATTATTATCGCAGTTGCAACTAGCATGAAGAATCCAATAAAAACAGCTCTTCTCGCAGCTCTAACTCCATATTTTTCAGTAAGAATATCTGTAGCCAGAAATGAGCTTCCATAAATTACGTTTCCCATCGCAGTAACAAAACCGAAAAAACTGATAATCTTGGCAACTTGAACATTTGCAAGGATGACAGAAACTGCCACCCAAGCATAGAGTCCGTTCTTCCCGAAAAATTTGTAAGCCAGTGTTATGGCAATGAAAATTGTGAACATCATCACAAACCAGAGAATCTCGTTGAACACGGGAATGAAGTTTTTTGAACTCTTATTTAATTTTTGCGTCACTGAGACTTTTCCGCAACGATTTTATTTGATTTCAGAAAGTAAATTTAAAATGGGGCTCCGTTCCCCACGCTCGGGTGAAAAGCATGATCCCGGGTCGGTTAGCGGAGCCACATCTCGGATTTTCAGAATCTCAAATATATCCTAACCACTCTTTTTTAAATTCGAGAAATTCTCCACATTTTATTGCTTCTCTGATTCTCTCCATGAGTCTGAGCATGAAGTGGAGGTTGTGATAAGATGCCAGTCTGAAATAAGTGAGCTCTTCTGAGGTGAAAAGATGTCTTAGATAAGCTCGTGAGTAATTTTTGCAGACAAAACAATCGCATGAATCATCAACAGGATTATCATCTTCTCTGAATCTCGAGTTCTCGATATTTATTCTGAATTTATTCTTCGGAGTTCCTCCAGCTTCAGGAGATATGTAAAGATGCCCTCTCCTCGCCCATCTCGTAGGCGAAACACAATCAAACATATCTATTCCCCTTTCTACGCAGTTGAAGATGTCTTCAACCGCACCTATGCCTAAGAGATGTTTCGGCTTCTCTTCTGGAAGAATTGGAACTACCCACTCCAAGATGTTAAGCATATCTCTTTTGCTCTTTCCGAGAGATCCACCTATTCCATAACCTGAAACGTCAAATTTTGAAAGAAATCTTGCTGAAGCTTCTCTGAGATCCTTGTATTCTCCACCCTGAACTATTGCGAAGAATTCCTGTTTATCGTCCTTATGCTCCAAACACTCCTTAAACCATTTATGACTTCTCTCAAGAGCTCTTGCAGTATATTCTTTATCCGCAAGAGGTGATGTGCATTCATCGAGAGCGAAAACTATGTCCGATTGAAGATTCGATTGAATCTTCATGGAGAGCTCTGGAGTTAAATGAACTTTCGCACCAGTTAAGGGATGTTTGAAAGTCACACCTTTATCATCTATGAATGCAAATCTTTCTCCCCTCTCTACTTCCCCTTTAAAACCTTCAAGGAAGATATTATTTGCAATTTTTCCGACTCCATGTTCTTTTCCGTCACCAAGTGAAAAAGCTTGAAAGCCTCCAGAGTCTGTTGCGATAATTCCGTTGAATCCCATGAATTTGTGAATCCCTCCAAGTTTTTTTATTACTTCATCTCCCGGCCTTATGTGGAGATGAAGAGTATTCGCTATTATGACCTCTGCTCCGAGCTTTTTGAGATCTTCAGAGTCCAGAGCTCTAACAGAAGCGAGTGTTGCAACTGGAAGGAAAGCTGGAGTTCTGAAAGATCCCCTTCGAAGTTTTACTATACCGCATCTCGCATCTCCATCTTCAGCCTCAATCTTGAATTGCATTTTCTTCCCCCAACATCTCAACCGAAAGAGATAATTACATGAGCTCTTAAATATAAAGTGATCTTAAAAAGGGTTTCGAGGAAGAGTTATGACCGAAGAGATTCGGAAGAGAGCGATAAATAAACTGATCCCTCGATGTCCAGTTTGTAAAGCAGAGCAAGCATTGGATCTTGAAGAGAAGAACATAATAGTTTGTACAAATTGTAACTCGAAGTGGCTGAGGACAAGTGGAATTACGATGAAGCTTCTCGAATCGGAAAATAAGGATCTCGTAGGAAAACATATGGAGTTCGATGATTGGAACAAAATTGCTTCTGGAAAGAATAAATACATAATAGAAGATCCGAAGAAGGGCTCCTTTACAGGTTTTAAAAGAAGATTCGCCCGGGCTTATTTCAAAAACCTTAAAAAGATCAACCTCGTGATGGCGGTTATAGGTCTCGTTCTTGGAGTCTATTTCTTGATTCAGCGCAATTATCTTCTCTCAGCCTTGATGTTCGTAGGTATGTTAGGCTATCTTTATGGACTCTCAAATGAGAGTAAAAGAGGTTCAAGAAAGATGACGAGAGCTGAGAGAAGAAGGAGAGCGAGAAAATGAGTGAAAATAACAAGATTATCTCCTGGATACACTACACTATGACAAGTTCAATGCCTGTACAACTTTGCGACATTTTTTTCAGAGAAGAAGATGTTCTTCTGCTATATTATTCCAGACACACTCTCGTAACAATGGCAATGAAAATTCCCAAGAGGAATGCAAGGATGATGAAAATAATCTTGTCTACAGAAGGTCTTGAAAGTGCAAGGAATATGGCAGATAGAGAAATAACCCTTAACTACGAAGATATCGAGGAAGTTACCTTAATTGGAGGCAGTAAGAAGAATAAAAATGGGAGGAATATACCGTTTTTGCCACGTTTAAGACCGAGAATTACGATAAAAGCTAAAGGAAAACTCTACACTTATGGAATCCATGATAAGGAATTTGATTATGAGAGAACGAAAAATGAGCTTGAGAAGCTTGCAAGGGAGAAAGGATTTAGAGTAATCGTAAAGTGAGGGCTCCTTCATGAAGTTCAATCCAGAGGAGTGGAAAAAATACACTGAAGAAGATTTTGTTTCAGCTTGGTTGAAAAGTAAAGAAATTCTCACGATCGAAGATGTTAACAGAAGGTATCCGAGAAATAGGATAAAATATGGATTATCTCATCCTCTTTTCGAGACCATTGCAAAGTTGAGAGAGGCTTATCTTCGGATGGGTTTCTCTGAAGTTGTCAATCCAATTTTCATTGAGGAGATTGAAGTTAGAAGGCAATTCGGTAAAGAAGCAGATGCAGTTCTGGATAGATGTTTCTATCTCGCAGGCCTTCCGAGACCCGATGTAGGCCTTCCGGAGGAGAAGATTTCTCTTGTGAGTAAACTTCTCGGGAGAGAAATTCTTGATGAGGAAGTTGAAGCTCTTAGAAAAACGCTTCACGAGTATAAGAAAGGGAGCATTTCAGGAGATGATCTGGCTTATGAAGTTGGAAAAGCTTTGAAAACCGGTGATGATGTTGGGACTAGAATAATAGACGAGGTCTTTCCAGAATTTAAAGAAATGAACCCAGAAGCAACGAGAATTACCTTAAGAAGTCATATGACATCTGGATGGTTCTTAACCCTTAAAGAACTCTGGTGGAGGTTGGAACTTCCGATAAAGCTCTTTTCAATTGACAGGTGCTTCAGGAGGGAGCAATCCGAGGATGCAACAAGACTTATGTCATATTTTTCAGCTTCGTGTATTCTCTTGGATGAAGAAGTGAACGTAGATGACGGAAAAGCGGTTGCGGAAGCCCTTCTCTCCCAATTCGGTTTTGAAGATTTCAAATTCAAAGAAGATGAGAAAAGATCGAAGTACTACATTCCGGGAACTCAGACAGAGGTCTTTGCCTATCATCCTAAACTAGAGGGTAGTAACACGAAATATTCGGATGGTTGGGTTGAGATTGCAACTTTCGGAATTTACTCTCCCACTGCTCTATGCCATTACAATATTCCTTATCCAGTAATGAACCTCGGACTAGGTGTTGAGAGACTTGCAATGATACTTTATGGTTATAGCGACGTAAGAGAGCTCGTGTTTCCTCAGTTTTACCGTGAGTGGAAGATGAGTGATCGAGAAATTGCATCAATGATAAGATTGAAAAAAACTCCAATAACCAAAGAGGGAAGAGAAATTGCACTCGCAATTTACAATGGCTTCTTAAAATACGGAGAAGAAAGAGGTCCTTGTGAGTTCAAAGTGTGGGAAGGAAGACTCTTTGAAAAGGATGTCGAAGTTAGCGTTCTCGAAGTTGAGGAGGTTAAACTGGCAGGCCCTGCAGCTTTTAATGAGATCTTGGTACTTGATGGTTCTATAATAGCAGTTCCGAAGGATGAGAAACACAGAAAATACTTTGAAAATGGTGTCTCAACTGGAATAATTTTTGCAGAAGCTTTTGCAAATGAGGCATCCGCAGAGATCGAGAAATTTGTGATGAGAGGGGAGGATGGTGTCCATAGAGTCAGAGTTGTAAAATCTCCGGGAGATATAAATGTTGAAATCTCTCCTAACGTACAGAGATATATAACTGGAAAAAACAAAAAAATTGACGTTAGAGGTCCTGTTTTTCTCAGTGCAAAAGTGAAAATTAAGTGAAGAGAAGAAATGTGACCCTTCATGAAAAGAGAGACTCTTTTACTCACCCTCTTCGCAGGAATCTCTTCTCTTGCAGTGAGCATGATCAATCCTTACATCCCTCTTTTTGCTCAAGATACAGGTTTGGGAATGAAAGAGATTGGATATGTTGTCTTTACTTATTACATCGTCCAAGTCATCCTCAGAATTCCTATAGGCTCTCTCTCAGATTATATAGGAGATAACAGAGTGATTCTTACAGGTGCGATTTCAATGCTTCTCTCTCCGATATTTTATTTAAGCTCTTTATTTTTCCCTCCACTTATCTTCGTAGCTCAAGCTCTTTTAGGAATCGGGCACTCAGTAACTTGGGTAACATCTCCATCTCTCATCACAAAATTCAGAGGCCCTCTTCATCTCTACACATTTTTCATGGGTCTTGGATGGTTTCTCGGTCCCCCAATAGGAGGTAAATTGAGAGATCTCTTTGGAATGATTCCTTTATTCTTCGCTCTTCTTTTTCTCTCCATTTCCTCTCTTGTGTTCGCAATATTGCTGTATTCAAGAATAGAGGTTAAAAAGGGGAGAACTAAGACCAAAACTATTTTGAAGAGGTCTTTTTTGTCGCTTCTGGATGCATTCAAAATGCTAAAGAGGAAAGAGATTTTAATTGCTTCTTATGTTTCCTTCATCATGTTCATGAGCTTCGGCTTGGGAGCATCTCTTCTCCCGCTTTATCTTGCGGAAATAGGTTTTTCATCTTTTCTTATAGGAATTATAACCGCAACAAGGATGGGCATTTCAACGGTGATAAGACTTTTCTCTCAGTCTCTTTTAACCTCCTCGAGAAAAATTATTATACTCATTACCTGCGCTCTTTTAACAGGTTTCTCGATTCTTCTTATTTCTTTTTCCGTAAACATAATCTTTATAGTCCTACTCTCAACTCTGTGGGGTCTTGGAGTCGGTCTCTATCTTCCAATAGTTTTTTCAATAGTCGCAGAGAGTACCAAAGAAGATGAAAGAGGAATTGCAATGGGACTTAGAGGAAGTATGGGATCTCTCGGCTCTGCAATAGGAACTTTACTCTTCATGAGCATAGCAGATTTGTTTTCATTGAGAATTTCACTTGCAGTTTCTGGAATTTCGATAATTCTTCTTTCGATACCTCCCATCTTCAAACTCAGAGATTCAGGAGAGAGATAATTGATGCAGTTATGGCTTGATCAGTTGGATAGGTTATATGGGGTGCAAGATCTAAAACAAAATCAGCAAATCTGAAACAACCGCTTGGAATTCCTTTATTTGAACCGTTGAAAATGTATATATCTTTGCTCTTGTAAATTCTCTCCTTCAATTCCTCTCTGACCTCATCTAACTTCTTTCCTCTTGGATCAGTGATTATTATTAGATTTCTCCCTTTTCTGATATCTCTGAGAAGCTGATAGATCTCATAAATGAAGACTGGAACCTTTTTAACTTTTCTCCCGTAAGATCTCTCCTGAATTTCGCGTCTTGAACTTATACCATCTTCGATTCCTCTAAGGAAAACTTCAAGCTTTTTAGCACTGATTGGAGAATCAAAAACAATTATGAGCTTTTTCACCTCAAAAGCCTGAGCTGATCTTCCGATAGACGAAGCAACTCTCTCAACACCTCTAAGATCTTCTGCTTCATAAATCAACTGAACCAAAGTAATCTTTTCTGTAATTTCTCTGGAATCTCTTTTTCCGATCTTCTTCTTGTAAATTTCTTCTCCCTTTATAACCCCTATTCCAGCCCAGTTGTCTATTATTTCCACCATAATTACATAATCAGGATTGCTGAGATTTACCCGAAGATCTTCTCTCTCCTTTAGAACTAACTCCCCTGCAAGAGTTTCGAGGTCTTTAGAAGTGAAATTGTGTTTTCCCCTCCTTTTTACCCTTACTGCAAAAGTTGAGTTCTGAGGAATTTCAGAGGATATCTCTCTGCAAATCTCAGCGAGCGTCTCAGTGCTTGGATTTTCAACCTCTTTTCTTATCTTTACAATTTTTTCTATCTCTGGAATGCTTTTCAGGAGTTCTTCATTTAATTCCTCTTCAGTCTCCATCAAAATTAAGCCTTCATACCCTCCTATCTTCGGTTTGAGAGACGGTTCACCTCCGAATAACTCCTCAATCAAGGAAGATGCAATCCTCTCCATTCCTCTCTGTGTCGTTATAACATATTTCACGCTCATTCTCCACTGAGAATCCTTTCTGCAGTCTCCACTCCTATCTGGAGCAACTGCTCTGCTCTCTTCTTACTTTTGGCTTCAGCGAAAATTCTTGCAATTGGTTCTGTACCTGAAGGTCTTACGAGAATCCATCCACCCTCAAATTCAACTCTTGCCCCATCAGTGAAATTTGCGTCAGGAAACTCTTTTTTGAGACCTTCGAGGAGCTTCAGTTTATTCTTGCAGGAAATCTTCTTTTTAATCATGTGATACTCTGGTATCTCCTTCACCAATTTCGAGATTGGTCTCTCTTCCTCTGCAATTAACTCAAGAACCTTTGCAACGCTCATAGCACCATCTCTTGCTAGCTGAAATTCTGGGAAAATTAATCCTCCGTTACCCTCTCCTCCAAAAATCGCTTTTTTTTCTTTCATCACCTGAGCAACGACAGGAGAGCCCACTGCAGTGTAGATAACTTCTCCTCCAGCTTTTTTAACAACGTCTTCCACTCTTCTTGAGCTTGAGACAGGAGTTACAACGATTCCTCCTCCATGCTTTTCCACATATCTTTTAGCCATGAGAGCCAGCATAACATCTTCAGAAATGAATTTCCCATTCTCATCAATAAAAGTGGCACGATCTGCATCCCCATCATGAGCAACCCCAAGATCTGCAGATGAGAGTTTCACAAGTTCTTTCAAAAGAGTGACATTCTCTTCAACCGGTTCAGGTTCTCGCTGTGGAAATCTTCCATCTGGATGAGCATTCAAACTTATCACTTTACACTCCAGCTCCTTAAGGAGCTGAGGAGTTGTGTAACAAGATGCTCCATTTCCACAATCCACCGCAACCGTGAAGTCGCTCTTTCCGATCTTTTCAACATTCACACATTTCTTTATTCCATCGAGATACACTCTTATGCAATCATCATAAAAGACCATTCCAACTTCGTTCCACTTCACAGATCTGAAGTTTTTACTTTTGTAAACCCTCTCACTCTCTTCATCCATCTCTCTTGTGAATTCTGTTCCGTCCGAACTCACGAATTTTATCCCATTGTACTCCCTTGGATTATGACTCGCGGTAACTATTACTCCTGCATTTACTGAATCCTTCATCTTAACATAATACTGGAGTGCAGGAGTTGGAGCAAACCCGAGGTCAATTGCATCAGAACCAACGGAAGTGATTCCTGAGATAACAGCAGATTTGAGCATCTGAGAAGATATTCTCGTATCTGAAGCAACTGCAATTGTTCCCGGTTTGAGAGTGGCTATGGTTCTTCCGAGATTAAGTGCCATCTCAGCAGTTAACTCTTCGTTTGCAATTCCCCTAACACCATTAGTCCCAAAAAGCTCTCCAGCACCGCCTATACGACTCATGAATATCTTTTTTCTCCTGATGCGTTATAAAGATTAATGAGTCTTTCGCCTCAAAAGTCTGCAGAACTTGCATACCCTCGTTGAAGTTGCATATCCGCAAACTTCACACTTTCTCAATTCTCCATCCTTAATTTCCATTTTCTCCTCAATTTTTGAGAAAGAATTAAGGAGATTGAGAAGAGCTCTCGGATTATAGTCTTCGAGTCTCATCACCCAGCTTTTAAGTTTGAGGGTTGGAGCTCCTGAGGAGAGAGGACACTCATCCTGAGAGAATGGAATGTTATTTGAAAGAACATAAACTAGTGTTTCGCGATCTCTCAGAAAATAAAGAGGCCTAAATCTGGAAACAAGATTGAACTTCTGATCCCCCGGAAGGACAGGCTTTATACCTCTAAAAGAAGATAACTGGACGTTTATGAGATTGTTGAGTGCAAAAGTCACCATATCACTCAGATTATGACCTGTGGCTAGATAATCTGCTGAAATTTCGTGAGCGTATCTGTTCATTAAATACCTCTTCACGGTCCCACAAACTGAGCACGGGGCTCCTTTGCTCTTTTCACTTAACTCAGAAACACCTTTACCGTATTCCTTCTGGAGATCGATGATATCAAGAGGGAGACCGTAGCTTTCTGTGAGCTTTTTCGCAATATCTTTCAATTTCATCGAATAGTCTTCAATTCCGAGATCTATGTAGAAGGGTCTCAGCTCAATTTCTCGAAAATGGGTCAGAGCTTCAAGCATAGCAGATGAGTCCTTTCCTCCAGAAATAGCAACCGCCACTTCACCTTTCACACCGTATTTGTCGATAATTTTCCTTACTTGACCCAGAAAATAATTTTTAAAATGCTCTTCACAATAGCTTTTCTCTTTCCATTTCACTGTAATAATTGCATCTCTACTACAATTGGAGCACTTCAAAAATTCTCACCCTTTTTTCATCCAAAGAGAAGATCAAGAATATCTGAAGCGCTCATGCCCTCCTTTCCTTCAATAATACTCTGGTTGTAAACTTCAGTGTAGCCCCAGGAATTGCATGAGACAAAAAGATATTTGTTCATTTGAATATCGAAAATCTTCGATAGACCAGTGCCAGTCATAGCAAGTTTTTTCACAGTACCGCCAATCCTTCTACACTTCGGACACTTAAATCTTGAGGCAAATTCTTTCTCGATATTCATTGATGAGAGAGTTGGAGTGATGCCATTTAAAAATTTTTGGATTAGCCTATGATCTCCTTTGTTACCTTATCTATTTCCATTCTCCCCACACACCTTATTCCCGGCAGTAAAGACAGCAGAAGTGTAGCAAAGGTCGCAACAGCGGTCAGGAGATATGTTTTGCCGTATATTATGAATGGCATGTAATACATCTCGCTCTGGAAGGATTCGAAGAAGAGCTTCGCGGTCATGTAACCCAGAGGGATGCCGACGGCTATACCTATCACTCCTATGATCACGGTTTCAATCAGAAGGCTGTAGGCCACTTCTTTAGTTGTGTATCCCAACATTCTGAGAGTTGCTATTTCCCTCCTCCTTTCAAGCACGTTCACAGTAGTTGTGTTGAAGATCGATGCAAAACCGAGAGAGGCTCCAAAAAGTAGGGTGAAATATATGAAGACATAGAAGAACGTCATGATCTCATCTATGTACTCCTTTAAATCATCAATGGAGTCAGTCCTTATTCCTTTAATGTCAAGAATCCTATTCTTCCCTTCACTCTCCATCCCAGTTCTGAATTTCACCAAAATAGTATTGAACTCAATTCCTGCTTTTTTTGAGAAATAGAGAATGTCGGAATAGGATGCCACGGTTAGAGGCTGGTTGTAGATTTCTGCGATGGTCACTTTCTGCTTCCCGAACTCCGTCAGGACCTCTACATCCTCTCCTCGGGCAATTCTCAGCTTTTCTGCTAGAATTTCCGGCAAAACTATGCCATCCGGTGGTGGATGATGCTGTCTTCCATTAGCATCGTAGAGGTTAAGAAGGTTCTGATTGTGGCCTATGGCGTAAAGAATGGATGTTTTTGTAACTCCATCCTTCTCGAAAACGACCCAGGTTTCGATTATCGGTGCAGCTTGCTCAACTTCCGGCATGTTTTTTATCGCTTGATAGATGTGTGGACTGGAGTTCGAGATTTTCATATCGTAAGTTGTTATTCTGTCGAACTGCATGGAAATCGCAAACTCATTTGCATCAAGAAACACCATGGATGTTAGAATGAGCGTAACACTCGCAACAACACCAAGAAGTGAGTAAACCGTCCTTCGAGGGCTCCTGAAGAGATTTCTCAATGCTAAACGTGTAAGCATTGAGATTTTCTTTACAAAGAATAGAATCTTGTCTACTCTTACCTTCTTCGCCTCAACTTCCAGACCCCTCATAACTGTTGCCGGCTCTATTCTTGAAGCCGTGTAGGCGGTTGATATACCGGCGATGAGGGGGACGATTACACCAATAACCAGACCCTGAATAAGAACATCTCTGTGCACAATAGCAATGTAATATGGTACGTTCAGCAATTTGGTGTACTCTGCAGTCATGAAAACTGAGATGATGTAACCTCCCACTGCTCCAGTGATTGAGCCAAAAATCCCAATGACCAAGGAATGAGTAAGATAATGAAGCAGTATGTCTTTTCTGCTATAACCGAGAGCCCTAAGAATCGCTATGCTACTAGTCTGTTCTCTCACAACTCTTGAAAGGAGTACGTAGACCATCAGAGCAGATATGAACAGGAAAAAACTGGGAAACATGAACGAAAGCTCTCTAAAGGCATCGAGATCCATCTTAACAAGCTTGTTGCTGGGTTGATCCTCCCTTTTATACGCTCCAGAGACGCCATAATCGCTGAAAACATCCTTAACTCTGTTAAGAACCTCATCTGCTCTACTATCGTCGTAGATGGTTACGTGCACCTCACTTATGATATTTTCAACTCCAAGAATCTTCTCCAAGGTTTGTTGTGGAATATAGGTGATTCCGAAGGTTTTTGGAGTGGTCATCCAGCTTCCAGACTCAACTATCCAGATGAATTCGGGAGAAAAGGCGAGGCCGGCAACTTTCAGATCCACATTTTTACCATTTATGCTGACCGATATTGACTCTCCTACATTTATATCATGGTAGTCAGCGAACTTTTTCAGGAGGATAATGGCTTTTTCTCCAGCCTCAGGATATCTTCCATCAACAATCACGAGCTTGTTGACTGAGAGCTCTTCTGGAATTGATAGGAGTTTCAGGGTTATTCTGTTGTTCCCCATTTCAAAGGTTCCGTAAGCCGAGAGCCTTCCGTATACATCTTTAACGCCATCGATTTTTCTGACTTCTGAAAGCAGTTCTTCAGGAGCTGGATTTGCGGGATTGAGGGTTACTACCAGATCTTCAAAATTCGTTTTCTCGTAAAATGTATCGTAAGTCTTGCTGAGATTCAGGTAGGACATGTAGAAGGAAGTGTAGAGTGCCACACCAAGAAAAACTAAAAAGATTACCGCTATAAACTGCCACCTTTGGGACTTCAGATCCCTGAAAACCTTTAAGTTTAGTGTTCTGACTGCTTTCATGGTCTCATCTCACCAAGAAAGCTCTTCAGGTTCTGCAGGCTCCTCGTTGACGATTATTCTGGAAATTCTTCCATCTTTCAGATGTATTACTCTGTCTGCCATATCTGCTATTACCGAGTTGTGAGTGACAAGGAGAAATGTAACACCCTCGTCTCTGTTTATATCCCTCATAACTCTTAGAATCATCTTTCCTGTCTCAAAATCCAGACTTCCGGTTGGTTCATCTGCTAGGATCAGCGGTGGATTCTTAACCAGAGCTCTCGCAATTGCAACTCTCTGTTGCTCTCCTCCGCTCAGCTCAGAGGGGAAGTGATTCGCTCTGTATTTCAGACCAACGACTTCTAGTACCTCATCCGCATCTCTTGGATTTTCGACGAGTTCTGAAGCCAGCAGTACGTTCTCTTTTGCTGTCAGAGTGGGGATGAGATTGAAAAACTGAAATATGAATCCTATATATTTCCTTCTATGAAGCGTAAGCTCATCCTCGCTTATCTCAGATATCTTTTTACCGTCAAAGAAGATTTCCCCCTTTGAGGGTCTATCAAGACATCCTATGAGATTCAAGAGTGTTGTCTTTCCGCTTCCACTTGGACCAAGGATTACAACAAACTCTCCTTTTTTTACATCCAGAGTTACCCCTCTAAGAGCGGGAACTTCAACTTTCCCTGCTTTATAGATCTTCCAAACATCTTCGAGTTTCACTCTCATCTCTTTCTTCTCCTCCAGAGATAAACTCCGAGGAGAGCAACGAAGATTGCCCCAATTATTAAAGTTGTGGAACTACCCTTTTCGGGAAATACGTAGATAGATATAACTTCTTCTTCAGTCATCTCCTTCATATCATCATCAAAATATGAGATCAAAACTTTTGCTTTGTAATTTCCTGATTCTCTAGGTGCAATTAGATCAAAAGTCGCGGTTTTAGCATCTCCTTTCTCTATCGTCCCGAGGAAGTATTCAGAATCCCCTTTGAACCCTTCTGGGAGAGAGAGTCTAAATGTAACGGATTTGGCATCAGATTTTCCTATATTTTCAGCTCTTATCGACATCGTAAAACTCTCTGAAGGTGAAATTTTCTGAGGGGTGAAGTAAATCCCTCCAAGTTTTATTACAGGCTCCCCAATTAGCTGAAGTGTGAAGCTGAGAGTATCCACGTATTTATTGCTTAAAATATCTTCAGACGAAATTTTCAGCTCAACCGAATAACTTCCTAGTTCAGCTTCATGTTCTGAGATGATAGGAATTTCAATCACCTTCACTTCATTTTTCTTCCAAGATGGGTAATAGAGCTCTGAGATCTCTGGTGAAATTCCACTTGAAGTTTGCAATTCGATTTTAACGTTTTTGGCATCTCCACCGAAATTCAGAATGCTTAGAGAAATTGCCTCTCTCTTACCAATATCAAGTTCCTGAGGACTCAAAGACTCTATTTGGAATTTCGGTCTTTCAATTACTTTTATCAGAATGTCCTTCTCTATACTCTCGCTGTAAAGAGTCTCCCCACCATACAGATAACTTAAAGTGAGTCTAAGCCTGTAGATCCCGGATTCCGTAGCGAGGAGTCTGACACTCATCTCCCTCTTACCAGAAGGAAGATTTCCGAGTGAATATTTTTGAGTGAAAGACGAATAGAAATCTCCACTCTTTATGCTCAAGTTTTCTTCAAACTCTGTTATCTCTGCACTCAAACTCTTAGCAGTCCCTCCAGCGTTCTCAATTGTCACAACTAAAATGAATGGATCTCTAGGTTCTGGAAGTTCTGGAATCGTCTTATAGGAGATTGAAATTGCTGGAGCGCTTTCAGCCATCACTCCAGAGCTTAGAAGACCTAAAGAAACGACCAGAATTAAAAGCAACTCTCTCTTCATTTTTCACAACTCCCTGAAATTTATTATGTCCATTATATTCTCCTCTCTTTCCCCTAAAGCAAATAGATATTTCGCTAATCTTAAATCGTCACCCCATCCAAAGAGTTTTCAATCTTTAAATATCTCACATTTATAAAAACTGGTCTCTCTTGCTCCCAACTGACCTTCGATAAAAATTATTTAGAAGTAAATAGTAATAATTTATCATGAATGATTTGAAACCCGAGTTTGAGAGAAATGCTGAGAAAGAATTGGAAAATGCGGAGGGACTGGAAAAAGCTGTTGAAAATATACGAAACTCTCTGGTAAAAGAGCTTATACAAAGTATTTCTATGGATTCAAAAAAACACGCCTCGTTTTATCGTGCTATAGTCCAGCATATTGAAAATCCCCTCGCTCCGATATCAGAAGAGGAATATGAAGAGCTAGAAAGGGCGATAAGGAGGCATATTGAGATTGAAGAAGAGATGATAAAGTTCATTCAAGAGGTGAGGAAAAGAACAGTTGATAAAAGAGTGGAGTTCATTCTCAAATCCATACTGGTTGATGAGCATAGACATCATGAACTCCTTAGAGACTTGCTAGAGTTGGTTATCAGAAAAGAGCTCGTCACTGAAGATGAATGGGAAGATTTGACTTGGAATATAATGCTTGATGGGGTTTAACAGGCTTAAGGAATTCAGCAGAGAATTCCGTGTTAATCCATTTGAGATGATCCTGTGGAATTTCCCTTCTTTCAGGAATTACCAGAGAAAAAGGCTATGGCAAAATGAAGGATTCAACTCCTACCTAGCTTCATTCTCCCCGCGTTTTAGTGGATTTCTGGAAGTCTCATTCTGCAATGAATTTAAATCCTTTCGTCTTTGATAGGATTTTGAGCTCCATTTTAGCTTTCTCGTAATCAAATTCTTCATCGTGAATTCTATACGAGTACAGTCTCCCTCTGACTCGAATTCTGATAGCTGGTTTTAAGTGAAGGAAGAAAAAGATATTTCTCTCGGCACTCAGAGTGATTTCCTCGATATCACCGTAACTCAGAGAGATCTCTCTATACGCAAGTCTTCTTGCAGATTCTAAATTTCCAGTAGAGAGAAAAAGTTTCATAGTCATTTCTGCTCTCAGAAGGGCATCTCTCGTAGCTCTCGACGCTCTTCGGGCTCCTCTCTCTCTGAAAGGACGCCACCTCCTGGAGGAGGATGAAAAGCCATAGTGGAGCATAAGTGCATCGTATTCTCTGAAAATCATGTCGCAGAGGTCAAAAGGATTAAAGCTCGGTGTCATGTTATGTATCCAAAAAATTATTCTCTCCTCATCTTTTTCATCATTTTCCATTCTCGATTCATTCATCATCTTTCTCCTCTTTTATCTCAAAATAATTTTTCTCTGCTTTGCTTAAAAAGACTTGTCTTTCAAATCATACCTTTCCTTTTCTCAGCTCCTAGATCGTACACCCCCATAAAAAGGCTCAATATTTTCCTCGGGTAGTTTACGAAACTCTGGAAACTCGTTGATGAATTTTATGAAGAACTCACTCGCACAATAAATGCTTCCTCGTTATAAAGTACTGCATAACTTCCCTTCTGTCTCTCAAAAACCCATCCGGTTTTAACAAGAACCTTTAACCACTTCCTGGCCAGAGACTCTCGGAAGCTTCAAACAACCACTTCCATAACTTCTGCCCATGGAATTTTTCTTAAGCTCCCTCTCCTGAAGAACCTCAAGATAAGCCGTAATGGCCTCCTCTTTACTCCTTTCCTGAGAGATGAAACTAGGAAGGGAAAGACTATGACGATATAATATCCCCCTCGCCTTCCGTTATCACAATCTTAAAGTTTTGTTAATCTAAGTGGAGCGCTCGGGATATATATTTTCCGACCTTCTGAAAATATCTGAATCGCCCGATAACAAAAGATTTTTATGGGTCCGCCCGGATTCGAACCGGGGATCACTGCCTCGTAAGGGCAGCGTCATAACCCCTAGACCACGGACCCTCAACAAATTCGATTTAACCTCAACCTATATTAATATGATGGCTTTTAAAGATTCTGGAGCATGAAAGCTATTGAAGCCGAAGAAGTGAGAAAATCTTATAAAGTCTTTTTCAGGAGAAAAGAAGTTTTAAAAGGAATCTCTCTTGAAGTTGAAGAAGGAGAAATTTATGGAATAATAGGACCAAACGGAAGTGGGAAAACCACCTTAATCTCCATTCTGTCTACTATTCTAAAACCGGATTCTGGGAATGTCAGAGTCCTCGGTATGGATGTTGAAAAAGATGCGAAAAAGATTCGAGAGGTTATAAACATCTCTTCGGGCAATCCCAACTTTCTCTGGAGTCTTACTGCAGAAGAGAATTTGAAATATTTTGGAATGGCGTACGGGATTGGTGGAGAGGAGCTCAAAAAAAGAATAGAAGAGCTTTTGAGTCTACTAGAACTTGAAGAGCACAGAGAAACGAGATTTGACGAAATGTCTACTGGAACGAAGCAGAGACTCTCTCTTGCAAAGGCTTTGATAAACAGACCCAGAGTTGTATTTTTAGACGAACCGACAACCGGACTCGATCCAGATATAGCGTTGAAGATGAGAGAGACAATAAAGAGGATTCATGAAGAGGAGGGTGTTACGATAGTACTTACAACACATTACATGAAAGAGGCTGAAATGCTTTGCGAAAAGCTCTCATTTCTGAGAAATGGGGTTGTAGAGCTTGAAGGAACCGTTTCAGATTTCAAAACCAAGTTTAAGAATTTAGAATATGCTTTAATCCGAGTTGAAGGATCTATTGAGGAATTGAAAATTCCTCATGCTGTTTTAAGCGATGGAAAACTTAGAGTTGATGAAATTGAAAGACTTGGAGAAGTGATAGAATTACTTTCTTCAAAAGGTGTGAGGATAAAAGATGTGAAGATAAGGGAGGTAGAGCTCGAGGATGTCTTTATACAGCTCTCTAAATAAATTTCTTGCCTTTGCGTACAAGAACTGGGTTATGAGTAAAAGAAATGTCTTCACAATCTTCGAAATAGCGTTCTGGCCAGTGGTCAGCTTCATTTCTGTTGGCCTCATGAGCAGATACCTCTCTCTCACGGATAATCAAACCGCGTTCATTTTGATAGGTGCAATCACCTTCTCTTCAGTGCAGGTTTGTCAACTTGACGTGGGATATGCTCTACTCTTCGATGTCTGGTCAAAGTGTATAAAACACACTTTCATCACACCTACAAGCTCACATCACTACATCTTGGGGTCTAGTTTAGTGGGAAGCTTAAGATCCTTTTTGGTCCTTTTGCTTCTTTCACTTTTTGGGTACATCTTTTTTGATTTCAACATCCTCGAAGTGGGTATGACTCCTCTCCTCTTAATTTTCTTTGCAATAATTCTCAGCGCAATATCGATAGGGATGCTCGTTTGTGTCTGTGTTCTCCTTGTGGGTTTACGAGCAGAAGTAGCAGCGTGGTCTATTGTGTGGCTTTTCCTCCTTCTCGCGGGTATCTATTATCCACCTTCAATTCTTCCTCCTACTCTTCAATTCCTTTCAAATCTACTCCCGCTCACCCACCTTCTTGCTTATTTCCGCTCTTTCTATCTTGGAGGCGGTGCAGAATTTGAGATCCTCACAACATATATACTTCTCTTCATTCACATAGCATTTACTTCAGTTCTGCTTCATCTCGCAACACGACATGCAATTAAAAGTGGATTGCTTTTGAGAATCTCCGAGTAAAGTTTTTCAAAAAGTAAGTTAGAAATTAAAGTATGAGAAATCTCTGTCCGAGATGTCAACATGAAGGCGTGGAGCTTGGTGTTGTGAACCTTCAGGTAGGGAGAACAAGGAAGCTCAAGAGCTCTGTAAAACTATGTCCGAAGTGTGGACTTGTGTTTCATGAGAAAGAGGGGTAATCTCATTTTTCCAACTCATCAATTCTCACTGGGAGTTTTGCGCCTTCTGGTATCTTTGATATATACTTTCGTCTGAATTCAGGATTCTGCATCCGACATTTAGGTAACTTCTTTTTGTACTCTTCATGTTCTCGAATCCTCCTCCAAATGTCTTCCACACTCTCTTCATGAACATTTCCAAAAGATATAGGATGAAAATCGCATGGGGTGACTTCTCCGCTTGGAGTTATGTGGAGCTGGTTATAGCCTGCAAAACATCCTCCTGAATATGGGGAGTTCACGAAACTCATTGCAGTCACTCTTGGTAGGGAGCTCTCTTTGATATTCCTGAGATGCAACTCTATTAAATATTCATGATCACTCTCGCTCAGACCTCCAAAACAATGAAGGAGTCTTCCTGTGTTCACCTGATCGAAAATTGTGATTTCATGAACACCCAGAGATTTTCCAAGTTCGATCATCTTCTCCATATCTCCTCTTTTGATCTTCTCATGAGTGGCGTAAGTTGATATTCCCGCCATTAAACCGATTCGCACTGCGATTCTGAGAGCTCTGGTTGCGTTTCTGAAAAGACCCGGAACACCACGAAGCGAGTCATGAACTTCTTCATGAGGACTATCAATACTCACATGAAGAGCGTAGAGTCCTGCCTTCTTCACTCTCTCCAAATTCTCTTCATTCAAAAAGAATCCAGACGTGAAGATTAAGGAAATTGCTTTTTTTGGATTTACAAATTTCACAAGATCGTAAATGTCCTCTCTGGCAAATGGCTCTCCACCTGTAAAAGTTATATTGGTTGTTCCCATTCTCAACAAATCTTTTATCACCTTTTTCAGAACACTTCTGTCCATTTCAGCAAACTCTCGATTATGGGCACTGCAATGGACACATCTACAGGGACACTTCTGAGTTACTGCTATCGTCGCAGCATCTGGAGCTCTCAGCTTTCCGAGAAGAGGTCTCAGCTGATTTTTGATGACTCTTTTAAACACCTCAGACGGAATTGGCGGGAGATAAGTTGTAAAAACTATTTTTCCGTCTTCTGCTTTTATTATTTTCTCATTCTGAAGGGAGGAAAACAGTCTTGTGAGGAGTTTCCTTGCAAGGGGAGTTAAAGCACCTTCTATCTCAAATCTAACTCTTCTATCTTCTACGTTCCCGTAGATTTTTAATCCGGGGATGGAAAGAATTTTTGTTCTCTCCATTTTCATCCACTTCCCAGTTTTGCAAGTGCAAGATGCTTGATAACAGGAATGAATTTCAGGCCATCTCTCTTCAACATTCTCAGAATATTCGTTGGTTTGAGATAGAATCTTCTCATCATTTCATATCTCATCTCTTCAAGCTCTTCTGGTTCAATTTCTCCACACTTTATCGTTGATTTAAAGAGAGTGAAATCATCCCATCTCTCACTTATTATCAAACCTTTTTCTTTCATCTCTTCATAAAACCTCGTTCCCGGATAAGGAGTCGCTATGCTCACTACAAAATAATCGGGTTTTATTCGGTCTATGAATTTCATTGTTTTTTTCACACTCTCTCTCGTCTCTCCAGGATATCCTATGGAAACTGAAGCTATGCTAAGAATTCCTGTTTTTCTCATGTTTTCGAATGCCTTTTTTGTTTGGTCTAGAACGACATTTTTTGTTATTCTGTCGAGAATTTCTTGATCTCCAGACTCAACACCTATGAAGAGAGCGACACAACCGCTCTTTTTCATCTTTCTCAGAAGATCTAGAGACATTCTGTCAACTCTTGCGGTTGCTCCCCATTTGATTTCTATCCCTCTCTTTCCGATCTCCTCACAGAATTCTTCAACCCACTTCTTTATCAGCGTAAAAGTATCATCCATGAAAGTTATGAACTCCACATCATAATTTTCGATAACTTCTTCAATCTCATCCACAACATTCTGAATGCTTCTTATCCTCAGTTTCTTTCCGTGAAAGGCAGAAGAAGCACAGAAACTGCATCCCATCGGACACCCTCTGCTTGCTATAATCGTGGTAAACTTGTGGGGCAGTCCAAGAGCTTTGTAACGATCCATCGGAAGGAGGTGTCTTGCAGGAAATGGAAGAGAATCGAGATCTTCTATTTTCTCTCTCTCGTCAGTTCTCACGAGCTCTCCATTATCAAAGAAAGAGAGCCCCTTCACTTTCTTTAAATCTTCTCCGTTCTCCAAAGCTCTGTATAGTTCGAGAAACGTTATTTCTCCCTCTCCCCTCACGACGATGTCTGCGCCCCTTCTTAAAGTATCTTCATCGCAAAATGTTGGGTGATTTCCCCCGCAGACTATTGGAAGTTCAGGAATCTCTTCTTTAATTCTCCTCATCAACTTCGAAGCGTGAGGCATTATCGGAGTTGTGCAAGTGAGACCCACGAGTGATGGAGAGTCTTTCTTGATCTCGCTCACAACTTCTTCAATACTCATTTTCAAAGCAGGAGCGTCAATAATTTTTACTGAGATTCCGTTTTTTTCCAGAACTGAAGCTATGTATGCAATTCCGAGAGGTGGAGCGAGAACATTGAGAAATCTTTCATATTTATTTGAGCTCTCTGGTGGGTTTATTAGCACCACATCCGTCATCAATTAATTTGTGGCATTTCCTCATATTTAATTCCTTAAGTTAGGCAGTGGATGTGAACAACATTTTTATCTTCAGCATTCATGAATAGAAGAGGTGGGGATGATAATGAGAATTGCAATGAAGTTTGGCGGAACTTCAGTGGCAGACGGAGAGAGAATGAAGCATGTGGCTAATTTGATTAAAGCTTATGAGCATGAGGAAGTTGTAGTTACAGTCTCTGCCTTAGCAGGAGTTACTGATGGGTTAATTGAAATTGCAAAGAAAGCGTCTACACAAGGAAAAGTCTCTGAAGTTAAAGAATTCGTTAGTGATCTCCTCAAGAGACACCATGATGTTGCGAATGAAGCAATAAAAAATTCTGAAATAAGGGATGAGGTATTAGAGGAGATTGATACACTGTTAGAGGATCTCGAAAGAGCTCTCACCGGTATATGCTACATCGGTGAATTAACTCCAAGATCGCTTGATTACATAGTTTCATTCGGAGAGAGACTCTCGGCTCCAATACTTTCGGGAACCCTCAGAGATCTTGGGATTGAGTCAATTTCTATGACTGGAGGAGAGGCCGGAATAATAACTGATGACAACTTCGGTTCTGCTCATCCCCTTCCAGATGTGGAGAAGAGAATAAGGGAGAAGATCCTTCCCCTTCTTGGAAAAGTTATTCCCGTTGTTACTGGTTTTATAGGAGAGACAGAAGAGGGTCAGATTACAACTCTTGGAAGAGGTGGATCCGATTACACAAATTCTCTGATTGGTGCAGCAATAGATTGCGATGAGATTTGGTTCTGGAAAGAAGTTGATGGAGTGATGACGGCAGATCCAAAGATAGTGAAGGATGCAAAGACGATTCCTGAGATATCTTATGCAGAAGTTATGGAGATGTCTTATTTTGGGGCCAAAATACTCCATCCAAGAGCTGTTGTACCCGCTATGGAAAAAGAGATACCAATAAGAGTGAAGAACACTTTCAACCCATCATTCGAGGGAACTGTGATAAAGAAAGAGGGTAAGGGCGAAGAAGTTGTTAAAGCGGTGACACTAATCAAAAATGTTGTGCTTCTCACCTTCTCTGGAGCCGGAATGGTCGGAGTCCCGGGAGTTGCAGCAAGGGTCTTTCAGTTTCTCGCTGAAAATAACTGCAACATCATAATGATAAGTCAAGGCTCCTCGGAAGCGAACATATCTGTAGTTGTAGATAGGGCGTCTTTCGAGAGGATAAAGAAGGATCTCAATAAATTTACCGAAAATGGCAACATAACCAGTGCGACATACAATGAGGATGTTGCAGTTGTTGCAGCGGTCGGTTCAGGAATGGTAGGAGTTCCTGGAGTGGCGGGAAGACTTTTTAGTGCTCTTGGGAAAAGAGGAATAAACATCATAATGATAAGTCAGGGTTCCTCGGAGCACAATATCTCCTTCGTTGTCAGCTCAAAAGACTCCGAAGAGGCAGCTAGAGCTGTTCACGAAGAGTTTCTTGGGGGTGAAAAATGAAACTCAGCTATTCTTCAGCAGGGGTTGACATATGGAAAGAAGATAACGTGATAAAAGCTCTCTCAGAGCAATTGACATTCAGAAGAAGAGGGTTTGGATCACCTCTTGAGATAAAATTCCATTATGCAGGATTCATTGATCTGGGAACTTTTGCTCTTGCTATAACAAGCGATGGAGTTGGAACAAAGATTCTGATAGCTGAAGCCTTGAATAAGTGGGATACAATAGGGATAGATTGCATTGCCATGAACGTGAATGATCTTGTTGCGGTTGGTGCAGAACCATTAGCTTTCGTGGATTATTTGGCTATGGAGAAGCCAAATGAGGAAGTAGCGAGAGATATAGGAAAGGGACTTAACAAAGGTGCGGAGATGGCAAATATCTCGATAGTTGGAGGAGAGACTGCAACACTTCCTGATATGATCAAGGGAGTGGATCTCGCTGGAACATGTGTGGGAGTTGTGAAAAAAGGCGAAATAATAACAGGAGAGAAAATAAGAGAGGGAGATGTTGTGGTAGGTGTGAGAAGTAGTGGAATCCATTCAAACGGTTTGACTTTGGCGAGAAAAGCGATGGAGAGAGCGGGTTTAAGCTTTAAAGATCCACTTCCATATGACAAAAATAGAACGATAGGTGAAGAACTTCTCACACCAACAAGAATCTATGTTGATCTTCTTCCAATTATCAGGGAATTTGATGTTCATGGTTTGGTTCATATAACGGGAGGGGGATTCCGAAAGCTCATGCGAGTGACAGGATATGGATACAAGATCTACGCTCCTCTGGAACCTCACCCAATCTTCAAGTTTATTCAGGAGATCGGAGAAATAGAAGATGAGGAAATGTACAGAACGTTCAATATGGGAATGGGGTTTGCGATAATTCTCTCAGAAGATGATGCGAAGGAAGTCGAAAAAAGAGTTGATGGAAGGATAATTGGGGTCGTCGAGGGAGAAGGAATTGAAATAAATGGTATAAAACCTTTTGAGAAGGGCTCGTAGGGTAGCGGACTATCCTCTCGGGCTTCGGACCCGAGGACCGGCGTTCAAATCGCCGCGGGCCCGTATTTTCCTCTTTCCTCACTTCTTTTTTAATTAGTAGCTTAAAAAACTTTTAGTGTAATCAATATCAAAATTTAGATCTAGATTGTAATCTGCTGGAGGTATGGAGAATGAAAGAGCTTATGAAGAAGGCAGAAGATCTTATAGTGGAATTCAAAGGAAAGAATTATGCTTTTGGCAATGACGTTTTAGAGGTTTCGGGAGATTTTGCAAAAGAGTTCGGAAATAAGGCAGTCATAATTTCAGGCAATACTGCGAAGAAGTTCGGAATTCTTGATAGAATTATTGAGAGCCTCGAAAGGAGAGGTATTGAAGTAACTGGAGTATTTGACGGTGCAAGACCAAATTCTCCTAGGGAGGATGTTTACAGACTGGCGTATCAGCTTGCAATTTCTAAATGGGACTCGGTTTTAAGTATCGGAGGTGGTAGCACTATAGATGCTTCTAAAGCTGCAGTCGTTTTGAGAAACTGCGGAGGAATTATAGATGATTATTTCGGCACAGGAGAAGTCACAAAAAGATGTAAAACCTTGAGATTTCCGCTCATAGCCATTCAGACTGCAAGCAGTTCTGCAGCCCATCTAACCAAATATTCAAATATAACTGATCCGGTGTCAGCCCAGAAAAAGCTGATTGTTGATGAAGCCATAGTACCCCCAAAGGCAATTTTCCAGTATGATGTAACTGTGCATATGCCTGAAAAGCTTACCCGAGAAGGTGGTTTAGATGGAATAGCTCACTGCTGGGAGGTATGGATGGGCTCTAAAGATAATGAGAAGATTGAAGAAGTTGCAAAGACTGGAATCAAACTTATCGTTTCTCATCTTCCAAGAGCAATTGAAGAGCCGTTGAATCTCGAAGCGAGATACGCCCTTGGCCTTGGGACAGATTTAGGAGGATATGCGATTATGATTGGAGGAACCAGTGCTGCACATCTCGGAAGTTTCTCTCTCGTGGATATTCTGTCGCATGGAGAGGCTTGTGGAATATTGAATCCGTATTTCACAGTGCTATTTGCACCTGCAATTCAGAAGCAACTGAGAGAGCTTGGAAAGATCTTCAGGGAGGAGGGATACATAGAGGAAGATGTTGAGAAATTCAGTGGAAGAGTACTTGCTGAAACAGTTGCTGATGGTATGTTTGAGTTTCTTAAAGCCATAAAATCTCCAATCTCTTTGAAAGAGGCTGGAGCAACGGAGGAACACGTGGAGAGGATGGTTAAAGCTGCAAAAGATCCTAAATTGAAGATGAAACTCGAAAACATGCCTATCCCAATGTCTGCTGAAAAAGGTGATGTCGAGCGTTATCTTAAGCCAGCAATAGAAGCTGCTTATGAAGGGGATATTTCGTTGATTCCAGAAATCTCACCGAATTAGGCTTATTCCAGCAACCACGAGGAGAACTCCCAAAATCCTCTGAAAGGTGAGATGTTCTCCTAAAATTAAAATTGCAAGGAGAAGAGCAATCAGGGGATAAGTACTGCTCACCGGAACCACAAGACTTACATCACCGCCTTTCAAAGCGTGATAATATGCGAGAGTTCCAAGAGCGGATCCCAGAATTCCACCAATTGATAGATAGAGAAGTGTTCTCGTGTCCAGAGTCACTATTTCTTTCCACTCTCCAGTGAGCACGGATATTGCAAATACTATTACAGCAACTACTGTAGTTCTGACCACAAGTCCAGCAAATGGAGAGACACTCTGGAGTGCGATCTTCTCTACTATAGGTGCGAGACCCCAAATTAGGGCTGCAAGTAATGCAAAGAAAAATGCATCCATTTTCTCACCCTTCATCACCATGAATTCCGATAATCTTCATATAACTTTTCCGAAAGTTACATTTTATGTGAGGGTCTCCAGAAGTGCAATCGTCTTGAGGAAACTAAAAATATTTAAAAAGTATCTTAGACTTCTTAGTCATAAAATCGAGTGCTGGTGAGTGGATGAGAGAGAGGAAGTTGTTAATGATACCCGGGCCTGTAGAGAATTCCCCCGAAGTCCTCATGGAACTTGGAAAACCTCCGATTTCACATATGGATCCACAGTTTGCAGAAATTTTCGGAGAGGCTCTGAGAAATCTCAGGAAAGTTTTTCAAACAACTGGACAGCCATTCGTTGTTGCGGGTTCAGGGACACTTGCAATGGAGATGTCTTTAGTTAATGTTATTGAGAAGGGAGAAAGAGTTCTCATAATCTCCAATGGAGTTTTTGGAGATAGATTCGTGGATATCTGCGCAAGATACGGATATGAATACGATTTACTACGTGCCACTCTAGGTGATTGCGTCTCTTTGGACGAGATCTCGGAAAAAATGGATGAGAGAGACTATAAAGCAATTATGGTAACCCATGTAGACACGAGCACAGGCGTTAGAGTGGACGTAGAAGCAATGGGAAAACTCATTAAGAAAAGCAACGCTCTGTTTATCGTTGATGATGTCTGCGGAACTGGTGGGGAAATGATGAAAATGGATGAATGGAACGTGGATGTTGTTTTTACTGGATCTCAGAAAGGTCTCGGAATTCCCCCAGGACTGGCGATTACAGCGTTTTCAGAAAGAGCTCTTGAAGCTTGGGAAAAGAGAAAGACTCCAGTTCCCTCATACTACTGCGACATAGGGCTTTGGAAACCAGTAATGGAAGCTTATGAGAATGGTGAAGCCAAATACTTTGCAACTCCCGCGACCAACATGATATGTGCTCTTGGAGTGAGCTTGAAGATTCTTCTTCGAGAAGGAATTGAAGAGAGAGTCCGAAGACATAGGATTGTAGGAGAGGCTTTCAGAGAAGCAGTGAGAGCGATGAATCTGAATATTCTCCCCAAGAACGATGAAATTGCTGCTAACACACTTACTGTAATCTCGCTTCCAAATGGAATCGAGGACTCTATGTTGAGAGCTGAAGTTAGAAAGAGAGGAGTTGTCTTAGCTGGAGGACTAGGAGAACTGGCTGGAAAAACTACGAGAATAGGACATATAGGGTTGGTAGACGGAAACGATGTTTTTGCAACGATTGGAGCGCTAGAAGGAGCACTTCAGACACTTGGACATGAGTTCGAAGTGGGCAAAGCTCTTGAAGTCGTTTCAAAGAAGTTGTTGGAACTCTGATATGTTTGTCGTAAAAATTGGAGGCAGTTTGTTCAGAGAAGGAAGGAGACTTGTGAAATATTTGAAAGATCATTCAAAAGAAGTGAACGAAAGAATACTTTTGGTTCCAGGAGGGGGGATTTTCGCAGATTTCGTAAGATCTCTCGAGCTCGATGAAGAAACCTCACACTGGATGGCGATTTTGGCAATGGAACAATATGGCTATTATCTTTCCTCTGGAATTGTACCCGCATATCCGGAATTTACAGAGGAGAAAATCTATTTACTCCTTCCTTATAAGCTTATGAGGGAAAGAGACCCATTGCCACATTCTTGGGATGTAACAAGTGACAGTATAGCTGCTTGGATTGCCTCCTTAACGTCATCGAAGTTCATAAGAGCGACGAATGTTGACGGGGTCATCATAAACGGAAGAGTCATACCACAAATCAAAGCTTCCGAGCTTCCTAAAGGTGCAACAGATAACTTCTTACCAAAATTTCTTATGAAGGAGAAGATGAGTTGTGCTGTAGTAAACGGAAGATTTCCTGAAAGGGTTATTGAAGCGATGAAGGGAAACATAATAGGAACTTTAATAACTCCGTAAATCTGCTATATTCACAAAAAAAAACGGGAGGGATGAAATGGTACTTAAAGAACCAAAAAGATGCACGTCATGTAATGCGTTGCTTGTTGAAGAAGGTTTTACAAGATTCCCGTGTCCTTCGTGTGGAGAGATAATAGGAAGATGCGGATTTTGCAGAAAAAAAGGTAATCCGTACACATGTCCTTCTTGTGGATTTACTGGACCATGAGGTGAGAAAATGGGAGAAGTACTTGCAAGAATAAAAATCATGCCGGAAGGTACGGAAGTGAATTTAGAGGAGCTCAAAGAGAGGATGAGAAGAGGGATGCCAAGTGGAGCAAAATTGCAAAAGGTAGCTGAAGAACCAGTTGCATTTGGTTTAAAGGCTTTAATCGCTGATGTGATTGTTGAGGATGCAGAAGGCGGAACAGATAAGATCGAGGATTTCATCTCGTCCTTGGAGGGGGTCTCAAGCATTCAAATCGTCTCTCTCACGAGACTTTTATGAGACCCAAATCTTTTAACTTTTTAGTCTAAATCTAATTTCAGTGAGAGGAATAAGGGAAGAGTTCTCGAAAGCACTGGAAGAGTTGAAAGCTGAGTTTGGAGAACTTTGGAGTGAAGAAATCGAAGGAGAACTTGTTGAGCTTGTGAAAAGGTATAAAGTTCCTATAAGCGAAGCATCTTCGGTTTTAAGAC
The DNA here is from genome assembly GCA_002011165.2 of Candidatus Mnemosynella biddleae. GTDB lineage: Archaea > Halobacteriota > Archaeoglobi > Mnemosynellales > Mnemosynellaceae > Mnemosynella > Mnemosynella biddleae. The sequence goes on from MTMI02000009.1 coordinate 32,221, forward strand.
GAAAACATCTGAAGGAAAAAAAGTTGAGAATTTCTGAATTATCTCTTGGGTTCCACGAAGAGCCAATAAGAGTCAGAGTTCTTAATGTTAAGAGAGGAGGGAACAAAAAGAGAGTTTCAGGGATTTTTGGAGATGAAAGTGGACTGATACCATTCATCTCGCATATAGAATATCAGCTAGAAGAGGGCAAGTGTTTTGAGCTCAGAAATTTTTTAGTAAGAAGATGGAAAGGCATTCCAACGATAGAATTGGTAAAAGATAGCTCTCTTCAGTTGTCTAGCCCTGTAGAGATCCGAAATCCTCTCTTAAAAATTTCCGAGTTATTAAAAAGGAATGTAAATTTCAGAGTGAGATTGATCGGATGCATTCTATCTCTGAAAATGCCTTCAGGAATAGTTCGAAGATGTTCTCTCTGTGGGAGAATTCTCCGTAATGGTCGATGTAAAGAACATGAAAACTCAAAAAGTTACCTCGATATGCGTTTGAAGTTCATTCTCGATGATGGAAGTTCTTCAATTCTTGCCATCGCAAGTAGAAAGATCAGCGAAGAGATTCTGGGAATGTCTTTAGAGGAGTGTATATCTGAGGGATGGGAAAAGAGGAGAGAAAAAGCAGAAATAGAGTTAAAAAAGAGGTTACTCGGGAAATTCATCTCTATTGAAGCATCTCTCATTAGAGCTTCAGAGGAGATTCTGAAGATTGAAAGAGTGGAAGTTCCTTCAGACATTCCTTCGATTTTAATTGAAAGATTTTTCGAGGTGTATACACATGCGGATAATTCGTGAACCCGCTATGAGAATATTTTCAGTTGAACTTAAACTCTCGGAAATCTTCGAAAGAGGTGATAACTCTTTTTATCTTCTTACACCTCTCGGAAGTGCTTGCAATAGAGTTTACATTACGGGAGTTCTTGCGGAGAAAAAAAGGATGAAAGAGCACTGGAAACTTGAAATTGATGATGGACTTGGGATTGTCGAGTGTCTTTCAACAAAATACAGCTCTATTCAGAATAGGATTATCGAAGGTTTGAAGACTACAGAGCTTATCGGAGTTGTAGGAAAACCGAGAAAATTTGGAGAGGATGTAAAACTCAGGTTGGAAGAGGTTTTCTCCATAAGAGAGCTTGACCGTAAAATATGGGTGATTGAAGCAATTTGTTCTGCAGAAAATAGACTTAGAGCGATAGAGTCCAGAAGAGAGTTGCTTGAAAGTCATTATCCGGATCTTAAAAAAAGGATTGAAGAGCTTAAGGCCTCAATTGGAGAACTTGCATCGATAATATCCTCAGAACTCCTATATCTAGCAATCAAAAAACTTCTGGAGGAAGAAAGATCTCACAGAGAACTTTTAACAGAACTAAACGTTCCTGAAAATATCTTAAACGAAGTCATTGAAGAGTTACTCCTAAAAGGAGAGATATATGAACCAAGAGCTGGAATTTATAAGAGGGTAGCATGAAATTAGTCCCAGTATTCAATAAACCTGCACTTTTCTGGGAGGAGAGAAAAACTCTGCTGATTGCAGATTTGCATATAGGGATGGAAAAAGAGTGGACAAGAAATATTTCGAGAAGGCTTATTGAAAAGATGAAAAATGAAGTTTTCGAGCTAATGAAAATTTCTGGAGCAGAAAGACTCATAATCCTTGGAGATTTGAAGCATACTGTGGAAGGACTTCGAAGAGATGAGGAAAGAGTAATAAGAAGTTTTCTAGAAGATCTGAGCTCCCACACCGAGATCATTTTACTTAAAGGGAATCACGATGGGGATATAGAAGAGGCAGTTCCTTCAAACGTAAGAGTTTACGATTCTAAGGGCATCAGAATTGGAAAGCTTGGACTTATTCATGGTCATGCTCTTCCAAAAGAGGAAGTATTAAATGCTAAAATCATTATCATGGGACATTTACATCCTGTGATCTCGTTTAGGGAGAGAAGTGGAGCAAATATTTTGGAGAGGGTGTGGGTAAGAGGAAAAGGCGAAAGAGAATGTGTGATAATGCCAGCTTTCAACGAAATTTGCGGTGGATTGCCTGTAGAAGAAATTAGAAAAGAGCAATCTCCAGTTTTTAAAGTTCTTGATGAAATTGGAGAACTTGAGATATACCTAATGGACGGAATTAAAGTAGTTGCAGGGGGATTTAAAGATGGTATTTGAACTCCTCAATTCTGAGGTTCGAAGGGCTCTCTCCAAAGCTGGCTTCCAATTTCCTACAGAACCACAGAAATTTGCTATAGAGAGAATTCTCCAAGGGAAGCATGTTCTGCTTATTGCGCCAACTGGAAGTGGTAAAACCGAAGCTGCAATTCTTCCAATTCTCAGTAAAATGGTAGAGATAAAAGGAGATCCAATCTCTCTCATTTACATTACCCCTCTCAGAGCTCTTAATCGGGATATGTTACGAAGATTGAAGTTTTGGTGTGAGGAGCTCAGATTTACTGTTTCTGTAAGACATGGAGATACACCTCAAAATGAGAGGAAAAGACAAGTTGAGAGACCTCCAGATATTCTCATCACAACACCAGAAACCTTTCAGGCAATTTTGGTAAACAAAAAAATGAGACGACATCTGAAAAATGTCAGGTGGGTCATCGTAGATGAAGTTCACGAATTGGCATCTTCGAAAAGAGGTTCTCAACTAAGTATTGCGCTAGAGAGGCTTGTTGAAATTTCTGGAGAATTTCAGAGGATTGGACTCTCAGCAACGGTCGGCAACCCCAAAGAGATCTCAAACTTTCTTTTTGGAGTAGATAGAGAAGGAGACGTCATAAACGCTTTTTACGAGAAACCATTTGAATTAAAAGTTTTAACTCCAGAAATAAAAAATGAGGATTTAGAAAACGCTGAAAGCATCGGAACATCTCCAGAAATTGCTTCTGCAATTCGAGAAATCCGAGAAATAATGGAAAAGAGTAAGTCAACATTAATTTTTGTGAATACCCGTCAGACTGCAGAACTTCTTGGATCTAGGATGAAACAACTCGGAATTTCTGTTGCAGTTCATCATGGGTCTCTCTCTAGACAAACGAGAGTAGAAGTCGAAGAGACCTTCAAAAAAGGAGAAATAAAAGCGATGATATGCACGTCTTCAATGGAGCTTGGGATAGACATCGGTTCCGTGGACACCGTTATCCAGTTTGGATCGCCCAGAGAGGTCTCTCGACTCATCCAGAGAGTTGGAAGATCAGGTCACAGATATTCAGAAGTTTCGAAAGGTTTCATTATAGCGCTTACACCAGATGAAATTCTCGAATCTGCTGTAATAGCTAAAAGAGCTTTAGAGAAGCGTGTAGAAGCAATAAAGATTCATGAGAAAGCTTTTGATGTCCTTGCAAATCAAATAGCATCAATTGTCAACGAGTATGGAAAAATTTCGATAGATAGACTTCTAAGAATTGTGAGAAGGGCATATCCGTTCAGGGAGGTCTCAAAAGAAGACCTCATTAATATTTGTGAGATTTTAGAAGAAGCTTCTTTGATTTCGAAAAGAGAGAACAATCTCCTGAAGAGAAGAAAGTTGAAAATTTATCATCACGAAAATCTTTCGATGATTCCAGATGAGAGGAGGTTTGAGATTCTCGATCTTTCAACGAGGAGGGTCATAGGATATCTGGATGAGTCTTTTGTTGTAAATCTGAAAGAAGGAGATGCCTTCATAACAAAAGGTGAGACGTGGAAGATTGTGAGAATAGGGGAAAGAGTTGAAGTTGAACCGCTTCACTCCAAAATTGCTGAGATACCAAGTTGGGTCGGAGAAGAGATACCAGTTCCCTTTGAAGTTTCGAGAGAGGTTGGAGTTCTGAGAAGAGAGCTTTTGAGAGGGATGGAAAAAATACTCAAGAAGTATCCGGTTGAAAAAGAAGCGCTTGAAGAAGTTTTGAAAGTTCTTGAAAAGCACTTGGAAAGAGAGTTGCCGATTCCTTCTGAGAAAGAGATAATAGTCGAAGACGGAGAGAACATCGTAGTGAACATCTGTGGAGGCCACAAACTCAATACCGCTTTTGCTTGGAGTCTCAGCTCTTTACTGTCTTCAAAGCTTGGTGGAAGTGTGGGAATAGAGATTGATCCATATAGAGTCATTCTTGTCCCTCCGAGGAGAGTGAAAGCAGAAGAGGTTGTAAGGCTGATAGAGGAATTGAATCCCAACTATATCGAGGGAATTTTGGAGATTGTTCTTAAAAATACAACACTTTTCAGATGGAGGTTCATGCATGTTGCCAGAAGATTCGGATTGATAAGGAAAGATATGGAATACGGAAAAATGAGCATTTCTTCTTTCATAGAAGCTTATAAAGAGACTCCAGTTTATAAAGAGACTTTAAGAGAGATATTTCATGAAAGAATCGAGCTTGATAATCTTAAGAGATTGATTGAGGATGTGAAAAGAGGCCTCATTAAAATAAAAGTCTCTGAGCCACTTCCATTGACTTCCACGGGATATTATGGCGAATTTGGTCTTTTGATACCTCCAAGAAGTGAGCAATCTGTACTCGAAGCTGTGAAAAATAGAATCTTAAGTGAGAAAGTAATACTTGCATGCCTCTCCTGTGGGAAATGGAACATAAGCAAGAGAGTTCAAGAAATTCGGAGAGAAAAATGTCCTATCTGTGGATCAAGCATGATAACCATGCTAAAGTTATACGAAAGAGATAAACTGGAAGTGGTGAAAAAGAAGAAGCCTAGAGAGGAATTTGAAAGACTACAGACTATAGCAAAGATTCTAAATGTGTATGGAAATAAAGGTGCTATGGTTCTTGCAGGAAGAGGTATAGGAGCGAGAACTGCAGTGAGGATTTTAAGAAAATATTTCCGAGATGAGATTGACTTTCTGAGAGAGATCGTCAATGAAGAAAGAAAGTTTGCGCTCTATCATCATTTTTGGGATTGATAGATAGAATTAAATATTCTGATAATTCACTTGAATCTCTGTGAAGGAGTTGCAATATACAATTGCTCAAGTTTTCAAAATACGAGGAAAAGAAGAAATAACCGTCAGAGAGTTTATATTTGCTTTATCTTTTGATTTAAAGTGGTTCTCTCCTGAAGATGCTAAAAAAATTTTGTACATGGCAAAAAGAAACAATTTGGTTAAGATAGATGGAGATAAAGTTTATCCGAAATTCAAAGTCTCTTCGATATCAATTCCTTTTGGTTTTACGCCCAGCGAAGAAATATGGAAAGAGAGATCACTTATTGAAAAAATAAAGGAGAGAATTATGGAGAACTCAGGAATGAGCAGAGAAGAAGTTGAAAGAGAAATAAAGAGGAAAATGGAGGAATTTCGTAATTTGATCATACCAGAAGTCGCAGCACTGTTGGTCGCATCAAAATACTGTGATGTGAAAGATTTGAAAGAGGAGGTTATGGAGCTTCTTTTTTCTTCATCGAGCAAAGCCGAGCAAGAAACGCATTGAGTTGGATGAACTCATTAGCTCCCTCTGTTATTCGAAAATCTATCTCTCCGAGTGCATCTATAATCTCTATCATCATTTCATCATCTATTGACCTTCTGATAAGCTCGCGGTAAAGCTGAGAGATCAGGTCGCTTCCAGAAAGACCGTATTCAAGCAGTATTTCCTCAAGTTTATTCCTCGCCTTTGAGAAGTCTCCTTGAAGAGCTGTATCAACAAGCTCTAAAATCTCTTCAGGCCTCGCAAATGAGGCGATTCTGTGAACAACCTCACTATTCACTTCTGTTCCGAGTGATGCACACGCTTGAAGAACGTTTATGGCTCTCCTCATATCTCCGTTGGAGATGTAAACGATTGCCTCCAACCCATCTTCAGTTATATTAACGTTTTCATTTTCAGCAATGAAAAGAAGTCTTTTTCTCATCTCTTCATCAGGAAGTGGAGAGAATCTGTAAACTGCACATCTAGATTGGATTGGCTCTATAATTTTCGAAGAATAATTGCACGAGAGGATAAATCTGCAGTTTGATGAGTACATCTCCATCGTCCTTCTTAAAGCGGATTGGGCATCAGGCGTTAATGCATCTGCTTCATCAAGAAAGATTATCTTGAATTCTGCCCCTCCTATAGGGGCCAATCGAGCAAAGTTTTTGATTCGATTTCTAACAACATCAATCCCCCTCTCATCACTCGCATTCAATTCTATGAAATTTGATTTCCAATTCTCTCCAAAAAGCTCCCGAGAAAGGGCAATGGCACATGCAGTCTTTCCGGTTCCAGGAGGTCCCGAAAATAGAAGATGCGGAAGAGTTCTCGATTTGACATAAGATTTCAAGTGATTTACAACGTGTCTTTGATCAACAACTTCATCCAGATTCCTTGGTCTGTATTTTTCCACCCATATTTCAGAGGTCATCATGAGGTAAATTGAGGATGAGGTTAATAAAAACTTCTCCAGGAGTTGTGATGTTAGATTTTGTGAATCTGATATGTGAAGGAGAAAAATATTAAAAGAGTGAAGAAATATGGAATGAAGGAGTTTTCAAGAGGAGGACGGAAGATGTTCAAAGACGTGAAACCACAGTACAATCCAAGAGAAATAGAAAAAGAAGTGCAGGAATTTTGGAAGAGAGAGAAGATCTATGAGAGAACAAGAGATTTGAGGAGGAAAGAAAAGGAGTTCTTTTTTGTTGATGGTCCTCCTTATACCACGGGAGAAATTCATCTTGGAACTGCATGGAATAAAGTCATTAAAGATTCTATTCTCCGTTTTCTGACAATGAAGAAATATAAAGTTGAGGATCGTCCCGGGTGGGATATGCACGGATTGCCAATAGAAGTTAAAGTAGAGAACGTTCTGAATTTCAAGAGTAAGAAAGAGATAGAAGAGTATGGAGTAGAAAAGTTCGTTGAGACATGCAAAAAATTTGCGATTGAACAGAAGGATAGGATGACGGAGCAGTTTAAGAGTCTAGGAGTCTGGATGAGATGGGACGATCCTTACATGACGATCACAGATGAGTATATTGAGGCGGTTTGGTGGACTCTTAAAGAGGCTCACAAAAAGGGGCTTCTTGAGAGGGGGCTAAGAGTTGTTAACTGGTGCCCAAGATGCGAAACAGCAATTGCTGATTCTGAAGTTGAATACTGGGATGAAGAAGACCCTTCAATCTATGTGAAGTTCCCGATTAAAGGTGAGGAGAGAACATATCTTGTTATTTGGACTACAACTCCGTGGACTATTCCCGGAAATCTTGCGGTTGCAGTTCATCCATCTCTAGAATACGCAAAAGTGAGAGCGAAGAAGGGAGGAGAAGAAGAATATCTCATTCTTGCTTCAACTCTTATTGATGAAGTTCTTTCACTCGGAGGTTATGAGGAGTGGGAAATTGTCGAAACAATGCTTGGTGAGGATCTCGAAGGTCTGAGTTATGAACATCCCCTGAGTGAGGAGATTCCGATTCAAAAGAACTTCGATCATAGGGTTTACGTTGCTGATTTTGTGACTGCTGAGAGGACAGGATGTGTGCACTGTGCTCCAGCTTACGGTCAAGAGGACTTTGAGCTTGGAAAGAGGCACAATCTCGAAGTTTTGAATCTTCTGGATGAAAGAGGTGTCTACATCGAAAAGGCAGGAAAGTATTCAGGAAAAAGTATTAGAGAGAGCAATCCATTGATCACAGAAGACCTCCGAAAAAAAGGACTCCTTCTTCATGATTCAAAAATTATCCACAGATACGGTCATTGCTGGAGATGTAAAAATCCGATAATTTACATGGCAACTGTCCAGTGGTTTCTGAAGATATCTCAGCTTAAGGAGAAGATGCTTGAAGAGATAAAGAAGGTGAAGTGGTATCCTCCTTGGGCAGGAGAATCAAGATTCAAAGACTGGATAGAGAATGCTCATGATTGGTGCATCTCAAGACAAAGATACTGGGGCGTTCCGATACCAATATGGGAGTGCAAAAATTGCGGAAAAATAAAGGTTTTCGGAAGCAAAAAAGAGCTTCTTGAGAATGCAATTGAGAAAGTTGAAGATGTGGAACTTCACAGACCCTACGTGGATGAGATCCACGTGGAGTGTGAGTGTGGAGAGCTAATGAAGAGAGTCGAGGACGTCTTTGATGTTTGGTTCGATTCTGCTGTAGCCTCTTGGGCGACTCTAAGATTTCCAAAGGAAAAGAATAGATTCGAAAGGCTATGGCCTGCGGACTTCATTACAGAGGGCCACGATCAAACCAGAGGCTGGTTCTATTCCCAGCTTGGAGCTTCAATGGTAGCTTTTGGAAAAGCCCCCTACAAATCAGTTCTTATGCATGGATTTACTCTGGATGACGAAGGAAGGAAAATGAGTAAATCTCTCGGCAACTATGTATCTCCTGAGGAGGTCATTTCGAAATACGGGGCCGACGTTCTTAGAGCTTACGTTCTCTCTTCGAGTGCTCCTTGGGATGATCTCAGATTCAACTGGGAAGAACTTGTTAATGTCTATAGAACATTTAACATCTTCTGGAATGTCTATAGGTTTCCTCTTCCCTATATGATTCTCGACGACTTCAAGCCAGAGGATTGGGATATGGAAAAGATTAAGAATCACTTGAGGATAGAGGACAAATGGATTCTCTCGAGAGTTGACTCCACAGCGAAGAAAGTTGAAGAATTCATGAGAGGTTATGAGCTCCACAAAGCTCTGAGAAGTATTTTTCACTTCATAACAGAAGACCTCAGTAGATGGTATATCCAGCTTGTGAGACCTAGGACGTGGATAGAGAAGGACGATCCCGACAAATTGGCTGCTTATAATGTTCTTTATTATGTTATTAGAAAGGTTGCTCTTGTCCTTGCTCCTTTCGCACCTCACGTAACTGAAATCATCTTTCAGAACATAAGAAGGAAAGATGATCCACCCTCGATTCACATGTGTGAGTGGCCTAGGGAGAGCAGATACATCGATGAAGAGCTTGAAAAAATGATGGAACTAGCCAGAGAGATCGTAGAAGAGAGCTCAAATCTAAGACAGAAGATAAAGAGAAAACTCAGATGGCCAGTGAAGAGGATTTTGATCGTGAGTGATGAAAATACGTTGAAGAATCTTGAAAAACTAGTTTCGATTATCTCCACTCAGACAAACTCCAAGAAAGTGGAATTGAAGTTGAAAGATGAACTTGAAAGAGAGTTGAAATACAAACCCTCTCCAAAGTTTGATGTTATAGGGCCCAAATTCAAAGATAAATCTAGAGAAGTTGCAGAAATCATAAGGAGACTCAACTATGAAGACGTGAAAGACAAAGAAATACTGGAGATTGATGGCTACAAAATAACTCCAGAGATGTTCTCAATTGAGAGAATCCTCCCTGAAAATCTTGTAAGAGGGAAATTTTCAAAAGGAGAGATCTATCTCGACGCAGAACTGGATGAAGATATCGAATCAGAAGGATATGCGAAAGAAATCATCAGAAGAATTCAGGAAATGAGAAAGAGAATGCAACTTGAAGTGAATGAAATAATACTAACCTCCATAAAGATAGGAGATGGAAGAGTTGAAGAGCTTGTGAGGAGGCATGAGGAGTTTATAAAGAATGAAACTCGCTCAAAAGAGTTGAACTTCGGAGAAGTGGCAGGTGAATTCTTAGAAGAGTGGGATATCGAGGGAGTGAAAGTTAAAATAGCCATTTCGAAGGGATGAGATGAAGTTTCCAGAATGGGAGCCATATTACGAGGAAATTTTGAAAGATTTCAACTTCAGTAGAGAGAAGGACGAACTCTCTGCTGAAACTCTTTCAATGATTTTAAGGGAAATGGGGGAAGATGCTATAGAAGAGCTTAAAGAGTTGATTGAAGGAAGAGCAGTAGTTATTTGCGGAAAAGCTTTATCTCCAGAAGATTTGAAAGATCTTAGCTGGGACGTCCTCATGAGTGCAGACGGAACAACGAGCACCCTCCTTCGTTTGGGACTCCTTCCAGATATCGTCGTAAGCGATCTCGACGGAAAGATAGAGGACTTAGAAAAAGCAAATGCAAATGGAGCGCTTATGGTTATTCACGCCCATGGAGACAATATTGGAAGAATTCTTGAGTATGTAAAGAGATTTAAAAGAATTGTTGGAACAACTCAATCAACTCCTCTTTACAATGTTCACAACTTTGGAGGGTTTACAGATGGAGATCGTTGTGTATTTATTGCAGTAGAAATGGGTGCTTCTTCCATCATCCTCGTCGGTTTTGATTTCGAGGATAAAAACGTTGGAGAGCTTAAAAGGAAAAAATTGAAATGGGCGGAGAGACTAATTTTTGAAATTCTTCCGAAAAGTATTAGAATTTAAATCCAAACTTCAGTGCCACATTATAGCACTCTTCAACAATCTTCTTTCTATCCTGTTTTTCTCCTTTTCCAATCCCAAGGCAGGCCTCATCGTAGATTATGATGAAGAACTTCCCTCTATGCTCTACGATATCTCTATCATCAAAGTTGATGCCCATTTTTTCTGCAACCTCTTTTCTCAGAATAGAAAAAGGAAATATTCTGCATGAATCTGGTCTATTTTCGTAAATCCTGCAAATTCTCTTTTTTTCATCGTAAAATATACAAAAACCATCAAATCTTCTTTTTATTCTCCTCCTCCCATTATCTAAAATTTCAACTTCATCTCTTTGAAATCTTTCAACCTCCCCTTCATGAAGTTCAACTGCATATCTTCTGCAACACTCACCACATCTGAGACATCTCCAGCTCTCACCTTCTCTGAAGACGCTTATCCATCTCTGATAGAGAGGGAGATACATTTTTACCGAATGATTCTTTGATTTTCAAGAAGAAAATCATTTCGAAAACTGATTTCTGCTTTAGATACCCAAATGAAAATACAGAAGCCAAAGATTTATATCTGAGTTTCTCCATCCATCACTCGGAGTGATAAAAATGGTGAGGGATCGTCTTTTACACCGAAATTCGTGGTGAGAGAATTTTCATTTTTGACACAACACTGAGAGATGGCGAGCAAACTCCTGGGGTCTCTTTTACAGTTGACGAGAAGCTTTCGATAGCTAGACAGCTCGATGCCCTTGGGGTTGATGTGATAGAAGCAGGTTTCCCAGCTTCGTCAGAATGGGAAAAAGAGATGGTGAAGAAGATTGTTGAAGAGAGACCAAAAGCCAAAGTCTGTGGTCTTGCTAGAATTGTCAAAGAGGATATAGATGCATGTCTGGAAGTCGATGTTGATATGATCCATGTGTTCGTTTCAACTTCAGATGTTCAACTGAGGCATGTGTTGAAGAAGAGCAGAGAAGAAGTCTCAAAAGAAGCGGTAGAAGCTGTGGAATATGTTAAGGATCACGGCGTCGCATGTATGTTCTCTGCAATGGATGCGACAAGGACTGAGATGAATTACTTAAAGGAGATTTATTCTAGGGTCATCGAAGCGAAAGCGGATATTGTGAACGTCCCCGATACAGTCGGAATTTCTACACCTTTCCATATGTTCGAACTTGTGAGAGAGGTCAGAGAGGTTGCAGAAATGGTTGACGTACACTGTCATAATGACTTTGGCCTTGCAGTTGCCAATACAATTTCAGGAGTCCTTGCAGGAGCCCGAGAAGTTCAAGTAACAGTGAATGGAATAGGGGAGAGAGCTGGAAATGCAGATCTTGCTCAAACCGTTATGATTCTTCAATCGATTTTCGGAGCAAAGATGAATATAAAAACGGAGCTCCTCTACGAAACCTCGAAGCTTGTGGAGAGATACAGCGGGATAAGACTCCCTCCCACAACACCAATTGTCGGAGAGAACGCCTTTTCACATGAAAGTGGAATTCATTCACACGGAGTTCTTCAGAACTACGAGACCTTCGAGCCCGGCGTCATGACACCTGAAATGGTAGGACACAGGAGAAGAATCGTGGCAGGAAAGCATGCTGGAAGACATGGAATAAAAGCTATTCTCAGCGAATATGGAATTTATCCAAGTGAAGAGGAGCTAAATGAGATAATGAGGAAAGTAAAGGAATTGGCTTCCAAAGGAAAACATGTCACGGATGCAGATCTAATAGCTATTGCTGAAATTACCTGCGAAATGAGAAGAGACGAGAGACCATTTGTGCTTGAGGAGCTCTCAGTAATGACGGGTAATAGAATAACTCCAACTGCAGTTATTCGAGCAAAAATCAAAGGTGAGGAGAGGAGAGGTGCAGAAATAGGAGTTGGGCCTGTAGACGCTGCAGTTAAGGCGGTGAGGAGCATTCTAAGAGATCAAATGGATATAAAACTAAGAGATTTCAGAATTGAGGCGATTACAGGAGGATCGGATGCACTTGGAGAAGTCGTCATAGGAATAGAAGATGACAAAGGAAGAATATCCACAGCAAGAAGTGCCCATGAAGACATCGTGATGGCATCTGTAGAAGCAATGATCAATGCAATTAACAGGTTGATGATGAGAGATGAAAAGAAGAGTGATTGATGTCCATTGTCATCTGGATTTTGACTCTTTCAATAGAGATCGAGAAGAAGTTATACGGAGAGCTTTGGATAGGGGAGTTCTCATGATAAATTCGGGAATAGATCTTCAGAGCAACCGAAGATGCCTATCACTCTTCAGAGACCTCGAAGGAATTTGGATAACCTTAGGACAATCACCTAACGATCTAAGAGACCTGAGAGCTGTTGAGAAGAACTTGGAGTTTATCGAGAAGCATGTGGAAGAGTTAGTAGCGATAGGAGAGATCGGGCTGGACTTCTATAGAGAGAGAAACGAGAGAAAGAGAGAGATTCAAAGAGATGTTTTCTGGAAGTTCTTGAAACTTGCAGAGAAACTCGATAAACCAATTGTGATTCATGCAAGAAATGCGGAGAGAGAAGCCTTTGAGATGCTCCCTGAAGGTATTAGAGCAATGTTTCATTGTTACAGTGGTTCTCCAGAACTTGCAAAGGAGATCGCAGATAAGGGGCATCTCATCTCCATTTCCACTTTGGTTTGCTTTTCGAAGAAGCATGAAGAGATCGTGAGAGAACTTGGAAGAGGATTTGTTGTGGAGACAGACAGCCCTTTTCTGTCGCCAAGAAGGAGGAGAAATGAACCTATCTACGTTCTTGATGCAATTGAAAAGATTGCAAAGTTGAAAAAGATTAAAGAGGATGAGGTGAGTAAGATAACTCTCAAAACGGCTGTTAGATTTTTTGATTTATAAACTCCGATAAGATTATATTTTTTCTAATTTATCATTATCTTTTATGCGTCTAGAGTTTGGTTGCCATATAATAACTTATGGAGACATTCCCAAAACCCTTAAGTATGGAATTTTGGCCGAAAAAGCAGGCTTTGATCTGCTCTCACTCCCAGACCATCTTTTTCATCCCGTTGATGAAAAGGTATTCAAAGGTCATCCGTGGGACGTCTATACACTCTTAACTGCGATAGGAATGAAGACTGAGAAAATAAAGCTCATGCCCGGAGTTTCAGATGTTCTGAGAAGACACCCAGCAACAGTGGCACACATAATCTCAACTCTAGATCAATTAACTGGAGGGAGAGCAGTATTAGCCCTTGGAGCTGGAGAAGCGTTTCATCTCGATCCCATTCCTGATGTTAGGTGGGATAATCCCGTAAGAAGACTCAGAGAAGGAATTCATGTGATAAAAACACTATGGGAGTCTGAAGCTGAGAGCCCAGCTTTTTTTGATGGAAAATATTTCAAGTTGAGAAATGCGTATATGGGGATAAAACCTCTGAAAAAGGTATCAATTCTTGTAGGTGGCTACGGTCCAAAAATGAGGAAACTTATAGGTGAGCTCGCAGACGGATGGCTACCTTGGATAGAATCTCCAAAAACCTACAAAAAGAGCTTTGAAAGCATAAAAGAGCATGCTAAAAGAGCAGGAAGAAATCCTGAAGAGTTAATAGGAGGAGCAATAATATTTACGAGCGTCTCAAAGGATGGTGACAAAGCGAAGGAAATCCTCACACCGAGAACAAAACTTACTCTTCTTCTGAGAAACAGACTACTTAAAAATTTAGGATACGAAGAGCTCGCAAAAGAGGCTTTTGACCTCTGGAATATGTCTTTCGAAGGTAAAGAAATTGAGAAACTGCAGGAACTTTCTGAAAAAGTTCCCGATGAAGCTGTTGAAGCTGTAACTGTTGGCGGAACTCCTGAAGAGGCTATAGAGAAGATTGAGAGGTACGTTAAAGCTGGAGTGAATCTATTCGTTGCATTACCAACTCTTCCGAACTTCGAAGAAACGATTTCATGGTTCGAAAAAGAGATCATACCATATTTCAAAGAGTGTGCAGAACACAAAAAATAAATTCTTAGAACTCCAAAAGAATTTCTGAGGATGGCTGCGGCAAAAGAAGTGGCTGGATCTTTGAAGGATAGGTTAGCGAGTATTAGAAGTTATTTTGGGAAAAAGAGGGGTAGAAAAAGAAGAAGAATTGCTCTCCTAGTTGATGGACCAAATATGCTGAGAAAAGAATTCGAAGTAGATCTCGGTGAGATAAAAGAAATGCTTAGAGACTTTGGAGATATAAGAGTAGGAAAGGTATTTTTGAATCAGTTTGCTCCAGAAAAGCTTCTTCAAGCAGTTGAAAATCAAGGATTCGAAGTAATAATTTCAACAAGCGACGTAGATGTCCCAATGGCAATTGCTGGAATGGAAATGATTTACAATGATAATATAGACACTATTGCCCTAGTAACCCGAGATACAGACTTCAAGCCTCTGGTTCTTAAAGCCAGAGAACATGGAAAAACAACGATAGTTTTCGGAGCTGAAGAAGGTTTGTCACATGCTTTAAGAAATGCAGCAGACTATGTTGTCATTCTCAAAAAGAATAAAGAATTTGAGATTTTCGGAGCTGAAGAAGGTTAACTAACCTCCGGCAGGAGTTCCGAGACCCATAGAGCTTCTTATTTGATTCTCTAGAGTTTTGTATCTTTCATGAAGCTTTTTCTCCTGTCTCTCGAGAGTCCTTACTCTAACTTCAAGATCCTCCTTTCGTTCTTTAAGCTCTTCCTGAACCTTTCCTTTTTCTACTTTCACAAGAAGACTCCCGAGATTCTTATAAACCTCTGCATCATCTTTCAACTCTTCGAGTTCTTTCAGTGCAACGTCAATTTCTCTGACCATCATCTCTATTTGCGTCTTCTGAGAGATTAGTGCTTGAAGCTGATTATATATTTGCTGAAGCTGTTGAAGCTTGTGTTGTAATTCTGGAGAGATTTCTTTTGTAGCCATTTTAAACACCTCTCTTACATTTTTCCTTTTTCTTAGATAAATACTATTCTTCCAAGATTTGAAGTGCTATGTTGAGCAATCTCCCCCAGGTGTTGAATGAAGCTCTCAAAGAGACCAAATCACGAGATTTTATGAGGATTCTCAATTTATTACCCTCGTAGAAAAGTTCAACTGTAGATCTTTCCGAGATCTCTTCATTGACTTCTGGGTGGAGAATCCAATATACCCTCTCTGCATTCGGAGTCTCAACTTCGATCTCAGCTGAGTGAGGGTATGAAGTCATTGCTCTTCTGTTTCAGCTTCTTCAAAGCTTCTCTGAACAGCTCTTGCCGAAATTCTTCCTGCAGAAGTCTGGGGGACATAAGTTCCGCCTGCAAATGTATATCCACACTTCCTGCATTGCCATATTGCAGTACTTATTCTCTTGACTTTTAGATGAGCGCATTGTGGACATTTGTGCGGTCTTTTCATTTCCTCTTCTATATCCGCAACTAACTTTCTGATCTTCCTTCCGTATCTCGCTCCAAACCTTCCAGCCGATCTTGTCTTATATCCCTTTCTCCTTTTTGTCGCCATTTCCAATAACCCCTAAGAGTTTTTCTCTTAACTCTTCAGCCTTCTTACTTGAAATTTCAACTATATTATAAATTTTTTCAACGTTCAGTCTACCAGAGCCAGTCTTTTGAATCCCTGCAAATTCACCAGAGGAACCGAATATCATAGTTACTTTTGAACTGCAAATATGTTCTTCTTCTAAATTAGGGTCAACGAATATTTGAGTTCCGAAATCTGCTGTGGTAACAGCTATCGGAATGTTCTGGATCTTTAGAGGAGTATCTTCTCCATAACCGAATCTTTCGTTAGGAATCTTTGTTGTCATGAGCGCAGCTATGGCACCGAGAGCAGATGCATCAGTCAAATTTCCGTCATGATCGAGAACGTGAACGTCTATGAAGATCATCCAGACTTCTTCACCTTCTTTTATACATAGAGACTCGAGATCGACTGCATTGGACTCTCTTATCCCTCTATCCACAACTCTCGCAAGTTCTATTGCATTCTCGTCTGGTGGACCAGGTTCAAAAGAAGGAGAAGCTAAAGGAACCTGCTCGACATTTGTGATTATGATTCCCATGTTGGGGGTATCTGAAAAAGGCTCTCCTGGTTGCATCTTCACACCAACTAGAACTCTGGTGTTTCCAATCATAACTTCCGCAGAACCTTCCGCTTTCTGAATAACATCTGTCTTAATTTTAATATCTCGGTATTCGTCTGCTCTTCTACCGTCTATCCTTTCTCCTCGCCTTGCTAAGTTGTAAATGTAGTCCTTTCTAATCTCTGCAATAATTTTATCATTCATTTTCGAGACCTCCATATTTGGCCAGTAAGGCCTCTCTCTGAAGCTTATAGATCTGTTTACACCCATCTATCGCCATCTCAAGAGCCTTTCTGAACTCTTCCTGAGTCATATGGCCATCCATCTGAAGAAAAGCAATCTCTCCTGTATTTGCAACTATAGCAACTGGCATATCCGCTTGACCATAGTTGTCCTCTTCTTTGGAGAGGTCGAGCACAAGAGTATCGTCTACTTTTCCAACAGAGCAAGCAGATACAAGTCCTTTCATTGGAATTCCTGCATCTGCAAGAGCAACAGAAGCTGCATTAAGGGCTGCAACTCTCGTTCCAGCATCAGCTTGAAGAATCTCCACGAAGATGTCTATGGTGGATCTGGGAAAATATTCTTTCAGAATCACTGATTCAAGAGCTTCTCTGCTGACTTTAGAAATTTCTATACTTCGTCTGTCCGGTCCGGGTCTCTTTCTATCCTCAACACTGAAAGGAGCCATATTATAGCGATACCTCACTATCGCATGAGTCACTTCTTGAAGATGTTTTGGGTGAACCTCTCTCGGCCCGTAGACTGCAGCCATAACTTTATTCTTTCCATGTTCTATGTAGCATGAACCATCTGCTCTGTGAAGCGGTCCCACAACTATCTTTACCGGTCTGAGCTCATCAAATGCTCTCCCGTCCAGTCTTTTTCCGTCTACAATTAATCTCTCAGGCTTTTGTAGCACTTTCACCACCACGCAATTTCTCCTTTTCACTCTTTATCAGCGCCTCAACTTTTTCAGTCAATCCTATTGTATGAGCTTCTCTCTCTATAAGCGCAATTGCACTTGCAAGAATATCCATACTATTTTCATCTCCTTTAATCCAGATTCTTCCGTTTTGACCTACGTAAATCGAGCATCCGGTCTCCTTTTTCAACAAGGAGATCATCGAGCCACCTCTTCCAATGACTCTAGGAACTCTTGTATGAGCTATTTCGATAACTCTTCCATCTTTTATCTTGCCAAAGAATTTCTCTCCTTTCAAAGTAAGTTCAACTCTCATTGCAGGATCTATTTTCTTAACTCTTCCGATTATCATATCTCCTACATTTAGAAACTCGTCGATTTTATTCAGATCTATCTTCCTGTTGACTTCTGTAACGTTAAGAACCCCTTCATATGGTGAGTTTATTTCCACCTTCCAGAAAGCAAAACCCACTTCTATGATATTACCTATCACTACATCTCCTGGAGAGGGAATGTATCTTCCGGCAAGAGGAATAACTCTAATCTTATCCCTTTTATCAAGAATACCATAAATTGACGCATAAACTTTGCCCCTCTCTACATAAGTCCCCTCTCCAGCTTTTCTCCTATCATTTGAAAGCAAATCTCCGGGAATGACTATTTCCCTTCCCATTTTTCATCCCTCATTTCAGAAGTCTGGTCTCCCCTTCTCCATGCGTTAATTTATTTAGCGTCTCATAGAACTCGTTCTGTAGACCTGCAGGCATCCTTATTATCGCCATCCACGAACCGTCTGAGCCCCATTCCTCTCTCTCTATCTCCCCAAAATTTCTTAAAGTACCAATGCACTTCCCAACATACTGCGGGGGTACCTTAAAGGCTATTTTGATCTCTTCAAACCTTATTGGGATTATCGGTCTTATCGCTTTGAGAACTTCATTAACAAGCTCATCAAGACTTTTATGCAGATCTATGTGAACTCCAGCCTCTTCCATTGCCTTCTCTATTCTTGCAGGTGGATGCGGTGCTCCGGTTTGCGGGTTTATGGCGTTTCTCGATATTATTGTCACTACTTGTCTTCTTCTCTCTTCAATCATTCTTCTTCTCTGCTCCGCAGTTATTTGGATGTCTCCTTTTTCTATAATTTTCTTTGCAACCTCCAAAGCGTCTTTTGTACCGAAAATTGTATTTAGATCTTCTTCTGACGCTCTCTCTCCTTTAGAAGCATCAGTAAATACCTCTTCAACTGCTAAGAGATCCTCTAGATTTATATCGCTCTCACCTTGCCTAAGCTTAAACGCAAGCTCTGGATCAACAAGTACTTCAAATGTTTTTCCATGGGTTCTCAATCTCGCAATCACCGCATCTTCAAGTTTCACCATACGAAAAGCTCACTCCTTCTTCACCCTTCTCAAATACTCCGCAATCTTCTCTTTCTCTACTTTTTTCAGCTTTTTTTCTTCCACAGTTATGTATCCAATCTCGATAGTCTCCACAGAAGCTTCACCTTCCGTGGCTTTTACGAGAGCTTCAACTCCGAGAAGTATCGCCTCCTCTAGAGTCATATCCTCCCGATACCTCTCTTCAAGAAGTTCCATGACAACATTTCTATTCGCACCAATGGCTGTTGCCTTATAACCCAATAGAGCTCCGCTGGGATCGGTCTCATAAAGTCTACTCTTGGTGTCCACCCCCGCTATTAGCAAGGAGGTTCCGAATGGTCTTACTCCTCCATATTGAGTGAACTGCTGTTTAAAATCACATATCTTCTTTGCAAGAGTTTCAACTTCTATAGGCTCATCATAAACTATTCTATTAATCATCGCTTCTATTCTAGCTCTATCAACAAGAGTTCTTGCGTCTGCAACAAGTCCTGAAGTTGCAACCCCTATGTGTTCATCAATCTGATAGATTTTCTCAATTGAACTCGGTTCGAGAAGTCTTGAGGTCACTCTTTTATCCACAAGAAGAATTACTCCCTCTTTTGTGTTTATTCCTATTGCAGGAGTTCCTCTCTTAACCGCTTCTCGTGCATACTCTACCTGAAAGAGCCTTCCATCCGGACTGAAGACCGTTATCGCTCTGTCGTATCCCATTTGAGGTGCCACATGCATTTTTCTCACACTCCAAAACTTGAGAACTCATATGAATTCAGCGCTACCTTATTCTAATAACCTTTTTTGTATAAACTTTTCTGTAGCAGTCTTTATTGTCCCGGATATTCCGAGAATCTGAACACAGATCTCTTTTTCATCCACCTCTTTCATACACCCGAGAACAGCAGAAAGCATCTTCACAGACTTATGAGAACATCTGATAACGGCAAAAGGATAGTCATAACGAACAACCCTCAAATTCATCTTGCTCACACCCAAATCTCCGAGAAGAGAGTAAGCCGAGCTCCACATCTCTTTTACAAATTCTTCCTTTCTAATTTCTTTTTCCGAGTGGATTTTAACAGCCAGATACCTAAATCTTTCATCTTTCATACCCTTTCTCCACCACTTCTACTCCCTCTCTAATATAATTTGGAGAAGTTCTTTTTCTAATTCTCTCTGCATCATCAGAGAGAGCTCTTAAAGCGTCATCTTCTTCCATATCGAAAAGAGACGCCATGGCAATCATTTCATCTGGAGGTCTCATCGAAAAGATGTTTTTAGCACCACTTGAAAGAAGAATGGGAATATCCCTCTTTTTGAGAAGAAAATAATTATGTCTCATCCTATAAATAGAGACACTCCTCTGTCGCCCTTTTTCCAGAAGAGTTGAAAGATCGAAAAGAACAGCTATATTATTCTCCTCGATATCTCTAACGAAACTTCTATCAAATCTGTATCTATGAGCTCCGTAGAGAATGTGGACAAAATCATTCCTTATAAAAGCTCTATCATTTTTCATATTTGAAGAGAGGATTGCTATTATTGAGGCTTTAGAATGATATTTTGCTATCAACTTTTTAAACTCCTTTCGATTTAAGGGATTTAAGAGTAATGGGCCACCCTCAAAATTATCGGGTTCGCTAAAAATCCAGATATCTTTGAACCCAAGCTCAAAAGCGAAACTCTTAACTCTTTCATCCCTGCATCGAATTCCCAGATCGTAGAAATCTCGCCTTTTCAATTTTCTCCCTCATCTCCTCTATCACTTTCTCTCTCTTAAGAGGATAAGTGACGAACTTTACAATCATCATAATAGCATCTGAAGACTCCGTAAGTTTCAATCTTGAGTGCACCGCATATTGTTTATCAAATCTAAGATATACATTTCCACTGTCGTCTGTTCTCATTTCAAGAGTTCTCTCAAGCTCTTTTAAATCCTCTTCTTCAAGTTTCAGTAGGAGGTCTACCAGATGTTCTTCACATTTCTTTTCTACGGTGGCTTCAAAATAAACTATGGGATTTCCAAAATGCCCTTTGGTTCTGAACTTTTTCACTTGTGTTTTCGAGGGAAGTAAAGAGAGAAAAATACTTTCCACGAGATCATCATCTTCGGTGACGTGTGCAAGAGCTCGAAACTTCAGGAAGCGGATCACTTCCCTCGACCCTTGTGAGCTCTTATACTCGGAAAGTTCTTTTCTCTCCCTCTACCCTTTCTTTTTCTCATACCTCTGTTCTTCCTTCCTTCAGAAGTCTTCCCTCTGAAAACCCTTCCTTTATGAGAAGGATGGCAAATCCAATTAAGATTCTTGTCGCTCTTTATTACTGGGTGATATGGATCCACTAGGATGACTTCAAACCACTTGTATCTTCCATCTTCTCCCACGTAGTATGAGTTCAAAACTTCTAGATTTGGAAATCTCCGTGCTGCCCTCTCTTCTGCAATTCTTTTCAGACTTTTTCCTCTCGTTATCTTATTAACTCCCATTCTCACCGTTCTTCTACCCTTTCTGAACCTCGATTTTCTAGCTCCGCCCCTTCTCACACGCACTCTCACAACTATTATTCCCTGCTTCGCTTTATATCCGAGAGCTCTCGCTCTGTCTATTCTCGTGGGTCTCTCAACTCGAACAACTGGTGGATCTCTCCTCCACTGAATATAGCGTTCCCATAGAATCTCTCTCAACGGTTCTTCTGAGGGTCTCTTCCAGAGTTCTCCTATGAAATTATATACTGACTTCACCCCACTCACCATCCGCAGTTTTACGGTTCAGCCAAAATGGCCACATCCCAGCGGGATCTCTCCCGCCACTTCAGTGTTTCAAATGTAATTCTCGAATTTAAATGTTACTATTGACGTTCTAGGGAATGTCCAAAGTTTTTTATTCCTTTGATAAGGACTTTAGAAGACAATGCGATTAAATCACTCAGTATCATCATTCTTTTATCGCTACTAGGAATATCCGATTGAACTTTAATTTTAGTGTTCCATTTTCATCTAATTGATGTTTAAATGCTTTTTTTTCACGATTTCTTTGAATGCCAAGATGTAGTCTTCTGTCAGCTCCATATCGTAGTATTCTTGGTTCAGATACCCAGCTATTGCACCTAAAGAAAATATCTTAAATATCTCTTCGGCGTGTGTTCTGTTACGATCGTTTCAATTTTAAAAAACAACTTTAAAACCACATTTTTCAAGTAGAGATTTATATTCTTCTGCGGTTTCAAGGAAGAACCACGGTTCCTTAAAATGAGAAAATATTTCTTTCGTTCTCTTATCTCTCTCCACCATTTCGATAGCTTCTATAAAATTGGGGTATATATTTTCTTCGCAGGTGCCTGAATTCCAATTCTTCCATTCCTCCTCAATGCTCTGTAGCAGTTCTTTATCCGCCTTCTCCGGATCTTTAAACCACTGGAAAGCTGAGTTACAAAAAATGACATCAAAACTTACCTCATACTCCATTTCCTCTGCACTTTTAACCTCGTACATTATGTCCAACCCTTTACTTTTTTCAATAGCCTCTCTTATCATCCCTTCAGAGGGATCAATTCACACAACTTTTCCATTCGTCAGACTCCTTATCTTTCTCGTTAAATGCCCAGTCCCCACCCCAAATCCAAAACATCCTCATTATCTCTGATTTTTCAAGAGTTTCAGCAGTATTTCTGACGCTGATTTTTGAACGATGGCAAGTTTTTCATATTCTGTCGCAATTTTCGAGAAATCTATTCTACTCATAAATCTGTTCTCCAGCTGATGCGATGAAATAAACAAGTTGTTTTTAATCTTCATAGTAGAATTTCTCCACCACAGCTCTATTTCCTTTTATCTCAACTCCTTCTAATTCAAGCAAAGCTTTTTTCATTTCTGCTCCACCTTCATAACCTCCCAAGCTACCATCAGATCTTATGGTTCGATGACATGGAATGATAAGAGGAAAAGGATTTCTTGCAAGAGCCCTTCCCACTGCTCTTACTGCTCCAGCTCTTCCAAGATGATTTGCTATGAGTTTATACGTGCTTACTTTCCCCCTCGGAATTCCATATTGGGCGATAAGAACCTCTCGCTGAAAAGGCGGAAGAAATTCTAGAGTAACAATATCGAGATCAAAGCTAACTCTCTCACCTCTCAAAAAAGCTTCAATTTTCTCAACTGTCCTCTCAATTTCATCACAAATCCCATCTTTAGCCTCAGGGTAAGTTTCCTCTGTAATAACTTCTGCTGAAATTTGTGGTTTGGACAAAATAACTCTAAGAATTTTTGGGTTTTCTTCGAAAAATGACCAAATGATGACCACAGAACTGAATTGAGAAGACTTTATTGTGACTTTTTTTAGTTCCTTTTTGATTAACTTCTTCGTCATTCTTCTCTCTTCTTTAGATTTTTCCTTGCTTCTTCAGCTTCTTTGGTCATCCCAAGCTTCTCATAAGCTTCTGCAACATGTTTCCACCAAGCATTATCTTTTTCAGCCTCTTTCAGACAGTATTCGAGATACTTCTTATAGGCTTCTCTGGCTCTCTCTTCTTCTCCGAGCTCTTCGTAGATCGTGGCAACATCTTCCCAAAAGACTCCTTCTTCCTCGGCTTCTTTGAGATAATAGTCCAAAGACCTTCTCATCGCTTCCCTCCACTTCCCTTCATCCCCTATCTCTTTCCACAGCTTCGCAACATCTTCCCAAAACCATGGTTCCTCTCCAGCATATTTTTCAAGACATTCCGCAGCTCTTTCTTTCTTTTCAGCTCTCTTCCAGAACTCATAAGCTTCTTTCCAGTAGTACGAATCCTCATTCTTCTTCGCGAGCTCCTCATAAATTTCAGCGGCTCTCTCAAATTTCTGAGCTCTCTCATAACACCAAGCAGCAGATTCCAGCATCTTCGCCCTTAAATAACATTCTGCTGCTTTTTCGTAATTTCCTCTTTTCTCGTATTTCTTTCCAGCACTTCTGTAATTTCCGGCTTTTTCCAGTGCTTCCGCACTCCTTAACCTCTCTGAAATCTTCAAATCCGGTTCTGAGATCCACCAGAAAATGAAAAGACCTATTGCTATGAAAAAGATGATGACATAGGCAACATGCAGAGGATTCCAGAAATAGCAGTTGTAGAATCCATAAGAAGAAATTCCTAGAAAGATTAAAGAGAGAGCTGAGAATTTTGATCTAGCATATATCAAGACTCCAGAGAGGAGGAGGAAAAGAACAAGTAAACTTAAGAAAGCGAGAGCCAAAGTTATTCTCAAGAAGGTGAGAATGCCAAAATAGTGAACTATAGCTCCTGAGACGACCAAAACCATTGCGAGAATCCCAAACATAATTGCAGTCAATTTCTCCATGTGCCCAAATATCTTTTAATCATTATTTTAAATTTTTTGTAAGAGAAGATAAACTGGAGGGAGGGAATATGAGAGAAGAGATTGAGGTCTTAGCAAAAAATCTTGGAGCAGATTTTATTGGGATTGCAGATTTGAAATTTTTGAAAGAATATGAGACTTATCCGGAGAACATTCTTGAACATTACATAAGAGGAATTGTTATAGGAATTAAAGTTGTCGAGGATGTCTTTGATTTCTTTCCAAGTAGGGAGTTCTATGCAACAGCCTACGAGATTATTAACAGAAAGTTGGATGAAATTGCATACACAATTTCAAAATTCATAGAAAGAAAGGGTTACCGTGCTCTTCCTATTCCTGCCTCGAAGAATCTTCAGAAGCTTAAATGGAGAAGTTTCATCTCGCATAAAGCCATAGCAAGAGCCTCTGGAATTGGATGGATCGGGAAGTCTTCTCTGCTTATCACTCCTCAATATGGTCCGAGAGTCAGATTGGCAAGCGTTTTAACCAATATGCCCCTCGAGGCTGGAGAACCGATGAAGAACAAATGCGGAGGGTGCAGAAAGTGCGTAGAGAATTGTCCTCCAAAAGCGATAAAGGAAATGGAATTTGAAGATTATCCAGAAAGTAGAGAACTAGTCTTCGATGTTGATAAATGCGCATCAGAGACTGGAAAATATCTTAAAGATCTGGATATCGGTGCGAGAGTTTGTGGAATATGCATCAAAGTTTGTCCAATAGGAAAAAATTGATGTTATTTCTTTACGAAAACTATTTTTATTACATCTCCATCACTCAACTCATACTTCTCCCCAAGTCTTCTCTTCGTTTTTGCATCAACCGCATAAAGGAAAGACTCTCCTATGTCAGTGTGAATTTCATAAGCCAGATCTCTCGCAGTTGAACCTCTGTTCATGAGATAAGCATCTGGAAGTACATTCCCTTCACTGTCCGTGAATTTATTCTCATCTTCAACAGGATAGACGACGATCATTTCAAGCAGATCTAAAACAAGTTTGTTTATGCACTGCTGAACTCCAGTGCCATTGAATTTCTTCATAAAACTTCTTATTTTTTCGAGAGCTTTTTCCTGAGCTTTGTTCAATTTTCCGACAATCTCAAAATCATCGTCTCCGGGAATATACTCTATAAGTCCCTTCTCCTGGGCCATTCTCAATACAAGTTCAGCTTCGGCCATCGTAGGGATAGCATCAAATTCCCTCACTAGTCTCTTTATATTCTCCTCCGGAGCAACATCTGCCTTATTTGCTGAGATAACTCTCGGCTTCATTTCAACGATTTTCATACATAAATCCTTTAAATCATCCTCGCTCCACTTTTCCACATTTTTGTCGAGTTTCAGAGTTTCAAGAGCTCTTCTAATTTCTTCTGCAGTAACTCCAGCACCGTGAAGTTGTGAAGCAAGTGCTTCGTGAACCTCAAGACGCTCTAAATTTATTCTTTTCGCCACACGTCCCCAATTTCTCGTGAGAATTCCAAAATACCACATAGCGAACTCCTTTTCAAGAAAAAGTATATCCTCCACTGGATCGTGCTCTCCTATGTTCACAGGATTTCCCTCACTGTCTGTGCCCCCAGAAGCATCGACGACGTGAATGAAACCATTAGCCTGTCTTAGATTATCAAGGAATTCATTTCCGAGACCCTTTCCTTTATGAGCATCTGGGACTAAACCAGCAACATCTATGATCTTTATTGGAACGAATCTCCAATTCTTCACACACTTTCCGCACTCAACTTTCAGCTCTCTGCAAACGCAAGGAACTCTAACATGAGTTACACCATTATGAGCATCTATAGTTGTGAAAGGATAATTGGCTATTGGAACGTCAACCATCGTCGAAGCTTTGAAAAAGGTTGATTTTCCACAGTTTGGTTTTCCCGCAAGACCTATTGAGACCATTTTATCCCAACCCGTATTTTTCCCAATCTCCTCGTTTTCTCTTTCCAAATACGTGAACTCCGTGCTCTTTTATTAGCTCCTTCAAAAATTCCGCTGCGTCTGGAGTGATCTCCTCTTTTCTTTCAAAGAAATCTATTATTTCAAAAGCCTCCTCTTCAGTCTCACAAACCTGAAGATGATCGAGAACTGTAGGATAGATTGAGTCGTATCTTTCAAGCTCTTTATAGAGATTTGGGAAGAGTTTTTTAAAGCTCATTTTCAAGCACCAAATTTTTCGCTTCTTCCTGTAAGATCCATTAATATTGGGATAATATCTCTTCCTCTTATTCTGCAAAGTCCTCCTTTCGCCGCTTCCAACTCGGTAAACCTCTTGACCTCATCTCTTCTCACGCCATCTCCACAGATCAACAGAGGAACGGGATCACCAGTATGATCTTTCACGTTCACTGGGGTGGTGTGGTCTGAAGTGATCACAATAAATGCATCAACTCCGAGAAGTGCTTCCAGCGCTTCATCCACTCTCTCTACAAACTTCTTCTTCATCTCGAAATTTCCATCATGCCCAGCTTCATCTCCTCCTTTTATGTTTACAAAAACGAAATCGTAGTCTTCAAGAGACTCAACAGCTTTCTCGATTTTTCCTTTAACGTTTGAATCCACACCTCCAGTAGCACCTTTAACGTGAAGAATATCCATTCCTAAGAATCTTCCTATTCCAAGGACAAGAGTTGCTGCAGCTATCACACATCCTCTCATTTTTGTCTTCTCCTCAAATCTTTTTAGCTTAGGTGCAACTCCTCCTCCTCTGATGAGAATTACATTTGCCTCCGGCTCTCCTACTCTCCTCCTCTCCTCATTCAGCGGATGGGAAGATAGAATCTCATGAGCTCTCTTCATAAACTCATTAAGCACTCTGGCAGTCTTTTCAGCTTTGGGATCGAGAGCTTTAATATCTTTAATCGGATGACCTTCTCTTTTCGGATCAGAATCCATTACTTGATAACTTAATCCCTCTCCCCTGAGAACCAGAGCTGCTCTATGACCTACGCCAGCTTTAAAAAGAATCTTAACTCCTTCAATCTCTGGTATCTCTCTGCTTATTGCTTCGGCCAAAATCTCTCCGTCTTTTATCCTTCCCGCTCTTCTGTCAACTACAATTCCATTCTTCAAAGTTGCAAAATTACACCTGAAAGCGATATCTCCTGGTTTGACCTCTATACCAGCTCCCGCAGCCTCAAAAGGACCTCTTCCAGTGTAGATCTTCAGAGGATTATATCCCAAAAGAGCAAGATGAGAAGTATCAGATCCCATTCTCATTCCCGGTTTAAAGACGTCCACAATTCCAAGAATCCCCCTCTCAGCAAGAACATCCAAATTAGGAGTTGAGGCACTAGAGAGAGGTGTCTTCCCATTCACGGGTCTGTCTGCAATACCATCAAGAACTATGAAAATAATCTTGTCCATCGCATCCTTCTAAGCTCTGCATCTAAATAATAATTTTGGCGTTTCATAAAAGCTCGTTCAATTTTATAAGGACTTTTTTGGCTTTGAGGATTTCCTCAACTTTTATCCTTTCTCGCTCGGTATGAGCGAATTGAAGCTCTCCAGGACCCCAAACAACTGTTTTCCATCCTTCTTTTTTCAAATTCACCGCATCTGTCCATGATTTCATTAGTGAATATTCGACTTTAATTCCACATTTTTTGAGAGCGGTCTCGAGTATCTCAAAAGGTTCTTCTTTAAATCCTTGAGAAGCTTCCACGACATCGAATTCTCCGTATTCTTTGAGGATTTCCTCAATTTCTTTCAGAATATCTTGGGTTTTCTTTTCGGGTGGAATCAAAAATTCAAAGGACATCTCGCATAGATCTGGTATTCTATGTCTCTCGTCTCCAGAACGGATCATCTTGACAACGCTCTTAACGGGGAGTTTTTGGAGATCCCTCAAAACTCTTAACGATTTTTCGATTGGATTATCTCCATATTCAGGATAAGATGCGTGGGATGATGTTCCCCTCACTTTTAGAAGGATTTCGATAGATCCGTAGTGTTCTCTTGCAATTTTCAGTTCTGTGGGTTCCATCACAATTGCCAATCCTTTAAAGCTCTTGGAGAATTCTAAACTTCCTCTTCCACCCTCCTCCTCATCACTGAGAAAAGCAATATTGAATTTCAGATCTTCAATTTCATTCAAAGCTAAGAGAAGTGAGACAATGCTACCTTTTGCATCACTTACTCCATCCCCGTATGCGAAAGTTCCACCAAAGCTGAAAGGATTGGCCGAAGGCACAACATCAACATGAGTAACAATCCAGAGGTTACTCTCTCCTAAAACTAGAAGGTTTTTTACATCTTTTCCAAAGATTTTTGGAGAGAATCCGAGATCAAGAAGTTCGTCTTTAAGAAACTGTAAAATCTCGTCCTCCCTTCCAGAAGGAGATTCTATTTCAACGAGCTTCTTTAGGAGCTCAATCTCTTTCATCATGGAAAAATTGAAAAATCACATGGATAAATATTGTTCCGTGATAGAAATTGCCGATGAGTCTGATGAGGAGTGTTTCGTTGAACTTTATGAGCTCTCCTATAAGGGTCTTGAGGAGTATGCTTATCGTCGCAGACGTGAAATAAGAAGTTATTTTAGATGGTTGAAGAAGAGAGACGAAGAAGGTATTTTTAAGTTTATCATCAATGGGGAGATCGTTGCTTTTTTAGCTTGCGACTCTAATTGGGTTAGCTACTTCGATTCTAAGGAAGTTGGCGAGATTCACGAGCTCTTCGTCCATCCAGATTATAGACGTAGAGGAATAGCCAGAAAGCTTGTGAAAAGAGCCTTCGAATATTTTAGAGATAGGAGACTCGATCTATGCGAACTCTGGGTCGGAGAGAAGAATGATATTGCAAAGAAATTCTATGCTTCAATTGGATTTAGAGAATTAGGAACATGGGGGAAATGGGTCCGAATGATCAGAGAAATTTAAGAGCCTTCCTTTCTCAGTTTTTCTTCAATTTTCTTTTTGAGCTCTTCAACACTGCTAACTCCGAAATAATCCAGAAAAAGCTTTGAAGTTTTTATTATCTTCGTTCTGCCATATGGTTTGACTTCTATGAGCTTCCTATTTTCAAGCTCCTCCACATGTCCATACGCTTTATTTCCTCTGATTTTTACGAGTTCTGATTGTTTTATGGGCTGTTTTGAGACAATGACGGCAAGAGTTCTCAAAACCGAACTGCTGAGGTCTGTTGGGGCAAAATCCTTCACAACCTCTGCATATTCATGAGTGAGTTGCATTACGAATCTTTCATCGATAGATACTATTTCAATTGGAGATCCTCTCTCCCTATACTCTTCCTTGAGCTCCTCGATTAACCTAAGAACTTCGGACTTTTTCATCGAAAGGAGCTCGCAGAGTTTGTAAATTGGAATGGGTTTTGAGGAAACAAAAAGGGCGGCCTCTATAACTCTTTTTGGATTCAACTATCCGCCCTCCTTTTTATGTAGAGTTCTTTGAAAATTTCAGGTTGTTCCAATATTATAGTTCCACGAGAAGCAAGATACAGGAGTGGTAAATATAATGAGATGACCTTCCTTGGATTGTTGTCTTCTGAGATAAGGGAAGAGAATGGGATTGCGTTCATTTTCTTCAACTTTTCTTCAATTACCTCTTTTACAAATTCTATGCTTTTTTCAACCTCTTCTTCATGGGCTATTTTCGTGACGTCCTCTTTAATCCCTCTCTCTCTTTTTCTTCTCCTCTCATATCTTCTCAATTCAACTCTTTCCGCAGCCTTTAGTTCTTCAATGAGATCCTGAAGCGTTATGGGACGAGAAGGAAATCTTTTTACAACAGGTTTTATTTCAGGATACTCAGGGGAATCATAGAAATCTTCTTCAAGCTCTATAATCTCCTCGACCTCTTCTTCCTCTTCTTCCACTTTCACAAGAACATCGGATTTCATTCTGAGAAGAATTGAAGCATAGAGAAGCGTTCTTCCAGAAATTCTCAGATCGAGTTTTCTCATCTCCTCAAGTCGTCTCAGAAATTTATCAGTGACCTCGACTATGTCTATGTTCCAAGGATCTATCTCTCCTCTCTCTGCCATTTCCACAAGAATCTTTATGGGCTGTTCAAATTCTTCGTTAATTCAGCTTCACCCCCGTGACTGTTGATTTTCCATCTTCTTGCATCACAACTCCGACGGTTCTATTCGCCGATTCTATCATTGGTCTTCTCAGTGAGACGACTATGAACTGAGCATCTTTCGAGAGTCTTCTTATCATAGAAGCGACTCTCTCAACATTTGCACCATCCAAAAACATATCTATCTCATCGAGAACGTAAAAAGGAGCGGGTTTATATCTTTGAATTGCGAAAATGAATGAAAGAGCGGTTAAACTTTTTTCCCCTCCACTCATAGCACTCAATTTGTTTATCGTCTTAGCTTTTGGTCTGGCCTTTATGAGAAGGCCACCTTTAAATGGATCTTCAGGATTTTCCAGAATGAGTTCTCCTTCTCCTTCTGAGAGCTCATGAAAGATCTCTTTAAAATGCCTGTTAATTTCGTTGAAGGCATCCATAAAAGTCTTCTTTTTCATGGCCTCGTATTTTTCAATTCTCTTGATTATCTCATTCATCTCCGTGTAAAGCGTATCTCTCTTCTTTTTCTTATCCTCTAATCTTCTTGAAATTTCCTCATACTCTTCTGGTGCTTTCATATTCACGATTCCCAGAGCTTCCATCTCTCTGTCAATCTCTTCTATCCTCTTCATCAATTCCTCGTAACTTATCTCCTCTTTTAACTCCTCTACTTCCTCTACTTCGTTTTCGCTCTCCAAAGACCTAACATAATCTCTAAGTTCATCTCTTCGCATCTCAAAACGCTTTATTCTCTCCTCTATCCTGGAGATCTCCGACGAAATTACGTTTTTCTCAACTTCCATCCTCCTAATACTCTCAATTCTCATGTCTCTCTCTTTTCTGAGTTGATTTACTCTCTCTTCAAAAACGGAAAGTCTCTCCTCAAGATTTTTCAAGAGCTCTGATCTTTTCTCGATCTCTTCTCTTTCACTCTTTATTGTCTCTTCAAGTTCTCTCACTCTTATATCACTTTCTTCGACGCTCCTTCTCAGATCCTTTATGAGCTTCTCCAAATATTCAACCTCAAGTTTTGCAGAGTTAATTCTTGAATCGCTCTGTCTAATCTGTTCTTTTACATCTTCTATCTCTCCTCTCAGCTCCTCCTCTTTTCTCTTCATTTCTGGGATTTTTGAGCTTTTTATCATTTTTTCGTATTTTTCAAGCTCTTTTGCTATCGAAGAGAGCTCCTCATCAATTTTCATTGAATGCTCGTCTATTTCTCCAATTCTGTTCACAAGGAATCTTATTTCCTCCTCGATTTCCTTTATCTCACGCTCAATGAGAGTTCTCTCCTCTTTCAAATTTTCCACTTCTGATTTCAGTTCCTCAATCCTCTTCGGAACCTCATCGAGCCTCCTCTCATTTGAATAGAGAGCTTCTCTTAAAGATCTGAGCTCATTTTCTTTCAAAACATATTCCTGTTTTTTGATCTTCAATTTACCTTCAAGCTCCTCTATTTGTTCTTCTATTGCAACAAGCCTCTCTTCATCCTCATCTACGAAACTGAACCTTGATCTCGGTGTATAGCCTCCAGTAATTGCACCTCCTTTTTCGATGAGCTCTCCATCAAGTGTTACCATCCTCCATTTTCCAATGTGCTTTCTCGCAGACTCAAGATCTCTCATCACCAGTGTATCTCTGAAAACATACCAAAACGCAGATTCAAACTTCTTATCATAAGTGATCAAATTGATCGCATAATCTATGGCTCCCTCAACTTCAGGCTTTATGAGTTTCGGAGGGGAATCCCGAATGACATTCAATGGAAGAAACGTTGCTCTTCCCACTCTTTCAGTCTTGAGCATTTCGATAGCTCTTGCAGCATCTTCATCAGTTGCCACAACTATGTACTGCATCCTCTGACCCGCTGCGATCTCGAGAGCTTTTGCATATTCTGATTTTACCTTTCCAAGCTCTGCAATTGCTCCATAAATACCTGGAAGAATTCTGTCATCTCTCCATCTGAGAACTTTTTCAACCGCAGAAGAATATCCAGAGAGTTCTCTCACTGCACTTATTTTAGCTTCTATAGAAGACCTCTCTCTCTCGAGAGCTCTTAGCTTGGAGTCCAAATTCTCCATTTCCTTAAGAATTAAAGTGAGCTCTTCTTCAGCTCTCTTAATTTCCTTTAAATTCTTCTCGATGATCTTTCTGATTAGCTCTTCTTCTCTTTCTATTTCATCTTTTTTAGATGATATTTCCGATATTTTTCGATCTATTTCTCCGATCCTTTTCTTTTTCCTTTCAATCTCTTCAGATCTGCTTCTCAGATTATCGTAATGTCTGTCCCTCTCCCTCAAAAGATCGTTTTTTAGATCTTTCAATTCGTTTGTTTTAGCTCTCAATTCTTCGTATTTCGGAGCAACATCCGAATATTCCTCTTCAAGCTCCGCAATTTGCATTCTCAAAACTCCGAGCTGAGATTCGAGATTGATCTTTCTATCCTCGAGATTTTTCTTTCTCTCTTCGAGAATGTTGATCTCTTGAAGAAGAGATGTTCTTTTGTCCTCATTTTCTCTGATCTCTCTTCTTATGTTCAAAGACTTGTTTTTCTCTTCTTCAATTCTCCTCTCCGACTCTTTGATTATTCTCTCCGAAAGAGCGTTTGAGGATCTTAGATTTTCAATCTCCCTATTGAGTTTCAATCTCTCTTCAACCGCAATCTGATCGATTTCTGAATTTATTTTTGAGACTTCATCTTCCACTTCTCTGATCTTCCTATTCAGCACAGTCAAGTCACTTGTCATGGCATCTTTCTCTCTTTGAAGTCTTTCTATCTCCTTCTCAACTCTTCCGAGCTCTTCTCTATACTCTTTCAGCTTTACCGTGGCAATCATAGATTCATATCTCTTCTTCTTCTCTCTCAATCCGAGATATTTAAGAGCGACCTCTCTGTCTTTTTCAAGTTCTTTCAGCCTAATTTCATCCTCTTTTATCAGAATCTCCATCTGTTCGATTCTCTCCCTCACGATGTTCAGCTGTTCTTTTGCTTGCTCTTTCTTCTCATCGAACTCTGCTATTCCAGCAATCTCGTCTATTATCTTCCTCCTCTCAACAGGAGTCATCAAAGTTATTCTCGTTACATCTCCCTGAAGAACGATGTTATAAGCTTCTGAAGAGATTCCCGCATCGGAGAGAAGTTCATGAAGTTCGCTCATTGTCACGGGCTTCTCGTTGATGTAAAAGTAGCTGTAATAATTCGATTCCGTCTCTTTAACTCTCCTCATTATTCTGATCTCATCACTCTCAACCGGAACTTTTCGATCCGAGTTATCCAAAACGATTTTCACGTACATCGAATTTGCTCTTTTCCCATTTTTCTCAGTATGAATCAAATCTGTGAGCTTTTCCGCTCTAAGAGCTCTTGAACCAGAAAGACCGAGTGCAAAAACTATTCCATCAATTATATTGCTGTTATGCACGATTATTCCATTAGCAAGGAAATTATGTTCGCCTTCAACGCAGAGATCATAGACAAATGGGTATGGCGAGGGAACTTTTCTAACAGATTTAACTCTCTCAAAGCCCAGATCTGTGCTCAGTTGAAAATTCTCGCTCACTATCACGAAATCTCCAGGAATCAGAGAAGAAGCAGTCTTCACGATGATTCCTTCTTTCCAGAGAAAGAAGGGATGAGTTGGAGTGGTCATCAGAGTTCTTCCAGAGAGAAGTCTTACTTCTATGAGGGAGTTGGGAGAAGATCTTTTCATGAAAGCTGAAACAGGGCGTTCTACAAGTCTCATTTTCTTATCCATCGAAAGAATGTAAATTTTCCCCGAAAAAGAGACGAATCCATCTTTAATCTTCGAAGAACTCTTTTTTAGGGCATTCTCTACAATAGATCCAATTGTTCTAACCTCTCCATTTGATAAAGTCACAAGAGCCTCAGGAGTGAGACACTTTCCAGATCCATTTGGACCTGTAATGACCGTGAAATCTCTGTAAAATGGTATTCGTGTTCTTCTTCCAAATGACTTGAAGTTATTGAATTCTATTTCCTTGATATACACCGCAAGCTACCCCTTTCTCTGGTTAGAATTTCAGAAATTTTGGAATATATAAATTACGGGGTAACTCTTTTGCGATCTCTCGGGAAGAGAACCGCCTCCCTGATGTTATCGAGACCCAGAAGTGTCATAATCAACCTCTCAGCTCCAAGACCCCAGCCGGCATGAGGGGGCATTCCATAACGAAAAGCCTCGATATAGAACTCAAAACTCTCAGGATTGAGTCCGTTGGCTTCAATTCTTTCGGTTAAGAGGTCTGGAAGATGTATTCTTTGAGCTCCTGAAGCGAGCTCCATTCTGGGGTGCATGAGATCAAATGAGTGGGAGACCTTTGGATTCTCGCTACAGGGCATCACATAAAATGGTTTTGCATCAGTAGGCCATCTCGTTATGAAATAGTGCTCTCCGATATGCTCTCCAATCTTTTTCTCATCCTGAGTGGAGAGATCTTCTCCCCACCCTATTCCCGCAATTTCTACTGCTTCATCATAGGTGATTCTCTCGAAAGGCACTTCAGGAATATTCAAAGAGACTTTCAGCAAGTTAAGTTCTTTTTCACAATTCTCTTGAACATCCAAGTATACTCTCTGGATGAGTCTTTCGAGAATATCCATAACATCTTCGTCTGTTGCAAATGCACACTCTATATCAATTGAGGTAACTTCGTTGAGGTGTCTTGTGGTATCATGCTCTTCCGCTCTGAAAATTGGACCTATCTCAAAAACCCTATCCAGACCGGTTGCCATCATCATTTGTTTGTATAGCTGAGGGCTCTGATTGAGAAATGCCTCTCTTTCGAAGTATGAGATTGGGAAAAGTGCTGTACCTCCCTCTGTTGCAGTTGCAACGATTTTCGGAGTTGTTATTTCGAAGAACCCCTCAGAAGAGAGAAATCTCCTAACTGATTGCATCACATGATGTCTCACTCTAAAAATCGCCTGAATTCTTGGTCTTCTGAGATCGAGATATCTTGCATCCAGTCTTGTATCGAGTTCTGCAGGAATTCTATCTGTTGTATCCAAAGGAAGCGGAGTTGCAGCTTTATTCAGAATTTCAATCTCTTCGGGAAGAATTTCGAATCCATTTGGAGCTTTTTGCTCTCTCTTTACCTTTCCCAAAACCGAGATGACAGTCTCTCTAGATAGCTCTCTAGCTCTCTTCAACAGTTCTTCTCCAAGTGCTTTCGGAATTGTTATTTGAAGAAGCCCTTCCCTGTCTCTCAGAACTATAAAGACTATCCCTCCGAGATCTCTTATCTCGTGAACCCAGCCAGCAACCCTAACACTTTCTCCATCCATATCGAGAGATATTTCATTTGAATAATGCGTTCTCCAAACCATCATTCAAACCTCCATTTCACAGATTTCGCATGTTCGTGAAGCCCTTCGGCTTCTGCAAGCCTCACAATGATATCTTTTATCTCCTTCAGTCCTTCCTCTGTTAGATATTGAATTAAGATTCTTTTGATGAAATGCTCCACGTTAAGACCGCTGTAAATTTTTGCCCCACCATTTGTCGGAAGAACGTGATTTGAACCCGAAGCATAATCTCCAGAGGCAACAGGAGAATAAGTTCCCAAGAATATCGCTCCTGCATTTTCAACAAATTCCATTTCCCTCATCGGATTCTTCGTCATGATGACCAAATGCTCTGGAGCGTAATCATTCACGAACTCTACTGCATCCTCGATAGAGGAATAGACAATTATCAGGGAATTTCTCAGTGATGAAATAAGAATTTCACTTCTTAAAGATTTGGATATTTCAGACTCCACTATTTCTTTGATCTTCTTGCCAAGATCCTCAGAATTTACAAGAGCTATTGATTGAGCCATAGGATCATGTTCTGCCTGAGCGAGAATCTCAGAGGCCACAAGTTTGGGATTTGCGGATTCATCAGCCAAGATCATAACTTCTGATGGACCTGCAGGAAAATCTATTTCACAGATTCCTCTTATTGCGAGTTTCGCTGCAGTGACGTAAATGTTTCCAGGACCGACTATTTTCTCCACTTCTCTGACACTTTCTGTGCCATATGCCATTGCTGCAATAGCCTGAGCTCCTCCGACTCTGTAAACCTCATCTACTCCAGCTATATCGGCTGCAACAAGAGTTAGAGGATTGACTTCACCGTTGCTGGATGGTGGTGTGCACATAACTACATGCTTAACTCCAGCAACAATTGCAGGAACAGAATTCATAAAGACTGAAGATGGATATGAGGCTTTTCCCCCAGGAACGTAAATTCCAACGGTTTTTAAGGGAGAGATTTTCTGGCCTACAAAAACGCCTCTTCTTATCTCTTCTAACCAGATTTTCTTAGACATCTGCTTCTGGTGAAACGCATGGATATTATCGTATGCATAATAAAGAGCATTAACTAAGCTCTCATCCACCAACTCATAAGCCCTTTCAATTTCCTCTTCAGACACCCTAATCGAAGAAATCTTCACTCCATCAAACATCTCAGTGTATTTCAGAAGAGCTTCATCTCCATTTTCTGCAACATCCTCTATTATTGGTTTCACCTTCTCAACATACTCTTCGAGATTGATCTCTCTCTTCAGAAGCTCGGAATACTTCTCTCTCTCTTCTAATTTGAAAATTTGTATCATTTTTCCATCTCTCCCTGAAGATGATTGATGATTTCTTCGATACACCTTTTCAGAATCTCCTTATTATCGTAATTATTCTTAATCTCTTTCAACTCTTCTTTCTTCAACTCTTTCATCTCTTCAGCCATCTTCACCATATTTGGAATTGCTCTCACAACATTATCAACAATGGTGATTGTTGCAGTTCTAGCAGTTCTTGAAAAGGGATTGAGGTCAATTGCGATAACCTCCTTTCCCATCTTTATAAGAGCTTCGCACCTATCTCCATCCTCTAAAGGAACGAGAACAACATCAGAAGAAAAGATTCCTTCTCTATCGCATTTTCCTCGCTCATGTTCTAAACCGGGAATTCTGGCGTCTCCTTTCATTCCAAGAACCTTTTTTGCTCCATGCTTTTTTAAATGCTCAACAATCTTTTGGAGTCTTTCTTCAGTTCTATGAAAGAGATTAACTTCAATCGGAGCGCTTAAAATTTCAGAGAGCTTCGATATTTCCGAGGCGACCAATACTGCAGTGTTTCCATTGACCGAAATGATGGGGCGAGAAGCAAGGAGGAGAGTTGCAACCGCTGTTCTCTCAGCCTCAAGGGCGTAGGGCATTGTTCTCTCTCCGATGAGATAATCAAAGGTCTCTCCTCTTCCATGAGCTATGAGACCCTCAAGTGCGACGATTCCATCTCTCATACCTTTCACAAGTCTCTCTCTGAGAATCAAAGACTCATATCTTGGATGAGACTTAGGAATCATATATTAACCTCCCTGGAGTTGTGGTGATTCTCGTTTTCACAACCTCTCCATATTCTCTTAAATCGTCTCCGTTGATCTGAAAGATTGTTTCTCCAAGCATCGCTATTCCAGCTTTTCCTCCTCTTCTTTCAACTTCTTCAACTATTTCAATCAGTTCTCTATTAACAAGCTCGGTTTCTTTGGCGAAGAGTTTGGAGAGTTGAATAAAAGAATTAAGAGATTTATCTCTCAGAAATTCTCTAAAGCATTTTGCTCCAACCTCTTTAATCCGTCTGACAGCATCTTCATCTTCTAAAACACCTTTTGTGCTCTTTTCTCCAAGGAAAAGAAGAGTTACTGGTAGCTCCGGAGTAAGAATTCTATCCGCAATTCCCTTTCCGAGTGCTCCAGCTTTTCTTCTCAGAACAACTCCTCCAGTACTCTGGGCTATCACATCACCCAACCCTGTTTGATTAAGAACTTCCGCAATATGAGCAAATTCCGAGGCCTCGATGTAACTGAAATTGAGATTCTTCAGAAGTGAAATTGAGAGAGAGCTTCCCAGTACTATTGCCCCACTTACTCCGAGACCCACTCCCAAAGGAGGAGACTCCAAAATTCTTGCTCTGATGCCTTTAACTCCCATAAGTCTTAATAAAGTTTCGAATGTTGGCATTTCTATTCTCTTTCCGAGGAATAATAGTTCATTTCTATCGCCTTCTTCAACTTCGAGTCTCACAGAGAAGTCAAGCGTGAAACCGCATCCCACTGAACCCTTCTTAGAAGGATCTTTGTCTTCGACTACTGAAAAGAACCCTGTGATGTGTGAGGGAACTTCTGCTATTGCAGTTCTCTTTCTACTGCATCCCATATACTCACCGCAATATCTTCTTTCCTTCCATTCACTTTCTCGATGCTCTCTCCAATGATATAAACTTCATTCTCCTCTCCGCCCATTCCTCCTCTGAGAACGTCGTTAGCTACGATGATTTTTGCCCCGATCTCCTCTTTTCTTCTCCTTGCAATTTCTATGAGCTCCTTCTCGCTCACTCCCGTTTCCGCTTTGAAGGCGACGATAAAAACTTCGGGATATCTCTTGGAAACCTCAAAAATGATTTTCTTCGTCGGTTTCAGTTTCAAGGTGAGTTCATCCATTCCAGAGGGTATTTTCTTTTCGAATTTTTCGGGAGTGTAATCTGCAATTGCAGCCGAGGAGATAAAAATATCACATCCTCTTTCCATTTCTCTAAGAACTGCGGAAAGCATCTCTTCAGCACTTTCAACTCTCACTTCTTTTATACCCCTCAGACCCAGAGTTCCTCTATGAATTATTGTGACGCTTGCACCTCTTCTGTATGCTTCTTTTGCAAGCTCCTCTCCAGTTCTCCCAGAGCTCCTGTTTGTAAGAATCCTTATCGGATCTAAGCTCTCTGCAGTTGCTCCAGACGTTATTAGAACTCTCTTACCTTCGAGACTCTTACCGCAGAGTTCTCTCTCAACTTCTATAATAATCTCATCATTTTCCGCTATTTTTGCTGTTTCTTCCTTGATCACAGGAGAGATGATCTTGATACCCCATGATCTTAGAGTCTCAATGTGCTCTCTTATCTTGGGATGTGAAAACATTGAAAAGTGCATTGCAGGAACGATAATGATTGGAAGACCTCTTCCAAGTGCTGTTGTCGCGAAAGTTGTCACAGGGGTGTCATCTATTCCGAGAGCGATTTTCGAAATTGTGTTTGCGGTTGCTGGAGCAATAAGTAGAAGATCTGCTTCCCCTCCTTCTCCGCAATATCTCACATGCTCCACCTCTCCGGTAATCTCCGTTATCACTTTATTTCCAGTTGCATAGTGAAGAGCATCTGGATGAAGGATTTTCTGGGATGCTTCACTCATCACCGCAACAACTTCTGCACCCCTTCTTATGAGTTCTCTTGCGAGTTCAATCGTTCTTACTGCTGCAATGCTTCCAGTAACTCCAAGAACTATTGTCTTGCCTTCAAGTCTTTGGCTTTTCAAGCCTCGAATTTTCTTTGAAGGGTGCATCAGAGGATCTTCGGCAGAAATTCAGATAAACATTTCGCTGGTATTACGAATTTTTCGTTTTTTCATAACATAGGAAAAAAGAAAAGGGTTTAATAACCTTCCCGCTTCATTGAGTAAATGACATGATATATCGTTATTTTCGGGAGGTAGAAACTTGAAGACGAAGTTCAACATTGAGAAGTTCGAATCACAGGGAATTTCGCTGAAAAACCTTGAGATCTTCATAGGAGAGGTTATAGAAGAAGAGGACTGGGAACCAATGGGACCCTATCCTTTTCCCTCTGCTACAGATCTAAGAGACTGGGATTTCAAGATTTTGAAGCGATACAAGCCATTCTATGCTCCTTATGATGATACATGTTCTCTCTGCACTCTTGGAAAGTGCGATCTCACTGGAAACAAGAAGGGTGCATGTGGAATTGACCTTAAAGCAACTCAGGGGAGAATAGTTCTCCTAGCCTGTGTCGTCGGGACTTCAGCACATGTCGCTCATGCACGACATCTTTATCACGATATTGTGAAGAGGTATGGGAAAGATCTGCCGATTGATCTCGGAAGCGAGATAGAAGTTGAAGCACCTCTCACAAGATTGATTACGGGAATAAGACCGAAAACAGTGGGAGACTTCGAGCCGGTGCTTGAGTATATAGAAGAGCAACTTGTTCAAATGGCTGACGCTCTTCATACGGGTCAGGAAGGATCTTATCTCGACTTCGAATCAAAAGCTCTTCATGTGGGAATGCTTGATTCCCTTGGAAAAGAGGTTGCCGACATCCTGCAGATCGTTGCCTTTAACTTTCCTAAAGGAGATTCGGATGTGCACCTTGTGGAAATGGGCATAGGAACGATGAGCCCAGAGAGGCCAACGATTCTGGTAATCGGTCACAATGTTCCTCCCGCCCTCGACATTGCAGATTACCTCATTGAGAATGGACTTGAAGATAAAGTGGACATAGCGGGCATCTGCTGCACTTCTCTAGACATCACAAGATACTATCCGAATGCGAAGATTGTCGCTGCATTGAGTCATCAGATTAAAGCCATTAGAAGCGGTCTTGCGGATGTTATAGTTGTTGATGAGCAGTGCATCCGAGCCGACATCCTTGAACAGGCGAGAAGAGTGAGAGCTCCGCTAATAGCAACGATGGATAAAGCTCTTCATGGGCTTAAAGATAGAACTAACGATGACGTTGATAAAATCGTGGAAGATCTTGTGAGCGGAAAGGTTGATGGAGTTGCGATTCTCGACTCTGAAAAGATTGGAGAAGTTGCGGTGAAAGTGGCCCTCAAAGTACATGAATCGAGAAAAGACGTGAAGTCTCTTCCGAGCGATGAAGAGTTGAAGGAGCTCGTGAACAAATGCATCCACTGTAACAGATGCACTTTGGCGTGTCCGCAGAATCTGAAAATAAGCGAAGCAAACAGAATTGCGAAAACTGGAGACCTCTCGAAGCTGAGAGAACTCTATGAAAGTTGCATCTCTTGCTTGAGGTGTGAACAAGTTTGCCCGGTGAACATCCCGATAAATGACGTTATTATGAAGGCTGCAATGCCTCTGATAAGGAACGAGAAGGGGAAGGTTCGTGCAGGAAGAGGTCCTATCAAAGACACAGAGATTAGAAATGTTGGAGCTCCAATCGTTCTCGGAACAATACCTGGAATCATCGCTGCGATAGGATGTGATAACAATCCAAGAGGAGCTAAAGACGTGTGGCTCCTCGTTAAGGAGTTTCTAGATAGAAGATTTATCGTCACTGTTTCCGGGTGTGCTGCAATTAATCTTGGTTTGTATAAAGATGAAGATGGAGAGACACTCTATGAAAAATATCCTGGAGAGTTTGATGCTGGAGGTCTTGTGAATGTAGGATCTTGCGTTGCAAATGCCCACATTCACGGAGCAGCCATAAAAGTTGCAAGTATTTTTGCAAGAAGGAAACTCAGAGGAAATTACGATGAAATTGCGGATTACATTTTGAACAGAGTTGGAGCTTGTGGAGTTGCATGGGGAGCCTATTCTCAAAAAGCTGCAAGCATAGCAACTGGATTCAATAGACTTGGAGTTCCAGCTGTTGTCGGACCTCATGGAGTGAAATACAGAAGGGCATATCTGGGAAGAAGAGATCGGGAGGAGGACTGGACCCTCTACAATGCGAGAGATGGTTCAGAAGTGAGAGTGGAACCAGCTCCAGAACATCTTCTTGTTGCTGCAGAGACCATCGAGGAGGCAATTCCCTTAGTTGCGAAACTCTGCATGAGACCGAATGACACTCCACAGGGAAGGCAGATTAAACTCACTCACTACTTAGATCTCAGCATGAAGTATCTGAAGAAGTATCCCGAGGATTGGTACCTCTTCGTGAGAAATGAAGCAGATCTTCCTTTGGCGAGAAAAGAAGAGCTCCTTAAGAGGCTTGAAGATGATTACGGATGGAAGATTGACTGGAAGACAAAGAGAATTCTTGAGGGTCCGATAAGGAAAGTGGATCCTTCTTTCGATCCGACAAACCTTGAGAGACTCATTCGAAAGTGAGGTGGTGAAGATGGAGACTCCATATGACATAGGAAACATCCCGGGACCAAAGATGGCAAGAGTTGTAACGCCAGAGGAGTTTGTGAAGCAGTTCAAAAAGGCAAAGAAACCCCTTCTAATTGTTGGCTCTGAGATCTCCCAAGAGGAACTGAGAAAGAGAGTTGAAAAGCTCATAGATCTCGGAATCACAACAGTTGCAACTGGAGGGAGTATAAGGTATTTCGTAGAAGATGGATATGATGAGAAAGTTGAAGTGGCAGTTCTCCACGAACTCACGAATATGCTCTTGGATGAGAACTGGAAGGGATTTGATGGAGAGGGAAACTATGACTTCGTGATCTTCCTTGGAATAACCTACTATCTGGCGTCTCAAATGCTCTCTGCTTTGAAGAACTTTGCTCCTCATATCAAAACCGCATCCATAGAGAGATATTATCATCCAAATGCAGATATCTCCTTCAAAAATCAGTTCAAGGATGAAAAATTCTTCCAGATGGTTGATGAAATAATTGATAAGATAGGAGAGGAGTGAAAATGGCTGAATTACCGGTTGAAATAGGACCGATGTATGAAGGGGAGAGAATCAGAGCAAAGCAGATGTACGTTGAGTTTGGAGGCCCTAAAGCTATTGGCGCAGAGCTTGTTCAAGCGAGAAGCATGGAAGAGGTGGAAGATGGAAAAATAGAGATCATAGGACCCGATTTGAATGAAATGGAAGAGGGCGGATCCTATCCGCTTGGAATTCTCATAGAGGTGGCTGGGAAGGACATTGAAAAAGATCTGGAAGGAGTAATTGAGAGAAGAATTCATGAATTCACCAACTACATTCAAGGGGTGATGCATCTTAATCAGAGAGATGACATATGGATAAGAATAAGTAAAGAAGCATACGGTAAAGGTTTGAACTCTTTGAAAATTATTGGAGAAGCTCTTCTTAGGCTGTTCAAAGCAGAACTGAGCTTCATAGAGAAGATGCAAATAACTTTCTACACAGATCCGAAGAAAGTTGAGGAGTTCGTTG
Organism: Candidatus Mnemosynella biddleae; assembly: GCA_002011165.2. GTDB lineage: Archaea > Halobacteriota > Archaeoglobi > Mnemosynellales > Mnemosynellaceae > Mnemosynella > Mnemosynella biddleae. The sequence goes on from MTMI02000009.1 coordinate 75,150, forward strand.
AGTTTGCAAGAAATGTTTATAATGAAAGAGATGCGAGAGCGAGGACTCTCTCAGAAGAGGATGTCGAAGAATTCTATAATTGTGTCCTCTGTCAATCCTTTGCACCGCAACATGTGTGCACGATTACGCCAGATAGAATTTCCCTATGCGGAGCAATTTCGTGGTTCGATGCAAGAGCAGCTGCAAGAGTTGATCCGCATGGTCCAATTTCGAGATGCGAAAAGGGCGAACTCCTCGATCCGACTGTATATGAATACAGCGGAGTTAATGAAGCTTCAAAAGAGAAATCTGGAGGTGCAATTCAGAGAGTCTTTCTGCACAGCATGTTCGGATATCCTCACACTTCATGCGGTTGTTTCGAAGCCCTAGCTTTCTACATTCCCGAAGTTGACGGAATAGGAATTGTTGACAGAGATTACACAGGAGATACTCCATTTGGGATTCCTTTCAGCAGAATGGCAGGTCAAGCAGGAGGAGGAGTTCAGGTTGAGGGACTTGTAGGAATGGCAATAGAATATCTTCGAAGTCCGAAGTTCTTCATAGCAGATGGAGGAATTAGAAGAGTGGTTTGGATGCCCTCCAAAGTGAAGGAAGAAGTAAAGGATGCCATTCCAGAAGATCTCTATGATAAAATTGCAACTGAAAAAGATGCTGTAGATCTCGAGAGTTTGAAAAAGTTCCTTCAAGAAAAAGGACATCCTGTGGTTGAACGCTGGAAAGAAATGGAAGAAGAAGAGGTCGAGGAAGAGATTGCTGAGGCAGAAACAACTCAAATTGCTCAGATTCCAGCTCAGGTCAGTGGAATGACGATTCCGCTGGGAGGAGGAATGAAGATTATTCTAGAAAACGCAAAGATCCATATAGACAAGGTGATTATCCGGAGGAAGGAGAAAGAATGAAGAAAGAAGAGATGAGAATTCCTAAGCTCGTAATTGATGCACTCGACTGGCTGGAAGATTTGAAAGATGTCGAGGAGATCGAGCTTGAAAATGTGACAATAGATGTAAAAAACGGGATCATAGAGATTTCCGCTCCCACACTACTTCCGGCAATGATAGAAAGAGAAGAGATAATGAAACCGGAGATTAAAATCCCAGAGTACGTCCCGTTCTCCCATGAGTGGCCGAATTCAATAGAGGAAATTCAGCTTGGAGCAACAAAAGAGGAAGGGGGAACAAGGAAGAAAATCTTCAGAATTGGTGGGGAGACTGGAATGCCATTCTACCCAGGAAGTGAGATGAAAAACAGACCTCTAGTGACTTTCGATGTTTTCGACATGCCTCCTCCACTTCCAAAGGCAATAAGAGAACATTTCGAAGATGTAATGGAGGATCCGGTTGCATGGGCAAGAAGAGGTCTTGAGCTTGGAGCAAATCTCGTAACGATTCATCTTGTTTCAACTGATCCCAGAACGATGAACAGAGCTCCAGAAGAGGCTGCTGAAACAGTTAGAGAGCTTCTGGACAACATTGATGTCCCTATTGTCATTGGAGGAAGCGGAAATCCGGAAAAGGATCCTCTGGTCCTTGAAGCCTGTGCGAGAACTGCGAAAGGAGAGAGATGTATTCTTGCTTCTGCAACTCTAGATATAGATTACGAGAGAATCGCTAAAGCTGCGATAGAAAACAATCATGTTGTTCTCGCGTGGACTTCCATTGACATCAATCAGCAGAAGGAGTTGAATCGAAAACTTCTGAATCTCGGGTTGAGAAGAGACCAACTCGTAATGGATCCAACTACCGCAGTTCTTGGATACGGAATTGAATACACAATTTCGGTGATGCAAAGGATGAGACTCGAAGGGCTCAGAGGAGATAAAGAAATATCTTTCCCCATGTCATCCGGAACAACCAACGCCTGGGGTGCAAGAGAGGCGTGGATGAAAAGAGAGGACTGGGGAGACAGAATGTTGAGAGGTCCTCTGTGGGAGACTATTACTGGAATTACAATGCTTCTTTGCGGTGTCGATCTCTTTATGATGCTTCATCCGAGATCAGTTCAAACTCTTCAAAACGTCATAGATCAACTAAGTAAAATAGCTGAAAAAGGAGTTGAATACGAAAACTGGGTAACGATGTGATTCCATGTCTCTTCCTTCAGCTTACGAGATTTACAAGTATTTACCAAAGAAAAACTGTGGAAAATGTAGCCAGAAGAGCTGTATGGCGTTTGCAATGGCTCTAAGAGAGGGCAAGGCATCTATCGAAGATTGTGAACTTCTGATGTCTCCAAAATATCTAAGAGAGAGACTATTTCTCAAAGAGATGCTCGGAGATACAGGAAGAGTCTTAGAAACAAGATTGAAGATTTACGAAGAGAAGTGCATCGGATGTGGCAATTGTGTGATTTCATGCCCAGTAAACGTCTCACAAGATCTCAATGTTGCGGGAGGAAGAGGCCCTCAAAAACCAGTTACGCTGAGAATAAAGAATGGAAAGGTTGTAGAATGGGATTTGACTCTCTGCAGAAGGTTTGAAACTCCAAAGCAATACTGTAATGTTTGTGTTGAGAACTGCCCTAGAAAGGCTTTAGAATTTGTGTGAGGTGTGAAAATGGCGAGAAAGTCTCCTCTTGAAGTTTACAAAATGCTCCCGGGAGATAACTGTGGGGAATGTGGAGAAGAGACGTGCATGGCCTTTGCCTCAAAGCTCATAGATAGAGATGCAAAGATTGAGGATTGTCCGAGACTGAAAGGAAAGAAAAAGGAGAAGCTTATCGAATATCTGACCCCTCCAGTCAGAGAAGTGAAGATTGGAGATAGGACGATAGGGGGAGAAGAGGTAATTTACAGGCATGAGCTTACTTATTTCAATCCCACTGCCTATTTCGTTGCAATCTCGGATAACGATCCTTCGTTAGAGGAAAGAGCTCGGAAAGTGAAAAGCTTTGTTATGGAGAGATTTAAAACCGATTTAAAGTTCGATGGAATAGCAATAAGGAACAAAAGCGGAGATCCTGAGATCTTCAAAGAGGCTGTTGAAAAAGTGATGGAGATAGAGATGCCAATGATTCTGTGCTCCTTTAATCCAGAGGTAATCGAGCGTGCTCTAGAAGTTTCTTCTCAAAAAAGACCCCTCATTTATGGCGCAATCGATGAGAACCTCGAGGAGATGTGCGCTCTTGCAACTAACTATGAGTGTCCTCTTGCTGTTATTTCCTCAGATTTGAGGAAACTCTGGGAACTCTCAACAATTGCAACTGGAAGCGGAGTTCCTTCCATCGTTCTCGACCCTGTGACCGATTCTCTCAACATGAGGGGGACTCTAAATAGAATCGTCGAGATTAGACACCAAGCTATCGAAAAAAGAGCAGATCCTTTCAGATGGCCCATACTTGGAGTCCCTGCAGCTTCATGGCTTGTGGAAGGAAACGGATACTGGGAAGAAGCTGTAACAGCTGCAATTCTCCAAAATAGATTCGTGGATGCGATGATTCTGAATACTATTGAGACTTGGGCAATTCTCCCGCTTCTGACGCTAAGACAGAATATTTATACAGATCCGAGATTTCCAGCAAGAGTCGAACCAGGAGTAAGGGAAATAGGCTCACCAAATGATGAATCTCCCGTGCTTCTCACAACGAATTTTGCTTTAACATATTATGCAGTCGAAGGGGACGTCGAAGGAAAGCTTGACTGTTACATTATAGTCGCAGATACAGAGGGTTTGGCGGTTGAGCCATCCATTGCAGGAGGAAAACTAAGAGCAAGTGATGTTGCTGAGATTATAAAAGAGAATAAATTAGAGGAGAGAGTCAAACACAAGAAGCTCATTATACCCGGAGCTGCTGCTAGAATGAGAGGAGATCTTGAAGATTCCACTGGATGGGAGGTGCTTGTTGGTCCAAAGGATTCCTCGGGTATCGTGGATTTCGTTGAAAAACATTGGAAAAAGTGATATAGAAGATCTGCAAATTTAATCACGTGAAGCTCGGAGATATAGGTGAGAGAGAAGCGATTAAGTTAGTTCTTTCGATCATCAAAGACGTGAACGACGCTTTTGTTCCTGCAGGAGAGGATGACTGCGCAGTTGTTGAACTTGGAGAGGATCTGCTAGTGATAACCACAGATATGGTAATGAAGTCCACCGACTTTCCGGAGGGCTCCTCATATTTTCAAATGGGATGGAAAAGCGTTGCTGTGAATCTCTCTGATATTGCCTCTACAGGAACGATTCCTCTGTGCTTCGTTGCCTCAGTAGCTCTTCCTTCTGAGACCGATGTAGAAGACTTCAAAGATCTTTTTAAAGGCATGAAGGAGTGTTGTAAGAAGTATTCCATGAATTTCATCGGAGGAGACATGAACGAAGCAGATGAACTTATAGTGTCTGGATGCGCTCTCGGAATTTCAAAAAAGGGGCAACTCCTCCTCAGGAGAGGTGCAAGACCAGGAGATCTCCTCTGTGTTACCGGAACACTGGGAAAAGGAGCAGCATCTCTCATACTGAGAAATCTCGAAAAACTGAACATGGTAAGTCCAAGAGTTTTCGAGGGAATTAAAATAGCAAAAAGTGGGGTTGCTACAGCCATGACAGATATTAGCGACTCTTTAGCAATCTCGGTTCATGAAATCTGTGAGATGAGTGAAGTTGGCGCCAGAATTTATGCAGAGAAAATTCCGATTGACGAAGAGGCTATGAAACTTGAGAATCCACTTGAACTCGCTCTTTTTGGAGGAGATGAATACGAACTGCTTTTCACTATAAAGAGAGATCGTGTGAGGGAGATAGAAAGCATTAAATTCACTATCATCGGAGAGATAACTAAGAACGGAGTTGAACTTGTGAAAGGAGGTAAAGTGGAGAGACTCGAAAAAAGAGGTTATGAACACCTTACTCAGCTTTAACTCTTCGAACTCTTCCCACTGGAATTTTCATCCAGATCCTTCCACCACAGTAATCACATCTCTTAACCAAAGTTTGGCCTCCTTTCTTTTCGATGACATTTTCTTGAATTCTCTTGCAGTAAATACACTTATAAGGCAATTTCCTCAACCTCCTACTCAACGATTTCCTTCCAGTTCTCAATCATCTCCTTAGTTATGATTTTTATACCTTTCTCTTTTGCTCTCTCCTCCAAACTTCTTCTTACGATTCCTCTAACTGAAGATGGTAATTTCATAAGAGCTTTCTCTGCATCTTCATCCCAGAGAATCATATTATGCCCATCTCGGTGAGTCGTTCTGGAAGATAAACGGAAGTGACGTAATCGAGACCGTATCTCGCTAAGGCCTGCTGCTCTGCTTTTTTATTCATCTTCAACTGAAGTTCTATTTGTTCCCTCCAGAATTCTGTGTCAAATCTCGGGTCAGTCTTCATGGATTCAAGAGCTTTTATATCTTGGTCATTCAACCTGTCAGTTGGGAGTTTATATTTTTCAATGTCAACTGGTCTTATTCCAATAAACTGAGCGGATGGACATGCCATATACTCGGAGAGATGAGCGCTCTTAATTGAACCGTAAGCAACTGATGCATAAATTCTGTAAGACCACGGATCGCCATCCGTAAAGACGACAACAGGAAGTTTAAGCTCTTCATTTAGTCTCTTTATCAATCTCCTCGTACTTCTCGCTGGCTGACCCTTCAGATGAACAAGAATTGCATCGTATTCGTCGTAAAAATTGTTCTCTATGAGTCTTGCATACATACCACCTGTCTCTATTGCGATGACCATTTTGGCATCATGTTCTATAAACTCCAGATTATCGACATTGCTTGGAATTGGATATCCTTTCTCTCCGACATCATCTATGCAATGGAATTCTCTTGTGTCTCCACTTCTCAGACGCTCTCTCAATCTTATTGGTCCGAAGATGTTTGCTCCATCTTCTTCAGGTGTTATGTGGAAGTATTCTCTCTGAACATCTGTTATAATTTCAAGATCTTCAATCAACCGATCGCTTTCTTGCTGTTCTCTAAATTTCGCTTTGCCCCATCCTTCGGAGATATAGTAAAGTTCTCTAAGAGTTGAGGATCTGTTCTCCTCAAGTTGATATTTTAAGAAATCTATCACGTAAGCGGTTTTTAGAAGCTGATAAGCTCCTCTTGCTCTTTTTGCACTCCTCTCGCTGAGTCTATCACCATAAACCCAGACTTCACTTTCTTCGTCAAATTCTATATTAAGCTTCGTTCTGGTGGGAATTTTAATATGGGGAATTTCCTCTCTTACGATCTGAGAATAAAGATCTTCGACCAAGTTCATGAGGATTTTGAGTGTTTTGAAGTCCCTCTCATTAATAATTGATTTAGTCAAATAGAGTCACCTCCAATCATACCTATCGTCACCATTTCCTCCTCGATTCCATCAACCACCGGTTTTTGCGGTTCTCCTTTTGAGAAATACTCGATGAATTTCTCCTCACCGGGTTTGAGCTTGACATCCCAAGAAAGAGTTACCATCCCATCCATTCTTTTTATTTTACCATCTTTCGCATCCACAACATCACCCTTCACACTTTGATATAACCTGAAACTTCTCATCGCGTCATCGTAATTCTTCAGACGAATAATAACTCTGTATAGTTCTCCATTCCTCTCTACTTTACTCTGAATAAGAACATTACCCATGATTTTTGCAATTATTGGAGATATATCAGGCTTTTCTTTGTTCAACATCTTTGAAATTTTCTCAACAAAAAGGGGAAGGACCTCACTTATGATTTCCTCCTTTTCCTTCCTCTTCTTCAAGATCTCCTGTCTGTCTAGGAATATCTTCAACTTCCTTGCCACAGCTCTAACCGCAAGTTCAATTTCGCTGAGAATTTCATCTACACTCGCAACAGCTTCCTTTGATTCTGAAGTATAAGGAACATTTGTAGACGCAACATGAACAACAATTATTGCGGGCCCAATTGGAAGATTTCCGGTTCCTCCGGGTTGAGATAATCCATAATTCCTCCAGTTTATTTTTTCTATTGCTTGAGTTATGGCACAGCCACCTTGCTGATAGAGAAGAGGCGTTCTGTTAGCATACCTTATAAGCTCAACTTTCTCTTCCTTTGGGAATTTCTCGCTATAAGCTATAGCAGCTTCAACAAGAAATGGATTACCGAGATAAACGGATGGTTGTCTCGTAACTGCCTCAACAAAATCTCCCTCCTTAGGATTGAGATTGAACTCCTTCATGAGTCCCTTTTTCAGCATCTCTTCACCAATCGGAGAGAGGCAATCCAGTGGAGGCGCCGAGATTTTTACGGACTTTAACGCTTTTAGAATTCTCATCGCCTCTTCTCGAGATGCCTCTCTCGGATTCATATCTGGATCAACATTTGCTATTGCACAGATCTCCTTTGCGGTTCTTCTTCCGAGTCTGCTGAATTCGTTCTCTAAAAAGGAAATTATCTTGGTTCTCTCAGTGTATCTCATCATCTTCATAAGCGTTCCGAGATCTATCCCTTCAGGATGCGGTTTAATTTCAATTGCCTTCTTCGGGAGTTCTGTTGTAGCTCTTTCGAAAAGCTCTTCAAAACCGTATGGATCTCTAAAAAAGATTCTTGCATGTGGATTGACTATAGCAGTGGATTTGAGATAGCCATAAACCGATTGTTTAACTCCAATCATTCTAAAAGAATTCTCTTCGGATTGGTTGCTCCCTCCCTCTTCCTGAATGGTTCCCTCCTTATACCCCGCAACATACTGACCTTCGAGTTCAAGCTCGACTCTGGTGCCTCTAGGAAATGGCGCTTCTGTCTCTCTTTCAACAACAATCTCCGGTTCATTGGTTTGAGTATTTATCATAAGCTCATAGTAGTATGCTGGTTTAGAGGGATGAATTCTTGAAATAATTCTCGTGGGTTTTCCCGTAGTTAACTGAGCATAAAGAACCGCTGCAGATATTCCTATACCCTGCTGACCTCTGCTCTGTCTGATAGAGTGAAAACGAGATCCATAAAGTAATCTTCCGAAGACATTAGGAATTTGCTCTTTTACAATCCCCGGACCGTTATCTTCAACGATAACTTTGTAAACATCCTTCTCACCTTCAACTCTCTCAATCTCTACTCTCACATCCGGAAGAATTCCAGTTTCTTCACAAGCATCTAAAGAGTTGTCCACTGCCTCTTTAACAGCGGTTATTAAGCTTTTTCTCTTCGAATCGAAGCCTAAAATATGTCTGTTCTTCTCGAAGAACTCTGCAACGCTAATCGCTCTCTGGCGTTTTGCAAGCTCCTCCGCAATCGTTAGAAAATCGGTCATAAAAACCCCTCACCTGAGTTCCGCACCAACAATCGTTTGGGTGGAAAGAACACCTTCAATCTCTCGTATTTCATCAACTATTCTATTCAGAGCGCTCAAACCTTCAACCTCTATAATCACGACGAAATCGTACTCGCCGAAAACGTGAAAAACATCTCTGATTCCTTCTATTCTAACAAGCTTATCGTAAACAGGCCTCTCCTGACCAGGAACAACGTTCACCATAGTAACTCCTATAACCATTTGATCCTCACCCAAATGAAAATATGCGAAGAGAGCATAAAAAAGTTTTCAAGATGCCGGAAACATTTTCGTTCTATTAGGATAACCTTTAAGAGGCTTTAAGAGAATCATCCGATGAATATGGAGTTCATTCACGTCGCTGATGTTCATTTAGGTTATGAGCAATATGGATCTCATGAGCGTTTTCTAGACTTTGGAGATGCTTTTAACAAAGTTGTAAACTATGCCATTGAGAACAATGTTGATTTCTTTCTTATCTCAGGAGATCTCTTCAACAAAAGAAATATCAATCCAAAAACGTTAATTCAAGCGACTGCAATTCTGAGAAGGTTAAAAGAGAGTGGAATTCCAGTTATAGCAATAGAAGGAAATCACGATAGAGCTCTTTATGGGGATAAACTCTCGTGGATGAATTATCTTTCGAAAGAGGGTTACATTCATCTTCTGAATGTCAAGATCGAAGAGAGCGGTGTGAAACTCAATCCATGGAATGAGAGATCAAGATCCGGTGGTTATGTGGAGATAGGGGATGTAAGAATCATAGGTATAAGATATTATGGAGCTTCAACCTCGAAAGTCCTAGAGATGGTGGAAGATGAATTGAGAGCTCTAAGAGATGGAAAATTCACAATCCTTATGCTCCACGCTGGAATGGAGAGGTACATGCCCTATGCGGAGGGAGGATTGGGATATGATCAGCTCTCAAAAATAAGGAATTTCGTGGACTATGTCGCACTAGGACACATTCACAAACATTACGAAGTGGGTGGATGGATATTTAATCCCGGTTCACTGGAAAATTGGAATTCTCAAGAAGTTGGATGGAGGAAAGGATTTTTCCACATTAAACTGAAAAATGATGCTCTTGAAGTAAAACACATCGAAAGTGAGAGGAGACCATTCCTCAAAGAGGATCTTGATATTGGAGCTCTGAAAACGCCTTCAGAAATAATGGAGAGAATTAAGACGCTCCTGAACTCACTTGAAATTCCAAATGGATGCATATTCGAGCTCAACTTGAAGGGCTCTCTGCTTTTTGATCGATCAGAACTTAGAGTTGAAGAAATAGAGGAAATTCTGAAAGAGAGGGGAGTTCTCATCCCGAGAGTTAATCTGAACGTAGAGACCAACTCAATGAGAGAAGTTGCAGAAAAGAGAGAAGATGTGGAAAGATCTGTTCTCAGAGAGCTTGTGAGGAGATACTCTCAATATTCAGAAATTCTGGAGGACTTCGTCTCTACAATAATGAGCTTAAGAAGAATCATTCCTGAAGATCCAAGTGCTGAGGAGATACTTTCGATACTTGAAAGAGGAATATGGAAGGAAGAGGAAATTTGGGACTGGAGGCGTGCATTTGCTGATAAAAAGAATTGAACTTGAAAATGTGAAGAGCTACAGAAGAGCTTCCGTAGATCTTTCTACAGGAGTGAATGCTATAACGGGAGAGAATGGAGCAGGTAAAACCACGATTCTCGAAGCAGTTGGTTTTGCTCTCTTCGATTATTTACCTTACAATCAGAGGCAATTTATCAGATATGGGGAGAGGAGGGGATGTGTTTCCATTGAGATCGTAGGAAGAGACGGAAGGGATTACAGAATAGTGAGACAGTTTGGAAACTCTCCAAAGTATTACGTTGAAGATGTTGAACTGAGAAGACAGATAGTTGAAGGCAAAGAAGATGTCATGAGATGGCTCAGAGATCAAATGAGAATTTCTAGTTCAATAGAGCCAGATGTCCTTTTCAGGGAAGTTGTAGGGGTTCCTCAGGGTAATTTCACCTCGATTTTTCTAAGGAGGAGGTCGGAGAGAGCTCCAATTTTCGAGGCTCTTTTCGGTATAGAGGATTACAGAAAAACAGCTGAAAGAATGAATGACGTGCTTAGGAAAATTGAAAGTGAAATAGCAGAGCAAAAGGAGAAATTAGGTGAACTGAGAGGTAGGACAGTTAATTACGAAGAGAGAAAGAAGGAGATGGAAAAATATGAGAAAATCGTTGAAGATCTCAGAAAAAGAATTGATGGTGTTGAGAAAGAGGTTAAAAAAACACAAAAATCTCTCCAAAGGTTAGATGGGCTGAAGAAAAGACTGGAAGTTTTGGAGAATGAGTTGAGGACTAAAAAAGATTTGAAACATATAATTTTCAAAAATTACGAGACTCAGAAGAGAGAACTTGAGGAATTGGAGAAGAATAGAAGAGAAATTGAGAGATTGAAGGAAGCTTTTGAAGAATTCGAAAAATTGAAGAGAGAGGTTGAGGAGCTGAGAGAGAAATTGAACGAGAAAGAGAAGAGAGATAGAGAGCTTCATTCAAAGATTGAACTTCTCAAGAGAATTGAGGAAGAATTCGAGAATCTGAGAGAGGAGCTGAAAGTAATTGAAGAGGAGAAAAAGAGAATAGAGGATATAGAACGTTCCATAAGAGAGTTGGAAAGTTTGGAGACGAAATTGAACGAGTTAAATGAGAAGGAGGAAAAGAGAAAATTCGCGATAAAAAGGATTGAGGAATTGAGAAAAGAAGTAGAAAAGAAAATTAGAAGAATCTCAGAAATTGAAGAAAATCTCAAAAACCTTGATGAGATCAAAAAGAAGGTTAAAGTTCTAGAAGAGAAAAGAGAGAAGTTAAAAGAGATCTCTGAAGGGCTCAGAGGAATTGATGAGAGTTTGAAATATCTAGAAGAACTTAGAAATTTCCTTTCTTCAGGAATCTGTCCTTTCATTCAGGAGACTTGCTCCAGAGTTTCCGAAGAAGTAATAGAAGAGAGGAGAATGAATTTGAAAGAGGAGAGGGAGAGATTGATTTCAATTTCAAAAAAATTGAGAGATGAGATCAAGAACTTTGAACAATATGAAACTAAATTGAGCGAATTAAAGATATTTGAGAGAGAGAGAGAAATTTTGAGAGAAGAGCTCGAAGAAATTAGAAAAGAGATCAAGAGACTGGAGAAATTTGCAGAAATCTCGTTTGAACGTGAATTAAAGGAGGTTAAGAGTGAAGTTGAAGAACTCAGGGTCCAAAAGAAGGTGCTTGGGGAACTGAAGAAGAGGGTGCAAAGAGAAGAAGAAATAAAAATATTGCTAAAAAGGAGAGAGAAGGAAATTTATACTCTTAAAATTGGCATTGAAGAGATCAAAAAAGAGATATCTGACTTAAATGAGCTCAGAGATGAAATTAATAGGAAAAGTGCAAGAATGGAGAATCTGAAAAATGATTATGAGAATTACAGAAAACTTCCTGAAATAATCGAGAGAATTACAAGGATTAAAAAGGAGCTGGAAAAGACGACGAGAGAACTTGAAAGGATAGAAAGAGATGAAAAAACGATTGAAGATGAAATAAGAGAGATCAGAGAAATTTACGATGAAAAAGTGCACGAAGAAATTAAGAGAGAAGCAGAGAGGTTTTTAAATCTTTTGGGTGATCTAAAGGGAAGATTAAAAATCGCTGAGGATGTTCTAGGGAGACTTAGAGAAGAGATCAAATTCTATGAAGAGTGTATGAAAAAGATGAGAGTTTTGGAGGAAAGAATAAAAGAATTAGAGAGGAGGAGAGAAGATGTAAGAAGGATTAAAGAAATTCTGAGAGATGCCATACCTCTGATTACTGAGGCTCACGTTTCATCAGTTTCCGAGGAGGCCAGAAAAATTTATTCTGAAATAATTGGAGATTTTTCGCAGATTCTCAGCTGGAACAACGATTTTGGTATAAGAATTAAAAAAGGTGGAGAAGAGAGAGAGTTTCTCCAAATGTCCGGTGGAGAACAGATGTCAGCAGCTTTAGCGGTTCGATTGGCTCTATTAAAACATCTCTCAACAGTTGATTTTGCCTTCTTTGATGAACCTACGCAAAATATGGATGAAGAAAGAAGAGGTAATTTTGCAAACTGCATTTCAAACTTTAGAGGTATAAAACAGCTAGTTGTAATAAGTCATGACGATACGTTTGAGTCGCTAGTCTATAATGCTCTAAGGGTTGAAAAAACTCCGGAGGGTAGCAGAATAACATGAGTCTCGATTTCTCGAAATTGAAAGACCTTTTGAAGGAGCTCGAGGAATTTAGATTTGAATGTGAAATTGAAGAACTGGATGTTGAAGAAATAGACTGCCATGGAGAGTGGGATGGGGTTGAAGAAACTTTCAGGACTTTCGAAGATTATCAGAAGTGGGCAATGAAGATGTGTAAGGGTAAAACAGTTGCAGCAGTTGATGGAGGTCAGATAAATCCAGAGAGATCTTTCTACCCTCCGATCGGACTTGTTCAGTCTGCGGGTTTTGTGAATTTCAATAATGGAGAATATGAAAAGATCGTAGAAATGGATCTCGTTATACCTGAGTCAGAAACTCTGAGATTTGAGGAATTAACTTCTCTGAGAAGATTCTCTTTAGAATGTAAAATGATAAAAGAGATCATGAAAAAATTTGGAGATAGAGATCTCTTCATTTTCTACGACGGATCTCTTATAGCTTCTTTCCTCGTGGAGCTATCTTCGGAAATCAGAAGAGAATACCTAAGGAATATCAACGAAGTGTTGGAACTTTCAGAGAAGATGGAGATACCTATAATAGGATATGTGGACTTATCCTATGCGAGAGATATCCTAAATGAAATTGAAAGAATAAAAGGAAGAAAAATCAGAGGCTTTGATGCTATGCTGATGGCTAAAAAGCTCAAGAAGTGGGGAGATAGCTCTCCAGTTTTCATAGCGAAAAGAGAGATAACTGAAGAGTATTCCACCCCTATTTGCTACACGTATTTTTTGAAGTCCGCAAAAGTTCCTCCTTCACGGATTGAATTTCCACACTGGATGAGAGACATGAAGAGAGAGATCGTAAATCTTGTTTTATCTCAGTGCATTTTTGGGGGTGGAGGATATCCCTATGTCCTTGAATCAGCTGATTCTCTAGCTCATATTGGAAGAAAAGATAGAGAAAGATTCCAAACCATGATCTCAAGAATACTCTCATCCTCAAGATCTTTTAAAAGTGAGAGTAAACGACTAAGGAGGAGATAAATTTGGAAATAGGTGTGATAATTGGATCGGAATCCCATATGAAATACGTTGTGAAAGTATTTAAGGAGAATGAAGTAAAGGAAGTGCCAAAACCTGAGGATTGTTCTCTGGGCAAATTTGTGAAGATAGGAGAAAAGATCGTTGGAATAATCTCAAATACGACTATAATAGATCCAGATTACGGCAGGAGAATTTACGGGAATGTTGAAGAACTGAAGATGTTTATCCCAGATTATCTCGACGAGAGAGAGAAACTCCTGAGTGTAGTGGCAATAGGAACTAAAGAAAGACAAGGAGTTATATCTTCAACTCCTTTCGTAGGAGATACAGTAAGATTAATGGAAAAAAATGAAATTAAAAGCTTTCACGAAGTTGATGGCAAATTAAGGATCTCTTATCTTCCCTATCTCTACGAGGAGCCTCTTTATGATGCGATAGTTAGTGAAATTGTTGAAGAGCTATCTTCAATCTTTCCAGAAAGGAAGAGTGTTCTTGAAGGAGTTAGAAAAATGGCAATATGGCAGAGAATGAAGGAGGTATATAAATGATCATTGGACTTGTAAAGGGGGTTGGAGAGACCCCGAATGATTTCGAGTTTGTAACATCAGATATCTCGAAAATGAGCATAGGAGATTTTGTGACACTTGAATATGAGGGAATGGAGATAGTTTCGAGAATAACTGATTGCAGACCGATAACGGATTATCCTCCAATTATGTATTCTAATCCGGAGATATCACCTTCTGAGATTGCTTTAATCCTCGGAGATGAGGAGAAAGAACTTTATCTGGTAACTGCAACGATATTGGGGTATTACGATGAGGAGAGAGGAGAATTCATAAATCCGAGAATAATTCCTCCTCAAGGAGCTCGAGTGAAATATGCCTCAGAAGAACTTCTGGTAAAATGCTTAAACAGAAAAACTTCCAGAATCGGAACTGCACATGTTGGATACATGTTAACGAGGAGAGATATCGAAGTTCCCGTCTATCTTGATGTCTCGGCAATCACAAGCGAGCACCTCTGCATTCTAGCTAGCACAGGAAGTGGAAAAAGCTATCTCGCAGGAGTGATAGTTGAAGAGCTTCTATCTCCAAAAAATATGGCTTCAGTTCTGATTTTCGATCCTCACGGAGAATATCACACACTTACCGAAATGATGAGTAAAAATGAGTTCTCATCTGAGTGGTATTCTCCTCAAGTAGAAGTTATTCCGCCAGAGAAGATAAAAATAAGATTCTCTGAACTCGAGGTCTCAGATATTTCAGCATCACTTCCAGAAATGAGCGAGAGAATGGAGATGTTGTTAAGAAGAGCATACGAAAGAATAGCAAATGAGCCTATCATAACAAGAGCGATGCTCAAGAAAGCAATTGAAGAGATTGCTAATGAGAAGCCGGAAATGAGCAATACCGCTTCCGCTCTCCTGTGGAGGATTAACAGATCTTTCGAGCAGAGTAGAATATTCGACGACTTCGAGCATCTCTCTCTTCAGAGACTGTTCTCACCTGGAAAATGCACAATTCTTGATTTAAGCACAATGGGAGACTGGGAACAGCAGATGGTTGCATTGATAGTCCTCCGAAAGCTTCTTTATGCAAGAATGGCAACAGAAAAGGGAATTGCGAAAGGAGAGAACTATTTACCTTATCCTGTTTTCGTAATTCTCGAAGAAGCGCATAGATTTGCACCGAGAAGCGGAGAATCCAAAGCTATTTCAATTATAAGAAGAATTCTGGCTGAAGGAAGAAAATTCGGAATAGGAATGTGCTTGATAAGTCAAAGGCCTTCTAAGATCGATGGAGATGTACTCTCCCAATGTATGACGAGCGTGATAATGAGAATTGTCAATCCTTCAGATCAGGAGAGTATAAGGACATCTGTTGAAAGTGTTGGTCGTGAGGTATTAAAAGAACTTCCGGGTTTGACAAAGGGTCAAGCGATTGTAAGCGGAAGAGCTGTGAATACAACTGTGATGATAAAAGTTAGAGAAAGAGTTACCTCCCATGGTGGAGAGAGTAAAAATGCACCAGAGGAGTGGAGAAAATATCTCGAAAATAAAAGAAAAGAAGAAACACTTCCCCCAATAGAAGAAGATATCCCTGTTCTGAGATCTTAATGCATCTTCTCCATTATTTTTTCAAGTATTCTCCTTAGCTCTTTAAGCTCTTCATTTATCTCATAAAGTGCTTCTTCGACTGTTCTTCCCTGATAGATAACAGATTGAAGTCTTGAGCGATAAAGCTTTTTTAGATCGATTTCATGATAAAATTCATGTCTTCTTTTGTATATGTCTCTCGCAGTTATACGAACATAAAGATAATCGTGAGTTTCTGCAAGTTCTTTCAGAGATTTGAACCCAAGCATGAACCTTTTGAATTCATCAGATCTTATGTAAGGAGCATACATTAGGAAGTCTTCTCCACTCTCTTTCCTCTCAAAACCAAATCTTATTTCCACATCTTCTGCGACAGCGCCAACATTTCTCACGCATAAAACTGGTCCTACTTCTTCGAAAACATCAATTCTCGCTTCAAGAATGGGTCTCACATCATCGAGCCTGTATTGACGCATGTGCCAAGCGTAGTAACCGTTTGCAATAGCTAAGAAAGTTGTAACAATTACAGACGCCCAGAGTGCGTCAACCATGAAAGTGGGATTTTACAATTGGACATAAAAATCTACTGCTCTCTTTCAAAATTGAGTATAATTTCTGAGGTTTTAAGCACAACATAGCTCAGGGAGAGAGCTCCAATTATCATGAGAGCTTCGAAAACCATTCCAAAAAGTGAAAAAAGAAAGAGCACGAAAAGACGAATATCTCTTGAGGCCAATATCGGAACATTGCCAAAAGTTCCGGGATGAATCCCTAGGAGCCTCCTACCTTCACTATGAAGATAGCTCACGAGAATAGATCCCGATATTGCAAGAAAGGCCACAAGAAAGATCTCCTCAGAAGCTTTCAAATTCCAAGCATAAAGAGATGCACCGAAAATTATGATAAAATCTGAGAATCTATCCAGCATCGTATCAAAAAAAGCTCCATAATTTGAGGATCTCCCGGTGGCTCTTGCTAATTCTCCATCCACTCCATCCAAGATGGAAGATATCTGAACCAATATTCCCGCAAAAATAGGATATTGAAAGAAATAAAGAGGGAACGTAAGAAGTGCGAGTAAAAAAGAGATTAATGATACTCCATTTGGAGTTAGAGGTATTTCATGAGAAATGATGAATGACGTGATCTTCATAGAAATTTTCCGATTCAAATGCTTTGAGATGAATCCATCGGAGTTTTTCAAAAATTCACCTCCTGATAAAATGTTTCTAAAACCTTTCTTCTTTTTCCTCCCAGAAGCTCCCAGTAATCCTCGGGAGTGTCTATCTCTGTCCAAGGAATCTTACCAATATCGGCAGTAAAAACTTTTAAACCAGAATCCACACACAGCTGAACGAACTCGAAAAGATTGACTTCTCTGTTCCATTCAATTTCTTTTACGACTTCTTTAACATTTTTAGACATCAAAAATAACCCTATGTCATAACCATCAAATTCGGAGAGTTTTTTCCCTATGTTCTTCACTCTGCCCTCCTCAACTTTAATTTTAGTTGCCTCCGAAGGATCTATGTAACTCGAATTCCTACTCATCGCAACGAGAACGTCAGCCTCACCTCTTTGAGAGAACAATTTTAAGATTGCCGACGGAGGATATATGGAATCACAGCACGAAACTACGAATCTCTCTGCTTCTATATTCTGAAGACCGAGGAAAAGTGAGTAAGCATTTCCTTTCTCTACAGAGTCGTTTTCGATAATCTTCACAGAAAAACCTCCAACTATTCTTTCAGCCCTTTGAGAATATCCTCTAGGAACAACAATTACGAATCTATTAATTCCAGCGGTTTTAAGAGCTCTCAACGGATAACTGAGCATAGGCTGAGATTCAAGTTTGTGAAAACACTTAGGAAGATCTCCTTTCAATTCTCTGAGCCTCTTACCCAGTCCAGATGCGAGAATGATTGCCTCCTCCGTCATCATCGAATTTCCTTTATTTTAGAAACTTTTAAATAATTTTGGTTCTGAAAGAATTTTGTTCAGCGGTCTGAAGGAGTTTCTTCTGGCTCTATCCCTCGCTTTACTGATAAGTTTCGGGAGAAATTCTGAGGGAGGTGAAGTAGATGGTAAGGGTTGTGCTACTCGGTCAGGGATATGCGGGTAGTATCTTTGCAATTGGTATTGAGAGAATAAAAAAAGGTGAGATCGAACCTTATGGTGTTCCCTTGGCAAATGAATTGGACGAAAAGATAGAGAATATTGAGATTGTAGGAAGTTATGATGTTGATGAGGAAAAAGTTGGAAAAACGGTTTATGATGTTGCTCAAAATTACTGGGAAGGAAATATTCCCGAAAGTTTGAAAGAAATAGAAGTTAAAAGAGGAGTGCATCTTGGAAGTCTTAAAAGTCTACCACTACAAGCGAAGGGTCTCGAAGAAGAGATGGGATTGAAAGATGCGATAAACGTTCTCGTTTCAGAGTGGAAAGAGGTAAAGGCGGAAATCATAGTAAATGTGTGCACGACTGAGAAGGCACAACCCTTTGGAAACAAAGAGAGTATAATAAGGGCAGTTGAAGAAGAGAGATCAGAGAGATTGTGCGCATCTCAAATCTATGCCTATGCAGCTTCTGAATATGCAAAAGAGAGGAGTGGGGCCACCTTCATTAATATGATTCCTGCGCTTATCGCGAACGACCCCGGGTATATCGCTCTGGCTGAGGAGAGAAATTTAGTGATATTTGGAGATGATGGAGCCACAGGAGCTACACCCCTAACAGCGGATCTGCTAACACATATGGCTCAGAGGAACAGAAAGGTTCTTTCAGTTGCTCAATTTAATATAGGAGGAAATATGGACTTCCTAGCTTTGGTCGATGAGGAGAGAAATAAGTGCAAAGAACTTACAAAATCGAGTATAGTGAAGGACATTCTTGGATATGATGCACCACATTTCATAAAGCCAACTGGTTATCTTGAGCCTCTCGGGGATAAGAAATTCATTTCCCTGCACATGGAGATCATAAGCTTCAATGGAGCTGTTGACGAATTCATAGTGAATGGAAGAATCAACGACAGTCCAGCTTTAGCAGGACTTCTCGTTGATCTTGTAAGACTGGGGAAAATTGCAATGAGAAAAAGAGAGTTTGGAACAGTATACGATGTAAACGCATTCTACATGAAGAATCCGGGGCCTGAAAGCGCTATAAACATCCCGAGGATCTTAGCTTATGAGAAAATGAGAAAATGGGCAGAATTGGATCCAAAGCACAAAGTTTAGAATTTATTAACCTCTATTTTCCAAGTTGTGCTCCTAGAATGTCCCCATCTTTCTATTTTCAATGTTTTGCACTCATTTGCAAGAATTCCAAGGAGAGTTCCAACTCTTTTTGAAGACATTCCGAGTTCTCTCGCTATATACTTCGCCTTAAAATATCTTTCTCCTCTTTTTACTTTCTCCATCAGATAATTCAGAAGCACATCTTTTGGCCTGACTTCCGTCATCAGAAAAAGAAATTTGTTGAGAGAGAAGAAAAAACTTCCGTTTATTTGAGCATGCTTATAAACCGATGATTGTAATCTTCTTCACTCATCGCAAAGTTTTAAAATAAAGATGCAACACTTATACGCAGAACTGGAAAGGGTGTTGGAAAATGATCTGGCAGGGAAGATCGAGAAGAAAGTTGACAGGCGGAGTACTGAAGATGGCAAGGAAAAAGAGGAAATATGAGATGGGAAGAGAGCCAGCTGAAACTCATATAGGTGAGACAAGAAAGAAGATTGTGAGGTGCAGAGGAGGGAACATCAAAATCAAGCTTTTAAGAGCAGAATATGCTGTTGTAACTGATCCGAAGACAGGAAAAACAACAAAAGCCAAAATAATAAGCGTTATAGAAAATCCTGCAAATCCGCATTTCACAAGACACAACATCATAACCAAAGGAGCGATAATAAATACTGAATTGGGGAAGGCGAAAGTAACGTCAAGGCCAGGCCAATATGGCGTGATTAGTGCAGTTCTAATTGAAGAGAGTTTATAAAACCTTTTCTCTTATCTCCAAGAGATTCTCAATAAATTTACCTACACCTTCTCCTTCTTTCAGATTTGTGAGTACAGGAATTGTTTCAGGAGAGATTATTTTTAAATCTTCCACCATTCTTTCCACATTTACTTCAACTGCTTCTGCGAGATCTATTTTATTTATAACGCATATTTGGCATTCTCTGAAAATCATGGGATGCTTTCTTATGACGTCATCCCCTTCTGTGACGCTTACAACAACAACTCTGACATGAGAACCCAGAGGAAAATCAGTAGGGCAGATCATATTACCTACATTTTCAACAAAAAGAATATCTATCTTATCTAAAGGGAGCTCGTGAAGAGCGTGATGGACAAGATGGGCATCTAAATGACACTCTTTTCCCGTGTTCAAGTTTACAACAGGAATTCCAAGTTTTTTCAATCTTTGAAAATCGTCCTCTCCATAGACGTCTCCTGCGATTGCTCCAACTCTGAAACCCTGACTTACAAGAAGTGGGGTTGAACGCTCGATTAACATGGTCTTTCCAGAACCTATAGCTCCGAGAATGTCAACTGCGAAGATGCCATGACTCTCAAGGTGTTTTCTGTTTTCTTCAGCCTCCCTTCTATTCACCTCTAAGATATCTGTGTTAACATCTATCTTAACCTCATGCATGAAAGGCACCCAAAAAATTGAAGAGAGACGAAGAAGATAAATGTTGTGATGAGTGAAATGGTGGTTTATCCTGCATACCTCGATCTCTCTCTGAAGAGGAGTGAGGGCAGATATATTGCCAAGAAACATGCTGTTCAAAACCCTACGTTTGAAGAGATCATTAAAGCTTGTAAGAATCTGGGAATTCTTATAGAGGTCGAAGCTGAGAAGGCTTATCCAAAGCAGTGGTGGAAAAAAGGAAGAGTGAAGGTAAAAAAAACTAAATCGAAAGGGGACGTCCTGAGGGATATTGCACACGAAATTAAGAGAATTCGATCATCTCAGCGATCCTGAAGTGTTCTAACCTCCTCAACAAGTTTTTTACCTGCTACAACCTCATCTATGCTGTGTATCACTCCTCCGTGTTCTTCTGTAATTTCTTTTATCTTTTCGAAATCTAAATCGCTACCCTCAATTGTTATTTTCACGTTTTCAGTTTGCTGGTCCACTTCATAGAGGCTTATGTTCACTCCGTGGACTCCATTGAGTCTCCCGAGTTCTGTTGCAAGTTCTATTATACTCGGTTCATGTGGTTTAAGGACATCCAGAACAAGCCGTTTTATTCCGTTCATATTCATCCTCAAAGGGGAAGTGTTTTATACTCCGTAATAATACTTACGATCCACATGTATGATCTTCACACTCACACCGTTTTGAGCGATGGAATTCTTCTGCCCTCCGAACTCATAAGAACTGCGAAGGTGATGGGCTATGAAGGAGTTGCGATAACAGACCACGTTGACTTTTCCAATCTTGAACATGTTGTGAGGTCTCTGAAAAAGATAGAGGAAGAGAATTGGGAAATTGAAGTGCTTATAGGTGTTGAGATTACACATGTTCCTCCAAGAAAAATTGAAAAAATTATCAGAAAAGCGAAAGAGTTGGGAGTTGAGTATATTGTAATACATGGGGAAACGATAGTTGAACCAGTAGAGAAGGGGACTAATAGAGCAGGAATAGAAGCAGGAGCAAATCTGATAGCCCATCCAGGTCTCATAACAGAAGAAGATGTAGAAAAAGCAAAGGAAAATTGCGTTTTCCTCGAAATAACCTCTAGAAGGGGACATTCATTGACGAATGGGCATGTAGCGAAACTCTCCTTGGAAATAGGTGCAAATTTGATTGTAAATAGCGATCTGCATGAACCAGAGGATTTAATGAGTAATGATCTTCTCAGGAACGTCGCAAAAGGGGCAGGAGTTGGAGAGAGCGATCTGAAAAAGGTTCTCGAAGAGAATCCAAGAAAACTTCTTGAGCTATTTCAAATATAAAATTATTGCGTAAAGTTTATATGCTGGTATTTTGTACACTATTTAAGGTTGACGGCAAATAGGAAGCTTAGGAAACTGGGAGAAGTTATTGGTATTTCTTCACAGAGGAATTTGATTGTAAAAGTCCAGAGTTCGAGAATACCTAAGATAAATTCAAAGGTATTTGACAAAAGAAAGAGAGTAGTGGGATTCGTTTTTGACATCATCGGCCCCGTGGAGAGTCCTTATGCTGTTGTTAAACCTGAAGTATATCATGAGGAAATGAAAGGAAAAATCCTTTACGTTTGGAGGTAAGATTATGGAGCTTGAAAAAATTAAAGAAAAAGAAATAGAAAAGAAAGAAAAAGAAGTTGAAAAAGAGGCAGAGGAGAAGGAATTTCTCGGGAACATTTGTCCAGAATGTGGTAGCAAGAGATTGGAATACGATTATGAAAGAGGTGAGCTTGTCTGCACTAATTGTGGGCTTGTTGTAGATGAAGACCTCATAGATATGGGGCCAGAATGGAGAGCATTCGATCATGAACAGAGAATGAAGAGGAGCAGAGTTGGTGCCCCAATGACATATACGATTCACGACAAGGGTCTTTCAACCATGATAGACTGGAGAAACAGAGATTCTTACGGAAAGTCAATATCGCCAAGCACCAGAGCCCAGCTTTACAGATTGAGAAAATGGCAAAGAAGAATAAGAGTTAGTAATGCAACTGAGAGAAATCTCGCTTTTGCTTTGAGTGAATTAGATAGAATGGCATCTGCCCTTGGTCTTCCAAGAAATGTTCGAGAGACTGCAGCAGTGATCTACAGAAAGGCGGTTGAAAAGAATCTGATAAGAGGTAGAAGTATTGAAGGGGTTGCAGCTGCATCGCTTTATGCAGCATGCAGGCAGTGTAATGTTCCAAGAACGCTTGACGAAATTGCAGAGGTCTCGAGAGTCTCGAGAAAGGAGATTGGAAGAACCTACAGATTCATCGCAAGAGAGCTCAAGCTGAAACTTCTCCCGACCTCGCCAATTGACTATGTGCCAAGGTTCTGCTCAGGTCTCGGGCTCAGCAGTAAAGTTCAGCAAAAAGCTATAGAAATTCTCAAACAGGCCCAAGAAAAAGAACTGACAAGTGGAAGGGGTCCAACAGGAGTGGCAGCTGCAGCAATCTATATAAGTTCTGTACTATGTGGAGAGAGAAGGACTCAGAGAGAGGTCGCTGAAGTAGCTGGAATAACAGAGGTAACGATAAGAAACAGATATAAAGAACTTGCGGAGAAGCTCGATATAGAGATCATTCTCTGATTCTCTCTCCATATTTGAACCATATTCTGCAGGCACCCTCAAAGGAGACCATGCATGGACCAACTGGATGCTGAGGTGTGCACTTCTTAGCGAAAAGTTTGCAGTCATCTGGAACTGCAAGACCCCTTAATACTTTCTCGCATATACACCCGGTTTCTTTCTTCACACTTTCAAGTTTGATCTGGAAGTGCTCCAAAGCGTCAAATCTTTCGTACTCCTCTCTTAATGCCATTCTGCTCTTCTCAATTAAGGGAAAGCCTCTCCATTCAGAATCAATGGGATAAAAAACTTCATTCATAATCTTTTGAGCGACAGGATTGCCCTCTTCTCTCACAGCTCTTGTGTAGGCGTTCTCAACCTCACATCTTCCCTCTTTTATTTGCTTTACAAGCATGTAGAGACCGTAGAGGATGTCCAGAGGTTCGAAACCCGCAATGACCTGTGGAACGGAAAACTCCCTATAAGGTCTCACTCCGATGATCGTAGAAACGTGTCCCGGAAGGATGAATCCATCAATGTTGGCATCTCCTTGGGAAAGGAGCCATCTCATCGCAGGTGGTATGTAGCGATGTGAGGGAATTATAAAGAAATTCTCTGGAGCACCTCTTTTAAGAAGTGCAGCTGTTGAAGGTGCTGTTGTCTCAAATCCAACTGCAAAAAAGACAACATCATTCTTCACTTTCTCCGCTATCTCCACTGCCTTATCTATGCTCTGAACCATCCTAACATCTCCTTCAACATCTGCAAGGCTTGTATTTCTTCCGGGAACTTTCAAAAGATCTCCAAACGTCGTTATTGTGACTCCATCTTCAGCAAGTTTTATCGAGGCATCTACCTCACTTTGTGGAGTTATGCAGACTGGACATCCTGGACCCATGATCACATGAAGATTTTTTGGTAACAGATGTCTGAGACCATATCGAGCAATTGAGACCTCGTGAGTTCCGCAGACATGCATTATTGTCAGCTCTTCATCTTTTATGAGCTCCGCTATTTTTGAAGCTATTTTCTGTGCAAGACCTCTCTCAAACTCGTATTTTTGCATATAAATAACCTCAAAAAAGAAATTAAACCTTTATCTGCTCGCTTGAAAATCCTTTCTCCATAAGCAAAGTTTTCACCTTTTCTCTGTGATTTCCTTGAAGTTCGATAGTTCCATCCTTCACAGTCCCACCGCACGCAAGTCTGGACTTCAGATACTTCGCAAGTTCATTTAAATCTATTTCGTGAGGATCCAAGCCCTCTATAATGGTCACTTCTTTCCCATATCTCCTTTTTCCCACCCTCACGATTATCTTCTGCTGTTCTTTTGCCACTTCCTCGCAGATGCAAAGTTCCTTAGGCAACCCACAAACATTACATATTTCCGACATCTTTTTCCTGAGACCTCCTTCTCAGTTTGACAATTAACTATGGGGCATTTCAGCTTAAAAAATTTTGGTGATGTGGATTAAAAAATAAGACGAAAATAATTGAAGATAGGAGATATCTGTTTTTCTCTGGAAAAGTTCTTTAGATGCTTCTCACCTAATCGTTTTAGATTTCATTTACTTAGACTTAATTTATCTATGCTAGACAGCCATAATTTTAATTTTTTATAGAGTTTATTTCAATATTTTATAAAAAAGTTTAAATAGCATAAGTGCGAGAGTTTCTAATCATGAAACTCGAGGGAAAAGTTAGTAACCATGAAAGTGTGAACAGAATGTACGAAAAGGTGAACTCTGAAGGGATTACAAACATTGTCGAGAGATTCAACTCGCAAGAAAAAGGAAGATGTCCGTTCTGCATCGCTGGGCTGAGCTGTCAACTATGTAGCATGGGGCCGTGCAGAATTGGAAAGGATAAGCCGTATGGAGCGTGCGGAATAGATGCTGCGGGAATGGTTGTAAGAAACTTCACACACAAGAACATGCTTGGAACTGAAGCATATACATATCATGCCATTGAAGCTGCGAAGACTCTAAAAGCGACTGCTGAGGGAAGGACGCCTTATGAAATAAAAGATATTGAAAAATTAAAGTGGTTTGCACAACAACTTGGAATAGAAGGAGAAGATATCAAAGAACTTGCAAAGAAGGTTGCAGATTTTGTGATATCAGATCTGAGTTCGGTTGAAGAGAGCAAGCTTGTAGAGATATTTGCTCCGGAAAAGAGGAAAGAGGTCTGGAAAAAGCTGGAGATCTTCCCGAATGGTGTTTTTCAGGAGCTTCTGACTATGGGATCCTCAGCGATGACAAATGTTGATTCGAATTATGTTTCACTTGCGAAGAAGAGTATGGCAATGAGTATTGCAACCTGTATGGGAGCGCAAATTGCTCTTGAAGTGATTCAGGACATTCTTTTCGGAACTCCCATGCCACATGAAAGCTATGCGGATATGGGAGTTCTTGATCCAGAGTACGTGAATATCGCAGTTGACGGTCATGAGCCTTTCGTAGGAGTTGCTCTTATTAAACTCGCTGAAAAAGAAGAGATTCAAGAAAAAGCAAGAGCAGTTGGTGCAAAAGGACTGAGGATTATAGGATTTATTGAGACAGGACAAGAAATCCTTCAGCGTATTGATAGTCCGGTATTTGCTGGAATAGTTGGAAACTGGATCGCTCAGGAATATGCTCTCGCAACCGGGTGTATTGACGTATTTGCAGCAGATATGAACTGTGCTCTTCCTTCTCTCCCAGAGTATCAGAAATATGGTGTTAAAATTATTCCTGTGAGTAAACTCGTGAGATTCAGAGGAATTGATGAAGGACTGAATTACGAGCCAGAAAAGGCAGAGGAGATAGCTAAGAAACTTATAGAGATTGCAATCGAAAACTTCAAACAGAGAGACAGGAGTAAAGCTGTGAAGATCGAAGATAAAAAGAAAATTGTGATTGGATTCTCACCAGAAGCAATTCTCAAGGCTCTCGGTGGGGATCTAAACGTTCTTCTGGATGCGATAAAGAAGAGAGATATCAAGGGAGTCGTAGCTCTTGTAAGTTGTACAACTTTGAAAAATGGACCTCAGGATGAGAACACGGTGACGATTGCAAAAGAACTGATAAAAAGAGATATTCTCGTTCTTTCGATGGGATGCGGAAATGCAGCACTTCAGGTCGCTGGTTTAACCTCTCTTGATGCAATTGAACTTGCTGGAGAGAGGCTCAAAGTAGTTTGCAAGGATTTGAATATTCCCCCAGTTTTGAGCTTCGGAACTTGCACAGACACGGGAAGAGCTGCTTATCTGGTGAGGCTCATAGCAGATGCTCTGGGAGTGGACATTCCAGACCTTCCAGTTGCGGTAACCGCTCCTGAATACATGGAACAGAAGGCAACCATAGATGCTGTTTTCGCCGTCGCTTATGGATTAGTGACACACGTTTCACCTGTTCCTCCGATAACCGGAAGTGAAGATGCAGTAAAGCTCTACACAGAAGATGTTGAAAAGCTAACTGGTGGAAAGGTTCTCGTAGAGGAGGATCCCCTGAAAGCTGCAGAACTTCTGGAAAAGGTGATAGAGAGGAAGAGGAAAAGGCTGGGAATCTAAGAAATTTTTCCAGTCTTTTTTAATTTTTAATTTTTCTCTTTCATTCGTAATTTCAAATATTGTGACGAAGATCAAAAATCCTGAACCCAATTGAGAATAAAATTAATCCAAGATCCCGAAACTTCAAAAGATAAATTATTCCGAGAGTTACCCAAGAGATCCTCAATAGTAGAAAAGAACCTCCTCATAATAGAGCCCACGTCAGTAATACTGATCGCCTCAATTTTCTCATCTCACTCTCTGCTTTTCTTTTTTGCAAGTAATAAATCACACTTTCAGCGATTGCTCCATCGAAATACTAGTAAAGTAAACCTATGGGGCTTGAATTCATACAATCCCAAGAAGCTAATAATTGCATAACCTGACAAGAAGAATGCTCAGATGCTCTTATGGCAAAAGTTTATAAACCATAAATTCTTTTTCATTTCTCTGGGTGTAAAAAATGAAAGCGTGGGATCGCTTTATTCTCTGAGGTACGGTTTTTTGACACAACACTGAGAGATGGAGAGCAAACGCCGAATGTTTCTCTGAAACCTGAAGAGAAGTTTGAGATTGCAGTTCTTCTAGATGAGGTTGGAGTCGACATCATAGAAGCTGGAACTCCAGTGATCTCCGAAGAAGAACTGAAAAGTATCAAAAGGATTGTAAGAGAGGGTTTGAGAGCCGATATTTGCGCTTTTTCAAGGATGAAAAAGGATGATATCAATGCGGTTCTAAGCTCTGAAGCAGACATTGTCCACTTGGTTGTCCCCTCATCAAGACTTCATATGGAGAAAAAGCTAAGAGCGAGCGAAGAAGAAGTTCTCTACTCCGCGGAAGAACTCGTGGAATACGCAAGAGAGAATGGACTAAAGGTTGAAGTTGGTTTAGAAGATGCGAGCAGAGCACATTTGAGTTTCCTCTTAAAATTAATGAGAACTGTGAAGAATGCTAAAGCTGAAAGAGTTTGCTATTGCGATACAGTTGGAATAATGACCCCAGAAAGAATTCGGGAGCTTTTCTCAAAGCTTAGAGAAGTCGGAATTCCTCTGAGCATACATTGTCATAATGACTTTGGGCTTGCAGTGATAAATAGTGTAGAGGCGCTGAAAAGCGGAGCGACTGAGGTTCACACAACGGTGAACGGACTCGGAGAGAGATGTGGGAATGCATCTTTTGAAGAAATCGTAATGATTCTGGAGGAACTCTACGGAATTGAAACGAATGTAAAAAAAGAAAAACTCTACGAGCTTTCTATGAAGGTTAGCAGATTAATTGGAATTTCTGTTCCTCTGAATAAGCCGGTCGTCGGTAAAAATGCTTTTACACATGAAAGCGGTATTCATGTCGATGGACTTCTCAAGGATCCGAGAACATATGAACCATACCCCCCAGAGAAGATAGGAAGAAAGAGGACGATAGCTATAGGAAAACATGCAGGAAGAAGGGCTTTGAATGCTTTGCTTATAGAGAATGGAATGGAGCTGAGTGAAGAGCAATTCGAAAGAGTCTATCGAGAGGTAAAGAGTCTGACAAGCAGAGGAAGACACGTTTCATTGGATGATCTCCTCTCTCTTGCAGAAAGTTTAACAGGAAGGAGGGCAGAGAGGGATGTTAAACTAGAGGAGCTCACTGTGATCTCAGGAAATAAAATCACTCCGACTGCAACAGTGAGACTGAGAATAAACGGAGATGAGATGATGAGTGCTTCGACTGGGGTCGGTCCTGTAGATGCAGCGATAAAAGCGATAAGAGATGCAATAATAAATGCCAATGTGGAACTTGAAGAATATCACGTTGATGCAATAACTGGAGGAACGGATGCGTTTGTTGACGTGAGTGTGAAACTGAGAAGAGATCACAAAAGTGTGTTCTCATCTGCAACCGGAAAGGATATCGTGCTTACCTCAGTTGAAGCTTTTTTGGAGGGTCTGAACAAGCTGATTTCTGAAGGGGGTTCGTAAAAATGGAGAAAATATCTGGAGCAAAAGCGGTCGTTGAGTGTTTGAAGAAAGAGGGAGTTGAAGTTATTTTCGGAATACCCGGCGGAGCCAACATGCCAATTTATGACGAGCTTTTCTCCTCTGATATTCGCCATATTCTTGCTAGACACGAACAGGGAGCTGTGCACATGGCAGAAGGATATGCGAGGGCGAGTGGAAAGGTTGGTGTTTGCATGGCAACTTCAGGACCTGGAGCAACTAATCTCATTACCGGAATAGCGGATGCATATATGGACTCTGTTCCACTCATCTGCATAACCGGTCAAGTTCCTACACAATTCGTAGGAACTGATGCATTTCAGGAAACTGATGTTGTTGGAATAACGACTCCGATTACGAAACACAATTATCTTGTGAAAAATATTCAAGATCTTCCAAGAGTTTTCAAAGATGCTTTCCATATCGCAACTACTGGAAGACCTGGACCAGTAGTCATAGACCTTCCAAAAGACGTGCTCAATGACAGATTTGAGTTTTATTATCCAGAGAATGTTCATCTCAGAGGCTATAAGCCGACCTATAGAGGCCACCCTCTTATGGTTAAGAAGGCTGCGGAGCTAATCATGAGGGCAGAATCTCCCGTGATCGTAGCTGGAGGGGGAGTGATAATTTCAGGAGCGACAGAAGAACTCATTACTCTGGCTGAAATGACTATGACTCCAGTAGCAACCACTCTGATGGGTAAGGGAGCCATTCCCGAAAATCATCCACTCTCTCTCGGAATGGTGGGGATGCACGGGAGCAAATACGCAAATTATGCGGTCATGGAAGCAGATCTGATCATAGCAGTGGGTGTGAGATTCACAGACAGAACTACGGGTAGATATGAGACTTGGGCACCTAATGCGAAAAAAATTCACATAGACATCGATCCTGCAGAAATAGGGAAGAATATAGAGGTTGATGTACCGATAGTTGGAGACGCCAAAAGTGTTCTGAGAGATATCATAAAAAGATTGAGTCCAAAGATTAATAAAGAGTGGGTAGAGAGGGTTAATCAGTTGAAACAGAGCTATCCCTTCACTTTTGAGGATTCTGAAGACGAGATCAAGCCCCAATACGTAATAAAGAAGCTAAATGAGATAGTTCCAGATGCAATAGTTACAACTGAAGTTGGTCAGAATCAGATGTGGAGTGCGATGTTCTGGAGAGCCCTTAAACCGAGAACTTTCATAACCTCTGGAGGGCTTGCAGCAATGGGCTTCGGATTTCCTGCTGCTCTTGGAGCAAAGGTTGCGAGACCAGAGGAAGTTGTTATTGACATCGCGGGTGACGGTAGTTTCGTCATGACCTGTCAGGAGCTCGCGACGAGCATCACAGAAGATATTCCGATTATCGTTGCAATTCTTAACAATGGATATCTGGGAATGGTCAGACAATGGCAACAGATTTTCCATGAAGGAAGATACTCCGAAGTTGACCTCGGAGGAGTTCCAGATTTTGTAAAGCTTGCAGAAGCTTATGGAGCAGAGGGAATAAGGGTTACGAGAAAGGAAGATGTGGAAGATGCAATAAAAGAAGCTCTAAAGAATGATGTAACGACGGTGATAGATTTCGTCGTCTCAAGAGAGGAAAATGTCCTCCCAATGGTTCCTCCAGGAATGCCGATAACTCAGATACTCGATGAAAAGAGTATAAAGCCCGTGAGAGGAAAAGTGAGGCCAAAACCGGGCGTTCGAAAGAGGGAGGGAGAGAGAAGAATGGAAATAGAAGAGAGAGAAGAGGGAGCAGAGGTGATGGAAGAATGAAAGCAAAACACACTATAGCAGTTCTTGTCGAGAACAAGCCCGGGGTTTTAGCCAGAGTTGCGGGACTATTCGCAAGAAGAGGTTATAACATCGAGAGCCTCTCGGTTGGAGTTACTGAAAGTTCAGATCTCTCAAGAATGACCATCGTAGTTGAAGGAGATGAAAGAGTCGTAGAGCAGGTGACCAAACAGCTCAACAAACAGATTGATGTGATCAAAGTAAGTCACATGGAGCCCCATGAGACAGTGAATAGAGAGCTCGCACTCTTTAAAATTGCAGTTGAACCTCATGAGAGAGGAGAAATTATGCACCTCGTGGAAATCTTCAGAGGTAGAATAGTGGATGTTGGAACAAAGACGATGATAATAGAGGTTACTGGAGATGAAGATAAGATTTCTGCGATGCACCAGTTGTTAAAGAAATACACTATCAAGGAGATGGTTCGAACTGGAGTTATCTCAATGGTGAGAGGACCGAAGATTCTCAAATCCGAGAAGGAGGAGTAGTCGAAGAGTGAGAGACAAGAGCGGCGAGAAAAACTGAGAGCACACCAGTGAGAAAGATTCCATCGAAAATTCCAGCACCTCCAATTGAAAGGGTTCCGACTAGACCCCGAGAGAGTAAATCAAGAACATCCCGATTGAATATATTGAGAAGATCTGCTCCTATAAGAGTTCCCATAGTTCCACTAACGTAAGCTAAAGCAGGAGGATTTTTCTGATTGAAGCCTAGAAGAGCTCCGCAAATCCCTGCCATAATAGGAGAGACATAAAATGGCATAACAATTCCAATTCCTCTCACCGGTTCTGCAATATAGTAAGAGACAAGAGTTACAATGAAGATTCCGATAAAGGCTCTCTTCAGGCTCACTCTTCTTTTAATAAATATTTCGAACGTTATGAGGACTGGAATTATGCTACCTCCTAGATTTACAGCTATGAGTATATCACGATAATGAAGAATGGGGATATCTATGAAACTTCCTAAAAGAGCTCCAACCGTCATGAGTATAGCATGACGGGTTTTAAAGCCTATAAGTTCGAATGCTTCTTCAGTTACTCGAAGAAAGAAATAGATTATGAGAAAGGGGATTAAGATAATGAAGATTAAAAGAATGACCAGAATTGGAAGAAAAAAGATTGGAATAAGAAAAGAATGCAGTGGCAACATCAGCCTACCACTGAATTGGGTGATCTCGGAAGTTTTCTCCTTTTCTTACCCTCAGATGTATATTTCTGAGCTGGACCTGGCCTCTTTTTATATGCCCACCGCTCTGGAACAAGCCTTGTTTTACCTCTTCTATTCTTAACCTTCACCCAAGTTATGTTTCCTGTCTTCCCCATTCAAACACCTCTTAAGAGTCTCTCAGCGAGAAACTCGGGTAAACCTACTTCTATAATTCTCTCATAGACTTCCTCGATATTATATTTAACTCTTCTCATCTCTATACTTTCTTCAGAGATAATGAGATAGCAGGCTCTTGGATCACCATCTCTCGGTTGTCCTACGCTTCCAGCATTTGCAACAATCTTCGAATCGAGCTTTCTGATAAATGGCATATGGGTATGACCGAGAACGATAACTCGCTCTTTCACTTCTTTTACAATCTCCTCCAAAAAAGACCACTCATAAACATATTCTTTATTTGATCTCGGGCTACCATGGAAAACTGAAATCCAATCTCTTTTCACAGAAAACGGAAGTTCGGAGAGAAATCTAAGTTCATCCCCTCTAAGGATTCTTCTTGTCCAAGAGATTGCGTAAGCTGCAATAGGATTGAACCATGAGGTATCACCAGTTACAACCGCTTCGTCATGGTTTCCCATAATGCAGGGGATCTCATTGCTTCTGATGATTTCGATGACTTCCGAAGGATATGGATTGTACCCAACTAGATCTCCAGCGCAGAGTATTTCATCCACTCCTCGGATATCTCTCAGAACAGCTTGAAGAGCGGGAAGATTTCCGTGAATGTCCGAAATGATTGCCAATTTCACAAACTGGATTGATGACACTTAAAGTTAAAAATCATTTCCATTCATTTCCATCGCAGATGAGGGAGATTGTAAAAATTCGAACTTTTTTAATTTTTCAATCGAATAAATAGGCAAAATTTAAAAATTGAAAAAGAGGACTGAAAAGGAAGAGGGTGAAGCGATGAAATTCTTGAAATTAAAAAAAGATCAAATAGAGGATTTTTTCGATTCAATTCACTCTTTTGGTATAGTTTATGCTCCAGTAAAGAGTGATGGTAAAATCTCTTTCAGAAGAGCTCAAAACTTTTCAGATGTCTCTCTCGAATACACGAGGAGTCAGATCCCTCCCAAGCATGTTATTCTTCCTATGGAGGAGCCTATACTGAAATTCAGAGAGGAGGAGTATTTTGAAGTTGTGGATGATGAGAATAAAGTTCTCTTGGGTGTTCATCACTGTGATATCATTGCATTTAAAATGCTTGATGAAGTGTATCTTCAGCCCCCAAAAGACATATACTATCACGAAAGAATTAAGAGAACTTTAATCATAGGTTTGAGCTGTATTCCTGATAATTATTGCTTCTGTAAGGCAACGAACAGCTTTTACACTTCAGATGGATTCGATATTTTTCTCCACGACTGTGGAGATTTTTATTTTGTGAGAGTTGCAACTCCGAGAGGATTGAAAGTCACCGAGAACTCCAAGAATCTTTTTGAAAAAGTGGATGAGAAAGATATGGAGCTTTTCGTGAAAGCTGAGAAAGAGAGATTTGAGAGAGTGAAGGGAAAAAATCTTTGGATGATTGGAGATCTCATCGAACTTAGGGACGAGAATTTCTGGAAAATATTCTCCGAGAGATGTTTGAACTGTGGAAATTGCACACTTGTATGTCCAACCTGCCAGTGTTTTGAAGTTTACGATGAACTTGAAGAAGATCTCAAAAGCGGAAATAGATTCAGGAGATGGGACTCTTGCATGCTCAGAGCTCATGGACTAGTCGCAGATGGTCATAATTTCAGGGAGAGAACTGAAGAGAGATTGAGGAATAGACTGAGCTGTAAGCTCGGAGAGATGAGATGCGTGGGTTGCGGAAGATGCACGGTTTACTGTCCAACCGGGATTGATATTCTAGAAATCGTGAGAGCTTTGAAGGAGTGAGAGGAATGGAGAATGAATTTCTTCCGAGAAGAGTGAGAATTGAGGAGACGAAGATGATGACATCTCTTGAGAAGTGGTTCAAACTTGATGCTCAGCTGGATTTTAAACCAGGTCAGTTTCTTGAGATCAGCGTTGCTGGAGCTGGAGAAGCTCCAATCTCCATATGCTCTTGGAACGGAGTTGAGATATGCGTGAGAAAAGTCGGAAGAGTCTCTTCAGCTCTTCATCAGAGGGAGAAAGGAGATTTCATCGGAATAAGAGGTCCCTACGGAAATGGTTTTCCAATGAAAGAGATAGAAGGAGAGAAGCTCATTCTCGTCGCAGGCGGTCTTGGGATGGCGCCTCTGAGAAGTGTTCTTCAGTATGTTCTGAAGAACAGAAAGAAATATGGAGAAGTGACTTTCTTTTATGGAATAAAATGCCTCGAGATGATGCTCTTCAGAGACGAACTACTCAAACTAATGGAAGAAGAGAATGTAAATCTTCACATCGCATATGAAATAGAAGATGAAGAGATTAGAAATCTCAAAAAGAGGTTTCCTGAAAGATTTCACAAAGGTATGGTGACCACTCTTTTCGAGAAAGTTAAAGTTAACACTGAATCTTTTGTCGTTGTTTGTGGCCCTCCGATAATGTATAAGTTCGTGTTAAAGAAGATGGAAGAGCTTGGATTCTATAAAGAGAGAATCTACATGACACTTGAAAGAAGAATGAAGTGTGGAACGGGGAAGTGCAGACATTGCGTCGTTGGAATTGGAAGTTCTTCAAAACTCATCTGCAGAGATGGACCTGTCTTCTCAGCTATCGATGCAGAGCTCATAAGGGAGCTGGTGTGAAATGAAACCGAAAATTGGAATTTTAGGATTTACTGGATGTGCTGGATGTCAGCTGATGATTCTAAATTTAGAAGATGAACTTTTGGATATCTTCAAAAGAATTAAGCTTGTTTCATTCCAAATGGCGAGCAGTGAGATGAAAGATGAAAAGCTTGATATAGCATTTGTTGAAGGATCAATTACAACGGAAGAGCAGAAAAAAGAGCTTGAGAAAATAAGAAAAAAATCTAAAATTCTCGTTGCCATCGGAAACTGCGCAACTCTTGGAGGAGTTCAGGCTCTTTCAAATGGAATAAAAAGTTCTAGAGAGATGATGAAAGAAGTTTACGGAGGAGAATTCTGGAGGCTCATGGACTCAAAACCTTTATCAGAGTTTGTTGAAGTTGATTTCGAACTCTTTGGATGTCCAATTGAGAAGCAAGAATTTCTGGAAATGATCAGATTCCTTCTTAGAGGTTTTATACCTTTAAAAAGGGACTATCCAGTCTGTTTAGAGTGCAAATTAAAAGATAATGAGTGTATTCTTCTTGAAAAGAGAATCTGTCTCGGCCCTCTTACTGTTGCAGGATGTGGTGCCAGATGCCCATCACTAGGTCTCGAGTGCTTGGGTTGTAGAGGAGTGATAGAAGGAGAAGCCAGATTGGAGAGTGCAATAAAGATTTTTGAAGATGCTGGAGTTTCTGCTGAAGATGTGAAAAAAATTTTCAGAATTTTCTCGGCGAACTATCCTGACATTCTGGAGGTGAAGAGTTGAGACTCAAGATAAATCCTCTCACAAGAGTCGAGGGTCACGGTGGAATATATGTTGAGATTAAAGGAAAAGAAGTAAAAGATATAAGATTTGAGATTTATGAAGGGTCAAGATTTTTTGAATCGATAATAAAGGGCTTCAAATATCCAATCGTCCCTGACATCATGAGGAGAATTTGCGCTATCTGCACAGCGTCCCACAGCATGGCATCGATAAGAGCTCTTGAAGATGCTCTGAAAGTTGATATCTCAGAACAAACAGAGCTACTAAGAGATCTCCTCATCCATGGGGAGATGATAGAGAGTCACGCTCTTCATGTTTATGTTCTCTCTCTTCCAGATTACCTTGGATTTCCGAGCATTGTGGAAATGGCAGAAAAACATCCAAAAGAGGTCAAAGGAGCTCTCCAATTGAAGAAAGCCGGAAATATGGTTCACGTTGCACTGAGTGGAAGAGAAGTTCACGGGATGAACGAGAGGGTTGGAGGATTTTCGAAAATTCCTGATGAAAGAGAACTTCAGAAAATTTTAGAAGAAATGAAAAAAGTGAGAGAATTCGCAGTTCTTGCAGTTGAAATCTTCTCCACATTTGATATCCCGGAGTTTCCAAAATCGGAGAATTTGATGGTTGCGGTTGAACCAGAAGAGGCATTTGGATATTATGGAAATAGGATCTCAAATTCCGAGAATGACAGATGGGAGGTTCACAAATACAGAGAGAAACTCAAAGAAAGAGTTGTGGAGTATTCTAGAGCGAAGCATGTGTTCTATGATGAGAGGCCCTTCATGGTTGGAGCTCTTTCGAGAATTTCTTTGTTCGGGAATAGGTTGAGAGGGGAGGCTCGAGAACTTTACAGAGAGAATGAAGATAAGATTGATGAAAGTAACAGCCTGACAATAAATTTAGCTCAAGCTATCGAGCTGGTTCACTGTGTTGAGAGATGTATAGAGCTCCTTGAAACTCTGATATCAAGAGAAGTTGAAAAAGAGGGACTTCCGAAGATTGAGACTTTTGAATCTCATGGAATTGCATGTGTGGAGGCACCGAGAGGTACTTTAATTCATAGCTATAAACTGGACGAAGAAGGGAGAGTTGTGGAGGCAGATGTGATAACACCAACTGCAATGAATGCAGCTAACATCGAAAAAGATCTCAGAATTTCTGCATTGAGACTTATGGAAGATGAAGAGCTTGAGAGGAAACTTCAGCTTATTCCGAGAGCTTACGATCCATGCATTTCATGTGCGACTCACCTGATCGTGAAGAGATCTTGAATTTCATGGAACCTTTATAAGTTCTCGAGAAAAAAACATCTGAAAGATGGTAGAGATTCGAGATCCAATTCACGGATACATAAGAGTTGAGGGGATCTTTCAGGAACTTCTTGACACTCCAGAAATTCAACGACTTCGCAGAATTCGTCAGCTTGGTTTTTCTTATCTTGTCTATCCCGGTGCAAACCACACGAGATTTGAACACTCTTTAGGTGTTTTTCATCTATCCTCCTATTTCGAAAATAGAGTAGGAGAAGATGCTGAACTTCTTCAAATTGCCTCCCTTCTCCATGATGTTGGTCATGGACCTCTCTCTCATGTTTCGGAGGATGTGTTGAGGAAGTATTTGAGGATCGAACATGAAAATCTGAGATGGTTGAGAAATACCAAATGTGGAGAGGTTGTGGAAAAAAGTGGATATTCGCTAAGAGAAATCTCTGAAGTGGTCTTGGGAAGGAAATATCCCGGAGAGCTACTCAACGGAGTAATAGACATAGATAGAATGGATTATCTTCTTAGAGATTCTCACTACACAGGGGTTGCTTACGGAATTTTCGATCACTTAAGATTGATCAGAGAAATGGAATTTTTTGGAGAAAAGCTGATGATTCTCGAAGGAGGAATTCAAGCTGCAGAATCACTTCTTATCTCAAGATTTCTGATGTATCCCACCGTTTACAATCATCATGTCTCTAGAATTGCAGAAAGAATGTTCTCCAGAGCGATAGAATACATGTTCGAGAACAGAGAGCTCAACACAGAAGAGTTCAGGATGATGGATGACTATACAATAACCATGAGGCTTCTGCACTCTGAGGGGTTTCCTTCTGAGATTATGAAGATGATAAACGAGAGAAGACTTTTTAAAAGAGCGCTTTACGTTAATCTAAGTTCTGTTTCTGCAGATATCTCAAAAATGAATGTAAAAAGACTCGAAAGAAGGATTGCTGAGGAAGTTGGAATCGACCCTCTGTATATCATTGTAGATGTCCCAGAAGATGAAGAGAGGGAGTTCAACGTCCCCGTAAAAACCTCAAAAGGAGTTGCAGATCTAGAAGAGCTCTCACCTCTGGTAAAAATGTTGAAAGATGCTCATAAAGCCACGAGAAAGATTGGAATTTATGCTCCGAAAGAAATTAGGGAAGAAGTTGAGAAGATTTCAAGAGATATTCTTGGAATTGAGAGAGTAAAGATTCAAAAATCTCTGGAGGAAAGATGGAGTTGAGAGTGATTCTCTGTATTACCGGGGCGAGTGGTGTGATATACGGAGTGAGACTTCTAGAGGAGCTTAAAGAGAGAGCCGAAGTGCATCTCGTGATCTCGAAAAGTGCAAAAAAGATTATTGAAATAGAAACTGACTACAGTGTTGAAAAATTAGAGAGTATGTGTAGAAGAAGTTACGAGGACAATGAGCTTGAAGCACCGATTTCAAGCGGTTCGTTTAAATACGATGCTCTCCTCATAGTTCCGTGTTCGATGAAAACGCTCTCCTCAATTGCGAACGGAATTTCAGACAATCTCATTACAAGAACTGCAGATGTTGCGCTGAAAGAGAGAAGAAAGATTATTCTCGTACCCAGAGAGACCCCTCTCAATTCTATACATCTTGAGAATATGAAAAAATTGAGTGATCTTGGAGTGATTATCATGCCCGCATCTCCCGCTTTCTATCACAAACCCACTTCAATTCATGAGCTCGTGAATTTCATCGTTTCAAGAATTCTTGATCATCTTGGAATAGAGAACTCCTTGATAGGAAGGTGGGAATGATGAGAGGATTCCTTGAAACACTTAAAAAACGAGGAGAAGTTTTGAAGATTGAAAAGAGAGTATCGAGAAAGTTTGAAGCTGCTTTAATTGCGAAGAGAACGAAGAAAACAGTTTTCTTTGAAGATCTCGAAGGAAAAAAAGCGATCGCAAATCTCGTGAACACGAGAGAGAAACTTGCCATGGCTCTTGGAGTCGATCCCAAAGATCTAACGAAATATCTTTCAACTGGAGATCTCGGAGAGGTTAAAATCGTTGACGAATCTCCAACGAAAGAGAGAAAAGGATCTCTGAAAGATATTCCAGCTTTACTTCACTACGAAAAGGATCCGGGATATTACATAACCTCAGGAGTTCTAATTGCGTCTTACGAGGGAGAAATTAATGCTTCCATTCACAGACTGCTTATTCTCGACGAGAAAAGACTTGTCGCAAGACTTGTACCTCCAAGACATACGTATCTCATGCATCAAAAAGCGTCTGAAAAAGGAGATCCTCTTTCGATTGCTATCGCAATAGGTGTCTCTCCGCAGTTTCTCCTAGCAGCTTCAACAAGAGTGCCTGAGGGTACAGAGTTCAAATATGCTGCATGGCTTTCGGGTGGAGAGATTGAAGTCTGGGAATGCGACAACGGAGTTTTGACTCCTCATGCAGAATATGTGATTGAAGGATTCATTCATCCAGAAGAGAGAGCACCAGAAGGTCCTTTTGTCGACATAACTGGAACTTATGACAGAGTAAGACATGAACCAGTGATTCATGTTGAAAGAGTTTGGATGAGAGAAGATCCAATTTATCATGCACTTATCCCAGCATCTGGAGAGCATTTCGTGCTTATGGGAACCCCTTACGAGCCTCTGATCTACAAGAGAGTCTCAGAAAATGTGGAAGTTCTTGATGTTCATCTTACTCAAGGTGGTTGCAGTTACCTTCATTGTGCGGTGAAAATTAGGAAGAGAACTGAAGGGGACGGGAAAAATGCAGGAATTGCAGCATTATCAGCTCATCCTAGCTTGAAACATGTTGTGGTCGTAGATGAGGACATAGATATTTTCAACCCTCAGGAAATCGAATACGCAATAGCAACAAGGGTGAGAGGAGACAAAGACATTATTTTTATTCCTGGAGCTCGTGGATCTTCTCTTGATCCCTGTGCGGATGAGGAGGGGAGGACGACGAAAATGATAATAGATGCAACAAAAGAGCTGAAAAGAAAAGAGGAGTTTGAAAGAGCGAGAATTCCGGAGGTTTGAAGAATGAAAGTGATGAGACCTTTTCTTGTAATGGAAGTTCTTCAGAGAGCCAATGAAATGGAGCGAGAGGGGAAAAGCATTATTCATCTCGAAGTTGGGGAACCAGATTTCCCAACTCCAGAACACATAAAAAACGCAGCAAATGAAGCAATAAAAAAGAACTTTACCGGATACACACACAGTAGAGGCATTCCAGAACTCAGAGAAGCGATTTCAGAATATTATGATGAAAGATATGGTGTTGACGTTCCAGAATCTAGAATCATAATAACAAATGGAACTAGCCCCGCAATGCTCATGATATTTTCCGTGATTATTAAAAAAGGGGAGAAAATTCTTCTATGTAACCCCTACTATCCCTGCTATCCGAATGCAATAGAGTTCCTCGGAGGAGTTCCGAATTACTCTTATGGACAGGAGGACGATGGTTTCAAGTTACGAGAAATAAAAAAGGATGAGAAAACTAAAGCCGTTCTTGTGAATTCACCTTCTAACCCATCTGGAGCGGTGCTTACCAGAAGAGAACTTGAGAAAATAGTGGAAGAATCGAAAAACTTGACTATTGTCTCAGATGAAATCTATCACGGCATCTCATACGAAAAAGATTGTCACTCAATTTTGGAGTTTACAGAAGATGCTTTCGTTGTGGATGGCTTCTCAAAGAGATACTCGATGACCGGATGGAGAATCGGATACATAATAGCTCCAGAAAAATATGTGAAGAAACTCGAGATTATTCATCAG
Source organism: Candidatus Mnemosynella biddleae (assembly GCA_002011165.2). GTDB lineage: Archaea > Halobacteriota > Archaeoglobi > Mnemosynellales > Mnemosynellaceae > Mnemosynella > Mnemosynella biddleae. Next base: position 114,965 of record MTMI02000009.1, read on the forward strand.
AACTTTTTCATCTCTACAAATTCAATTTCTCAGTATGCAGCTTTGATGGCACTTCGAGGAGATCAAAAATGCGTTGAAGAAATGATAAGAGAATTTAAAAGAAGGAGGGACTTCATGTTTCAGAGGCTTAACGAAATTGGATTGAAAGTTAAAAAGCTCCCAGAAGGAGCTTTCTACATGCTTGCAAATATCAGCGAGTTCTCAAATGACTCTGTAAGATTTGCATACGAACTTCTCGAGAACACAGGAGTGGCGGTGACTCCGGGTATAGATTTTGGAGATGCAACCAGAACTCACGTGAGATTTTCCTATGCAAACTCAATGGAGAACATAGAAGAGGCGATGAACAGAATCGAAGATTACATTCTGAGTCTCAACGTTTGAGGATTTCGAGAGCCTTAGTTAGAATCTCTTCTCCTTCTCTGAACTTTTTGACTGCTTCAGCAAGAAGCTCAGAGATCTCAGGATTGTTCTCTTTTGTTCTTTCTGCCCATTCCTCATACTTCTTGGTATGTTCTCTGCTATGATCTAACCAGTGTTCGAGAAGATGTTTCAGACGCTCCATAGAAAAAAGAGGGATAAGAGAGGAGAAAAATCTTCCGAATTTAAATAAAGAGGTTTATTTGAGACTCCTTAGCATGAGATAGATATTCGACAGCACCAACGTATCCATCCACTTCAACAAGATCTTCTTTGGATATCCCCATCACATCCATGGTCATGCTACAAGCGAGCATTTTGACTCCAAGCTCTCTGGCATCTCTGAAAAGAGCTTCCAAACTCATCACATTGGCATCCTCCATATTCTTTTGCATCATCATCTTTCCGAGACCGAACATGTTCATCTTAGATAGAGGTGCTTTCTGTAGTCCCCCTTTCTTCAAGAGATTCAAGCCCCAGAACGTGAAGAACATAGTCACATCCATATCCATTGCTGCTGCGGAAGAAGCGAGAATGAAGGCAGCGTAAGCTTTGTCCATATCTCCGCTGAAAACTATTATCGTCATCTTTTTCTTTTCACTCACCTATCATCACCTTTCAAGCTTTCTTTATCTTTATCACCCAGTTGTTCGGCTCTCCTTCAACCTCACATTCATGCCCACTTTCTTTCATCGCCTTTGGAATTTCAGTGAAAGACTCTGGATGGTCCCCTATCACTTCAACAATCTCTCCAGATTGAATTTTTCTCAATGCTTTCTTAGCCTCGACAAGCGGTTGTGGGCAGTTCATTCCTCTTGTATCCACTTTAATTTTCACCAATTTCCTCACCTCCTCAAAAAGTTAATATCACATCATGAGATTCAATTAGCTCGAGATAACTCGAAATTAGCTCTACACCACTAATCAAGTCATTTTTTGTGAGACCTCTTGCTCTCATATCCTCTTCGCTCACGTAAACCTTTCCTCCGAGCTCAATGAAATCCTGAAGAAGATCAAGATTATTCGGTACTCCTATTTTAGAGGGATCTTGATTTTTGTGGGCGACATAAACCCCATTATCTCTGAGGACAATCGAAATATCCATATCTCGCGCTAAAATCGCATTTCCGAGAGCTATTGCTGCAAACGCGTCTTCATGACCGTAAGGTCCTATAGTTAAACAAAGAAGGATTGAGTTATTCATTTTTCATCACCCCAAAATAGGAAGGACCTTATCACATTCCTTCAGCATCTGTACGAAATCGTAGAGAGATGTTATCTTTCCCCCATTCACAATGTCCTCTTCATTTATACCCCTCGCAGAAGAGCATCTCTCGCAAGCTCTGACGTCAGCACCAAGAGATATTGCACCTTCAAGCTCTTTTCCCACGTTTGGAAAAACTTTTGGAGACTGTCTTGCATGCTGAACCCACACACCATCCATATATAAGAACATCTTCACATCGTATCCTTTTTCCATCGCTTTTTTGGCTATTCCAACCCCTATATCAGCATACTCAGAAGCATAAGGACCTCTGCAAAGAAGAATTGCTAGAGATTTTTTCTTCAATTCCTCCACCTCCTCAGCAAACCACCACTTTATCCCATTTCTCCATAACGAGATCTACGAGGTCTCCGTATGAATCCTCGGAGAGAACAAACCCCTCAAGAGTCTCTTCAGTTATTCCCCTTGCCTGTGCACTTGCTCCACAAACGTAGATATTTCCTCCGTTTCTGATCTCCCTTAGAAGTGCTTTAATTTCTTTGTCCTGAATCTTTGAAAGCCACACGCCATCTGAGATTAAGAAGAGATCTACGGAATTTCCCTTTTTAAGTGCTAATGAGGCTGTTTGAAGAACTGTCTCTACTTTTCTGGACCCTAGCGGAGATTTTACAAGAATAATTCCGAGCTTCATTCTTTCACCCGAATAATAGTGATGTTTTCCGACTACTTAAAGTTTTGCATGGTTTTGTAAATATTATACAAAACTTTAAATAGATTAAATTAAGTAAATAAAAATGACACCTTGAAGAGGTGTCAGAAATGGATGAAGAAATAGAAAGAATAAAAGAGAAGAAAATCAAAGAAATGATTAAAAGAATGGAAAAAAGAGGAGGTGAAATGATGAGTGAGCCAATAAAAGTGACAGATGAAAATTTTGAAGAAGTTATTAGTAAATATGATCTTGTGGTTATAGACTGCTGGGCTCCATGGTGCATGCCATGCAGGATGATTTCTCCTATCATAGATGAGCTTGCAAAAGATTATGCTGGAAAAGTTGTCTTTGGAAAACTGAACACTGATGAGAACAAAGAAACAGTGATGAAATTCGGAATCATGAGCATTCCAACTCTGTTGATCTTCAAGAAAGGAAAGCTTGTTGACAAAATAATAGGAGCTGTGCCCAGACAGTTCATAGAGGCGAAACTCTCCGCTTATATAGACTGAGAGTTTCCCTCTTTTTTCATCAAATTAGCAACAGCAAAGGCGGGGAAGAGATTCGAGATCTGCTTTCCATAAATTTTCGATGCTGAAATGAATTCCAGATCGATTCTCTCACAAGCTTCTATCAAAAGGAATTCTCCAATTCCACATCCGAAAACCGAGGACAAGTTATGAAGATTAGCTAAATAACGTATAGCTTCTTCTATTTCTGCTATCTGAGCTTCTCGAACTCTTCTACAGAAATCCAAGATTATTTCCTCTTCAATTTCCTCGAGATCGGCGCAGAACATTCGGGAAAGTCTTCTGAGAGAGTCTTTCCTTTTTTTACCTCTTCCATCTGGGGTCTCGCACAGATACTCCTCCTCTTTCAGCTCTCCAAGAACTATGTAAACATCTCCAAGTGATGCAAAATACTCGGATGCAACTCTAATTTTCCTCCCTTTAAACTCGAAAAATGGTAAAACAGATGATACCGGTGTTCTGACGACTCCAAAATACAGCAACTCAGAGTTCATAATCCTTTCGAGGTCCCTCAAATGAGCTTTGATCTCTCCATGGACAATCGGAATTAAATCAGTAGTGGTACTTCCCACATCCGCAAAAATAACATCCGAAAATTCTAAAGAAACAAACTTGGCTGAAGCGAGCCAATTAGAGGCATCAAGAAGTGGTGAAGGTGACTCGTGAAAATTTGCATCCAGACCGAAGAACTTTGCAGAAGGAAATCTTTTCTTTATCTCTCCAAATATCCATTTAATTCCTTCGAATTTCGTTGGAAAAATATCCGAGAGTTCTCCCGTCATTACAACTGCAAGCTCCACTCCTTTCGGGATTTCCTTGAGAGGTTTTTCAAGAGATTTATTCTTCCACAAAGGGTTGTAAAAGATTCTACAGAATTCTCCTTTTTCGTCACAGATCTTTGTATTCGCTCCTCCGATATCCAAACCAAAGATCAAAGTTCAATCACCATCTGATCGTATCCCAAAGGATAAATTTCCGATGCTTCATCATGAGGAAGATAAAGATGGCTCAAATGGGTTAAAATAGTTTTTTTAGCTCCGATTTCTTTGGAGAGTTCCATAGCTTCTTCTGCATTCATATGCTTCTTAACTTTGTACTCTGGAGGAACTATCGCATCCACTATGAAGACATCTGGATTTTTTATGAGCTTGAGAGATTCATCAGGAATCTTTTTGTTCGTATCTCCGCTGATCACAAGCTTTTTTCCATTCCATTCAACAATGATTCCACAGGGAGTTCCAATACAATAATGAGTGACGGGAAAGAGGGTAAAATTGACTTCTCCAATCCTGAAAGGTTTTAAGAGCTCCACATCATGCCTCACATAGCTCATGAAGTGGAGATAATGAAGAATGTAATCTAGTGTTTTCTTCTCTCCGTAGACATCAACATTGTTCTGAACTCTATAGAAATCACCAAACCCCGCATAATGATCATAATGGCTGTGAGTCCATATAACCGCATCCACATGAGATACTCCATTCCTTATGAGTTGCCATCTGAGATCTGGAGATGTATCCACCAGCACAACCCTCCCGCTGTATTCAAGCATAATGGAAAATCTCGTTCTTCTGGTTCTTCCACCCCCTAATGCCTCTCTGCAAGTTCTGCAATTACATCCTATTTTCGGAGTTCCCACAGAGTCTCCCGTGCCGAGGAGTGTAATCTTCATTCAAACTTCTCCCTGAGGTTTTCCCTTTCAGAGAGTTTTGAAATAGCGTCGAGAAAATCACCCATTTCCGGTTTTCTTCGACCCGTGGTAAGAGCATTGAGAACTGCATCTCTTACTATCATCTTCAAATCACTTCCCGAAAATCCTTCTGTCTTCTCAGCAAGAACCTCAACATCATATTCTCCAATATTCCTGAGAAGATATCTGAGGATTCTCTTTCTCATTTCTTCATCGGGAAGTGGAAACTCAACAACTTCGTCGAATCTTCTCCAAACTGCCTTATCCAGAAGATCTGGATGATTGGTTGCAGCTATGAGAAGTACACCATCTTCAACAAGTGAGATCTCATCGACTGCCTTCAGAAGAGTGTTAACCGCTCTTTTAAGTGCAGCATGCTCATCAGACGTTCTTCTTTTAGCTATGTAATCAAACTCATCTATAAAGAGGATGCATGGAGCAAGCTTTTTGGCCAAAGAGAAAATCCGATCTATGTTTCTCGAAGTTTCTCCAAGATACTCGCTTACAATCATCGATAAACGTGCTTCAAGTATTGGAATTTTAAACCTCTTGGATAAATTTCTCGCCATCGTTGTTTTTCCAGTTCCAGGCGGGCCTATAAAGAGCATCTTACCAACATCTTTAACTCCGATCTCTCTGAGAAAATCTCTCTGTTCCATGGCCTTTGCAATCTTTTCAATCCTTTTTTCCTGATCTTCGCTAAGAATTATTTCATCAACCCTCTCTTCGATTTCCTCCGGTGAGAATATCACGAGCAAGTTCATCGCAATTTCTTCTTCCTTGCTCAACCTCTCAAGAAGAGATTTCACCCATTCAACATCACTTTCTTTCGGTGGATTTTTGCTTCTAACTTCTTCATAAGAGATCTTCACAGAGTCATAGCTCTGATAGAAGTAAGCAAGCGCAGGATTTTCTTTGATTCTTTCTATTCCCCTTTTCAGAAACCACTCTGCAGCAATCCGCAGATCTGTGAGTTTAATTTCTCTTCCGAGCTCGTCAGAAGTCACAAACGGAATATTCTTGAGAGCTCTTTCTGCTTCCTCTCCAAAGAGTCGAATTAAATCTGCTTTCCTAACAACAACGGGTCTTCGAACTCCTCCAAGAGAGAGATCCCAATAGTGTTTCCTGAATCTCCTCGGAAGATCACTCTCATCAAGCTTTTCATTCTCATTGTATATCTCTGCAGTGAGTAAGAGTTCAACTATCTTAACTTTTATTTCTTCGGCCTCCATGATTCCACATACATTAAATTCTGATCCAAAATAAAGATTTTTGCTACTCGGTTATCACTTCACAACCATCTTTCTCGACTATCACAGTATGCTCAAATTGAGATATTAAACCGCCAGATATCTCTCTGAGAACGGGATAAGCTTCAAGGACTCTCGAAGCTTTCATCTGTTTCAAAAGAAAATCCAATCCCTCTCGTTGTATCCACCTCTTGCAGAACGGAAGACCACTATAAATCCTCAGTTCTTCCAATAACTCTCTAGCCTTGGGATGCCTTAAGGGTCTTTCTGAAACAACTCTGTAAATCTCAACCCTTCCTGTCTCTGCAACCTTTCCTGCCCCATTAGTTGCAAAAGGCTCTATTGCTATAACTTCCCCCTCCTGAAGCACGTGATTTGCCGTTCTTATGAATCTGTTTGGAACATGCGGAGGGGCATGAACGTCGTATCTTTGTAATCCGTGACCTCCAAGATTGACGACCGGTTGAAATCCCCGAGAAGTTATAGCTTCTTCTATTACTTTTCCTATTTCTCCCGTGGTCCTCCCACTTCTCACTGTACTGATAGCATCTTCGAGAGCTACTCTAGCAGCTTCTACGAGTTCTTCCTCGCCTTTTAGATCCACAGTTACGGCTGCATCAGCTATGTAACCATCGATATGGACTCCGACATCTACTTTCACAATATGATCCTCGAAAACCCTCTGATCTCCTGAAGAGGGTGTATCGTGAGCTGCATCTTCATTTAAAGATATGTTACACGGAAAAGCGGGTTGAGCGCCTCTTTTCTTTATTTCACTCTCTATCCATTCCGCAACTTCAAAAAGTGAGACTCCAAGAGATATCTTGGAGGGGATCCTTTTCAAAATATCGGAAAGAACTTTCCCTGCTTGGATGTATTTTTCCATTACATCTTCATTCAAATTTCCACACCTCCAGAATTTTCGGAACTCCTCCCTCGATAATTTTTACGCCATCCCTATGAACAACTGCAACATCTTCTACTCTAACTCCAAATCTTTTGGGGAAATATAATCCGGGTTCAACAGTTATAACATTTCCCCTTTCCAGAGTTTCATCATTTTCCGAGATCAGCGGTGGCTCATGAATCTCAAGACCTATTCCGTGCCCCGTGGAATGGATAAAACCAGTTGATTTCTTCACATCAGTTTCATAACCGTGATCAGAGAAGTAGTCTTTCACCGCACTGTGAAGTTCTCTACATGAGAGACCCGAATGAATCATAGAGAGAGCAAGTTGCTGAGCGTTTAGAACATGATCATAAGCTTCTCTCAACTCCTGAGCGGGTTCTCCTACCACAAAAGTTCTTGATAGATCTCCGTGATATCTGAAGAGTGTATGCTTCGGAAAAATATCTACAACTATACTCTCCCCACTCTTTATCTCACCTTCACCACGATGATGAGGAATTGCGGTTTGCGTTCCAGAGGAGATAATCATCATCTCACATGAGGAGGAGAGGGATATAAGCTTTAAACTAACTAGAGTTTTGAGTCTCTCGGACGTGAGAGGAAAATCTCCATAATAAAGTATTCCCCCCTTTTCTTTCGACTTTTTCAGAATTCTGAGGACCATTTTCATAGCTTCTCCGGCAATTCTTTGAGAGATAGAGATTTTCTTCACCTCCTCTGGGTTTTTAATCCTTCTCTGAGGAACGATATCTGAAATAACTTTCAATTTCATTCCCTCACTTTTTAATCTCTCAGCAATCGAAAGAGGAAAATAAGGAGGAACGGAGATATTCTTCAATTCTCTTTTCTTCAGAATTTCAACCAAAGCTTCTTCAATTTTCTTCCCGTAATCTTGGAGAGATTCCACTGAGACCTTAGACTCCCTTTTGGCTCTTTCGAATTCCATAGAAGAGACGAAGATCGTGGGAGAAGGGGCGCTCAAATACACGAAATCATCCTCAGAGAGGAAGTTTGAGAGATAGAAAAGGTCTACACAATTAACTGAATTTCCCACTATAAGAACGGTCTCATTTTTCATTATCAGGAATAAAATGTTTAAAGTCCTATATTATCCTTTTGAGAAGCATGAAAAATAGAAAGATTTTAAGAGAGGAAATCAATACTAAGAGAGAAGACTATGCTGGAAGATATGTTTAATCCAGATTCGATTGCTGTCATTGGTGCATCAAGAGATGTAGGTTCCGTAGGTCATAGCATACTAGTTAACCTGAAGAAAACATACAAAGGAAGAATCTATCCCGTAAATCCGAGAGCTGAAATGATCGAAGGACTAAAAGTATACAAATCAGTTAAGGAAATTCCAGATAAAATCGATCTCGCAATTGTTGTGGTGCCGAACAAAATTGTTCCGAGTGTTCTCGAAGAATGTGGTCAGAAGAAAGTGAAATACGTTATAGTGATCTCTGCAGGTTTTAGAGAGACTGGAACAGAAGGAGCAAGGCTTGAGAGAGAGTGTCTAGGGATAGTCAAAGAATATAGCATGCGAATGCTCGGACCGAATTGTCTGGGAATCATAGACACACATACTCCGATGAATGCCACCTTTGCAGCGGGAATGGCAAAAAAAGGAAATATAGCCTTTATGTCGCAATCTGGAGCTCTCTGTACTGCGATACTAGATTGGACTCTTGTTGAAAATGTAGGTTTCTCAAAATTCGTAAGTCTCGGAAATAAGGCAGATCTAAACGAAAAAGACTTCTTGCTTGAATTTCACAGAGATGAGAAAACAGAGGTTATTCTGGCCTATCTAGAAGGGATAAAAGAAGGAAGAAAGTTTATAGAAATAGCGAAAGAAGTTTCGAAGAAAAAACCAATAATCGTGCTAAAATCTGGTACTTCCAGAGCTGGATTGAGAGCTGTCTCTTCTCATACTGGAACTCTTGCCGGTTCAGAGGTCGCCTATGAAACTGCTTTTAAACAATTTGGAATTCTGAGAGCGAGGAGTATTGAAGATATGTTTGACTGGGCAAAAGCCTTCAGCACTCAACCGAGAATCAGAGGAGATAGGATTGCAATCGTCACCAATGCAGGAGGTCCTGGAATACTTGCAACAGATGCATGTGAAAAAGAGGGTTTGAAATTAGCGAGATTTAAAGATGAGACTGTTAAGAGGCTTCGAAGTGTTCTTCCGCCTGCAGCAAATTTCTACAATCCGGTTGATGTGCTTGGTGATGCAAGACCGGACAGATACAAACATGCCTTAGAGGCGGTTATTGAGGATGAGGGAGTTGATGGAATTCTCTGTATAGTTACTCCCCAAGCCATGACTGGTTCTGATGAAATAGCAGATGTCATTGTTGAGGTTTCTCGGAAATATAGAAAACCAATTCTTTGTTCTTTTATGGGCGGAGAGCTCATGGAAAAAGGAATAAAAATTCTGAGAGAGAACGGCATTCCGAACTATCCAGATCCAGAAAGAGCTGCTAAGACCTTCCGAGCTATGGTTGCCTTTGAAGAGAACAGAAAGAAAAAGAGAGGTGAATTCGTGAAATTCGATGTTGATTCTAATAGGGTGAAAAAAATCATAATGGAGGCAAGGAAAAAAGGAGTTACATATCTCGGACTCGAAACTCTTGATATACTGGATGCATACGGAATTCCAGTTGTGAGATCAAAAATTGTTAAAAGTGAGGAGGAGGCTGTAAAAGTTTCCCGAGAACTTGGTTATCCTGTCGTTATGAAAATTCTCTCTCCACAGGTCGTCCATAAATCTGATGTCGGAGGTGTGGTCATCGGGATAAATTCGGATGAAGAGGCTAAACTCAGCTATAACAAGATTATCGAAAATGTCAAGAGATATGTCCCTGATGCTGAAATAAAAGGCGTTCTCGTTCAGCAGATGGTTTCTGGAGGAGTAGAAACGATAATAGGAAGTACCAAAGATGCCCAATTTGACAACATGATAATGTTCGGGCTTGGTGGAATTTATGTTGAAGTTCTTAAAGATGTATCCTTCAGACTTACTCCGATAACAAAGGAAGAGGCAAAAGAAATGATCAAAGAAATAAAAAGTGGAAGAATTCTTCAAGGCTATAGAGGTAGTGAAGAATATGATATTGAAGCGATTTCTGAGGTCCTTCTTAGAGTTTCCCAGCTCATAACAGATTTCCCCGAAATTCTCGAATTGGACATAAATCCTCTTGTTGTTTTTGAAAAGGGTAAAGGTTGTATAGCAGTTGATGCAAGATTAACGTTGGAGGGAAAAATGGAATGAGACCTATTTATCTTTGTTCACCAAAAAAACATGCAGGTAAAACTTCGATAGGAATTGGACTTATCATGGCAATGAGAGAGAGAGGTTTGAAGATAGGATACATGAAACCTATAGGAACTGTTTTCAGGGATCTTGATGGTAGACTTGTTGACGAAGATCCATATCATCTGAAATCCATCCTTAAACTAGAAGATTCTCCTGAAGACATGTCGCCAATTGATCTCACAACTGAGACTATCAGAGATATTCTAAGAGGAAAAGAAAAGCGAATAATGGAGAGGATAAAAGAATCCTTTGAGATAGTATCGAGAGATAAAGATATTATGTTGATTGAAGGAGGGCCAAGCATGACTCACGGAATTTCCTTAGGGCTCTCAGATGCCTGTGTTGCGAGAGAGTTAAACACAAGAATCTTGCTCATTGCAAAATATGACACTGAAATTTCACTTGTTGATCAGATTATCCTCGGAACAACTTTAGCTCCTGAAGAACTTATCAGCGGAGTAATAATAAATGACGTTCCTGAAACTGCGATGGATTTTGTCCAAGGAGTTATCGTTCCATTTCTGGAGAAAAAGGGTGTTAATATCCTTGGAGTGATTCAAAGAGAGAGAATACTCCGAGCAGTTCCCATAAAACAGATTGTAGAAGAGCTCGGCGGAGAAGTTCTTGCTGGAAGATCGTCCTTGGACAAACTCGTTGACTACTTCCTAATAGGAGCAATGGAGGTAGGTTCAGCCATAAAATACTTCAGAAGAGCTCCAAACTCCGCGGTTATAACTGGAGGGGATCGATCAGACATTCAAATGGCTGCAATTGAGACCGGAATAAGATGTCTCGTGCTTACGGGGAATAGAAGGCCAAGCGAAGTTATACTGGCAGCTGCAGAGGAGAGGGGAATACCTGTAATACTTGTGCCAATGGATACCATGAGCACAGTTGAAAGAATGGAGGGTATGCTCGGGAGATTGAAAGTTCAGAACGAGGAACAGATAAAGTGTATAAAAGAGCTCATAGAAAAATACGTTGACTTAGAGAGAGTCCTGAAGGATGTGGAGGTCGATGCTTGAGGAGCTTATAAAGAGCTCCGGTGCAATTAAATACGGTGATTTCCTGCTGAGATCTGGAAAGAGGAGCCATTACTATATAGACAAATACATGTTCGAAACAGATCCAGAGGTTCTAAATTGCATTGCTGAGGAGATAACAAGAAGAATAGATCCCAAGAATTATGATCGGGTTGCTGGCGTTGAACTCGGAGGAGTGCCTCTAGCAGTTGCAGTATCTTTAAAAACTGGATTGAAGAGCATCTTCGTTAGAAAAAGGCAAAAGGAATATGGAACTGCAAATAGAATCGAGGGCGATTTCAGAAGTGGTATGAAAATACTTCTCGTCGAAGATGTTGTGACGAGTGGTGGGGCGCTTTTCGACGCAATAAAAATTATCGAAGAAGCTGGAGGGGAAATAAAAAAGATCTTCGTTGTTGTCGATAGAATGGAGGGAGGAGTGGAGAGAATAAAAGAAATGTACGATGTCGAAGTTCTCATCACGGTTAAATCACTGGGGATTCCCGAAGGAGCTCCTGAATCCTGAGAATTTTCGGTTTCAGTCCGAGTTCCACGTAACTCTTTTCAGAGAGAGTAACTGCTTCAGAAAATGACGGGAAATAGAAAAGATGAGATTTGCAATTACAATCACTGCTGCCGAATTTTGGAGCTTCTCCAAAAGCAGTATTTCTGAGTTTCGAGGCAACTTCACATTCCATTTTTCTTTCCACTTCTGCAAAAATGACGTGGGAGAAAGGATGAGAGTTTAGAAGATAATCTATATGCCATCTGAGTTTCTTATTTTTGGATGTATGTCTGAGAACTCTCTTCATACCATAGCTCATGGAGCTTCCGGTGTAAACATAAAAACCCTTCTCAAACTTCAGATTTCCCAGAGCCCCAATTTTTATTGAGCTTCTCGATCTTACGGGAATAATCAGAGAATAAACTATATTCACCCTCATATCATTTTAAGTTCTTTCAAAAGTTTTAAAAGAGAGGGGGTAACTTTGATATTTCTAAGTTCCTTCAACGACACCCATCTGAGTTCAAGAGCATCAGAAGAAGCTTTTGGAGTCCCAGAAATAATTCTGCAAAAGTAATCTATAAGAATGTAGTGATATACCACATCTCCTTCTTTTTCCACTATACTCTCTACAATTCCAGCAAGTTCTCCAACTTCCACCTCTACTGAAAGTTCTTCTTGAACCTCCCTTTTGAGGGCCTCCTCCAATTTCTCTCCCCATTTTATTTTTCCACCAGGAATTGACCAGTAACCCTCAAAGGGAGGGTTGCCCCTTCTTATCATCAAAAGCTTATCTTCTTCGATTATAAGCGCTCCCACAGAAGGGATTGGATATTTTGAACTCAAAGAAACACCTCTCAGCTTTAAGACTGAAGAATGGTTCTCAGAAGGTGAATGTACTCTTTTTTGAGCTCGTAAACCACTATCCCCGAGGAATGATTTCTTATAGATTTCAGAATTCCCAAACGAGATTCTATTGCTCCAATGATGGCTGCAACTGACTTCTTGGATACTTCGAAATTAATTTTCTTCAGTGCTTTGTAGATGGAATCCGTAGTAAATCTCTTCAACCTGAGTATCAATTTAAGCACTGCTCTCCTTATACCACTTTTATCCCTTTTCAGATATTTTTCTACTCTCGCTTTTACCTTAAGATTTACATTTCTGATGTCAGCCATCCAAGAAAAAATGAACGATTCATTTATTTAGGTTTTTCTCCGACAAAGGCACTATGGAAGAAATAGCGGGAACGTGTGAATATTGTGGAGCTGAATTGAGAGTTGTGGAGATTGTAGAAAGAGTGCTTAAAAGAGTTAAATGCGAATGTAGAGGATGTAAAAGAAAGTTTTTTATTTATTTTGATGAACATTGGGATCATATTAAGGATTTCCCAGAAGAACTTATAGTGAGAGATGAAGATTTGAAGAGATTGATAGAGTCGAGAGTGGATATTCTTAAGGAAATTCTCACACCATCGCAGATAGAGGCAATAAAGAGTAAGCTTGAGGGGAGGCGACCCTCACCGAGTAATCTCTCAAGAGCAAGGAGAAGATTAAGAGTAATTGAAGAACTTACTAGAGTTCACTTTGAGTTTCTTCTGTATTGATTGCAAAATAATGCAACAAAGATGCTTGCAATGAAATCTCGTGTCCATTACAACTTCACACATAAGAGTATACAAAATTTTTAATGTGCCTCATCCCGAGACCTCCGAAAATATTTATTCATATAATTTATATGATTAGACCTAATGAACCCTTCTTCTTCCATTTTTCCGCATGTTTAACCGGGGTTGAATTCGTGAGGAGATGAATATTCATATAATTGTTGTAATACTTGAGCTACCTCGAGCTGGGGTTTCATCACAAAAATTGTGTGATAGAGAGGATGATATTAAAATATTACAAAATTAAACGAGGACAAAAATTAAATTTTTTATTTTTTGTTTTGTATGATAATGTATATTGATACCATTTATAAACTTGTATATTGGTAACTTTTATCATGATATTTATTATCATGGTAAACCCTACCATGGTAAAAGTGAGAGTTGAGAAGAAGTTAAGTATATCTGAAGAGAAAGAGAAGAAAGATGACGAAACGAAGATACGAAACTGATGTTGCGATGTGGATAGTTGAAAAAGAGGAGTACAGAACCAGAATAAAAGCAGTAGTTAAAGAGAGCGAGGAAGAGATTAGAGTGGAAAACTTCACGTTAGATCCTTCCAAATGGGTTTTAATGGTTGGAAACAAAAGATCAAGAGCCGGAGAGAGCGTAATAAGGAGAATTATGGAAGAAAATGATATAGATGTTTACGAATACAAAAAACATAATCCCCAGGATTTTTCTCAAGCTCCAATGTGGATAACAGTTAAAGGTAAAAAAGTTGAAAGAATATACTGAAGGTGCAGAATGATGATCGAAGAGATACAATTCGGTAAAATAAAAATTAATGGAATTTTGATTGAACATGATGTTGTGATAACACCGAGTGGAGAGGTTGTAGACAGAAGAAAGAGATTGAGCACCAGAAGTCATGAGATTGAAAAGGAGGAGATAGTGAGACTTCTCGAAGAAGATCCAGAAGTCATCATAATAGGTGCAGGAATGATGAACAGAGTGCAAGTAACAGACGAAGCAAGAGAACTGATAAGAGAGAAGGGAATCCTCCTATATATTCATAACTCTAGAGAGGCAATCAGAAAATTCAACGAAATGAGAGAGGAAGGTAAAAAGGTTGGAGCTATAATACATATCACATGTTAACTTTCCGAAGTGCTCTCCACTTTTTCTCCGCCTTCCTCTCCTTCCTCGAGACCCAAAAGTGTTTCTATTTTTTTCCTTCCCCTCTTCACAATCTTTGTGTTTATCTGCACAATGTTTGGTGAGATTGTGTTGCCAACCACAGTCTTCCTCTTTCTAACCCCTTTCTTCTTGGGATGAAATCCCGGAGGTCCTGCAAGAAGAACTCTTCTTCTCCACGGCCCAGGCAGATCTCTTCTCATTGGAAATCCATCTTTATCCGAACCACCTGTAATCTCAAGAACATAACCTGGAAGACCTATGGCATCTCCTTCTACTGTGTCCCCAATTCTCTTTCCGATGAAAACACTAGCCTGTGGGTCAGATATCTCAGTCTGATATGCTCTTCCAGTTTTTGGATCAGATATCACCAATTTAAACTCCACCATTTAATCACCTCATTTATCTACCCCAGAAAGGATTTTTCTCCCTTTTAATTTTTAGCACCTCTCTAAAGACTTCAAGCTCATGATCCTCAAGAGCTTCCTGAAGATCTTGCTCTATTATCTTTGCATGTCTTTCTGGTATGTCCACGTATAAAATCTCTCCTTCTTTAATTTGTCTTCCGACAGTTGGACCGTCAATGGCTATTGCAACTTCTTTACCTCTTTCCGCAACACTTAGATTTTCGCCCCGATCCTGAATGCCTTTAACAACTCCAATTTTTATACCTTTTTCATTCATAAGTTCTGAGTTGTTGTGAAGATTTCCGCCAAGAACTCTTACTCCAACGATTGCAGGATTGCTCCTTCTAAACACAAATCCGGGAAGAATCATGATCTTGGCAGGTCTGGCAATTATTTCAAGCTTTCTCTTCTCACTCTCGCTTTTGAGTTTCTCCACCCATCCTACATACTCATCTACTAAATTGTATATCACGTTTCCCGTAAATATTCTGACTTTCTCCTGAGAAGCTATCTCCTTCGCATCCTGGGTTACCTTCACATTGAACCCTATGACGCATCTGTAGACTTCATTTTCCATCGTCGCTGCTTCCATTACATCGGACTTCGTGATATCACCAACATCAGCCTTTCTCACGGAAATTTTATTTTCTCTGAGTTCTCCGAGAAGTGCTTCGAGCGAGCCAAGAGTATCCGCCTTTATGATAACTCCCTCGAGATCAGTAGAAATTCTAACTTCGCCAATTGCAAATTTTATTTCCTCCAGAACTTTCTCTAGCCCTTCTTCAGGAGCGACCCTCAACGGAGATCCCGCTAAAGCCCCCTCAAGCCCAGGAGCAACTATTTTAATTCCAGAAGCTGCAACAGCCTCTTCAACGTTCATGAATCTACTTTCAACCCTCATCTCCCTCAGAGGTCTGGGTTTGAGGAGTGCCCTTACTTTGGTAACGATAGGTTCTTTAATGCCTCCGAGAACTACAAGGTCTCCGACCCTTATAACTCCATCATATATTACCGCATCCACTGTTGTTCCGAAACCTCTCTCTTCCTTGACTTCAAGAACTGTACCCATAGCAGGCCCATCGACATGGAGTTTTAGTTCGTTTTCGAGAAATCTCTGTGCTAGTCCCATGATAACCATTAGGAGATCCGGAACACCTTCTCCGGTAAGGGCGCTAATGGGAATTATACTGATATTCCTCGTGAAATCACGAATTCTGTCATATCTCTCCGAGCTGAATCCATGAGAATAGAGAGACTCAACAAGCTTGTAGATTCTCTCCTCGAGTTCTCTCCGAGCGCTCTCACTCTGATTCTTCAAACTTTCGGGGAACATTTCCCAACTCTGAGATTTCCAGCCCGGAATTTTATCTATCTTATTTGCAGCAACCACAAATGGAGTCTTAAAACGTCTGAGAATATTGATGGCTTCGACAGTTTGCGGTTTGAAACCCTCATTAATGTCAACGACAAGAATAGCAAGATCTGCAAGAGCCCCTCCACGTTCTCTCAGAGAGGTAAAAGCATGATGTCCTGGTGTGTCAATGAAAAGAAGTCCTGGAACTCTAGTTTTTTCGATGAGAGGAGACTTACATACCTTTTTAATGACTTCAAGAGGGACCTCAGTTGCTCCGATATGCTGTGTGATCCCTCCAGCCTCTCTTCTCGCTACTGTAGTACCACGTATTGTATCCAATAGAGTGGTCTTTCCGTGATCCACATGCCCGAGAACGCTGACTATAGGGGTCCTGAGCCTTTTTTCCTCACTCATACAACCATTCTTCATCTATTCTTTTATACTCGACGATCTCATCCTCAGAGAAGTAAAGAGAGATTTCTCTTTCAGCAGAGGAGAGCGAATCAGATGCATGAACAACATTTCTACCTATCTCGACTCCGAGATCTCCTCTTATAGTTCCGGGAGATGCTTCTAATGGATTTGTCGCTCCAATCATCTTTCTGACGATTTGAACTGCATTTTTACCTTCAATAACCATTGCAACGACAGGAGATGAAGTGATATATGAAATGAGAGGTTCGTAAAACTCTTTTCCCCTGTGTTCTTCGTAGTGCTTCTCTGCGAGCTCTCTGGAAATTCGAAGCATCTTCATTCCAACGATCTTCAGACCTTTCTGCTCAACTCTTCTGATGACTTCTCCAATAAGTCCTCTTTGGACTCCATCCGGCTTGATCATCAAAAAGGTTCGCTCCATGATTTTACCTCACTTCTTGGTTATCCACTTGAGTTTCCTTGGCAATCTTTTCAGTTCGAAGTTCTTCTCGCATTTAGAGGAGCAGAAATAATAAATTGTTCCATTCTTCATCACGAGCATCTTTCCGGTTCCGGGCTCAATCTCCTCGTTGCAGAAAGAGCATCTCCTGATCTCCACCATACCCATCACCGCACAGTAAGTTTTCTTGCTTCACGAGCAGTTTCGAGAAGTATCAGTATATCTCCAACCTTTACGGGTCCAAGAACATTTCTCGTAATAATTCTTCCCTTATTGCTACCTTCAAGAACTCTGCACTTCACCTGAGTTGCCTCTCCGTGCATCCCGGTTCTTCCTATTACCTCAACGACCTCCGCAGGAACTGCTTCGTCTTCAGGCATCTAGCTCAACCTCCTTAATTTTTACTTCTTAAGAGCTTTCACCTGTTCAGCCAATTCTCTAATAAGTTCCTTTGCTTCACCCTCCTCAACTATTGCAGCAGAGGAGCAGGAAACTTCCAATCCAGCTGCTCTTCCAAGCTCATCTTTACTTGAAACAAAAATATAGGCTACATTCTTCTCGTCGCAAAGCGGTGGTAAATGCATAACGATCTCCACTGGATCAACATCTCTGCTTATATAGACAAATTTGGCGATGCCTCTCTCCACTGCTTTAGTGGTCTCATTAGCTCCTTTTTTGATCTTCCCTGTATCTCTTGCAATCTCAAGTGCTTGTAATGCTCTCTCTTCAAGCTCTTTTGGAACCTCAAACCCAAACTCCACCATGTTTTTTCCTCCCTTTTCAGGATTTTTTCAATCCCTCATCTCAATTGTCAGAATGACGGATGTAATACGAATCGCTCCCTTTTAAACCTTTTCATCGAATTCATTAAAAGGATATTGCAACGTACTCGTTTTCACACGGATTCCCCTTGGTTACGAAGAGGATCTTGGCACTCAAATCCATAACAAGAGATGAGACTGTCACAAGTCTTGTGAACTCCTCGACCCTTTCATCCCTGTGCCTACAAATTGAGTTGGGATAATTAAAGTGATCTGAAAGAGTGATTTTGATTCTATCAAAAGTCACTTCTTTAGCTTCATTAAGAATTCTTTTTGCTCTCTCGTGTCTAAATAGCGTATCAGGAATCACTGAGATGAAGCGATCTTTTATAGGATGCTCAAAATGGGCTTTAAGAAAGTGATTGCTGTGAGTTATAATCCCGCCTTTGGGAAATATATAAGAAACACCTTTCGGGGTCATCTCAAGATTTATGATCTCTCCGGGTGCACCGATGATAAAGTTGGAGCTCACATTTGTTTTAGCTTCGTAGACGTATTTTAAAGCAGAACTGAAATCCTGAGAATCTAGTATCCTCCTCATGAGAATTATCACTGGAATTCCTTCTCCAAAGGAATCTTCAGTTGAGACAAGAGCGTTCATCGCAACTGCGATTCCTTCAGAATTCAAACCCTGCTGAGTAACTGCTCCTGCTTCAGTTTTCGTGATGATGTCCGGAAGGTCATCTCTCCTGATTTTCAAAATTACTGTCGTCTGAAGGAAGTGCTCTTTGTAATCCCAGTTTTGAGCAACATAGGTCTTTCCTCCAGCCCTCTCGGGAAGAACTCCCAGAGAGGTGCATCCCTCGGATGTGATGCACCCTCTGCTTTTCAGAGCTTCTCCCAGCCATCCGAGCTCATATCTAGAGTTGAGAAGAACAATGGTTTCGAGGGGGACTCCTGAACCCTCCGCTATTCCTTCCATCTCTCTAAAAATTTCTTCGTCATAACTTTCAATCGAGCTCGAAAACTGAGAGTATGCATCTTTTAAAGATGTATCATCTATTCCAAGATGAGACTTCCAGAATTTTAGATAGTATTCCGCATTTTTTCTTATCAAACTTTTTGCCCTCTCTCCGTAGAGTTTACCTCTTCTAAACGCTTCTCCACTCACTTCAATTATCTCAAATGACATCAAATCCCCGATCTTCAACTTCAATTCTCAAACAATTTAAAGTTTTAGGGAGGAGGAAGGTTTAATATGGAATCCAGACAACACTTCATTTCACATGCTGAGCTCTCTCAAACCGAAGATATCTGAAGCTGTTCATCCTCTCGCTAAATTTCTCAGGAAAATAGGAGTTACTCCAAACCACCTCACGATCGCTGGGGTGTTTGTGGGTTTCCTCTCCGCATATTTCATAGCAACTCATAAATACATCATCGGAGGTGTTCTCCTTCTTCTCAGTGGATTTTTCGATATGATGGATGGAGCTTTAGCAAGAGGTGAGGGACTTTCAAGCGATTTTGGAGGATTTTTTGACTCAGTGATGGATAGATACGTAGATATCATTATCTTCATCTCCCTCGGAATTTCCGGTGTCAACTGGCTTTATGTTACTCTTGCTCTGAGTGGGGCACTACTGGTGAGCTACACAAGGGCAAGAGCGGAGAAGATCATTAAGAGGTGTGACGTTGGAATAGCAGAAAGAGGAGAGAGACTTCTCATTATTTTCCTCGGCTTGATGATCAGTAGAGTGGAAGAGGCTGTAATACTCGTTGCGATCCTTTCTCATCTAACCGCAGTTCACAGAATCACTTACACGAAACGAGCTTTAAAATCCGATCATCGATGAGCAAAGCAAACCTGTAGAATTCCGTCTTCGAATTTTTCAACTTTCCCAAATCCAAATCTCTCGAACTGAACAATTTTTCCGATTTCTTTAATAACTCCTCTTTCGGAGATTCCTTCGTAAACTCCTTCTGGAGCTAAAACTATCGTTTTAACTCCGTCTGGGGGGGCCCAGTGGATTATTCTATAGCCTTTTACATCCTTTCCTTCATATTTAGCTTCAAGCGGAGAGAGACTTGTGATCTGAACATTACAGAGATCTTTTAATCTCACAAAATCTCCGACTTTTATCTCTTTAAAGTCGCTCTCCGCTATGAAAACCTCTCCTTCAACCTCGATCTCTCTGAATCCCATATCTCTTTTTGGATGAAGTGGTGCTCTTGCGAGCATCTTAGATGGGCCCTCTTTTATAATCATCTTTTTTGGGTTGTGAACAAAGAAATAACG
Organism: Candidatus Mnemosynella biddleae; assembly: GCA_002011165.2. GTDB lineage: Archaea > Halobacteriota > Archaeoglobi > Mnemosynellales > Mnemosynellaceae > Mnemosynella > Mnemosynella biddleae. The sequence goes on from MTMI02000009.1 coordinate 135,043, forward strand.
CTTAGCAACTGGATCTATGATCTTTCTGTTTTCCGCATACAGATTCTCCATGCTTATGCTCACATCATTCTCTCCAATACCAAGAGAAATGAAGAAATTCCTGAGAGCCTCCGCAGTAATTCCTCTCCTTTTCAAAGCCCTTAACGTCGGCAATCTAACATCATCCCATCCACTGTAAACTCTTTCCTCGATCCCTTTAGCTATCATACTTGTACTCAGCTTTCCAAACTCGTGGATCTTCAACCTTCCCCAGTAAATCGTTTTCGGATACTCCCACTCGAAATATGAATAAATATATCTTTGTCTAGCTTCGCTATCCCTTAAATCCTTACCTCTGATGATGTGGGTGACACCCTGAAGATAATCCTCAATTGCCGATTCGAAATCGAGAGTTGGCCAGACTCTGAAGCGATCTCCGACTCTCGGATGAGGAACTTCAATTATTCTGAAGGCCACCCAATCTCTGACCGCAGGATCGGGATGTTTCATATCTGTTTTTATCCTGAGAACTGCTTCTCCTGAAGAGAGTTCTCCAGAGAGCATTTTATCCCAGAGTTCCAAACTTACCTCAGGAGTGCTCTCCCTATGAGGACAGCTCACAGAATTGTCCTTAAATTTCTTGAACTCCTCTCTCGAACACAGGCAAACGTATGCAAAGCCCATTTCAATGAGTTTCTCCGCATACTCGTAGTAAATTGGGATTCTCTCGGATGCACAAAGTATGACATCTGGTTTATACCCGAGCCACTCATAATCTTCGAGATACCAATCGTAAGCTTCCAAGAGCGGGCGCTTCGTCTTTGGATCTGTATCGTCGAACCTGAGGATGAGTGTTCCTTTATGCATTTTTGCGTATTCTCCATTTATCACCATCCCTCTCGCACTTCCGAGCGTTGGAGGCCCATTGGGATTGGGAGCAAATCTCATGACTGGATGATCCGAATCTAGAGGAGGTAGGCCTCCAGCCTTTTTCTCCTTCTTTCTCTCCAAAAGCTCTGGAGCCATATTCTTCAGAAGCTCCTCTCTTTCCTCATTTGAAAGAGAGTTCACATATGAGATGATTTCATTAAAAACGTTCATGAGATCTCTTATCGAACTTCTCAGCTCAGGTGCCTCTGCAATGACCTTCCCTATAACTGCACCTCTTTCAGCTTTTCCATACTTCAGAGCATTTGCAAGCGCATGTTTAAGGATGAGTTCTCTGATGCTCATCAATAACTCCTCTTTATCATGAAATCAGCAAGTTCAAGCAAGATTTTCTTAGTTTTGCAATCAGGAAAGATTTCAAGAGCTTTTTTACCTCTTTCCACATATTCTTCCGCTCTTCTTATCGCATAATCCATGATCCCGAAATTCTTGAGAATTTCCACAATCTCTTCTACGCTATCTTCATCCCTCTTTCTTACTTCGGGGAGCTCCACTCCAAGCTCTCTTGCTCGAATGACGAGCATAGTTTTTTTACCTTCCGCAATGTCGCTTCCCCTATCTTTACCGATCTCTTCGCCCTTTCCAATAAGATCTAGAATATCATCGTAAATCTGAAAACCTATTCCGACATTTCTTCCGTAGCTTCCGAGTGCTTTTATCTCCTCTTCTTCTCCTCCTCCAATCACACCACCAAGCATTGCACTAGCTTCGTAAAGAGCTCCAGTCTTTTTTCCAACCATCTCCAGATACTCATCCTCAGAGACGTTCTCTCTCTTTTCAAATTCCATATCCATCCACTGTCCCTCACAGATTTCAACACAAGCTTTGGAGAGGATTTCCACTGCCCTGACAACTCTCTCCGGAGGAGCTCTCGAAGAAGAGAGAATCTCAAAAGAGAGGGCATGAAGCGTATCTCCTGCAAGAATCGCATAAGGAACTCCCCAAAGAGAATGCACGGTGGGAATCCCCCTCCTCATCTCGTCTTCATCCATAATGTCATCGTGTATTAATGTGAAGTTGTGAAGAAGTTCCACTGCAATGGCTGCCGAAATCGCATCCTCGCTTTTGCCTCCAACGAGTTCCGCTGTGAGAAGAACTGTAACAGGTCTGAGTCTCTTACCTCCTGCTTTAAGTAGATGAATTGATGCTTCGTAAAGCTCCTCAGGTTTACCTTTATGAATGATCTCCTTTAAAGCGGATTCCACAAGTTCTTTTCTTTTTCTCAACTCATTTTCGAGCATTAAAATCACCTCAAACGATTAATTCCTGAGAATTTCTGAGTATATGGGCAGTACTTCCGAGAACATATCCCTCCTCTTCTGCAAGCTCAACATAAGCACCTGTCATCTCAATGGATCCGTGAGTTGGGATTACATGTTCCGGTTGAAGAATTCTTATAAGATCTCTGTGATCTTCTCTGTAAGCATGGCCAGATACGTGAACGTTCGGATAAATTCTTGCACCCCTCATCCTGAGCTTAGTCTCAACAGCATAACGATTTGCAATGTTTATTGGTGCTGGAATAGCAGAAGAGGAAAAGATAACATTATCTCCCTTTTCAATCAGGAAAGGTGTTTTTCCATCTGAGATCCTCGTAAGAACTGCTCCGGGTTCTCCCTGATGTCCGGTAACTATTGGAAGATATAACTCTTTACCCTCCCTCATCATTTCCTTCATTTTCTTCTCCAACTGAGCTCTGTTAGAATAGCACTCGAAGTTTCCGTCCAGTATTCCCATCTTCTGACCGGTTCCGGCATATCTCTCCATAGATCTTCCAAATAGTACCGGCATTCTACCGAGTCTTTCAGCCACCTCTACTATCGTTTTTATTCTGGCTAAATGAGAAGAGAATGTGGTAACGATAATTCCTCTTTCATCTTCTAAACTCATCAAAAGATCGTTGAGCATCTGAGAGGCAATTCTCTCAGAGGGTGTCCTCCCCTGCTCATTGACCCTTACACTCTCGGTTATGAGAGCGAGAACTCCTTCTCTTCCCACCTCTCTCAGCCTCTGAAAGTCGGGAGGGGCCCCTATGATAGGTGTTCTATCAAACTTGAAATCGTTTGCATACACCACTGCCCCTCTCGGCGTATGAATGACTGCGAAAACGCAATCAACAATACTGTGCTGAACTCTCACGAACTCAAGCTCTATGTCTTCAGTTATCTTAAATCTGCTTCCTGCAGTTAAAGAGATTAGATTATTCTCAACTCCAAATTTCTTTTCTTGTTGAATTTGTTGGGAAATGAGTTCTGTGGTGAAAGGAGTGGAGATAATTGGAACATCATAGCGATGGGCAAGTTTGGGAATTGCTCCTATGTGATCAAGATGTCCATGGGTGCAAACTATTGCCCTGACTCTTCCATTCACCTTGGAGAGAACCGTGTCATCTGGAATGGCACCTATGTTTATTAGATCCAGAGAGTGCATCTTCTCAAGCTCAACATCTTCATGAATTAGAACTCTATCCAGTCTCAATCCCATGTCGCATAGGATTATATCTCTTCCGACCTTCACTCCGGTCATATTTCTTCCAACTTCTTCATATCCTCCGATTGCAATAATGCTTACGTCCATATGCCCCTACCTTCTGGCAAATTTTCTGACATCGTAACCTCTAAGTTCAAACATCTCTTTTAATCTCCCGGTTATTAATAGAGGGACTTTCCCAATTTCTGAGACTTCTCTGCACCCTGTTAGGAACATGGAAGCTCTGAGACCATAAATAAAGGTTTCCAAAATCTTTAAAACCTCATCCTTGCTCCTCATTCCCACCCTCAAGACTGGAAGAGCAACCCCACAAAGAGAAGCTCCTAAAGAGAGGCACTTGAAAACGTCAACTCCGCTCCTTATTCCACCACTTGCAATGATTGGAATGCTTCCGGAGCACTCCACAACACTCAATGGAGTTAAAATCCCCCAATCCCAAAGAGAGAGGCCGACCACCTCTTTCACTTCGTTCTCTCTTTTTCTTGCTCTGTAAACTTCAACCGCAGAAAAAGAAGTCCCCCCAAGACCTCCGACATCTATCGCACTCACTCCAGCTGAAACGAGATCTCTAGCCACCTCTCTGGAAATTCCTGCACCAGTTTCTTTGACTATAACCGGAACGGGTGATCTTTCACAGAGTTCTTCAATCTTCTCCAGACATCCTCTTGCTTTGAGGTCACCCTCTGGTTGAACAACCTCCTGAAGATAGTTTAGATGCACCGCAATAGCATCTGCCTCTATAACTTCGATAATTCCAAGAATTTCATCAATTTTATATTCCTTTAGCTGAGGTGCCCCGATATTCGCATAAATGAAGGCATCTGGAGCTCTCTCCCTGACAATTCTGAAGGATTCTGGATCTGCTCCTTCAAGAAGTACTCTCTGACTTCCAACTCCCATTCCTATTCCGAGCTCCTGAACCGCAGAAGCGATATTTTCATTTATCTTCTTCGCTCCGAGAGTTCCCCCGGTGATTGAAGAGACCAAAAGAGGTGCTTTCAAATCCTTTCCTAAAAAATCAACCCCTAATTCTATTTCCTCCCAGTTGATTTCAGGGAGAGCTTTATGAAGAATGAAGATATCCCGAAAAGGGGAGAGCGTTGACTCCACATCCTCGTTTAAACAGATTTCAATATGCTCCGCCTTTCTGAGCTCACTGTTCACCATCAATCACTCCTGATTACTGTCCCTACTCTTTCTCCTCTTAAAAACTTTTCAATATTCCCTTCTTGTAAAGCATTGAAAATGAAGGATTCTATTCCTTTTTCAGCCAACTTAAGGAGTTCAATAACCTTGCCTTTCATCTCTCCTGTGACGTCATGAGTTCCGGAGGTGAAAAAAATGTTCTGAAGTTCTTTAAATCTTTCAGGTGTAATTTCTTTGATGACCTCTCCTTTCTCATCCAGAACTCCGTCAACATTAGTACCCATCCCAACTCTTTTTGGTGTGAGAGAGAGAGCAAAATAGCTCACGAGTTTATCTCCAGAGATTATTGAATTTCCTTTTTTCAAATCGAAAACAACATCTCCATGAGTTACAGGAACGATTCCTTTCCGAAGAGCTTCGAAAAATGCTTCGAAGAAAATTTTTCTTATTTCCCCATCTTCAGCGATGATGATGTCAAAAGGATGTATGGAAACTGCGGGAAAGTGGTTGTTAAGAATGTCAACGAAAATGTGATTTAATCTTGAAGCTGAAGAGTGAGTGACACATAATCCTGGAGCATGAAATCTGGTATTGAGAGAGTATTTCTTAGCCTGAGGATGGCCAAAAGATCCGACTCCATGAATGAGGAGCAAATCTTCTTTCTTTTTAGATAACTCTTTAGCTATTCTTCTCATCTCCCCTATCTTCGCTCTTTCCACCAAGTTCTTCTCAGTTATCACACTTCCCCCGATCTTAAGTATGATCACTCCTCCCTAACCCCCTGAGTATCTATCGAAGTCAAAAAGACCTCTTTACATAGAGGCTTTATCTCGTTGAGAATTTTCTCAGAGTTCTCGGAAGGTGAGAGAATAACAACGGAGCCCCCTCCTCCCGCTCCAGTAATTTTAGCCCCGTAAGCTCCTGAAGAACGAGCTCGATAAACAATTGAAGAGATTTGCTCGGTTGAGACTCCAATGGAATCGAGGAGGCCCTGATTGATGTTCATAAGCTCTCCGATGGAGAGCAAATCTCCTTCTTTAAGTCTCTCTTTAACAAGGATAGCAATCGAATCAATCACTTCCATAACTCCATCTATTACTTTGGGATGTCTCTCTCTGAGCCTCCTGACAGATGCTACGAGCTCTTTCGTTGAAGAAGTAACTCCAGTAAAAGCTATGATAATACTAGTATTAGGAACAGGAAGTTTTTCGCCCTCTGGTAACATGAGAACGCCCCCAAAGGTTGAAACATATGTGTCAGTTCTGCTAGCGGAGCCCTGAACTTCTTTTTCAACCTCATGAGCCATTCTTGCTATTTCTTCCTTTTCAAGTTCTACACCAAACATTTTAGAGAGAGCTTTGATTGTTGCAACTGTAACAGAAGCGGATGAACCCAAACCAGATGCAGGAGGGATTTCCGATGAGATGGTAATTTTAACGGGAGTTATCTCGCAAAGATTTTCGATTTTCTTGATTGCTCCCGCGACATAGGGATAGAGTTTAGAAGGATGGCCCCTTGAAACTCCAGAAAATGATTCTATTATGAACTCATCCGATGACTCCACGGAAACTCTAGTTCTCATACTAATGGAAGCACAGATACCGTGTTTTCCGTAAACAACAGCATGCTCACCGCAGAGATAAACCTTTCCTGGAGCTGAGACCCTTATCATACTCTCAAACCATCAGAATCCCAGCATAACCGACAACAGAAGATCTATCTGAAATTACATCTCCGCTTGTCTGATAGGCGATTTTAACCCCTTTCTGAGCTCCCATGAATTTTGAAGTATTAATAGCGGTTGCTATAGCTCCATATCCACAGACAGTGACCCTTCTCTCGAAAATTCTCTTGTACATTTCTTCTGCATCGAGTTTCAAGATGGGTTCAATCACATAGTTATCGTCTTCGTAAGCCTTCTCATAGGGCACGTAATGAGAGAAATCCGAAGAAGCTATAACGAACGTATCTCCGAAATCCTTCGAAAGTTCTGCAATCTTCCTTCCGAGCTCCATTGCGGTTATCTCGTCTTGAGCAAGCATACAGATGGGAACAATTCTAAAATCTTTAAAACGATACTGAAGAAAAGGTATCTGTACTTCTATAGAGTGCTCGTGGAGATGTGCAGATTCATCCACAACTGCTTCATCGAAGAGAGCATCCACAAACTCTTCGTCTACCTCCACAACTCCTAAAGGTGTTTTCCACTGTTGTTTTGAACTCGCAACCGGTATACCAATACCATGGTGATTTGGGCCTATGAGGACGTAGCGAGAGGTTTCCGGCACTTTCGAATAAACCGCAGCTGCAACCTTTCCGGAGAACATGTAACCAGCGTGAGGAGATACACATGCTTTTGAGCTTTCTTCCCTTATTTCAAAAGAGGAAAAAAGCTCTTCTAGAGTTTTTTTCAATCTCTCAGGACTTGCAGGGTAGAATTGTCCTGCAACTGCGGGTTCTCTCATTAACACCCCCTCACAACTCCACTTCGAAGTCCTCAACCACGTATCTGAACTCGTCCTCCCTTTCCCAGATCTTCATAATCTCTCTTGTCAGGAGCCAGTAAACAAGAGCAAGAGCCTTTCTTCCTTTGTTGTTTGTTGGAATCGCCAGATCAACATTTGAAAGAGAGTTATTGCTGTCGCAAAGAGCAACGACGGGAATTCCTATTTCCACTGCCTCCTGTACGGCCTGAGAGTCTCCTATGGGATCTGTCACAAGTACAACATCAGGATCAACATAATATGGAAGAGCTGGATTTGTGAGCGTTCCAGGGACGAATCTCCCCACAATCGCCTTCGCACCAATAGTTTTAGCAAACATCACTGCTGGCTTGTGTCCATATTGCCTTGCAGAGACTGCAAGAATTTTCTCTGGCTGATATCTGGAAAGAAACTTGGCTGCAACTCTAATCCTTGCATCAGTTGAGTATATGTCTAGAATGTAGAGACCGTCGTTTCTAACTCTGTAAATGAACTTCATCATGTCCTTCGTCTTCTGCTGAGTTCCTATATGAACTCCCGCAGCAAGATACTCCTCTACAGGAACGAGAAGCTGAATTTCGGATTTTTCTTCATCGTACTCCACTCACAATCACCCCTTCTTAAGTGAGATCTGCCATTTTCGGATTCACAAGCTCCTCTTCAATCCTTATCAACTCGTTTAGCTTGGCTATTCTCTCTCCTCCCACCACTCCAGTCTTTATTATGGGAAGTTCGAGAGCGATGGCAATATGAGCGATTGTATTATCTGTAGTCTCCCCAGAGCGATGAGAGATCACACATGTGTATCCCTCTCTTCGAGCAAGAGAGATCGCCTTGAAGGTATCGGTGAGAGTTCCGATCTGATTCGGCTTTATCAACACTGCATTTGCCGCTCCGGTTTCAATTCCCTTTCTGATCCTCTCGACGTTCGTAACGAATAAATCGTCTCCACATATCAGACAGTCAACAGAGGCAGTGAGCTCAGCAAAGCTTTCGAAGTCTTCTTCTTCGAAGGGATCCTCCACGTAATAGAGGTCATATCTATCTATCAGCTCTGCTATAAAGGAGAGTTGCTCTTCGGGAGTTCTCTTTGCATTTTTGTAAACATAATTCTCACCGTCCCAGAGTTCCGAAGCGGCAACGTCAATTCCGAACTTTATCTCAAAGCCAAGCTTGTCTGAAACTTCTGATACTGCTCTCTCCATGATCTCAAAAGCCTTCTCATCAGATATCTGCGGTGCCCATGCTCCTTCGTCTCCCTTTCCACAGAAAATTCCTTCTGAGGAAAGTATCTCCTTGACCTTCTTGTGAACCGCAGAATTTGCGAAAACCGCTTCTTGAACAGAAGATGCGCCAATCGGAATCGAGAGAAACTCCTGAATGGATGTTGCTCCCACTGCATGAGCTCCTCCGCCAATCACATTACCAAGAGGATAGGGAAGTGACGACGAAAAAGGAGTTCCAAGATACCTGTAGAGAGGTATTCCCAAAGAGTTTGCTCCTGCTTTTGCTGAGGCCATCGAAATTGCGATTGCGGTATTACCACCGATGTGAGAAAAATTATCAGTCCCGTCAACATTTCTCAGAATTTCGTCTATATACTCCTGCTCAAGAACGTAAAGACCTATGAGCTCAGGAATGACTTCATCTTCAGCTATTTTTATGGCTTCATCAACCGAAATTACTTTCGCCTCATACTTTCCTGTGCTTGCCCCGCTGGGGGCTGCAGCAACTCCAGAAACCCCACTTTCAGTTATAATCTCCGCTTCTATTGTGGCATTTCCTCTGCTATCAAGAATTTTCCTCAGATATACATCCTCAATATAGCAATCTTCGTTCATTTTTCTTCACCTAACTTTTCTCTTAACCGTTATCGGTATTAAACCTCTCCTGAACTCTTCAAGAGCTACCTGAATCGGGTCACCCTTCACATCTATGAACACTGGAGCACCCATCGTTATCTGAAGGGCTCTCGCTCCGATAATTCTCGCTTTTTCGAAGCGAGTGTATCTGTTGAGACGCTCATAAATGATATTAATTTTCGGTTCCGGCTTTTTTTCCAAGACATCACCCTCTTCAAGTAAATAAGAGAAGGGGTATGGGGTCGCTGAGATTTGAACTCAGCTCCCGGCGTCCCGAACGCCGGAGGATATCCAAGCTACCCCACGACCCCATCTACTCATACCTTGACACGAGATCTATCAGCTCAACATGGGTGAGAAGCATTCTTCGACAGCAATAACGAGTGACTCCGAGGTCGTCGAGAACCTTTCCGGGAGGTTCGTTCTCACATCTTTTGGAGAACTCCTCCCAGAGATCTCCTATGACCTTTCCGCAGGTGAAACACCTCACAGGAATCATCATCGCAATCACCTGTACGACTTCTGTCTTCTCGCTCTTGCTCCCCTTCCTCCGAACTTCTTCGGCTCCTTGTATCTTATATCATTCACGAGAAGCGTTCTGTCATATTTCAGATAAGCATCCCTTAGAGATGAGTCATTCGTCCACTCCACCAGAGCTCTCGCTATTGCTGTTCTCACAGCCTCTGCTTGAGCCATAAATCCTCCTCCTCTGACATTAACTTCAATGTCAACTGAATCAAGGATTGAAGAGGCAAACACGAGAGCTTCCTCTATTTTTAATCTCGCCAGTTCTGGCTCGTAAATCTCGAGGGGAATCTTATTTATTCTCACTCTTCCTTTCCCCTCCCTTACGGTTGCTCTCGCAACCGCGGTTTTTCTTTTACCGCTCTCAACTACAACTTTCATAACGAACACCTCATATCTTTGCTCCGAGCATTCTGCTTATCTCTTCGAGAACCACATATTTCGGAACTTCAAGCTTTGAGACATGAATCTCAGGAAGCGTAATCTTCTCCATCTTTTCAAATTCCGAAGGAACACCTATATAAACTTTCAATTTTGAGAGAGCTTCCCGTCCTCTCGCTTTCTTATATGGAAGCATTCCTCTGACTGTCCTCTTCACTATCCTATCAGGCATTCTCGGATAATAAGGACCTTTCTCCCTCGAACCTCTTTCTCTTTTCTCCCTATATCTCTCAAGAACCATCTGACGATCTCCACTGATTACGCATTTCTCAGCATTGACTATCACGATCTCTTCGCCTTGGAGAAGTTCTTTTGCAACAACACTCGCGAGTCTTCCGAGGATTAAGCCATTTGCATCTATCACTTTCATTTTCACTCACCTCATTATCCTGATTCCGCTACCCTTTGGATTCTCTTCTATAATCTCCTCTATGGTCAGGCACCTTCCACCTGCTTCAGCAATCTTCTTCCTCGCACCCTCGCTGAAGCTAAGAGCGACCACGGTAACAGGAAAATCAATTTCACCGCTACCAAGAAGTTTCCCAGGGATTACCACAGTCTCTCCTCTGGACGCATACCTCGCAATTTTTCCGACATTTACCTCGGCGTAATTTCTCGAAGGTCCCTCCAACCTCTCCGCTATATCCTTCCAGATCTTCGCACCTGTTTCATTTGATTTCTTCCGAAGCTTCCTAATCAGTGAAATTATTCTCGGATTAGTCTTTCTGATTCTCCTCATTACAACCCCTCTAATATCTTGCTCAGCTCTTCAACTTTATCTTTGAGAATGTTTACAGCCTCTATTACCATCTCAGAAGTCTTCATCGAGCCATCTGACTCAAACTGAAAGACGAACTTTGATTCATCAAATTCAAGCTTGAGAGCGTTCCTATCACAGGTATCAACACATAGCTTGCAAAGAGAGCACTCCACTCCATCAACAAGTTGAATTCTCCCTCCTATTTCATCAACTATTCCTTTAGGACAAGATTTAACGCATTTCATGCAGAGATTGCACTCATCAGTGACAGAAAGATGTGGGAGATTTTTATAAGCGCAAGCAATTGCGCTTTGCCACTTAGCGTGCTTTTTCCCTATCCCAAGTCTTCCGATGGCTTCAAGTCTCAGTCTCTGCCCCTCTTTAAGCTTTACAATCGGGATCTTTTCGTTCACAACTTTAACATCTGGATCTGATGATTTCAGATCTCCAGAATAAACTGTCTTCGGACCGACTTCATCAAGAGTGAAGATTACCTGACAAAGCGAGCATCCCTTTCCACCGCATCTGCATTCCTCAGGGAAATAATAAAGACGAATATCTGCTTTGATTGGGATCAAAGCCATTCTTAAAGCTATCTGCTCGTCGTAAAGAGCGGAAGTGTTCTCATAAACCACAAGTTCATCTATCGCCATTTTCGGGACTTCTGCTATGAGAGCTCTTCTCAAAGCATTTGCCATTGCGGGAGTGACTCCGGAAAGAAGAAACCTCATCTTACTATCAGATTGCTCAATGATCTCAATCTCCATTTACACTCTCCTTCCTCTTCTCCCACCTTTTGGTCTCGTCCCATCATGCGGAATTGGAGTGACATCCTCGATTCTTCCAATCTTCAACCCAGCTCTTGCAAGAGCTCTTATCGCAGCCTGAGCCCCAGGTCCCGGAGTCTTCTGCTTATTCCCTCCGGGTGCTCTGACCTTTATGTGAACGCCAACGATTCCCTTCTCTTTCGCAATTTCTGCAACCTGGAGAGCCATCTGCATCGCAGTATAAGGAGAGCTCTCATCTCTATCTGCTTTCACAATTCTTCCGCCAGAAGATCTTGCTATAGTTTCCGCTCCAGTAATATCGGTTATTGTTATTATTGTGTTATTAAACGAAGCGTAAATATGGGCAATTCCCCATTTCCCGTCGCTCATTTGCCACCCTCCTCGGAGGAGACTCTAATTACCTTTTGAGGATGATCTTGTCTAGCAAGAGGGGATCCAGGATAGTAGTCTATCAGATCTTCCTCTTCCTTAGGCACGAGATAACTTGGAACTGTAATCCTTCTCCCACCAATAGCTATGTGACCGTGAACTATAAACTGACGAGCTTGTTTAATTGTTGAAGCAAGACCCTTTCTATAGACCAGAGTTTGGAGTCTTCTCTCGAGGAAGTCTTCAACTGTAAGTGAGAGAATATCATTTAACTGGGCATCCTCTTCGAGTACTCCAACTCTCTTCAATCTCATGAGAACTGCGTTCACCTCTTTTTCAACATCCTCACTAAGACCTCTTACACTTATAATTCCCTGAAGTTCTCTTGCAATTCTCCTGTACTTCCTCAGAATACTCTGAGCCTTCCAGAGTTCTCGCTTGTTCCTCAACCCGTATTCCTTTATGAGTTCAACTTCCTCGCTTAAACGGGTTGCCTCCCAAGGATTTCTTGGAGTTTCATAAGTTTTCCTGTTTCTACGCGGATCTCCCATCCTTCCACCTCACTTCTTCTTTCTGGAAACTCCAACCGCCGGTCCTTTCCTTCCAGTACTCCTTGTCCTCTGACCTCTTACCTTGTATCCCTTCTCGTGCCTGATTCCGCGATAAGACCTTATCCTCTTCAACAGTTCAATATCCTCCTGCTTCACAAGATCGAGCTCCGCACCTATGATATGAAGATCTTCTCCCGTGTAGATATCCCTCCTTCTATTTTTCATCCATGAAGGAAGATGATCATTAATATTTTCGATGACATCCTCAATTCTCTTTATCACTTCATCTGGTAGCTCTCCGAGAATAGCATCAGGATCGACTCCGGCTTTTAGAGCTATAACCCTAGAGACTCTTCTCCCAATTCCCTTTATTGCTGTTAGAGCATACTGAACCTTCTTCGATCCATCAAGATCCGTATTCGCAATTCTAACAATATGTTTGAATTCTTCAGCACTTCCTGCTTCCAAGCTCTTTCCCCCAAAGAATCATCTGATTCGGCAAGGTAAATGAGGGTTTCTCATTTATATATCTTTCTTCAGAGATCCTCGGCTAAGGTGTAGGATGGTGAAATCTTATAGATAAATTTAACCTTCTGGATATAGTGTTTGTTCGTTTAATTTTAACCCTTTCATCAGCGAGAACTTCAAGAGAGTTTCGAATAACTTTAAAATCTTTTCCGAACCCACATAAGGAGTATGTTAGTGATCTTCACGGATCTGGATGGGACTCTTCTTGACGAGAACTATTCCTTTGAAGATGCAAGAGAAGTCGTCGAAGAGCTGAAAAAAAGGAAAATACCTTTGATTTTCTGTTCTGCGAAGACGAAAGTGGAACAAGAGTATTTCCTGAAGCTCATGAAAATCGCACACCCATTCATAGTAGAGGATGGATCTGCAATTTTTGTTCCTCGAGGATATTTCAAAAGAGTTTTCGGAAAAGTTAAAGGGGAATATGAAGTCAGAATTTTGGGAGTTAAGAGAGGAGAGATAATAGAGGAGATTCAAAAAATAGAAGAGAGAGGGCTGAAGATAAAAGGTTTTTTCAATATGAGTGATGTGGAGGTGGCGAGACTTACTGGATTAAATAAAGAAATGGCGAAAAAAGCAATGGAAAGAGGATTCAGCGAGATAGTTGTTGAAGCTGACGAGGAAGCGATTGAAATGCTGAAAAAGAGATTTAACGTTACTCTCGGAGGAAGATTTCTACACATATACGGAAAAGGAGCGGATAAAGGAAAAGCTGTTAAAATTCTAGTAGAATTTTTCAAAGAAGAACATAAAGGAGTTAAAACCATAGGGATAGGCAATTCCTATACAGACGAGCCCATGTTAAAGAATGTGGATCTCCCAATTTTGGTGAGAAATCAAAATGGGTGGGCTGAAATAAAAGTAGAGGGACTGAAGTTAGTGGATGAAATCGGACCAAGAGGTTTCGCAAAAGCCATAAACGACTTTATCTTAAAATCAGAAAAGCTTAAAAAAGAGAAAAGGGAGAATTAAAGTGATGAGCGATGAGAGAAGAGTCCTTGTTGTAAAAGAAGGATATTACATTCCAGATTACGTGATAAAGATCTACCGTTACCAGTACGGGTTGTATGCGTTGGGTTTTCTGGTAGTGCTTATTGGTGTTTTTCTGCACAGAAAGTGGATCGGAATTAGCATTTTCCTCGCATATTTAGCGAATGCGATAGTACTCATTGGAATATCAATAATGCTCTTTACCTATGCAATCGTTTACAAAGTTGACAAAGCAATAGAGAGAGGATTTGAAGAAGAGGAAGAATAGGAGGAGAGGATTTTCGAATGATTGTTAAAATGAGTTACGGAAAGGAGGAGATTCCAGTAGAGCTTCCAGATGAAAACGTAATCTGGGAACTTTACCCAAATGATCTTCCTCCAGTGGAAGATGAAGAAAAGGCGATAAAAGATGCTCTGGAAAATCCGATAGGGACAAAGAGGCTCAGAGATCTTGTTAGAAGAGGTATGAAAATTGTGATAATTGCAGATGATCTAACAAGACCGACACCGAGAAAGAGAATCATACCGATTCTTCTGAACGAGCTAAACGAAATAGGAATACCTGACGAGGATATAACTGTGCTCATAGCTCTCGGAACTCACAGATATATGACCGAAGAGGAGATTCTCGAAAACTTCGGGGAAGAAGTGGTTAGAAGGGTTAGAATCATAAATCACGAATGGAAGGATGAAAAGAATTTGATTTATCTTGGAGAGACCGAAAATGGAACTCCCGTAACAATAAACAGAGTTGCCTATGAAGCAGATTTCCTGATTGCCCTTGGGAGCATAGTTCCTCATTGTTTTGCGGGTTTCGGTGGAGGAGCAAAGATGATTCAGCCAGGAATCTGCGGATGGGATACAACCGCCGCAACGCATCTTCTTCTTTTTGAAGATGATGAAAGAGTTTTGGAATACTCAGGGACGACAAAAAATAAAATTATGGAAGAGATGAGAGCTGTTGCAAAAAAAGCAGGTTTGAACTTCATAGTTAATGTTGTTTTCAACAGCAAAAAGGAACTCGTGAAGGTTGTCGCGGGAGATTTCGTAAAGGCTCATGATGCGGGAATAGAAGTTTCAAAGGAGATTTTCGTTAGAGAGATTGAAGAAAGAGCTGATATAGTCGTAGCCGATGCTCATCCAACCGAGATAGATCTCTGGCAAGGAGGAAAACCACTAACCTATGCGAGAAGAGCTGTGAAAGACGGAGGAACTCTCATCTTTTTGATTCCCGCTCCCGATGGAGTCTCGCCAACTCATCCAATTGTTTCAGAATGGGCTCATCTGAATTACAAAGAGATAAAAAGAAGGGTGAGAGAAGAGGAAGTGGAGGACAAAGTTGGATGTTCTGTACTCATGCTGATAAAGAAGGCAACTGAAGGGATAGATGTCATTGTTGTTTCAGATGGATTGACAAAAGAAATAAAAGAGAAGTTCGGCTTTATCCATGCTGAAAACGTTGAAGAAGCTTTGAAAATTGCATTCGAGAAACACGGAAAAAATGCAAAAATTGGAATAATTCATCATGGGGGAGATGTTTTACCTCTTTATAAGGGGTGAGGAGAGAAATGGAAGAAGTTGAGGAGTGGATGAGTCCGAGAAAAAGATTTCTTTCCGCAATGTTCTCTGGGAGAGTGGATAGAAGAGCTGTTGGAAGTGCAACCTCTGTTGCAACGATAGAACAGATGGAGAAGACCGGAGCATATTTTCCAGAAGCTCATACAGATGCGAAAAAAATGGCAAAGTTATCTGCTGCTGCTTACGAGATTCTTGGATATGATTGTATCATGCCCTACTTCAGCGTTTGGATAGAAGCTGACGCCCTGGGAGCAGAAGTTGACTGGGGTACTGAGGAGAAGATGCCAGATGGAACGAAGACAGTGTTTAACGATCCTGAAGAGGTAACAATACCGGAGGATTTTCTTGAAAGAAAAGCCACAAGAGCTGTATTAGATGCCATAGAGATTTTGAAGAAAGAATATGGAGATTATGTGGCAATTGTCGGAAAGGTGATGGGCCCATGGACTCTAGCATATCATGTTTGGGGAGTGAAGAATACGCTTATGAATGTGAGGCTCAATCCCGATAAGCTTCACAGATTTCTCGATGCCCTCATGCCAGTGACAGTAGAATTCGGAAAAGCTCAGATTGAAGCTGGTATAGATGTTCTCATGCTTGCAGACCACGCAACTGGAGATCTCGTTAGCGGAAAGACCTATAAAGAATTCCTCTTTGAGAGGCATAGAAAACTCACAAGAGAACTTAAAGTTCCGATGGTTCTTCACATATGTGGAGATACGTTAGATAGAATGGACTATATTGCTCAAACAGGATTTGACTGCTTCCATTTTGATTCGAAAGTGGATGCATTTAAAGCAAAGGATGTTTGCGGAAAGAGGATTTCACTGATGGGCAATATTAACAACCCACAAACACTCCTCTACGGGACTCCTGAAGATGTCGAGAAAGAAGCAGACTACGCTGCAAGAGCTGGAGTAGAAATTCTTGCCCCAGAATGTGCGATACCAACGAGAGTTAAAGACGAAAATCTCAAAGCAATTGTAAGGGTGGCGAGAAGATATCCCGGAGTCGGTTGAGAAAGGTGAGAGGATGAGAATAAAGGCAATCAAGATGAACGAAAAGGACAATGTGGCGACAGCAATAGATGACATTGAAAGTGGAGAGGTTATTGGAGTTAAGAACGAAGAGACTTTTGAAATTCAGGTTCTTCAGAGGATTCCCTTCGGACATAAAATTGCACTAAAGGATATTTCGAGAGGAGAGAACATAATAAAGTACGGTGAAGTTATAGGAAGAGCAACAGAAGATATCAAAAAAGGAGAACATGTCCACGTTCATAATGTCGAGAGTTTAAGGGGGCGTGGAGATCTCAGAAAATGAATTTTTCGGATATGAAAGAGAAGAAGGAGTGGGCACAAGGAATTATGTTGCTATTCTTCCTTCAGTTGTCTGTGCAAACGAAGTGGCGAGAATAATAGAAGAGAGAGTGGAAAATTCAAGGGCATTTCTCCATCACCAAGGATGTATCCAACTCGGAAAAGATCTAGAAATGACTTTTAGAGCTCTCGTAGGTTTTGGAAGAAATCCAAATTGTCATTCGGTTCTCGTAGTTTCTCTTGGGTGTGAAGCAATAGATGCCGAAAAACTTGCGGATGAAATAGCAAAAAGTGGAAAAAGAGTTGAACTTGTCAGAATTCAAGAGGAGGGAGGGACGCTCAAAGCAATAGAAAAAGGTGTGAGAATAGTAAGAAAAATGGCTGAAGAAGCTGGAAAGGAAAAAAGAAGATCATTTGATGTTTCTGAATTAACAGTTGGAATAAAATGCGGTGCTTCTGATACAACTTCTGGAATAGCTTCAAATCCTGTAACAGGTTACGCTGCAGATCTGCTCGTTGAAAGAGGAGCAAGAGTGATTATTGGTGAGACAACAGAGATTATTGGAGCGGAACACATCTTAGCCAAGAGAGCAAAAGATAAGGAAGTGGCGAAAAAACTTCTTGAAGCTGTTCAGATGATGGAAAGGGAAGCAGAGAAAATGGGTGTAGACCTCAGAGGTTCTCAGCCTACTCCCGGAAATATAAAAGGAGGTCTTACAACAATTGAGGAGAAATCCCTTGGAGCTATTCTAAAAGGAGGTACTTCTGAGCTTCGAGAGGTAATAGAATATGCAGAGATTCCAAAAGAGAGAGGTCTTATTGTTATGAACTCTCCTGGAAGAGAGGTAGAGGTTGTTTCCGGATTTATGGCATCCGGAGCACAACTTGTTGTATTCTCAACGGGTCTAGGAGCTCCCTTTGGTCTTCCAGTCGTTCCGGTCATGAAAGTAACTGGAAATCCGAGAACAGCACTCGAGAAAGCGGATGATATAGATGTGGATGTCTCGCGAATCCTCAGAGGAGAAGAAAGTATCCAAGAGGCAGGAAAAAGAATCTACAATGAAATTCTTGAAGTTTCATCCGGAAAACCTGTTAAAGCTGAGATTCTGGGCTACAGATTCGTTGATATCTGGCGGATAGGACCAACACTCTAAACCTCGAGGCAATAATACTTTCACACCGCATCCATCATATATTTCAAAAACCAAATTCTGATTTTTATATTGTGAGTAAAGTGAAGAAATTTAAGTATCTCTCGATTCAGACTTCAAATGAGGTTGTAGAGGTTCCAATTTATAATGCATCCTCTAGAGGAGAGTCATTTCCCCTTCACAAAACGTTGGTTTCCAACTTCTGCAGAAACAACTGCAAATATTGTGCGTTTAGGAAAGAAAGAAGAATCAGAAGAGAGGAGATTGCTCCAGAAGAACTTGCAAAAATCTCATATTACTTGTGGAGAAAGGGAGTGATAAAAGGGGTTTTTTACTCCTCGTCAATAAGAGATCCAGAAGAGGATTCTGAAAGAGTTGTTCGAACTGCAGAGTATCTGAGAGCCCTCGGATATTCTGGATATATTCATCTTAAACTTATGCCTGGATGTTCAAAAGACGTCATAAGAAGGGCCTGTAAAGTTGCAGATAGAGCAGGGTTTAATGTCGAGAGCTCTCCCGGATTTTTTGAAGATCTCTGCCCGGATATTGATCTGAAGAGAGATATTCTGAAGAGATTTAAATGGATGAGAGAAGAAATGAAGAAATCTGAAAGAATGAAGAGCGGAATGGATACCCAATTCGTCCTCGGAGCTAATGAAGAGACCGACTACGAAGTAGCATCCTTTACCGAGATGCTATACAAAAAATTCGGATTGAGAAGAATCTACTATTCACCATTTAAACCCGTGAAGGATACTCCTCTGGAAAATAACCCTCCTTGTTCTAAAACTAGGGAGATCAGAATGTACCAACTCTCATTTCTTTTAAGAGACTACGGAATGAGTTTGAGAGATCTGGATATTTGTTTCGATGAGAGAGGATTCCTAAAAAATGGAGATCCGAAAAGAATTTACTTTGAAGAGTTTAAGGATGATATTCTCGTGGATCTCAAAGAAGCATCGATAAAAGATCTCATGAGACTTCCAGGAATAGGAATGAAGAGAGCGAGGAAGATAATAGAATGGAGGAGGAGAAGAGAAATTAGAGATTGGAGAGATTTCTCAAAAGCAAGCGGATTGAGTGATGAATGGAGAAGGATTTTGGAGCCTCACCTTGTTTTTGATGAGAGGCAAACTAGAATCCCGGAGTGGGTGAGATGAGGAGGAGCGGAGTTGCTGACCTACCGCTTCACTCTGGAAGGGCTCCGAAATGGCTCTTCGAAAGAATGGTAGAGTTAGCTGATGTTATAACCGAGTTCATAGTGATTGAATATGGGGAAGATGAATTTATCAGAAGGATTTCTGATCCCTTCTGGTTTCAGGCTTTTTCTTGTGTTCTTGGATTCGATTGGCACTCCTCAGGAACGACCACAACCACAACAGGAGCATTGAAAGTCGCCCTTAAGCCAGAAAAGCACGGAATTGCTGTATGTGGAGGAAAAGGAAAAACCGCTCTGAAAACTCCAGAAGAGATTAAAAAGCTTCCAATGGATATCGAAACAGAAGAACTGATCAGAGTTTCGAGAATGACTGCAAAAGTTGATAATACGTGCCTTCAAGATGGATATTCGCTCTACCATCACACAATCTTCATCACTGAAAATAAATGGGCAGTGGTGCAACAAGGAATGAATGAGAAACACGCAAGAAGATATCACTGGCTTTCAGAAAAGCTAGAGTCCTTTGTCAAAACTCCGCATTCTGGAATATCTGCCGAAAGGATTGAAGAGAGAGTTCTCGATATGACGTCAAACGAAAATGAGAGTCTAAGAAAGGCCTCTCTAGATGCAATCAGGGAATTCCCATCAATAGTTCGAGAAGTAAAAAGGTTGAAGATGCCATTCCACCACGAATTAAGAGAGATTGACCTAAGTGAGAGGAGCCTAAAAGTCCTTGAGAGGCTTTACGAGCTTCAACCATCCTCCTATGAAGAGATTGTGGAATTCAGAGGAGCTGGGCCGAAAACTATTAGAGCACTTGCCCTAGTTTCATCTCTGATCTATGGAGAAGAGATTTCATGGAGAGATCCGGCAAAATACAGCTACGCTCACGGAGGAAAAGACGGGACTCCATATCCTGTTGATAAAAGAAATATGAAGAGGAGCGCCGAGATATTGAGAAGAGCAATTGAAGAATGTAAACTCGGAAAAAAAGAGAGAATTTTAGCTATAAAGAGACTAAGTGACTTCATGCGTAGCCTCGAACATGATTGAGGATGTGAGATGCCTCTTTTAGTATTAGCTCTTTCATCGCAAGTTCGACTGCACGAGGAGAACCCGGGATGCAGAAAATCACCTTCCCCTTTATTACACCTCCGGTTGCTCTGCTTAACATTGCGGAACTTCCAATTTCCTTCATGCTCAGAGCTCTGAAGAGCTCTCCAAACCCCTCTATTCTCTTCTCAAAATAAGGAGATACAGTTTCAATCGTAATATCCTTTGGAGAGAGTCCTGTGCCACCGCAAAAGATGAGAAGATCGTCACCACTTTCCAAAAACTCCTGAAGCTCTCTCTTTATCTCATTCTCCTCATCAGGGATGAGAGAATAAGAGGAGAAACTCTTATCGAGGAGTTCTTTTATTATCCTTCCAGAAAGATCGTCTGCACTCTCTGGAGAGCTTACCCTTCCGAATTTTTCGAATCTGCTGGTACTTACAACAACAATTCTCGCTTTGAAACTTCTCTCCTTTTTGTGCTCCTCCAAGAAATTGCCTCCTCCACAGGTCTCCTCTTTATGTCAGCGAGAGTGAAAGCATAGAAGTATATATGATCTTTCTTCGATAATCCCTCCCAAAGAGACTCATCCACGAGATCTTCTCCAAAATCTCTAACCAGATCCTCATAAGACGCGGATTCGATCTTCTCTATTAAAATTGCGAAATTTTCAAATTTTCCTGTTTCGGTGTTCCTCACTCTATAAATCCCGGGATTATAGAAATACCGCGAAATAAATGTACACTTTCCTCTCCGGAGTGCCTCCTTAATTCGGAAGGGATCGAGCTCAATAAAGTGAGCTATTCTCTCAAGCTCTGGTTGAGCGTATCTCAATTCCACCCCCTTAAGAAAGTTTCCCGTTGAAGGACTTAATCTTTTTTACTCATTCACTTGTAGGGTACTTCGATTTCCATAAGATCCTCCGCAACTACCGTATTCGGGAAGATCTTTTTTGCCTCCTCTTCGAGAATTGAGGGATTCGAGCTATATCTTGAGCTTATATGAGTTAAAACAAGCTTTTTAACCTTTGCTTTGGAAGCAACTTCAGCTGCTTCCATGGCAGTTGAATGAGCGGTTTCGATTGCCATCTCTTTTTCAGCTTCGCTGAAAGTTGCATCATGAATTAAAAGGTCTGCATTCATAGCCTCCTTTATCAAGCCCTCATGAGGTCTTGTATCTCCTGTGTAAACAATTTTCCTTCCCGGTCTCGGGGGTCCAACAACTTCAGAGGGATGAATGATTCTTCCCTTCCACTCAATCGGCTCTCCTGAATGAAGCTTCGCATACAACGGGCCAGGTGGGATTCCGAGAATCTTTTCTGCTTTCTCTCTATCAAATTTTCCTTTTCTCTTTTCCTCTTCAAGAACAAAACCGAGAGAGTTTCTCACGTGAATTGCTTTGATTGCCTTGATCCAATAGCCAGATCTTTTGATAACGTCTCCGGGTTTCAATTCTTCAATAATGATCTCGAATGAAGGAGAATATCTTCCTGCCGTAACAAGATTTTCGATCTCTTCTCTGCTTTCGAGAGGAGAATAGATGTAGATAGGTTCCTTTCTTTCCTGAAAACCCATAGACTGTATCAATCCTGGAAGTCCCAAAATGTGATCTCCATGAAGATGTGTGATGAAGATTGCCTCAATTCTCATACCGCTCTTTGCTTTCATCATCTGTCTCTGAGTTCCTTCTCCGCAATCAAAGAGAATTTTCTCACCTTCTCTTTGAACGAGAATTGCAGAAGGATTTCTCTTCGTAGTAGGAATTGCCCCAGCTGTTCCGAGAAAGATTACCTTGAGCACTCTCTCACCTCAATTTTTCATACTATGAATTGGAGCTGGGATTTTTCCACCTCTTTTCACAAATTTTGAAACATCAAACTCTCTTATATTCATCACGGGAGCTCTTCCAAGCAATCCTCCGAGTTCAACCCACTCCCCGGGCTTTCCAGCAAGAATGACTCTCACTCCAGTTGTCTTATCGTTCATCACTCCGATTGCACATTCATCAAGTATAATCGCAGAGATGATCTCTTCTTTGGTATCCTCTGGAAGGACGACCATATCTATTCCAACTGAACAAACCGAAGTCATGGCTTCAAGCTTCTCAAGAATGATTCCTCCTTTCTCTACAGCTCTTGCCATACCAGCATCTTCACTCACCGGAATGAATGCTCCAGAAAGACCTCCAACCGATGAGGATGCCATCATACCTCCTTTCTTTACCGCATCAGTTAGGAGAGCGAGAGCTGCAGTTGAGCCAGGAGCTCCGCAAACCTCAATTCCCATCTTCTCTATTATTTCCGCAACGGAGTCTCCTCTTTCCGGTGTGGGTGCAAGTGATAGATCAACAATCCCAAAATCTACTCCAAGTCTCTCAGCAACCTCTCTTCCGACAAGTTCTCCAACTCTCGTAATCTTGAAAGCAGTCTTTTTTATCTCCTCGGCAATTTCCCCCAGAGAGGCTCCTTCCATTCTCTCCACCACAGAACGAATGACTCCAGGTCCGGAAATTCCAATATTTATCACTGCTTCACTCTCCCCCTCTCCATGGAAGGCACCCGCCATGAAGGGATTATCAGGAGGTGCGTTCGCAAATACTACAAGACGAGATCCAAGAATAGGATTAACCGAACAGCACTCTTTTATTACCTTACCCATTTCAACTGCAGCGGCAACGTTTATTCCACTCCTCGTAGTCGCAACGTTTACGGAAGAGCATACTCTCTCAGTGGAACTAAGTGCTTCTGGAATAGAGTTTATAAGAAGGTGATCTCCTTTTGTATATCCCTTTTGAACGAGAGCGGAAAATCCTCCGATATAATCGACTCCGACATCCTTTGCAGCTTTATCCATGGCTTCAGCGAGTTCAATCACGCTGTTGAGCGAATCCGCAAGTTGAGAGATCGGAGAAGTTGATATTCTTCTGTTCACTATAGGAATTCCATATTTCTTGCTGACCTCATTTACAACTTCCTTAAGTCTTTCAGCCTTCTCACAGATTTTTTCGTAAATTTTCTCAGCAACTTCTTTGGAATTTCCACCAGCACATTCTCTCAGATTCACGCCTAAAGTCACTGTTCTGATGTCCAGATGCTCCACACTGATCATACTGATGGTCTCAAGGATCTCCTCAATAGAGAACAGCATTTTAATCCCTCTCAATGAATCATGCTCACAAAGCTTTTTATAGATTCCTCTCGCAATCTCAATTTGAGGTTTCGAAAATTGTCTTCCCCTACTGTAGCAATTGTAAGAGGAGATGAACCAAAAGAGATGATTAAAGAGATTTTTGAGCTCCTAGACCTATCAACCATATTTCTAGATGAATATCAAAGGAGTTTTCTAAAACCAAACATCTGTGGAGGGGTTCCGGGGAAACCCGGAAGTTTCACTAATCCAGAACTTGTTGGTTCGCTGATTAAATTCCTAAGAGGATCTGGGACAGAAATTTCAGTAGGAGAGGCGGACTCGTGCATGTATCCAGCAGATCTAATGCTTAAGGAGACCGGTATAGAGAAGATTTCAATCAGAAATGGAGCTAAAGTTGTGAATCTTTCAAAAGGCGATATGACGAGAGTTTCTGTATCCGAAGGATCTGCACTGAAGAGTTTCTTAGTGAATAAAGAGGTTGCTGAATCAGATGCAATAATTTCGATGCCAGTGATGAAAACACATAAATGCACAACCATTACTCTTGGCATGAAGGTTATGTTTGGGGTGCTTCCAGAAAGAAGGAAATCAAAGTACCACCCGAAAATTGATGATGTGATCGTAGACGTAAACTCCGCTCTCATGCCCAACCTCACAATAATTGATGCTATAACCGGAATGGAAGGTGAAGGTCCTTTTCAGGGAGACCCTATTGAGCTGAATCTCGTTATCGCGGGAGACAACGTTGTTTCAACAGATGCCTGTGGTGCATTCGTGATGGGGATTGACCCGCTCTCAGTTGAACATCTGAGGCTTGCCTCTGAAAGAGGATTGGGAACGCTGAAGATGAATGAAATAGAAGTAAGAGGGGAGAGTATCGAATCAGTTAGAAAAGAGTTCAAAAAAGCGATACCGGAGAGAAGAGAAAGAGTGTTAAGTAGAATCTCAGAACGCCTCGGATATGCGGTGATGCATAGACACTACGAAGAAGCTGTGAGATCTTGGAAGAAAGAGAAAAGATAATCTTATAAATTTCGGAGCTCAAAGCATATTGAAGGGAGAAGATGAATGAGAGAGTCGTCATAACAGTTACTGGAGTAGATCATCCTGGAATTGTTGCAGCGGTAACGAGAGTTCTCGCAGAAAACAATGCAAATATAGAAGATATCTCCCAAACTGTTCTTCAAGATCTCTTCACGATGATTATGATCGTGAACGTTGAAGGCGTGAATATGGAAAAGCTTAGAAAAGAGCTTGAAGAAGTTGAGAGAGAGCAGAAAGTGAAGATTCTGGTTCAACATGAGAACATATTTAGATACATGCATAGAATATGAGTTATTTTTTGCTCACCATTCTCTCGTAATCGAGTTCTGTGAACACTCCGAAAGAGTGTATGATTTCGTTCGCTTCTTCGAGGCTTACAGTTTTTTTCAGTGCTTTTGCCAATCTGTTTACATGCTCGCAGACGACTCTAGGATCGAAGAAGAATGTTATTGTTGTCAGAAGTGAAAATTCAACATAACGTCCTTTCCTTATTACTGATCCTCCAAGTTCTCCGCTGAAAGATTTAAGTGGTATAGCACTGGCTTCAGTATTTATATGCTCTACTACCCTTTTCATTCTTTCAGCCATACCCTCATCCATTCCTATAGCACCGAGATATCCTTTGTGAAAAGCAATAATGCTCATGTTTCTTAGAAGCTCCTCTTTTCTCAGTTCTCCATCGCTTCCAAATCCAAAAACTCCGAGAACGGAGTTTGGAAGCTCGGAAAGAGCCGAGACCATTAAAGAATCGCATAAGGGACTGCATAGACCCGATTCATGGCCAATAGCAATTGCATCGCCTCCTGCATCAATTCCAATGACGGTATCAATGTGAAGCTTTTTGCAGGTCTCTTCAAGACCTCTAACAACTCCTTTCACACCCTTTGTTATATCCACCCCGATGATCTCTCCAAGAATCTCTGATACCTTTCCGACAGTTAAAGGGATTCCCCCTGCATGACACCCAGGTTGAATCCATGCCGTGGTTTCCGTGATTCTTCTAATACCCTCCAACTCGTCAAGAGCTCTCGGACCCGGTTTGGGATCGATGACATATCTGTCCCATATTACGCTTCCAAAGAAGATTTCTCCACCCATCCTTTCTATGAATTCCGCTGTTGGAATTGTAGACGCAATATCTCCTCCTCCACCTATTCCCAGTACGAGTGCTCTCTTCCCATCCCATTTTTCCATCATTTTCTCAACACCCAGAAATATCTCATTAAACTTTTGTGAACTCTGTGTTTATGTAACTCTTCAAGCCTGAAGAGAGGAGGTAAGAGCTCCTTTATATCCCTATTGGTCACAATCACTGCTCTTCGAAAATCTTTAAGAACTCTGTGAATCTCCCAAAGAGCTTCGGAATATAGCTTTTCCTGCTCGTCCGAGAGGCTTGAAGACCTACCATAAGGAAAATCACTTACAACAGCATGAAAAGATGAATCTCTGAAAGGTAATTTTTTGGCATCACCTATCACAAGCTCTCCGAGGATGTTTTTCCTTGCACCAAAAATCATTTTTGGTTGCACATCTACTCCGAAAGTTCTCATTCTTATCCTCTCAGCTTCGTAGAGGATCCCTCCCGTACCACAGAAAGGATCTAGTAGTTTTTCTCCATTTTTCACTTCAGATATGTTCACAATCGCTCGGGAAAACTGAGGTAACATGACTCCTGGGTGGAAAAATCTCATTTTATGTGGTTTCCTCTTGATGATCTCTTTTCTTGCACACTCAAAAAGTTTAATTCCCAGATGACACTTATCCGTAAGAATTACCCTTATCTCAAAATCAGGATTTTTCAGATCGACTTTCAGACCCTTCTTCTTTATTCTTCT
The DNA here is from genome assembly GCA_002011165.2 of Candidatus Mnemosynella biddleae. Lineage (GTDB taxonomy): Archaea > Halobacteriota > Archaeoglobi > Mnemosynellales > Mnemosynellaceae > Mnemosynella > Mnemosynella biddleae. Next base: position 161,191 of record MTMI02000009.1, read on the forward strand.
TCCGATTTCTCTTTCAACCTTAGAAGAGGATATATCTTCGCATTTTCTCACAGCTCTTACTCTAAAAGATCCACTTAGAGGTATTTCCTCAGAGATTTCACATATATCATGAAAATCTCCTGAACCCAAAATTTTTGAGACTCTATAACACATCCCGAGTTCCTGAAGTCTTTTATAATCTGGATTCTCCACTTTAACTATCAGAACTCCGGGATATTCCTCAATAATTTCACCGTGAGTGACTGCAAGAATCTCTGACTTTGGAATTGTGGGATGTTCTTGAGATACCTCAAAGCAGAGAATTTCAGATTTCCTTTCCATTCTCCCATAGCTCCATGAAGAATTCCCTGAGACTCTCTACAAGCTTTCTATCGTTCATATATAGAGCTCCTAAAAGCTCATCTCTTTTTGCTGGATTTTCAACCTTTATTAGCACCTCTCTATCGTCCAGCACAGTGAATGGGAGTGGGAGTTCATCTACAACCCTCATCTCCGGAATTGGATGATTGAATTTTTCAGCGATCTCCAGGGTTGCTAGAAGCTTTATTTCCACTTCCCTCTCGGAGAGATTTGCAACCACTCTTGCAAATTTCTTTCTCCCAGAATGAAATATCTGAACCTCCGATGGACTTATGACGTTCAGAAGAGATTTTTGAACGCCCTCTAATTTCTGAGTTATTAAATCTATCCCTCTCTCAATCCCCATTGCAAGGCTCCAGAACGTCCTTATGCTTTCTTCCTTCCTTCTCGGTCTCAGTTCCTTCTTTAACTCTTCCGCAAGAACCTTCATCTCTCCGATCTCCTTTTGAATCTCTTCAACCTTTGATCTCATAATATTTTCAATAGCCCTCTCAACATCAGGAACAGCATATATCTTTGGCCTGCTGTTCTGAACGTAAATAGCTCCTTTGTGTTCGAGATCCCGTAGAACATCATAGATTCTTCCAAGTGGGACGCCTGAAATCTTTGAGAGGGTTTTTCCATCCATTGCTCCTCGTTCACAAAGAGTTAGAAAAACTTTGGATTCATAGGAGTTCAGACCCAACGCTTTCAACTTCTCCTCCATAATCTCACCTTTTCAACAACTTACAAGTTGTTAACTTTTGGAAATCTTTTTAAATCTGCCTTATTAATTTTCCCTTCATGAATCTCAAGAGAGTTATAGCTCTCATGCTTCCCGCACTCATCATAATTTCAGTGACTCAACCCGTTCTTGGGGCTGTCTTCGGAGGCCCAGAATTCAAGGTCATGGTCGCCGATTCAAATGAGTTTCCAGCGAATGAAACTGTTTATGTGACGCTTATGATTATAAATGAAGGAAAAGTTAACTGGGCATCGAGTGCATCCTCTCAAATTCTTTCAGTTCTCATAAATCAGAGTGCGTGGGCATATGATGTGTTTGTTCAGATGAAAAGTACCGATGAAATAGTTGTGAGAAGCGATAAACAGTTCCTCGGAACAATACCAAACGGATATGTAAGAACTGTAACTTTTGAAGTCTCAATAAAGGATGTTCCAGAAGGCGAGTATCTTGTCCCGCTTGAGCTCGAATATAAGGAGCTTGAAGATATCTATCCCGTAGCTAGTGGAGTTCAAACAGAATATCACTATGTGTGGGCTGAAAGAACGACGACAATATATGTGCCCATAAAAGTTGTGAGAGAATTCCAACCAGAAATCATTGCAGTTGATGATTCTTCTCTTATTCCCGGTGGAAAAGCAGAACTTCAATTGATGATCAGGAATGAAGGAACATCACAAGTTCATGACGTAGAGTTTCAAATTGTTCCTTCTCCACTGATCACTCCGATGAACACCGAGTTCATAAAGAGGGCCTCTCCAGGAGATATTCTTAATCTCAGCTTCAAACTCCTGATCTCACCGAATATTGCACCCTCCGAGCTTCAGATGATGCTGAAATACAGCTACAAAGATGTGCTGAACAAGAAGAAGGAAGGATTTAAAACATTCACCATGAGGATTCATAAGGAGCCAGAGATATCTGTGAGGATTCTAAGCTCGGATCTCGTGGCAGGATCGGAAGGAGAACTGAGATTGAAGCTTGAGAATCAGGGAGGCATAGAGATGCATAAAACGACTGTTGCTGTCTCTCCTTCTCCACCCATCACAACTCCTGACACGAGGTATCTTGATATTCTATCTCCAGGAGAGGAAGTGAATTTGACATTTAAACTCTCTGTTCTCTCCTCTGCAGAAGAGGGTGTGTATCCATTGAAACTGATCATTTCTTATGAGGATGATGACGGAAACGTCAAAACTCCGATAACAAAGACCATTGGAGTTCTCGTAAAGTCTAAACCGAAGTTTAGCGTGGTTGAAGTGAGATCTGATCTTACACCAGGAAAGACCTCTGTAGTGGAAATCTACTACAGAAATGACGGTAATGACACTATTTACAATGCTGTTGCTCGGTTAAGCATTGTGGATCCCTTCAGCTCAAGTGATGATTCAGCGTATCTGGGAGTTCTTGAACCCGGAGAGGTAAAGGCCGCAAAATTCAGACTGAGTGTGGATAAGGATGCAATTCCAAAAGATTACGTGCTGAACTCGGAGATAAAGTATGAAAATTCAGAAGGAGATACGAGAATTTCAGATACCATAAAAGTTCCACTTACCGTAAAAGAGGCGAACCAGAGCTATATGCTTGGAATTCTTGGAATTATTGTGATAGTCGCAATAGCAGGAGTTATAGTGTATCTGAAGAAGAAAAAATAAACTGAAAGAGGAGTTACAATGTTTTCTGAGTTTCTCCAGCGAGTTTCTAGGCTCATAGCGAAGAGACCGGGACTAATCGTCTCAGTAACAGCAGTATTTCTCATCATATCAGCAATCTCAGCCTCTAACGTTGAATTTGCAGGGATGGACTATAAGGATTTCTTTCCTCCTGGAGATAAGGTCTATACTCAGAACACTCTCTACGAGAAGAACTTCGGTGTCGAAGAGAGTGCCTTCATATTCATAAAAGGCGAAGATGTGGTAAAGAGAGATGTCTATGAATACATGCTTGAACTCGAAGAGAACCTAGAAAAACTAGATGACGTTAAAAGCGTTATTTCTCCAGCTTCAATAGTTAAAGAGCTGAACAATGGGACTCTTCCAACCGACGAATCTGTTCTTAGAGCCCTTTCTGAAACTTACGCATCTTCTCTCATTCCTAAAGATTCAATGGCAATCATGACAATTCAACTCTCCACAAGTGATTCAGATAGGATTGCTCAAGAGATAGAGAGAATTGTGGAATTTGTCCCGAGACCAAGTGGAATAACTGCTGAGACCACAGGGACTCCAATGTTAAGCTATCAGATCAGAGAGGCGACACAAGAGAGTCTCAGAACGACAACAACTCTCTCTATAATTCTCATGATTTCCATTCTCTTTATCACCTTCAGTGGTGCTGTGAGAAGAAAAATAACGGCGTTTATCCCTCTTCTCATCTCAATCTCATCAGCTCTCATACTCATAGGCTATGTACCGCTTGCAGGAATAAAGATCTCAACCACTATTTCAGCAACTTTTCCCATTCTTATAGGACTTGCTATAGAATATGCAGCCCAGATCCAGAGTAGATACGAAGAGGAGAGGAGAGAGGGAAAAGACAGAGACGAAGCGGTGGTTCTTTCGGTCACAAGGACTGGAATTGCCGTAGTTATGGCAATGCTTACAACAATAATAGGCTTTCTCTCCATGGCAGTTCCAAGAATTCCCGGTCTTGCATGGTTTGGAATTCTCATGTCGCTTGGATTGCTAATAGCATATATTCTTTCAATCACTTTTCTGCCTGCGATACTAAAAATAATTGACAAAGATGAAGAGATCAATGTCACAGAGGGAAGAGAGAAAAAGAGAACTGGAATTTTAGAAAGAGTTTTGGAAGCTGTTTCTGGATTAACTGCATCTAACCCAAGAAAAATTCTTGCAATTGCTCTCGTTTTAATTATTCTCGGAGCTTATGCTTCAACAGAGATCAAGCTTGAGACCGATACGAAAAAATATGCACCTCAAGATCTTCCCGCGATGATCAGATTCAAAGAGCTGGAGAGGGTTGTCGGAGGCCAGTATGTCTTCACAGTAGTCCTTAGTCTCGATGAGATTAACCCAATAACACTTAAAGAAATGGACGAACTTGCAAATTATATTGTTGAGAAGGAAGATCTAGTCTATAAATATGATTCTCTCTCTGGAGTCGTGAAACAATTTCTTGGAAGGCTTCCTGAAAGTGATGTTGAGCTTCACTACATTCTGAGCAAAATGCCAGAAGATCAACTTAATAGATACATTTCAGGAAATCAGATGACCATATATTTCTACACTGATGCTGATACCCATGATAAGCGTGTGGATCTCTGGAAAAATATTGAGGAAGATATAAAATTTTTCGGCTGGCACGAAGGCTTTTATGTAACGGGAAACTCTGTAGTTATGGCTCATCTTGGTGAAGTAATGATAGGAAGTCAGAGATTCATGACAGGAATTGCTTATGTGCTCATTGTAATTCTCCTCTTTACAGTCTATCGCTCTTTCACAAGAGCTCTGACACCCTTGGTTGCGATAACAACGGTTATAGGGGCGACAAATCTTTTCATGTATATCTTCGGAATAAAGCAAACGATGGTCTCAATTGCACTGAACTCCATTATTCTCGGTCTTGGGATAGATTTCTCAATTCACATCACTGAAAGATATTATGAAGAGCGAGAGAGGTTTTCTCCAAGGGATTGTGTGAGGAGGACGATAGAGAGAACCGGAAAAGCCATCGTGACCTCTGGTTTGACGATGGCCGGAGGATTTGCAGCAACAAGTCTATCAAGTTTTCCAGTTTTGAGCGAGTTCGGTATTTTAGCACTTATAGCAATCCTCTTTAGCCTCTTCTCTTCTCTAACTGTCGTCCCGGCATTTCTCATGATTTCAGAGGTTCTAAGAGGAAAATGGAGCAAGATGAGCTCATTTGCCACGCCCTCATGAGACACTTTCGAAGTCCACCAATAAACTAAATATGTGAAGTGATGCTGAACCTAATTACGAATGCCATTACTTGATAATCACATGCATCTTGATCCCAAAGGAAAATTTCTTGAAGCAGTTAAAGAGTTCATGAGCGCTGGAGGAACACATATAGCTCTTGTATCGAAGCCTGCAGCCGTTGGAGACTATGAAAAGCAGTTCTCAGAGCATTTGAAGATCGTAAAGAGTGTGGAAGAGCTTGGAGTAAAAGTTCTTCCGGTTTTTGCTGTTCATCCAGCTGAAATAAGCATTCTGACAAAAGAATACGGAGTTGAAAGAGCAGAAGAAATGATGAAAAAAGGATTGGAGCTCGCTGGAAAGTTGGTTGAAGAAGGAAAAGGGGTTGCAATAAAATCAGGAAGACCGCATTATGAAGTTTCTCAGAGAATCTGGGAGGCGAGCCTCAGAATCATGGAACATGCCTTGAAGATTGCGAAAGATGTTGGATGTGCAATTCAACTTCATACAGAAAGTGCAACTGAAGAGACTTTTAAAGAGCTCGAAGAAATGAGAAAGAGGGTTGGATTAAAAGAGTGGAAAATCATAAAGCACTTCTCCCCTCCAATTTCAAATAGCAAAGATTTCATTGCGAGATCAATTCTTGCATCGAAGAGAAATATAGAAAAGGTGATTCAACTTCAGAGATTTTTAATTGAAACCGACTACATAGATGATCCCAAAAGACCCGGAGCGGTCTTAGGACCAAAAAGCGTCCCGAGATTTACTCAGGAGCTCCTGAAAAGAGGTTATGAAGATCTTGTGTATGTCATACACAAAGAGTTTCCTGAAAATGTTTATGGAGTGGATATGAAAGATGATTGAGATTAATGAGTGGGATGAGTTCCTAAGAAGGTATTACGAGAAAAAAATTTACGAAGTTGCAGAAAAAGGAAAGAAGAGTCTGGAAATTGAATACAATGATATTTTCAAATTTTCTCCGGATCTTGCCGAGAGATTGATAGATGAACCTGAGATCGTGATCAAAGAGCTTGAAGAAGCTCTCAGAAGATACATATTGCCTCACGATGTGAAGTTAGATAAAGTTCGTGTGAGAATCATTGGTCTGGGAAATGAAAGAAGGAAGCTTATAAGGGATATCAGGAGTGAAGATATAGGAAAGTTCCTATCTGTAGAGGGTCTCGTTCGAAAAGTCACTGAAGTGAGACCCAAGCTCGTGGAAGCGGTTTTTTTGTGTGAAAAGTGTGGAACTGTGATAAATGTTCCCCAAAATGGATCAAAACTCGCGACACCACAGAAGTGTGTTAACGAGCTCTGTACAGGAAATCGCTTCACACTTCTTCCCGAAGAATCGAAATTCGTTGACTCTCAGAGAATAAGAATTCAAGAATCTCCGGAGGATTTGAAGGGAGGAGAACAGCCCCAAATGCTTGATATTCTTCTTGAGGACGACCTCAGTGGAATCGTTGCTCCTGGAGACAAGATAATTGTAAATGGAATTCTCAGAGCCTATCCCAGAGAAGGACAGAGGGCCAAGAGCAATGTCTTCGACATATACTTGGAAGGAAATTCCATAGAGATTCAGGAGCAGGAATTCGAAGATCTCGAAATTACAAAAGAAGACTACGAGAAGATCATGGAACTAGCTAAAGATCCTGATATATGTGAGAAGATCATAAATTCGATTGCTCCTTCAATTTACGGTTATAGAGAAATAAAAGAGGCAATTGCACTTCAGCTTTTTTCAGGTGTTCCTAAGCTTCTTCCCGATGGCTCGAGAATAAGAGGAGATATCCACATCCTTCTCGTCGGAGACCCTGGAATAGCGAAATCTCAGCTCCTTAGATATGTTGTTCAACTTGCTCCTAGGGGTATTTATACAAGTGGGAAGAGTAGCACCTCTGCCGGTCTAACTGCAACAGCGGTCAAAGACGAGTTTGGAGAGGGTCGGTGGACTCTCGAAGCTGGAGCCCTCGTGCTTGCAGATAAAGGGATAGCTGCTGTGGATGAGATAGACAAGATGACATCAGATGATAGAAGTGCGCTTCATGAGGCGATGGAACAACAAACTATTAGTGTTGCTAAAGCAGGAATTACTGCGACGCTCAAAACAAGATGCTCCCTTCTCGCAGCTGCAAACCCAAAGAGTGGAAGATTTGATCCTCATGAAATGATTGCAACTCAAATAAACATGCCTCCAACACTTCTTTCGAGATTTGATCTGATTTTTCCGATGATGGACTCTCCTTCAAAAGATCTGGACGAGAAAATTGCAGAACATATACTCAGAGTTCACTATGCTGGAGAACTCGATGCAATAAAGAGGAATTTCGTCGCTTCGAGAATAAGAGAGAGGGACATAGAGGAGGCAATGAAGGTTATTCAGCCTCCGATAGAGCCGGAACTCTTGAGAAAATACATAGCTTACGCTAGGAGGACGATCTTTCCTGTTCTATCCGAGGAGGCTAGGAAAAGGCTTGAAGAATATTATGTTGGTCTTAGAAGACAGGCTGAAAGTGGAGACGCACCGATTCCGATCACAGCAAGACAGCTTGAAGCCCTGATAAGGCTTTCCGAAGCAAGTGCGAGGATGAGGATGAGTGAGATTGTGGAGATAGAAGATGTAGAAAGAGTTATTAGGCTTATGGAAGGATGCCTCAAAAAAGTTGGTGTTGACCCCGAGACAGGTAGAATGGATATAGATACAATCACAACTGGAACTACAAAGAGTCAGCGTGACAGGATAAAGATGATCATAGACATCATAAAAGAACTCGAAGGGGATGAAGGTGCAAGAGAATCTGAAGTTCTTGAGAGAGCAGAAGAGCTAGGAATACCGAGACATAGAACTTCAGAAATAATCACGATGCTGATAAGAAATGGAGAGTTGACAACACCGAGATATGGAATCCTCAAGCTTGTGAGCAGATATTGAAAGGAGAATATTAAAATAGTTCCCGCGAACATGTATTTTTGATGGACGAATATGAAGAGCTCCTGAATAGAGTTTACTCCAAGTTACCCGAAAAAGTTCTGAGAAGAGAGAGATTCAACGTTCCAAAGGTGAGAAGGAGTTACGAAGGTAATAAGACGGTCATTCATAACTTCAAGGAGATTATTGATAAACTGAACAGAGATCAACAGCACATTTACAAATACCTCGTGAAGAATCTTGGAACTGCAGGAGTTATTCAGGGTTCGAAGCTTGTGTTGCATGGAGTCTTCTCAACAGAAGAGATCGAGGAGGTGATAGAGGAATACGTGAAAGATTACGTTATTTGTCCTGAGTGCAAGAGTCCCGATACTCACATTGAGAAGGAGGGAAGAATTTCGTATCTTCAGTGTGATGCTTGTGGAGCGAGACATTCACTCAGATAGAAATGATGGTAGCTAAGAGATATAGGATGGGTGAAGAATTTCTCGTCGCTGTTTGCGACAAGGAACTTCTCGGGAAAACCTTAAAGGAGGGAGAATTTTCTTTTTATGTATCCCCTGAATTTTACGGAGGAGAGGAAATAACGGAAGAAGAGCTAAAAAATCTTCTCACAGATGCCACAATAGCAAACCTCATAGGCGAGAAATGCGTTTCTCTTGCAATTGACATGGGGATCATAGATGAGGATATGGTGCTTTTCATCCAAGGAGTGCCTCATGCACAGATGGTGAGGATGCTATGATATGCACACTCTGTGGTAGAGAGGTAAAAGACCTGATAGAAGGAGTGTGTACGGAGTGTTTCAAAAAAAGAAGGAGTTTATTTGAGATTCCGCAAGTTGTGAAGATAATCAGATGTCCGAAGTGCGGTTCATACTTCTTCCGTGGAAATTGGGAAGAAATTGAGTATGAGGAGGCTCTTCTGAGATGTGTGAAAGAGAACATCTCAGTCTTCTCAGAACTTGAAAATGAAGAAATTGAAGTTGAAATCAGAGAGATTACGGAAGGAAGAACAAAGATTATTGTGAGGTTATCTGGGGTTCTAAAGGGAGAGGAGGTGGAGGAAGAGAAATTAACGGAGATAAGAATATCAAAAATGCAGTGTGAAATGTGCAGCAGAATATCGGGCGGATATTACGAAGGAGTGATCCAGATCAGAGCTGAAGGAAGACGTGCAGAGGAAGAGGAAGTTAGAGATGTGGTAGAGACCATTTATTCACTTGTGGAGAGAGCAGCAGAAAAAAGAGACAAAAAGGCATTTATAACCAAAATTGAGAGGAGAAAAGATGGAACTAATGTTTACCTTGGAAGCAAAAAACTCGGAAAACAAATTTGTAAAAAGTTGGTTGAAGAATATGGAGGTAGTTTCACTGAAGCTCCTGAACTTGTGGGAAGAGAGAACGGAGCAGAGAAATACAGAGTGACATATTCTTTCAGACTTCCAAGATTTAAAAAGGGAGATGTAATAGAGCTATGGAATAGAGTTTTTGTCGTACTCTCTCGGAAAAGAGGTTACAAATGTCTTGACCTTGAAAGTGGAGAGGAAATTATTTGCTCTGAAGAGAGTATAGAACGAGCAAAATACATCTCCTCTGTCTCTTCAGCTCCAAAAACAGTTGTTACTTATGTGAGAGGAGATGAAATGGAAGTACTTCACCCCATTTCTTATTCTCCGATTATCCTTCAACGCCCAAGCTTCGTGGATGAAAGGACTAAGGAAATTCGTGTCATTGTACATTCAGATAGAATTTATCCTCTACCGGAGTGGTTCTGATGGTATCCAGAGGTGCTCTGAAACTCTCCGAATTCTGTTCGATACCTCCGGAAAAACTTCCGAACGGCTGGCAGATTCTCGGTGATGTTATCATTGTGAAAGTAGATGAAGAATATAAAAGAGAAGTCGGAGAGGCCCTTCTGAAAATGTATCCGAAAGTCAAAACCGTTTTGAGATATCTTGGTCTTGAAGGAGATATGAGGATCCCCAAAGTTGAAGTCATAGCAGGAAGTGGAGAGACTGAGACAATTGTAAGAGAGAATGGATGCCTATATATGCTCGACGCCTCCAAAATCATGTTCAGCAAGGGAAATATTGAAGAAAGAAGACGGATGAGTAAAGTTGGTAATGGAGAGGAGATCGTTGACATGTTTGCGGGTGTGGGTCACCTTTCAATTCCTATTGCTGTCCATTCATCGCCTAAAAAAATTGTTGCAATAGAAATAAATCCAATTGCATACAGATATCTAAGAAAAAACATCGAACTGAACAAAATAAAGTGTATGGAAGCCATTCTCGGAGATTGTTCCAAGGTGACGCCTGAAGGGGAGTTTGATAGAGCAATAATGGGTCACATTTACCTTGCGAGAAGATACATATCAAAGGGAATAAGAGCTCTGAGAAAAGGAGGAATTCTCCATTACCATGATGTTGCAAGAAATAAAGAAGAAGTTAAAGAGATCATAAAAAGAGCATGCGAGAAAGAGAGAAGGGGAGCGAGAATTCTTGAAATAAGAAAAATTAAGAGTTACGCCCCGAAAAGATATCATTACGTTGTTGACGTGGAGGTATCATGAGAGATATAAAGGAGCTTGTGAGCAACGGAGAGATCGAAAACATTGAATTTAAGGAATATCTCACTCCTGAAGTTCATCTAAGGGAAGGGAGAAGGGAGTCTCTTATCTGTCAGATGAACCATAGGATAATATGTGGGAAGGGTTCCGCAATCTATGTCATTGGGGTATCAGATAGAGGAGATCTGAAGGGAATCTCCGAAGAGGCATTCGAGAGAACGCTTTCTGTTTTGAGATCTCTTGCTTCTGAATTAGATGCGGAGATATCAGAGGTGGAAAAGTATAAAGTAGAAGAAGGTTACATTGGCACCGTCACGATAAAGCAGAAGGAAAGTAAAAAAGATCACATAATAATATGCACTGCTGGACATGTGGATCATGGGAAGAGTACTTTAATAGCCTCTTTGATGACTGGAAAAGAAGATGACGGCGCAGGAAGAATGAGAGTTTATCTGGATACCCTCCCCCATGAAATAGAGAGAGGACTCTCTGCAGAACTCTCTTACGGAATTCTAGGATTCGGAAATGAAGGGATTATCAGACTCAGAAATCCACTAAATAAAGATGAAAGAGCTGAAGTTGTGAAGAGAGCTGAAAAGGTGATATCATTCGTTGATACTGTCGGTCACGAACCGTGGTTAAGAACAACAATAAGAGGAATAGTGGGACAGAAAATTGACTACGGTCTTCTTGTAGTTTCTGCGGATCAGGGAGTCACACATATCACAAAGGAACATCTTGGAATAATGTTTGCTGTGGATCTTCCCGTTATCATAGCTATAACTAAGATTGACAGAGTCTCTCTTGAGAAAGTTGAAGAAGTCGAAAATGAGATCCAAAAAATTCTGAAGAGGGTAGGAAAAATTCCGATGAGGGTCAGAAATGAGGAGGATGCAAAAAGATGTGCTGAAATGCTTCTCTCTGATCCGATAATTCCGATAATCAGAACCTCTGCAGTTACGAGGGAGGGAATTGACCTTTTAGAGACTCTTCTTGGAAATCTGATAAAGAGGAACGTGAAATTTAAAGAGTCCTTCAGGATGTACATAGATAAAGTTTACAACATTTCTGGTGTTGGAGTTGTTGTAAGTGGAACGATTTCCCAAGGACGTGTAAGAGTCGGAGATGTTCTTGAACTTGGTCCGATGGATGATGGAAGTTTCAAAAAAGTGCGAGTGAACTCAATTGAGATTCACCATTATAACGTGAGTGAGGCTAAAGCGGGTGACATAGTAGGAATCTCCCTCCGAGGTGTGGAAAAAGATCAGATTAGAAGAGGTATGGTTCTCGTAGAGAGAGGTATCGCAGTCAGAGAGTTTCTTGCTGAGGTTATGATTCTAAATCATCCCACATGTATCATGAGAGGTTACGAACCAGTTGTTCACATGGATACAATCTCAGAGACTGTGATATTCGAGGAGATGGACAGAGAGTATCTCAAAGCAGGGGAGAGAGCAATAGTAAAGCTAAGATTTAAATTTCACCCGCAATATATTTATGAAGGGCAGAAGTTCATATTCAGAGAAGGTAAAACCAAGGGAATTGGAAGAGTAGTTGCCGTCGTAGCTCAGCCCGGAAGAGCGGGTGACTCGTAATCACCAGGTCGAGGGTTCAAATCCCTCCGACGGCTTCCCTTCTTTCCTAATAAATTGTCTCCACTCATTTTTTATTGCTTGTCTTCCACAACTACATCAAAATCTGTCATAAAGCACTGTAAGATTGAATTTTGTTGTATATCCCCGAATAACTTCGTTCTTTTTGCACGCATTCAATCAGTTTGCTTTGTATCGTATAGGTTCTTTTCCATTCGGTGTCCCTCGTCTTTTTGTAGCATCTCAGCACCCTCTCAGGAGATTTTTCGTGTTTATCTCAGTTTTACTCTCTCTAATTTCTTCAAGTAGCCTATTATCACCTTCCTAACCACTTCACTATGCTATACTTCTTCATCTTTCTGTGATATCAAGAGTTAGGTTTTACCGAGTTTATATCCAGAATCCTCGTGTATTCTGTGTAAACGACTCAGAAACTTTGAACCAGAAAATATAAACGAGAAAACATTCTTAAACATACAAAAGCTATTGAATGAGGTGATGCCGTTGCTATTGGAATCCTTGGTTTTACCAGTACTTGGAGGGATTTTAGGAGTTATAGGTGCAGTAGGTTATGCATTACGACCATCGAACTCTACAATTCCTCAGACCTCGGCAATGCTAAAATACCTTCCCATGTTTTACATTCTGCTTAACATTTTTATGCTTTTGCACTTACCTTTTAGATATACCCTAAATACCTATTTTGGATTGATTGAGACTGTTATTGCGTTATTATTAATCGCAATTTGTTTAAGTGTGATTGCAAGTTTGAGGAGATTTTTTGAATTTGACTTGAGTAAAGTTAAGGATATCTTGATTTATGGAAGCATTGTCTGGCTAATGGGAAAAGAAACACATGCTTGGGGATTACACACTCTTGCAGAAATGGTGATTTTTTCACTTTCATCTCTTGTAGCGATATTTTCATTATATTTGTTTTATCAAATTAGAAAGACTGGAGTGTTTTTCATCGAAAAAGACGAATTAATTCATCTTCTTTTTCCCATAGCGTTCTTTTTTGGATTAGGTATACTCGGTGAAGGAATAGAAATAATAGAAATGAAGGAGGCATTCTTTGCTGTAGTGGCTGTCTTGATTGCCTATGTATTCTGGATTATTTATAGGATTACCAAACCACTGTTAGAGTAGTATTCAGAGTCTACCCCTCTCAGCATCAAGACCTAAAATCACTTTGTTATGTGATAGTGTGCAAGCAATATCTAGTGTTTACTGCAGTCGTTCAATTTTTATGCCTCGAACTCTGAGTTTAAGAGAAGAATATGAAATACCACGACCTCTGGAACGAACGGAGGAGAGAGATAAAGAAGAGAGTAGAAGTTCTCATCATTGACGGATACGTGGATGAGCCGAGTCTTCTTGGAGTTCCTCCGTACATCTCTCCTGAACCAAGACTTCTCGCTGGAGTGGCTGAAGAGCTTGAGCTTGAATGGGAATACATGACGATTGACGAAGTTCGGAGATTTGGGTTGCCGGAAGTAGAGATCATTCTCGTTCATGGCGGAGTTAGCGTTCCGGGAAGATATCTCATTGCGACTCCGATGAGTAAGAGAGAAGCTGAAGAAATTGCGAGAAAGAGCGATGGAGAGACTTTTCTTGGAGGTCCACTGGCAAGATACTCAAAAGTCGAAGGATATGATCACTACTCGAAGAAGGATCTCTGCGCCTATTTCTACGAAGCGATGAGAGGAGAGGCAGAAGATCGATGGATGAAAAGTGAGGAGGGAGAAAGATGGTTAAAAAAGGGGGCTAAGGTTGTTCAAAGGCACCCTTTCTTTCCGGAACCTCTCATCGCGGAAATAAGCCTTTACAGAGGATGCGTAAGGTATTTCACCGGAGGTTGTTCATTCTGCATCGAACCCCTTTATGGAAGACCGGAATTCAGAGAGCAGAAAGATGTGATAGAAGAGATTGGAATCCTCTACGATTTCGGGGTTAGAAACTTCAGAATAGGAGGTCAATCCTGTACAATAAGCTACAAAGCAAGAGGTATTGGGAAAAAGGAGATTCCAGAACCTCAAGTCAGAGAAATTGAGAGACTTTTCGATGGAATCTGGAAAAGATGTCCAAAAATCAGAGTTTTGCATCTCGATAATGCAAATCCAGCAGTTATAGCGAATTATCCCGAAGAATCAAAGGAGATTTTACGTATTCTCGTAAAATTCACAACTCCAGGAAATGTCCTCGCTCTTGGAATGGAATCTGCGGACCCAAAAGTCATAGAAGAAAATGATCTGAATGCAACTCCAGAGGAGGTTGAAAAAGCAATAGAAATAATTAATGAGGTGGGAAGAGAGAGAGGAGAGAACGGAATGCCAAAGTTACTCCCAGGATTGAATTTTCTCGCTGGATTGAGAGGAGAGACTCGAAGAACATATAAAATAAATTTGGAATTCCTTAGGAAAATAAAACAAAAAAGATTGTGGCTCAGAAGAATAAACATAAGACAAGTTCTTCCGCTTAGAGGAGATTTCAGAGTGAGACACAGAGAAGAATTTCTAAAATTTAAAAGAGCTGTGAGAGAGGGGATAGATCAGCCGATGCTGAGGGAGATTCTCCCGAAGGGAACGGTTATGAAAGATGTTTACATGGAGAAAAGAGAGGGCGATATCACGTTTGGGAGGCAGATTGGAACATATCCACTCCTCGTGGGAGTTCCCTATCCGCTGGAGCTCGGAAAATTTTACGATGTTAAGATCGTGGATTACGGTTACAGAAGCGTCACTGGAGTTAGATATCCTGTGAAAATTAGAGAGACTAATTTAAAAGAGTTGAGAGTTCTTCCAGAGATCGGAGATAAGAGAGCGAGTAAGATTCTGATGAAAAGACCGGGAAACAAAGAAGAACTTAATGAGATTCTCGGGGAAGAAATTGCCGAGAGGGTTCTCGAATATCTGAGTTTTGATTAAACTGGTTCAACACTTCTTTCAGCATCTCCAAATATTTTCCGGTTTCCTCAATCCCTTTATCAGTTATCTCAACAATCGTCTCGGTCTATCTGCAATGATTTTTTTATCTTTACATAATTAGCTTTTTCCAGAGTTTTCAAATAAGAGTCGAGATTTCCTAGGGCCACTTCAGGAGTAAACCAGAGCACGATGCTCAATCTAATCGAATTCCCGAGCACGTAATTCTTCGTCAGCTCTTTCAGTTCCATCAGATCGTCCTATTTTACATTTATACACTGAGGAAACTCTAAAATTCAGAAAAGTTTCAAAAAATATTGTGATGAGAGTTGAGAATCTTTACCAAAAAGAGGAGAAAGGAATCAGATGTCTCGTATGTGAAAGAAGATGTCTTATTGAAGAAGGAAAAAGAGGTATTTGCAAAAACTATGCGAGCATATCCAAAAAACTTGTGCATCTTGGTTATGGAAAGCTGAGTGCGGTGGAAAGTAGACCAATTGAGATAAAGCCTTTCTTTCACTATCATCCCAATACTTCCGCTCTAACCTTCTCGGGATTTGGTTGCAATTTCTACTGTCCATGGTGCCAGAACTACCACATCAGCTTCTCGGAACTTCCAGAAAGGTCGAAAACGATCCTTCCAGAAGAGCTCATAGCTCTTGCATTGAAAGAGGGTGATGATGGCCTTTGTGCAAGTTTCAACGAACCCACAACTCTTTACACGTATCTTCTCGATGTCTTTGAAACTGGAAAGAGATATGGACTCTACAACTGTCTTGTGACAAATGGATATTTCACGAAGAGAGCCCTAAGAAATCTCATTGAAAATGGTGCATCTGGTTTCAGCATAGACATTAAAGGATGTCCAAACATGAGAGTTCTTGGAAGTATAGAGCATAGAAAGATTTTTGAAAATGCAAAGGAGGTTCTGAACCTAGGTGTCCATGTTGAAATCGTTTACCTTGTTGTCACTGGTGCAAATGACTTCGAAGAGTGCTATAGATGGATTTTCAAGATGCATTCTGAATTTCTCGGTGAGAATGTTCCACTTCATATAAATCGTTACTATCCAAAAAATTACTGGAAAAAGCCCGCAACTCAGATTGAAAAGCTTTTAACTCTCAAGGAGATTGCTCAGAAAGAGTACAACGTCAATTATGTCTATATCGGAAATACGGGTTTAGCGGAGCACGAGAGCACATTTTGTCCGAGATGTAACAAGAGAGTTATTACCCGTTTCTCTCACGGAGTTGTGGAGTGGAAGTTGAGTAAAGATTACAAATGTCCGAGATGCGGAGAAAAAATTCCAATTTATGGAAAAAAATAAAATGATTTAACACTCTCACTCAGCGGATATTCTGAGTTCATGCTCGAGAACAGTATAACGAGAAGTAACCATACCAAAGTTACAACTACGCTCATTGCACCTCCAACTACCATCATTTCATGAAGCATCACTGGAATGTCCGCCGGATTCTGCATCGCTGTTAAAAAAGGAGGCTAAGGGGCAACTTCTCCATGTCAAATGTGCTCTATTGCGAGGAGCAAAACTCCGCCCCAGAGCATTCTATTCAACCAATGAAGTTTCCAAACTCTCGCTTTTTCTCCCATTGCTTTCTCTAAAGCTCTTATAACTATTGCTTCTTCTGCTGGAACGAGGAAACATGCCATAAACTCACACCTCCTCAAGTTTTTCCTTTTTAACTTTTTGTTTGGGTTCTGAAGAATTAAAACGAGCTCTCAGACGAGAATTTTCTATTTTTTATTACTAAAAGTGAGAAGAATTTGACGCTTAAGATTTTCGAAGCTTTCTGTGGTGTACATCTTCTTATAATCTCTCAGAACTTCTTTATCAATCCTGAAACCAAGACTTTTCAGATAACTGCAGAACTGCGTGACATTTGATGGTTTTCTTGAGAGATGACTCCTATCAAAATCCAAAAAATAAACTTTATCAGAAACAACGATATGTCTCTCTGGGTGATTCATCTCTTCCTTCTGAACCCCAAGTTTGTCAAGAATAAAACAAATATCCAGAGATCTAGAAATTGTCCCTAGATCCAGTGACTCGCTGATACTCGAACCCCTTATCCGTTCCATAACAATTTTCAGATCAGTGAAGTCTGCGGAATAAATTCGAGGAACGAAACCGAAAGGCTGGAGTAAATTGAGAAAATAGACCTCTTTCTTAAAGTTGTAGAAGAACTCTGGATAAAATATTTTAATTGCATACTTCTCCGTTAGATAAACTTTCGAGTGTCTTCCTCGTTTTACCTCGCTCACTCCATCACCTCAGAAGGTTTTTGTGGAGATAAGATTTAAATCGAGTCTCTCGAAAACCTAAGGAAATATATGAAACGTTCAGCACTCATTGTTACAACGATTTCTTCCTTCTTAATCCCTTTCGCAGCATCTTCCGTTAACATAGCTCTTCCAACTATAGGGAAAGATTTTTCGATGGATGCAATAACGATGAATTGGGTTGCAACAGCATTCCTTCTCAGTACTGCAGTCTTTCTTGTTCCTATTGGAAGACTCGCGGACATAAAGGGTAGGAAGAGAATTTTCCTCTTTGGAATTTCAATTTTCACGTTAGCCTCGCTTTTCTGTGGAATTTCAACATCAACGAAAATGCTTATAGCCTCAAGAGTCTTTCAGGGACTCGGGGCTTCGATGATCTTCTCAACTTCAGTTGCCATTCTAACCTCCGTTTATCCAATAAGTGAAAGAGGAAAAGTTCTCGGAATTAACGTTGCATCTGTTTATACGGGATTAAGCATGGGTCCGTTTTTCGGAGGTTTTCTGACTCAGAGCTTCAGCTGGAGAAGTGTCTTTCTTGTGATGGTTCCCCTGGGTATTTTTGTAATTATTCTCAGTCTCTGGAAGCTCAAAGGAGAATGGGCTGACGCGAAAGGAGAAAGATTCGACTTTTCAGGATCAATTCTTTATGGTTTAGCCCTCGTTATCCTCCTCCTTGGGATATCAGAGATTTCAAAACCTCTGATTTTAATTGGCTCTTTTTTGCTCGTTATCTTCATAGTCTATGAAGGTAAAACTAGATCTCCAGTATTACATGTGGAACTCTTCAAAAGAAACATTACCTTTACTTTCTCAAATCTCGCAGCACTACTCCATTACTCCGCAACCTTTGGCATAACTTTTCTTCTGAGTCTCTATCTCCAATACATAAAGGCATTGACTCCTCAAGAGGCGGGAATTATTCTTGTTTCTCAACCTGCAGTTCAAGCTCTACTCTCACCTCTCGCTGGATGGCTCTCGGATAGAGTCGAGCCAAGGGTTGTTGCCTCTTCAGGAATGGGTATCACTGCCCTCGGGCTTTTTATATTTTCATCCCTCCGCGAAAACACTCCTCTCGGTTTCATCATTGGCAATCTCGTGCTCCTCGGCACTGGATTTGCCCTTTTCAGCTCTCCAAATACAAACGCAATAATGAGTTCGGTGGAAAGAAGATACTATGGTACAGCCTCTGCAATGCTGGCAACTATGAGAGTTATAGGCCAAACCCTCAGTATGGCGATAATCATGATAATTTTCGCAGTTTATATGGGCAAGGTGGAGATAGCTCCTCAAATCCATGAGATTTTCATAAAAAGCTTGAGAGTGTGTTTTACAATCTTTTCACTTATTTGTTTAATTGGAATCTTCGCATCCATAGCGAGAGGAAAAATAAGATAGCGAAGGTGGTGAGTGAGGGGAGTAAGTCCCCTTTTGTTCCGGCGGCATTCGTCTAAGCGCCCACCCGGGGAGCTTAAGCTCCCCTGTTCGGCTTGCACCGGCGAGGTTCCGCCCGTTTCATCGGTTCGCAGGAGACCTCAGCGCCCGCAATGCGGTGCGCATCCTTGCATTATCCTGCGTCCGTATCGTTTCTGTGCGGAGACCAAGGCTCTCGCCCTGCACCCTTGCGGGTGCTCGCCTCTAACGGTGGGGGAACTTTCCTCAGCATTACGCCGAGAGCCGCCCTCCCTCTCTCACCACCAGATGATTTATGAGGAGGGATGCATTAAAAATCTAATCATGCTTGAACCTCATGAAGGAGAGTTCGCAGTTAAAGTTGTAAGAGAAGCAATTGAAAAGAGATTGAAAGGGGTAAAAGTAAGTGTTAAAGACTTCGAATTTCCTCCGAAGTTCGAAGAGAAGCGAGGAGTATTTGTGACTCTCTACAAGAACGGAGAGTTGAGAGGATGTATAGGATATCCTTATCCTGTTCTTCCTCTGAAAGAAGCTCTGATAAAAGCTGCGTTAAGCTCAGCTTTTGAAGATCCAAGATTTCCTCCAGTAAGGGAGAAGGAAATGGAGAGAATTAGAGTATCTGTTACAGTGCTCTCCGAACCAAAGAAGTTAAAGAGTAAACCAGAAGAGAGACCCGAGAGAATTGAAATTGGAAAACACGGAATCATCATAAAAAGAGGAATCTTTCAGGGGCTCCTTCTTCCCCAAGTTGCAGTTGAATATGGATGGGATGCTGAGACATTTCTTATGCAAACTTGTGTTAAAGCTGGTCTTCCCCCCAAAAGCTGGCTTGATGAGGATACTGAGGTATTCCTTTTCACGGGAGAGATATTCGAAGAAATAGAACCCAAAGGAAAAATTGCTCACATTGGTCTGTAGATCATCGTCCTTAATCTATCTGCAGCCCTTGCTGTGTTATCTGACACATCTGCAAGAGTGATGATGATGTGATACAGATGAAAGACATTTGTGGCTCCAAGCTCCTTTTCAGATTTGTATATCTCTTTGAGCATTTCCAGCTCTATTATATCAACTTCATGTTCAAGCTCCTCAATTTTTGGGACAATTTCGACTGTCCTCATAACAACCTTCTTGCTGAAGGATGAGTCGAGAAGGTCTTTGATTTCTGATACTAAAGCGTCATAAATATCTATGCACTCTATCGTCTTGTTCATCATCTCCCTAAATTGTTTTTTAAGAGTTTCCGTTAGTATGACGTCCTCTTTTATGGAGATTAACTCCGCAGCTCTTTCTGCACTGTCTGCAATCGAATCCTGAGGCTTCAGAAATTCTAAAGCGTCGTTTCTGTCAACTGGAAGAAGAACAGCTGCGTGGAGTCTTTCTCTGACTTTCTGCTTGATTATATCGGCTTCATGCTCCAGTTTGGAGACTTCCTCAGCCAATTTAACGACACTTTCCATATCTCCTTTACACCAAGCATCCACAACTTTCTTCAATGCATAAACAGTCTCCTTTCCTTTCAATGCATGCTCGTAAATGGGACCAAAGGGAGACTTACCGAAAATGTCAAGTATTGGTCTTATGAAGTCCTTAACCATTTCATATCACCGCTTCGAAGATTATGTAAAGGAGAAGGCTCCCAAGAGCTGTTGCGGGAACCGTCACCACCCAGGAATATATTATTTTGCGTATGACACTTAAATCTACTGCCTCAATACCTCCAGCCAATCCCACTCCAACAACCGCGCCAACGAGAGTATGCGTTGTTGATATCGGGAGTCCAAGTGAAGAGCATACGAGAACTGTTGAAGCGGTTCCGAATTCTGCGCTGAAACCTCTCGTAGGAGTTAACGTCGTAATTCTTTCTCCAACAGTTTCAATAACTCTATGACCCCAAGTTGCAAGTCCTATGACAATTCCAATACCTCCTATTGCAAGAAGCCATCTCGGAATCTCTGCTCCAAATAATCCGAGTGCAGCAGAAACAGGACCAACTGCATTTGCAACATCATTTGAACCGTGTGCGAATGCAACATAAGAAGCGGAAGCAATCTGGAGATATCCAAAAATTCTCTCCACTTTTTTCACATTTTCAGCGGTCTCCAAGATATATTTTCGGATTAGGTAGAAAATCAAAAAAGCGGATATCCCTCCTGTTATTGGAGAGAGGATCCAGCTTGCAACTATTTTGAGAAGGACAAACCACTTTATGGAGGAGAGAGAAAGAGAACCTTTGAAAACCAATCCCAGACCAAAACCCAGAACAGCCCCTACAATGGAATGAGTTGTGGAAACTGGAAGTTTGTAGAATGTTGCTACGGTTATCCAGACTCCAGCAACAAGAATTGCAGAAAGTGCCCCAATAGTTATGAGATGCTGATCTATCAGTTCTATCGGGATTATTCCCTTCGCAATTGTCGTAGTAACCCTTTTGCCGAAGAATACCGCACCAGAGAATTCAAGAATTCCTGCAAGGATTATGACTTGTTTGATCGTCAGAGCTTTGCTCCCAACAGAGGTTCCCATTGCATTCGCAAGGTCATTAGCTCCGATATTCCATGCCATGTAGAGACCGGCAATAAGTGTAAATAATATCAAAGGTTCTGCCAGCTCCAACAATACACCTCCACCTTAGATGAAAGTATTGAGGTTCAACAATTAAAAAACTTTCAAGTATTTTTTTATCCGATGAACGAGGGGGCAAAATATTTAAAATGTAAATAGAGGTCACTTTAAATATGAGGGTATAAAAATGGCAGGAACCAAGATCAACATCGAAAATATTGTTGCTTCCACTGGGATAGCGGAAGAACTTGACCTGAAGAAAATAGAAAAGGGACTTGAAGGTTCAGAATATAACGAAAAGAAATTTCCGGGACTGGTTTACAGAATAAACAACCCAAAAGCAGCTTTTCTGATATTCAGATCCGGAAAAGTGAATTGCACTGGTGCAAAAAGCGTGGAAGATGTTAATAAGGCAGTTGAGCATCTTGTTTCGAAGCTTAGAAGCATGGGAATCGAAGTGTACGAGAATCCAGAGGTCAAAATTCAAAATATCGTGGCTTCTGCAGATCTGGGCTTTGACGTTAATTTAAACGCTCTCGCAATAGGACTTGGACTGGAAAATGTGGAATACGAACCAGAGCAGTTTCCAGGACTGGTTTATAGGCTTGATGATCCAAAAGTGGTCATATTAGTCTTTGGTTCAGGAAAACTAGTGATCACAGGTGGGAAGACTGAAGAAGATTGTAAGAGAAGTGTTGAAAAGCTGAGACGACAAATTGAAGAGCTCGGTCTTGCCTGAATGGAGTTTCAAAAGCTTATCTTTACTAAGATTTCTTCTGGATTCTCCAGATATTTTTTTATTCCCTTAACGTGCCCTATACCGACTACAGCAACCACCTTGAGATTATCGGGAAGTTTCAGAAGTTTAGAGGCCATGTAAGCATCCCTTTCCTCAACAAGAACTTCAAGAGCTGAAGGAGACGCTCTCCCGAGCTCTTTTAGGATTGCAGAGACGAAATCCTCATCCTTCATTCTTTCAATATCAACACTCTTAGTGAAGAGAAAAGACGAAAGAGTCATGAAAATGATCTTGATTTTCTCTTTCAAACTCATTCGTTTCCATAAGCGTTGAAAAGTTATGTGAAGAGGTCTATCTATGAAATAAACAAATGCACCGACTTCTTCAGCTACTTTAACTGCTTGAAGCATTTCTTCTCCTGCTCGAACACCGAGTTTCTTCCCAATTCTCCTCTGAAGAACGGTTAAGAGGAGAGAGAAAAAAGTAAATGAATTGAGATTTCTTAAAACATATCTAAAAGATATGTCTCTATTTTCCACAAGAGCTTTAAATCTCAAAGGATCAAGTTCTACAGCAACAACATCAGGTTTTATTTCCCTTATCTTCCTCTCGACTTCCTCTACACTCTCTTTAGAAACATGAGCAGTTCCTATGATCTCGACATTTCTCATCTTCTCCTCATCTCCGTGAGGAGCTGAAGCGATCTCAAAATGTCGGTTCTTGTTACAATTCCGATCACTTTTCCGTTTTCAACGACTGGAACTCTCCCCACACCTGTCTCAGACATTTTCTTAACTATCAAACTCAAAGGATCGTCTGGAGAGGCTACCATCACATCTCTTGACATTATTTCGTAGATCTTCACATCCCTTCTTCTCTCAGTAGGAACTTTCCTCACATCTTCAAGAGTTACAACACCGACAAGTCTCCCTTCCTGAATCACGGGATAGCCCATGTGTTTTTCTTCAAACATCTTAAAGAGGAGTTCTTCTACTGAGAGATCTGGAGAGACCATAGAGACGTTTTCGGTCATGATATCTCGGATTCTCAACCCTTCGAAAAGAGAGGTCATTGCAGTTGCCCTCTCTTCTTCACTTGCACCGATGTAGATGAAGAAAGCTATTACGAAAAGCCAGAGGTTATAGAAAAGTCCGAAGAATGCCATGAAAATCGCTATCAGCTTCCCTATCTCTGCAGCTTTTTTCGTGGCTTCGAGGAAGGGCATACGAGAGGCGAATATAGCTCTGAGAATTCGCCCTCCATCCATTGGAAAAGCTGGAATGAGATTGAAGAGGGCGAGAGCAAGATTCACGATAAAAAGGAAGTAGAAAAGGTTTTCCAACGGTGATGTGAAGAGATGGAGGAAATAAAAAGCGAGTGCGAGTGAAAAACTTGTTAGAGGTCCTGAAGAAGATATTAAAGCCTCTGATTTAGGATCTTCTGGAATATCCTCCATGGAAGCAACTCCTCCAAAGAGCATTAAAGTTATGCTTCTGATTTTAACACCTTTTTTCAAAGCAACTAAAGAATGTGCAATTTCATGGATCAAGATGCTCGTGAAGAGGAGGAGAGTTGCCACAGTGGAGTAAATGTAATTCAGAGGTTCGGGAAGATTTCCAAAACCCCATGGAGGCAAATTGAAAGCGAAAATCCATATGAAAACAGGAAGTATGAAAAGGAAGCTTATATGAAGCTCCAAAGGAATTCCGAAAATTTTCGCAAGACGAATTGAAGATTTCATGATTTTTTGTTAGCTGTAAATGTCTAATAACACTTGCGCTTCTCGGATCCGAGTATCTGAAAGGGTTTATATATAGGTTCAACATGAGTTACAAAAAGGTGAAAGAGGCATGAAAACAGAGCTTACATCGCTTTTCGGTATGGATGTCTACACTGATAAAGGAAAATACGTCGGAAAGATTAATGATGTGGTAATAGACCCAGAAGAAAAGAAAATAGCAGGACTTGCTCTGATAAATGTAAATCCCGAAATTTACGACACGAATAACAAAGGGCTGATAATACCCTACAGACTTGTCATAGCAGTAGGCGACATTGTGTTAATGAAGGAGATCAGAGTCGCGAGAGAAAAGGAAAAGATTTAAAATATTATTCTTCTATTTTCTCGACCCCTACTGCAGCCAAAAATCTTTTTGCAACAGACTCAGCAATTATTTTCATTAACATTTCTTTATCCCTTACATCGCCAAAAATTCCGAGAGGTATCTCAGCTGCAGCCGCATGAGCGTGGCCTCCAGCACTTCCTATATCTGCATAAGCTCTTGCAACCACCTCTCCTATGTTCAGCCTAATGTCTCTGTTTCTGGCGCAAACCAAGATCTTCTCCTCAGAAATTCCTATAACTAAAACTGTGGTTATCCCCTCAAGTCTGAGCAGATAGTCCGCAGCTTGGGTTAAAGCATCACGATCTCTGACCATTCCGACCGTAGTTATCAGAATGCTTCCCTTCAATTTTCTATTTTTTATAGCCTCTCCAATCACATCAAGAGTTTCTGTTGAGATATCCGGCGATGTCAGCTGATCGAGGATTTCCTGATTTACGAAAGGATGAAGAAAAGCTGCTGCACTGAAATCGGCTGGGAAGACATTCCTCCTGAAATTATTTGTATCTGTTCTGATTCCATACATCAGGGCAGTTGCTAGAGTTTTGTCAACAGGGATGTTCATCTCCTGAAGGTATTTCGTGAGAATTGTGGATGTTGCGCCAACATCACTCCTGACATCTATGAACTCTGCGGAGATGTTTTCAGTTTCAACTGGATGATGATCTATGACTATTGAAACGGGAGTATTTGAAGGAAGTGAGTTGTATCTCCCAGGAATTGAACAATCCACCAGAGCGAGCTTCTCGTAACTCTTGACGTCAATCTTGCTGATCGGCTTCAAATCAACATCGAGGAGGTTTACCATGGCTCTATTTTCCTGATGCCCAATTGTACCTCCATAAAGAATTTCGGCTTTAACTCCAAAATGCTCTGCAATTCTCTTCAGAGCCATTCCGCT
Source organism: Candidatus Mnemosynella biddleae (assembly GCA_002011165.2). Classification (GTDB taxonomy): domain Archaea; phylum Halobacteriota; class Archaeoglobi; order Mnemosynellales; family Mnemosynellaceae; genus Mnemosynella; species Mnemosynella biddleae. The sequence continues at coordinate 186,228 of MTMI02000009.1, forward strand.
AGCCATTGCATCTGGATCTGGATTATCGTGAAGAACTATTCCCAAAATCCCATTTTTAATTTCAGATATCACTTCCCTAAGTTCTTCCGAAGATTTTCTGAAAATTGTTTTTTCGATGGCATGAAGAACGTACTTCGCAAGAATGACCGGAGGTAACACCACATCATCTGCACCGAGTCTTCTGAGTTCTTCCTCGCTTGCTGGATTGCTCGCTCTTGCGATGACCACGACATCTGGGTAGACATTCTTTATAGCTCTAATTGCACTCTTGTTTGCTTCCATATCTGGGGTCATCACAAGAACCGCTCGATATTCCGAGAGTTTCAGCTCTTTGAAAAGTTTTTCATCCTTTATATCACCAAGAATTGCTTCAAAATTCTGATCTCTGAGTGACTCGATTCTTTTTTCATCCACATCCACAATAACGACGTCGAAACCGCTATCCATAAGTTCCTTGGCAACATTAAAACCAAAACTTCCGGCGCCAAGCACAAGATACTTCGGTTTTTCGCTGAGCTTTTTCTTTTTCGCCATCTCTATTTTCACCGCAACAGAGGGTTAATTTTATATCTTCCTTTAATAAATATATCGGAATCGCCAAGGGCCGGTAGCTTAGCCAGGAAGAGCGACGGGCTCTTAACCCGTAGGTCAGGGGTTCAAATCCCTTCCGGCCCGTAACTAGTTTTTCATTTTGCGGAAACTTTAAGAGTTTTTCATTCCACTTCCTAGTTCATGAGACTTTTCACCACACTCGTCACAGAGAATTTGGAGATGAAAAACAGAATCTTCAGATCGGCTACTGCAGAGGTCATGGCAGATGAAGATGGAAGAGTTACGGAATCTCTAATTGAGCTTTATAGAAATCTTGCAAAAGGTGGAGCTTCCACAATCATTACGGGTTTCATGTATGTAAGCGAGGATGGAAAAGCGATTGAGAAGATGGTTGGAATAAGCAAAGACGAACATATTGAGGGTCTTTCAAAACTCGTCTCAGAGGTTAAAAAAGTGGACGAGAGTGTTGTCTTTGTTGCTCAGCTTTGTCATGCGGGAAGACAAACAAGAGTCTCCGAGCCAGTTGCACCTTCTAGAGTTGAGGATCCTTCAACCGGGATTGTCCCAAGAGAGCTGAGAAAAGAGGAAATTGAAAGAATCGTTGACGACTTCGCAAAATCCGCTGAAAGGGCTGAGAGGGCGGGATTTGATGCAGTCCAACTTCATTCAGCTCATGGATATCTCCTAAGTCAGTTTATTTCACCTCACACAAACAGAAGAGAAGATGAATACGGAAAGAGAAGGGGAAAAATTATCCTCGACATCTTAGAGAGAATCAAAGAAAGATGCGAAATACCCGTAATGATTAAAATGAACGCCTGCGATTTCATTCCGAGAGGACTGGAAGTGAAAGATGCAGTGGAAATTGCAAAAACTCTTGAAAAAGCTGGTTTGGAGCTTATAGAGGTTAGTGGAGGGATGCACGAATCAGCGTTTCATTACAAGGAGAATATGATCTCAAGAAGGATACAAAAAGAAGAAGCTTATTTTGCGGAATTTGCCAAAAAAATAAAAAGAGAGGTTGAAATACCAGTTGGGTGTGTTGGAGGAATAAGAAGTGTTGAAGTTGCGGAGAAATTGCTTGAACATCTTGACTTCATCTCGCTTTCAAGACCGTTGATAAGAGATCCGCTGCTCCCAGCGAAATGGATGAGAGGAGAGAGCTCCGAAAGCGATTGCATATCATGCAATCGCTGTCTTGAAAGGATAAGACGAGGAGAACCTCTCAGATGTGAAATGATAAGATGAAGAGCTCATGAGAGCGAAGTTGAGTGGCTTCAGATGAAAGATTTCATCACCTTCCTTTCGGTTGCTTTCGTCGCAATTCTCTTAGCTCCAATTCTCTCGAACCGTTTTAAAATTCCTCTCATAGTCATTGAGATGATTCTCGGAATAATCTTGGGAAATCTAATCTTCAGCGCCTCACTCAAAAACTTTAGCGAAATTATAGAAATTTTCAAGCTCTTCGGACTGATTTACCTGATGTTCCTAGCTGGACTTGAGGTGGATTTTGAGGGACTGGAAATAGGAATCAGAAGAACGATGTTCATAGCTTTTTCCTCACTCCTTATTCCCTTTATTTCAGGATATCTCTTAGGAGAGAGGATAGGAGTGGCACCTCTTTTTATGGGCACTCTTCTCTCTACTACCTCGCTTGGGGTGATTTTACCGCTAACAAGAGAGCTCTCTGATAATGGTTTCAAGAAGATTCTCCTCGGCTCGGTCGTGATAGTTGATATACTCAGCATGTTTCTTCTTGCACTATCAGTCACAATTATAGAAGGAGAGATGAACCTTTCCTTCTTATATTCCCTCATTTTTGTAACAATTCTCTTCCTTCTCCCGAAAGCCTTGAGAGATTCTGGATTTATCAGATTTCTTGATACTTGGATCGATGAAGAGAGTCACTTTGAACTCGGTGTTCGATTCTCCTTCGCACTTATAATTTTCTTTGTTGTCCTTTCCGAATACTTTGGATTCCACTCTATTTTAGGTGCTTTCATAGCGGGTCTGATAATTTCAGAAGCACTTCCCCACGATAAAACTATGCTGGAGAGAAAACTCGAAAGTTTTGGATATGGATTTTTTATTCCGATCCTCTTTATCCTTGTTGGAGTTAAAGTTGATCTTCTGGAACTCTTTTCAAAGCTCGATAATCTGATGCTTCTCACCCTAATCCTCATTACTGCACTCGCATCGAAGATGATAGGAGCTGGGGTCTCATCACTCCTTGCAGGTATGAACATTAAGAAAGCAATTTCACTTGGAGTGCTTCACTCAGCTCGTTTGAGCTTAGTAATTGCAGGAGTAGAAATTGGAATTCAAGCAGGAATAATAAATGAAAGTATATACGCTATCTTCGTAATGATTGCCATAATTTCTTCGATTCTTTCGCCTTCACTAGGGAAACAGATTCTGGGACCTCAGAAGACAAGAATTTCATAGCCTTCCTCGATATACCTTCTCATGCTCGGGTGTCCATCCATTTCATCACAGAGCTTCAAACCTTCTTCCTCAGCGCTTTTCAGCGATTTTGTTTGAGTTGCACAACTCTTACAAACGCAGTCGATGATGCCTTTACTTTTCACTTCTGAGTAAACTTTTGAGAGAGGATCCTCGGGGTCAGAAATCTTTCCAATGAAGCGTGTTGAAGCTCCTTCTATGACGATCTTAACATCAAAATTGTGTTCCTTCATATCCAGCGCATTTAACATGGCATGAACAAAGCACATCTTTTCGTCTGTGAAAGTGAAGATTGCTACTTTTTTCATTCTTTTCACCTCCGAATTTTTTCTTTTATCCATTTCATTCTCTCTTCAACATGTCTCTCAATTTCATCGTAAATGCTTCTTCCATGGGAATCAATGCCTACAACCAAGGGACCGAAATTCTCAACTCTAAGAACCCAGAGAGCTTCAGGCATTCCTAGATCGCTCCAGAAAACGTTTTTCACCTCTTTAATGCTCTTGGCTGCAAGAGCTCCTGCACCACCGGGATAAGCAAAATAGACTCCTTTTCCTCTCAAACTATCTTTAACCTCAGAGCTCATACCACCCTTTCCTATAATTGCCATGAGTTCCACATTCTTCAGAATTTCCTTAGTGAGGTCGTTCATTCTTGCAGAGGTTGTGGGGCCAGCAGAGATGATCTTCCATTTCTCCCTTTCCATTGACACAATCGGACCACAGTGATAAATGACGGTACCATTCAGCTCAACCGGAAGCTTCTCTCTCTTTCTCAGCATCTCCAAAATTCTCATATGAGCTCTATCTCTGGCAGTGACGATCTCCCCAGAAATATAAACGGTATCACCAACTCTGAGCTTTCGAATTTCTTCCTTTTTCAGTGGAGTCTCAATCCTCATTTCACTCACCTCAAAATGGCGGTTGCTTTTCTATGCGCCCAGCACTGAAAATTCAGAGCAACTGGAAGAGATGCCGTGTGACAAAATGCCTTCTCTATGTATACGCCAAGAGCGGTTGTCCTTCCTCCAAGTCCCATTGGTCCTATCCCAAGTTCGTTGATCATCTCCTTTATCCTCTCTTCCTCTTCTGTCATTTTTCTTACATCTCTCAGAAGAGCTTTCTTTGCAAGCTTTGCTGAACCATCAAAAGTTCCTCCTATTCCAATCCCCAAAAAAATGGGTGGGCATGGCTTACCCATGGCGATTCTAACACTCTCCAAGACGAACTCATGAATTCTATCGACTTCTGACGGGAGCATCATTCTGAGTCGAGATACGTTTTCACTTCCTGCTCCTTTTGGAAGAACGGAAATTTTCATTTCATCTCCTTCTCCAATCTCAAAATGAATCTGCGGCATGTAACTTCCAGTGTTATCTCCAGAGTTTCTTCGAGTGATTGGATCCACAGCATTTGGACGGAGAGGAATCTCTTTCGTTGCTTTCCTAACTCCCTCAATGATTGCATCTCTTAAGTCAAAACTCAACTCAAGTTCTCTTCCGAGCTCCACAAAAATAACTGGAATCCCAGTATCTTGACATATCGGAAGTCCAGTTTTTTCGGCTACCTCCACATTCCTTATGATTGCTTCGAGATTTCTCTTTGCAATCTCTTCCTCCTCTTCTTCAAAAGCTTTTTTCAGAAGCTCTTTCACATCCTCACCAAGAGAAGTCTCCGCTTTGCGGAAAAGACTGGTAACGGTTTCAACGACGAGTTCACGATCCATAAAAACACCCAAAATTAATTTTTGAATTTCTCCTGAAAAAGCTTTCTAATAACCAAATCCGTGGAATTACAATGGATACAAAAAAATTAGAAAGACTTAATTTGTTAATGCCTAAAGATTAAATAGGGGATGATTTCAGGAGCTTCTGGAGGCGGAGAGATGAGAAAAGAGAGAGAGCTTCTAAGGAGGGTCATGGAGATAAGTGGCCAGAATCTCTACTCATGCTATCAATGCGGTAAGTGCTCTGCAGGATGTCCTTCAGTAGATTTTATGGACTTCACTCCTAGAGAAATTATCAGAGCGATTCTCGATGATCATGAAGAAGTTCTCCACTCTCAGACTCCATGGATTTGTGCAGCCTGTTTCACATGCACCATAAGATGTCCAAACGAAATTGACATAAGCAGAATCATGGAAGCTCTCCGCCAGATTAGATTAAGAAAGATGCACGATGGAATACATCCCTCAAAAATACCTGTTGATGAGCTCCTGGAGCTTCCACAGATAGCTCTTATAAGCTGTTTCAGGAAGATGACAGGATGAAAGAAATTGCTTATTTCCCTGGATGCACACATCTACATACAGCGAGTCACTTTGAGAGGAGTGCTCTCTCTGTTTTTGAGGCTCTTGGATGGAGACTTGTTGAGAAATTCAACTGGATTTGCTGTGGAACTGTCCATGGGCTTTCAACAGATAATCTAATGCAAAATGTTTCCGCTGTAAGAAATCTTGCAAGAGCAGAGAGCGCTGGAGCCCGTAGAATTGTGACGAACTGTGCAATGTGCTACAACACGCTGAAGCAGGCGAATGAAATGGTGAAGAGAGATGAGGACGCTCTTAAAAACCTGAACGAATTTATGGATGATGAACCGGATTATCGAGGAGGGGTAGAAGTTCTTCATTCCCTCCAACTTCTCAGAGAGATAGGACTTGATGAGATAGAGAAGAGGGTTGTAAAACCTCTAGAAGGGTTGAGAGTTGCTCCTTATTATGGATGTCTTCTTCTGAGACCCAGAGAAGTTGCAATTGACAATCCTGAGAGACCGAAAATCATGGATGAGGTGCTTAAAGCTATTGGAGCAGAAATTGTCAGAGATGCAAGACTGAAATATTGTTGTGGCTCGTATCATACGGTGGATAGGAAAGAGATCGTTCTCTCAAGGATAGATGAGATAATTTCTGCGGTTAGGAGGAGAGGAGCGGATTTAATTGCGGTTGCCTGTCCGCTTTGCGAATTTAATCTGGATAAGAGACAAAAGTTCTTAAATAAGGGTGGTCTTCCTGTTCTTTACTTCACCCAACTTATTGCTCTCGCATTCGGAAAAGAGGAGGATTGCCTTTTCGAGAAACATCATGTGGATCCAAGACCTCTGCTGAAGGAGAGAGGATTATTAAGGTGATCAAGATGGAAGAGAGAATGGTTCGCATATATGTGATGGGGAAAGAATATCGTGTGCCAGCAGGACTCACGATACTTAAAGCCACGGAATATGCTGGATATAGATTCATTAGAGGATGTGGATGCAGAGGAGGATTCTGCGGGGCTTGTGGGACACTTTACAGAAAGGAAGGGGATTATAAGCTCTACACAGCTTTAGCCTGTCAAACTATTGTGGAAGACGGAATGTATCTCGTTCAGCTTCCTTTCGTACCAGCTCCAAAAGCAATTTACGACATTGAGAAACTCAAACCCTTCGGAGAAGTTGTACTGAGCTTTTATCCAGAAGTTGCAAGATGTGTTGGGTGTAATACATGTACAAAAACTTGTCCTCAGGAAATAGAGGTAATGGAGTTTATCCAAGCTGTGAAAAGAGGGGATCTTGAAAGAGCATCTGAACTCTCATTTGATTGCATTCAATGTGGTCTCTGTGCAGCAAGATGTCCAGCGGAGATCAAGCACTATCACGTTGCTCAGCTCGTTAGAAGACTCTACGGAAAATATCTTGCAAAACATTCAGAACCCCTGAAAAAGAGGCTCCGTGAAATAGAGAAGAGTAGTTATGAGAAAGAAGTTGATGAATTGATGAGAATGAGCCAAGAAGACCTAAAGCGGATTTACTATTCGAGAGAGATAAAGGTTTAAGAGGTGAGTATGTTGGAACTCATAGACGGTTATCCGAAATACATGAGAGAATCTATTGAAAAGGTTGAGGAGACGAGAGAGGAGAGATTGAAAACATCTGTTCCTCCGATGAGTGCAGAGGAGAGGGAAAAGATACTCAAAAAATTTCATCCAGATTATAGGGAAGACTCAAGAAGAAGATTGAGAGTTGGACCTAACGCTGGAGATCTCGTTTATCATGAGGTTGCAGATATTCTCGAAGCAAGACCTCTCGTTGATCCGAAGGAGATTGATCTAAGCACTGTAGATTACGAAGTGGATGTTCTGATAATCGGAGGAGGAGGTGCAGGGACTGTTGCAGCAATCTTTGCGTACTATGAAGGGATCTCCCCAGAGAACATTCTAATTGCTACGAAGCTTAGACACGGTGACGCTAACAGCATGATGGCCGAAGGTGGAATTCAGTGTGCTGATAGTGAAGATGACAGTCCTGTCCTTCATTTCATTGACACGATTGGGGGAGGACATTTTGCGAATAAACCAGAGCTCGTAAAGGCTCTTGTTTTTGATGCTCCTCTAATCCTCAGATGGCACGAGGAACTTGGAGTGATGTATGATAGAAATGATACGGGTCATTTCATCGAAAATCCCGGTGGAGGGACTTGTAGAAAGAGATTGCACAGTGCAAAAGACTATACTGGAATGGAGATCATGAGAGTTATCAGAGATGAAGCACGTAACATAGGAATTCCTGTACTTGAGTTTTCACCAGCTATTGAACTCCTCACCGATGAAAGTGGAGCTGTAAGCGGGGCTCTTCTCATGAATTTGGAGACGAACGAGTACATAGTAGTGAGGAGTAAAGCAACTGTTCTTGCAACCGGTGGCTTTGGAAGACTTCATCTCCAAGGTTATCCAACAACGAATCACTACGGAGCAACTGCAGATGGTCTTGTTCTCGCTTACAGAGTGGGTGCAAAACTCAGAGATATGGAAACTGCCCAGTATCATCCAACTGGAGCGGCATATCCAGAAGCTATTGTGGGACAGCTGATAACTGAAAAAGTCAGAGGCATGGGAGCTATGCCAGTTAATGCTGAAGGTGAAGCCTTTGTTTATCCTTTAGAGCCGAGAGATGTTGAATCTGCTGCGATCATTAGAGAATGTTACGAGAGAGGAAAAGGTGTAAAAACTCCAACCGGAATGGTTGGTGTATGGCTTGATACACCAATGATAGACGAGATTCACGGAGAAGGAACTATAAGAAAACATTTCTCGGCTATCTGGAGACTTGTAGCTCGCTTTGGGATAGACATTACAAAGGATCCGATTCTGGTTTTCCCGACGCTTCACTATCAGAATGGTGGCGTAGAAATAGATGAGAATGGGTGGACTGGAATAGAGGGGCTTTTCGCAGGAGGAGAAGTTACAGGCGGTGTTCACGGGAAGAACAGACTGATGGGGAATAGCCTTCTGGATTATAATGTCTTTGGAAGAAGGGCAGGAATCTCCGCTGCGAGACATGCAAAGAGGAGTTCCTTCAGAGAGCTCACACTGAGACACGTGGAAAGATTCAACAGGATGTTGGATGAAGCTGGATTGAAAGAAGATAAGAGAGCACCTATTCTCCTTCCCGATTACAGAGGAGAAAGAGTACTTGCGAGATCTCTAAAGATAAGAATTTAAAGGAGAGGTCTCAGATGCCCGAAGAGCTCATCGGAGTCTTCATATGCCACTGTGGAAATAACATTGCCGGAGAGGTGGACATCCAAAAGGTTAAGGAAACAATTAACTCCTGGCCTGGAGTAATAGCAGAGGATTACGTCTTTCTCTGTTCCGAGGCAGGTCAAGAGATGATAAAGAGGGCGATTGAAGAGAAGAAGCTCTCAAAGGTTGTTATAGCTGCGTGCAGTCCCTCTCATCACTCTCAAGTCTTCAGAGAGTGCATAGGAGAGAAACTTAATCCTTTCCTTTGGGAGTTCATAAACATCAGAGAACAATGTAGCTGGGTTCACAAAGGAGAGGATGCAACAAAGAAGGCAATAGCTCTCATAAGAGGAGGAGTTGAAAAAGCGAGGCTCTTAAAACCGGTTGAGAGTATTAATGTCCCCATTCATAAAGATGTTCTTGTCATCGGTGGAGGAATTGCGGGGATGCAGGCTTCTCTTGAACTCGCTTCCAAGGGTTACAGAGTTTATCTCGTTGAAAGAGAGCCAAGTATTGGAGGGAAAATGGTAAAGCTGGATAAGACGTTTCCAACTGATGACTGCAGTATGTGTACAATTTCTCCAAAGCTAAGCGAGATTGCGCAAAACAAAAACATAACACTCCTTACCTATTCAGAAGTTGATGAAATTGAAGGACGTCCAGGAGAATACAAAGTGAGGATAAGAAAGAAGCCCAGATACGTGGATGAAAGTTTGTGTACAGGATGTGGATTGTGCGCAAAGTCGAATTACAAGAAACTTATAGTTCCAGAGGGCTATGAACTCGTTGACAGAATTAAGATTGAGAGAGAAAAATGTGTGAACTGCGAATTGTGTGTGAAGCTCTGTAATGAGTTTGGTTATGGTGCTCTTCAAAACGGTGATGATTGCCCGAAATATGACACTCTTAAATGTGTTGGATGTTTCGAATGCGTGAAGAAATGTCCAAAAGAGGCGATAGAGATTACCAACGTCTGTCCTGTGAGGGTTGCCAGTGAATTTAACGAGGGACTTGGAGCGAGAGGTGCCATCTATGTGCCTTTTCCTCAAGCAGTGCCTTCGACGCATTTACGAGATCCGGAAAACTGTCTGAGATTAAACGGAAAAATGCCAGAGTGCAGAGGATGTTTCTCTGTATGTGAGGCAAATGCAATAGTTGATGATGATGAGGATGAGATCATTGAACTAACTGTTGGAGCTATTGTCATCGCAACGGGCTATGAACTCCGAGATATGAGTGAGAGCGAGTACAATGTAGAGCATCCAAACGTGATAACCGCACTTCAATTGGAGAGGCTTCTCAGCTCCCAAGGCCCAACTGGTGGAAAAGTCGTAAGACCATCGGATGGTAGAATTCCCAAAAGCATTACTTTCATCCAGTGTGTTGGGTCAAGAGACCTCAGATACAATCCATACTGCTCGAAGATATGTTGTATGTATGCTCTCAAACAGGCGAGACTCATCAAACAGGAGCATCCAGAAGTTGAAGTGAGAATCTGCTATATGGACATTCGTGCAAGCGGAAGATGGTATGAAGAATATTATAAAAGCACGAGAGAGCTTGGGATAGATTTTATTCGAGGAAATGTTGCAGAAGTGATTGATGATGGCGAGGATCTCATAGTGAAGGTTGAAGATACACTTGAAGGAGAAATAAAAGAACTTCACTCGGAACTCGTGGTTCTAAGTGTTTCAATGAATCCTTCAGATGGAACACTAGAGATTGCGAAGAAACTTGGACTGAAGAGTGGTGAAGATGGATTCATCGATCCTCTCCATCCGAAAATTGAACCTGTTGATACTCTCCAAGAAGGAATTTACATAGCGGGAACTTGTAGCGGGCCGAAACCTATTCAGGAATCTATAGCTGAGGCAAACGCAACAGCAAGCAGAGTTAGTACATTTTTGAAAGATGACCTGATGAGTGTTCCTCTGACGACAGGTGTTATAGACCCGTCGATCTGCATCCTATGCAAAACATGTTTAGAGATTTGCAGTTTCGATGCTGTGAGAGAAGAAAATGGAGAGCTGAAAGTTGAAGAGATTAGCTGTCATTCCTGTGGAAAGTGCTCTGTGTACTGTCCGAGCAATGCCATGACTCTGAGAGGTTTGACCGACGAACAGATTGAGGCTCAAATCAGAGGTATTCTTGCCGAAGATCCTGACTCTATCATAGCCTTTTGCTGTCAGCACTGCAGTTACAACGCTGCGGACCTAGCTGGGTTAAGCAAGAAAAAATACTCCTCAAAAATTAAGATTATTAGAGTTCCGTGTAGTGGAAGAGTTTCCATAAATCACATCCTCGTGGCTTTCAAATTCGGTGCAAGAGGTGTTATGGTAACAGGATGTAAAGAAGGCGAATGCCATTACATTGACGGAAATCTCTCTGCAAAGGAGAAAATTCTAAAGCTAAAGAAGCTTCTCGATCTCTGTGGAATAGGAGCTCATAGAGTTGAAATGTTCAATATGTCGAGTTCTGAGGCTCAGAAATGGGTTGAATGTGTTAACGAATTCGAGAGGAGATGCTCATGAAGGAGAAAATAGGAAATAGGGAAACTGAATGTCTTCTATGCAAGCTTTGCGAGGAGGGATGTCCTACTGGAGTTGATCTCATAAGACTTGTTCCACTGAGCAGATATATTCACGGTGCGAGGGGAGGGCACGGCTCAATGTTCCTAACCCTTATCTCGTTCTCACCGCTTTTCTCATGGAAATACACAGAGGTTGAAATTGACGAGAACTCCGAAATTGCATTCTTTCCGGGATGTACACCAATTTTTGATGTTGCATTCGAGGTTGTGGAAGGAGAACCCTACGGCAACTACTCTGCAATGGGAAGAGATCGGAAATATAGTAACATGGGTTATGCCGCGCTGAAAGTTCTCAACAAACTCGGAATAAAACCAAAAATCCTCACAGCATGTTGCGGTCACGATCTTTATTATTCCGGAATGCTTGATGAATTTGAGGAGCTTAAGAATTCTTTGAGAGGTCTTTTCGAGAATGTAAGGCTGGTCATAACTCCGTGTGCGGAGTGTCTCCACAGCTTGAGAGATCTCCATGGAGTTCCTACTGTCCATATCTCACAGTTCATAGTAGAAAATCTCGAAAAGATCGAAGGAAGGAGACTTCCTTTCAAATTTATCTATCATGATTCATGTCGTTTGGGAAGGTATTCCAAGATTTATGACGAGCCGAGAAAAATTATCGAGACTTTTGGAGAGTTAGTTGAATTTAAGGAGAACAGAGAGAGCTCGAAATGCTGTGGAGTTTCGAGCTGGATGAACTGCAATGCAACTGCAAAAAGAGAGAGGGAGAAAAAAATTGAAGAATTTGAAGGGTCTGGAGCGGAGTTCCTAGTTGTCTCCTGTCCAAAGTGCGCAATTCATCTAGACTGCATTTACTATGAGGAGGGGTCTAAGAGGAGGAGAGAGAGAGTGAACATCATTGATATCTCCGAGCTGACTGCAATGGCAATGGGGTTGTACTCTTTAGATGAGGTCTGGAAAAGGAGGTTCGAAAGAGATGACGGAAGCAAAAGACTCTTCATTCCTCCAAAGGAGAGAGATCCATTAAAATACATAGATGAAGAACTTAGGGACTCTCTTTTCAGTTGCACCACATGTTACTACTGCACCTCTCTTTGCTCGGTGAATCACGAGACACCTCACCTCATTGAAAAGCTAAGAAGCTTTTTTGTTTCCCATGATCTCAACCCAGAAAAACACAGAATCATTTATAGAAACACCATAGAGACCGGAAACCCGTATGGAGAGAGAGAAGAGATTTTTTACGAGAGAGAAGAACATGAACTCATATATTTCCCAGGATGTACCACAAAGTTCAGGATGAAAAATGTTTATGAAAGCACAAAAGAGGTTTTAAGTGCTCTCAGAGTGAGTTACTCCGTTCCAAAAGATCTTGTCTGCTGTGGTTCACCACTTCTGAGATCAGGATACAAAATAGACGAGATTAAGAAGAAAAATCTTGGAATTCTCAAGAAACCCGTAATTACTTCGTGTGCCGGATGTCACGCAACGCTTCAGAACGATTACGGAATTGAAGTGGAGCATATTGTTGAGGTTTTAGCAAGGAGAGTTGAGGAGCTACCTCTGAAGAAGCTTGAAATGAAAGTTGTCTATCACGATCCCTGTCACCTCGGAAGGGAGTTCAAAATATACGAAGAGCCAAGAGAAGTAATCGAAGCAATTCCGGGATTGAGGCTTGTAGAATTTGAAGAGAATAGAGAGAATTCCCTATGCTGTGGCGGAGGAGGTGGTCTGAGAGCATGGAACCCTACAAAATCTCAGGAACTTGCAAAGAAGAGGATGGAAGAGGCAGAAAAGATGGCCGTTGACGCAGTGGTTTCTTCATGTCCTTTCTGCAAACTTAACCTTCAGAGTGTTAGCGAGATGGAGGTCTTGGACGTAACGGAACTTCTTGCGAGAGCTTTGAAAAAGAGTTTCTAATGATTATTAGAAAATGAAAAATGGCAAAATTTTTATTTTTCATCCCTTTCAGCTGAGAAGTATGGGATTCCGGCGCTCATATCTCTACGTGTTTCTTGACTCTCTTCTTATGATGCTGGGGTTTGCTACTCTCACAATGAGCTCCATTGCAAGAGAGGGTCTCCTGAACTTCTTTTCCGTTTCGGCAGAACTGTATGACTGGGCTTACGTCTCTTATACTTTTGGACTCTTCGCAGCTTTTTTCCTCGGTCGCTCAAGTTACTTTGAGAGAAATTTTAAAAAAGGTGTTCTTCTCTCAGTTCTTTTCGCAGCAATACCACAGATTCTTATACCGCTTATACCATTTTTCTCTATTTTCCTAATTCTCAGATTCATTCAGGGCTTCATCATAGCTCTGGTTCCCCTTTTCTCCGCTCAAGTAGGAGAACTTTTCAGAGAGGGGAGAGCATTTGCAAAAGGAATAATTCTTGGAGGGATTTTTCTTGGAGGTATCTTTGGAAGTTTCTCCGGAAGCTCTCTTGTAGATCTTTTTGGATGGAAATTTTCCTTCGTTCTTACTGGAGTGCTCATGCTTTTCGGATTGGCTCTCTGGGAGATTCTTGTTGAAGATCTCAAAAAACGTGTCAAGAAAAGAGATGTTTCCTCTCCCTGGAGACTTTCTTTTACATATATCTGGGGATTTTCGCTCTTCTTTGCTCTTTGGGTTGTTTTCACAATTCAGGGTCTCCTTCCCTCTACTGTTTATTCCCTCGGACTCTCTAAAGAAGAGGCGAGTGTTTTTTCTACCTTTCTTTCAGCTTCAAAAGTCTTCTGGTCGATTTTAATTGGTTATCTAACTTACAAAATCTCTATAGGAGCGAAAGATAACAGAGAGCTCTTTATTTCTGCTTCAAAGACGATGATATTCTCCTATCTTCTTGGATTCGTTGGTCTTCTCATGACGAGCTACGCAATCAAAACTGGCGATCTTCAAATCTTCTATATTTCCCTTTTCCTCTCTGGAGCTGTTCAAGGAGTTGCCCCGGTTTTCTGGAGTACTCCGGCAGTTATCTTTCCAGAGAGCATGGTGACAAGCGGTGCCTTTGCTATAGGACTTGTCTCAAATTCAGCGAATGCAATAGGTCCTTTCATCACGAAGCTCCTAGTAGAAAAAGAAGTTATCTTCGGCTGGATTGCACTTAGTTTAGCTCCAATTCTCGGAATTTTCTTTACAATCCTCTCAAGAAAAATGAACTTGCCTTCAGAGTCACAAAATTTATAAGAAATGGAGAAGAGGTCACCCTCATGCCCCAAGTGGTTATTCTCATGGGTTCGAAGAGTGATGCAGAATTCGTGAAGAGAATTGAAAGGGCTCTTGAAAACTTTGGAATCTCCTATGAGAAGAGAGTTGCTTCTGCTCACAAGACTCCAGAACATCTCTTGAAAATTCTGAAAGAGTATCCTGGGGATGTTATTTACATTACTGTTGCAGGAAGATCAAATGCTCTTTCTGGAATGGTTGATGCTTCTGTCCCCTCTCCGGTTATTGCATGCCCCCCATACTCTGAGAAATTCGGAGGTGCGGATATATTCTCATCTCTTAGGATGCCATCCGGAGTTGCCCCTCTTGTGGTTCTTGAACCAGAATCTGCAGCTCTTGCAGCTGCAAAGATCATAGCTATGAAAGATGAGGAAATGAGAAGGAAGATCAAAGAATATCATGAAAAAATGGAGAAAGAAATTGAAAAAGCTGACAAAGAGCTCAGAGGAGAGAAGTGATGCCGAGAAGAGTGAGAAGAAGAATTGGATGCAAACCTAAGAGCTGGATGTTTAAACCCAGAGGGATTCCTGCGAGAGAGCTCGAACATGTTGTTATCAGCGTTAATGAAATAGAGGCGATGCGTTTGGTTGATCTAGAAGGGCTTACTCAGGAAGAGGCTGCTGAGAAGATGGGAATTTCCAGAAAGACTCTCTGGATAGATCTAAAAAATGGAAGGAAAAAAATTGTAGATGCTCTTATAAATGGGAAAGGAATAATCATAGAGGAATCAGATCATGGAGAATCCATTTGAGGAGCTTGCAGAAAAATATGATGCGTGGTACGACAGCAGAAAAGGAAGAAAGATTTTTGATTTTGAGCTGAGAGCTCTTGGAAAGGTTTCTTTTCCCCACCCATCTCTCGAAATAGGGGTTGGAACTGGACGATTTGCAAAAGAACTGAGAATTGAGGTTGGTGCAGATATAGCCAAGGAGATGCTGAAGATTGCAAAGATGAGAGGTATAGAGACCGTTCTCTCCGATGCACACAAACTTCCTTTCAAATCTCGAAGTTTTAAAACATCTTATTTCATAACAACTCTCTGCTTTCTTAAAGATCCTGAAAGAGCGTTGAGAGAGGCAGCTCGAGTTTCTGAAAATATCGTTGTAGGGTTCATACCGGAGGAGAGTCCTTTAGGAAGATTTTATATTCAGAAGGGACAGGAAGGGCATCCCCTTTACACCCATGCTCGATTTCTTTCCTGCTCTCAGCTTATCGAAATTCTTGAAAAAGCTGGTTTCAGGATCATTGAAGCTTATGCCACGCTTTTTACACTTCCAGAATCAGAATATCTCGAAAGAGAGACAATTAAAAGAGGTATTCACCCATCAGCTGGATTTAATGTAATCTTTGCAACACTTCGTGAACCCTCTTCCAAACCTCCCTGATAGCTGATGATGCCTCTCCACCTTCAGAGATGATGATTCTGCCATTCTCCATAGCTTCCACGACTTTTTCATCAAAGGGGATCGTTCCGACCACTTCGATGTTCTCTCTAGTACAGAAAGAGAGTATTTTTTCTGTCATTTCCTCATTGAGATCATACTTATTCACACAGACAAGAGGGAGCACATTGAAATAGTGGGCAACTGATAGAACTCTCTTCAAATCATGAATCCCTGAAAGAGTTGGTTCGGTGACTATTAAAGCAATATTTGCTCCGCTGAGAGTTGCAATAACAGGACACCCTATTCCTGGAGGGCCATCTATCAAAATGATTTTTGATCGATTTTTCTTTGCCAATTCTCTTGCCCTTTTCTTGACTTCGTGCACCAACTTTCCTGAGTTCTCTTCTCCGGGAAGTAAAGAGGCATGAGACATCCACCCATAAGGAGTCTTTGAGAGATAAATATATCCGCCTAACTCCTCTCTCATTTCAATTGCATCTCTCTCACAGACGAGCTGACAGACTGAACATCCCTCACAGAGAAAGGTATTAACTCTGAAGTTTGAAATTGCATTAAATCTACAGTGTTCTGCACATTTTCCGCACTTCACACATCTCTCTTCAATAATTCTCGCTACTTTCCCTCCCCGATACTCCTCGATACTTCTAATCTCTGGTTTGAGAAGAATATGAAGATCTGGAGCATCAACATCGCAATCTGCAATCACCTTATTTTCTGAAAGAGTGGCAAAAGATGCTGTAATAATGGTCTTTCCTGTTCCCCCTTTCCCACTGATTACGCAAAGTTCCTCCACCTTAATGTCCCCTCCTTAGAGTTCTCAAGATGTCTTTTCATGAGTTCGAGCATCTCGGGTTTTACCACATGCTCAATTAAACAGGTTTGTTCCTCCGCAAACTCCTTTTCAGCACCGAGAGATATCAGAAATTCAAAAATGATTTTTCTTCTTTCTCTGAGGAATTTAACAAATTCTTTTCCTTTTTCTGTTAATCTTGCTCCGAAGTATTTCTCAAAAATGACGTATCCGCCTTCATCAAGTTTTCTGAGCATTTCGGTAACTGTTGAAGCTGAGACCCCGAGAACCTTCGCTATATCCTTGTTCTTTGCGTATCCCTTCTCCCTCTCCAATCGGTAAATTACGATAAGATAATCTTCAAATTTCATCTAAACTCAACACCCTCTCAAAAAGCTCCTCAAATTTCTTTCTCCATTTTTCATCTCTCACAAGAAGATGTCCCTTGGAGTAAACTTCAGCTACTTTTCTGTCAAAGGGAATCTTCATAAAAACTGGAATGTTCTCTTTTTCACAGAATTTCTCAATAATGTTGTTCTTATTTGCCTTATTAATTACAACTCCCATCGGAATATCAAGAGTTCTTAGAACTGAGACCGTTAAAGATAGATCAAAAAGTCCAGAAGGTGTTGGTTCGGTGATAAGAAGAGAGAGATCGCTTCCAATCACAGTACTTATCATTGGGCAGGCCATTCCAGGAGGAGAATCAAGAATTACGAGTTCTTTTCTCCCGTCAATCATCTTTTTCAGCTTTCTGATAATTGGAGATGCAAATGGTTCTCTGGGAATAAGCCTTCCATGAAGAAATTCCCCACTCTGAAATCTTCCTCCTTCAATCACTCCTAGTAGTCTTTCTTTCTCTCTGATGGCCTTTTCGGGACAAACAAGGATGCAGCCCCCGCAACCCTTGCAGAGCTGTGGGAATAGAATTACTCCCTTCTTCGTCACAGCAAGAGCATTTAAATTGCAAAAAAGTGCACACTCTCCGCAGAAAGAGCACTTCTTTTCATCAATCTCAGGAATTTGGAGAGAGACTTCTTGGGAAAATGTGATGGAAGGTTTGAGAAAGATATGTGCATTTGGTTCTTCAACATCACAATCTACGAACTGCACATCTTTTGAGAGATATGCAAGATTCGTTGCCACAATCGTCTTTCCAGTTCCTCCCTTACCGCTCGTCACCGAGATAATCATAGGCTCATACCTCACTGTCTGTGCTCTCTGCATGCACTCTGAAGAGATGCCTTCTGAAGAGAGTCTCTTCTGAAGAGTTCCACTGCATCTCTCACCTTTCCATATGCCCCAACATAGACTTCAATTCCAAAAGAGCGAAACATTTCAATGGCTCTCGGACCGAGATTCGAGGTTATTACCGCTGAAACTCCAAGTTCTGCAAGCTGTTCTGGAGGTTTTCCAAATCCTCCCATATGCTCACTCATATTTGGGACGACTTTCACTTCTCCAGTTTCAAGATTTACAACCGTGAACGTTGGGGCCCTTCCAAAGTGTGGAAAGACTTCATCATCGAGCCCTCTCATACCAAGCGTCGGGATGGCGACCTTCATTCCTCATCCTCCAATTCTCTGATTCTCTCCTCTATTGCTTTGAGTATCTCTCTGAGGGTTTCTATTTCGAGCTTAAGCCATTCAATTTCAGTTTTTGGATCTACAGGAAAAGATGAGAATGGCCAAGGCCACCACCAACAGTATCCGCGGAACCACCATCCAGGCCTCATCCAAGGAGGAAGATAGCTGAAAGGTCCTCTTCCAAGATACATTTTTTCCCACCTCCTTTTTTTACAAATTTTCTTTCTCTACTAATTTCTCAATCACTTCTTTTACGAGACCTTTCGCTTTCACCATTCTCATGCCTTCAGCTTTCAGCATTTCAACTGCATTTGGACCGAAATCTCCAGAGATGATACTATGAACATTATTTTTTCTGAGTGCTTCAACCGCACGAACTGCAGCACCACTTGTGACCTTGCTACCTGGATTCTCAATAATCTTCACTTCCTGAATCTCTCCTCTTTCCACCTCCACAATCGTGAATGTTGAGGCTCTTCCGAAAATTGAAGACACTTGGTCTCCAAGACCTCCGCTTCCTGAAGTCGCAACTGCAATTTTCATTTTTTTCACTCCTTCTGCAACTCCTCAAGCCTCTTTTTGATTTCTCTGAGCTCTCTTTCAAGTGCTTCAGCTCTTTCTCTCAGAATTTTGATCTCATCATCTGAACTGATCTCAGAAATACTGCCCGGAGGATAGACCGGTGATGTGGCTATAGGGTACTGAGTTCTAGGTGGGAGAGTTTTCCCTCCCGGAGAGAAGCCAAATCTCATCCATCCAGGCATTCCAGTCAACCAAAACATCCATCTATATCCTCTTGGCATTTCCAATCACCTCCTATTTCCTCATCATTTTTGTCCCGCATTTCGGACATTTTTCCTCAACACACGGGATTCTAGGGCGATGAGGAATTGTGTAGTCACATGCGGGACACACGCATTCTCCCTCTGGACCTCTTCGACTCCACAAAGACAAAACTACCACCATCCAGAGGAATATCCATAATATCCGTAAGTTCCATAAGGAGATCTTCCGTAAAGCCACCATCTACGTGGGAGCCACGGATAGAAGCGACAGAAAGGATAGGGATTTCCTCTTCCAAAAAACACTCTACCCCTCCATCTTCCAAATCCTCTTGGCATTCTACTTACCCTCCATTATTTTTACGAATTCCTCAATTTTTTCAACAATCTCCTCCAATGCTCTCGTAGATGAATAGTTCTCAGCTGAGAGGATGGAGGGCTTTCCTTCGTCTCCACATTCAACTATTCTTGAATCTAATGGAACTCTCCCGAGAAATGGAATTTTAAGCTCTTTTGCAGCTTTTTCTGCTCCTCCAACCTTGAAGAGTGGAGTCTCTCTCCCACAATGCGGGCATACAAACCCACTCATATTTTCAATGATTCCAACTACCGGAATTTTCAACTGTTCCGCAAATCTAACAGACTTCTTTACGCTTAGAAGAGCGACATCTTGAGGTGTTGAAACGATAATTGCGCCATCAACTTTTCCTATAATCTGGGCAACGCTCAAAGGCTCATCTCCGGTTCCTGGAGGAAGATCCACAATAAGATATTCCAGATCTCCCCATCTTACATCTTCAATGAATTGCTTTATTGCATTGTATTTAATCGGACCCCTCCAGATCACAGGAGTGTCTTCTGAGGGTAAAAAGAATCCAATAGAGACGACTTTCAATCGTGGGGGAATGAAAACTGGTTCAATGCCATCTCCCGAAGGTGCAAGAACTCCATGCGAAATTCCTAGCATCTTTGGAATGCTTGGACTATGAATGTCAGCATCAAGAAGTCCTACAGAATATCCTCTCATGGCAAATCCAAGAGCAAGATTAACTGAAACTGTGCTCTTACCAACCCCTCCCTTGCCGCTGAGGATCATCAAAGTATGCTTTATATCATCTTTCATCCTCTCACCATATTACACATATGTGTAGTATTCATATTTAAATTTTAGGTTCTCCTAAAGCTAAAATGCGAAGAATTATATGAATTGCAGAAAAAGGAAACTCCTATGCGAGTGAAGCTTCCCTACGGAAGAAGTTATCTCACGACTGAACTTCCAGATGAAAATGTGATTAGAGTGATTAACGCACGAGACCGGAAGGGATTGGAGAATCCAAATGACGCAATTGAAAAAAGTTTGAAGGAACCGATTGGCTCAGATCCTTTGAAAGACCTCGTGAGCTCTGGAGATAAAGTTGCAATCATCACAACTGATAACACGAGAGCATGTCCCGATGATGTGCTTCTTCCTCATATTCTCAGAGAGCTGAGGGTAGGAGGTGTGTGGAAAGATGACATCACGATTGTCATAGGAACCGGATTGCACAGGAAACTAACTAAAGATGAGATGGCAGAAGTCGTTGGAAAAGAGGTGATTGAAAGCTACCGGGTTATGTGCCATGATCCAGATGGAGATTGTGTGTACCTAGGGGAGACTTCAAGAGGAATTCCAATAGAGGTGAATAGAAGAGTTTATGAAGCGGATTTCATTATTTCAACAGGGTTCATCGAACCCCATTTCTTTGCAGGATTTTCTGGTGGAAGGAAACTGATTCTTCCTGCAGTTTCTTCGAGAAGAGCTATCTATGAGCACCACTCTTTCGAGATGATAGACCACCCAAAAGTCAGAACGGGCGTTTTAGAAGGAAATCCGTTCCACGAAGATATGTTAGAGCATGCGGAGGCTGCTGGTCTGAACTTTATCGTAAATGTTGTGCTTAATAGATTCAAAGAGATTGTTGGGGTTTTTTCGGGTGATTTCAAAAAGGCGCATGAGGAAGGGGTGAAGTGCGACAGGGAACTCGTGGAAATAGAGGTTGAAGAAGAAGCAGATATCACTATAGCCTCGAACAGCGGATATCCTCTGGATAGAGATTTTTATCAGGCTGTTAAGGGAATGGATACCGCTTCAACAATCACGAAAGAGGGTGGAACGGTCATCGTCGTCTCTGAATGCATAGATGGAGTTGGACCGAAAAGTTTCTACGAAATTCATAGAGGTGCAAAGTCTCCAGATGAGGTGTATGAAAGAATCAAGAGGAATCAGCCAATTGAATCCCAGTGGCAGAATCAAGTTCTCGCGAGACTTCAGAAGAAAAACGAAATAATTGCTGTAACTTCCTTAGAAGACACTCTGGTTAGAGATTTCCTCGTAATTCCAGCGAAGAGTGTAGATGATGCTCTGGAAATAGCTTTTGAAAAACACGGAAAGGATGCAAGGATTATTGTTGTGACAGAAGGGCCTTTTGTCATGCCTGTTTTGAAGAAGAGGTGAGAATCTTTGGGAGGGGGATCTTTCGGTTATCTCCTCCCTCAGGATTCTGGATTTTCTCAGCTGGAGAGATTGCAGGATTAATAGCTTTAACTATATTTCTCTGGTTTTTCACGAAAGGCGGAGCGAGAAATCTCTCAATTCTCATCTCCGTTGGGATTCTCATTCTCTCCGTTTATCTTCTCATCCTTGCAACCTCTCTAGACCTCAGCGAGAATGGGAGATGGATATCTGGAAGTGAATCTTCCCCCGTATGCTCATGAAAAGATAGAGAGAAACGAAGTTTTCAAGAGCATATGTGGTGGACTGGAAAGAAGATGAAAATCTGAAAACGGTTTCAGAACTGGAGGAGTATCATTTGGTGAGTACAAAGTCGGAGGGTTCAAGTTGGAAAAATGGAGAAGATGCAATAATAATGACGTCGCAATCAAGAGTTCTGTTTATCGAGCTGAGAGACAAATACGTGATGGTTGCTCCAAACGATTTTGAGAAATTTTTTAAAGAGTTTTAACGAGAAAGTTTTGAAGGGATAGAGTATGAAGATTTTTCTTGGTCCCGCTGGAATTCCCACAACTGTGAAGGATAAAGGAGTTATTGAGGGTGTTCTCGAGGTTTCTAGACTCACTTTGAATGCTATGGAAATTCAATTTACCTACGGTGTGAACATGAAAGAGGAGGTTGCGAGGAAGGTTGGAAAAGTTGCAATGGAAAATAACGTGCTCCTTTCAGTTCATGCACCGTATTATGTCAATTTGAATTCTGAGGAAGAAGAGAAGATCAAAAAATCCAAAGAAAGGATAATTTCTTCTCTGCAGAAAGCAGATCTCATGGAAGCGAAGTATGTGGTCTTTCACGCAGCCTACTACGGAAAGAGCTCGCCAGAAGAGTGCTATGAAAAAGTAAAAAGTGAGATTGAAGAGATCATGGAAACTGTGAGAATGAACAGATGGAAATCTATTCCCGCTCCTGAGACCACAGGAAAGAGAAATCAATTTGGAACTCTGGATGAACTTCTGAAATTATCTGAAGAAACTGGATGTGCACTTTGCGTGGACTTCGCTCACATCTATGCAAGAAATGGTGGAAAGATAGATTACAGAGAAATCTTTGACAAATTGAGCTCTTTTGAGCATATTCATTCGCATTTTTCTGGGATAGAGTTTGGAAAGAGCGGAGAGAAGAGGCACCTCACTATCGAAAGTTCAGAGGATAATCCTCCACTTAAACCTCTGATAAAAGAGGTGATAAAAAGGGATCTCAGTATTACCATCATATCCGAAAGTCCCATTCTTGAGCAGGATTCCCTGTTGATGAAAAAGGTGATTGAAGAGACTATAGATCATTTCTCAATGAACTCTTCATAAATCCAAGATTCCCAAGACCCGCTCAGATTTTTCACGTCTTTAAACCCTTTTTGCACAAGTTTTCTGCAAGCTATGTAAGATCTTAACCCCGTAGCGCAATAACAGATGATTTCTCTGTCTCTCGGAATTTCTCCGAGCCTCTTATCAAGTTCATCCAGAGGTATGTTAA
Organism: Candidatus Mnemosynella biddleae; assembly: GCA_002011165.2. GTDB lineage: Archaea > Halobacteriota > Archaeoglobi > Mnemosynellales > Mnemosynellaceae > Mnemosynella > Mnemosynella biddleae. The sequence goes on from MTMI02000009.1 coordinate 209,093, forward strand.
TCGCACCCCTAATCCTTCCTTTTTTCACTTCTTTCTCACTCCTCACATCAAGAAGAAATGGTGAATCGCCTTTACTCAATCTTTCCGCAAGCTCTTTAGGAGTTATCGTCTGAACTTCCCCTTTCAGTATATTATCAACAACTGCTCCAGCAACGTTCACAGGATCCTTTGCAGAAGAGAAAGGAGGAGAATACGCAAGATCGAGATTAAAGAGGTCTTCCGCTTTCATTCCTGCAATAATGGCAGTAGAGAGAACGTCTATCCTTTTATCCACACCTCTTTTTCCCACGATCTGAGCTCCAAGAATTCTTTCCGAGTTTTTCTCAACTATCAGCTTAATGCTCATCCTCTCGGAATGAGGGTAGTATGTGGCATGGGAATAGGGATGAAGATAGGAGACCACAATATCAAACCCAGCCTCTCTTGCTTCTTTCTCGCTTAAACCTGTTCTCGCGATATTGAGGTCGAAAACTTTTGCAATTGCAGTTCCAATTGTCCCAGGAAATCTCAAAGATCTTCCCGCGATGTTAGCACCCGCAACCCTTCCCTGTTTATTTGCAAGAGTTGCCACAGGATTGTAAACCTTTCTTTTGGTTATCAAGTTCACCGTTTCAACACAATCACCTGCTGCATAAATATCCTCGACACTCGTTCTCATGTGCTCATCGACTTCAATTGCTCCAGTAACTCCGAGCTTTACGAATGGAGATACAAGTTCAACATTCGGTTTTACTCCCGTTGCCAAGAGGACGAGATCTGAGGGAATTTCTCTCTTATCTGTGATTACTTTCTCAACTCTTTCTTTTCCTTCAAGTGCGAAGACTTTCTCTGACGTGTAAATTTCAATTCCTTTTTCTTCTAGATATCTTCTAACCAGATAGGCCATCTCCTCGTCAAAAGTAGGAAGAATCTCAGGAAAAATTTCAATGATACTGACCTCCATCCCAGCTTTGAGAAAAGCTTCTGCACATTCCAAACCGATCATTCCTGCTCCGATAATTGAAACTTTCTCGGCTTCTTTCATTGCTTCTTTTACCTTAAGAACATCATCAATGTATCTCATTGTAAAGACATTCTCGAGATCTTTTCCTTCTATTTCTGGAGTGCTCGGTCTTGCTCCCGTTGCTATCACAAGCTTATCATATTCCAGCTCATATTCTCCTCTTGCATTTAGAACCTTCACGGTTTTGGATGATGGATCCAGTGAAATTGCCTCTGTGTTGAGCTTGAGGTCTATTTTAAATCTCCTCGCAAAACTCTCAGCTCTCATAACCTGAAGGTCTTCTCTCCTCACTTCTCCGCAGAGAAAATATGGAAAACCGCAGGTAGCCTGAGAAATCCAATTACTTCTCTCGATGAGAACTATATCTGCCTTTTCGTTGACTCTTCTGGCCTTGGCTGCAGCAGAAGTTCCTGCTGCAAGACCTCCAATGATCACGTATCTCATAAATTACTTTTTCGAGATCTTTTAAAACTAAAATTTTTTTATTTCACTCTTCGAAAAAGTTAAGGAGTTTGTAAAAGAAAGAAATTTTTAATGAGACCTCCCTGCATTTTGATTTCAGATGTCTTTCTTCCAGCGCTTAGATATCTTATCTCAAAAAATCTTGCATCTTATGGTGTAACTCAACAGAAAATAGCAGAGAAACTTGGAATCACTCAGGCAATGGTGAGTAAATATCTCAAAAGTGATGAATCTTCCCTTCTAAAATTCGACGAAAAGCTCAGAAAGAGAATTGATGGAATTTCAACGGAAATTACGAATATGATACTCAGAGGATCAACAGAGCGGGAAATTTCAGAATATCTGTGTCGAGCATGTTTCAATCTCAGAGAGGGTGCTCATCTCTGTAATCTTTGCAGAGATATTCTGAGTAGATCTGAAGAATGTGATATCTGTATGAACATAAGGAGCATAGAGATGCTCGGAGAGAGATTTGAAATTCTTGAAGATCTCTCGAGGGCGATAGAGCTTCTGGAGAATTCTCCAGAAGTCGTAAAGCTAATGCCGGAAGTCAGAATGAATATCGCAATGACCTCAAAAAATGCATCCTCTCCAGAGGAGGTTGCCTCTGTTCCCGGGAGACTCATAGAGGTTATGGGAACGATAAGAGCGCCGATGAAGCCGGAGTTCGGAGTAAGCAGACATATTTCGAGAGTTCTAATAGAAGTGATGAAAAAAACCGGAAAAAGGGCGATATGCAACATCAAATTCGATGAAGATGTGAAAAGTGCTCTCAAGAAGATGGAGATGAGATGTCACACTATAGATAGAGGAGAGAGAAGAGACGATATCACAGAGCTTATTGGAGAAATTGAGGAAGACATTGAGTGTATAATAGATCCAGGAGGATTTGGAATAGAGCCGGTTGCCTATATTCTGGGGGATAGAGCAACCGAAGTGGTTGAAAAAATAGTGAGAATTGCAAAACTTATCTGAGATATCTCTTTATCGTCTCCCAAGAAATTCTTGCGTGAGGAGGCGGATTTTTTCGGCTTCTGAACCACTCCTCAAGGAATTTTCTCGTTTTAGGATCTCCGGGATATCCACTTCCTATTTCAACTCCAAGCTCTTTCTCGATTTCTTTTACTCTTCTATCTCTTACGACTTTCGCAACTATGGAAGCGGCGGAGACGCAGGGAAAGAGGGAATCTGCTTCATGCCTTGAGATGATCTCGCAGTCAAGTGAACTCATAAGTCTGCTACGAAATCTCTCCTCATTTACATCTACTGCATCAACATAAGCGATCTCTGGTTTCAGCTTGAAGATGATTCTTGTGTACGCATCTAGAAGGACCTCATTAATTGTTTTCCTTCGCATCATCTCATCGAGCTTTTGAGCAGAGATCTCGAGAATTTCAATCTCGCATAGAGAGATTATTTGAGAGAAAAGTTCTTCTCTTCTTTTTCTCGAGAGCTTCTTGGAATCTCTTACCCCCAGATCCCTTAACTTCTCCTTATCTTCGCTCAGAACCCCTGCAACAATGAGAGGTCCGATGACTGCGCCTTTGCCAGCTTCGTCCACTCCGCAAATCCGCATTAAGAGGAGATCGAAACGATCTTTTAAAAACTTTTACCTCATCTCTCCGAAAGGTATTTTATATGGAAGATTGAGAGGGTCTAAGCGATGCAAATTGTCATCCTCGGAGCAGGAGAAGTTGGATACCACACCGCGATGATGCTCTCCAGTGAACATGATGTTACGATCATAGAGAGAGATCCCCAAAGATGTGAGAGGGCTTCTCAGCTCGACGTTAAAGTTGTAGAAGGTGATGGAACATATCTCTCAACTTTAAAAGAGGCTGAAATTGAAAAAGCGGATCTTTTTCTTGCTCTTTCTGGAAAAGATGAAGTAAATCTCCTTTCTTCAACTATTGCTAAAAGATTCAATGTTCCAAGAGTTCTCGCAAGAGTTGAGGAGCCCGAACATATAGGAGAGCTTCAGAGCGTTCTCGGAATAGATAGAATCGTTTGTCCAGACCTCATTCTCGTTTCGGAGGTTTCTAGAACGATAGCAATGCCTCAAGCAATTGCGCAGGAGATTTTTGGAGAAGGGAAAGTAAGAATGATTGAGGTTCTCGTGGAAAAAGGTAGTCGTTTCTGCGGTGTTATAAAAGAGCAAAAGCTCCCTTCCGGGATAATCTTCGCTGCAATTTTCAGAGATGGAGAGATTATAATTCCAAGAGGTGATGATGAGATAAAACCTGGAGATAAGTTAATAATTCTGGGAAATTCAGAGGCTGTGGATGAACTGAAAAAGGAGATAAAAATCCATGAAAGAGGCAAAATCGTTATAGCTGGAGGAGGGGTTGCAGGAGAACATCTTGCAAGACTACTTGAGAAAAATCACGATATTAAGATATTCGACATAGACAGAAATAGATGCGAAGAACTTTCGAAAAAGCTGAAGTCTGCTCTTGTTCTCTGCGCAGATGTTACCGATCCAATGATTTTTGATGAAGAGAACCTCGGAAACGCTGATGCTCTAATAGCTGTTGCCGATAACGATGAAAAGAATCTGCTTATCAGTCTTCTGGCAAAAGAACACGGAGTTAAAAAAACCATCGTAAGAGTGAACAGATCAGAGTATCTTCCTATCTTCGAAAGACTTGGAATTTCGATGGTTATCAGTCCAAGAATTGCAACTGCAAGAGAGGTTGTTAGGCTTGTAAGAAGAGAGAATGTAACGAAAAGCATTCTTCTGGAGGGAGGAGAGGCCGAACTAATGGAAATTCTTATCCCCGAGAACTCTCCGATCTCCAAGAAACTTCTAAAAGATGCAGATCTCCCGAGAGGGGTTCTCATAGGTGCCATAATAAGAGGTGAAAGAGTCATAATTCCTAAAGGAGAAGATTATCTGCAACCCGGGGATCGAGCAATAATACTTTCAAGAGTTGAACTGTATCCGAGGATTAAAAAGCTTATCTTCGGATAAAGGTGAGAAATTTTGAGATTCCATGCAGTTATTGGTATCATTGCAACCCTCATGATTATAGAAGCCTTTCTTCTCTTACCGCCTACACTCACTGCTATTTTATATGGAGAGTCCATCTATCCTTTCCTTATTCCGCTGATTGTTTATATTTCCTTAGGACTTTTACTCAGGAAATTTTTCAGAAATGAGGAAGAAATAGGTTTGAAAGAGTCCTTCCTGATCGTTTCTCTTGCATGGTTCATCGTTTCCTTACTTGGTGCAATTCCATATCTATTCTATAACTTCAGTTTTGTTGATGCCTTCTTTGAGAGTGCTTCTGGATTTACGACTACAGGAGCGACAGTAATAGAGAATCTCGAAGTTCAGCCAAAGAGTTTGCTTTTCTGGAGGAGCTTTGAACAGTGGATAGGTGGAATGGGAATTATCGTTCTTTTCATAGCGATCCTTCCGAAACTCTCTGTAGGAGGTCGTCAGCTGTTCTCAGCAGAGGTTCCTGGTCCCTCTTCAGAAAAGCTGAAACCAAGGATCAGAGAGACTGCAAAAAGTCTTTGGATCGTATATTTAATTCTCTCTGCTCTCGAATTCTCACTGCTGGTTTTCCTAGGATCTCACCCGTATGAAGCTCTTTTACACACTTTCAGTACGATGTCCACTGGAGGCTTCTCTCCGCTGAACTCAAGTATAGGAGGTTACAATCCTATGATTCAAACTGTTGTCATAATTTTCATGTTCTTTGCAGGAGCGAATTTCATGCTCCACTATCATCTCATATTCTCCTCAAAACTGCGCTATCTTAAAGACGAAGAATTCAGATTTTATTCACTGCTCCTTATCTCGTCTACTCTTCTGGTTTTCTTGATTCTACTTCTCTCTGGAGAAGATCCCCGAAGTGCTCTTCTGGTTTCGAGTTTTCAGGTAACTTCCATAATGACGACCACAGGATTCACCACTTCCGATTTCAATTCTTGGCCTTCTGGCGCGAGGATGATTCTGTTAATTCTCATGTTTATTGGAGGTTGTGCTGGATCCACAGCAGGTGGAATAAAAACAGTGAGAATTTTAGCGATTCTAAAATATGCTGTTACCAGTCTGAAAAGGGGTTTGCACCCAAAAGGAGTTTTCTCCTTGAGAATAAGCAACAGAGTGATTGACGAGAGCATAATAACTTCAATCCTTGGATTTACAATCCTTTACGTCCTACTCTTTGTGATATCCTCCATAATCCTCTCAATTCTTGGATACGATCTGGTGACGAGTATTTCAGCTGTTTCTGCCTCAATCGGGAACGTTGGCCCAGGTCTTGGTCTCGTTGGACCAAGAGAGAGTTATGCATTCCTTCATCCTCTTGCAAAGCTAATTTTAAGCTTTAACATGATAGTGGGGAGACTAGAGATCATTCCGGTGATACTCCTCTTTTACCCAAAGTTCTGGAAAGAATGAAAAGAATTATAGAAAATACTTTCTTAGCTCGAAAAGGATCTTTGGGTTCTTCCTGAACATCTCCTTTATCAGTCCAAAAACACTGAGATCTTCTATGTTGACATCCTTAAGAGCTCTGAAAATCTCTGAAATTTCCTCATCACTCATTCCCATCAATTTCTCCTTTATGAAGTAGTTCCTCTTGAAGATCTTTCCATGTTTCTCCATGAACTCCTTTTCATATCTCTTCAAAAATCCGGCTGAAAAATCATCTCTTCTCTTTGCTTCTATTGCAACTTTTCCAGCAATTCTTCCTGAATCCATCCCATTAAGAATTCCCCCTCCGGTTATCGGGTCAGCAAGATGGGCTGCGTCACCTACAAGCATGAGTCCGTCGGCTACCATCGGCTCAACAGGCATTGCAACTGGAACAGCGCCGACAATAAGTTCAACGACTTTGGCTTCAGGACACCTGAATTCGAGAAATTCATTCAGATATTCTATCGGCTTCTTCTCTCCAGAATACTTCCCGAGAACCCCCAAACCAACATTTGCCATGTCCCTTCCCTTGGGGAAAACCCAAGCATAGCCTCCCGGCGCAAATCTGCTTCCCAAATAGAACTCACAATATGGCTTTACATCGATTCCCTTCACAAGATACTGAGCACAAGACTCAACGTCATTTGGCTTTAAAGCTGTATTTATCCCAGCCCATCTTCCAACCAGAGATTCCACACCATCTGCACCAATCACGAGATTGCTTTCAACCTCGAAAATCTCACCCATTCTACTTAATTTGACTCCCTTTATCTTATTTCCCTCTTTCAAAAGACCGATTGCTCTCGTTTTTACCATAATTTCAGCTCCAGCTTTTGCAGCTTCTTCAGCAAGATGTCTGTCGAATATCTTCCTTTCGAGAACGTAACCAACTTCATTTCCGCTATGCTCCCTGGACATAGTTATTTTAGTTCCATCAGGAGCATAGATTACGGCTCCTTCTATTTCCACTGAAATCCATCTTCTATCTACATCAACCAATTCGAGAAAATCCTCTTTTCCAACTCCCTCTGCACACCTTACTGGAGCTCCAATCTCTTGTTTTTTCTCCACAAGAAGAACCCTCAAACCACCTTCAGCCATCGTTTTTGCACAGAAAGAACCAGAGGGTCCAGCTCCAATAACAACAGCATCATACTCCATTTTCATACCTCCAGTGCTCCCATCGGACAAATCCTAATGCATAGTCCGCAATTCACGCACTTCTCATCATAAATCTTGAGGTGAAGTTCCACAAGTTCCAGAGCTGTCGAAGGACAGATCCCTACACAAGCGCCACAGTAACCGCATCTCTCCCTATTAACCGAGACCAACCGAACCACCTTCCTTTCATCTCTTAAAAATCATATAAATATCTTTGTGGATTTTTATCTTTCGAAAGTATAAGCTCACCATATTTTCCTCCTCCTCCAGGTTTCACCTTTATTTTCCTCTCCCTAAAAGCCCTTATAACCTCTCGGACTCGCTCATCTTTTATCTCATCAAGACTTACATCAATGAGAACTCTCACTTCATCTCCAATCTCTTTAACAAGCTCCTCCCAGAGAGCCTGAACCTTTGAGGTATAAGGAGATTTTTGATCTAGAGCTATTGCGATTATCTCAGCGAGAGGGATTAGATGGAGATAAGGAGGTCTATGAGAAGGATGTCTTGGTTCTTCAAAATCTGCAAGCTCATTTACCCTGTCCCTGACACCTTTCTTTATCATCCCTCCACATTTTTCGCATCTGAAATTCAGTTTCTTTGCTTTCTCCAGCTCATAATGAACATAACATCTCGTACATGCAGTTTCATTATATTTCCCCTCTTCAGGTGGTATTCCAACGTTCAAAATGGGCTTTCTTCCCTTTTTTCTCAGTATCGCCATTTTCAGCTCTTCAAAACTCGGTTCCTCCATCTCGAACCTGTTGAACTCTCTTGCCAGTCTCACGGGCCAAGGAGAGTGAGCATCCGAATTCGTCAGGAAAGTTTTCGAATGAAGCTCTTCTATCCTGTCTGCATAATTACTATCAGCACTCAAACCGAGTTCAACAAAAGAGATCCTCTCGCTCATTGAACCATAACAGTCTTTCAATGAGTCAAAGTACGCATACATGGCGGTCCATGGAGTGAATGCATGAGAGGGGCCTATAAGGGCATCTGCAGAGAGAACTATCTCTGCAATCTCTTCTCCGCTAAGATCTACATGAGGTCTTCCGTCGCTTTCAATATCTTTAGAATGTTTTCTAAGCTCTTCTTTTACTTCCTCTACCTTCGAAAATGAGGGAAAGATGATTAGATGATGTACTCTGTTTGAATCTTCAATTTCAGTTGTGAGAACAAAGGAAATTGAATCAAGAAAGATACTATCTCCATCAGCATTTTCTTTTATTTCAGAAAGCCAGAGAGGGTGTAAGCAATCTCCAGTACCCAGAATGTGTATTCCCTTTTTCTTCGCCTGTCTGGATAGTGTTTTCAGTTCCATATTCTTAGAAGTTGCGCCCGAGAATTTAGAGTGAATGTGGAGATCTGCATTGAAGTGCATGAAAACATCTTCACCGCACCACTTAAATAAATGCTATGATCGAAAAGATTATGAGGAGTTCAATAAAAGAAATCCTTTGAAGTCCCGTGGGGTAGTGGCCAATCCTGCAGGGCTTTGGACCCGGCGACCCCGGTTCGAATCCGGGCGGGACTACTAAATTTTTAAAATTTTCTTGAAAATGTGCCCAGAAAAATCACAGTATTTTTAATTCCTATCTTTAGTTTGTATTACAATACACTTTCGCGAGTTTTTGCTAACAAAGACGGAAAAAGCCTCACCTATTTGTTTTTCTATACTTGCAAAAGATCCAGAGAATTCGTAATCGTCGGGAGAGGTTGCAATCTTACTCCTTCTCTCTTCACTTACATTAAACATCCCCAAGGCCAAAGATGTCGTCTGTACCCACCCTCCACTATAAAACGAGAAAACTCAAGTGTTCTGTGAAGCCCGTCAGGGAAAAAGTTTCCGAGAAGTTTTAGAGGACCAGTGGCAGGGAAAAGAGGAGGTGAATTCTGTGAGAGAGATCTGCAGACAACTTAAAGAAATTTTGGATGTTGTGCAAAGTAAAAGCATTCCCATAAATGTCTAAAAAATACACAAAGTTTGGAAGAATTTTTATATCTCACACAGAAAACAATTTTACATGGAGCAAAAACATTTTTGTACCCGCACAGGAAGCGTTTTTCAAAAATTTGTAGAGTTTCTTCTCGGGGGAGTAGATGGGGTTTCCCTTCTCATCAGAGGCGATCCTGGAAGCGGAAAGACAACTTTTGCTTTTGAGCTGGCAAGAAAAATAAGTGAATTCTCCCATACGTTTTATCTCTCCACAAGAGTTTCCTTTGAAAAGCTTCTTATGCTATGTCCATTTCTCAGAGAGCTAGAAAATATGGATGTAATCGATGCCTCGAAAAATTTGTACGTAATTGAGGCCTCAGAGCCTCCCTCTACAATGGATCACCTCTCCTCTATGATTCTGACAATGAGGTATTACGATGGCCCTTCCTTCCTTAGGAACCTTCTTTACATCGCAAAAGACTGTGAAAAGCCCTTCGTGATAGTAGATTCCGTAGAGGCCATCGAAAAGACCACGAAAACACCTGTCGTTGAGGAGTTGTGTAGAATTTCAGAAAATCTCGAGATGGGTCTAATTTTCGTGAGTGAGAAGGATGGAACAACTGAAAACGATTACATCGTCGATGGAGTGGTTGAGCTGAAGATGGAGATTTCGGACGGAGTGTTGCTCAGAAAGATGATTATTCGCAAGCTGAGAGGCGTTGAGGTTCCCCAACCCGAGTATCTCTTCACTCTGAAGGATAGAAGGTTCAGAGTTTTTGAGCCCTTTTCATATGAGGTGCCGGAAAATCCCAAGCTCTTCAAGCCTCTTGAAGATCCAGATGAGGATCACTTCTCCTCCGGATCAAGATCTCTCGATGAGATATTTGGAGGATTCCCTAAGGGTTCAACCATTCTTTTTGAGGTTGGAGAGGGGGTTACTAGGAAGATGTACCATCCGCTTCTCGAGACTACCCTTATGAACTTCCTGAGGAAAGGAAAAGGAGTCTTCGTGATTCCTACTCTGGGAAGTGATGAAAGGAGGATTAGACGTGAGATGTACCCTTTCCTGAAATCCGAAGAGCTCGAAAATTTGGTTTTTCTCGATGAAAGGTGGGGTAAAACGAAAGCGAGTGAAAGGGAGGCGGAAAAAGAGGCAGGAGCGGTCTATGAGGGTATGATGAAGAACATTTCCAAATTCAGAACCTCAGAGGGTATGAGCATACTGGGACTTGATTCCCTGATTTCGTATTACGGAGTCAAGGTGACGACTGTAGTTGAGCAAGGTGTGAGGTTCACTATCGACACGAAGAACCTTGCGATCATCATTGGTAAACCAGGAACTCCTTTTCTGAGAAAGATCTCAAATCTATGTGACATCCACATAAAGATGGAGAATATCTGCGGAGTTCCAGTGATCAGAGGGATGAAGCCGAAGACTCAATATTATGCGATGATTGTTGATGTTTCGGAAGGATTTCCGAGAGTAGAGTTTGAAAAGATTGAATAAGAGGAGCTTTTTTAACAAAAGTGGAGCTTTCAATCCTATTTTAGTCTGATTTCAACGTCAACGTCTCTTCCTGAAAGATGAACGTAAACTCGCTTTCAATCCTATTTTAGTCTGATTTCAACTCACGTAGATCTTAGCGCCTTTTTTCACCTCTAGCTCCTTTCAATCCTATTTTAGTCTGATTTCAACTGGCAGAGAGGAGTGAAAGCTGACATAATAGCGCAATCACTCTTTCAATCCTATTTTAGTCTGATTTCAACACGGGCCTGAGAAGCCATTGAATTGTGATAAAATCAAGCTTTCAATCCTATTTTAGTCTGATTTCAACCATCACTAATTTTCTCTTCTTTTTCAATAAAAATCTTTTCTGGAGCTTCTTTCATTTATAAGATGTCAGGAATCTCTGAAGATGAGGTTCATTTATAAATATCCCTGATTCTTAATTTGAACTTCTTTTAAGAATTTCTTCTTTTTAAGAGAAGAAAAGAGAAAAAGAAGAAATTCTGTTGAGATAGAAGATTGAAATGAAGAAATCTCAACCAGAATTCATCATTAACACTGTTGAGTTAAAAGAAAATTTGAGTTGAGAGATGAAAGAGCATGAGATTCCTGATTTGATGAGAGGAATTGATTTTGGACTTGGATGAATTTGAGGTGAGATTTTGAGGAGAAGAGTGGTTTGATTGGGGATAAAAACTTTAAGGAGGACTCAAAAACTTTCTAGCTCATCGAGGATATCTAAAACACCACATGATTTAAATAGAGATTGTTTAATAAATGAGCTAAAAAGGGAGGAGCGAAGATGAAAGAGCAGACAGAAGTCCGAAATCTTAAGGAAGGGGGATACGTGTTGATAGATGATGAACCCTGCACGATTATGTCAATTTCAACTTCAAAGCCAGGAAAGCATGGAGCTGCAAAAGCAAGAATAGATGCAATAGGAATATTCGATAACCAGAAGAGGTCAATAGTGCAACCTGTGACAGCGAAAATATATGTCCCGATTGTAGAGAGAAAAACCGCTCAAGTTATCTCTATTTCGGGAGATATCGTACAGCTGATGGATCTGACGGACTATTCTACCTTTGAGCTTCCGATACCCGAAGAATACAGAGGCACTCTTGAAGTCGGAAAGGAAATTCAATATCTTGAATACGAAGGGAGGAGAAAAATAGCTACTCGATGAGATGAAATAAATACGTGAGAAGATATACAGCCAAAATTGCAGTTTCTCCCGCATCGTATCCAGGACAGAGTTCCACGATATCTCCATGTTCAATTTTTAATTCTTCTGTGAGCTTGATGAAATCCCAAGGTGAGATTCCGAAAGACTCTGGAGTTGAGACTGATGGAGCGTATGCAGGATCGAAAACATCGAGATCAAGGGAGAGATAAGAACGCTCAAAACTTTTTAAAATTGAGTTGACCTCTTTAGGATTCTCCAAAACTTCTTTTGAAGAAATTAAAGTTATATTCTCTGATTTTTTTCCGTAACTTAACTCCTCGGGATGGAAAGTCCTGAATCCAACAATTACGACCTCTTTTCCGGTTTCTGCAATTCTTCTCATCACGGTGGCGTGAGAGAACTTCTTACCCTCATAAAAATTGCAAAGGTCGAGATGTGCATCGAAAGATATTACAGGAGAAGTAGTGCGAAGAGATACAGGAAACGTAATAAGGTGTTCACCTCCAATAGCTATGATGTGCTTAAAAGAAGAGAGTTTATCAAGAAATTCTCTGACTTTTCTAATCATATCTTCAGGACTCTCAGAATTTATTTCTACATCTCCAAAATCAGAAACGGAAAGACTGGTGACGTCTTCAACGAAAATATTTCCCTCCCAAAGACATTTAGAAACTTCCCTCATAACTCCAGGCGCATATCGAGAACCCTTCCTTAAAGTGGATGTTCCGTCATAAGGAACTCCAAAAATAGCTATTTTTGCATATGGATCACTAAGAAATGTGAAAAACTCCGATTTAGGTAAATTTTCTGGATTATTCAGAGGTTTTAGAAGAGGATGAAACATAATCAGGCGGTAACACTAACTTCCTCTGTCTTCGAAGTTGCTGGTTCTTCTTCCACCTCGGTTTTTCTGATCTCTACTCTTCTTGGTGGATAGATAACCTTCACCTGCTTATAGATGTCTGACGAAAGTTTTCCGAGCACAATTTCCTGAACAAATTGTATAAAATCGAGCTCGGAAGCTCTCATTTTTATAATATCCTCCATTATTTTTCTGATTGCACTCTTTCTAGAGGAATTTGTCCTCTTAACAGTAAAACAAACCGGTTTGACCCTGATTTTATATCCATCCTTTGTCTTCACAACGATGTTCCCATCTATTCTAGATGTTCTTCTCCTGACAAGACTTCTCAAATAATCTCGTGTGATCTCACTTCCTATGAACTTCGTGTAAGCAATTTTTCCGCTGACGGAATAAATCTTAAAGAACATTTTGATATTTTGCTTTGTAAAATCATTCACTATTTCTCCGAGTGTAACTTCAACAACCCTTCCTATGAGCTTATTTGGATCGTTAGCTGGAGTTTCTCCTACTTTTGTCCTTCCGAACATTTCTGGAGCTAGTATCTCATACCACTCTTTCAGTTTCCAGCTATCAACGCCACGGGTTCTTCTTCTTGCCACGTAATCTCCTCCATTAGTTTTTTTGACTTTGAAACTTTCAACTTGAAGATGAAATAGAAGATATATAAAACTTTAGATTCACATGGAAGAGGGTACAAGAACGAGCTTCTGAATTTTCAATTTATTTCAGAAGCTTTGCATTTATGGAAACGATGATCGTACTGAGAGTCATCATTCCCGGCATTCTCTTTCGTAGCTCGTCAACAAAGCCCCTGATGAAAGGATGATTGCCATAGAAGTAAGCAAAAGATGATAAAAGGAGAGGACGTAGATATCTCCACAAAATCTGAAACTAAAGCGCAATACTGACTGTATGAGTGGAGAGAGGATAAGAATTGGGTATTGTTACAACAGTGCGGACGTAAAAATGTTTCTTAAGCTCCAACATCATGTGCTGATGATGAGAGTAAACATACTTCCTGATACGCTTCTCCCTTTCTCTACTCACTTCTTCACGAGCCTCATGTTTTTCGCTAAGTTCAAGTGCACTGCTATCGTCTCCACTCTCCATTTCATGAGTGTGATTTGTGTAGAATTTTGCATTTTTCACCTTTCAAGCTCTTCTCTCATTTTTTGGAATTCCTCTTGGGTTATCTCTCCCCTGGCATATCTTTCCTTGAGAATCTCCAACGCCTTATTATGTTCTTCGCTTTCTCTTGGAGAGACCTCTCTCAGAATCACATAAATGATGAGGAAAAGAATGCCAACCATTGGAAGAATGACCAAAATGAACCAAAGAAGGCCGTTCATCCCTCTCTTCTCTGCATCCTGATACACCAGATAACCAATGAAGAGGAAGATTATCCACCAGAATACCATCCAGAAACCAAAAAGTTCAAAGCCCCAGAACATCATAGTAATGTGATCTTGCGTTTAGAAAATATAAAATCTTTTCCTAATTCAACTATCCTACCTGACGGACGGAACTTGTAGGTGACCGCCATATGCGGTAGCCCCTACATCAGGCTGATTAACAGTAACTTGAACCCATCAACCAACTCGGAGAGGTCCAAGAAAGCAATATAATCAGTATTGTGTTGAAAGCCATAGTTAACATAGGGGAAAGAGAGTTGGGTTCTGCAATTCCTTTTATCAATGTAACTACAGCGAGAACGACACTGAGAAGTGTACTCTCGCTCTCAACATAAACTACTAGAATTTCCGTCTCAAGACACTTGTATTCGATCATAAACTGAAGCTTATGGGAAAGCCCGAGAATGGAAGTCTGCTCTCTATCCTTGCGATGCTTGCACCTATTTCTGATGTCATTCAACCTCTCTACTACAACGAAGTCTCTACTAACAAAAGCCCTACTAACCTAATACAGCACCATATTAATCCATCTACGTTCTCTACAGCAAGCTGTTTAAGCTTCCTTCTTTTGCAGAAGAAGTACTTTTACGCTGGAAGAAGCGTCTGAACTCTCTAAAATGTCGTTTCCTCTGCTCAATCTCCCGCTTTTGTCCTTGAATCGGTTAAAGCTACAATAGATTTCTTGTTCCTATGTCAACACCACCTGGGTTGTACCCTTGAGGTTCTGAAGGTGCTCGGCATTGATGATGCTGAGAGTCAAAAGGGAGATTTCTAAAGATGCTGGATAAGTTCTCAAGAGGATGTCGAATCAGAATTCTTGTCAAGCTGAAAAATTTTTGAAGAGACGTGAAAAGAAGATCTTGCTAAACTTGAAGAGTATGAGAACATCTACCGCCTCAGAATTGGTGATTATAGAGTTAAAAATGCATATAGAAGGAGAAGAATGTTGTTTTTTGATGTTGAGCAAAAGCGGAGAGCATATAGGTAAAGTTCTTCATGTTCCATGAGAGATAATTAAAGTTTTTGGGGTTTTATGGCCAATAAAACTTAAACATGTCTCGCCCCAGTCTCGGTAAGACACCTGTTAGAGTGACCATAAACAAAGACGTCCTCGAAGCTTCCCGCCAATACATTCCAAATCTAAGCCAGTTCTTCGAAGAGAAGCTTCTGGAGTTTTTAAGGTACGTAAATCACTCCTTAGCTTCCTCTAAAAAGTGGACCGGTGGGGATTTGAACCCCAGGCCTCCGCCATGCCAAGACGGCGCTCTTCCAGCTGAGCTACCGGCCCGCAGATAAGTTTTATTTGAGTGACTTCTTTATAATCTTTACGAAGTGATGAAAATGTACATTAGGAATTCCTCCGAATTGCTCTCTCACGGATTTTTTGAGGGAAGACGAATTGCAATTGATCTTATTGAAGCCGGAATAAAAGCTGCAGATCCTTACCTAGCAACCAAAAGAACTGTTGCACTTGAAGGAGAAACTCTCAAAATAGGTGACTTTCAGCTAGACTTGAATGATTACAGGAACATTTACGTTCTCGGAGCTGGAAAAGCCTCATTACCAATAGCAAAAGCAGTGGAAGAAATTCTCGGAGACAAAATATCTAAGGGAATTGTGGTTGTAAGGGATCGGAAAAACGAAGAATTACAAAGAATAAACATTATGGAGGCATCTCATCCCATTCCAGATGAGAGGAGTTACAAAGCCGCTATCGAGGTCTCTAAAATTGCAAAGAGTGCAAAAGAGGGTGATCTAATTATCTATACCATTACCGGAGGCTCTTCAGCTCTTCTGTGTATGCCTCCTCCAGAAATACCGCTTGAGGATAAAAGGGAGCTTCATAGAATTCTCCTGAGCTGTGGAGCCAATATAAAAGAGATAAATGCAGTAAGAAAACATATTTCGATGATAAAAGGTGGAAGACTGGCTTTGATGAGTTTTCCCGCTGACATCATTAATCTCACTGTCTCCGATGTAATTGGAGATCCCCTAGACTATATCACGGGTCCAACTGTTCCAGATAGCTCAACAATAAATGATGCACTGAGAGTTCTGGATAAATACAATCTCTGGGGGAGCCTTCCAGAAAGTGTGAGAGAGCACTTCAGAAATATCACACCCGAAATGGAGAGTCCTAAAGAAACTGATTTCCTGAAAATTCCTCCTTCCTTTATCCTCGTGAGGTGTGATGAGGCTTTAAGAGGTGCATCTGAGAGGTGCAAGGAGCTTGGATTGGGTTTTGAGCTCTATCCAGAAGCTCTTGAAGGAGAGAGCTGTGATGACGCTCTCAAGATCTCTGAGACTGTAAAAAACAGAATAAAAAGTGTAAGAAGGCCATTTGTTATTCTTGCATACGGAGAGAATGTTGTGGAACTTTCTGATAGCCATGGAAAAGGTGGGCCAAATCAAGAATTCGCTCTCTGGATTCTTCTAAACTCTCCTGAGGATGAAAAAATAGTAGTTGCCTCCGTTGACACAGATGGATCGGATGGAGGAACGGATGCAGCTGGAGCAATAGTCGATTATTCCACTCTAAAATTCAGAGATGAGATAGAGATGGCTCTCAGAGATCATAACTGCTACGAAGTACTGAGAAAAAGTGGAGATCTCGTATTCACAGGAGAGACTGGAACAAATGTAAATGATCTCAAAGTGGTGATCCTCGGGTAAATATTTTTAAATTTTTGACTTAAGAAAGTGTGAGGGGAATGGTATGAAACTTCTTATAAGCGTTCAGAATGTCGATGAGGTTTCTCTCTGCTTAGAAGCTTCAGTAGACATCATAGATGTGAAAAATCCGGAAGAGGGCTCACTCGGAGGGGCCTCACCCCTAATCATCAGAGAAATAAAAGAAATTATTGGGAATAGAGCCGAGCTCAGTGCTGCAATAGGAGATTTTCCGAACCTTCCGAATACAGCAGCTCTTGCAGCTCTTGGAGCAGCTTTTTCTGGAGCTGAATATGTAAAAATTGGACTTTACGGAGTGAGAAAAAAAGAGGAGGCAATAAAATTACTTCAGAGAGTTGTCGAAACTCTGAAGGATTTTGACGACTCTGTTAAACTTGTAGCTGCGGGATATGCTGATTCTCAGAGAATCTCATCTATCCCCCCTCATTTTATTCCTGAAGTTGCAGAAGAGTCTGGAGCTGATGTTGCGATGCTGGATACAGCTGTGAAGGATGGTAAGAAGCTCACAGAGATCCTAAACCTTGATCTGCTCTCGAATTTCGTTGAAGATGCTCATCAGAGAGGTTTGAAAGTTGCATTGGCCGGATCTCTGAAAAAAGATGATATTCCGACTATCCAAAAAATTGGAGCAGACATCATAGGATTTAGAGGTGCCGTATGCGAAGGTGGAAGAGAAGGAAAAATATCTGAGAAAAAATTAAGAGAGATTATGGAACTCGTGAAGTCCTAAGATCTTTAAGATCTACTCCAATTCCTCCTTTATCTCTGATTTTTGCTTTCCCGCCTTCTATAATCGCATATTTTTCTAGGATCTTATCCCAACTTTCCCCATATATCGGATACTCAGCAACATATCCACTCGGAGAGGCAATTAAAATGTGGAGACCCACGACAATCCCGACTATGGAATGGAGGTGAGGTGCAAGTTTCACTCCATAAACCTCAGCCAGAGAAGAGATTTTCCTGATTGGAGTTATACCTCCCGCATGATTGACATCTGGCTGAATGTAACGCGCAGTTCCTCCTTCCATGACCGTTAAAAACTCATTTAACATGTAGTAATTTTCACCCACAGCAAGAGGTATATCAACTTTTTCAGAGAGCATTTTCAAAGTTTTGAAGTTGTACACGTTGACAGGCTCTTCTAACCATAGTATTCCAAAATCGCTCACTTTTTTGGAGAACTCTACAGCTTCTTCAAGATCATATCCCTGATTTCCATCCACCATCAATTTGAAATCATATCCAAGCTCTTCTCTAATTTTTCGAATATATTCCACATCCTCTTTAACATTGAACCCAATCTTGACCTTCACACCTCTGAATCCTCTCTTTAAAACCTCTTTTATCCTCTCAACAGGGGGCTGACCCATAAAGCTTGCATAAAGATCAATTTCCTCCCTTACTTTTCCCCCAAGAAGATTATAAAGAGATATTTCAAGAGACTTCCCAATAATATCCCAAAGAGCAACGTCTATTGAGGAGGTTGCAGTGACGATGGCTCCAGATTTTCCAAGAGAGTATGCTCCAGATCCAGTTCCAACCATTTTAATCCAGAGTCTCTCAACATCGTATGGATTCTCTCCAATGATCTTTTGTTTCAGCTTTTCTTCGATTATCCTTTCAAAAATCCCCATTTCCTTTTCGTGGAGTGGAGCAATATCTGAAACTCCGACTACTCCTTCATCGGTGTGTACTCTCACAAGAAGAAGATTGAACTCGCTCCATTTTGCAGTGGAGTCAAATGCTTCCTCCTCCAGAGGAATCGAAATTCCCTCAGTTTCGATCTCAGTTATTTTCATACACTGGAACATATTGTTTTAAGAGAGAATAAGCTTTTCTTCAAAATTTTTCTACCCTGCTTACTGGATGAATAATCTCCTAAACGTTTTCAGAATCATTTCACTAATGTCTTCTCCAAACTCTTCAATCTCTGGAAAATCTTCTCACTTTTGAACAGGTAAATTGGTTCGTCTTTCACCTTTATTTCAGAGACTTCTCTTTTTTCAACATTACCGTAAATGTCAGACACATAGAACTCACCTTTTTCGACAGGAAGTTCGCCCAGAGACCAGACAACATAAACTTCCTCTCCGCTTACCCTGAATTTATAAACACCCTCACCAAGTTTTTCAACATCATCAAAATCTCCAATGATGTAAGCCATGACGGGAGCGATTGGCTCATAATCAAAGAAGAGGACTTCTGCTCCATTTACAAAAGCCCTTACTGCAGCTTTTACAAACATAATGTCGTCTTCCTTACTCATATATCCACGAGGGCCAACTTCTGTTATCCATATTGGCTTTTCCAGCCCGTATTTCTCTAGCAAATTCTTTAGTTTCTCTGTGTTAAAGTCGTAATTCTCTCCAGAATATGAGTGCACTGCGGCTATATCAAAATATTTTCCGCCTCCAGATTGGTAGAATTCTTCCCACCACTTTAGAGACTCCTTCTCGAGCGAGGCTGCACCGCCGATTATTAGCCTTGCCTGAGGGTCTGCTTCTTTTACGGCTTCATACGTTGCCTTCACGAGTTCAAAATATTCTTCTCCACTCCCTTGGAAGAAGCACTTGTAGTCTTCACTCTGTGCTTCAGGCTCATTGAGGATCTCCCAGTATTTGATTGGCTTCTCCAATCCCGGCATATCATCTACTCCATCTCCATCGTATCTCTCAACAAGAGCTTTAACGAATTCCTTGTATGCATCCATGTCATGGGGTTTGAACCTAGAAGAGGGTAAAACGTAAGCAAAAGGACCGTCACCAGTTGCCTTTCCATATCCTTCTCTGCCTCTGTAAGCTTCTTCATCCCAATCCGCATAGGGCCATATTGTTGCAACGATTTCAGCGTTAAACTTTTGAGCTTTTCTTACACCTTCATCACAGCCTGAGAAATCATAAACCTCTTTTTCTTTCTCTATGAAATATCGATTAAATGGACCAGGATGTGGTTTCACCCATCCATATCCGGGAGTATAGGCATATTCATCATGTTTGTGACCCCAGTTACCGAATCTGAATGCAAAAGCCTCTGTTTCAACACTTTTAGTTGTTTTGCTGACCTCAGAAGATGGTTTAAACGTTTCAACTGCTGAGAGAACTTCTTCCAACTCCTTTTTGCCTCCATAAACAATGAAAAGTGGCAGATTCTCAAGTTCAAGCTCTTTGGCATCTATTAAATATGCATTGCCGGTAATATCAACAACTAAAAGTTCTCCCTCTGATATTTCTCTGAAATTATCACTCCAAACAACATAAACAACTAACTTACCAGCTTTGAATTTATAAACCTCCTTGCTCAACTTTTCGACTTCATCAAAATTGCCAAGAAGCGTGTTCATGGTTTTCACCGCATAGTACGACGCCTTTGGAGTTCCATCAAAGTCTATAAGACTTCCTCTTATGAGATCTTCTGGAGCTTCAGGAAATGCTCTGTATGCTGTGTAGAAGATTCTCTCAACGCCCTCGCTGAAGGACTTTGATGCCTCTACATACTCGTACTCGTTCGTTGCGGAGAACTCAGTAACCCAGAAGGGTTTATCACCAATGTACTTTCCAAATCTTTCCTTCAACTTTATTGCATCCTTATATGGAGAGAACGAGTGGAAATTTACAATGTCGATATACTCACTTCCACCCATTTCGAATACTTCTTCCCAGAATCTATAAAAATTGGAGAAGGTGCTGTCCTCTGGGGGTAAAGGAACCATTCCTCCATTCAGAACCTTTGCATCCTTATCAGCCTCTTTAATAGCTTCATAAGTGACCTTTAAAACCTCGAAGTAGTCTTTCGCATCCCCTTTGAAAAAGCCGTAGCTTTTTCCTTCAAGTTTGGAGGTTATACTGGTGGACGGCTCGTTAATAACTTCCCAATATTTTATTGGTCTCTCTAACCCAGGCATGTCGTCTATTCCGTCCCCATCATACCTCTCAACTAAGACCTTAACAAACTCTTTGTATGCCTTCATATCGTAGGGTTTATACCTGCTGAAGGGGAGCTCAGGAAAATCTCGTTTTTTGACGAATCTGTCTATATTTCCCCACTCTTCCTGATCCCAATCGGCATAAGGCCATATGGTTGCAAGGATGTTCAAGCCCATTGACTGAGCTTTTTGAACTACCTCATCTGCCTCACTGAAATCGTACTCTCCTCTCTTTGGCTCGATTTTGCCCCATATGAAGGGACCGGGATGAGGTCTAACCCAACCAAGCCGTAAATCATTTATAGCTAAGGTGTCAAAACAAACAAATCCAAACCTATTTGCCCTTGCAAATTCTTCTTTATACTCTGTTTTTTCTGTGATTTTCCCCCTCTCTTCTTCACTTACTGTTGGCTTTTCCATTACACACCCAGAAACTAGCATCAAAACGAAAATTATAACTAAGATTTTACCCATTCTCATACTTCTAAACTTAATTTTTCACAACTGAAGATTTATAATTTTAGCCCTAAAGTTCAACATTCTGAGTTTATGAACATTCAAGAAAACAGCTATTGCAAGGAGGCAAAAATGATATCAAAAACCGAGAAGTAAATTAATTAAACAAAAAACTTAAATTGAGACGTATAAGGGACCCCCAAACCTCAATAAGGTGCCCGTAAGATTGACCATAAACAAAGACATCCTCGAAGCTTCCCGCCAATACATTCCAAATCTAAGCCAGTTCTTCGAAGAAAAGCTCATTGAGTTCTTAAAATATCTGAATCGCCCGATAACAAAAGATTTTTATGGGTCCGCCCGGATTCGAACCGGGGACCTCCTGCGTGTGAGGGATTCAAAAATAGAGGAATTAAATCAGATTAACGGTGAAATAAAGTTCTCTGAGGGGATTTTGAAAGACTATCTCGAACACAGATTCTCTC
Organism: Candidatus Mnemosynella biddleae; assembly: GCA_002011165.2. Lineage (GTDB taxonomy): Archaea > Halobacteriota > Archaeoglobi > Mnemosynellales > Mnemosynellaceae > Mnemosynella > Mnemosynella biddleae. The sequence continues at coordinate 230,611 of MTMI02000009.1, forward strand.
AGGTGAACTCAGAAAAAAGCAAATACTGGATAGAAAAAGGGGTTAGAGAATACATTAAACGCCATGGCTATGTTCTCAGCAAAGACAGGATTCTGAAGTATCAGAACTGGTTCATGCAGAATTTTGGTTATGAAGGTCAGAGACATGCATACCTCCAGTTCAGGGCATTCCTGAAATATCTCTATAAGATCACGAAGAATCCAGTTCTCTTAGATTTCATGGAGTTGATGACCAGACCGAAACGACAATCGAAGAAGATCAATCAAATAATACTCAGAGAGCCAGATGTCCTCAATTTGGTTGAGGCTGTGTATAAACTACCTCCTTCTCCCTATGACCCCTCATACAGATCAGCCTACCACAAACTGAAATTCATTGCGGGAATTCTTTTCTCAGCCTACACGGGGCAGAGACCACAGGCAACTACAGGTAAATTGACCTTTAAAGACTTCGAGGAGGCTCTTGAAAGAGACCCGCCCATCCTGTGGATACCAGAAGAGAAGGATAAAGAGTCATTCCCCCACTGGGTTCCCCTCCATCCTGTTGTGGTTGAATGGCTTACCCCAGTCCTCGAATTTAAAGAATTGTCACAGTCGGACAGACCATTTCCTTACGACTCGCTCAGAAAGCTCATCGACAGCTTAAACATTAAGGCAACACACACAGGAAGAAAAATCACCTATTCTCATCTCAGGAAGTTTTTCGAACAGATGTGCAACAACGTGTTGATGGTTCACCCAGGATTGAGAGACTACATTATGGCACATAACACAGGCAGTTTGGATGTTCAAAGTTATGATGGGAAACTACCGAAGGAAATCTATGAGCAATACATGGAGAAATGGAAGGATGTTAACCTCGTGCCAGAGAATGTGGACCTCGAGGAGCTCCTCGAGGGCCTGAGGCGAGAGTGATGAATCCATTTCTACGAGATATTTAATAAAGTAACTCAGATCTGTGATTGGAACTTTGAAGGAAGATTGATACGATATATAGGGGATCCCCATAACAGAGAAATTTTTATGAAACATTATTTGACTCATTAAAAATATCATGAATAAAAGTGAAAAAGTGGAAACTTATTTTATGTTTGTAGATGCATCTGGAGATCCTGGACGATTTGTTGGCACAAATACGAGATACTACGTACTCTCTGGTTTGATAATAAAGCCAGAAAAATGGTATCATGCCCATAATAAAGTAATAGGGATATTCGAGAAATTTTTTCCGAGAATAGATTTATCCAAGCTTCCAGAACTTCATGCAAATCATCTCAGACGAGGAAAAGGCATCTATGGGAAACTTGATAAATCGAAAAGGAAAGAATTTGGAAATGAGGTTTACAATCTAATTAAGGAACTTGATCCTGTTCTAATCTCGATTGTTGTAAACAAAGAAAAGCATTATCAGAAATATCCTAAGCCACATCCTGTTAAATATGTCTCCTTTCAATACTTAATGGACAGATATGAGAGGTTTCTACGTAGGAGAGGATCTTATGGCATTCTCGTGTGTGACTTGGAAGGAAAGAGGGACCGAGATATCAAAGCAATTCTGGACAATTCTCGAATCTTCGGGACCTATGATCACAGAAGAGAGGAATATTGGCAATACAAGAAGATAGTAGAGACGATATTTTTCATAGATTCTAAAACAAGCATAGGGTTACAGCTCGCAGACTTTGTAGCTTACGCCACCTTTCAGTACTATGAGAAAAGATATTGCGAGAGGTTTGAAGAACTTAAACCATATTTTGATAAAAGTCCTAATGGTTCAATAGAAGGTTATGGATTAAAAGTTGTGCCATAACGAGTGGCTGGGTCAGTCACCCATTTCGGGTGGCTGATGCGAGTTGCCCATACGAGCAACTCTCCCAGTCACCATTTAATTTGTCTGACATTCATAACATATTAAGTTTTTCTATAAATTACATCCTAAGAAATATTCATATTCATGAGCATAGTTTTTATTTGATTTTTTGAGGGCATTTCCCACATACTCCCTCGAGGAGGATCCTGAAAATAGTATTAAAAAACGTTCCGAGAATAGTCTCTGATATTATATACAAGGCTGAAAAAACACATCCCCGCTGAGTGTTTTTAATAAATCTCTCTGAAATCTGATTAACTTAATAAACTCTTTTAAACTGCCTGATTCTGTGGTGTAACCGCCGATCGATGGTATACTCAGATCGTCGATAAATTCCCACGATTGGAGTGAAAATTTGTTTTGATATCCAGCTCTCTGAAAGATGAGTGACCGAGGGATACCGTGGAAAATAAACAGTTATTCACCACAGTCGTGGAAAAATCATGAGACCCGTTTCCGAGGGCTTTTTTAGTATGTTACCCCTAGGGGTAAATACGTTAAAATGCCATTAAAACTGGGGGGGTGTGGTATGTTTGTATATGAAGAAATTTGTTTCTTGGGATGAGATACGTATGAATATGATGCAAACTGAATGATATATATACTCCTCAGGGAGCTCGAGTGTTGACGATGACTGAGGCCACGTTCAAATACGCCCCACGGGTGAGAAGGCCTGAAAAGAAGAAGGAATACAAAAAAATGATGGAAAGGCTTGGATTCGGTCTCACGTTCCCAAGGAAAAAATAAAACTTCAAAGAATTTAAAGTTTTCAGTTAACTTTTTCTCAATGTGAAAATTTTCAACTCGTACTTTGGTTTCTTGTGAGGTGAGACGCTACACGTCCCGAAGGTTCCGTTCTCAATGATGAACTCACCTGTGTTAAGCCGAAGTGGGAGAGAGGGTTTTACGATACTTCTTTCCGGGACCTTTGCATTTTTCATGTAAATGAAGAACTGAATCTTAGACCGAATTCGATGATCGATGTCGCTTAGAGAATGAGTGCTCATGATTAAGCTCACTTTCGATTTCCTGAGGTCTTTAATACTGTCCTTCACCCACTCCTGAAGTCTCCACCTTATTCCTTTGGGGTTCTCAGGAAAGACGTCATCACACTCGTCTATGATTATCACATACCACAGGCTATCCATTCTCCTAATAAGGAGGTAAAAGAGCTCGAACCAGAATAGCGAGCCCTCTTGTGGTTCGTTCTTTACCCTCTCTGAGATTTTCATTCCAAGAGTCTTCCTCACAACATCCAGAAGATTCAGCTCCTCATCAAAGTAGAACACGCTTGGTTCATAAACAACGTTGATTTTATCTTTATCGAGCTTCTGGAAAAGATCTCTTGGAGATGAATAGCTCTTAACGTCCAGATCGGTAACTCGATACGCCCCGTCACCAATCACGTAAACAGGCATGAGTTTGTCCTCTTCGTGATGCCAGAAAACACATTTCTCTTTCCAATCAGGAATCCAGTGAATTTGTTCGATCTCTCTACCTCTCCAGATTGTGATCGTCCCCTGGTCATGTAGAATCTCCATGAGCCTTCTTAAAAGCGTGGTCTTACCACAGCCTTGCTCTCCTGTGACTAAGCAAATCCTCCCCCCTCGATTCTCGTCATTCGTGATTAAGTTTTCCCAGAGTTCTCGTGCAAACTTCACGGAATAGGGTTCATCCATAATCGCGTGGTCTTCAATAACCATTTTCACCACCTCCTTTTCAGTCAATCATCTTGTTCAACTCTCTCGCTCTTTCCTTCTGGGTATATTTCATGAGCATCTTTATATCTGCATGTCCCACGATGTCTGAGACTATGGGCGGGGAGAGCCCCTCTTCAAGGAGTTGAGTTATTCTCGCATATCTCAAAGCGTGCGTGTTGATCTTGTGTTTCGATGCCCACCGCTTGACTCGGAGGGTGAGCGTCTCAGGTGAAACATTTTTGAGATCAACCATGAAGATCTTCCTCCAGCTTTCGTGAATTTCTCCGGGGATTATAATACTCCTGAGTTCTTCAGAACCCTTCCTCTTCTTCCTCACCCTAACCCAGACTTCTCTTTCACCCGTCTTCACCCATTCGAGGAACGCCTCAACGGTCTCGCTAATCCTCGAGCCGTTCCTGAGTTGAATCAGAAGAATGGTGAAATACATTAATCTCTTCCACTCAGTATCTGACTCCGCACACTTAGAATGATTCAGAGCCTCGAGAAGAAGTTCTTTAATCTCACTGTAATTAATCCCAGAATCCCACGACCCCACTCGTTTAACTCTCCCCGCGGTCAGTTTCGAGAGTCTCTCTTCGAACTCTTTCATTCTCACTACTACCACCTCCTTTTAAAAAGTTCACAATATACTCTATTCTGTCCCCATTTTTTGCACTCAATCTCCGGTCTCTGCCGAACCTCGCGCGCGTGTTTTAATTTATAGATATGCTGGGGAGAGGGGGATAGATAGTTCATTTTATTCTCACCTCCTTATAAGGAGACGGAATTCCTCGATTTCTTTCCCGCAGTAGTATCTCCCTCCCCGTTCGTGGAGGAAAACACACTCGCCGAATTTGACTCCACAGTATTTTTCACAGTCACGCGGGCGAAGTGCCTTTTTTAAAACTCTTCGCGGTTCCTTTATTTTCATGTTCATCACCACCTCCTTTTCAGTCAAGGAAATGGGACTTTGATCACCCTCTCCGTGTCTCCAGCTTTTTCGACGATCACACAGGCTTTGCTGTGAAACTCGAACACTTTTCCACAGACAGCACACTCGTAAGTCATGATATCATCACTATACCTCGTGAGGGAGGCACGCCCACGACATGAGCACCCACAGTAGAGAGGAACGAGCTTTTTAATCCGAGCTGTCATTTCTGCACCACCTCCTTTCGCTCATCCACATATCTTTCCTTCAAGAACTGCTCGAACTGCCACGGTTGAAGTCGGATAAATTCGTATCTATGAAAAACCACCTGTTTTGATCTAATTCCATTCGGTGTTATCGTCGGTCTTCTCTCATTGACGTCGATTAGTGTGAGATAGAAATCCGTGTCACCCTGAATGATAAAGAAGAAATCTGTTTTCAGAGCGGAGGCTATCCGCTTCATCAACACGTATTCATGGGCTGAAAGCCAGAATTTGGAATAACTATCGGCGTTCTGATATCGCTTGAGCTCGGCTATTGCTTTGATGTCTCTCCCGATTTCGATGACGAGATCAACATCGCAGATGTTGACTTTCTGACCGTTAATCGTTCGAAGTCGTGGAAGTTTTAGGTCGATAGGTT
>MTMI02000010.1 GCA_002011165.2 Candidatus Mnemosynella biddleae
AAAGATCGTTTTCATTATCAAGATCGAAGATGATACCATCGATGACTGCAGTCTCCCGGATCCAAACTCCGTTCTCATCGATTTCCGTGAAGGAGAAGTTCGAAATATAACAGTCTTTGAAATCGTTCTTTTCTGAGAGCCAGAGAATTCTCTCTGGGTCCCTGACAATCGTGTTTCGGTAAAACTTCTTCTTAATAATGAGATCTCCCGTTTTTCGATCTCTCTTTTGTTTGAGCTCTCTCCTCGCAAATTCTCTTGGGTATCGAGAGCGGGTGAAAACGTCAATCGCCTGGATCCTATCCTCTCTGGGTATTTCAACCATCGAGCCCCACCTCCTCCTTAAGTTTTTTAATCAACCTATCCCTCTCGACCTCGAAAAAGGCGAGAATGTCTTTCAGAAGTTTGATTTCATTCCTCTCCTTATCCCCACTGAGAATCTTCCTGAACTTAATGCCAATATCGGGATCCCGAGCGTAAACCCGATCTCTAATTGTTTTAAATAGTGTTTGAGTTGCCCGATCGAGGTCTCCCCGTTCCAGAGCATGTAAGAGCTCAACTCTCATATTCTGGAATCTCTCGTCAGCGAAAATCGAATGCTCGATCGCTCGAGCGTTTTCTTCCCACTTCCGTGCGGGGGAATACTCATTGAAATTTATTTTTGTGCACAAACTACTTATCGAAACCTCTTCATAATCCCCCTTTTCCTCTAAATCAGTTTCTGAATTTCCACGAATTTCCATCGAATTTTCACTGGTGATATCTTCATCTAACTCGTCAGTATCTTCTTCCGATTGAAGTTTCCACTTTTCCACCGAAATATTGTTGTATATATGTTTTTCATCGACCTTGTCCCTGAGTGGATAATAGACAAACCCCTTAACGTCATCGAAACATATATGTGCATATATATCCCTGGAAAAGTGGAAACTTCGATCGAGCCAATCTTTGAACTCCTTTTCGCTGAAAAACTCCTCTAAATTTTCGGTGGAAATTACTGGAAATTCACCGTTCTCCTCTGAGTAATTCAGCACTTTATAGACGTTTTTCCTTCCACGCCCCCCTTCGACCAGTTCGAAGAAACCCCAAGCCTCCAAGTCCCTGACCAGCTCGTGCAACCGGGATTTCGATATATGGAAGTGTGGTCGAAGATCGTAGACGGTAAACTTACCGTCCTCTCCTACACTTTTTGAAACCTCAAGAATCTTTTCATGAAGCGGAGTCAAACCGGTGAGAGTGGGTTTTATTGAACTCCTAACGAGCTCCCAGACAAGATAGAAATCAGCAAGTGTGGCAATGATAACCCGTTCCGTGCCCATATCAAGAACCTTCCTATTCCGTTGATGCAAAAAAGCCGAAACCTTAACAAGATCGAGAATTTTCTTGAAATCCCTTCGAACTCTGGTCATTTTCGATGGAAAAATTGAAGCGAGCTTCCTCGCAAAGGGAATTAAAACTCTTACAGGCTTTTCATGATTCTCACTCCGTAAAATCCTTACCGCAGCTCTGAGAACCTCAAAATCCTCCTCACCCAGATCCTGGAGCTCCCCTGACGCTAACCCAGCTTCAAACTCGAGCACTTTTTTGGTCTGCTCCTCTCCTGAGTCTGGAGTCAGCACCCAGATTCTCGTTGCTCTCTCCTCATCGAAACGAGCTTTCGTGGTTGTTGACACGAAAACGGGTTTGCCTTCCGTTGATACCTCCACAACCTGTAGATTTCCGTTCTCGTCTTTGATTGTAGTTAAGAGGCTCAACCTCCCCTCGGAGATCCAGGCTCTGAGCATCGCCTCAGCTTCCTGGCTCAAACCGGCTGTTTCTTCGATCACAAAGACTTTGCCTGTGAGATTCCTCCCAATCCGATCGAGGGCAGCCGGAGTCACCCTTGAGAACCACAGGACATCTTCAATGAAAATCTCAGAAATTTGCCCCACAGTGTAACTCTTTCCAGCCCCGCTCTCTCCAACAAGGATTACAGCCTGAGGAGCAACTTCTTTTGACAGGAAAATCATGAAAAGAAGGAGCTTCAGATCATCCTCTCCAACTATTCGCTTATCCAGAATCTCTCTAACCCTTTTCAGGATCTCTGGATCCTTCAGGAGTTCTTCAGCCTTTTTCCTGATCTCGTCGGGGATAACCTCTTCTCTTTTCTCCTCTGCTTTTTGAGCCCCCTCAAAAGATCTAAGCCAGTTGAGAAAATCCTCTGAAGAGTGGAGAAGAACGAACATCCCTTCCACTTCAGCCCGTGAAACGTCCAATCCTAATGCACAGAGCTTTCTTCGAACTCTATCAATCTTCGGATTGAACAAATCCTCAAGCTCGAACGTTACACGCAGCCCATCAAAAGAAAATGTGCAGAGAAATCCCCGCTCCTTTCTCTCGAAGACGGCGGCAACCCGCTCTCCCCCAATATTAAACACGACAACAAACTGCCTCCCCTCACCTTCAACTTCAATAGATTCGAGGGAAAGATTTAATACTTGAGAAGTCCCACTCTCTTCTGTAGATCTAACCGCTTTCTCCTCCCCGTCCATTTTTTATTTCACCTCACTCCTCACTTTTCTCCTTTCCTTGTTCGAACTCTACCCCGAGTAAATCCACGTAAACGTCGATGGCTCGCCTCACAACCTCCGACTCAGAGCTCACACCCAAGCGGTTCTTGATGACTGTGATCTTCCTAACATAGGCTGGCGGGAGGCTGACGAATTTTCTCACGACATTCATTTTTTACACCTCCAACATTTTATTCCTACAACATAATGTAGCAACAATTATATATAAGGTTTTCGCCATAATGTTGTATAGCAAAAAATGGAGGGTGTAAAATGAATGACCTCGTGTTAAAATATGGCATGCCCACCCTTAAAACAATTCTAAAAAACGGAAATAAAGCGAGATACAAACAGATTCTCGAAGAATTTCCAGCCACATCAGGGACTCTTAGCAGAGTGTTAAAAGCTCTTGAAGAAGAGGGGTTAATAGAAAGAATTGTAGATTCAAACTTACGTCCACCAGTGAGCTATTATTCTGTGACGGAGAGGGGGCGTGAATGGATTAAGGAAGACACCAAAACCATGGCACTTTTAGTTTTTGATCATAAAGAGATTGAGGATCTCATTGAAAAACTACGAAAGCTCATCGAGAAAAAATGAAGCCAAACTTTCCTTTTTTAATTCTCAATTTTGAGGGTGTGGTTAAAGAGAAGGATGAAATTATTCTTCCAGTCGAAACAAAAAGAGGAGAGTTTGTTTTTAGGATTCTTCCTTCTCGAGTGGGGCAGACCGCTGATTATGAGATGACGATAGTAGAGCGAAACGGGGAGATCTGGGGTGAGATCTACACGAGAGAGTTCGATCTGATGAAACGGGGCGAGGTAAGTGATGAGATGTTGATCAAACTCTATCACGAAGTAACGCACGGAGATGAGAGAGTTATCTGTCCGCTCAATTCCGCTCTCAGGATGTATCGAGAGAAACATCCCGATGTATTTAGATTCCATAGGTTTGAAAATTACATGAGAATAGAAAACCTTATGGAAGATGTTCTTTCCGTCCCAGTGCTGACGTTTTATTTTGAAAGAGAAGACATAATCAAAACTTTGAGGATATCTAAGAATAGGCTGATATTGAGAGAGAGCTTTCAATCACTTTATGATTTTTCTGGGGATGTTGATAAGAAAAATTATTTCAAATTTCACCGGTTGTGGGCAAGAAAGACGTGTATCTCTTCGGATCTCAAAGAGATTGAAGATAAAATCCTCCAAGGAAAAATTAAGTGGAAAAGTGAATACATCAATCGAACGTTCTCGAGGTTGGATGAGTTCTTCATCTTCATGGAAAATCTCGAATTTACTCCAAGACTCAAGTTTTATCGCCCCACTTTTTTAAAGTGGTTAATTCGAAGACCGAGAAACTACCGATCTCTTCTCTCTTTTGTCGAAGAGAAACTTAGGATGTGCTCACTCTTCGAGAGACCAAGGTGGGAAATGGAGAAAGAAAGGATCCAGCGAATAATCGATTAATTTCCCTCTTTTCATTTTTCCCTTCCCCCAAAGGTTTTTCGATCCCTGTCTTTTTGTCATCAGTTAAAAAATGTTTTATATATTAAATTCGCCTCGAGTAAAGTGAGGATTTTAGACATATACTCAAACCTTTGAGAAAATTTAAAACACACACAAATATAGAAAACTCGAAAAGAGAGGAAAAATATGTGTGTGCAGAAAATATGAATAGAAAGAAAACCCCCTTCAAAACCCTCACTTTACTCGCACCCATTTTAATGTTAAATTCGAATTTTTATAATAAAATGGGATAGGGAAAGGTTTTATGCCCATTTTATGCGCATAAAACTAATCATGCCGAGGCCTAATCATAACAAAACGAGGGTTCACCTCACCATAAACAAAGACATCCTCGAAGCTTCCCGCCAATACATTCCAAATCTAAGCCAGTTCTTCGAAGAAAAGCTCATTGAGTTCTTAAAATATCTGAATCGCCCGATAACAAAAGATTTTTATGGGTCCGCCCGGATTCGAACCGGGGACCTCCTGCGTGTGAGGCAGGCGTCATCACCACTAGACCACGGACCCTTAAAAACTCCATATCAATTTGAACTATATTAATTTGATGTCCTAAACCTTTAATTTTTTATAGAAATGATTATATACGACATCGCCAATAAGTGGAAAACATGTCTATGAAGTTTTTCTCCGAGAAAATTATAGGAGGGGATTTCCCGGAGGGTTCGATGATCCTCATAGCCGGGGAACCCGGAACTGGAAAGACAATTTTTGTCTCTTCTCTCGTTAACGAAAAGCTTTCGGAAGGAAAAAAGATTCTTTTTGTCTCATTTAACGAGACTGAGAAGGAGTATTTTGAACTCATGAAAAATATAGGGCTCAAATTTGATAAGGAGAACTTCAAATACATTGAACTCTTTACAGCTGGAAAAGAAGTTGCAAAAGCCCAACTGGGATTTATTTACGAGGAAATTGAAGATTTCCACCCAGATATCATTGTGATAGATTCAATAACCTCACTTCTTAGTGTTTTCGGAAGAGAAAATGTAAGAAGTTTCCTTCATACGAGTCTTGGGAAGTTTGTGAAGAAGGTTGGAGCGACAGCATTTCTCATTGCGGAAAAACCGCTGGAGTCTCGCGGACTCGGTTATGGGATTGAGGAGTTCGTGGTTGATGGGATCATCATCTTGAAATATGAGAAGCATGGGGAGCATTACAGAAGAGTGATGGAAATACCGAAGATGCGAGGTAGAAAAATCAGAAAACCGTCGTATGAATATGCCATAACCGATAAAGGATTTGTGTTCTTCGATATTCCAGAACTTGAGAGGACCTACAGAGAGATTACCTTTGAAAGAGTTACAACTGGAATCGAAAAATTTGATGAATTGGTTGGAGGCGGATTTTATCGCGACTCAATAACTCTAGTTATAGGAAATACGGGGGCTGGAAAAACAACCTTTGGAATCCACTTCACCTACAGAAATGCTGAGAATGGAAAAAGAGCGCTTTTTGTTAGTTTTGAAGAGAATGAAAATGCCATTCTCAGAGCGATGAAGAGTTATGGAATGGACTACGAGAGTGTGAAAGAGAATCTCAGAATTGTGAGTTGGATTCCAGAAGCGCAAAGCCCGATAAGTTACTTTGTTGATCTTCTCGAAATAATAGATAAGTTTAAAGCGGAGGTTATCTTCATTGACAGTCTCTCCGCTCTTAAAGAGCGCATGAATGATGTGGAGCTCAGCAAACTGATGAGATATCTTCAGCTCATGATAAAGAAGAACAACATCACGATGGTTATGACGATGAATCTTGATGGAGAGCTCAGTAGAATACCACAAACAGGTGTGAGTACCCTTTCAGACAATCTAATCCTTTTATGGAACGAGTTTGAGGATGGAGAGATCATTAGGAGGCTGATTGTGCTCAAAACAAGAGGGAGTGATCATTCGAGAAGGATCCATAGATACGAGATTACCAAAAAAGGAATCGTATTGGTGTAGGGAGGGGTTTAAAAATGATGGAATCGCTAAAAGATGTGATTGTTGCAGCTGTAAGAAAAGCTGCGAACAAAACAAATCCAGCGTTTGAAGAAGTTCTAGAAACCCATCTTAAGAGAAACCTTGGAGCAGGATTTGAGATCGCTTATGAGGATCCAAAAAAATTTAAGGAAAGTCTTAGAGATCTTTTCGGAGAGTATAGTTCGAGATTCTTTGAGATACTCGTGGTAAATGAAGTTATAGAAACGCTAAAACTTGCAGAAAAACCAAAGAGTCTTGAGGAGCTAATAGATCTTCTAAGCTGGTGGGAAAGATAAATTAAAATTGTCCTATTTTTCTTTTTACTTCCAAAACTCTTATATTTCTATAACGAGAAAATTTCTTCTTCGGAGTAGATTGAAATGAACAGAATCAGTACAGGGATTGAGGGACTTGATAAACTTCTTAATGGGGGACTTATACCAAAAAGAGTCTATCTTATCAGCGGTCCTCCGGGAACCGGAAAAACAACCTTAAGTTTGCATTTTCTAAACGAAGGAGCGAAAAAGGGAGAAAAAGTTCTAATGATATCCCTAATGGAATCTGAAGAGAGCTTGAGAAGGACAATTGAGCATTTCAAAATGGAAGACTCTATCGAAATTCTTGACTTGAGTCCCTCAATTGAGCTGATGAAGGATGGAATCCATCTCTTCGGGGAAGAGCCATATGATGGGGCTCGTTTAACAATTAGAAATGCTATAATTGAAAAAATTGAATCAGTAGGACCTAAAAGAGTTGTAATAGATGGAACAAGTTCTCTTAGAAGTCTTCACTCAGACATCTACTTATACAGACAGCAGATTCTCTCTCTACTGAGATATCTCCTTTCGAAATCTGCAACCGTAATGTTGGTTTCAGGAGTTACAGAAGAAGTGAAAGATGATGACCTTAGATTAATTGCAGATTGTGTTATCTCGATAAAGAAAGATGAGGAATCCGGTGAACTAAAGATAGGTGTATTGAAATACAGAAACTCGAGACATGAAAGAGGATATCACCATATGAAGATTGATGAGGAAGGGATTACCGTCTATCCTCGAATTCATCCACAACGATTCTTGAAGAGTTTCGAACTCGAGAAAATTCCTTCAGGAATATCTGAGCTCGATGAGATGATGAGAGGAGGGATTGAGAGAGGAAGTGTCACTATTGTCGGTGGCCCTCCTGGGATAGGAAAGAGCACGTTAATCTCTCATTTCATAAAAACAGCGGCAGAAATGGGTAATAACTCTGCAATCTATCTCTTTGATGAAAAACTTGAGATGATGCTGAAAAGATGTGAGAACACCGGAATTCCAATGAGAGAAATGATAAAAGAGGGGAAGGTTCTCATCAGAGAGATCGAACCTCTTGAGTACACCTCGGAAGAATTTACTCACCTCGTATTGAAGGAGACTGAGGAGAGAGATCTTAAGGTGGTTGTGATTGACAGTCTTGATGGGTATGAATGAACTCTCTATAAGAGGAGAAGATCTTGATAGAAACCTAAGATCTCTTTGTAAAGCTCTGACGAACATGGGAATTGCAGTTTTTCTTGCTAATGAAGTAAAAGAACTTGAGGAGGTCGTGATAACCGAGAAGCACATTAGTTATTTTGCCGATAATATAATCCTCATGCGCTACATATCACCCAGTGAGAGAGACTCAGAAATCAGAAGACGTCTGGGAATTCTGAAGATGAGAACAAGTGATTTTGAAAGAAGAGTTGCAGAATTCGAGATTACAAACGAGGGCTTGAAGCTCAAGGAAATAGTCACGGAATGATCTCAGTTGTGTTCGGATATTTTGGATATTTCAGCAACTCTTTTGGGAGATGTTTTAATATTTCGTCTTTTCTCTCAAGTAAAACATCAATAAGATTCTTCGCGGTGGAGCAAACAAGCTCAAAACCTTTCTGACCCCAAAAACGTTCTCTGTTAAAGAAGAGACACCTACCGCCGCAAAAACTGAAATACTCGCATTCTGGACATGGATCAATAATCTCTACGCTTTTTATTCTCCCCTCATAAATAGTTCCTAGTTCGTTCCACTCGAAATCTGGACAAATTGGACATGCGAGTATCCTTCCGTCTGGTGTTATTGCAAAAGAATTGAACCCTGAACCACAAGGAGGATGATCGTACCCTCTTTCCATCGCAGAGAGGACTCCAAGAAAAGGAACAACTCCGTGCACTATTCCTCTTTTCATCTCTTCCAGCCAGAAGTCAACAAGTTTTCTGATATCTCTGTTATACCTTTCTGTCCAGCTCTTAAATTCCTTCCAAATTCCTTCATTACTCCAAATAGCATCTATCTGCCAGTGAACATGAGTGAAGATATTGAGGGAGAGAACATGAAGAACATCTTTGAAGATCTCTGTTCTCTGAGTTGCGACCATTCTAGCTATGAGTTCACCATGGAAGCTCTTTTTAAGGCTTCTTACATTTTTGAGAACCCTATCATAACTCCCTTCTCTGTAAAAATCGTGAACTTGTTTTCTACCGTCGAATGAGACTAAAATCGTGGAGAACTTACTCAAATAATCCCTTTCGAGAGAGTTAAGAAGAGTGCCGTTTGTTTGAAGGATGAATCTCTTTGCCTCTATCTCATCTATCACCTTTTTCATCATTTTCACTTCTAATAGAGGTTCTCCGCCGTAAAAGGCTATGATGGGCTCTTTATCAGTAGAAAGGAAGTCCCGAAGATCTTTCAGCTCGTAAGTTATCTTCTCACTCATCAATCCTTTTTCAAAACCTCCACAATATTTGCACCTGAGATTGCACCTCGGAGTAAGAATGATGAGATAAAGCATAGATACCCTCCTCTTTTTTGAGAAGATTTATATTTGAAGTTCTCATTGAAATCCCCTTTGATTAATTCTGTGAGGCGATGAGTTGGAGAGAACTACTGAAGGTGTTCGAATATTAACTGGCGAGCCCGAAAAGGCGATAGTAAAGCTTTCTATTCCGATGATGATAGGGATGCTTCTTCAGACAATCTACAACCTTGCTGATGCTATATGGATCTCCGGGTTAGGACATGAAGCTCTCAGCGCAATCGGAATTTTCTTCCCGATTTTCATGGGAATTGTGTCACTCTCTTCTGGGCTAAGTATAGGAGTTAGTTCAGCAATTTCAAGAAGAATAGGAGCAAAGAATAGAGAATCTGCAAATAGATGCGCCTCTTACGGCTTGAGTCTCTCGCTTATCCTTGGAATATCAATAACACTTCTCCTTCTGGCAACCATGGAGAAAATAATTGATCTAATGAGTGTTGAGGATTTGGTGGCATCTTTAACGATGATTTATTCGAAAATCATCATATCGGGGTCTATTTTCCTCGTTCTCAGCATGATGCTTGGAGGAGTTTTACGAGGAGAAGGAGATGCAAAAAGATCCACTTATGCTCTCGCTTTCGGCTCCATCCTTAACATTATACTTGATCCGATTTTCATTTACCTTCTCGACCTCAGGATCGCGGGAGCCGCATACGCCACGGTGCTCTCGATGATTCTCTCCAATGTTCTCCTTCTATACTGGCTTTTTGGAAAGAAGGATAGCTTCATTGAGATCTCCTTCATAAAACTCTCTCTTGATAGAGATCTCAGGGAAATTTTCAGGGTGGGAGTTCCCTCCTCTGCCTCTCAACTCTTAATGTCAATAGCGATGTTTGTGCTCAATACACTCATACTCAGCGTGGGAGGAGAGGAAGGGATTGCAATCTTCACAACTTCCTGGAGAGTGATCACTTTTGGAATAGTGCCTCTTTTTGGCATGGCTTCAGCTACCACCGCAGTAACGGGAGCTTTTTACGGAGCAAGAGATGCTGATAAGCTTGGGAAAGCCTATTTTTATTCCATAAAACTCTCATTTATCATAGGACTGCTTGTTTCCTCCATTATAATCATTTTTGCCCCACAAATCTCCCAGCTCTTCACGTACTCCATTGAATCCCAGAGCTTCTACAGAGAATTGATTTCTTCAATGAGGATTTTGGCTTTCTTCCTTCCTACCGCACCGCTTGGAATAATGACCGCTTCCATGTTTCAGGGGATTGGAAAAGGAGAGAGAGCGCTTCTGGTAACTATATTTCGAGCACTTATTTTACAACTTGCCTTTGCCTATCTCTTAATCCGTCTTTTCCCTCTCGGACTCATGAGCGTGTGGTTCGGAATAGTTCTCGGAAATGCTTTTGCTGCGTTTCTCGCTTTCTTCTGGGGATTCCTCACAATAAGATCTCTCAAAAGAGCTTTCCGTAAGTATTCCGAGATCTCTGAGTAGCTCCTCCATTCTCTCGCTGCTAACATTTGCGCCACTCGCTTTCAGATGCCCTCCTCCACCAAACTTCTTTGCAATTTCAAGAACGTTTTCTTCAGTTTGCGTTCTAAATTCTACTCTTGCTCCGTTTTTATTAAGATAAACTATTGCAATGATATCTATGGGTTCTTCACTCTTCCTCTTCAGTTCCTCCAGAACCATGAAAGTTGGAACCGGATTCTCTGGAAATACAACTGAGATTCTCTTACCTTCTTTTTCGAGGACTCTCACAGTTAGATTTTCCAGCGATTTTACGGCATATCTTTCGAACTCCTCTCTTATGCCTCTGTAATCATCTCTCTCAATAACCTCTATACCTTCGTTCGCAATATCGCGAGAGAGCTGAGATAGCTTTCTTTCCATGAAATTACCTCTGAACTTGAACCTTATGCCTGCTATCAGTCTCCTCAGCTTTTCTCCCTCTTCACTTCTAACCTCATTCACATCTATTTCATCCGCAAGTGAGGAGAAGTCGAAAACGGAGAGATAACGAGAGACTATGGAGGTTGCACTCCTCTGAGTTGAATCTATCAAAAACTCCACATTATCAGGTTGAAGTTCGGGACTCCAGACGTGGTGATCGATCCAGAGAACTCTAGAATAAAGAGATGCGGCCCGAATCGCATCTCTGTTCCCCGAAATGTCAAGAACAAAGAGTTCATCCGATGTCGAAGCTCTTAGAAGGGTTCTTAAAATATCCCGAAACAATCTGTTGTGTGTACTGAACTTTATAAGAGAGACTTCTGAACCGCATGCCTTCAGCATTGTTGCGGCTGAGAGGACTCCGTCAGAATCATTATGCGTTACGATGACCTTGATCTCACTACCCCCCTACAATTAATATTGTAACAAGATCCCCGAGAAAAATTGCAAAGATGAGGCCCGCAGTAAGAGGTACCATAAATGGAACTCCATAAGTAACCCACACCTTTTCCTTTCTTTTCCGAAGCTCTATTAAATCTTTCTCATCGAAATCGAATCCTCTGTAACTCAAAATGATCTCATCTCTGGAGACTTTTTCCAGTATCTTGAAGCGGGAATATCCGCTTTTTCTTTTTCTTTCCTCTTCAATGAGATCGTCCAATCTTTTTTGAGTTGCATAAAATACCATCAGAGGTTTCGGTGGCTTTTCACCTTCCTTCATATTTCTGAAGAAATAGAGGAATATCAGAAAAAGAGAGAGAAGATTGAAAATAACCGCATTGAAGAGGACTGAGAGTGGAAAAGTCCCGAAAGAGATTAGAAGAGACGCAAATAGGAGTGGAAAGGTGAGAGGAAAGTGGAGATTCAGGAGTTTGAAGACTACATGTAAGAAGAGAGAGAGAAGAGTTATCAGAATAAGTGGTTTGATGAGAAGAAGAGGGTGGAGAAGAGCGAGTAAAGGAGGATGAGTCGGAGAGAAGAAGGTGGGATAATAGGGAAAAATTATGGAGAGAGACCAAAGAGCTTTCGCATCTGCACCTCCGAAAATCCCATAGAGATAGAGAAGATATCCAAAGGTGAAAGAGGAGAGGAATGAAATTAAAAAGCTTGAAGAGATTCCTCCTGCTCTGAAAAGTACGAGTGCGTTAAAAACTACGAGAATAGAAGAGAGAGTGAATGAAAGAGGAATGAAATATTTGGCTTTTGGAGTGAGGAGTGTGGAAAGGGACAAAAGTAGGACTATAAGAAGGAGAGTTGAAGAAAAAGAGATAATAAGATGAAATATAGAAGAGACCAGAATCAAGACAAGAAGTATCAGAATTGTTTTGTAAGACTCGAGCTGAAGATTTTCAAATTCAAGAAAATCGGATATGAGAAGATAGGAGAGGAAAAAGGAGAGAATAAATGAGATTGAAGTGATAGCCAGAAGAGGTTTTCCCAAAGAGAGAAATTGAGAGGAAAGAATTGCCAAACCCAGAGAGGATGAGACGATCCAGAGATTGTTGGAAACCCTTCTCTCCCTGATATCGGTGTAGCACGCATAAATGAAGATTGGGATGACCAAAAGAGCTCTCAGAAGATCAAATTCTAAAATCAGATCACCTCCTCGCAACCTTTATCTCTGGAAGATCTCCGTAAAATGCGCAGGAGTCTTCAAAGACCACGAGAGCTCCAAAAACGCCCTTCTTAGACACTATTTTCCTGAGATCTTCCTCCACCGTCTCTGGAGTTGCAATGTTGCAGAGAGCGGTTGCACCCGCATCTGCCAAAATTGCATCTTCTGCAACCACTGTTGCAGCGTTTGCAACACCGAAGCTTATGGAATGACCGATGGAAGAAGATGATGTGCAGATTCCAACAATTCTCTCGGAGGGAGGAAACTCCATGAATACTCTGAAGTTCTTGTTACCGTGATGAACTTCTATCTTCCTTCTCCTACTGTTCTTCATCGCTATATCGCCCCCGTTCTCCACAAAACCGTCTTCGCATCCCATTTCCACAAGCCTCTCCATCGTCATCTGGGCTATCGCACCCGCAACAGATGCCATGGGACCTACTCCAAAAATAGATGATGCATTACACATTCTTTTAACTATCTCTGGAGCGTCTTCAAAAGGTTCATGAGGTTCAAGAGTGACTGCAAAAATTGGATCTCTAATAATATAAGCTTCAAGCTGTCCACGAAGAAATGCAATCGTTCTTTCAGCCTCTTTCAAGAATTTTTCGTCTGCTTCAATCGTTGCAATCGTCTCTTTAATCCTCACCGTCCTTCTCATATCGTCACCAAGGATAGAGCTCCATGGGGACATGAAGTAACGCAAAGACCGCACTGAACGCACCTATCCTCGTGAAGTTTCAACTTGAAATCGGTGTCGAAAGAGAACGCCGAAGTCGGACAAATCGATACGCAGAGCCCACAATCCACGCAGAGATCTGTGTTGTGCTCCACAACACTTTTTACTTCCTGCACCTCAACTCCATATCTTTCGAACTCTTTTTTGACCTCTTTGCAGAACTCATCTGGGACTTCAAGCAACATCTCTCCTCCATTATGATCGATTCTTGCTCGGAGTATATTTATCGGTGCTTTCGTCGCAAGGACTACTTGAGAAATTATCGGATTTCTCACGATTCTGTGAGAGAACTTTATGTGGAGTCTCATGAATATCGCCTCCCAACAAGTTTGCTTATGTCCTCAGTGGTCACGATGCCTATAACCTTTCTTCCAGAGGTTATTACTGGTAAAGCTGAGATGTCATGCTGTTCCATTTTTCTTGCTGCACTCTCAATACCTTCATCAGGAATTGCGGTGACGACATTTTTGGTCATCACCTTTTCGACGCTTCCTTCTACTCCTCCCGCAACCGCTTTGGCGATATCAAAGGATGTAACAATTCCCACGAGTATCCCGTTTCTCACAACGGGGAGATGATTTATTCCGCTCGTGACTATCAGTTTGGCAACATCTTTGATATTCGCATCCGCCGAGACTGTGACTGCGGGAGAGGTCATGACATCTCTTACTAAAACACCTCTTTCATGCTTCATCGGTCTGAACTCTCTGTCTCTCGGAAGCCTCTCCACTGGAGCGCTCAGGAAAAATTCTCCTCTTTCAATCCACTTCTTAAGTTCATCCGCAATTTCGAGAGCAGTTCTGTAACTCGAAAGAGGTGAGACCGGAACTTCTTCTCCGTTTATTTCCACCTTACCGCTCTTAAGTTCCGCATAACTGACAGTTCTGATAACAGGTCTGTTTCGAGATGCAATCCCATAATCTAAGATGTTAACTTTTATATCCTCATCCTTTATTGCAGTTTTTCTCGCCATATCGGCATCAAGAATTGGAATTGGAATCCCAATTCCAACATAAAGAGATGTCCCGTATTTCGGGAAAGTTGCAGCATCCAGAAATTTGGGGCTCATCTCCTTTAAATTTCCGCAAACCATGAGAGTGCCAAAGTGATTTTTAGGAGAGTGCTGAGTCCCTTCTCCTATGACGTATCCTCTGGCTCCACAGAGGAAAATTCTTGTTCCAATCCCAATTGTTCTATATTCGGGATCATTATTCAAAGGTGAAAGAGCTCCCGCACCCGAAAATGTTACATTTCCAAATCTTGGAAGCAGAGTTCCCATGTATGTGTAGAGGGTTCTGTCTGTAGAGTTCGTTGCAGCATTGTAGCGCTGATACGCATTTCTGGGATTCACCATGATGGCCTGATTGAGATCCTCTATTGTTATCGTTGTTCTTATCTCCTTTCTCGGATAGCAATCGGTCCCATAAGCTGTTGCTCTGAGTTCCACAGACTTTCTGAGTACAAGATCCTCTATGACATGAGCACCTCCATACTCCATTCCCCTCGTTTCTGAGAGTTGAGTTGCACCTATATATGCATCCACCGCAGCAACACCGGTGTAGGCTTCCACATCATTTAGCCAAATCCTCTGCATTTTAATCGGTGGTTCAGCATGACCGAAATTCAGGAAAACGCCAGAAGAACACATGGCTCCAAAGGTTCCGGTCGTCACAATATCCACTTCCTTCGCCGCTTCTTCAGCTCCGAGTTCCTCAACAATCTCTGGCATCTCATCTGCTCTGACAACGCAAACGTTTCCCTCTCTGATTTTCTGGTTGATCTCCTCTATGGTTTTCATGATTAGAGGTTATAACAATAGTTAATATAAATAACTTATGGTAATAACCTGCGAAGGTTTTTCATCTCAGAAAACAGAAACTTCTTTGAATATGCCTTGGTTAGAAATAAACTCCCTTGGGGGTATATCAGAAGCATTTAAAAAACTCCCACCTCTAGATCAGAGCAGAATGATTCCCAGAGCAACATTACCGATAAATATCCTTGATATAAAAGAGGTGGAGAGATTTTTGAACGACAACGAGGAGATTAACCAGATACTCTCCGAAAAAAAGAAGGTGATTCTCATAGAAGGTTACTTTCCTCCGAAACTCGGAATATGGAGCACGCATAAAGTCCTCAGGATTAACTTCCTGATGGAGGGAAGGAGGAGATTCGTAATAGCAAAAGTCATGCCCGAAAAGGCTGGGGAAAAGGAGATGAGATTGCTCATGAAACTCAACAAAATTCTGAATGTTCCCCTTCCTTACACCTTTCACTTCGATGAAGGACTTTTAAAAGAGGGATTTTCGAGAGTTCAGGGGATACTGTGGATGAAGTTTGTAAGGCATCTTTCTAACATCGAAGAATTTCTTGTGGACTGGTGCTTTGGAAATGTGGATTACATGAATCTTGAGGATTTTTTCCAGCTTATCCACAGAATGTGGAGTATGGGAGTAATGCACAACGATCTGAAAGGGGAGCACGTTCTCTTCGACGGTCAGAACTGGTATATCATAGATCTCGACAAAGCTGAAGAATACTGTGGAGCAGAGTCGAGAAGAATAGATGCAACAGTTCTGATAGGTGATTCCACAATCTACTTAGACAAATATCTGAGATTCTATCAAATGACTCCAAATGAGGGATTCATGAAGAGGTATAAGATGTTTGTTGATTATTTAATGGAGGGTTTTGAAGTTGAGGCGCTGAAGAAGGATCTCATGGCTCATCAACTGAGAGTCATAAAAAATCCCAAGATTAAAGAAATTCTCAGAAATATACCTACAGCTTGAGGTGATGAAGATGTGTGAGTCCAAACTTTACGAGATCTCTGAGCAAGAAAGAAAACTTGTGATGGAGGACGTAATTAAGATCGTGATAGATGATGATAGGATTTTGGCAATGGACATATTAGGAAATCAAAAGGAGATTAAAGGGAGACTGAAAGAGGTGAATTTGGGATCGCATGAGATAATTGTTATTTCTGATCCGAGGTGTCGAAATGAGGCCGAACCTCGATGAATACTTCATGAAGATTGCAGAAGTGGTCGCCACACGATCCACATGCTTGAGAAATAAGGTTGGGGCGGTGATAGTGAGAGATAAGAGAATTCTGACCACGGGTTATAATGGTGCTCCAAAGGGTATGCCACACTGCTTAGAGATTGGATGTTTAAGAGATGAGAATAACATACCCTCTGGAGAGAGGCACGAGATCTGCAGAGCGGTTCACGCAGAGCAAAACGCAATAATTCAGGCTGCTCTTCACGGTGTGAGTACTGAGAATGCAACCATCTATTGCACACATCAGCCATGTATTCTCTGTGCGAAGATGATAATAAATGCGGGAATTAAAAGAGTCGTCTATAAGAACAGCTATCCAGATGAAAACGCACTGAAATTCCTGAGAGATGCCGGAATAGAAGTGGTGAAGCTTGAATGCGAGAGTGATGAGGAGGGAGTGAGCAAAGAAGAAAGTATGAGAGAGTCGTTGATGACTTCGGATAGATGATGCTTTAAAAGGTACATTACCAAATATTTTTTATTTCATTCGGATCCTAAAAGTTTTAATAGGAGAAAAGAGGAGACGATTGGAGAATCTGCGAAAATGGAGTGTAAATTCTCGCCATTATATCCAAGGTTGAAATTTATTATTCTTTTATCAGTTAGTATTCTGATAATTCTCCTTTGCATTTTTGTGCGGTATACGACGAGGTGAACTACTCCGCCCTTTACGGACGGAGCTACTACCTTCAAGGGCTTCTGCCCTATCATCGGTAGTTCGGGCTGTTCACAACAGCCCTCGCTCCTTTACGGAGCACTTTAGTTAGACCAAACTTAAGGATGTTCTTAGCTCCATTAACATCTCTGTCATCCTCGTAACCACATTCAAGACATCTAAAGTGTCTATCATTAACTTCTGTTTTCTTTGAACCGCATTCAGAGCATCGTTTGGTGGACGTCCGTTCATTAACTATTATTGCTTGTTGTTGTTAAGAGATTATGGTCCTATGCACACCGCTTCTAAGGTTCATTCGGCATTGTTGAGTCGAATTTTTCATATTAATGCCTAACATTAAGCATTTTACGATTTTCCAAATCGCTTTATCAGAAGTTTTTCTACCTCGATTACGATAAACCCAAAAGATGCTAGCAGGATTATTAGTATCCACAACTCTAATGGAATAGCTGCCGTTCTAAAAGGAACCTGAAGTGAGGGTATATAAACTATCATAAGTAGTGTTGCTATGCTTATAACAACACCTATGAGCACCCATTTATTGGAGAACGGACTAAATTTTAGTGCGGATTCCGTTATTGATCTCGCAGTAAAGAGATAGAAGATATGAACCATTATTACGGTGGCAAACGCTGCGGTTTGTGCTTGAGTTAGCAATTGTTCATCTAGTGAATTTGAGAAAGCTTTTACCCCGTAATAGTAATACACGGTAAATCCCGCAATTGCCATCACCATAGCAACAAGTCCAACTTTTCTGAAAAATAGACGGTTGATTATTTGCTCTTTGGGATCGCGTGGAGGTTTTTTAAGCAATCCCTTTTCCTTAGGTTCCATAGCGAGAGGTAAAGCTAAGAATACCGCATCAGCCAGATTTATCCAGAGGATTTGTATTGGCTCTAAAGGAAGGCGCAGTGTAAATAGGGGTATGAATGGTGCCAATATTACAGCCAACAACATCATCAATGCTTGTCCCCCATTGGTGGGAATCGTATAAAGGATGATCTTACGGATATTCTCGAAGATATACCTGCCCTCCTCTACTGCGTCGACTATGCTGGCAAAGTTATCATCAGCCAAAATCATATCAGCTGCATCCTTGCTTACATCCGTTCCCATTATTCCCATAGCTATTCCTATATCCGCTACCTTTAGCGCTGGAGCATCGTTTACACCATCTCCTGTAACAGCAACGACGTGACCTCTTTTCTGCAACTGTCTTACTATACGAAACTTGTGCTCTGGAGAAACCCTCGCATATACGTAAACCTCATCCACGATTTCGTATAACTCTTCGTCACTCATTCTCGATAGCTCTTCACCTGTCAGCACCCTATCCTCTTCACCACAAATTCCCAACTGTTTTGCAATAGCCTTTGCAGTTTGAGCATGGTCGCCAGTTACCATCACTACCCTTATGCCAGCCTTCTTGCACTTTTCAACAGCTTCTATCGCCTCCTCTCTCGGTGGGTCTATCATCCCCTGAAATCCAAGAAAAGTCAGATCTTCCAGATCTTCCACTGCAAGTTTCCTCTTGTCCTCAGACACGATCTTATAGGCAAAACCAAGCACCCTCAAAGCTTCTTTTGCCATTTCATGTGCAACCCTCAACAGCTCTTCATACCTTATAGGTTCAATTCGACCGTTTATCAGCTGATTTTTGCACA
The DNA here is from genome assembly GCA_002011165.2 of Candidatus Mnemosynella biddleae. Classification (GTDB taxonomy): domain Archaea; phylum Halobacteriota; class Archaeoglobi; order Mnemosynellales; family Mnemosynellaceae; genus Mnemosynella; species Mnemosynella biddleae. The sequence continues at coordinate 18,527 of MTMI02000010.1, forward strand.
TCCTTAAAATCCTTTCTGGTGTGCCTTTCACGTAGATGATATTCTTCCCATTGCCTTTGTGCAGAGTTGCCATGTACTGCCTTTCCGAGTCAAAGGGTATCTCGTCTATTCTTGGGTAATCCTTGCCAATGCCAGCCTTTATTGCTGAGACAACCAAAGCACCTTCGGTAGGATCGCCCACGATTTTATACCCCTCTTCATCCATAATCAGATCTGCATCGTTACACAGGATACCCGCTCTTAGGGTTTCAACTAAATCCCCATCCAGCAAAGGGTCAATTTTCCTATTACCTAAGATGAACTCCCCCTTGGGTTCGTATCCAACTCCAGTTGCACGGTAGTGTTTTCTTCCACAGTATACCCTCACCACGGTTATCTGGTTTTTTGTGAGAGTGCCAGTCTTATCCGTGCATATAACCGTAGTACAGCCTAACGTTTCAACTGAGGGTAGCTTCTTTATGAGTGCATTTTTGCGTGCTAAAGCAGTCACGCCTAAAGCTAAGGTTATGGTTAGTACAGCCGGCAACCCTTCAGGTATCGCCGCTACAGCCAAGGCTACAGAAGCCATTAGAGAATACAAGAAGTCGTATCCAAACACAATACCCAATACGAAGTTGAGGACGGCAACTGCAAGTGTAGCGATGACTATAACCTTTGTGAATTCCGCCATCTCCCTCATCAGTGGTGTGCTTATTTCCCTTGTTTCCATCACAATCTTCGCGATTTTGCCTAACTCTGTCTGCTCTCCAGTTGCTACCACAATTCCTCTTCCAGAACCCCGTGTGACGAAAGTTCCGCTGAACGCCATACAGCGCTGATCTGCAGGAGGCAAATCTGGTCTTGAAATAGGTTCAACGCTCTTCTCCACCGGTATAGACTCTCCGGTAAGTGTCGACTCATCGATAAACAGGTTTTTTGCGTAAAACAGGCGTAAATCCGCTGGTACCTTATCACCGCTCTTAAGTAGGATAACATCGCCCGGAACAAGCTCACGTGCTAATATGGTCTTCTTTTCGCCATCTCTTAGCACCGTGCAATAGTGAGGCATCATCTTCTCCAAAGATTCTATAGAGGATTGGGCTTTTCCCTCAAGGATAAATCCTATTATCGTATTTGCAATGACAACACCCATGATAACTACGGTATCTGTGTAGTGTTCAAAATAGGCGGTAACAAGAGCGGCAATGAGCAGAACGTATATCAAGGGGTTATGAAACTGTAACAGTAATCTGATGATAGGACTAATCTTTCTAAACTTCAGCTCGTTGTATCCGTATTTTTCCAGCCTTGCTTTTGCTTCGCTGGTGGTAAAACCAACACCACTTGATTTTAGAATTTCAAAAACCCGTTCTACTGGTAGCCGATACCACTCGGTGTTTGACACTGAACATCTCCTCACATTGTCTTCTATACTGACGCTTTTTAATCTTATTTATGTTAGTTTCCTTCATTATTGATCGTATTATCCGGAATTGATGAATAAAAAGATAAATCAACAAAAAAGCGATATAAAGCTTAAATCCTGAGCTTTATTAAACGATTCTATGGCTTCCATTGCCTCAAGTATGTCCCTAAGAAAAAGCCTATGATCTCTTTTCATACTGTAACAACCTCTTTCAGTATTTGCTCTTTTAGCTCTGGTCTCAAAGCTCTCTCAGAAACGACGTCCACTTTGATACCAATCCGCTCCTCAAGAAACTCCGCAAGCCCAACCAAATCAAAGAGAGTCGCACCCTCTTTAAATCTGACGAGGATGTCAACATCGCTCTCAGGTTTTTCCTCACCACGCACATATGAGCCGAATACACCTATTATTTCAGCCTTGAACTCTCTTTCAATCTCATCTCTATGCTTTTTCAGTATTTCCTTTGTTTCGTCAAGGGTTTTCATCTTATCCCCACCTTAGAATATTCTCTTCAACAACTCTACCACATCCAAATCCGCATCATTGCTGATGATTGTTCCATCGCAGTATTTTAATGCAAAAGCAGCATGAATGGCATCTCTCGGAAAAAGCTTATATTTCTCGACAAGTTTCTGGGCTTCCTCACAAATGGCATGATCAACATCCAGAAACTCAAGGAATGGTATTTTAAGCAGGATTTTTCCAGCTTTAATGCTTTCTTCAATTCCAGCAACTTTTCTAACAGCATAAACGACCTCATCCCACGTTAGTGATGATGTATATGCCTTAAACTCACCTTCCGAGGCCATTCTGAGGTATTTCATTGATTTTTCAGCAAGTTCGCCTTTGTAGAGAATCGCATAGATGAAAATGTTCGAGTCAAGATATGCGCTCCCCAATTTCTTCATAGTAAAGCCTCTTAAGTTCTGCGGGTTCAGGAGCCTCAAGCTTCTCTTTAACAATAGACGCAAGCTCTTCTATGAACTTTCTCCCGCTTTTTTCCGGTTTTATCACTATCTCATCCTCTTTAATCTCAAAGGATACTCTGTCCCCCTCTCTTAGCCCAAATTTCTCTCTAATTTCTTTGGGTATGGTAACTTGTCCTTTCTTTCCGATAGTCCTAATTCTTACCATCAGGTATGAATTTAATTTGATGAGATTAAAAAGGTTTACTCCAGTATTCTTTGATCTGACTCGCAGCTACCACCCGTGAACATATTTCTCCATCATCCTCCGATCCTCCTCGGTGAAGGGCATGCTGAGGTAGTGCTGAACTGCCGTTAGCATCGTGTGACCTTGACTTTGAATGATCTCGATCTGTCTCTCTGGATAGCAGAACACGAGCCAGCTCTCCCAGGTCTTTCTCGTTGTCTTCGCACCCAGACCGCTTGGATCCAGGGATGCTCTCTTCGCCCATCTGATGAGGTTCTCCTTCCAGACGTGAGCATCGGGAAGAGGTTTGTTCTCGAAGAAGAAGGGAAGAATCGTTCTTCCCATGAGGCTCAGGCGGATCCATCGTTGCCTCTGTTTTCTTCTCCTCTTCTCCTTCATCTCCGGAATTCTGATGAAGTTCCCGTCAAACCACTCTGGATATTCCTGAAGTCTCCTTGCTTCTTCGTATCTGAGCCCTGTGAGGAGGAGGACATCGAGGTTCAGCTGGTTCTCTTTTCTTCGAGCTCCCTGCTTCAAAAGTTCATATTCCAGAGGTCTCAGGATCCTGAATGGTCGCTTCTCCTTCGGCTTTCTGTTTCGATACTTCGGGTCGTCCGGAGCTTCAAGGAGGATCGGGTGAAGGTTATTCTGCATACATTTCTTTGAAGAAACGTAGGTTTATAAGGTTTGAAAAGCTCTCAGGTGTGAATTCTCTTCGATCTCACGGCGATTTTCAGATGATCAACCTACATTTCTATGTATAGAAATGTATGTTTGATCTTGGAGTGGTTGTATCTTGGAGAGGATCAAGAATAACTAAGCCATTTAGAAAGATCAAAAATAATATCAACCGAGAAAAATAAAATTCTGAATAATGTCTCTTGCTGAATTCATTGATATTGAGATTACAAAGGATGAACTCCTCAGAGCTTGCAAGCAGGCTGCTGATCTGATAAGAACAAGAGTTGATTACAAGTACATTCTCGTTCTCCTATTTCTCAAGAGATTGAGTGACGAATGGAAAAAGGAGTACAACGAAGCTCTCAGGTATCTGATTGAAGAGCAAAAATTGAACAAAGAGGAGGCTGAGGAACTTGCGAAGGATGGATCATTTCACCGTTTCATGTATCCTGAGAAATACACGTGGGAAGAGCTGAGAAAGAATATCAATGAACTCCCTGTAAGGCTTTCTGAGGCATTAAAGCTTCTTGCTGAGAAAAATCCCGAATTGCAGGGAGTTATTGATAGGTTGGATTTTCTTGAGTTTACGAGACATAGGGATAATTTTGATATCCTTGTTCAACTCTTTGAGCTCTTCAGCGGATTGAATCTTGGAAGAACGAGTGATAGTATTCTTGGAGATGCCTATGAGTGGATAATCGGCTATTTTGCCCCTCAGAAAGCCAAGGAGGGGGAAGTTTTCACTCCCTCAGAAGTTGTTGAACTCATTGTTAAGATCACAGATCCCAAACCAATGGATAGCGTTTACGATCCTGCTGCTGGATATGCGAGAATGCTGATAAGAGCCTATGACCATGTGAAAAACAAGTATGGAGAAAAAGAAGCGAAGAAGCTCTTTCTCTATGGACAGGAAGTGAATCCCACAACCTACGCGATAGCGAAGATGAACGCAATCGTTCATGGGATCAAGGACATCAACCTCGTTGTGGGCGATACGCTGAAGAATCCGAGGTTTAAGGAAGGAGAGACATTCAAGAAATTCGATATTGTCATCGCCAATCCACCATGGAATCAGGACGGGTATGGGGAGGAAGAGCTCAAGAAAGCTGAATTTTACGACGAACGCTTCAAGTATGGTTTTACACCAAAGCAATCAGCTGACTGGGCATGGATACAGCACATGCTGGCCTCTGCAAAGAAGAAGGTGGGAGTAGTAATTGACAATGGCTGTCTTTTCAGAGGAGGAAAGGAGAAGCTGATACGGAAGGCGATAATCGAAGAGGATTTTGTAGAATGTGTTATTTTGCTCCCTGAAAAACTGTTTTACAACACTGGAGCACCAGGAGCTATAATCATCTTCAACAAGGAGAGGCCAGAGGAGAGGAAAGAGAAGATACTATTTATTAACGCCTCGAATGAATACGAGAAGCATCCTGAGGTCAGGAAGCTTAACAGGCTTGGAAAGAGACACATCGAGAAAATAGTGAATGCCTACAGGGAGTTTAAGGATTGTGATGGCTTCTGCAGGGTTGTCTCGCTTGATGAGATAAAGGAGAACGATTACAACCTGAACGTTACGCTCTACGTGTTTCCGAAAGAGGAAGTTGAGGAAATTGATGTTGCAAAGGAGTGGGAGGAGCTTAAGGTTATTGAGGGGGAGATAAGGGAGGTTGAGAAGAAGATTAGAGAGTATTTAGAAGAATTGGGTGAAATATGACATCTGAGTATGAACAGACTATAAATAATATACGAACTTGGTTTATACGACTTATCAAATTGTTTAGAACTGAGTATGATAAATTGAACGAGGTAGAAAAATCGTTTATAACTAACGCCGATGACTATAGGCCACCATGCCAAATTGAAGTATTCTGGTTATCTGAACCATTGGAATATCAAATCATCGTCATTTCACATGATCCTGATAGACCGGACAAAGAAATCATAATCAATGGACCCTTCAAAGGACACGAATTTGTAAACGAAATTGAGAAAATTATGAACGAACCAAGATGGAAAAAACCTATACCAAAGGATTCACCATATCTTGGTGCAAAGACAGGTAAAATTAAGCGTTCAGACGTGTTCGCAACCAGACTTAGCGGTTTTCTGAATCTAGTAAGGAACTCTGTGTTTTTCAAAATTGAAAAGGGGCATCTGGGTGGGATGATTTTAGATAGTAATTGCTGGTGTTGGTACGTAAAAGGTAGAGTGGATGAACTTGATTATTTTGATTTCGTAAATAAAATTATTAATGATATTAAACAAAGAGTAGAGATCGCTAAGAGTAAACCTGAGAATGTACAAATGGAAGCTCAACCTAAACCTAAACTGAAGGGTTATGGCACTCATTTTTATCCACCTATTTGGATCGGTGAAATTCCTGAAAGGACTTTTAGGCAAAAAGTTTCTGGCCAGTTATACCCACCACCCTCAAAAATACTCGATTTCAATTTCAACGGCAGAACGCTTGTTATCAATTCGGATGGTTTTATAGGTGTTGAAGCCGAAAATAAGGGTGGAGCCCTTCGAATCCTAAATACAATTTTTGGTATCGCTTTCATGTCTGGTATTGATTGTTTATCTGCACGAGAGTTGGAATTAGCTGAAATAGAGATAGTTCCTGACTCTTTAACAATTTCCGCAACTACATGGCAAATTTCATCTTTAAGATCTCTCCTTATGGAATGGCTGAGACCTGATTCTCTCTTTTACCTACGAAAAGAAGTATCCAAAGAGGTTATAGAAAAGATTTTGAATAAAGCCAAAATTGTGGCAAAAAACGAAAAATTGGCTGAGTTAGTGACTTTCCTAATCGAGGGATATACACATTATTCTAACTCGGAATACTCTCAGTCTTTTATAATCAACTGGCTAATCGTGGAGAGGTATTTATCTGAACTTTGGGGGGAATTCATAAAAGAACGACAAGTTAACGGTGATAGAAAAAGTAAACTTAAAAATCCTATCCAATGGGGCATCGATCATATACTTGAGACTTTAAATTTAACTGGGAAACTAAATGATGAGACCTACAAATTACTAATAGATCTGAAAAACAAAAGAAACAGATTCGTTCACAGAGGAGAAACTATTGATAAACCAACTTCAGAAAAACTACTGAATTTTAGCTTTAAAATAGTTGAAAGTAGATTATCACAACTTTTTGATGGTGATTGGAATGAAGAGTCAGGAGAAATATAGGGAAACACCAATTGGCAAAATTCCAGAGGATTGGGAGGTTGTAAGGCTTGGTGATATTGCTGAAATAAAAGGTAGAATTGGATGGCACGGTCTAAGAGACGAAGACTACCTCAAGGATGGTGATTATTATCTGGTGAGAGGTATTGATTTCGAAAACGGGAGAATTGCGTGGGATAAGTGTGTTTATGTAGCTAAAAAGTGGTATGAGAAAGATTCCAATATTCAGTTGAAAGAAGGAGATATTTTAATAACTAAGGATGGAACAATAGGAAAGGTAGCTTTAATTGACTATTTACCGAAGAAAGCAACTTTAGGAACTGGAATATTCCGGATAAGATTAAAAAGTAGTGAATATTTGCCACAGTATATTTACTATGTTATGAAATCTCACTTTTTCGATAAATTCGTACAACTCCTTAAGGCTGGCTCGACGCTTTCGCATTTATATCAAAAAGACCTGGTTAACTTTGAATTTCCCCTCCCACCCCTCGAAGAACAGCAAAAAATCGCCGAAATTCTGAGCACGGTTGATAAAGCAATCGATAAGGTTGACGAGGCGATAGCGAAGACTGAAAGACTGAAGAAAGGTCTGATGCAGGAGCTTTTGACGAAGGGCATAGGGCACACGGAATTTAAGGATACGGAGATTGGCAGGATTCCGAAGGAGTGGGAAGTTGCTAAACTTGGTAGAATATGTGAATTCCTTGATCACCTCAGAGTTCCAATCAAAGAACAAGATAGAGCAAAAAGAAAAGGTCCTTACCCGTATTACGGAGCACAGGGTGTAATAGATTGGATAGACGACTATATTTTTGATGGTGAATATATTCTACTTGCGGAAGATGGAGAAAATTTAAGGTCAAGAAAACTTCCTATTGCTTTTAAAGTATCTGGGAAGTTCTGGGTAAATAATCACGCACATGTCTTGAAGATTACAAGTGATACAGTGAATGATGATTATTTAGTTTATATTCTGAATTTTATCGATATACGTCCATATATCGTTGGTTCGGCACAACCAAAATTAAACCAATCAGACGCAAAGAAAATAAAAGTCCCACTCCCACCCCTCGAAGAACAGCAAAAAATCGCCGAAATTCTTTCAACTGTGGATAAAAAACTTGAACTCGAAAAGAAACGGAAGGAGAAGCTTGAAAGAATTAAGAAGGGTTTGATGAATGACTTGCTGACTGGAAAGAGGAGGGTTAAGGTTGGGCAATCCTGAATGGGAGATATTGGAGATATTGATTAAGCAAATTGGCGGATTTATCAATGAGCTCGGATCGTTCCTACCCGATTTCAGAGAACTATCGTTTTTATTGATCGTATTTGCAGCAGCTTTTTTGTATTTTGGGAGAATTGTAGGGGATACCAGAGTAGAAAAATACGATAAGGCTGGATACTATCTGGCAGGTTTTTATTTTACTATAATTTACGTATTCCTCTCCTTGGCTGTTACGATCAAATTGTACCCATATTTCGGTTCTAAACTAAATTTGCCATTAGTATTTGCGATCCATGTTTTGATATTGTCATTTCTTCTTGTGAATTTTAGAGCGCACCATATTCTGAGACAGCACGGATTTATTGAGGTTTTCAAAAAAGAGCTTGAAAGAAAAATTTCAGAAATGAAGAGAAAAAAGACAACGTTGGGAAAACTAATGGAGAAATACGAGCCAAAATTGGGAATTAGTTATGTTGAGTTCATCATGAAAATATTCTACGAGTATCCGATCAAAGTATTCAGTAACCAATATGTTCTCCTTTTTCTTTCTATTTTGGTATTCTCAGCTCTGCTCAAGGTGATTCAGACAGAAATCGACCTGCTAGTACTCACAGGGATATTTATTCTTACATTATCGAATTTAACAATGATGGCATTTGCGTACGGATATGGATCCGCATATTACCCACCTGCAAAACTTATACTCGATGATGAGACAGTTATTTGCGGAAAGATCTTGAAATTTGGCGAATTCATTTATTTGATTGATGGAGACAGGAAGATCTTCGTTAACAGCAGTAAAGTGAAGGTAATTGAAGAAAGTTTATTTAAAGACGTTGATCCGTGTAAGGGTAAAAAATAACGGCATTGAAAAGAATGATGGTCCCTTTTCAAAGTTTGATCATTCTGATTTTCCGTAGGTCTGAAATACCACTTAGAGTTGAAACTTTTCTTAAATAGAAGACATAGGTTGATTAGTTTATCAAACTCCTCTTAGCTACGACCTCATTCCCTTTTTGATTAGGATAAAAAATAGCAGATCTTCCCAAGCTTGAAAAAGAAGTAGAAGAAAAGAACAATAGGGTTGCAAGAAAGAAATGCGACTAAAGTAACAAAAACTAACTTTCAATATCTTCGAAATAATTTTATCTGCGTGAACTGTAAACTCGGTTATAGTGAGAAGAGAGAAAATTCAATCTGAAGATTATCTTTCGAAAATTCTGGAGTTGTTTGGCTGGGAGTATAAATCTCTAAAACCAGACGATGTTCTGGCAATAGAGGAATTCAGGAATTCTTTAAAAAGAATTAATGACGTTAGCGATGAGGAAATTGATGAAGTTATAAATTACCTCACAACTCGCTCCTTCGATGCTGAAGGTTGTATTCAGATCCTTGAAGCGATAAAAAGGGGAGTAACGATAAAGGATAAAGAGGGCAATCTGAAAACCATAAAGGTGATCGATTTCTCAAATCTGAAAGACAACAGCCTCGTTTATGCGAGACAAGTAGATTACGGCAGCATAATTCCAGATATAACGCTCTTCGTTAACGGCATACCCATTGCGATCATCGAATGCAAGAGAATGGCAAAGAGCTGGAAGGAGGGATATGAGCAGATAAAGAGATACGAAAGAGATGTTCCCGAGCTTTTCAAATACGTTCAGGTGGGCTTCAGCTTTGCCGACAGGCTCGTTTACTTCCCGGTAGTTAGATGGCTTGAAAGTGTTCCCGTTTACGAATGGAAGCCAGAATTTGAAATTCTCAAAACAGAGACTCTCCTCGACATAATTCGCCATTACACTTACTACAGAGAGCGGGACGGGGAGATCGCGAAGGTTCTCCCGAGATACATGCAGTACAGAGCGGCGAATGCAATAGCAGATAGAGCCGTAAAATACGCTAAAGGAATAGAAGACAGGAACAAAGGGTTAGTATGGCACTGGCAGGGAACGGGAAAAACATTAACAATGATCTTTGCCGCTGAGAAGATTAGAGATTTGCTCGGCAATCCAACAATCTTCTTCATCGTCGATAGAGTTGAGCTTCAAAACCAGCTCTCAGATGAATTCAAGAACCTGAAAATTCACGCTGAGATCATTGGAAGCATTGATCATTTGAGACGGGTTTTAAGCCACGCTGACGGAAAGAGAGGCTACTTCATAACCCTTGTTCACAAATTCAGGGAGGAGGAGCTTACAGATCTGAGAAAAGAGATGGAGAGACAGAACTGGAGCATAATGAAGAGAAAGGACGTGATCTGCCTGATTGATGAGGGTCACAGAACGCAGTATGGTGAGCTTGCAGCCAGCATGAGAAGTTTACTGAGGAATGCAAGCTTCTTTGCATTCACGGGAACGCCGATAGCGAAGAAGGGCAGAGATACTTATGCTGTCTTCGGTTACCCAGATGAGCCTTACATCGATAAATACTTCATAGTCGACTCTATTCAGGATGGATTCACCGTAAAGATTGCTTATCAGTCAAGGCTTGATGAAGTGCATCTCGATAGAGAGAATTTGGAGGTATTTCTATCATCAAAGCTTGAAGAGATTCCGGAGGAATATAGAGAAAGGGTTGAGGAGGATCTAAAGAGAAGGCTGAACAGGATTAAAGTCATCCTTGAGGATGAAAAAAGGATTGAGAGGATAGCGAGAGATATTGCGAGCCACTACATAAAGAACGTGAAGCCATTCAAAGCGATGGTCGTTGGTGTTAGCAGAAAAGCATGTCTCTCGTACAAAAAGGTTCTCGACAAGTTCCTAAAACCGCATGAAACTGAGATCGTTATGACATTCTCACAGAATGATTCCAAACAAATGCTTGATTACATGCAGGAGCAGATGAAGAAGTACGGGAAGAATGAGTTAAAGCAGGTTCACGAAGAGATAATTATGAGGTTCAGGAGAGCAGAGAATCCCAAGATCCTTATAGTTACTGATATGCTCCTTACAGGCTTTGATGCTCCAATTCTGCAAACCATGTATCTCGATAAACCGCTGAAGGAGCACAGGCTACTACAGGCAATAGCAAGAACGAACCGGCCGTTCATGAAAGAAGGTGAAAATCTGAAGGGAGCAGGATTGATAATTGATTATGTCGGAGTCTTCAAGCATTTGAAGAGGGCTTTCGAGATGTACGAAGAGGAGGATATCAGAGGTGCTGCATACAATCTGAATGAGATCAAAGAGGAGCTTAGAATGAAGATTGACGAAATCTTCAGCCTTTTTGAATTCCCCTTATCTCATGACAGAGAGACTATGGATCGGGCTATTCTTGTTCTTGATGAAAAGATCGATGAATTCAGGAAACTCTACTTCGAAATCAGAAATCTCTACAGGCTTCTGCTTGAAGATAGGGTTGAGTTCAAAGAAAAATTCGATCTGCTTACCGAACTGTATTACGCTTACTTACAGAGAAATAACGGGCTCGATGCGGAAATTGAGCAGAAAAAGGATCAGTTCTACAGAGAAGCTCTGAAGTTCATACACGAAACCATAGATGTTGGGAGAATAAAGAAAGACTATCCTGCTGTTGTTATTGATGACGAGTTCATAAAGAAGATCGCAGAGAGAAGGGATGGAAGAAAGTTCTATGATCTACTCTTTGCTGTCAAGAGCTACACGAGAGATGCTGCTGACGAGACGATTGTAGAAAGAGTTAACAGGATTGTTAGAGAGTGGAATGAGAGAGCAAAGGATATTGAAGAGCTTTATAATGAGCTCAAAGATATAGCTGAGAGAATAAACGAGGAGAGGAAGGAAAAAGAGAGGCTCGGACTGAGCGAAAAAGAGTACAGAATTTTCAGGCTTTTGAAGGGACATTTAATCGCTGAGATCGATGATGTCAAAATCGTTAGCCTGTTGAGGGAGATGATGAGTGAAATTGAAGGCATGCTGTTTCCGAGGTGGTATGAGAAAGGTGAGATGGTTAATGAGGTTTCAAGAAAAGTTCTGCTGTTTCTAATTAGAAACTTTAAAGATAAGCTTGATGTGCAGAGAGTGAGAGACGATATTGTGCGATTTATGATAATATATGCCGAGAGACATGAGAATGGATGAAATAGTGGTAGAGAGGAGGCACGTAAAGAACGCGAGAATCTCGATTCTTCCAGATGGCATAATCAGAGTTGTAGCTCCTCCAAATTTCGATGTGGAGAGCTTCGTGAGAGAGCACGCAGAGTGGATTGAGAAAAGAAAGAACGAAATTGAAGAAGTTGCGAAGGAAATCAAAGGTAAAGAAGATCTCTTCCTCTTCAACGGGAAGTTCTATCATCTTGTAACGGATGAGAGCTTTGAAGTACAAAAAGGTGATGAGATTGGAATCGTAAAGTATCGCACTCTCAAAAATCTGAAAAAAGAGCTCGTGAAATTGTTGCGAGATGAACTGAAAGATGTCGTAGCATTCTATTCGAGACTTCTTGGTGTGAAATACAGGAGAATTTTCATAAGAATGCAGAAAACTAAGTGGGCGAGTTGTTCCTCTAAACTGAATCTGAGCTTCAATCTTGCGACGCTCGCTCTACCGAGAAACCTGAGAGAGTATATAGTTATTCATGAGCTGACTCATCTCATTGAGCCAAAGCATTCAAAGGCTTTTTGGGAGCTCGTTGGCTTCTATTATCCGGATTACAGAAGAGCTGAGGAAGAGCTGAAAACTTACTGGATCTTTGTTGAGAGGAACAAAGTCTGGAAGAAGATGAGAGAGATTAGATAACAAGTGAGAATTATGGCTTATTGTCTTTCAACTCTCTTTTCAGTTTTCCTCGAAAATTCCACTAACTTTTTATGAATCTTTCTGTGAAAAATCTTTAAATCTCGATGAGAAGAGATCTCTTTTCAGGTGAATTTCCATGCCCTACTGGCTCTGCATCACCAATGAAGAAAACTGGAAGGTGATCAAAGAAAAAACATCTGGGGCGTTCCTGAAAGACATGAAAACACCATCGCAAAAGTCAAACCCGGAGATAAGCTTCTGATTTACGTTAAACAGGAAAGAGATAAAGACGAGGTGAGAGAGCTGAGGATCGTTGCTGTTTACGAAGCAGCTTCTGAAGTTTTCAGAGATTCTTCAAGAATCTTCAAATCTCCACCGAAGATGAGGAACGAAACTTTTCCGCTGAGGATTAAGCTCAAAAACTCATATGTACTTATTTTCAAAATTAACCACTTACAATTTCCGATACAAAAGAGGTCTTCCCCCTTAAAATGATATACAGCAAATATGGCACGATAATCCCAAAAATGAGGCCGAATAGATGGCCCGGAATGTTAACTATATTTCCATTTGATATTAGATCTTTTGGAAACATGGATGTAAGGAAAAAGAGATACGCTATTATCAACCCAAATCCAGCTGTTATTCTCTTTCTTTTGGCTCTGTTTCTTGCATGCCTGTTAGCAACTACGTAAAACGGTAATAGGGCAATAAGTAGCATACCAAGAGAGAAGACATTCAGTATCCCAAAATAGGTAGAGACGAAATAATATAAAGTGGTGCACATGAGAAATAAGAAGGAGTAGGAATAATCTTTTTCATCAAATGTAATCAATAAAACAGCGCCATAACCAAACAATCCCATTACAGCTCCAACAACAGCAGAAAATCCGTAAATACTGCTCTCGCCACTATAATATGGTATGGCCCATAGTGAATAAATTGAAGAGAGAAAAGGGACTACTACTAAAATTGAGAGTAGTGAATATCTAAAAATTTTAATGTAACCAAAGTAGTTGTAAAGAAATAGTGAAACAAATCCAAATACTAAATAGTAAGTTAGATTTCCTGTTAAGTGATTCCACTCGTAGTGAACAAAATTTGTGGTGTAAAGAGATAGAATGGATAGATCTTCTGCGTTTAGAGTAATTACTTTCTTAAATTCTGGTGGTAAGTAATAGATCAATAAGCATACAAATGTTGGAAGCAAAAAGAAAACGATCTCTGGAAGGAATTTCTTACGTATCTGGAGTGCATCTAACATCTTTTACCATTCTCCTCTTGATATCCTCCTGTCATGTAGTATTGCCCAAACATATGCCGGTCCTCGCACAATATTATTGATGACTCCCGGTCCCTTTATTGGAACCATCTCATAAGCCTTTTCGAAATTGCTTCTGTAGAGCGGGTATCCTGTTCTGTCCGGAATAACATACTCTCCTTCCACTCTGTAAACAAACTTAAGTCCGGTTTTAGTTCTAAATGTCTCGCCTGCGTGCTCCTCTATCCGCCTCCAGACCTCACTAAAAGGTGGCTTGGACATAGAAACTCACCGAAAAAGAGATCTCTTCTAACCGAGATTTAAAGATTTTTTAACAACATGGCTCTGGTAACTTAATGTTGGTAATAACGACTTGGGGGGTATGTGGAGCTCGAAGGTTTTTGGGGAAACGTAAGCGAACTGCATACACCTATGTAGCAGACCCAAGTGTACCAAGGAAGAGACACAAAGTACCAAAAGAGTTCTGGAGGTTCGCTTACCTTTTGATAAATTCGACGATTTCATTTGTATCCAACCTATCAACTGCAAAATACAAATCATAGAAGCTGTAGACTTCTGATAATAAGTCAAAGACTTCCTTAAGTGGCAGGTTCTTTAGTAGTGTCAACTTAATGATTCTCTCAAGATTTTTCAGGAGTTCCTCAATTTTCCTTTCTTGTCCATAGGATTTGGAACAATTCCTCAAGATAATCTTCCCATCTTCACTTAAGGTAATTATACCTACATCCTCGAAAGGAATAAATCCTAGTTCCTCAGGTTTTCCTCCAATAGTTTTTGCTCTTTCTTCCTCGAATGGAAGAGCAACATACCCTTCATTATAACATCCGTAACCCAGATATTTCAACACCTGTCGTCGTCCAGCAGAAAATCTCCCAGAATCCGTTGGGCTTTCTACCTCAATTACCACAGATTTTGTTTCTTCAATTCTATGTCTCGCTGTTCTCTCACCCAATACATCCAATAACTCAAGTTCATTTAAATAAAAGCCACCACTTATGATCTTTAAGTCTATCAGCTTGTTCTGCAGTTCTGGTATCTTTACGGCAAATAAATCTGGACCTCCTGGCCCCATTGTTAGCCTCTCACTGAATTTGTCAACAATAAAACCTTTACCTCTAAGGAACGAAGAAGTAATATACTCCATTATACCTTCATCTATGTATCTTCGAGGTAATCCTCCACTCCTCTCGTAATAGCCTTCTCTGAATAAAATAAAATCTGTTGGATTTAATCCTTCTGCTTTAATTTCCTCTAACACACTACTGTCATTCCCAAAAAGCAAATATTTTTCTTTTGAATCAAAGAATTCAGGTACCATCTTTTTTATAAAATTCAAGGAAGGAGATAATAGTGGATTTAGTTGCGAATCCATTGTACTCTCATTCAAAAAAATATCTTCCACACGCACAGATGGGCAAGGATTAGGAAAACGTAATACTTTACCATCTTTTGTTGGAATTGCTACTCTAAAAGGGGCCCTCCACCATAAATCAAAATCAGTTGGCCCAGGTGGGCCCATAACCTGAGACATATAGATTGCTTCATAAATCGGAATTTTAAAAGCAGTTCTTCCTAGGATTGTTGTTTTTTCAAATCCCAAATTACTGAATACATTTTCCCAAAATTCATTTGAAATCACGGTATCACTTTCATAAAGGTATTAACTTCTGAAATTATTAACTCTTGCGAACTCCCCGAATTTCGTTAACAAAAGAACATTTGAAGCAGTACGGAATTTCTAGATGCTCTTCTATCGAACATCCTCTTCTACGCCCTCTCGCTCTTCTTCCTCTTCTCCGAAGTCTTGATTGTGGGGGGCGCATCATAAACGTCCACGCCCATCTCTTCGGCCTGTTCATCGGAGCGACAACTCCCTATCTGCTGACCCTCAGGAAAAAAGAGCTTCAGTAGATCACCTCCCTCACCCTCATGCAGAGAACTCCATCCTTCCTGTAGAGCTCGCCTCTGACTCTGAGCCTCTCTCCCTTCCTCAAACCAGAAGACAGAGGAAAATCCTCGGCCATGAGCTTCGCTCTGAAGCTGTTGTTCACTAAGAGAGTTGCTCCTCCGTGATAGATCCTCTCCACAAGCACGTCGAAAATCCCGCTCTCTGGCACAGGAATCGAAATGGTGTCCCAGGTTGGAAGATAGATCTCTCCTCTTTCAGCAAGAACCTTCACCGCCTTCTTCAGGATCTCAGCCGAGAATCCCATCTCTCTGGCCTCTCTGAAGATCCATCCGAGAGAGATCCTTCCAACTCCTCTCTGCATCTCCCTCCTCAGGGTCTCAAGGATCCACCTCTCAGCTCTCGAAACCTCTCTCAGAAGCTCCGGATCCTGAGACTCCTTCTCTGCGAAGTCCTCCAGCGTGACCTGAAATCTTACGGGAGCGGGTCTCCTGATCTCTCTCCTCTCAGGTTCAGCACGGGAGACCTCGGGTCTCTCACCTCTCTTCAGCTGCCTGAGCTCCCTGTTGAGTTCTCTCATGATCCTCCTCATTCTTCTCGCTCTTCTCAGGCTGGAGTAGAAGTACCCCATGTCCACGGTTCTCTCCGCCGCAAGTATGATCACGCGCCCTTTCCTCTTCCTTCCCGTTCTCCCCTTCCTCTGGATGAAGCGGATCTCAGAGGGAACGGGCTCGTAGAAGATCACGAGATCGGTTGAAGGAATATCAAGTCCCTCCTCAGCTATGCTCGTCGCAGCTATCACCCTTATCTCTCCGCTCCTGAACCTCCTGAGAACTTCGATCTGCTCCTTCTGACTCAATCCTGAATCGCTGTTTCTCGATGCCTGACCGACGAACCTCTCGGCTCTGATTCCCCTCTCCCTCAGAGTCTCAACGATCTCATTCACCGTATCCCGGAACTGAGAGAAGATGATGATCCTCGAAGTTTCATTCGAGAGTTCCTCCTCAACGATCTTCACGAGCTCCCCGATCTTAGGATGAGACCTGCTCTTCTCCGTGAGCTCAAGAAGTCTTGAGAAGGAGAGATGAGAGGTTATCAGCTCGTAACTCCTCTTCTCCTCATCTCCAAGCTTCAGAAGGAAGTTCCTGAGCTGCCTCATACCCTGGGTCTCGAGAAGTTCGAGAGCGTGGAAGAGACTCAAGCACGCGCTCTGCTCAACAACAGCCTGATAGACCCATCCGCTCCTCTCTCCACCGTTCATGAGCTCTCTCAGCTCCTCACCGAGAGACAGGAGATCGCTCTTCGTCACGTGCTTCGGACTCTTTTTGATGAGTCCCATATTCTTCAGAGATGAGAGACGCTCCTCGATCATGCTCCTGAGGATCCTAGAGACCTCCCGATATTCTTCAGGAAGCCTCACCCTCCTCCACTCTATCTCTATGCCTGGAATGTAGGGCTTCACATCTTCATCCTCTTCGGATCTGTAGACCACGCGCTCGATGAACAGAGACTCGCAGACGCTCCTTATTCTCTCCTTATCCCCACCGGGACTTGCGGTTAAAGCGAGAATCACGGGGAAGGAGCTCCTTCTGATGTAGTCTCTCGCAACGAATGTGTACGCGTAGTTCTTCACCGCTCTGTGAGCTTCATCGAAGATCAGGAGGGAGAACTCGGAGAGATCGAGGATTCCCCTCTCGATGTCGTTCTTCACGATTTGAGGTGTGGAGAAGAAGATCCTTCCGCCTCTCCACAGCATCCTCCTCTTTTTCGGATCCACCTTTCCGGTGATTGCAACGAGAGATCTCTCCTCAACGTTCATCATCTCAGCGAAGCTATCTCTGTGCTGGAGCACGAGAGGTCTCGTCGGAGCCATCATGAGAATCTTCATCTCCGGATTCCTCTGGAGGTAGTAGGCCGAGAGAAGAACAGCTATCACCGTCTTTCCGAGAGCGGTGGGAAGGACGACGAGAGCATTCCTGTCTATGGTCTCAATCAGAATGCTCTGCTGATAGAGCCTCGACTCAACCTTTCCGCTTTTTATCAGCGGGTGCTCCACGTAGCTCACTTCACTCAAATTTCACACCTCTCTGAAGCGCCATCTCGCAGACTCCGCTGAAGGAACACGAGAGGCATCTCCTCTCGCTCTCGTGATTCCTCTCAATCTCACCGCTCCTCAGAACTCTCCTCATCTCACTAACGGTGGAGAGAAGCTCCTTCTTCAGCTCCTCGGTGTACTCGATCCTGTGCTGGGCTCCGTTCGAGTACACCAGAATTCCGCAGGGAACTCTCGTGCCATAGCTCTCCTCGACGAGAAGGCAGTAGGCAGCAAGCTGAAGGACGTGGCCGCGATGGGGTTCATCTGCATTTCCGCTCTTCACCTCCACGGGGATGAGCTCCCCTCTCTCATTCCTCACGATGTAATCGGGTCTTCCCGCAATCAGATAGCGCTCCGAGAAGAGGGGCCTTGCGGGCTTATCGAGATCCGAATAGGTGATCTCCCCCTCAGGAATTCCGTATTCTCTCCTCACCCTTTCAACCGATTTCGATGTTCTCCTTGAGACGAGGAAGAGGAAAAGAGCGAGGAAAAGCAGTGACGCGATGATGAGCTCGATCATAGCCACCACACCAGGAACAGCAGGAAGAGGGCTGCGAGGACGAGAATGAGGACGATCCTCGTCAGAGCTGCGGAGATCTCCTCTCCCTTCTGCACGTACTCCACCATTCTTCCAACTTCCCGGTGTTTTTGCGCTCCTTCATCAAGCTTCGGGGACTCCGGAGAGCACCCGCACCTCTGGAGGTACCACGCAACAGGGCAGAAGGAGTACTGAGCTATTTCCGATGCGCTGATGACGTATCTGCGATTCGGCTTTTCGCCCTCCCTCACAATTCAGATTCTCTGCGGAAAAGCATATTAAAGTTCGCTCAGATGGGCGAAAGTGTTCTCAGCTCTTTCGCAAAAGTAAAGGGATGAGACAATAGACGCACTCGGGTTTTCCGGCCATGATTTGAAAGAAGTGTTATCGGACCAAAAAATGAGGTTTAAGTTGAGAAGGCGTTTTAAGGTGGCCCCTGCCTACTCCATCCCACCCCGCTTACGCGGGGCTCATTGTTTCGGCAGGAGGGGGACAGCAGAGCTGTCCGACCTTACCCACCTTACACAACCATGTGACCAACCCTACATAATCATACCGATCAGGGTTCTGGGAAAAATAGGAGATGTCCGAAGCAGAATTCCGCTAACAATACTTTCACTTCACTCTCGACTCATTTTTTAAGTTTTAACCGGCTGTGTGCGATAAAAGTGTTCCCGAAACTCACCCGTAGATATTTTCTCTCTTTCCGATTTTCAAAATCTTAATCGTCTTCTCCTCTTTCTCATACTCAAATATTATTCTGTAACCTCCAACTCTCATCCTGTAAATCCCTTCGTAGCCTCTGAGCTTTTTAACGTCAAGATGTATCAGAGGGAAAAAAGCCAGTTTGGAGATTCTATCTTTTATCAGCTTTCTTTCATCTTCTCCCAGATCCTCGAGTTCTTTCAGCGCTTTTCTGGAGATTAATATTCTGTTCTCATAACTCATTTTCGGCTACATCCCAGTCCAGAAATTCGTCCTCTCTTCTCTCCTCGACAGCTCTCTTCTCCCAGTCCTCAGCCTCCTCCTCCTGAATTAACTCGAGATTGACCTCGATCAGTGACTTTAGATAATTCTCGATGTTCTCGATCTTTTTACTCAGTTTTTCCAAAGCCGCGTCCATGATTGTAAGTTTGATCCTCATCTAATTAAGATTATGGTTTCCCGACGGCGACTTTGAACCTGAGAGCACGGTGTGAGAATACTTTCGCCCCGCTCTCGGCTCACCTTTTTAAGGGAGTTGATCCAAGTTTTTATGTGCCTATCCATCCCCTCTTTTTCCGCCCCCCACATCTTCTGGTGTTCTCCATCACTCGGTAATCCTGCTCAAGTTTCCAGCTCTATTTTCTAAGAAAGAGCTCTTCTCACTCAATCTTCTCAAACTCTACTCTCGGAAAACCCTCAGAGAGATCAAGAGTCATCGCATAATATTGAGTCTTCGGCTTCATCCCTCTGATCACTGGAACTCCGCAGAAATTCTTCATTTTTATGTGTACATCACTTAGATTGGATAACTCTTCCGTAAACGGAAAGCCAGGCTTGGTAACTCGAATGAGGAGACCCTTAGTGTCCTGAACAAAAACATTCCCTTCCTCAAAAACTCTTATGACCTCATCCCCATATCTTGAATAGACCGAGTCCACCCCAGTAATGTGAAGATCCTCGTAACTTCCTCCTCTCTCCCTATCAACGATCTCATAAGTTCTCTCAGCCTCTTCTATAGCCTCCTCTCTTCTCAACCTCTCTCTGCCCCATCCTCTCTCGATGAAGATAAAATTCTTCAACTCTGTCCCTGTTACAAAAAGAGCTATCCTTCTCACTATATCCTCCCTGTTGGTACCGAGAGTCGGAATATTATAAACTTTCCTCATATTCCTCAAGAAATTCAGTGAAAATAACTCCAAGAACGGGTAGTACATTTCCCTTGTGACGTCCTTTTCAATTTCAAACAGAATGGTGCTTCCTTTCCTGAGACCTCCTCCAAATATCTCATCCAGAGATCTTGATCCGGATGAAAAATGCTCCTCATCTGGATCCTCAAGAGGTTCGAAGAGTCTGGGCTCTTTCGGAGGTTCGTACGAGAACGGTTTGAATACACTGAATTTCCCATCCTTCAGAGTGAACAGATACTCGGGTTGGGATATCTGGATTCCCCTGAGCTTGTGAATGATGATTCTCCTCAAAACCCCTTCATCTATAATCTCCCTCCTTAACTCGACGACTCCGTCAACGAAGTAATCTGCTCTCCCTCTCTCACTTCTTTCGACTACAAGGACAAGCTTGAAGTCAAACTCATCACTCATCTCAAGAAGGTCCTTTAGAATGTCTCTCTCGACATACTCTTCAATGGCTTCGAGAGAGTCAATAATAACAAGGGAGTTACTCTTATTTCTAAGGAGGAATACAAGCTCCTGGAGAAAGCTGGGTTTATCTTCATATTTCATCCAGAGAATCCTAGAGGATTTCTCATCTCTCAAGTCTGAAGCAAGTTTACGAATTCTTGCATCAATTATAATTGAACTCCCGTGAACATCAATGACGTCCTTCTCATCAAAGATCTCTCTCAGAAATGGATAAGTCTCAAAGAGATTCTTGGCTGAGATCCTAGTTGAGATGTAAAAAGAGTTCCTCAGCTCCTCCGCAATTCTCAGTGCTAGAAGGGTCTTCCCACTCCCGGGCTCACCCCTTATAAGAAGGGATGCTCTGGGTCTTTTCAGAAATTCGGCGATAGAAGGACAACACCACAAATTTGGGCTACTCAATCTCACCCCCTCCCCCAAGTTTTTCGCATAAATCAAATCCCAAAATAAATTATTGATCCTTCATTATTAAAAAAGTTGAACCAGAGTTATCAATATAGAGTAGAGATTGACACTCTCCACGACTGAAGTCGGGAGATTCTGGGTTTGTCAGCTTATGCTTCATCCTACCCAGTTCGGGCTGTGTCAAAGCAGCCCCTGCCATGGACATATAGCCAAAGGCTCGTTTCAAAATGTTTAAAGTCCCGTTATAATCTGCGTTTAATTCAACTCCGCATTTTGGACAAACAAATCTCCCGTTGTGTCTCAAACCTTGGAATCAGATATACTTTGTTTCTTGAGTGTTGATAGCTGTTCACCTATCAACCTTGTGCTGTTGACATATTTAAACTTATCAACAACCCACCCACCTCTCCTAATTCATCCCATGGTTCAAACCATAAGCTTTCTTAGCGACATTCTGTAAAATTGCACAATCCTTCAAATTCTCAAACTTAAGAGGTTTTTACGGCTTAAGATGGATCGATGAGGGATATCTTAGCTGCTTAACAAAAACGAGTTCTTGCCGGCTCAGGGGATCAAACGGCAATGGTCGAGAGAACTCACACCCCCTTCTTTTTTCAGTTTTATATAGCCTCTCCTCGGAAATTCTCCTGATGGACGCCCTTCTCCTGAAACTGAAGCACCGAGAGCTCGGATCAGACCCTCCGAGATATCAGCCAAGAGATCCACCGAGATACGAGTTGCTCGAAAAGAAGAGGGTCATCAGAGTAGGGAGAAAGATCCGCGGAGGAGAGGGAGCAGTTGAAATAGGGTACATCAGCTCGCCGTTCAAGCCCTACATCAGAAAGCTCTACCTCAACCCGGAGAGGAGGTCTCTCGGAGAGGGGAAGGTGACTCTCGTGGTTGCACCGAAGGGAGTCGGGAAGACGAACCTCACGAGGCTCTACACTCAGGCGTTCTACAGAACAACTAGGAAGATGCCAATAGTGGTCTTCCAAGAGAAGCGTGGTGATCTGGATTTCACGAGAAAGGAGGATCCGGAGAAGCTGATGAGCATGGGAATAGAGCCGATAAAGCTTCCCGAGGACTGCCAGAAGTTCCTGATTCCAGGAGAGAACTACAGGATTCCTCTCGCTGAAATCGAGTACTCTGAGCTCATGGAGTACATAGGGAAGAGGATTGGATCCTCACAGGGAGACAGGATCATTCAGAGGGTCTGGTACGACAGGAAAGGGAGGAACAGACATAGAACTCTGGAGGAGCTCGCCGAAGCCTGTGAGGAAGTCATCGAAACAATGGAGGAGAGGGAGGATGCCAACATTTCAATCGTTAGAACCTCGATCAACAGATTCCTCGACCTCATAGAACTCGACAGGCTGATTGAAAGCTCCAGAGAGCTTAGCTTCAGGGAGATCATAGATGAGGAGAAGATCAACATCGTGGACCTCAGCAGGATAGGAGACGACGAGGAGAGACGCTTTGTGGTCTCCGCAACTCTCAGGATGCTAGAGAGGAACTACCACGAGACTCCGTGCTTCGTCGCTCTCACGGAGGCTCACGTCTACGCTCCTGTAGCTGGCAATCCTGCTTCAGCAAAGGTGATCAACAGGATAGTCACGGTTCTTGCCCGCAGCTACGGCTGGAATGTCTTTCTCGAAACACAGTCTCCTCAGAACCTCAATCCGAGGGTCGTTGAGAACGTCGATGAGGTCTTCATTTTCGGCTTTACGTCGAAGAAGAAAAGGGAGGCTCTCATCAGATCGCTTCAGATGAAGCTTGAGGACGTTGCAGATCTCTTTTACTACGTCTGTAAGGACATCGGGAAGGGAGAAGGGCTCTACGCAACGATAAACGATCAGAGCACCCCGTACTTCGTTGTTACGTATCTCAGCCCCGTGGGCTGATTTTGGGTGAGACCGGTAAAGGAGGTGTGAGACTTGGTATTTGGAGAGAAGAAGGTTAAAAGAATAAGAGAACTTCTCGAGAAAGGTGCGAGTTTACGCGGGAAAGAGCGGGTTTGCAAGTGGAAGATAAAGCACAACAAAGAGGTGTGAGAGTTGCCAAGGAAAAGAGGTAAGGGATGGCATGCAACGAAGAAAGAGGATCCCAGAAGAGGGGCCGTGGCTCTGAAGGGAGTTGAGGCGAGGAGATTGAAGAGGGTCAAACCAAAGAAGGAAAGGACCACAATCGTCCTGAAAAACAGAGCATCATTCGAGGGTCATCTCTACAGGGTCTATGCTAGAGAGGGTTCCACCGTCAGAACGATTTTTCCGAGAGCAGAGAGACACCCGAAATTTGCAAGCGCTCCCTTCGGCAAGAAGTTCAGGGTGAGGTGGAAGGGGAAGGAGTATGAAGCCGTTAAAGAGGCGCGCTGGCAGGAAAACGGTGTGAGAGTTCCCTGTTTGGTCTGATACGTTACAAAGGAGGCGGAGAAGAGATGAGAAGATGGAATGCGGGAAAGAGAGGAAGAGGGTGGTGGGGAGAGAGCAGAAGACACAGCTTGGCTGCAAAGAAAGGATGGAGAAAGAGAGTCGCAAAAATGCCGAGAGTTCCGATGAAGACGATTGAAGCTGCTGAAGCCCTGAGACCGAAAAGAGCGAGAGTGGTGGACAGGGCTAAAAGAGCTAAAGTGGTCCTAGATCCAGATGATCCGAGAGTGAACTTCTGGTTGAAGAGGCCTTACGAACTCGACGTTGAGGGCATAGATACTCCGGTGGTTGCGAAAGGGAGAGATCAACCTGAAAAAAATTTTGAAAAACAACGTGAGCTCTCGGTGAAGTTGAAGGAAAAAATCGTGGATCTGTTCTGGGAAGGAGGCAGAACCCGAAAGCACAATTGGAAGTTGAAACAAATAAAGATGGAGTTCTACGAAAAGCCGAAGCCTGCAACGGTCTTCAACTTGACGCTCGAAAACGACTTCGTCCTCGGTGGCGGCAGGTACATCCACGTGAGGGCGAATCCGGAGAGTTATGCAATTTTCGAGCTGAGAGATGCTAAGGGTAACGTCTTGGGAGCACTGGACTACAGGTGTAACAGCGGTGAAAAACTGTTAGAACTCCTCGAGAAGAAGGTTCTCGAGGGAGGATTCTTCCGCGATCTCATTGTGAAGCAGCATGCGTGGATGATCAAAGGAGAGCACAGGGATGAGGAGATCGAAAAGCTGAGAGAACAGCTCAAGGAGTGGGGGAGTAGAAGCGAGGAAAAGAGTGTGAAAGGATGGAGTGTACCACGAACGAAGTTTAACGAATGGAAGGGCTACTTCAGGAGATATTTCTTTGACTTGCACGGAGAACAACTGTTCTGGTATTCTACTGCAAGACACCGCGAGTACATAGACCTGTACAATTGGAGTGATGAAGGAATTCTAATCAGGAAATCTGACATTGAGAAGTATGGATGGGACAGAATTGGGAAATTCCTCGAAGAGACGGCGAGAGAAGAGTACAAGCAATATACAGACTACCTCCTGAAATTCCTCAAAAAGGATACAGAGAGATTGTGGGGAAACATCATACAGTGGTAAACAAATAGAAGGAGCTCTGCTGAAAGAGAGAACCTGAAGGGGAAGATAGAAAAGCTGATCTCCTCGATTTATCCTAAGGCGAAAGTGGAGACGATTGAGACCCCCTATGGATCCGCGAAAGCGTTCATGATCTCAATTGACGAGGATCTGAACATTTTCGACGGCATCGCGGTTACGAACAAGGCGATTTACGAGAAGTACAGGATGAGGTCTCTCACCGGCTACAACATCAGGTGGGCGATCTATCCTGCGAGCGAGAGGCAGATCCTGATAAAAGACTTCAGGGCGAACAGGGAGATCAAAGCGTCACTCGATGATCTCGAAAAGATCCTGAAAGATCTCAGGTTCCTGGAATCGGGGTTTCGCAATCAGGCAGGATCCAGAGAGGTTTTTGAGCTTCCTTACATCAGAGATGCTGTGAAAAAGGCTGAAAAAGAGGGGTTGAGTGTCTCGCCTCTTCCGGGAAAGAGCGTGGAGTACAGAGGAGTTAAGGTCCCGCTGAGGTGGAAGATCGGGGAGCACGTCTACGAGTTCGTGGAGAGGGAGGCGAAGCCCAGAGGACGGAAAAAGCTCCTCTACGGTGATAAAAAGATCAGGGAGAAGTGGGTCGTCTCCAAGCATGACGGGAAGACAGTCTCAGGAAAGATAGGCGACGGAGAGATCATGCCTACGATTGACGTTGCGAACCTCATCCTCTTCGGGATCCATGCGGAGAAGAGGAGCAGAGTTAGAAAGAGCCTTGAAAAGCTGAAGACCGATGACTCCTGGAAGAGGATTGCGGAGAGATACTACGGAGAGTACTCGAGAAAGCTCGGAATCAGAGGAATTCCGCTGAAGTTCAAAAGGGGATACACCAGATCTGGAGGCATCACGATCTTCGTGAAAGGAGAGCCCAGAGAAGTTAGAATTTCGGAGGACTTCTTCAGCAATTTCTTCGCGGTTGACGGGAGGAGGGCTGAGGAGGTCCTGAAGTTCACGATAGCCCATGAGCTCGCCCACATCCATCTGGAGCACGGGAAGAAGAAGTGGCCGAGATTCTTCATAGAGGAGGAGGCCGACAAGCTTGCTGAGAAGATAAGCGGGGTCTCGAAAGAGGAGAAAGAAAGACTCACCTTGGAGCTGGCGAAGAAAGTGAACGAGGTCGCGGGGGAGGAGGTGTTTGCTGCCATCGCCGAGTGAGGAGAACTCAGAGAAATTCTGAGAGAGTCTGCATCGTTTTTCCTCTCTTTTTTGTGTTCACTCAATCTTCTCAAACTGCACCCGGGGATAGCCTCTCGAGGTGTCCACAATCATCGCATAATACTGGGTCTTGGGCTTCAATCCTTTAATCACAGGAACTCCGCATACGTTCTCCATCTTTATGTGAATGTCACAGAAATTTGATATCTCTTCCACAAGTGGAAATCCCGGTTTTGTTATGAGTATACCAAGACCTTTCGTATCTTTTATGTACTTTTCACCTTCCTCCACTGCTGTAAGCATGGCATCTCTGTACCTCGAGTGCACAGCCTCCGCATCCACAAGAGTTAATTCTTCCAGTTCTCCCTTTCTCACTTCACTGGCAATTTCGTAAGCTTTTTTTGCTTCTTGCAACGCCTCTTCATCTCTAAGATGTTCCATCGCCCATTCTTTTTCAACAAAAATCAAGTTCTTCAGCTCACTCTCACTTACGAAAGGTTTGGTCTCGTTTATAATTCTATCTACCTCAGTACTGAGAGTTGGGATCACGTACACCTTTCTCCCGTTTCTCAGGAAATTCAGAGCAAATGTCTGAAGAAATCTGTAATACATCTCTCTTGTCACGCCCTCTCCAACATCTAAAATAATCGTAGTCCCTTTCCTGAATCCTCCATCAAATATCTCATCAAGAGAGGCTGAACCAGAGGAGAAGCGCTGAGCATCTGGATCTTCAATAGGCTCAAAGAGCTCCGGCTTTTCTGGACTCTTGTACGAAAAGGGTTTAAAAACTCTAAATCTCCCGTTTTTGAGGGTGAAGAGATAAGTGGGCTGCTTTATCTCAACTCCTCTGAGCTTGTGGATTAACATCCATCTCAGAATGGCCTCATCGACCATCTCCTTTCTAAGCTCAACAACCCCATCGGAAAGGAAATCCACTTCTGTGATATCGGTCCTCTCTCCGATGAGGATCGTCTTCATATCAAGTTCTCTGGACAACTCCACAAGATCTTCCACTATAGAGCTCTTCACTACTCTTTCAACGGCCTGAACGGAATCTATGATTATTTTTGGTAATTCCATATCCTTAAGAATTGAAATTATGTTCCTCAAAAAAGAGGGTTTGTCTCCGTATTTCATCGAGATGACAATTGAATCAACATCACTGAGGACTTGGTACCCACTCTCTCTTGTAACGTCAATTATGAAGTTTCCTGGTATCCTTCCCTTTATCCATGGATAGGTGGAGTAAAGAATCTCATGGGAGATTCCTATGGAAGCATAAAATGCACTTCCCTTCATCAGCTGAACGAGCTCGAGTGAGAGAAGAGTTTTTCCGCTTCCAGGATTGCCTTTAATGAGAAGGGTTGCACCATAAGGTTTCTCGAGAAACTCAAGAATTTCATCCGGAATCAGAACCTCTGAGTTAGTCATAACAATACCCCTTTAATAACTCTTATTTATTTCTTAACTCTTAAATTTTAAATCCGCTTCACTTTCAATCTTTTCGGAAACAACTTGGTTGTTTCATATTCCTTAATTATCTTCACAAGAAAGCATATTGACTGGGAAAACTATTAAAGGAGGGATCTCGTTTTTAAGCTTTGGCTGCAGTAACTCACCAGCACTCCTTCAAAGCCTTCTCCATAAGCTCCCTTTCGTAGCGCCTGTAGATGTATCTCGTTCTCCCTCTCCCCTTCCTTCCGAAGACCACGTCGATGAACCTCAGGCGCTCGAGCTTGTCGATTATCTCGTAGAATCTCTCATAATAGAGCCCGACCTCAGCCCTCATTATTGCGTAGACCTCTCCGGTTGTGATCTCATCTGTTTCGAGCGAGTAGATGATTTTGAGCGCCTCCCTTTCATCGGAGTTCAGAGCTGAGATGCTCTTGGCCAGGAAGACCTTTGCACCTCCTTCGTACACTCTCTCAACGTCTTCAGCTTCTATCCTCCTCTTCGCCCTCCTCTCCGCTTCAATTCCGGCTGCTCTCAGCAGGTAGAGACCGAACCTTATGTCACCGGTTCTTGAGGTGAGGTCCACCACGCTTTCAAACGCCTCATCGCTCAGCACTCCATTTTGGAATCCGTGTCTCACCCTCCACTCGAGGATATCTCTAATCTCATTTCTGCTGTACGGTGGAAAGTGCACCTCCGAGAAGTGAAACGCGGATCCAACGAGCGGATCGAGTTTTGAGATGAAGTCCATCTCGGTTGCGATGAGGATCGTTCCGATCCTTACACCGTGCTCATCTCCGCTTTTGATTATCACCTTCATGATCTCGTTCAGCGCCTCTTGATCGAGAAAGTTAACGTCGTCTAGAACTGCGATTAGAGTTTGATCTCTTCTCATAAGTTCACCGCAGACCTCAGAGAAGAGCTTCCACAGCGGAAGACCTTTCTGCGGAGCCATCTTTCCGCAGACGATCTCGTAGATCCTTGAGAGAATGTTGTACGCTGTTCTCATCACGGGACACCTGATGTAGGCCACGAGAACTCCCTCGAACTCAGAGAGCATGTTCAGCACGTATCTCACGCTGCTGGTTTTTCCTGTGGAGGGAGGACCAATGCAAAGAATATCGACCGGACGGAACCCCTTCGTTGCCGGTTTTAGACTGAAAGCTAAAGAACTCACCTGCTGCTCCCTGTGGAGGATTGCATCAGGAAGGTACTCCGTGTCGAACACGGATTCATTTCTGAAGAGTGTCTCATCCCTCCAGAGAACCTCCATCCCGTAACTCCCCCTCAATTCTCTCCTCAGCTATTTTCTTAAGTTCCTCGATTTCCCTCCACCTATCCGCGATGAGTTTGATGAACTCCGGTCTCGAAAGTATCTCGAGGAGTTTCTTCTCCTCTTCTTCCCATCTCCTGATTTCGTGCGATGCCTCGCTCGTCAGAGGAAGGCCGCAATTCGAGCAGAACCTAGAATCTCCAGGGTTTATGAAGCTGCATCTTACACATTTTCTTACTTCGAGATCTCTCTCGCTCTCCTTCTTCAGCCCGTGCATCTCGAGGATGGCGTTCTCTACATCTTTATCCGTGAGGTGGAGATAGACCTTCACCATTCTGCTCCCGGGAACCCAGCCCATGTACTTCGCTCCAATTGATTCCGTTATCTCACCGAGGATCCTCGTCGCTCTGGTATGCCTGAAGAGGTGCGGATAGATTCTTTTCTTTATTCCAGCTCTCTTTGCAATCTTCTTGAGCTGTATCTGGAAGTCCTTGTACTGCATTGGAGCGGTGCGGTTCTTCCCTGTGAGTCTTATCCACAGAGGAGCTTCTGGATCCTCTTTAAGAGGGTGATCGGAGAGCCACATGCTGAGGAACTTCGTGGAGTAGACAATCCTGAGTCTTCTTTTGATGGTTTTCGATTTCGGAAGCCACACCACAGCTCCGAATTCATCGAAAGAGACATCCTTAACTCTCATGCTTGCGATCTCACCAATTCTGGCACCAGTCTCGTATAGCAGTGAAATGAAGGCTCTATCTCTGGAATTCAGGCATGCGTTTAGCATCTTCCTGAACTCATCCTCGGTTATGAGATCGTGTGGAGATACCTTTGTCTCCACACTTCCTATTGTAAACCAGTTCACGAGATCATCTCTGTTGAACCACCTGAAGAACCTCTTTAGCGTCTTCTTCACCTCAAAGACAACGCTGTCTGAGAACTCTCCTCTGTTAACGAGCTCCTGATAGTGGACTATGACCTTTCGTACATCTTCTTTCGTGAACTCTCTGAAATCCTTTTTCACGACATCCAGAATCCTCCTGAGGTAGTGTACGTAGCTTCTGACCCTGAGCTCAGAGATTCCCTGAGCGATGAGATCTTCCGAGAAGTTCCTCACAATCTCGTAGTGTTCTGGATACTTCTTCCGGAAGTTCTCGAGAACTCTGCTCAACTTTTGAGATGGATAGATGTCCATACTAAAAATCACCTCGGGAAAGAATAAAACAGGAGACGCTAATTCGAGAGTTGTAAGGAACTGAAAATGAATAATTCATGCCCTGGCCCGGATTTGAACCGGGGACAATCGGATCTTCAGTCCGACGCTCTCCCTGACTGAGCTACCAGGGCTCAAATTTCTATACTGAGTCACCTTTATTAAAAGTTTTCTCAACTTTCATCTCCGCAAAAAGAAGTTGACTAAAAAAGAGGGAATGTTCAGAATCTTGGGAAAATAACTTTCCAGTTTTATTACTTTTGGAATATCCAAAAATTCTAGGTGAGACTTTGTTTCACTCTTTCTTTTCTCCTCTTCCAGAAAAAATCTCCTCTCTCGCTCTCCATCTCTTTTTCCCTGCTCATAATATATCATCACATCAACGTTAAGCTCTCTGCCCTTCCTTTTCAACTTCTCCAGCTCTTTAAGAACCCAGCCAGTCTCCATATGCTTATAGTATCCTACGCTGAAACCCAGCTGATATGCTTTCTCCTTCAATCGCTCTTGAGGGTCCATTCGAGCTCATCTCCAACTCTCAAACCTCTGGAAGTTATCTGGAGAGCCCTCATGTTATTATCGTGTTTGGTTCCGCGCATCTTCATAATTTGAATTGCTCTGAACATTTTGTTGTTTTGCATGAAACTGTGGAAGAAGATTACGCTATGAGCGAAAAATTGCTCTATGGAATATCTCCCTGGATCCAGCATCTCCGAAATTATTATGCCCGTACAATTCAGAGAGCTCAGATTCCGAATAAATCTTGCTATTTCTCTGAGCTCTTCTTTTATAACTCCTGAAAACTTGATGAGGGAAATTGAATCTATGACGTATCTGCTTGCATTAGTCCTTTTAATCGCTCTCTTTAATTCAAAAAACAAAGTAGCAGGAGTCATTGAATAAACCTCTTCTTTCCTTTCTTCTGCCCAAAGATCTGAAGCATAACTCAAATAATCTTCGAAATCCAAAAAAATTAATTTTTCTTCTTCTACAAGCTTTTTAATCTGTGGAAACATTCGAGAAGCATCTACAATGACGTTGGATTTAGCGTCTGTAAGCGAAAAATAAACCCCGTTTTCACCATTCATCGCTCCATCGACAAGAAACTGAATTGCAAAAGTTGTCTTTCCACTTCCCGGAGGACCGAGAATGAGGTGTGCCCTGTTCTTGGGCAAACCACCCTCAATCAACTCATCTAACCCGGGAACTCCTGTCGGAACACAATCTTTTCTCAAATTCAGCCCCTCCTTAACCACCCTTATAAGCTACTATTATTCCATCTTCCCTAAAATCATCTTCGACCGTTAAATTTGCTTCTGTTAAGAGATTCTCGATTTCTTCATAGCTGTATGGCTTTACAAAACTCGGAATCAAAGAATCAATAAAATCGTAAAGAGGCTCAGTAGAGAAAAGTTTCGTAAAGATTATTAGTTTCCCATCTTTTCTCAGGCCTCTGTTTGCGTTGTTAAAAACCCTTAGAGGGTTCTGAAGAAATGGCATAGTCAGAGAAAGAACCATCACATCGTATTTATCCTTGAAGAGAAGAATTGACTCGATATTCTCTTTTCGCACTTTTGCCCAATGAACCCTGTTAGATTCTATTTTCTTCTTACAGATTTCCACCATGTTTTTGGAATTATCAAGACCGACTGCTTTTCCCCTCGGTCCAACAATTTTTGCATAATGGATGAGAGAGGAGGTGCCACATCCTAAATCGAGAACGTAATCTCCTGAGCTCAAATTTGCAACATTGCTGAGAATTTCTCTGGTCATATTGAACCACTCATTCTCGAGCCATATACTCCAAAGATCTGCATCCTTATTGAAATCCACTGCCGCCATGGGATGTCTCTCATCCAAAAGAGCATATGGAAACGCTCTAAGCATTGCGGTTATAAAACTCACAAGATCATCAGTAACTTTATCAAGAACGAGGTCGTTTTTATTGAGTTCAAGTTTTATCCCATTTCTCAAATAAAACTCCTCTCCATCTCTTTCGAGAATTCCATATCTCTCCATGGTTTTGAGATACAAATAAACCAATTTTCTGTTCCTGTATCCATAGTTTGAGGCTATCGATTCTGCAGTTGTGTAACCTTCAGTTATACCGCTAAAGATATTTGTAACAACACCCATCTGAATTAAACTTCCAAGACATATGTTCCTCGCTTTTATTAAAGACTCTCTGATTCTTCTTGTAGAAACTGGAGTTGGAATAATTTCCTCCTGAAATTCTTCTCTCGAGATTGTTTTCAGCACCTCAATTAGTTTTCTGTTGTTCTCTACAATCTCTTTGAGTAACAAAAGTTCTTCATTCACTCTTCCTTCCATTTCCTCACCTTAAGTAAACCTTATTATAACCGGTGTTCTTCACGTACATCTTCAGGAATTCTACTGTTTTCTTTCCATATTCTGAGAGTCGATAGTATTTAACGCCCTCCATCTCTATCACATCTACGAGTCCCATTTCAACGAGAGACGAGGAACCATTATAGCGATCCCCCATGCCTCTTAGAGCTCCAATGACGTTAGACGCATCTATCCCGGTATTTCTTGCTATTTCAGCAGGATAACTTGCATTCGGATAAATTTCATAAAGATAGAAGAGTGTTGTTGTTCTTACAGTACTCTTTTTAAGTGATCTAAGAACATGAGGGTCATATTGCAGAAATGAAGACTTCATCATAATCCCTCACCACATGTTTTTAAAATCCTTCATATTAAATTTTTTCCTGAATTGTGCATCTACACATTCCTCGATAATTGCAGTTGATCTGTTATTTGCGCACATATTTACACGAATGAGTTTATTTATCCCAAAATTAAGCATTTTCTGAATAGAAAATTTGAAAAAGAGGTGAAAAGAGGTGAAAGCAAATAGGAAGTTTAGGATGAGAGAGGAGAGAGCTCAAGTGGGCATCGGTACCCTGATCATATTCATAGCGATGATCTTAGTTGCGGCAATAGCGGCGGCAGTTCTTATCAACACAGCAAGCTCATTACAGCAAAAGGCTCAAGCAACAGGAAAAGAGGCGATAGCTGAAGTTGCTTCTAACATTCAAGTTGAGAGCGTTGTGGGTAATAGATCTTCCGCCACTGATACAACTCTCGATTACCTGTTTTTGAAGGTCTCATTAGCTCCAGGTAGTGAACCTGTGGATCTGAGTCAAGTTGTGATACCAATTAGTGATGGACAAACAACT
Source organism: Candidatus Mnemosynella biddleae (assembly GCA_002011165.2). Classification (GTDB taxonomy): domain Archaea; phylum Halobacteriota; class Archaeoglobi; order Mnemosynellales; family Mnemosynellaceae; genus Mnemosynella; species Mnemosynella biddleae. The sequence continues at coordinate 51,327 of MTMI02000010.1, forward strand.
CAAGATCTAACATGGGACTCTGCAAACGCCACTTCAACAACATTCACAGCCTCTGAGATAAGAGATGTAGATAACTCATTCACAACGAGTACCCCAGTACTTACCTCTGGAGATCTGATTCAAATAGAGATAAACGCTACTGCAGTAGGTTTGAGCCTTGATCCGAGAACTGAGGTCTCAGTGACTCTCAGCCCAGAAACAGGAGCTCCAGCAATAGTCGAGTTCACAACGCCGAATTCCTATGGAACTGATCTGTACATAGAGCTCTATCCGTGAATGCCGGGACTTGAGGCTTAAACCTCAAGTCCTATTCTTTAAAATTTTTCCATTGCAGAGGAGGGAGTAGTGGTGCCTTTCTTTCGAAGGAAGAAAAAAGAAGAGCGGAAAACAGAAGGAGTGAGGAGTGAGGGGGCAGTAAAGGCGCTCTCGAGCGAGGAGCCTGGAGAAGAACTGGTTGAGATAGAAGAGGAAACAGAGGACATGGTGTCAATCCTCTCTGAGAGAATGAGCGGAATCGAGAACAGGATGACGAAAATTGACATTTCAATTTCATCACTCAGAAGAGAGATCGATAACCTTGGAAAAGAGATTGAAAGAATAGACAGCAGTCTTCAGGATGTTCTCACTCTCTATGAAATTGTTTCAAACCAAATTAATCCATTCGTAGATGCTTTCAAAAGCCTTGACTACAATGCCATAATCTCTAGATTTGAAGAAAATGAAGAAAAAATAAGAGAATTTGAAAAAGGTCTTTCAAATTTGAGAAAAGATCTTGAAATTCTTGCATTCGGTAGATTTGACTTTGATAAGCTGATTGACGAGTTTTTTGAGGAGAGAATTGAGAAAATGATCTCTACGAGAGATATTGAAGAGGAGGAGCATACCTCTGAGCAAGAGGAGGGTGAAGAGAATGAGTCTAACTCAGGAACAGATTGAAGAGAGGTTGGCACCTTTAAGATCCAAAATACCCTCGATTGTACTGGATAGAGTAGCCGAGAGATTAAGAGACGAGAGAATTACAGAAGAGGATCTTGAAGAGTTGACTCAGAGACTCGTAGAAAGTTACGCGCAACCCGAAAGAGAGCTTGAGACAATTGAGAAGAGACTGGAGAAGATGGAAAGTACTATCTCTTCACTTGAGGAGTTCCTAAGAAGTCAAATGAGAAGAGAGGGGGAGGGAGTAAAGAGGCCAGAGAGGGAGACCGCAATTGAGGAGAGAAAAATTGAAAGTGAGAGGTTGAAAGAGGAGAGAGAAGAGATCAAAGTGCTAAAAAAAGAGAGGATGCCGAAAGAGATCGTAAAAGAAAAGATTCAGTATGTTGAAGAGATAGGTCCAAGATTAAGAAAGATAGCACCAAATCTGGTGAATGACATAGTGGTGATGAGATGGATCGAATTCATGATAGAAAGAGTTGGAAGAGAGAATCTCCCAGGACTTCTAGAATATTACGTGGACATCAACTGGATAAGTGAAGATGTGATGAACACGATCTTAAATTATGCCCGAGGATTCTCCTCTCAGAAAGAGAGCTACGAAGTTAAAAGGCTTGTTGACCTAAATGCAACTGATCATATCAGATCGCTGCTCTTCATCGAGAAGTTAAGGGGCAAATGCATAAATAGAGCTCTTCTGATGTCTCTAGAAAGAGAGATAGCGAAAATACAAGAGGAGTCAACGGAGCTCTATGGGATTTAGTGTTTCTATCTCGGTTGGGATACTCTTCATAGTTGTGATAGCTGTAGTGTCAGTAGTTGTCACGAATTTGAATATTGCAGAGGGATACATGGAAGAAGCGAAGAAGAGTTATAATGAGCTTCAGGAAAATAAATTGAATACAAAAGTCACAATCCTCTCTATTTCAGTCTCTGGGACTTCGGCAAGTTATTCGATTAACATTACGGTAAAAAACGATGGATCAACAGAACTGGATCCTTTGAAAATAAGTGTGTTGGTAGATGGTGATCCAAAGACCTTCTCGGTAACACCTTCAACTCTCTGGATACCAGAGAACGAGATAACGATAAGCGTGGAAAACCTCTCAGGCAGTGGGATGCACAGAGTCAAGGTGGTAGCAGAAAATGGAATTGCCGACTACTCAACCTATTCCATCTGAGGTGATCGAAATTGGGATTTGGAACTACGGCAACTCACATAATCTTCTTCATAATCTCAGTTATCTTAGCAGCTTCAGTGGGATCTGCACTTCTCGTCACCACTCAGGGAGTCATGGGCTCCATAACAGAGAAGAGCAAGATATTAAGTTACAAACTTGAAACCGAAATAACGATAATAAACGATCCAGCTGCGACGAGCAACGTTTTCTATGTGAAGAACACTGGAAAAAGCGAGATCCCTCCTGATCCTATAGACGTGATAATAGATGGAGAGTATATTGACCCCTCTAACGTTTCTGTTTCGGTAATAGGAGGCGGTGTAACCGCAAAACCGGGAGATGTTATAAAAATTGTTGTGAGTGGTGCACCTACTACCAGCGGAGATCATACGGTTAAGATAGTTGTTTATGGAGGTGTTTCAGACATCTTCGAGTACACAATCTGAGGTGATTCAATGGTACTTCTTCACAAATTTGCTATAAAAAGAGATGAATTTGAGAGAAGGTTAGGAGGTGGAATTCCAAGCGGTTCCATAATGCTAATAGAGGGAGGTTATGGAGCAGGAAAGAGCGTTATATGCCAGAGAATGAGTTATGGATTCATAGAGAACAAACACTCTGTAACATACATCTCTTCACAACTCACCACAAAGAACTTCATCAATCAAATGCACGCTTTGGATTACCCTATTGCGAAAGCCCTTTTTGAAAGAAGACTTATCTTTATACCCCTTTTTCCACTCATTCAGAGTCCAAAACCAAGATATGACTTCCCAGAGAGGCTCATGACTGCAAAACAGTTATTTGAAACTGAAGTCATTGTCATTGACTCTTTCTCAACTTTCATCTCTTCAATTGATGATGGGAAAAAAATCATTCAGCTAATGTCATTCTTTAAAAAGCTCTCTGGACTGAACAAAACTATAATACTAACCGCAAATCCGGCAGAGTTGAATGAAGAAGCTCTTTCTATTCTTCGATCTTCCGCAGATGTATACTTGGAACTTAGCACAAGGATTCTCGGAGGAGATGTAAAGCACATGATAGAGGTGAAGAAATTCGTCGGTGCCAGGGGCTCTTTTGGTTCGATAATAGGATTCAGAGTTGAACCGAAGATAGGATTTGTCGTTGAGATCACCTCAGTTGCCTGAGAGGGGTGAGAGATGGGAAAGTTCGAAGATGCGATGAACAGAAATCCGCACCTGAAGGCGTATGTGAACTCTTTCGTCAGGAGATATGGAAGAGTTCCGGGTTTTGAGGAGAGACTATCGCGAGATATGGCAGAAATTGAACACCCCAATATAATTTATCCTGTCGGAGATCCAATTTTCATACACATTTATGGAGATGTGAAAAGAGAGAAAAGATGCATTGTGATAGAGCCAAGTCTGAATGAGTTAGAAGAGAAGAAATACAAACTAATTCTTTCCCTTATATTAAACAAAGCCCCACACGAACCCGTTCCCAAAGATGAATCTGAATTGAAAGACCTCATAACGAAGCTTCTAATGGAAAGCATTTCCATAGGTCCAGGTGGTACTTTACCCGAGGAAGAGGGAGGAAGACTGAAGATAAGGTTGAAGAAGATTAGTCAAGTTCCCGTAACTGAGGAGGAGTTCGATAAAATCCATTACATTCTCCAGAGAGACATCGTAGGAAGTGGAGTGTTAGAACCGTTAATGAGAGATCCGTACATAGAGGACATTCACTCCCTAGGAACTATGAACATCCACATCGTTCACAAAGTCTTCGGAATGATAGAGACTACTGTAAGATTCAAAAATGAGGAGGAACTGGACAGATATCTCAAAAACCTTGGAGAGAGGATAGGAAGACCGGTAAGTGATGCCAGACCGATCGTTGACGGAACGATGCCAGATGGATCACGTATCAACATCGTGTACAGCAATGATGTTAGCGGGAAGGGACCTAGTTTCACGATAAGAAAGTTCAGTGATGTTCCCATAGCAATAACACAACTCATAAAATGGGGTTCTATCAGTGCGGAAATTGCAGCGTATGCCTGGCTTTGCCTAGAGAATGGTATGAGTGCTTTTGTTTGTGGTGAAACAGCTTCGGGCAAAACAACTCTCTTGAATGCTCTTCTTTCATTTATCCATCCCAAATCGAAGATCCTAACTGCGGAAGACACTCCAGAAGTAAGACCTCCACACAAGGTATGGCAACAACTCATCACCAGAGAGAGTGGACCTCCAGAGTCGAGAGTCGAGATGTTCGATCTTTTGAGAGCTGCTCTGAGATCGAGACCAAATTACATAATAGTTGGAGAAATTAGGGGGAGGGAGGGTGCGGTTGCATTTCAAGCCATGCAGACCGGTCATCCAGTATTAGCTACTTTTCACGCTTCTTCAGTGAGAAAAATGATCCAGAGGTTTACTGGAGATCCTATCAATGTTCCCGTGACCTTCATAGACAATTTAAACGTTGTTTTCATTCAACAGGCTGTTTACAGAAAGGGCAAGTTCCTCAGAAGATGCACTTCGGTTGAGGAGATAGAAGGATATTTTGAGGAGGCTGGAGGAGTAGTCACCAGAGCAGTCTTCCAATGGGATTCAATTGACGACGTGCATATTTTCCGAGGTATGAACAATAGCTATATCCTAGAGAACAAAATTGCAGAAAGAGCGGGATATGAAGATAAAAGAGAAATCTATGACGATTTGCTTTTAAGAGCTAAAATTCTTGATGAGATGGTCAACCGAGAGATTTTCGATTACAACCAAGTTAATAAAATAATTCGTGACTTCTACGACAGAGGGCTAGAAGGTATTCCATTTCCAATTTGAGGTGATTTCAATGAGCTATATCAGTGCTATCCAAGCTCTAAACATTTCACCTAAAAGGTACTTAGCCCTTTACGGAGGTTCAGCCATAGGAACATCTATTTTAATAACTGTGACTCTGATTTCCCTCTTTCCCTCAGTATTTGGAGAGGGTTTAGGCAGATTTATAGCTTTTTCAATTCCGCTCTATGCTACTGTCTCCATTCTCCTTTACCCTCTTATCCTTAGAGAGAGAATAAAGAATGAAATAAACCAAAACATGCACTATTTCATAACCCACCTTGGAATTCTCGCAACTTCAGATTTGGATAGAAAGAAGATGATAGAGCACTTGGCAAATAGAAAAGAATTTGGAGCACTTGCAGAAGAGATAAGAAAGATATATGTTTTGATGGACACATGGAATCTCAGTTTAGCTGAAGCTTCGAGAATAGTTGCCAAGAAATGTCCCTCAATAATTCTTGCGGATTTCTTGGATAGATTTGCTCATGCAGTTGATGCTGGAGAAGATCTCGAGGAATTTCTTAAAAGCGAGCAAGAAACTGTTATGAATCAGTATGCTGTAATGTATGAGGGGGCTCTCTATGATGTGGAGAATTTAAAGGAGATTTATGTTTCACTGACGATCTCCTTAGTTTTCGTAGCATGCTTCGCTTTGATTCTTCCTGCGATTTCTGGACAGGATATATCCTTTTTGATGTACTTAGTGATCTTTTCTTTTATTTTCGCAGAAATACTGATCCTTTACTATCTTAAAGTAAAAGTACCCAAAGATCCGGTGTGGCATTCTCTGAAGGGTTATCTAACCCAGTTGGAAAAAAAGTACACAAAGTATCTTGCAATCTCTATTCTGGGATGTGTGATGATTTCGGGTCTGATAATTTTTGAGATGATGAGGCATCCCGAACTACTTGAAGGAGCCAGACCAGGATTATTGATTTCAGCAGGGATAACCCCCATGTACATTCTCGGAAGAATAACAAGAAAAGAAGAGGCGATGTTGAGAAGAAGAGATGATAACTACGGTGCTTTTATGAGATCGCTTGGGGGAGCTACTGCAGCTCGTGGTGGAATGGTAATTCCTGCTCTTGGAAGTCTTCAGACTCATGATTTCGGACCTTTGACGCAAAACATAAAAGCTCTTTATAAACGATTGAAAATTAGAGTCGACAAAGAGAGAGCTTGGAAGCTTTTCTCAGCTGAAACGGGATCCAACTTGATTGATAGATTCACAGATATGTTCGTAGAGGGTTTAACAGTCGGAGGTAAAGCCGATGTGATTGGAGAGATAATCGGACAAAACGTAACTAAAATAACTGGCTTGAGAAAGAAAAGGGATCAAACTGCAGGAAGTATGACTGGTGTGTTTTATGGAATGATGGTCGGAGTGTCCTTCTCGCTCTTTGTCACTTTTCAAATAGTTGACATGATCAACACCATGTTCTCTCAGATGGGGGAGATTTCACCACTAGTAGCCGAGATCTTCCCGATATATCTTTTCACCATCCAGTATACACCATTCTATCTACTCATCATACTTATTGCTCATGCACTTCTCTCATCACTTATGATAAAAATTGTAGACGGAGGACATATAGCCAACATCTATACTCATTTCATCACAATGTTATGGATAGGAATGATAACTGCGAATTTAACAGAGTATTTCATATCACCTATGTTGTCAGTATGATTGTCAAAGTAAAGTTTGAAAAGATGGAAATTGAATGTGAAGTTGCAAAAACTCTGATTAAAAAGATAATAGGTCTCTCCTTCTCATCTGAAAAAAGATGTATGCTATTCGTTTTCTCAAGAGAGGGGTACTATCCTTTCAGCATGCGTTTCATGAAATATTCTCTAGATTTCATCTTTATAAACTCCGAGCTGAGAGTTGTGGATCTCAGGGAAAGAGTGAGAAAAGGAGTCGTGAAGAGTAATAAACCATTTATTTATGCTATTGAGGCTCCAGAAGGAACAATAAAGAAGTTGGGATTAAAAGTAGGAGACTCCGTCGAAATTAAACTACCTTAGCATTTTTTTCGTAAAACTTTTTGAGATCGGAAACTCTGAACTCGTGCACTCCTGTGAGAGTTGGGAATTTACGCTTTCCGAGGATGAACTCTGATATTTCCTCTTTTAAAATTCTGGAAATGGAAAAGATTGAAGTCGTAATTCTCGGATTGACGTCAACAACAACTGGTTCTTCTCCAAGAACAAAATCAACCCCATAATATCCATGAAGTTCGAATATCTCTCCGCATCTAAGTGCAATATCAATAAGCTCTTTATTGAATTCTGAAGGACTTCTATTTCCCTCGTATCTTAATCTTCCATCTTCAAAAACTATGGATTGCTCGTTCACAGAAAGAAGGATGGATCTATCTCTTCTCACAACACTTACACTTCTGTGGACGCCTTTTACAAAAGGAGTTGAAATGAGCTCCTCTGACTCAACAGGATGAGAAGAAATGAACGTATTCTCACATCCGCAACCAAATCTTGGCTTAACCACATATCTATCTGAAGAGATTGACATCGGAGTTCTTATTCCCTCCTTTTCGAGAATCTCATAGCACCTCAATTTATCAGCACAGATTCTCACCGCTTCTGGCGATGAGCCGAGATTTTCGGAGGAGATTTCCTCGGTTAACTCGCTAAGAAGAATATCAGGAGCTATTAAAAGAGTTGCATCCACTTCCTTAGAGAACTTTCTGAGACTTTTCCTAAAATCTTCAATGAAAATTGGAGTTCCGCAATTCATTAAAACATTTCTCGTGAAATAGAAGGTAGTGCATCCAATTCTCTCAAAAGAAGTTACAAGAGTATGTAACATTGCGAAGCCCTCGTAGATAAGTTCCTCCAAATTCTCCGCTGTTGCAAACTCTGCAATGAGGACTCTCACATCATAAGAGAAGTTTTATAGGTTAATAAAATCAGTGATGGTTTTAATGAAGAGAATTCTGATAACCAACGATGACGGTATTTACTCTCCAGGGATCAGAGAGGCTCATGAGGCTGTGAAAGATCTCGGTGAAATTTATATTGTCGCTCCAGCATCTCAGAAAAGTGGAGTAGGGCGCTCTATCTCCATCTTCGAACCTATAAGAGTTTCTGAAGTTTTCGTGGACGGACTCCGAGGATACGCAGTTGGAGGGACTCCAACAGATGCTGTAATCATAGGAATCTTTGCCAAGATGCCTTCAAAACCAGATCTTGTGATTTCGGGATTCAACGTAGGAGAGAATTTGAGCACAGAATCAGTGACGACTTCTGGAACAATAGGAGCAGCTCTCGAAGCAGCAACTCACGGAATTCCTGCAATTGCAATCTCGGTTGAAGTGAGAGAAGAGGCAGAAAAATTTGATGAAATACCAAAAGCTGGCGATTTGAGAATTGGAAAAAAGCTTCTTAGGTCCCTTGCAAAGAGGATTCTCGAAAAGGGTCTACCTTCTGGAGTTGATCTTATAAATGTGAATATACCGTATGATGCAGATGATGAGACAGGCATCAGAATAACCAAATTGGCGAGAAAGGTTTTTAAAACCTCAGTGGAAGAGAGGAGGGATCCGAGAGGGAAGCAATATTACTGGATTAATGGAGGTCCGATTAAAAAAGCTCCTGCAGGAACGGATGTTCATGCTCTTTATCAGGAAAGATGTATATCAATAACTCCAATTTCTCTTGACTGTACTTCAAAAATAGATTTCAAGATTGTGGAGGAGTGGTTGGGAGAATGAATCTCAAAAAAATGGCAGCTCTCTCAGCACTTAGATTAATTGAGGATGGAATGGTGGTTGGACTGGGAACTGGAAGCACAGCAGAAGAATTTTTGATTGTGCTCTCAGAAAGGATAAAAAAAGAGGGGTTGGAGATTGAAGGAATTCCTACATCATTTAGGACGAAAAAGAAGGCAATTAAGCTCGGAATTCCAATTACAAGCTTAGATGAGCATCCTGAGCCGGATATAGCGGTTGATGGTGCTGATCAAGTAACTGAACGACTTCACGCGATAAAGGGAGGTGGTGGAGCTCATACCTTAGAGAAGATCATCGCTTATGCTTCGAAAAAATTCGTGATAATAGTCGATGAATCAAAGATGAGCGAAAAGCTGAGTCTTCCAATTCCCCTTGAGATCCTCACTACATCTCTCCCTCTAGTTGAGCGAAGAATTTCTGAGCTTGGTGGAGAGTTGAATTTAAGAGAGGGAAGCGGAAAATACGGACCTGTAATATCAGAAAACGGTAATCTGATAGCTGATGCAAAATTTGGAACCATTGCACACCCAGAAAAGCTGGAAAGGGAGCTAAATGAAATTCCCGGAGTGATTGAGAATGGAATTTTCACAAGATGTGATGAAGTACACTGTGCGGGAAAGGAGCTTCGCATCCTAAAAAAGAATTAGAGTCTTCTCGGGATGAATCCCGAGAGCATCATATGATCAGCTAAAACTATTCCAAGCATCGCTTCCGCAACAGGAACGATTCGTGGAACTATCGAAGGATCGTGTCTCCCTTTTATCGATATTTCCACATCTTTTTGTTCCCTCAGGTCAACAGTTTTCTGTGATTTCGAAATGGAGGGAGTGGGTTTAACCGCAATTCTAACTTTAAGCAACTCTCCTGTGGAGATCCCTCCCAAAACTCCTCCAGCATTATTGGAAGTAAAGACTATCCTACCATCTTTGAATCTCATCTCATCGTTCATCTCGCTCCCTCTCATTTCAGCAGATTTGAACCCCATGCCTATTTCCACACCCTTCACTGCACCAATGCTCATCATGGCTTTCGCTATATCTGCATCAAGCTTATCGAAAACGGGCTCTCCAAGTCCAGGGGGAATACCTGAGGCAAGTATTTCAACGATTCCACCAATACTATCTCCTGTTTCAGCAACCTCTTTTATGAGCTTCTCCATTTCCCTTGCAGCTCTCTCATCCACACATCTCACAGAATTTTCCTTATAGCTGAAAACTCTCTCTGGTGATGCTTCCGAAATCACATTCCCTATTCTCACAACATGACCCCGAATTTTAATTCCAAAAAGGGATAAGAGTTTCTTTGCTATCGCACCAGCACAAACTCTTCCCACGGTCTCTCTTCCAGAGGATCTTCCCCCTCCTCTGTGATCCCTATGGCCGAACTTCAGGAAATATGTTAAATCTGCATGTCCGGGTCTTGGAACATATCGGAACTTCTCATAAGGAGATGAATCTACATCTCTATTCCACACGATCATGGAGATTGGTGTTCCTGTTGTTTTTCCCTCAAAAACCCCTGAAAGAATAGTTACTCTATCTTTCTCCATTCTCTTCGAAGTAACTTCCGACTGTCCTGGTCTTCTCCTATTGAGTTCAACCTGAATATCCTCTTCGGAGAGGGGAAGATTAGAAGGACATCCATCTACAACAGCTCCTACAGCCACTCCATGGCTCTCGCCCCATGTAACAACTCTGAAAACCCTTCCAAAGATGTTGCCGCTCATTCCAACCTCAACCTCGCTCCTATATCATAAAGATCATAGAAGAAGTTTGGATAAGAGACGTCAACAACTTCAGCACCTCTTATTATTGTTTCACCCTCTGCAATGAGGCCAGCTATAGCAAGAGACATAACTATTCTGTGATCTCTATGTCCGTAAACTTCACATCCAAAAAGAGAGCTTCTCCTCACTCTCAACGAGTTCCCCTCCACTTCAATATCTGCGCCCATTTTTCTTAATTCAGTTGAAATTGCCTCTAACCGATCGCTTTCCTTGTATCGAAGCCTCCCTGCATTGTAAATAAGGGTTTCTCCCTCTGCAACTGTTCCAACAACAGCAAGAATGGGAACAAGATCGGGGATATCGGAGGCGTCGATCTCAATTCCTTGAAGCTCCGAGGGATAAACTTTAACAACCCTGCTCTTGAGGTCCCATCCCACCTCTGCGCCCATGTCTCCGAGAATATCTATAATTGCGGAATCTCCTTGTTCACTAGGTTCAAGATTTCTAACCCTCACGGAAGACTGGGTTACAACTGCACCACAGATTATAAATGCTGCAGAAGAGAAATCGCCTGGAATGCGGAAAAAGTTTGGAAATTCAAAATATTGATTTCCCGAAACTTTGAATGTGTCAGTCCTTTCTTCGATTTCAATTTTTGATAGTTCAAGCATCTGGAGGGTCATGTTGACATAGGGTCTTGATTCTATTCTCGAGGTAACGTGAATTTCTGTATCCTCTTCGGCCAGAGGAGTGGATATGAGAAGAGAGGAGAGAAACTGAGAACTTACATCACCAGAAATTGATGTCTCTCCACCTCTCAACTTTCCCTCTATCACAAGAGGTGCTGTTCCATCTCCTTTAGTTGAAATGACGTGTGCTCCAAGCTCATTTAGAGAACTTATAAGAGGTGTATTCGGTCTCCTTCTTAAAGACTCATCCCCTGTGATGATAGATATTCCCTCAATCGTAGAGCAAACTCCAGTCATGAATCTCAGTGTTGTTCCAGAATTCTCTGCATTTATAACATCGTCAGGAAGAGAGGGAGAGCTTTCAACACCTCTAACTCTCAGAATGCTTTCCTCTTCCTCGAATTCAATTTCAGCACCTATTTTCTCACAGGCTCGTATCGTTGCTTTAGTATCTCTGGAAATAAGAGGATTTTGAATTTCAGATTCTTCACTAAGAGATGCCAAAACTATTGCTCGATGTGTGTAACTCTTTGAGGGAGGAGCCAAGAGTTCTCCAGATAGCTTGGACTTCTTTATTATTACCTTCATCAAACAGATTTCTTTTACATCTCCTATTTCATTCTTTGCCTCGCTTAAGATGAAAAGGATTTTATAAAGCCCAGATAAATCGAGAATTGATGAAAAGAATTCTCATATTCCTTCTGATAGCTCCATTGTTTATAGCTTTTCTCCTTACAATCACCTTTTACCAAGAAGAAGATGAAAGGATAAATGTTGTTGTAAGTATTCCTCCCCTTAAAGAAGTTGTCGAAAGAATTGGTGGAGAACACGTTAAAGTTTCTGTTCTTATCCCAGAAAATTCAAATCCGCACATTTACGAGCCTACTTTCGAGATGATGAAGGATGTGAGCGGAGCTGAGATATACGTTCATTTCGGAACTCTGGAATTCGAAAAAGAGTTCCTTGAGGAGATTTTCTCTCTGAACAAGAACGTCTTGATCCTGAATGTATCGGAAGGTATTCAGATCGATGAAAGTGACCCTCATGTGTGGATATCACCTCTGAATGCAAAAATAATTTCAGAGAACGTTTTTAGAACTCTTGCATCTCTAGATCCGGTTAATGAAGAAGTTTACCTGAATAACAAAGAAGCTTACCTGAAGGAGATCGAAAAGATTCACAAAGAGAACGAGCAGTTCTTCTCGAAGACGGAGGAGGATGTAATACTCGTGTATCATCCAATTTTAACTTATTTCTCAAGAGATTACGGACTCTCTCAAATTGTAATTGAAGAGGAGGGAAAACCCCCGAGTATTAAAGACATCATTCATCTTAGGAGAATTGTGGAGGAAAAAGGAATTAAGAAGATGATAGTTCCAATTCAGCATGATTCCGAAGACGTTAGAGTTCTCGCTGAAGAGTTAAACCTTAGAATCATCACTGTGAATCCTCTTAGTGAGGACTATCTGAATGCCTTGAAAGATATTTCAAGAGCTGTTAGAGAGGCAGTAATATGAAGGGGGAAGTTGTTAAGCTCAGAAACGTAAGCTACTCCGTGAATGACAGAATAATACTTGAAGATATTAACCTCTCGGTTAAAGAGAGAGATTTTCTCGCAATTATCGGACCAAACGGGGCCGGAAAAACAACGCTCCTTAAAATTATCCTTGGGCTTCTTGACCCCAGTGAGGGAGAGGTTAGAGTTTTTGGAGAAATTCCAAAAAAAGTCAGAAAACAAATAGGTTATGTTCCTCAACAACCTCCCTTTGATCTCAACTTCCCGATAAGCGTATTCAAAGCAACACTTTTAGCCAGATATCCCGGCGTCTTCAGAGGATTTGAAAGAGATGATGAGAGAAAAGTTTTAGAGGTACTGGAGCTTCTCAACATAAGCAAACTGAGAGATAGACAAATAGGAGAGCTTTCGGGAGGTCAGCTTCAGCGAGTTCTCTTAGCCAGAGCTCTTGTACGAGATCCGAAATTACTTCTTCTGGATGAACCTACATCTCATATAGACTTTGAGGCAGAAAGATCGTTCTACGACCTTCTTGCAGAACTTAACCGAGAAATTACCATCATAATCGTGAGCCATGACATAAATGTCATTTCAATCTACAGCAAAACGGTGGCGTGTCTCAACAGAAAGCTCTTCTTCCATGGGGACAAAGAAGGTTGCTTTGATGTTCTCGAAGAAGTGTATCAAACGCCAATTGAGATCATAACCCACGGAGTTCCTCACAGAATTCTCAGGAGGCATGAAGATGATTGAAATTTTTCACTACGAGTTCGTGAGGAATGCAATAATCTCTTTGCTCATAGCTTCTCTCATCTCTGGAATTGTAGGAAGTTATATTGTCTCAAAGAGGATTGTACTCATCACTGGAGGAATAGCTCATTCTGCATTTGGAGGAGTTGGTCTTGGAATTTTTCTTGGAATCAATCCGTTTATGAGCGCAATTCCGTTTAGCATTCTTTCTGCAATCCTCATAGGTTTGATTGGTATGAAATCGAAAAGGGATGAGGATGTTGCAATAGCTCTTCTCTGGACACTTGGTATGTCTCTTGGTATTCTGTTTCTGAACTTGAGCTCGGGATACGTCACCGATGTGCTCTCATATCTTTTTGGAAGCCTGATAACAGTTTCAAGCCACGAAACACTAATAATGGGCTTTACAGCACTTTTGGTATTGATTATTTCATTCCTCTTTCACAAAGAATTCGAATCAATCTCATTTGACGAAGAATTTGCATTTCTTTCTGGAATTTCAGTTAGATTCTTCAACCTTCTTCTTCTCTCTCTTGTGGCACTTAGTGTGGTTATCCTTATGAAAAGCATTGGAATCCTTCTCATGATTGCAATTCTCAGCGTACCACCTTCAATAGCAAGAAGACTGACATATGATTTAAAGGAAATGATGATGCTATCTTTTCTTATCGCCTTAAACATCTCATTGTTTGGATTTCTCATTTCATACTTTTTGAGTGTTTCTCCGAGCGTTATCATAGTCTTAATCCTCTCAATCTCCTTTTTGCTTCTCCATTTCTGGGAAAATTTTTTGTAGTGAAGAAATGAAAATTGATGATGAGATGTTCAGGAAAATAGAGAGTGAATTGGAAATTTTAGAAAGACACCTTAAGATATTGAGAATAGTGATTGAAAATGAGCCTATCGGAATACTGAAAATTTCAGAAGAAACGGGATTGTCGAATCACAAAGTGCGTTATTCTCTCAGAATTCTCGAGCATTTCGGATTAATAGAGCCTTCCCCACATGGAGCGGTTTTGACTAAAAGAGCTACAGAAATTATCGCAAGATTCGACGAGGATTTAAGTGATATTACCGAGAGATTTGAGAGAGTGGAGAAAATAGCTCGAGAAATCGTAAATCTCTTCAAAAAATCCCATTAGAAATTTTTATATATTTGTTTCAATATGAAGAACGAATGCAAGCGCCGCCATGATTCCGTGCCGCCATAGCTCAGCTGGTAGAGCGGACGGCTGTTAACCGTCAGGTCTGAGGTTCGAATCCTCATGGCGGCGTATCTTCACTTCCTTTTCCTTCAAAAATCTATTTCCAAGCACTTTAACCTTTTTCCACCTTCAACTTCTTTCTAGCAAAAAAGGATGAAAATGCGGATTTAGGCGGAAAAAAACCATTTCGAGAGTTTTTCTGTAGTAACAGATAGTTTTTTATGCTCCATATCGGTATCTAATAATACACATTCGAAAAAATTAAAAAATAATGAGTATTATATGAGGTGACGGGTGACAAATAGAGGGGATATGGTAAAATGGGAAAAAAACCGTAAAAATTGGGTTAGGAGGATGATAAAGGGAAAGGAGGGATTATATGAAGGCACTGGGAAAACATATAATACTTGAACTTTGGGGGTGTGATGGTGATACACTTGATTCTCAGGAAGTGGTGGAGAGAGCACTGAGAGAGGCTACAGAAAAGTGCGGGGCCACACTTCTTCAAATCATAACTCATAAGTTTTCACCACAGGGTGTGAGTGGGGTTGCAGTTATAGCAGAATCGCATATTTCGATTCATACATGGCCAGAATTGGGATACGCTGCTCTGGATATTTTTACTTGCGGAGACGCAGACCCTTATCAGGGAATTCCCGTATTTAAAAAATACTTTAAGGCATCCAAAGCAAATATAGTTGAGATAAAAAGAGGTGTGAATTTTGAATGAAATGTTTTTCTGTGAGAGGCTTGGACAGGAGCTTCATCAGATATTCAGAATCAAAGAGATCGTATATTCTAAACAGTCAAGATATCAAAAGATAGAAATTCTGAGATCTGAAAATTTCGGTATGATGCTCGTGCTTGATGGAGCAATTCAAACAACAGAAAGGGATGATTTTCTCTATCATGAACTTCTCGTTCATCCCGTAATGCAAGCTCATGAATCCCCGAAAAACATTCTTATCATTGGTGGTGGGGATGGTGGCGCTCTTAGAGAGGTTCTGAAATATGATATTGAGAGAGTTGATTTAGTTGAGATAGATGCTGAGGTAATAGAAGTTGCAAAGAAATATCTCCATAGAATTCACATGGGTTCTTTCGAGGACCCGAGAGTTGAGATACATCACGAAGATGGAGCGAAATTCGTGAAGAAGAAGGAGGAGGAATATGACATCATAATAATTGATGGACCAGATCCGATTGGCCCGGGGAAGGCTCTCTATACTAGAGAATTCTACTCTTCAATCAGATCCTCTCTGAAAAATAACGGATTTGTCGTTGCTCAATCCGAATCACCCATAAATCAAAAGAAGGAAATGGAAATGGTGATAGAAGGTATGACTCGAGCTTTCCCCAATGTGAGAAAATACTGGGGTGTTACCCTGAGTTATCCTGGATTTTTCTGGTGCTATGCAGTAGGAAGCAATGGAAGAGATCCATCAGAAATACGAAATAAGAGTCGCGTGGAGACGAAATTTTACAAAAAAGAATTGCATTCGATTCTTTTTGACATTTCTTTTCTCGAATTTCTTAGCTTTGATAAGGTGATTTAATGATTAAAGGGATAGTTTTTGATATTGGAGGTGTCCTTTTTACCAATGGTACTGAAGAGGCGGTAAGGAGGATATCGAAAAAATTTAAAATTGATGAAAAGCTGGTTAAAGAGGTTTTTCAAGGTGATCTCGGAGAGAAATATAGAAAGGGAAAAATAAGCAGAGAGGAGTTCTGGAAATCTGCCAAAAAAATCTGGGGGGAATCGATTAACACAGAAGAGGCATCGAAAATATGGCACGAATCCTACAAGCCTCATGAAGAAATCTTCGAATTACTGGAAGAGCTGAGAAAAAAAGGATACAAAATGTTCTTTCTCTCTGATAGCACGGAAGAGAGGAACGAATATCTGCAAGAAAATTATGGGTTTCTTAAATACTTCGAAGACGGAGTTTTCTCGCATGAGGTGAAGATGAAAAAACCAGAAAGGAGGATATACGAACTTCTCCTGAGAAAAACAGGATTAAAAACGGAAGAACTCCTTTTCATAGATGATAAGGAGGAATTTCTCGAACCAGCAAAAAAACTAGGAATGAAAGTTTTGCATTTTGAGACACCGAAGAAGCTTAAAGAAGATCTCAAAAAAATTGGAGTTATTTTTAAATAGCGGTAAAAAGAAAAAGGAGATGATATGTGGGAGAAGAGTGACCAAAAGATATTTTCGTTTTTGCTAAGTTCTTCCGGGAATCTTGATATGCTAATTGCTCTTGAAAGGCTTGGCAGGGCTGAGATAGATGAGTGGATGAGAGAGGTAGAAGAGGAGGATAGATCAACTTTCAGAAAAAGACTTGAGGAGCTCATGAATTACGGACTCATTTCAAAAGTCGTTGAAGGAGATGACGTGAGAAAGGAGTATTACTATCTCACTCCCAGAGGAGAGGGTTTTTTAGAGTTCATAAAAAGCGCCAAGAAGAGTTCAGAAAAGTGATCGGAGTGATTCTTTAAATGGTCGCGGGAGAATCATTCGAGATAATTTTAGGACTTTTGAGCAAGATCTCTGAAGAATCAGGTCACTGGATCGTTAGTTTTTTTGAAAAAATTACCGGAACCGATTTGCCTCAAACGCTTGAGTCCTCTGTGGGGATTCTTGTGCTTCTTACAATATTTCTTGGCATCGCTGAGTTTTCGAGAAAGATCCTCTGGTTTGTGGTTGCAGTTGGCTGGGCTCTCGTACTCTTGAGAATTGCCGTTGAAATGATAAAATGAAATTTCTGGAGGAGAAGAGATGGAAACAGACTTAATTGGAGTCACAGGTCTAATTCTGATAACCCTAGGATTCGGCTACGAAATGGTTGGAACCGTAAAGAGGAAGAAATGCAATCTAAACAGGAATGTGCTCATACTCTTCATCATCGCTTCTCTTTTACTCTTTTATCACGCCTTCCAACTAAGAGACCTCGTTTTCATGTCCCTAAATCTCATCGTCACTTTCATAAATCTCGTGAACCTCTACTACTCATGAATTTTTCTCAGTTCCACCCAAGTGGAGTGATATGTGGAAGCTTCGCCGTAAACTTCATTCGTTTCGTCTGAAGTTAAGAAATTGACGTTTCTATCTCTGATATTCCGAGGAAATGACTTATAAATGAGGGCGACATCCTCTGGAACGTCCTCTGTGAGCTTTACAATAGCTTTTATGCTTCCATTCTCATTAAACACTTCCACAAGCTCGTTTTCCCTGACTCCTCTTTTTTTAGCCTCAGTGGGATTCAAATAAAGAGATGCATCTGAAATACCGTGGATGTTTCTGTACTGACTTGTTATCGTAAGGTTCCAAGTAGGGGTTAACAACTTGAGACTCCCTCTCTCCCGCTTCACAGGTCTTGGGAGTGGACTTAATCCCCTCTCAACTGCTCTGTTTGAGTAAAATTCTATCTTACCGCTCTTAGTGTTATAAAATCTCCTCTTCTCTGGAATTTTAATAAATCCTCTCTCTTTGAGCTTCTCGTAATCAATTCCGTTCATTTCGAGAACTTTCCGAATAACCTCTTCATCACTTTCCTTCAAATGAGGATCATTTATTCCCATTCTTTCTGCAATCATTCTTGTTACCTCACTGTTGCTCTTTCCGAAAAGTTTAGCTAAAGGTTGGTTGAGAGCAATATATCGATGATAGAAAGAATCTGCTATGTCCAATCGTTCAAAAAAGGTATTAGAAGGGAGGACAACATGAGAATATAAGGCGGTTTCGGTAAAGAAAATATCATGAAGAATTACAAAAACTTCTTTCTCACGAACTGCTCTTCTGAGCCTATTTTGATTTGGCAAGGATGCAAAAGGATTAGAGTTGTATATGTAAAGGAGTTTGATCTCGCCTCTTTCGATAAATTCGCAGAGCTTCATTTGAGGTATTTTTCTCACTTCTCTCGATCTCAGAAATACTCCTTCCGCATAACTCTTATCAATTGAGTGACTGTAAATAAACCCGAAAGAGTGTCCCACGAGTGCAGGAAGGATTGAAATTGCTCTTACCGCTTCTCCTCCACTTAAACTTCGCTGAAGACCATAACCTATGTGAATGATGCCCTTTTTTTCCGCATACTCGAAACTCAATTTCTCCATCTCTTCTTTTCCTAACCCAGTCTCTCGAGAAAGAACATCTAAATCCAAATTAGAGACGTATTTCTTGAATTCTTCGAAGCCGTAAACGTTTTTCTCTATGAAATCAGCATCGTAAAGTTCGTTCTCCACGATTATTTTAGCTATTCCCAACGCAAGAAAAATGTCGCTCTCGGGCTTAATTTGAATGAACCTTTCACATCTTTTTGCAGTTTCAGTTCTGAGAACATCAACAACCCATCTCTCGATTCCAAATTTCTCTGCAAGTCTAAACCCGTGTAAGTTCGTCCAAAAAGGATTTACTCCCCAATAAACTATGAGTTTTTGATTTCTCAATTCCTCGGGATCTAATCCAATAAAAGTTCCGTAAACATCTTTCAGAGCTTCTTTTCCCGCTCTACTGCATATTCCATCTTCAATAACGGAAGCGTTGAGATAGTGGAAGAGGCGAAGAGGGTATGCGTAATTAACTATTCCACGATCTCCTGCATAATTATAAACGAGAATGCTCTCACTACCATACTCTTCAATAACTTCTTTCATCTTTTCCGCAATTTTTGAAATAGCTTCATCCCACCCCACACTTCGAAATTTATCCTCTAGACTATCTCTTAGAAGCGGTTTCTTAAGTCTCTTAGTGCTGTGAAACCAAGAAGGGAGGAGATTTCCCTTGGGACAGAGAAACCCTCTCGTAATTGGATGGTCAGGGTTTCCTCTCACCACTAACCTCTCATCTTTCATCTGAGATAGAATAGCGCACGTGTCAAAGCAATCTCTCATGCAAACACTGAACATGGTTTTCATTTGAGTGAGTTATTTTATTTCAAATTTTTTGAAGAACTGTGTCGAAAATCAAATGAACCTGGTTATGAGCGTTCTGAGAGCTTCTCTCGCGAAAAAAGTATGAGATCGGATATTTTTCACTACAGAGGCAATTACAAGGCACTATATGGAAAACATTTACGAGGGACTTCGACCAGATACTGAGAGGAGTGATACTCGAAAGGTTTCTTGAGGATGTTAAACAAGAACGGTGGATCCATCAACCTTAGAACTCAAAATCTCTTTAAATCCTTCGGGAAGGGAAGGATTTATCCACTTCCAGGGCATTTCAACACATTCACTGCCTAAAAAAGGAAGTGGAGAGAATAGCATAAAAACATCCGAGGAGATCGTTCTGCCTCTCTATATTTACAAGTATACAAGGCTGAAAAAACACATCCCCGCTGAGTGTTTTTTAATAAATCTCTCTGAAATCTGATTAACTTAATAAACTCTTTTAAACTGCCTGATTCTGTGGTGTAACCGTTATCAAACTTCAGTTCATGACGAGCTTATTTGATAATGGTCAATTCCGGAGAAAAAGGAACTGTGATATTCCTGATAAAATCCCTCTTCTGAAATTCACATTTAGTCTCTCAAATTTTGTGACCCTGTATTTTAGCGGTTTAACCAATATGACTATGTGAATAATCCAAAAACCGAACAACATTAGTTAAAGTAGCTAAATCTCCATGCAGATTTTATAATCACTAATTTGTGAGAAATTAAATAACCACGAACGATTTTAAGGTTTTAAAATGCGATTCATGGAAATTTTAGCGATCTAACCAATATGCTTATTTGGAGTTTTGAATGCTCTCATTATATTAGTTGTCTCCGCTCACATCCGCTTTTAGCTGGTTTTTTGTGAACATGTAACAGCATTAACCCCTAAAGGAGCTCTGGAAGTATTCCTACATTTCTATGTGTAGAAATGTATGGTGATGGACCCGAAAACCTCCTTAGAGCTGAGAAATTTCGTGACTATCCTGATTTTTTGCCTCCTAAACCTACATTTCTTTAAAGAAATAGTATGTGCCACATACAAGGGGAGGAGTGAAATAAAATAACGAGGGCGTAAACCTCTGCTTACCATTTCACTGAGTGGGACTGAGAATGGTTATGCCAAAAAAGAGGATTAATGTGAATATAGAAGAGAACCTTTACAATTGAGCTAAAGCCATGGGGGATTAACATCTCAGCTTTTCTGAAGAGCAGACTCAAAGAATTCCTAAAAGCCCGAAAATCAAATGGGCCCGGCCGGATTTGAACCGGCGACCGCCCGGTTATGAGCCGGGTGCTCTGACCGGACTAAGCTACGGGCCCAAATAACAAAAAGTAATTATCCCCGAATGCTTTAAATTTTTCGGAGAGATGAGACTGAGAAAGCTAGAGATTATGCTCCAAAAATTGGAGGATATTCCAAGCCCTTCTCCATTTATTGAGCAGTATGTAACCCCACCAGAAATAGCTGCGAGATTATTGTACTACGCTTATCTCAGAAATGAGCTTGAGGAGGTTGTGGATCTTGGATGTGGAAATGGAATTCTAGCAATAGGTGCTGCACTCTTAGGAGCCAGAAAAGTAACGGGAGTTGACATAGATGAGAAAGCAATCGAAGTTGCAAGAAGAAATGCCGAAAAATTGAGAGTAAATGTAAATTTCATGTGCTCTTCTGTCGAGGAGTTCAGATACGAAGATAGATGCACTGTGGTCATGAATCCGCCTTTTGGGGCGCAGAGAAAACATGCGGATAGAATCTTTCTGAAGAAGGCAATTGAAATTGGAAATGTAATCTATTCCATTCACAACAGAGGTAGCAGAGAATTCATCGAAAAATTCATTGCTCCCTCAAGAATTACTGATATATGGGTTGCAAAACTTCCTATAAAGAGAAGATTTAAATTCCACAAGAAAGATAAAGTGGAGATCGAAGTCGAGATATACAGAATAGAGGTTCTGATATGAATAACGGAAAATTTGTGCTTCCGGGAGATCTTGTTGGAATTGCGGAAGAATTTCTCGCTGGAGATGGAGTTTATGAAGAGGGGGGGAAGTTAATAGCCTCTGTAACAGGGGTTGTGGAGATAGACGAGAAAGCCAAGAGAATATCTGTGAGACCTCTAGCGGGGGTTCCAGCGAAAATAAAGAAAGGTGATTTCGTTGTTGGGAGAGTTACTGATGTTAGAGAGTCTATTGCTCTTGTGGAACTTTCAAGGGTTAAACCAAATGAGACAAGAGAGGTGTCCAATGGTGGAATGGCGATAATCCACATCTCAAATGTAAGGAAAGAGTACGTGAAGGATATGAATGAAGAGTTCTCTCCGCTGGACATAATAAAGGCGAGAGTTCTTGATGAGAGAACTCTACAGCTCTCGACTGTGGGAAGAAGACTGGGAGTGATAAAGTCAATATGTCCTCATTGTAGAATTCCACTTAGAAGAAATGGAGATGCGCTCGAATGTCCAAAATGTAAAAAGAAGTTCAAAAAGAAAATCTCTGAAGATTATGGAACTGGAGTTCTGTAAAGGGGGTCGAAAATTTTGGAAGTAAAGATAATGATGAAGACCGAGAACGAACTGAAAATAGAGATAAAAGGGGAAGATCATACGCTTTTAAATCTTCTGAGAATTACTCTATTGGAATACCCTTCGGTGGAGACAGTATGGTACGACGTCTCTCACCCACTGGTCTCGAGCCCTCTTCTCTATCTAAAAACAAAAGATGAAGATCCAATAGAACTTCTGAGGAAGGTTTTGAAAAGGTTGAAAGAAGATCTTGACGAGATGGAGAACAAATTTAAAGAGGCTCTTAAAATTGGGTAGAGGTTACTTCCTATCGTAAGGATATCTTCTCTTGAATCCGCAATTAAGACATTCCACAACTACTCTCTTTTTCTTAAGCCTTACTCTTGCGTTTTTTCCGAAAATGAAATATGAGTTGCATTTTCTGCAAAACCTTCTTCTCAGATTTTTTGGAATCCTCACTCTGTATTTCATTGCTATTCTTCTCGCAAGAGCTACACAGCGATTACTTCTTTCCGGATGAGTTGAATGCCATTTTTCGGCTAACTCAAATAGCCTTTCGATTCTCTGAACTGCCATATCTCTGATCCACTCTCTTTTGTTCAAACTACGACCTCCGCAAGCTTTTAATGGAGCGCTGAAGAGATTTAAATTTAATGAGAACTTTAATCTTATATAAGTCCATTCATCATATGAATACAGAAAAAGTTGCGAAGGTAATTGCAGATGTCCTTCAAGCAGACCTGAAGGAACCTAAAGAGACTGAAGTAGAAGATCTTTCGAGCTATGATCTTATAGGATTTGGCTCTGGAATTTACTTTTCTAAGCATCACCGAGAACTTCTAGAATTTGCTGAGAGGCTTCCAAGAGCAAAAAAGAAGGCTTTTATTTTCTCCACAGCGGGATTTCCTTCAACGAAGTGGCATGGAGTGCTGAGAGAGATTTTGAAAAGTAAGGGATTTGAAATCTTGGGTGAATTCTGCTGTCGGGGATTCAATACACATTCTATTTTGCGTTTCATTGGAGGTATGAATAAAGGAAGACCAAACGAAGAAGATTTGGAAAAAGCAAGAAAATTTGCGGAAGAAATAAAGAGAGAGTTCACTCTACCCTATGCTCTGAGAGATCCTCAATGATGGTTACAATCCCAGAGTGATCGTAGTCTCCTCTTTTCTTTTGGACCATTGACTTGAACATCTCATGAAGGATTTGAGTCACTGGAAGAACTGCACCGTATTCGGAAGCTGTTGAAACCGCTATCTTCAGATCCTTGAAATGATAGCTCGACTTGAAACCGGGTTTAAAATCGTGCTTCAACATCTTGGGAGATCTGGCTCTCAGCGCCCAGCAGTCTGCTGCACCCCCACTTATTGCCTTTGCAACTCTCTCGGGATTTACACCAGCCTTAGAAGCCAACATCAGGGCTTCTCCCACGATCTCAAGGGTTCCCGCAACGATGATTTGGTTGCACGCTTTCGCAATCTGACCTGCTCCGTTCTCACCGACATGCACTATGTTGGAGCCGAGAGCTTCGAAGATGTCCCTATGAGCTTCAAAGACTTCTTTTTTGCCTCCGACCATGATCGAAAGAGTTGCGTTGATGGCACCTTCCTCTCCACCACTCACGGGTGCATCCAACATTTCAACTCCCTTCTCTCTTAGTTTCTCCGCAATTCTTTTCGTTACAACAGGAGAGATCGTACTCATGTCTATTACCGTCATTCCCTCCCTTACGCCCTCTATGACTCCTTCTTCTCCTAGAATTACCTTCTCAACATCTGGAGAGTCCGGGAGCATCGTAATTACAACATCACTCCTCTCCGCAACTTCTTTTGGAGAGAATGCCTCTTCAGCTCCTTCCTTAACAAGCTCCCTGACCGGATCTCTACTTCTATTGTGAACCACAAGCGGATAACCTGCTTTCAGCAAATTTCTCGCCATTGGCTTTCCCATAATACCCAGACCAATAAATCCTATTTTCTTCATTTCTTTCACCTCAAAAACCTTTGATTCATCATGTCCCACTTATCGTCCATCACCGCAGAAACCATCGCATTTTTCTCCACTGTTAAAACGACTTCATGGGGAGTTATAACCTGAAGAAGGATTTCGTCTGTCCTCTCTCCATAACCACTGTGCTTCGAACTAAATTCATAAGTCAGAATGAGCTTCTCACCCTTCCTTTCCATCTTCACAAAATTGAGATCAAATCCATCGAAGGTATAAGTTGGAGATTTCTCGACGAATCTTTCGCCTATCTTCTTCCACTCCTCTTCGGAAAGTGTTTTTTCTGAGATAAGAGCGACGCTGTAGTGAAGAATCTTTCCTTTTTCGTCAATAATCCTTGTGTAAACCTCGTAACTCCTACCTTCCTCCTTCATCGCCCAGAGTCTCAGAGGAGCTGTTAAGGAGATGTCTTTCGCTACGCTTACCCCATGATATTCTAGAGTTTCGCCATCTTTCTCCGAGATGACGTAGTATCTTATTTCATAGGAGGATTGAAAAAGAGAGTTCGGCGTATAGTATAACACCATCTGATCGTCCACAACTCTAACCTCAAGCTTGAATGATACCTCTGAGCTCTCAGCTACTTGATAGCTTTGAGTGATTGCTATTAAAGCCACTCCAATAATGATTATAGACAAAACAACAACTGCAACTGCATGGACCCTCATTTCAACAACCCCAGAAAAAATTAGAGTTCTCTTCTTAATTTAAAGTTTCTCAGGAATCACAACATCCTCTTCCACAAGAAAATTATAGATCCCCTTTCCATGAAATTTCTGTGAAAAGGCAAATTGTCTGGATAGGAAGAGATGTGGAATTACCGCTGATAGGATGCATAGCCTTTGGAGTGATCGATAGAGGCACGAATTTACTTCAAATTCGTCCAGCCTCAGGATGCAATCTCTGCTGTCCTTTCTGTTCTGTAGACGAAGGACCGTGCTCAAAAACAAGAGTCACACAGTATTTCGTCGAAGTGGATTATCTCCTAGAGTATGCAAAAGCTCTAGCCAGAATGAAGAATTCTGAAAATCTGGAAATGCACATAGATGGGTGTGGAGAACCTTCAATTCACCCAAATCTCAGTGATCTCGTTCAGGGACTTTCCGAAATCGAGAACGTCAAAATTATCTCGATGCAAACGAATGGAACGCTTCTTAATGAGAGAGAAGTCGAAGAGCTCTCAGAAGCGGGTTTGACGAGATTTAATCTCACGATAAATGCTCTCGATGATGAGCTTGCGAAGATCCTTGCGGGAACCGAGAGATATGACGTTCACAAAGTTGTTAGAATTGCGGAAGCAATCTCGGAAAGTTCCTCAGATCTTCTCATTGCTCCTGTGTGGATGGAAGGAGTAAACGATTTAGAGATTTTGAAAATCATAGAGTTTGCGAAAGAAATAGGAGCTGGAAAAAACTTTCCTCCGCTTGGTATTCAGAACTATCTGATTCACAGAATGGGAAGGAAGATGAAAGGAATAAGACAGGTTCCGTGGAGATTCTTCTACGAAAAGCTAAGAAAGCTGGAAGAAGAACACAAAATTAAGCTCATTCTCTCACCAAAGGACTTTGGTATTGAGAAGATTTCACAGGTTCTTCCTTTGGCATTCAGAAAATTTGAAAAGACAACGGTTAAAATTGAAGCTCCAGGATGGATGAAAGGAGAAGCTCTTGGAGTGGCCAGAGATAGAGTCATAACGGTTGTGGACGCTGAAAACATTGAGATGGGATCAAAAGTCAAAGTAAGAATTTTGAGCAATAAGCACAATATTTACGTTGCGAGAGCGGTTTAAAGAGGAATGAGAATTTCTCCATCCTCTCCCGAAATCACCTCTGCCCTACCCTCGAGATTTAAAAGAACTGTGAGTGCGCAGATAGCAGCGTCAACCAGATGAGGATTGTCGAATCTCTCAAAATCCAAGTAATCTCTCAACTCCTTTTCAATCATCTTCCACCCTTCTTTTCTTCCTTTTTTCACTTTCGGAGCGATTCCAATAATTTTTCTGGTAGCAAACGGATAAACTTCGTAAACTTCAACCCCTTTTTTCCTAAGTTCTTCTGCAATTTTCTGACCTTTTTCTCCGATTTTAACGAAGAAAGATGCTCTCGGAGGAAAAAGAGGAATGCCTCTCATCAGCAAAATCTTTTCGCACTCTCTGAACGATCCTTTCATTGGAAAGCTCAGCGGAGCGTCAATTCCCGCAAACTGCACTCTTGGATAATCTCCGAGAACTCCAAACTCTGTGACCTTCCTTCCCTCCACTGTCACGAACCATGAAGTTCTCAAACCTACGTCAATTCCCAGAATTTTTGGAGTTCCAGACCTCTTCATGGTACTCCTGAATGGATTTGACCGTCATCTTCTTTTCCTTTATCGCTTCAATTGCCCTAACTGCAGCATAAGCTCCAGAAAGTGTGGTAATGTATGGAATTCCGTAGTCCACCGCAGCCCTCCTTATCATATACCCTTCGGCTCTTCCTCTCTTTCCACTCGGCGTATTTATGATTAAGTGAATCTGCTTATTTATGATTGCATCTATCACATTTGGTCTTCCCTGACTGACCTTCAGAATTCTCTCAACCTCTATTCCATAGCTCTCTAAGAACTCAGCAGTTCCTTCGGTTGCAACTATTCTGAAGCCCAGTTCTGAAATCTTTCTCGCAAGATCAGCTGCTCTTTTATTTTTATCCCTTTCTCTCAAACTAATAAAGACGTTTCCCTCAACTGGGAGCTCCATCCCTGCCGCAAGTTCTGCTTTGTAATAAGCAACTCCAAAATCATAGTCTATTCCCATGACTTCACCCGTGGATCTCATTTCTGGCCCGAGGACTGGATCTACTCCGGGAAGCTTGATAAACGGAAAAACAGCTTCTTTGACTGCAACATGATCGAGCTTAAGTTTCTCCTTCACTCCGAGTTCCCTCAGTTTCTTCCCCATCATTAATTTTGCCGCGATTTTAGCCAGAGGAAGTCCTGTTGCTTTGCTGACGAAGGGAACTGTTCTGCTTGCTCTTGGATTTGCTTCCAAAACATAAACAATGTCATCCTTTACAGCATACTGAATGTTGATGAGACCAACCACTTGAAGTTTTATAGCAATTTTTCTTGTGTAATTCACAATCTTCTCGATCACCTCATCACTTAGAGAGACTGGAGGAAGAACGCAAGCAGAATCTCCACTGTGAACCCCTGCCTCTTCTATGTGCTCCATAATTCCACCGATAACAACTTCTTCTCCATCGCAGAGAGCATCAACCTCAACTTCAATCGCATCCTCGAGGAACTTGTCGATAAGTATTGGCTTCTCAGGACTGACCTCAAGTGCTTCTTTAATATACCTCTCGAGAGTATCCTCATCGTAAATGATTTCCATGGCTCTTCCCCCGAGCACGTAGCTCGGGCGAACAAGTACAGGATAACCTATTTTTCTTGCGATTTCCTTTGCTTCCTCAAGACTGAATGCTATTCCGTTCTCTGCCTGAGGAATTCCAAGTTCGTTCAGAAGCTTTGAAAAACGATCTCTATCCTCAGCTATGTCAATCGAGTCAACAGAAGTACCTAAAATCTTTGCCCCACTCTTTTCGAGGTCTCTCGCTATATTTAAAGGTGTCTGACCTCCAAACTGAACGATTACGCCTTCAGGTCTCTCGTTCTCGTAGATATTCATAACATCTTCATGAGTTATTGGTTCAAAATAGAGTCGATCAGAAGTATCATAATCGGTTGAAACTGTTTCTGGATTGCAGTTCACCATAATGGTTTCATATCCTTCATCTTTCAAACTGAAAACAGCATGAACACAGCAGTAATCAAACTCTATTCCCTGACCAATTCTGTTTGGTCCTGCTCCGAGAATCATAACCTTTTTCCTCTCAGTTCTTATTGCATCGTTCTCGTGCTCATAGGAAGAGTAGTAGTAAGGTGTCTTCGCTTCAAATTCTGCTGCACATGTGTCAACCATCTTGTAAACTGCTCTGATTCCTCTCTTCTTCCTCTCCTCTCTGATCTCTTTTTCAGAGCATCCGAAAATGTAAGCCAGTTGTTTGTCTGAAAATCCGAGCCTTTTGGCTTCTCTGAGAACCTCATCAGGTATTTCGAAGAAGCTCTTCCTCTTTGCAATCTCCTTAAGTTTCTTTTCGAACTCCACGAGATTTCTAATTTTCTCAAGAAACCACGGATCTATTTTTGTAAGCTCGTAGATCTCCTCGGTTGTGAAGCCTTTCTGATATGCGTAACGGAGGTAGAAAACTCTTTCAGCACTCGGAACCCTTAACTTCCGGATGATCTCTTCCTTTGTCACTTCTTTATCCTTTCCATCGGCTCCAAGACCATATCGAGCTATCTCAAGACTCCTAAGAGCTTTCTGAAGGGCTTCCTCGAAAGTTCTTCCTATCGCCATTACTTCTCCAACACTCTTCATCTGACTTCCCAGAGTCTGCTCTGCAGTTGGGAATTTATCAAAAGCAAACCGAGGAATCTTAACTACGACATAATCAATCGTTGGTTCGAAGCTTGCGGGGGTTTCCTTTGTTATGTCATTCGGAATCTCATCCAACGTGTATCCAACAGCGAGTTTGGCTGCAATCTTCGCAATGGGAAAACCTGTTGCTTTTGAGGCCAAAGCAGACGATCTTGAAACTCTTGGATTCATTTCTATCGCAACAAACCTGTCTGAAGAGGGATGAACCGCAAACTGGATATTACTTCCACCAGTCTCCACTCCGATCTCTCTGATGATGTCTATTGCAGCATTTCTGAGTCTCTGATATTCCACATCAGTAAGTGTCTGAGCGGGAGCAACAGTAATGCTATCTCCCGTATGAACTCCCATGGGGTCGAAGTTCTCGATGGAACATATTATCACGACGTTATCTGCGAGATCTCTCATAACCTCAAGCTCGAACTCTTTCCACCCTATCACTCCCTCTTCTATGAGGACTTGATTGATCATCGAGAGCTTCAACCCTCTTAAAACAATTTCTCTGAGTTCCTCCCTGTTGTACGCAATTCCCCCTCCGGTTCCCCCAAGAGTAAACGCTGGTCTAACAACAACCGGATATCCGATCTCATCTGCAATTCTCAGGGCCTCATGCACATCACTGGCAACATCGCTCTTTGGAACGTCGAGACCTATGCGTCTCATAGCTTCTTTGAAGAGCTCTCTATCTTCCGCCTTCTTTATGGCTTCAGCTTTAGCACCTATCAGTTCAATTCCGTATTTTTCGAGAACCCCCATCTCATCAAGCTGAACTGCAAGATTCAATGCAGTTTGACCTCCAAGGGTTGGAAGAAGTGCATCTGGAAGCTCTTTTTCTATAATTCTTGCGAGAATTTTGGCATCAAGAGGTTCGATGTAAATTCTATCTGCCATATCCGGATCGGTCATGATTGTTGCTGGATTGGAGTTCACGAGAACCACTTCATAACCTTCCTCTCTGAGAGCTTTACAGGCTTGAGATCCAGAATAATCGAACTCCGCAGCCTGACCAATCACGATTGGTCCCGAACCTATGACCATGATCTTTTTCAGATCCTCTCTCCTCGGCATTCCATCACCATCTTTTAAGCATCTCTACAAATCGATCAAAGAAGAAATGAGTGTCATGAGGTCCAGGACCGGCTTCTGGATGATATTGAACGGTGATAAGGGGAAGTTCCTTGTGAACAAGCCCCTCAACTGTGTAATCGTTCAAATTTATTTGAGTGACTTCAAGCTCTTTCGGAATGGTTTTCTCATCCACCGAGAAGTTGTGATTCTGGCTTGAAATGAAGACTCTTCCTGTCTCAAAATCCTTCACGGGCTGATTGCTTCCGTGATGTCCAAATTTCAGCTTGAAAGTTTTTGCTCCAAGAGCTATTGCGGTTAACTGATGCCCAAGACAGATGCCAGCTAAAGGAATCTTTCCAACGAGATACCTTATCGCTTCAATAGTCTCTCTAACTCTTGCTGGGTCCCCCGGTCCATTTGAAATGAAGACTCCATCAGGATCCATACTGAGGATTTCTCTGGGAGGATAATCGTATGGAACGAGCGTAACATTAACTCCTCTTTTGAGAAGATGTCTCACTATGCTGTTCTTCACACCACAATCCATTAAAACAACTTCGAGATTTCCCTTGCTTTCGATTCTCTTCGGTTCAGAAACGCAGACCTGAGGCACGAGGTCTATTTCTGAGATATCTGGCTGATCCCTTGCTTTCTTGATGAGCTCCTCCTTCTCAACATCACCGACTCCTATCACCGCTTTCATTGAACCATAGATCCTTATCTTCTTAGTGAGCATTCTGGTGTCAACGCCCTCTATTCCCGGTATTCCGTGCTCCCTTAAAAGTTCATCCACATTCATCTCGCTTCTCCAGTTGCTTGGAGTTTTGCAGAGTTCTCTAACAACAAATCCCTCGACTTTCACTCCGTCACTCTCAAAATCCTCTCTGCAAACTCCATAGTTCCCAATGAGCGGATAGGTCATCATAAGAATTTGACCTTTATAACTGGGATCTGTGAGGGCCTCTACATACCCGGTCATGGACGTGCAGAAGACGATCTCGCCAAGAGCATCTCTCTCGGCTCCGAAAGCTTTTCCCTCAAGATATGTTCCATCCTCAAGAGCGAGAGCCGCCTTCATTCCAGAACCTCTTTAAGCTCTTTCACAACTCCTCTCAGAGGAGGTGAATCAAAAAGCTTCTTCCCGGTTATTTCATTGCAGAGGGATTTGTAGAGATCTGACACGAGGTCTCTGATTTCTTCTGGAAGTTTCGGGGGAGCTCCCGCAAGCTCTCTCCAGTTATCCTCGCCTTTGAACTTCTTCACTCTCTCATACCATTCAGTTTTTCTGTAATACTTCCTGAGGAATTCCTTGCTCACTTCGAAATCTTGAAACCTGAAACGACACTCATCTGGAGTTCCTATAGCATCAACAACCATGAAATTTCTGTTTTCGTCAAAGGCCACCTCGATTTTTCCATCTTCATTCTCAATTCCAGCTCTCGAAACGTATTTTGTTATAAGCTCATCGACTCTGAGGGCTACTTTCTTTAGTTCTTCAAATTCCTCCGCACTCAATCCAGAGATATTCTGAGCTTCCTCATACCTCAAGTATCTGTCAACATCCTCGAGTTTCGTGCTGAAATCTATAATCGGCTTCTCGAGTCTCATATTAGGCCTTATTTCCTTCAAACCGAAATCCTCTGGTTTTACTTCTCCTTCTTTGATCCTCCTGAGAAGAGATGAACCTTCTGGAATACTGTTCCTGTAGATTATCTCAAGAGGGAGTAAGAAATTTCCTCCTAACTTGGAGAAAATTGAATAATCGTAGGTTCCATTCACTTTTTCCGGGTGAACGACTCTCACAAGCTTGATTTCCATCACATTAGAGGGCTCATTCACTTCATCGAATCTTTTCAGCTTTCCTTCTTCAACGAGTCCTAAGTAATGAGTTGTGATCTTCTCCTCTTCAAGCTTCTCGAAAAAGAAAGCAGAGAGCATACAAAGAGATGCTCCCTTTCCCTCGATCTTATCCGGCATCTCACCGTAATCAAAGACTGAATAGCGATTGGAAAATACAAATCTTCCCAGACCGCTGGACTCTCCCGGTTCCTTCATAACCAGAAGATCTTTAACACTTCCCAACTTAAGTCACCCCCGTGAGTTATAGAAAAAGAGGCTAAAAAACTTTTGCATTGCGTTTTTAAGGAGGATTTTTATATCAAAAAGTGCGAAATTCTTCGGGGTGTCGAAGGATGAGAAGAGAAGATTTTCCTGAGGCGAGTGAAGAGGATAGAAAGAAATATGTCGTTAGAGCTTATGAAGAAATTCCTCTAACGGAGCTAACAACAGGGGCTTTCTCACATCTTCTAAGAGGAAAGAACATACTCGTGAGCCTCCTCACGATGAAAGCAGGAAGTGTTTTTGAGCTTCACAGTCATCCACAGGAACAGATCATGATTGTGATAGAGGGATACTGCGACGAGATAATTGATGGGAAGATCTATAGAGTGGAAAAGGGAGATGTCCTTTATCTGCCCCCGAACGTTGTTCATGGAGCTTTCATAGGAGATGTAGACTGCAAAGTGATTGACATATTCTCTCCAGTCAGAGAGGATTACATCCAGAAGTATCTGGAACAGCACCCAGATGCGAAGGTATTTTTCATTTAAACTTCTTTCTCATTTTCGAAGGATGATAGGCACTTTAATCAACGCGGGAAGTATATTGGCAGCATCTTTTTTGGGTATTCTCATAGGCGAGAGATTGAATGAGAGTATTAGAAAAGCTCTGATGAATGTGCTCGGACTCCCTGTTATACTAATAGGACTGAAAATGGCTTTCGAAACGGATAACATCTTAATTCCAACCATAAGTATAGCTCTCGGAACGGTGATAGGAGAATTTATTGGAATTGAGAGAGGACTCGAATCAATCGGCGAGAGAATCGAGAGAAGAGTGAGGAGGGGGAGATTTACCGAAGGTTTCGTAACTGCAACGCTGATATACTGCGTTGGTCCCATGGCAATTCTGGGACCGATTCAAGAAGGACTTACGGGAGATAATTCCATTTTGCTAGCCAAATCCATGCTTGATGGAGTGGCCTCTATAGCTCTCGCCTCAGCACTCGGAATAGGAGTTGCATTCTCCAGTTTAAGCGTCCTCCTCTATCAAGGTTTCTTCTCCCTTCTTGCTCTCCAAATAAGCTCTTTGATGAACGAAGCGATGATACACGAGTTCACAGCTACGGGAGGTCTTCTGATAGTGGGGATAGGAATAAACTTGCTCGAACTTAGAAAGCTTAAAGTTGGAAATATGCTTCCAGCTCTTGTAATAGCCCCTCTAATAGCTTTTGTGACATAAAAAATGAAAATTGACGCCGGGAAAGGGATTTGAACCCTTGAGGGGCAAACGCCCCACAGGCTTTCTGTTCCCAACTCCAGGCCTGCGCCTTACCGCTCGACCATCCCGGCTCCTAAGACTTCCTCCAGATTTTCGGATAGGTTCCGCGGGGCATGATGACTCTCTCAATATCAACAGCGATGCCCCTATCTTCATTAATTACTTCATCGGCGGACTTTAAACTTTTCCCTATCGCTACAACCTCACCTTTCAGTGTGAAAATTCCTACAGTCATCCCGGGTTTTATCGTTCTCTCGACTTTAAGGATTCCGGGAATTGCAAGATCTGCACCATGACAAACTGCATCTACTGCACTGTCTTTAATGATGATCCATGGGAGGTGAATGAGAGCTTTTTCCATCGGTTTGATGACTTTTCTGATGATGCTCTCGTCACCTTCCTCCTTCCAAATAACATAAGCGTCTTTCAAATCCTGAAGATTGTAAAGTTCTTCCTCCGTGAAAGGTCCAGATTTTATTCTTCGGAGCTCAGCCATATGAGCTCCAACTAAGAGAACTTCCCCCATGTCATGACAAAGCTTTCTTATATATGTTCCAGCTTCGCATTCAACCTCAAAGAGAACGTCCCTGTCCTCAATTTCCTTTAGAGAGATTTTATATATCTCTCTAATTCTGAGTCTTCTCCTCACAGAGGATTTCAATGGAGGTCGCTGGTAGATTCTCCCCTCGAACTGAGAGAAGATCTCTCTTAATCTTTCTTCTTTTACATTTCCGTGAAGACGCATTAAGCAAATGTAACCCTTCGGAGAATTAAGAAGTGCTCTCACTATCTTTGTTGCACTTCCGAGGAGAACTGGGAAGACACCCGTAACTTTTGGATCGAGAGTCCCTGTATGACCTGCTCTTTCAATCTCGAGAATTCTCTTCACCCAAGTGACGACCTCATGACTTGTCGGTCCACTGGGCTTATCCAAATTCACAACTCCATAGCGAAGAAGTTCCCCTACACTCCTATCCTCCGGTCGTTTCCCGTAGGATGGATCGGTTTCCTCTTCATCTCTAATCAAAAATTCCTTCTCCAATCCCTCTCTCATCTCACCATCTCTTTAACTGCAAGAAATATTATGTTCACTATCGATTCACTATTCCACTTTGAGCTCTCAATTACGAGATCGTAGAAAGAAAGATCGTCGATATCTATCCCATAATACTTCATATACCTCATCTTCTCGCTCTTCTCCCTCTCTGAAGTTTCTCGGAAGACTTCCTCATAGTTTCTCCCCTCTCTTTTCGCAATTCTCTCAACTCTAACTTCAAATGGAGCTTTTAACCAGACTCTCAAATCTGCATTCACAAGTCTTGCGGAGAGTCTTCCTTCTATAACAATATCATCTTCCTTCTCAGAAATTTCCTTCTGAATTTCGTCTACCCTTCTATCAATCTCTGGATCAATTTCTGCTTTTCTGCTGAATTGAATTAGATTCATTCTCTGTTCGTTTGCCATTCTTCTAAAGATTTCGCCAGCTGAAACGAGTTTGTAACCTAACTTATCGGCCAAACTCTTCGCCACAGTAGTTGTTCCAGAACCTGAGAGCCCGCTGATTGCGACTCTCATCAAAATCCACCTACATTGAGGGTCTTTCTGATTATCTGAGAAATTCCGATGGAAGCGAAGAAATACCAGACTATCCACAGCTGAATCGGTCCTATGACTGGATGCATGAGAGTTAGTTCTCCTGCAATTGGGAAGAGGATTGCCTGATTGGGATGATTCTGTATGTAAAACCAAGCCCATATGAAGAGCGGGATGGTAACGATGACAATGTAGGCCATAGATCTCAATTGCATTCTCGAAGTTCTACTCTGAAGTTCCATAATTTCAGGCTGAATTTCCTCAAGTCTCTTCAAAAGGAATTTATTTTCTGTGGTCTGAGCCTCTTTCATCATCTTCTGGAATTCACTCATCTTCCACTGTGCCTCTTTTATCAAATCCCAATCCATCACATACTTCTGAATGATGGTAGAATACAGACCTGTGATAAGACCCAAGAGAAGAATCATGAGATGTGGGGGGAGACTCTCTGCTATGGGATCGAGCAGTGGACTCACGAACTCGGCGATAGACTTTCTGAAGTCCTCGCCGAAAAGGAAGAGACCCAGCATCAATCCAAATCCAAAGCTCAGAATAAAGCGATCAACCCACTCCCTTGCTCTATTCCTCCTCTTCTTCATCATACCACCAACGACTTCACGAAGTTTTCAACCGCCTCATCAAGACGATTGTCGTGATTCTTTATGATTGTTACGATTGCACCCGTGAGAGTAGAGTAAACCATCGCGACCTTCCTATTCATTTCCTGATGTTCTTCAATATCCTCAAGAGGAGATTTCTCCCTCTTTCGAGATTCATCTGAAATCCTTCTCCTCAATATTTCTTCAGGGTCTGCTTCCACAAGAATTATTTGCTTTGGTTTGAGGGTTTCGAGAACCCATTTTGGAAGACCAGGAAGATATCCTCTCGGGGTTCTCACCGTGCAGTGAGTGTCAACAAAAACTCTACCCCCCATCGAAGCTATTCTCTCGGCAGCTTCTTTTTGAATCTTTCTCTGAAGATCTTCTGGTAATTTTCTTATCTCGTCTCTATGTGAGACGAGACCTCTCTGAGAGGCAATCTCAAACATCACATCTCCATAATTCACGTAATTTGCTTCAATTTTTTCAAGAGCTTTTTTAACAACAGTTGTACTCCCAACTCCGGGAATACCAGTAACAACGATCACGCCCATTATTTCTCACTCCTTTCCTAGGAACTTTCTGAGGAATGGATACATCTCCATAACCTGTTCAGAGGCAATTTGCTCATAAAGTCTGTAAACTATACTTACTGTGAGGAGTAATCCAGTTCCGGTTGTATGTCCGACGGTTCCGAGGAGTGATGACAGTGCTGTGAGGAGGCCTATGATAAAACCTCCTATAACTGTAACTCTTGGTATATATCGTCGAGTTATTTTCTCTATTGCACCAATGTCTCTCCTGAATCCCGGTATCTGAAGACCGCTTCTCTTTATTTGCCTTGCTACGGCATCAGGACCCATATTAGCTGTTTCAACCCAGAAAATTGCGAAAACTATTCCTCCTGCTATCAGAATGAAGATGTCTGTGAAGAGATGTAGATAAATCTGCCAATCCTGAAGATGTGCGTAATATTCCTGAGCTCTCACCAAAGAGGGAATCCAGTCATAAGGACCTCGAATCGGTGAGAGATAATAAACGAGCCCAGAGACTGCTCGAGTCCCCTCAAACTTTCCAAATATTTCTATACCCCGATTATAGAGTAGCAATCCGAACATCTGGACGTTGGCTTGAAGAGCTCTAACCAAGATCATCGGAAGGACACTTGCGTAAACGAGTTTCACGGGGAATTTTCCTCGAGCTCCCCTGACGGCGCTGTGAGCAATCGGAATTTCAACTCTCACACTCTCAACGTAAACAACAAGAAGAATTATCAGGATCGTGGTTATCAGAGCCAGAACTCCTCCTTGAACGAGGAGGAAGAAAATTCCACGAGCTGAAAGGAGGAACGATGCTCCCATAGTATTTGCAAGATAGATCCATTTCGGAATCAATCCTATTGGAATTCCGTGAGTGTCAACCTCCCAGTTGAAGAATCCAGTGATAATAGCCTGAGAGATTCCGGCAACTATGAAGAGTCCAACTCCAGAACCAATGCCCCACTTAGAGACGACCTCATCCATAAACATTATGAGGAGACCGCCTATGAAAACTTGGATGAAAATGAGAAGCGTGAGAGTTGAGAGAGAGATTCCAAGAGCTGAGGCAACTTCAGGATTTGGCTTGAGAAATCCCCCCCATATTTGTGGAAGAGTCTCCAAGATGATCATAACAACTACGAGCCACTTCTGAGTGAGCTGAAAGAGTCTTTGATCTTCAGGATTGCTCAAATCAAGAGGAATCACTCTAGCTCCAACGAGAAGCTGAAGAACGATAGAAGCAGTGACTATAGGCCCAATTCCAAGGAGAACTATCGAATTTCTTGCTCCAGCAAAAAAGGCTCTGTACATCTCAAAAAGATCCAAAGACTCCTCGGAAAGACCAAAAACTGGAATATTTGTGAGGACGAAATAAAGAAGAAGAATTCCAATGGTCCACTTCAGTTTTTCTCTAAAGTGAACGTGTCTATCAGGTTTTTTAACCGAGGGGAAAATCGAGAGAATGTTTAGAAGCTGTGATTTAAAATTCTGCTCTTCCTGCATCCTCACTCCTCTACAACTGCTTTTCCACCAACTTCTTCAATCTTTTCAATCGCTCTCTCCGAGAACTCCTTCGCAATTACAACTAATTTGTTTCTCACTTGACCTCCACCAAGAATCTTATCAACTCCAAGCTCGGATGCGCGAACTTCTATTATATCTCCTTCCCTTTTAGCAACACCAGAAGCAATGAGCTCTTCAATTTTCTCGTCAATCTCTCCAATGTTCATAACTGCGAGCTCCTTCTCTACCTTGGGCTTGAATCCATGCTTACCAAAGGGTTTACCTATATGCCTTCCCATGAGCAGATATTTCACGAAATGATGCTTACACCCTCCAGAAAATCCCCTACCTCCTCTATTTCCAGCTCCTCTTCTGTTCTTGTGAGTGCCACCTCCACATGTTCTGCTTCCGCGATATTTCTTAACTTTCTTTTTTCCCATGATCGTGACCTCCTAACGCATCTGTTTCAACAACTTATTTATCTCTTTTCCATAATATCCAAGAGCTCCGCCTTCTTTAAAAGTTTTCTTAAGTCCTCTATGACCTTTTCTTGGAGGATGTAACCTGAAAACAGGTATCAAACCTGTAATCTCCTTAATTGAGATCTCACCATTAACTATCGCTTTCGCAAGCTCACGTATGCCTCCATACCTCGTGTTATTTCTTACGTATTCATCAGTTAACCTTCTTCCTCCCCCGAGCCTTCCTCTTCTTCTGAGAAGAAGTTCCATTGTCTCTGCATCAATTTCTCCCCATGCAACATAGTCCTTTACTTTCTGAATCATTCCTCTGTAATGCGGATTATCGTCCACAATCACACAGTGGTTCACTCTGTTTAACCTGAGCATCCTAAGAGTATCCTCAACCTCTCTAGGAACATTTACAGTGCCCTTTAATCTTACGACCGCAAGTTTCAATTCTATCCCTCCAGTTTCCTGATCCTCATCGTGTTCTTCAAAGCATCGAAAGTAGCTTTAGCAAAATTTATAGTTGTTCTCGTCTCTCCGCTCGTCCAAGTCCACACATCTCTGATGCCAGCAAGCTCGAGAACCTTCTTAGCAGTTTGACCCGCAACTATTCCAAGACCTCTCGGAGCTGGTCTCAAAAGTATTGTAACACTTCCACATCTACCCTCAACCTCGTAGGGTACAGAGTGCTTCTCATCACATCCGCACTCCCAAGAACCGCATCCAAGCTCCACTTTGGTAATATTCAACTTAGCATCTCTTATCGCCTTTTTGATTGATTGGCCAACTTGAGTGTCCTTTCCAACACCCACTCCTATAAATCCGTTCATGTTTCCAACTGCAACAACTGCTCTGAACTTTACTCTTCTTCCAGAATCCGTCATCCTCTGAACGAGATTTATGTCAAGAACCTCATCGGTGAGATCTGGGAGGAGCGTGTCAACTATCTCCACTTCCTTAATAGGATGCCCCGTTAGAAGAGCTTCCTCCATCGTTGTTATCTTCTCCTCTTTCACAAGTTTTCCAAGCTTTGTTTTTGGTATCCACTCCTCCAGTGTCATCACTCTGCACCTCCGAAACTTTCGATTATCTTTCTCTTAACATTTTCAACGACTTCCCTCATATCCTCGGATATGTGCTCACCATAAATCCTAGAATCATCTGGAAGAATCTCGGGATTGTGAGGTATGTCAAGACCTGCCTCAAGTGCTCCTCTAAGTGCTGCATAAACTCTGTTACCTCTCGTGGGTCTTTGAAGGCCCATGTCGAGGATTGCTTCTTCAAATCCCTTCTGGATTGCTCTTAAACCGCAGAGAAGACCAGTTAAATAAGCAGCAGGTGTGTTGGACGTGCTTCCAGAATAGCCGAACTTTCTGAGCTCATCCGAGGTTGCCATTGCCTCAGTTGTATCTCCACCCTCACGATAACATATCACCTGAGTGATGATCCTTCTTGTGGTCTTTCTGACAACAAATCTCGGTTTTCCAGACTTTAAAAGCTTTAATCGCTGTCTGTAATCGGTTTTAGCTTCCCTTCTCCTTCTCACAGGAACCCTATAATTTGGACCTTTAGCCATGGTTTTCCTCCACCATAAGGTTGTATGATCTTATATAAGCCTGAAGATGTGAGACGCTTCTGAACTCTCCTCCGCCCGCTTTTCTGTATAATTTTCTGTAAGTTGATCTGTCGATCAGTCCCTTATCTCTTAACTCTCTCAGATAGCTTCTTAAAGCCCGTATCTTCTTTACCCATTGCCTCTTCTTTGGATCTCTGGCTCCTTTTGCTCCTTTTCTACTTCCCGGTCCTTTTCTATGCCCTTTACTCCTCTTAAGAGCTCTTTCTCTTGCACGAGCTCTGCTTACTCCTTTCTTAGGCTTCTTCTTTATTTTACCCTCTTTGATAAGTTCTCTAATGTCTTCTCTCGTAATTGCAGTTGCAATCTCCTCAAGTGCAGATGGATCAAACCAGACCCTCTCAAGACCTACTTTCATTACTTCTGCTGCTAGTCTTCTTTGAGCTATGAGATTGACCATCAGTCTTCCCTCCTCAGCTTGTTGAGGATCTTGATGCCAAGAGACTCAGCGTATTTCTCTATTTCAAGCCTCTTCTTTGTGCCAACAGTAGAAGCTATTCTCACAACCTGTCTTTCAGGATCGACAGTCTCAAGCTCCTGAACGTTCCTTACAAGAACTTCTTCATAACCAGAGGGATGAAGTCCTCTCACAACTCGAGGAGCACCGTAACCAACCTGAACAACATTTCCTCTTCCGGCAAACTTCCTTCTGAGCTTGTTGTGAATTCCTCTTGGCCTTCTCCAAGATTCGTCAAGAGATTTCTTTTTATGCGCCTGATACCTCCTGAACTCAGGTTTCTTTTTCTTTAAAACCTCTCTTACTCTCAGAAGCCTCTCAAACTCTTTATCTACAGTAGCTTCTTCCTTGTAGATTTTCCCAAGTTGTTCCTTTATTTTTCTCGCCAGAGCTTCACCTATACCCTCCACTTTTGAGATCTCCTCGACTGTTGCTCTTCTGAGATCTTCCAAAGAACGGAATCCGGCTTCGTACAGTGCTTCTGCCTTCTTCTTTCCTATTCCTTCAAGCTGAGTGAGCTGAGATATTACCTCTTCCTTCATCTTCATCCCTTCTCCACGATGTATATTCCATCCTGGAAAACTCGAATATCGAGATCTTTCACCTTCGTTGCTTGCTCTATATTTGCAGCAGTCTGCCCAACTGCTTCTTTGTCTACTCCTTTCACCACCAGCTCATTTCCCTTGATCTCAACTTTCGTTCCTTCTCCAACTATCTTTGCAAACCTTGGATGTCTCTCTCCAAGAAAGTTTGAGATAACAACCTCATCTCCCTGAACTTTAACTTGAATGGGAAAATGAGAATAAACAATCTTCATCTTATACTCGTAACCTTCGGTAACACCCTTTATCATATTTCTTATGTGTGCAGCATAGGTTCCAGCGATGGCCCTCTGCCTCCTTCTATCCTTCGTTACTCCAATGAAGACCTCATCACCTTCAACTCTGATCTCAACTCCAGGATAGGAGAGAGTTCTCGAGAGGGTTCCCTTAGGACCGGAAACAGTAACTTTATCCCCCTCAACATTTACCGAAACGCCTTCTGGAATCTTAACGACGAGATCTTTCACAACCATCTCTCCCACCTCAATAAACGTATCCAAGCAGATGTCCTCCGACTCCGTGTTCTCTAGCTTCTTTATGGGACATGACACCTTTAGATGTGGTGAGTATGAGGATTCCGAACTCCCTTGCAGGAAGATATCTCTTCTCCCATTTCTCCGATTCGCCAAGTCTCATGGGAAATCTCGGTTTTATAGCGTTACAGTCATTAATTCTTCCCAAGAGCTTTACTTTAAACTTTCCAGCTTTTTTATCATCTATAAACTCGAAATCACCTATGTAGCCATGCTCTTTCATGACTCTGAGAACGTTTCCGATTAACTTAGAAGCGGGTTCGATGATTACTTCTCTCTTCCCCGCCTTCTCAGCGTTTTTTATTCTTGCAAGAGCGTCCGAAAGCGGATCCATCAACACGATCTGTCACCCCTCTCAATTGTATTTTTCAAACCCCATCTCGTGAGCCACTTCTCTGAAACACTGCCTGCAGAGATAAATACCATACCTCCTTATCAATCCTCTCTTTCTACCGCATCTCCTGCATTCATTAGCCCCTCTTCCGAATTTCTTTGGCATCACACCACCTCCACACCGAACTCCTCAGTGATGAATTTAATTGCCTCCTCTTTGGTCACTCTATGAGAGCTTCCAATCTTGCTTCTCTTGATCTTTCTTCTTGCAACTCTGTAACCCGGTCTCGCAAGAAAGACGCACACATCCATCCCAAAAATTCCAATCTCTGGATTGTAGCTCACATCTGGAAAGTCAATATGCTCCTCAATTCCAAATGAGAATGCTCCGTAATTGTCAAATTGCTTTGAGGAGAGGCGATTCTTTATTATTGGAAATGCTCTTCTCAGAAAATCAACCGCTCTCTCTCCTCTAAGTGTCACCTTACATCCTATGGGTTCTCCCTTCCTTATCCCGAAAGTCTGAATGGTTCTCTTTGCATAAGTTCTCACGGGCTTTTGACCGGTAAGAAGCTCAAGTACTTTTTCAGCATTTACAAGTCTCTGACCGCTCTCTCCAACTCCGATGTTAACAGTGACCTTGTCCACGTAAATCTTTCTCATTGGATTCATTCTGCAATCACCTCAATAAGAGGTTCGTCTCTTCCCACGACGAAGACGTAATCTTCTATGGTCTCAAATTCCTCTCCATTAGCCGAAATGATGACTCTATTTGGCTGAGGTCCTCTGATAATTTTTATTTCCTTTATCTTTCCGAGAACTCCGATGTGCTTACCTCCAATCACAATCGCTAAATTTCCTTCCTTATATTCCACATGATCGAGGATTTTCTTATCCGGAAGAGAGATAAGAATGCTATCCTTAGTTGAATAGGAGTTATCTGCAAATATATTCGCTCCATCATGCAAATTCAGTTGTATTTTTCCACCTTTCACAACTGTTTTGTTTCTAATCTTACAAAGCTTTACATCGGGTCTTTCTGTCTCCACGAGTCTGAGAACTCCTCTTTTATCGTAAAGAACGCGATAATGCTTCTCAATTGAAGGAATTGAGACTACATCGAAGAGACCTACTGGAAACTTGTAATTCTTTCTGACAATCCCATCGACATAGATGTGTCCCTCGCTCAGAATTTTCTTAACTTCTCTCATGTTGTGAGCAAACTTCAAGACGTCTCTGAGCACTACAGCCAGAGGAAGCGAGGACTCCTGAGAATGTGGTCCTGGAGAGGGTTTGACGACCCATTTAAACTCCTTTCTCGGTATTGCCCAACTTTTCGGTGCGGTTATTCTTTTTCTGTGAGCCATTTACTTCCCCCTCATCAAGACTTCTTCCCTCTTTTTATCCTCAAGATTGAGCTTCACTATCATAACGTTCGAAGGATGAATCGGAAGAGGAGCTGTCGTTCCATCTGCTTTTGAGATTGTAACACCATCCACAGTTATCCTATATCTCTTGAGATTAACTGAGAGAACCTTT
The DNA here is from genome assembly GCA_002011165.2 of Candidatus Mnemosynella biddleae. Lineage (GTDB taxonomy): Archaea > Halobacteriota > Archaeoglobi > Mnemosynellales > Mnemosynellaceae > Mnemosynella > Mnemosynella biddleae. The sequence goes on from MTMI02000010.1 coordinate 94,035, forward strand.
CCCTCATGACCTCTGAAAGAGCCTCTCATAATCCTTACAGTATCTCCAGCTTTAACCTGAGCGTTTCTTCTCCCATACTTCCTCCGAAGTTCAGGGGAGAGAGTTGCCCTAACAAACTTCTGTCTCCTGTGAAGAGGAGCCTGATAGTAGGCTTTTCTTTGCTTTCTCGGTTGTCTCGAAGGCATTTTTCTCACCTCACACTATCATCGTTGCTGCGGAAGCTATTTTCGGAAATCTCTCCACAACCTCTCTGGCAACCGGTCCCTTTATTTCACTTCCTTTCGGTTCTCCTTTCTCGTTCACGATCACCGCAGCATTATCCTCAAACTTGATTCTTATTCCGTCAGGTCTCCTGTACTCCTTTCTCTGTCTGATGATGACAGCATAGACTATCTGTTTTCTCATCTCGGGCGTTCCTTTCTTAACTGTTGCAATAACCATGTCTCCGACTCCTGCTTTCGGATACCTGTTTCTCACTCCTTTATAACCCTTAACTTGGATGATCTGGATAACTCTTGCTCCTGTATTATCTACACACTCCAGTTTCGAGCCCGTATGAAGAGCTCTTGTAACTCTTGCTTTCTTCGCTCTCATTCCTCGCCCCTCCTCTGCACCTCTATAACTACGAAATGCTTCGTTTTGCTCAGAGGTCTGCACTCCGCAATTTTAACAACATCTCCAACTTTAGCATTTATACACGGAGGATTATGAGCGTGCAACTTTGATCTCTTCTTGAGATATCTCTCATATTTCGGAACTTTTCTCAGGAGTTCTCTCTCAATTACCACAGTCCTCTGAGCTTTATCGCTTACAACCTTTCCGACGAAAATCTGACCTCTCACAGATAAAGTGCCGTGAAATGGACAGTTCTTATCGTTGCATTCTTCTTCTGGCGCTTTAACATCAATTCCGATATCTCTCGCCATTTCCCTCACCTTATCCTGAACTTCTTCTTGAATTTGTTCTTTATTCTTAACTCTGGTCTCGAAATGAGGAGATCACCATTAACTCTAACGCAAACATCTCCTAGATCAAAGAGGAACGTATTCCCATGTTTGGGAATTTTTTTCTCTTTACCTTCTGAATCTATTATCAACATCTTTGCAGTTTCGTCAACAACGACTCCTCTAATTCCCTTCATCAAAGGATTTGTTGACTCCTCAACTTCAACCTTCAAACCGAGGAGTTCATGATATATCAAATTATCGGGTCTTATCTCCATCAAACCTCACCAAGTTCTCTTTGTATAGTTTTTATCCTCGCAATCGCCTTTCTGAGCTCTTTTAATCTTCCGGGATTCTCAGGAGCTCCTCCTGAATACGCCATACCTCTCTCGGCTATGAGCTCTTCTTCAAGCTCCTCCAGCTTTTTCTTTCTTTCCTCAGGGGTCATTTTTCTTATCTCCTCAGCTCTCAGCACCGGCATCCTCCTCACCTCCGGGAGACTCAGAAGAGGTCTCCTGAAGTTCTTCCTTAACCTCGCCTTTTATCGCTTCCATTACTTCAAAGTGACCAGGAAGTTTCACACCAGGCGGAATGATTCTAACAACCACTCCAATGACTCCGAGTTTCTTCTTAGCAATTGCATAACCTTCCATCACAAGCTCCTCTGCAGGCTCTCCAGAATGAACCACATAGCCTGCGACGAATTTCTCTGTTCTTGCTCTTGGCCCTGTTAACTTTCCACTGATTCTTATTTCACATCCAATAGCTCCTGCATCCATGATTCTCTGGAGAGTTAAGAATCCAGCTTTCCTGAAATACCATCCTCTCTCAAGAGCATTAGCAAGTCTCTGAGCCATAACCTGAGCATTTAGTTCTGGGTTCTCCACTTCTCTGACATCTATTTGGGGATTGTAAACTCCAAACTCGTTTTTGAGTTTCTCTGTTATCTCTCTTATGTTCTGACCGCCTCTTCCTATCACCAGACCGGGCCTCTCCGCGTAAATCGTTATCTGGGTTCCGAGAGGTGTTCTGTTTATGTTCATTCCACCGTATCCTGCTTTTTCAAGAGTCTTCGCAAGATATTCGCTTATCCTAACCCTTCTGAATCCCTCTTCGACGAATTTTCTCTCAACCGCCAATGATCACACCTCTCTAAGAATTATTTCCACAGTTGTGAGGACTTTATTGTGAGGAGTTGCCCTTCCGTAAGCTCTCGGAATGAGACCTCTCTGAATTCTCCCCTTCTTTGCAGATGCATGCATGATGATGAGCCTTTCTGTATCAAGTCCCTTGTATTCAGCATTGCTTACCGCATTTTCAAGTACTTTGAGAACTGCTTTTGCAGCTTTCTGAGGATATCTTCCGATCTTCCACCCACTAAGTTCACTTCTATGTCCCACTTTCCTCTTGTGTCTCCTAAATGGAATTGGGCGTCTCATCTCTATGACGTCACTCAGAAGCTTTCTGGCCTCCTGAACCTTCATACCCCTTATCGCATTGCAAATTTCAACAGCATGCTTGAAACTGATGGGCATCTCATAACCCATTGCCCTTGCGGTTGTTTCTGGATCTGTTTCAATCGAGTAATCAACCCTTCCCATTTCCTAACACCTCACTTCAATGGAACATACTTACTGCTTCTCGTCGCTCCAACTCCAGGTCCGCTGTGTTTCACTTCTTTTCTCGTAAGTGCAAACTCTCCGAGATAGTGTCCTATCATCTCAGGCATGATTGTGACTGGAACAAAAGTCTTTCCGTTGTGAATTTCAATCGTCTTTCCAACCATCTCAGGAAGAATTATCATATCTCTGTAATGGGTTCTCACAGGCTTATCCGAGTTTTTCACCTTGTTCAGGAAATTAACCAAGTGCTCTGGAAATCCTCTCTTTATCTTCCTTCTGGCTCTCGCTGGGAGGAGTTCCGCTAACTCTTCCAAGCTCATCTTCTTAAGTTCCTCCAGAGTGTAACCACGATATGTGAATTCCCTCTTCCATCTTGGCATCCTTTTCTCAGATTTCTTTGCCATCCCTCTCACCTCTTACCGGTTCTTCTCGCCGCTATGCTACCGACCTTTCTGCCCGGAGGTGCATTTCTGCTAACGGTCTTCGACTTTCCTGTGTGTTGATGCTTTCCACCACCAAACGGATGATCGACCGCGTTCATCGCAACTCCTCTGACTCTCGGCCACTTCGCAGCCTTGCTCTTCATTTTATGATATTTCTTACCTGCTTTTACGAATGGTTTATCTATCCTTCCTCCTCCGGCAACCACTCCTATGGCTGCCATGCATCTTGAACTGAGCCACTTCAATTCTCCGCTTGGAAGCTGAACGACAGTACGATCGCCATCATGGGCGACAAGCATTGAATAGGTTCCAGAAGCCCTGCAAAACTTTCCTCCATCCCCAGGTCTGGCCTCTATGTTATATATAGGTGTTCCCTCCGGAATCTCGCTAAGAGGAAGGACGTTCCCACTTTTTATTTCCGCTCCAGCACCTATCTGAATCTCCTGACCGACATGCATTCCTTCACACGCCAATACGAAATCCTCGTGACCATCTTCGAATTCCACTCTTGCAATGGGGCTCGTCCTCGCAGGATCGTGAAGCAGTTCAATGACTTTTCCTTTAAGCATAACACCGTAATCTATCTTTGGATACCTGAGATCTGCTTTATATTTATGAGAGGGTGCAGTATATGTGGGACTTCCGCGACCACGATTTTGAGAGATAATTCTTTTACCCATTTTTTCTCACCTCAGAATAACCTCAATCTTGAGAGTATATCGTTTGCGGAATAATCCTTTGAGAGCTTTACGTAAGCTTTCTTTTCTCCTTTCGGTGTTATTGCAGTTCTCACTTTTTCAACCTTCACTCCAAATCTCTTCTCAACTTCTTTTTTGATTTCACTCTTCGTCGCTTTAATATCAACTATGAACTGAAGTTCGTTGTTCTTCTCCGCATTTAGAGCAGATTTCTCAGTAACATATGGATACTTTATGACCATCCCAGACCCTCCAGCTGATTTATTGCAGAAACGCTCCAAACGGTGAGTCTTCCATAATGCGTTCCAGGAGCTAGAAGTTCAACATTGAGCTGATTTGCAGGAACGACATCCACACCAGGAAGATTTCTTAGAGCTTTTCTTACAGGGGATTCTGCACTTGAGATTACGAAGAGAGCGCTCTTCCTCTCCTTGTACTTCCTTCCTCTCCTTTTGCCCTTGCCAGCTCTAATCTTTATGCTCTCCCTCACCCGATTTACATCTTCAATTATTCCTGTCTCATTCAAGAACGGAATAACTTCCTTTGTTTTTTGAATTTCTTCAAATGCATCCTCAACGATGATTGGAAGAGGTGCAGTAAACCGATGACCGCGATTTCTAACATACTCTTCATTTGCGGTTGCTGCAATAGCAGACTTCAGAGCCAGAAGTTTTTCTTTCTTGTTTATCTTTTTCTCAAACTTTTTCTCCGGTTTCGGTGGATGTGCTCTTCTTCCTCCAACTGCCTGTGGAACGAGAGCTGCTCTGCTACTCTGTTTCATCCTCGGAACTCTCGAAACTCCATGACCGGTTCCCCAGTACTCAGTTACAATGTCAACTCCTGCATAGATGTAAGAACCATATGGTTGTCTTCTCTTTGATTGAATTGAAAGGACTGCTCTCTTTATCAGATCGGGTCTCAGTTCGGTTTTGAAAACTTCTGGAAGCTCAATCTCTCCTATTTCCTTACCATGAGCATCAAGCAACTTCGCCTTCATTCATTTCACCCCTGTTTAGATTCTCTGCTGACATAAAGTATCTGCGGAGCTCTTATCTCACTTTCACTCGCTCTGATCGCATCTCTCATCCTGACTAACCTCTTCCTCGGTCCAGGAACCGAACCTTTAATCAGCACGTATTCATTTCTCACAATCCCGTATTTCACAAATCCTCCCTTTGGAGTTATCTCCTCCCCATTATCTCCGATCTTCAAAATCTTCTTGTTCAACTCAGTTCTCTGATGATAACCGGTTTGTCCCATCTGAGGGACCCTCCAGCTCACTCTGGCTGGATGCCATGGCCCGAGAGTTCCAACATGTCTTCTTCTGCTCGATCTTCCATGCTTCTCATCCTGTGTCATAACTCCCCATCTCTTCACAGGGCCCTGTGTTCCCTTTCCCTTGGTTACTGCGGAGACATCTATCAGCTGACCCTCTCTGAAGACCTCTCTGATGCTGACATCTTTTCCAAGCCTCTCAGAAAGATATTCGAATTTCTCCTCAAGAGATCCTCCCACAGCTATCTCCATAAACTCGGGTCTCTTTTTGGGAACTCCACTAACCATCTCGGGATGAGTATGAACAAGAGCTCTTATATCCTGAGTTCCATCTGGCATCTCAATCGAATCTTTCCCTTCTCTATCCTCTCCAACCACTCTCCAACCGTAAGGAGTCTTGGCGTAATATCTTATTCCCGCTATGTGCATCGGAGGTGTTTCAACGACAGTTACGGGAACTGCCAACTCCATTCCAGAGGTACTGCTTGTTGGACTATCATCTACCATGATCACATGGGTCATCCCAGCTTTATATCCGGCAAATCCGAGTAATTTCACCTCTGAAACCTCAGGATACGATCTAATTCTTGTTATCTCACTTTTTGCCCTCTTCCTTGGGCTGAATGCCAGAGATCCTCTTCTCGGTCTATACGGCGAGCTCATTCAGTATCCTCCTTATCCTTTTTCTCGACTAAATTCATGATCGAGAGAGAGCACATGATTGCTTCCTCTGTCCTCACAGTTTCGGTCTCCTGATCTGGAATGAAATTCACAACCATGTGAAATTTCTCCCAGTGATCTCTGGGAATTCCACCCAGAGGTGAGCCAAAGATTAGAGTGTATCCATTCTCCACATTCCACTTTTTAAGCTTTTCCAATGTTACCACTTCCCCATACCTCGAAGTTCCTATGAAAGGTGGTTGAGAGAACTTCAAAGCAGAATCAAGACCCTCAACAATTCTCACACGGTAACCTCGATAAACTGGAACCTCCCTAATTATCTCTCCTTCCAGATTTCCTTCTTCTTTTAACCTGACTGTCACGCGTTCACCCACCTTTGCTTTACCTTTTGCGAGTGATGGGCTGTCGAGACCGACATCGACCCATACGCGGTCGTCAGATGCGACCTTTACGACTACTCCCTCTCGAAACTCCCTCCACTCGCTTTTCAGCGGATGATGAGAAGTTCTGAGTGGAGGGATAACTCCCGCATAGCGGAGCTCTTTTCTGCGGGGAAAGAGATATTTTTTCAGATACTGAGGAGTTTCTGCGTATTCCAGCACCGTTTTGAGAAAGGTGCTATCATCATACTGTAAGTCCCTATATATAATAATATCTGTCACTCTGAAAATTGCAAAAGCTCTGGCTATTTGCCCAACCTTATAGGTTTTTAACTTCTCATCTTTGGTGTCTGCTGTGAAGGAAGAAGGAATAACCACGACTTTTCTCATTCACTCCACCAGAAGATATTTCATCGCTTCTCTTATATCAGAAACTTCAATTATTTTCAATCCATAGGAACTCATGTACTCTGTGAGGTTCAGATATGAAGGTACATAATAAACCTCGTATAAGGTTATACCGTGAAAACTTCTCTCTTTAACAACTTTCTCATAATACTTTATCTGAGATTGACCTTGAGGAAGGAGGAAAAGTTTCATTCCGTTCTGTGCTGCAGCCTGAGCTTTCTCTAAGATGCCCCCAACTTCTCCAATTCTCCCATCGCTTTCAATCGTCCCCGTTATCACCGCATCCTCTCTCACACTTTTGTTTTCTATTGCAGCAATCGTAGCTATCGTCATTGCAGCTCCAGCAGAAGGACCTCCGAGAAGTGTTCCATTAATTTGAAAGTCGAAAATTACATCATAAGTTGAAAGATCAACTCCAGTAACTTCGGAGGCGACCTTAACAGCTGTCTCAGCGGAATACTGGGTATCAGGTTCGATGAAAGGATTTGTATTTATGAGAACTCTTCCCTCGCCTGGAACAATCTGAACTCTCACTTCGCCGATGACCCCCTGATTATTCTGAGAGCTAACTGCAACTATATGGGCTGTGGAGGATCTCTCCTCAATGAGAGCGGGATGAATTTGGGGAGCGAAAAGAGTTGCCCCAACGAGAATACCGAGAAGAAAAATTGAGACATGAGAGATGAGAAGTTCTTTTCTCATCCCTTCGCGACCCCGAGCGGAAGCATCTTGGCAACTTTCAATGATATTCCAACGTTGTGAACAACATCCACGACGTCTTCGCTGGACTTGTAAACTCCAGGAGCCTCCTCGGCTATTACTGCTCCTGAAGTTGCTCTAACATAAATTCCAGCTCTAAGAAGATCTTGACGGATTCTCTCCCCTCTGAACGTCCTCTTTGCTCTTTCTCTGCTCATAACTCTTCCCGCACCGTGACAGGTTGAACCAAAGGTTATCTTCATCGCCTCTTCAGTGCCTCTGAGCACAAAAGATGGAGTTCCCATGCTTCCAGGAATGATCACGGGCTGACCGACCGCTCTATATTCCTTCGGAATATCTTCATTACCGGGTCCGAAAGCTCTTGTGGCTCCTTTTCTGTGAACGTAAACCTTTTCTCCATCGTGAACTTCGACTTTCGCAACGTTATGAGCAACATCGTAAACAAGATCCATCCCTAGATCCTCCTCACTCATTCCGAAGAACTTCTTGAAGCTCTCCCTCACCCAGTGAGTTATCAACTGCCTGTTCGTCCATGCGTAGTTTGCAGCTGCAACCATGGCTCCAAAGTAGTTTTCAGCTTCCTCCGAACCAATTGGAGCGCAGGCAAGCTGTTTATCTGGGAGTCTGATACCGTATTTCCTTGAGGCTCTTTCAAGAATTCTCAGATGGTCTGTACAAACCTGATGTCCGAAACCACGAGATCCACAGTGAACCATCACAACGAGCTGATCCTTGAATAATCCAAATGTTTTTGCAGCGTCCTCATCGTAGATTTCAGCCACATACTGAATTTCAAGAAAATGATTTCCGCTCCCCAGAGTTCCGAGTTGCTGTCTCCCTCTATCCATCGCTTTCTGGCTTATCGCAGAGCTTTTTGCTCCTTTCATACTCCCATTCTCTTCACAGAACTCAATATCCCTCTCGACTCCGTAACCATTTTCAACCGCCCATCTAACTCCTCTGTGAAAAATCTCCTCGAAATCGTCCTTAGAGAGCCTTATTCTGCTCTCCGAACCAACTCCAGAAGGAACCTCTCTGAAAAGAAGATCCACAAGATCCTTAATCTTCCCTTCAACATCCTTTTTTGTTAAATTGGTTCTTATGAGGCGGACTCCACAGTTTATATCGAAGCCAACTCCACCAGGACTAATGATTCCATCCTCTTCTCCGAAAGCTGCAACTCCACCGATCGGAAAGCCGTAACCTAGATGAACGTCTGGCATCGCCATGGAGTATTTCCTGATTCCCGGGAGAGTTGCGACATTAGCTATTTGTTCTATAGCTCCCTCTTCTACATCTTTGAGCATCCTTTCGGAAACGAAAAGTCTTCCGGGAACTCTCATTCCATCCTTATATTTCGTGGGAATTTCCCAAATGTATTTCTCGATTCTCTTAAACACTTTATCACCTCCTCAAATATCCACAATAACTTTAGCACTCCACACATCATCTCTTTTCTTAACCTCAAGCCCATGATAGGTTATCGCTTTTACATAAGATTCGAAGATATGTCTCTTTGGGTCAACTTTTTCACCACATATCTTTGCAAAGAGCTTAAATGGATTTCCCTCATCTATCTCCACTTCAAACTTTTTAAAGATCATATTTTCAGCATCAAGCAAATAAAGAAACTCCGAAAGAAAATCGTAGAGGAGATCTTCAAGTGAGTCACCAGTAACCGAGAAAGAGTCATGAATTTTGCACTCAATAGTTTCCAATGGAAGCATGATGCCCATTAAAGCCTCTGCAGACTCCTCAAAAAGCCTCTCGAGAGACTCCGCTCTGACGATGAACCCCACATCTGCGGTGTGATCGAAATACTCGTAGCTCATGCCTCTTGAAAATAAGCGAGAAGAGGTTAAAAACTCTTCTATGAGGAGAAACTATTAAAAACCCTTCTGCCAACACTCAAATCGTTATGAAAGTTAAAGATGCGAAGAGAACTTCAACAAGCATTATAGTGAGAGGTACTTCTTCTGGAAGAATCACGCAGTCGATGGATCCGTTTTACGAACTCATGAGGAGGATCTTCAGAGAAGAAAGAACTGCGATGAAAGGAAAAAAGTTCATTATGATGATAGCAGAAAGAGAGAAGGAAGGTAAACCTCTGAAAACGAGTGACTGGGAGGAGATCATGAAAGAACTGGAAATGGATAGAAGCTCCTTCTACTCGATGAGGAACAAACTCCTCGGAGGAGGTCTAATCTCTATAAGAGGTGGTGAATATCACCTATCTGGTATGTTCAGCAAAGATCTCGTTGACATGGCTCGATGGTGGTGGTCCGCAGTACTGAAGAACGATCCTGAATCACTATGAGTTCAGCTCTCTTTCAATCCATCTTCTCAAAGATTCGTCTTTAACTCTCTTTATCTCTCTTCTGATGTAACCTTTCAGCCTTTCTCTCACTTCTTCAGATTTCTCAACTCTGATTCTCTCGATAGTTCTTCTTATGAACTTCACAGAGGCCTCCTCATCTTCTTCAAGATTTTCAAGCTTTTTCAAAATCTCAAAGGTTCTCCTGCCCTTCTCGGTGATTTTCAGACTGCTTTTCTGAATCTCCACAAGCCCGAGTTTTTCGAATAATCTGAGAAGATCGACAGTGTGAGCGAAGGAGCAATTTATTGATCTGGAGAGAAATGACGGATACGTGATTTCGAGAGAATATAGTAAAGAGAGGAGTTCATAGGGTTTCTTCTTAACAAAGAGATCAAGAAGTTTCATTGAAAAGAGTTTGGAAGAAGGAAAATAAATATATTGGTTAATTACCAAGAGTAATATGATGCTCTTACCCTCACCGAGAGAACTCAAGAAGTGGAGACTTCAGCTTGGATTGACGCAGAAGGAGCTTGCAGAGAGAGCAGGGGTTAGTCAACCCCTCATAGCGAGAATCGAATCCGGAGATATAGATCCGAAGCTCTCCACGTATTATAAAATAGTGAGAGCCCTTAAAGAATTTGAATCAGAGAGAGTTCTTCTGGCGAAAGATGTTATGAGTTCCCCCGTAATTTATTTGGAGCCACATGACACTGTGGAGCGTGCGGTTAGATTGATGGAAGAACATGAGATATCTCAGATACCGATCATTCAGGGATCGAGATGCATCGGGAGCCTCTCGGAGAATAAACTCGTTCAAATCATGTTATCAGAAGATGTGAAAAAGATTTCCAACAGGAATGTCATCGAATACGCGGAGGAGCCTTTCCCCGCTGTTTCGAAAAATGAGAAAATAGAGTCTATTGTCTCGCTTCTCGAGTTCAATCCTGCAGTTCTCGTAATGGAGGGGGAGAAGATCATAGGAATAATAACGAAGCACGACGTGATAAAGCTTCTTCGCCCAGGTGTAAAGAGATGAGGGATTGCTATCTGAAGAAGTATACTGTTGGCATACTCGGCAACTCCCCGATGCTCGCTGAGATGTTACTAAAAAGTGGAGTTGGAGAGGTTCATCTGATCTCCAAAGTTGTGAGTGTAGAAGAGATGAGACGAGAGCTGGGAATTTATCATCATGATGTGGGAGACTTTCTGGAGACTTCTGGTTTTAGAGAATGTGAGAATCTAACAATTTATCGAGACGTCCTTAAAGGGAGTAAAGGATGCGACATTTTGATCGATTGTGGATTCAGAGAAGAGGGTGCTAAAATCGCAAAAAGGCTCGGAGTTCCTTATGTTACAGAACCGGAAGTCTCGGTTCTACTTCCCGAGGCTTTGGAATATGAAGAACTGAAACTCTCTAAAGCTTTCGAATCCGCCGAGGAACTTCATGTTGTGAGGATTCTTCAGGGAATAGAGACTTTAAAATGTCTGAGGGGAGGGTTGCTTCCGGCGTTATCTCCAGAAGCTCTGAAGTTCGACGAAAAAAGTGGTGAGATTAAAAAAATTAATCTCATCTAATGAATTTCACGAGTTCTTCAATAGCTTTCTTCTGATCCTTTGCCTTAACCACTCCTGATGCTAAAAGAACTCCAGAGGTTCCGAGTTCAATAGCAGCTCTCACATCCTCTCCTTTTGAAATTCCGGCACCACAGAGAACTTTCACATCTCTTGAAATTCTCTTGACTGCATTAACCGAATTCCTTACGATTTCTGGATCTGCTCTCGAAACTGGAATTCCGGAACCTATTAGCTCAGGAGGTTCAATCGCAACAAACTCTGGATGAAAAGTTGCAACAGCCTCACTTGTTTTTACGTTGTTTGAACAAACCACAGTGATTAGACCAAGATTTCTCGCTTTCGTCACACAGAACTCTATATCTGCGATAGTAAGACGTCTTTCAGAATGATTCACGAGGGTTCCGATTGCTCCGCTCTCTTTAATGCTCTCTGGGAGAATGCTTCCAGTATGACTTCCGGGCTCAACAGCATCAATGTGCTGAGCGAATACCGGAATCGAGACTTCCTGAGAGACTCTGAAAAGATCTGCAAACTGGGGGGCCACTGCAATTGTAACACCATATTCCTCACTAACTTCTTCCGCATATTTCGCAAGTGCCACAGCTCTCTCACCTGTTCCTTCAATGTACGTCTTGAAGTTGATGAGTATCAAAGGCTCTTTCATTCATCTCACCTTTTTAAGAGCTTTCTACAACTTTTTATAAAACATTTCCGATTATTCTTTCCAGAATCCGGGGTAGAGGATCATAAGAAGTGGAAGAAGTTCGAGTCTTCCTGCAATCATACAGAAAACTAGTGTGAGCTTCGCAATCGGATGAAGAAAAGCAAAGTTTTCCGCTGGACCTACTAGACCCAAACCCGGTCCGACATTGCTTATGCAAGTAATCGAAGCGGAGAAACTTGTGATGAGATCATAGCCGAAGGATGTCAGAATGAGACTGGATGTAAGAAAGAGGAATATGTAAAGTAGGAAGAAGGAGACAACCGTATTGATTATTTTTTCATCTACAACTCTTCCATTGAGACGGATTGAAGAAATTGCAGAAGGATGGATAGTTTTTCTGATCTCTCTCAGACAGTATTTCAAAATTAAAAGTATTCTTACTGCCTTGATTCCTCCAGCAGTTGAGTTTGCACTTCCACCCATGAACATCAGATAGAAAAGGATTAACTTTGGCAACCATGACCACGAGTCAAAGTCTGCTGTTGCGAATCCGGTTGCACTCATGATTGAAATAGCCTGAAAAGATGAGAGTCGAATCGCTTCTTTGAGATTTCCAACCTCTGGAAAGATAGATACTGTGATTATGATTATTGAGATGAGCCCAAGGATGAGATAAAATCTGAACTCTTCGTCTCTTAGATAGGCACCAAATCTTCCTCGTAACGCCTTATAGTGAAGAATGAAATTTGTGGAAGCTATGAACATGAAAAGTGTTATTGTATATTGAATGAGGGGAGAATAAAATCCTATACTTTCGTTCTTTGATGAGAAGCCTCCGGTTCCCATCGTGCTGAAAGTGTGAATGAAGGCGTCATAAAAAGGCATCCCCTCGAAAATTAAAGCGATGAGAAGAGAGATGGAGAAAAAGATGTAAATTTTCCAGAGAATCTTTGCAGTGTCTCTAATTCTCGGCCTAACCTTTTCCACATCTATCCCGGGAGCTTCCGCAGCAAACAGCTGACGACCTCCTACAGAGAGTTTCGGAAGGATCGCTATGAAAAGAACGATAATTCCCATTCCACCTATCCACTGTTCAAAGCTCCTCCAGAAAAGCAAACTCTTTGGCTGAACTTCGAGATTCTCGATGATAGAAGCTCCCGTACCCGTAAATCCCGAAGTGCTTTCAAAAAGAGCGTCAACAAAACTGAAGTGATAGAAGAGATAGGGTATTGCTCCTATGAAAGATGCGATAAACCACCCAAGCGATACAATCAAAAATGCTTCTTTGAGTGTGAGCTTTGCTGAGCTTTCGGTCAACTCGAAGAGCAAAAAACCTAAGGGAAAAGAGAGAACTGCTGGAAGGAGAAAAGCCAAGTGATTTTCATCGTAAATAAGACTCAGAATAAGAGGCACAGAGAGAAAAAGAGACATGGACATCAAAAGTATTCCGAGGGAGTTGATAACGTTCCTCCAATCCAAATAACCTCACCAAAAAGAGGAGGAGTTCGAACTCTTAAAAATCTTCTCCTTTTTGTAGATCCTTTCGCAAGGTATATATATCAGCAAGCTGACTAAAGTGATAGACGTTTTTTGTCAGCACTGCTGAGAGGTATGAGAGATGAATAATGAAGGATACTACAAAGGCACAACAACAGTAGGAATAGTTTGTAGCAATGGAGTTGTGCTTGCAACAGAGAAGAGAGCAACCATGGGAAATCTCATAGCAAGCAGAGATACAAAGAAGATTTACAGAATTGCTGATAGGATGGCTCTCACGACTGCGGGATCAGTTGGAGATGCTCAGAGAATAGCCAGACTTGCATCGGTGGAGCTCAAGCTTTACGAACTTCAGAGAAAGGCTCCAATGAGCATTAAAGCTGTCTCAACACTCATTTCGAATATTCTCTGGGAAAGCAGATACTTTCCTTATCTCATTCAGCTCATTATTGGAGGCGTAGACTGGAGCGGACCAAAAATTTTCTCGCTTGACCCAATTGGAGGTCTTCTCGAGGAGAAAAAGATTGTCGCAACCGGTTCTGGATCTCCAGTTGCTTACGGAGTTCTTGAAGATAGATATGACGATGAAATGAGCGTCGAGAATGGAGTTGATCTTGCGGTTAGAGCTCTAAGAGCTGCAATGAAAAGAGATTCTGCTTCAGGAGATGGGATTGATATTGTAAGGATAACTCAGGAAGGATATTTCGAAGAATTCAGAGAGATTTGAAATTAGAGTCTCTAAATTCTCAGCTGGGTCGATGGCTGTGGGACAGGAATCAATTAGAGAGGAGCTGAAGAAGAAGATATCTGAAAAGTTACCTGAAGGAGTGAATATAACCGATCTAGAATTCGAAGGACCGGAATTGGTGATCTACACTGACGAACCAAGAAAAATTGCAGATGATGCCAACTTAATCAGGTCTCTTGCAAAAGAACTCAGAAAAAGGATTGTCGTTCGGCCAGATCCAAAAGTTCTCGTACCTCCTGAAGAGGCTGTTGAAGTAATCAGAGAGATTCTTCCAGAAAATTCAGGAACACTTGATTTCCATTTTGATCCAGAAACTGGAGAAATTCTAATAGAAGCCGAAAAGCCCGGTCTTGTCATTGGAAAACATGGTGCAAATCTCAGAGAGATAACGAAAAAAATCGGATGGACTCCGAGAGTTGTCAGAAAGCCTCCAATAGAGTCCTCAACCGTAAAGAATATAAGAGCGTTTTTCTTGGCAGAAAGGGACTCCAGAAAGGATGTTCTTAGAAAAATAGGACAGAGAATTCACAGGGAGATAACTTCAAAGGATCAATGGGTTAGAGTTACCGCTCTCGGGGGCTTCAGAGAAGTGGGAAGAAGTGCAGCACTTCTCTCCACTCCGAATTCGAAGATTCTCGTTGACTGCGGAGTAAACACAGGATCAGAGGAGAACGGTATACCCTATCTCTACATTCCAGAAGCTAACCCGATCTCGGAAATTGATGCAGTAGTAATAACTCACGCCCATCTGGATCACTGCGGTCTTGTGCCTTTACTTTACAAATACGGATATGATGGACCGATTTACTGTACACCCCCAACAAGAGATCTTATGGTTCTGCTTCAACTTGATTACATAGATGTGGCGAACAAAGAGGGGAAGAGAGTTCCCTATGATTCCTCACTCATAAGAGAGGCTTTAAAACACGTGATAACTTTGAACTATGGGGAAGTGACAGACATAGCTCCAGACATTAGGCTGACATTTCACAACGCAGGCCACATCCTCGGTTCTGCGATAGCTCATTTCCACATAGGAGAAGGTCTTTACAACGTTGCATTTACGGGAGACTTCAAATATGAAAGAACCAGACTTCTCGAACCCGCAGTTAACGACTTTCCGAGGCTTGAGGCTCTTGTCATGGAGGCTACCTACGGAGGGGCAGAGGACTTCCAGCCGTCAAGAAGAGAGGCAGAGGCTCAGCTCCACAAAATAATCAGAGACACACTCGACAACAAAGGAAAGGTCCTCATACCCGCCTTTGCAGTTGGAAGATCACAGGAAGTCATGATAGTTCTGGAAGAAGCTATGAGAAACGGAGTGATAGACGAGGTCCCGATTTACCTCGATGGAATGATCTGGGAAGCAACAGCGATTCATACAACCTATCCAGAATACCTCAATTCGGAGCTTAGAAACCTGATATTTCATCAGGGAGTTAATCCCTTCCTCTCTGAATATTTCAAACAGGTGGACTCAAACTCGATGAGAGTAGACATTCTGGATGATCCCGAACCGTGTATCGTTCTGAGCACATCTGGAATGCTTAACGGCGGCCCTGTAATGGAATATCTCAAAGCGTTTGCTCCGAATGAGAAGAACACGTTAATTTTCGTCGGTTATCAAGCTGAGGGGACTCTCGGTAGAAGGCTTCAGAAGGGATGGGAAGAGATACCGATGAGTCATGAGGGAAGAACGATAACGATAAAGGTAAACATGAGGATAGAAACCGTTGACGGATTTTCGGGTCATTCTGATAGAAGACAGCTCATAGAATACGTGAGAAGAATGAAGGATAGACCTGAAAAGATGTTAACTGTTCATGGAGATGGTATGAAATGCATCGAACTGGCGAGCGCACTTTACAAGAAGTTTAAGGTTGAGACGAGAGCCCCAATGAATCTGGAGACGGTGAGATTCATCTAATCCACTGCTGGTATGACGTGCACCCTTCCGTTATTTTTGATGACGTGAAGCTTGGTCTCATAGACCTCAGCGAGCGTCTTCTCATTAAGAACATTCGATGACTTTCCAAAACTCACAATTCTACCATCTTTCATCATTAAAACTTTATCTGCAAAGCTCGCGAGAGATGGATCGTGCTCGCTCAGTATTACAGAGATGTCTTCTGAGATGTCTCTGAGAATGCGATAAAGCAGTATTTTATTTTTTATATCCAGATTGGAGGTCGGTTCATCGAGAAGGAGAACCCTCGGTTCCTGAACAAGTGCTCTCGCAATTAAAACAAGTTTCAGCTGACCGCCGCTAAGGTGTGTATAGGGTCTCTCCGCAAGATCAGAAATCCCAAGTTTTTCGAGAGTTCTCATAGCAACTTCGTAATCATTCTTAGTAGGAGTTCTGAAACCAAGATGCGGAGCTCTTCCCGCTATCACCACATCTATCACGCGATAGGGAAAGGACGGAACATGCATCTGAGGAACGTAACCGAGAATTCTTGCAAGTTCCCGGCGATTGCAGTTTCTAAGATCAAAAGAATCGACGTAAATGCACCCCTGAGACTTCAAAATGTATGCAAGGCATTTCAACAGAGTGGTCTTCCCACTTCCGTTAGGACCGAGAATAGCGAGGATTTCCCCTTTTCTCACTTCAAAAGATATGTTTTCTATTTTGAAGTCTCTATAACTGAACCTCAAACCCTCAACCCTAACTCCATTCATACATCGCCCTCCTCATCAGGTAGAGGAATACTGGAGCTCCGATCAGGGTGGTTATTATTCCAACTGGTATTTCGAAAGTCCACAGTGTTCTTGAAATCAGATCGGCAAGAAGCATGAATGAGGCTCCTACTGAAAGTGAACTTGGCAGAAGAATCTTAGGATTGGATCCAACTAGGAACCTAGTCATATGGGGTGAGATTAGACAAACCCATCCTATTATTCCAGTCACAGAAATAACTGAGGCGGTCGCAATTGACGCTAAGAGAATTACCAGCATTCCCTCCCTCTCAACATCAACACCGAGGGCTTTCGCCTCTTCATCTCCCATAGATAACAAGAAAATTCTCCATCTCAATATCAGAAGACCGAAGATTCCAAATATAGCAAGAGGAGCTGAAGTAAATACATCCCCCCAAGTTATCGTATGAAGTCTTCCGATAACCCAAGCAACAATCGTCTGAGTCTTCTCAGGTTCAACTAGGATCTGAACCAAAGAGAGCAACCCAGAAAATAAAGCTGAGACAATTATTCCCGCTAAAATCAGAGAGATAGGTGAGAACTGACCTCTAAATTTTGCCATTGAAAGGGTTAAGAAGATTGCAATCAATGCGAAGAGAATGGCAGATGGCTGGGTTAAAAAGAAGTAACCCGCTCCAAACAGAGCAATAGATAGAGAGGCCCCAAATGCAGCTCCCGAAGATATCCCGAGTATATAAGGACTTACGAGAGGATTTCTCAAAGTCGTTTGCAATGCAGCCCCAGAGACTCCCATGCATGCTCCGAAAAGCATAGCTTCTATGGCTCTCGGCAATCTAATATTCAAAAGCACAGACCTTTCAATTGTTTCTTCAAATAAACTTGAAGGTAATTCAACTATTGAGAGATGATATCTTCCAACACTCAAGTAAATTATGAAAAATAAGAGTGGAAGAAAGAGCAATCCGAACTTATACTTCAGAGACCCCGAACTCTTCCCGAAACTCTGTGCAAACTTCATCGACACCATAGAGCACCTCAAACTATTTCATTTCCTAAACCTCTGATAGATTGAAATCTTCCTTCAGCTCTGTGTAAAGTCCGTTAACACCATAAACGAACCTGAAAATGTCGTTTGCCTCCTTTTCAACGTCATAGCTGAACTTATCTGGATGTAGAGCTTTTGCGTACGCCATAACATCTATCACAAAAGCCTCAGGATACCATCCAACCCAACCAATGAGCAGTTTGTAAACTTTCTTCTCTTTCACAGCTTTTACTGCCTGCCAGTTTGAATCATTCAGAAGATCTTCTGGATTGCTCTTTCCAAAGGCATGAAGAATTATAATGTCTGGATTCCATTGAAGCACGTGCTCCATAGAAACTGTGACCCAAGGTGGTTTAACATCGGGCATATTTTCGTGGACAACGTTTATTCCTCCGGCATATTTAGTAGGCGAGCCGGCCCACGCATGAGCAATGAGTACTGAATCTGCTCTGGTTTCGTAGACTTTCGGCTTCTCTGAATCAGTTATCTGAGAAGTTACGCTCGTTACCGCATTCATTTTCTTTTCGAGATACGATTTTAGCTCCTGAGCTCTTTCTTCCTTCCCCACAACTTTTCCAATGAGTGATATGATTTCTAAGCTGAACTCGTGCTCCGGTGGAGGAGTGACTCTGACGCAAACAACTGGTATACCAAAACTCTCCTGCAGTTTATTTGCGAGCTCAATATCCTCAGTTCTCACGAATACTACATCTGGTTTAAGTTCAGCAAGCTTTTCTAGGCTTAGAGTCCCACGAACTGAGCTCCCGACATCAGGTGTCGTATTTATTTCCTCAGGAAAAGCTCTCAACAATATGGGGTCTCTTTTACTATCTGTATCCAAACCAATGAGTTTATTCTGAACGCCCAGTGCAAAAAGCACTCTCGTTGCCTCTGGCCACAGACTGACGATTCTCTCGACTTTACCAACCTCCACCTCTCTTCCAGCTTGATCAATGATTTTTACCGTAGCTTCTTTCTGCTCCACACACCCAGTAAAGAGAGTTCCGATGAGAAACAGAGAGAGGATGAAAACCGCAGTCTTTTTCATTCTATGTCAACCTCCATTCCCATTTCCTTAACGAGTCTTGTAGTCAGAGGAAGTAGATTCACAAACTCCAGCCCATTATATCTGGCTACAATTGCTCCAGCATGAGGAGTTCTCCACGCATTTGCTCTGTGGATATGAGCTCCGAGATGAATTGCTCTGTTAGCTCCAGCCATAATCCACAGTGGAAGAAGTTTCGGATCATTCATCATGCCACCAAAAGATATGTCGGGAGTTCTCAGCACGAGTCTTGCAATTGCTCCGGCTTTTGCAACTTCAAATGGATTTGCCAGAGGTTTGCTCTGAAATGGTGTTCCAAGAATCGGATTCAATCCGGTAATGCAGACGTGACTGAGATTCTCAAACTTTTTTAACCAGAAAAGATGGTTCACATAGTCTTCATAACTGCTTCCTATTCCCACCATCATGACGCTTGTGAGTCCCAAACCAACTTCATTTATCTCCTCTGCAAGCTTCATTCTGGCTTCAAGGCTATCTCCGGGTTTTGCATCTCTGAAGACTTCTGGATTAATCGTTTCAAGACTGCTACATACCTCCGTGACTCCCAGCTCTTTCAGCCTTAGCAAATCCTCTCTAGTTAAAGATGGTCCAACGTTTACCCATACGTCCATTAAAGAGACTTTTTTAATGGCTTTCGCACTATTGATTACCTTCTCACAGGCCCCTTCTCGAGGGGTTCCGCCACCAATTTCCACTCTTTTCGTTCCGGTTTCAGCAATGAGTTTGGCTCCGAACTCAATTTCCTCGATTGTTAAAGTCTTCTCAGCAAAATCCGAGCGATTTCCAGCAGATCTACTACAGTACTTGCATGGCGGTTCTGTGTCGCATGAAGTTATAGAACCAATGAAACCATCAAATTTAAATATAGCTCCCTTTTCGTTATCTCTCACTTCTGATGCCACTTTCATGAGCTCTGATAACTCAGAAACGCCTCTGACACCTTTAAAAAGCTGAAGAGCTTCTTCTCTTCTAATTTCATCACTTTCAGCATTTTTAAGTATATTTATTATTAATTCTTTCATAGGTTGTAATACTGAGTAATACGCTATTTAAAAGTTTCTCATAAAAACTCCAAGCTCAAATGAATGCTCAGTAAAAGCATAAAAAGAACAAAGCTTGGTAAATAGAAGAAGGAAAGTAATTAAATGAGAAAAAGAGGAGATTTTACATCCCCTCGCCCATCTCAGACTTCAGCTCTTCTTCACTCATCTTCTTCGCTGCTATAACGTCATCAATTCTCAGAATCATCACTGCAGCTTCTGTTGCAGAACGAATGGCCTGAATCTTCACCTTTAATGGCTCAATCACTCCTTCTTTAACCATGTCAACGACTTCTCCAGTAAAGACATTTAATCCGGCGGATTTATCTCCTCTTTCGTGAGCTGCTTTGAGATCAACGATTGCGTCAATTGGATCCAATCCTGCATTCTCTGCGAGAGTCTTTGGAATGATCTCCATAGCCTCTGCAAATGCTTCAGCTGCAAGCTGTTCTCTACCTGAGAGAGTTGATGCAAACTCTCTCAGTCTCAGAGAGAGTTCGATTTCTGGAGCTCCTCCTCCGGGGAGGATTTTCTTCTCTTCAAGAACGTTTGCAACTACGTGAAGCATATCATTCATTCCTCTCTCGAGCTCATCCACGACGTGCTCAGTTCCTCCCTGAAGTAAGATTGTCACCGACTTCGGATTCTCGCATCCCTCGACAAAGACCATCCTGTCATCTCCGACCTTTCTCTCTTCCACAAGCTCTGCCTTTCCAAGATCCTCTGCAGAGATGGAATCAATCTTTGTTACGATCTTTGCACCAGTCGCTCTTGAAAGCTTCTCCATATCACTCTTTTTCACCCTTCTCACTGCGAGGATTCCGGCCTTCGCGAGATAGTGCTGAGCCAGATCGTCAATTCCCTTCTGACAGAAGACTACATTTGCTCCGCTTTCTTTGATCTTTTCAACCATTTCTTTTAGGATTCTTTCTTCTTCGTCAAGGAAGGCTTTGAGCTGTTCTGGAGAGGTGATTCGTATCTTCGCATCGGTTTCAGTATCTTCAACCTCAAGAGCAGAGTTTATAAGGGCTATCTTCGCATTCTCAACTCTCTTTGGCATTCCTGGATGGACGACTTCTTTATCGATCACTATTCCGTTGATGAATTTGGAATCGCTTATGCTTCCTCCAACTTTTTTCTCCATCTTCACATTTTCAACGTCAATTTTTCCGTCTTCATCTATCACTGTCTTTACTGCCTTAACAGCAAGTTCAGCGAGATATTCTCTCGCTCCTTCTGGACTCTTTCCAGTTATCGAAGTAGTGGCTATTTTCTTCAGAAGCTCATCTAGATCCTTTTCCTCCTTAACTTCCACTGCCAACCCCTGAAGAACTTCCTCGGCTTTTTTCGCCGCTATCTTGTAACCTTTTGCAATGACAGTGGGATGAACCTCATTATCCAGAAGCTCCTCAGCTTTCTTCAGAAGCTCTCCCGCAAGAACAACTGCAGTTGTGGTTCCATCTCCAACTTCCTCATCCTGAGTCTTCGCAACCTCCACCATCATCTTCGCAGCGGGATGTTCGATGTCCATCTCTTTAAGAATCGTTGCTCCATCGTTCGTTATCACAACATCTCCGAGAGAGTCAACGAGCATCTTGTCCATTCCTCTTGGTCCGAGAGTGCTTCTGACCGCTTCAGCCACGATCTTCGCTGCCATTATGTTCATCTCCTGAGCATCTCTGCCTCTCGTCCTCGTGGTTCCTTCCTTCAGAATCAACACAGGCTGACCGCCGAGATAACCATACTGAGCCTGACCGCGCATAACTCACACCTCCTGAATTCTACACATCACGTAATTTGTAGTTCTATATAAACTTAACGTAATAGAGGTTCTGACGCGTCTTAATGTATTTCGTCTTGCAAAAGTTGAGCATAACAAAGCGGAGCCACATATACAAATAGTAAGTGACCGAGAGCGAGTAAACTATAGTCGTAAGCACTCGGACATATACATAGAAAGACCACTTTCGAATAGATGTATTTCTCTATTCCGGCTTTCTTATAACTTTATTGACCCTCAAATGAGCTTAGATGGCGAAGATTGACCTAAGCTTAGGTAACAGTGAATATATAAATTTAATCTTTTACACTTTAAATGAACCCCATAACTCCAACGCCTACGTTCCAACAGAGCCCGTATAGAGTGTCACCAATATTAAGGTATTACACTGAGAACAAAAATCCTCCAAATCTTAATTATGAAAACCGATTAACCTTCTGAGAGATATGAAGTCATGATGTAAGGATCATTCTCTTTTTTGTTTTAATTTTCGTAGCACATCAAATAAATGTATGTTTGTTTTTCTTGGATACGTCTTGTTTAGAGACCAGATTCTCACCAAAGCAAAACCGGTGTGAATTCTAAAGATGCCTTTAAGATCTGATATAGTTTTCTTTGAGTGTTCATAATATATCACCCCTATTCTTTTTACTTAACCATAGAGTTGATTTCCGAGAAATTTCAGGAGTTATTCAAGTCGTCGAGCTCTCCTCGTCATCATAGAGCTCTTTTCCTACTTTCAGCTCATCTTCAAAGCCCTTTGAATTTTCAAGAGTTTGAATTCTGAAGATCGAACTCTTATACCAATTATGTTTTGGAGTTGTTTTCACAGGAATGAGTCTCCACGCCTTTGTGCTCTCAACATATCCCCAGTTAGTGTACTCGTTGAAATCTTTTATGATATCTGTGATCACAACGTTGAACTCATTGAGAAGGATTTTCTCGATCCCCCTCCACTTATCAGCTGAACTTTCCACTCTTGTCAATCCAAAGTATCCTGAACATCCTGGTCCCTTGAGAGTTGCAATTCCTCTTCCAACAAAAGCCCTTATTGCCTCGAGAGTTTCTGGGGGATCTGTTATGAAGCTATCAAATTTCCCTCTTGCATAATCTGGAAGGGGTTCTCTCAAATCGAAAACGAAAATATCAATATTTTGAAAGCCAATTTCATCGGCAATTTTCTCTATAAATTTAATTAATCTCTCATCTATATCAAGAACTGCAATTCTCTTTGGTAAATTGCTCAGCATCAACGCAACACTCATCAAATCGTCATCACCGAGAACGAAAATTTCTTTTCCTGCAAGATCTCCTCTCGCATGCATCAATGCAACTCTTGCAATAACAGTTTCTGGAGTTACGAAAGCCTGATCAAATTCATGACGAGGTTCGGGTCTTCCAAAAACCAGCTCGGAAAATTCCTTCAAAAGCTCATCATAAACTTTCAAATTAAGTCCTCTTCCACCACAAACTTCGCAAAAAAGTTTCTCCCGTTTGTAAATCCCGAGAGTCTCGATGAGCTTCAAACCCTCATCGCTCAAACTTACACCGTTACTGAGATCCACATACCCTCTTCGCTCAAGAACTTCGAGTATTTTTGCTACGAGAGGAAGAGGTTCTCCACTGAGTTCAACAATCTCCCAAATATCCTGAGAACTCAAAAGCGCACTGATAACATTTTCAACACTTCTCTCATAAACAGGAATTCCGATTTCCTTTCGAACCTCTTCGACTATTTCTTCCAAACCCTCACCTCCTCTAAATCACTGAAAGATCATTTCCAGATTTACACAAAAAAATTTAAGTTTTTTGGGGCTTGGACGCTCAATGAGATCTGAAAAGAGAGAACGAGATTTAAAAAGCTCCTGAAAATTTCCGCAATTGTTTATGTTTCGCTTCTCTCATAAATTATTTCGATTAGCTCATCAGAACTACTCATTTTCTTTAACTCATCTTTATTGAGGACGGGATTACCCTCTATAGTTTTCGAGGAGAGGGGAGACTCCACAACGAATAAAGAGAGTGCATAGGCAACTTCTGAGATGCTTCTTAGCAACCTCGCCCTCTTTCTCAAAGCATCTATTCTTCTATGAATTGCAACAAGAAGAGTTAAAGACTCATCTTTTGATATCGTGTCAAATGGGGAGTGAAGTGTTGGCAAAACATCGAATCCCATTTGTTTGAATCTCTCAACAACCATTCTTTCAATCTCGTTAAGTTTCTTTTCTATCCCTTCCTCAATTTCCATGGGCCTTTGAATATTCAAAAAATCTATGCTCTTTATCAAAATCGTTCCAAGTATTTCCTCAAGCCTCAGAGCATTCTCTATCGTTGCATCCATTCCCTCTTCGTACTTGCTTATCGTTCTTCTCGAAGTCCCGAGATAGGATGCAAGATCGCCCAGTGAGAGTCCCTCCCTGAGTCTTCTCTCCCTCAACTTCTCCCCGTCAAGAGAGACGTAAAGTCCACCAGGAGAAGAGTAAACAGCAGGAGGACAGTTCTCCACAAGATAATCGTAAAGGGTTTCTGCATTAACTGAAGGGATGTCATAGCGGTAATATACAACTCCCCTCTCGAGAGGTCTGAGACCGACCCTCTCACCGACAATCACAGGAGATCCGCTTAAATAAGCTGCTATCCTCTTCATCTCCTCAGCAATTTCTCTGTTGATGCCATCTATGTTCGAAAGAATCTTCAAAAGTACGAGAATTTCATCCTTTCTCGCAGCTAAGTCGAAGCTCCTCGAACGTGAGGAGCAAACTTCGGAAACTGTAAAGCCAGCCTCGTAAAGTACTTCAAGTGTCCTCTCAATGAGGAGATTCTTCATACAAAGGATTAATATGAGGGTGTTTTTTATTTTAAATTTACTGAAAAAGCATGTGGATAGGAATAGACGATACGGATTCAAGAAAAGGTATGTGTACAACTTTTATCTTAGCAGAAGTTTTAGAAGAGTTGGAAAAATTCAAAATAGCCTCTTTTCCGAGACTGATCAGACTGAATCCAAACATTCCCTTCAAGACAAGAGGTAACGGAGCAGTGGCAATTGAGGTACTCAACTGGGATGAAGAATGCAAGGAGATCATCCTGAATGCTGTCGAAGAGTATGCTGAAATGGATGACGAAAATACTCACCCCGGAGTGGTTTTTGCAAAAAACTCTGAGAATTACAGAGAGCTCTATCACAGAGCTCTTCACGAAGTTCTCAGTGTTGATGAGGTGAGGGAACTCATATCCTCGAACAAAGACGAATATTACGGTTTCAAAAAGATGAGGGGCATAATAGGCGCTGCTTCTGCGATAGGAGCGAATCTGAGTGATTACACATATGAGCTCCTTGCTTATAGATTTCCGGAGAAATGGGGTACTAAGAGGTTCGTTGACGAAGAGAGCGTCTTCAAAGCTGATGAGATGACATTTCCAAAAACTTGGGACAACGTAGACAAGGAGAACAGAGAGATCGTTATAGCTCCGAACTCTCCCGATCCAGTGCTCTTCGGAATAAGGGGAGATGACCCCGCTTACATATTCTTAGCCTATCAGACCATAAAGAGCGAAGAGATTTACAAGGAAGTTCTCTTCATAACCAATCAGGGGACTGATGCCCATATAGAAAGAGGGATGCCCCAAAGAGAGTTTGGTTCCTATGCCTTTATCGGAGAGGTCACCTGCGAACCATATGAGATTCCTGGAGGTCATGTGTTCATGGAGGTAAATGGAATCAAATGTGCTGCATTTGAACCAACGAAGCAGTTCAGAAATGTCGTGCGAAAATTGAAAAAAGGCGATCTCGTTGAAGTTTATGGAGGATTTAAGAAGAATACCCTGAATCTTGAGAAAATCAGAATACTCAAACTTAAAGAATTTGAAGAGGTAAATCCTCTCTGTGAATACTGCAACAAAAGAATGGAATCAATGGGAAGAAATAAGGGATTCAGATGCAAGAAATGTGGGAGAAGGAAAATGAAAAGGGAGAGTGTAAGGATTGAGAGGGAGGTTTCACCAGGGTTTTATGAGGTTCCTCCCTCTGCAAGAAGACATCTAGCAAAACCCCTTGCAAGAATTCTTCAAGAGAGAAGTTTGTGAACCGGTACCTTTCCAGTCTCTTTTATAGTGTTCAGAACCACGAAAGTCTCAGTTCTTTGAATCCTCTCAATTTTCTGAAGAGACTTTATAAACTTATCGAGATCTTCAGTGTTCCTGAATTTGGCGAGAATTATAACGTCAAAATTTCCTGTCACGTCGTAAACTCCGAGAACATTCTCATTTTTGGATATCTCTTTTTCCACATCAATCAAAGATGGACCGGTTGCGGAAACTCCTATCAATGCGGTTATTCCAAACCCGAGCTTTCGGGAATCAACTTCTGGGATGAAGCCCTTTATGATTCCTTCTTCCATCATCTCATTTACCCTGTTAATCACCGTATTCACTGATACACCTAAATTTTCGGCAACCTTTCTGAATGACATTCGCCCATCTTTCATTAACAGTTCGAGAATTTTCACATCGGTTTCATCTACCATATTTTTAATTTTTATTCGTTCAGTTATATAAACATTTGCACAGTGGTAGATAAACATCTAATGACAATGTTCAGGAAAGGTATATATAGGAGAGGTGCAAATGCACTGCGATGTAAAGGTGATGTGAATGGAAAGGGATGTTAAGAAAGCGATTGACAGGGTTTACGAAATGGTTGAAAAGAACAATGTGAAGTTCATAAGACTCTGGTTTACCGATATAAATGGAATGCTGAAGAGCTTTGCGATTCCTTCCAAAGAACTTGACAATGCCCTAACAGAGGGAATGGGTTTTGATGGCTCTTCGATAAATGGATTTACGAGAATAGATGAGAGTGACATGATTGCAAAACCCGACCCAACGACCTTCCAGTTACTTCCATGGAGAGAAGGAGTCGCAAGAATGTTTTGCGACATCTATAACCCAGATGGGACGCCCTTTGAGGGTGATCCAAGATATGTTTTGAAGAGGAACCTTGAGAAGCTTGCGGAAGAAGGATACACCTATTACGTTGGACCGGAACTTGAGTATTTCTATTTCAAGAGCGATAAAGCAACAGAGGTTCTCGACTATGGAGGATACTTCGACCTAACAACTCTGGATGCAGCAAGCGACTTGAGAAGAGATACTATACTTGCACTTGAGAAGATGGGAATCAGCGTAGAATACTCTCACCACGAAGTGGCTTATTCTCAGCACGAAATCGATCTTAGATATGCGGATGCTCTGACCATGGCTGATACAGTGATGACATACAGAATTGTTGTTAAAGAAATTGCGCAGAAATACGGCGTTTACGCAACATTCATGCCAAAACCGATAGCGGGAATAAATGGAAGTGGTATGCATACACATATGTCAATTTTCAAAGGAGACAAGAACATTTTCTTCGATGCGAATGATGAATACTATCTCTCGGACTTCGCGAAGCACTTCATAGCAGGTGTTCTAACCCATGCTCCAGAATTCACAGTAGTGACTAATCAGTGGGTTAACTCTTATAAGAGGCTTGTGCCTGGTTATGAAGCTCCAGTTTACATCTGTTGGGCAAGAAGAAACAGAAGTGCTCTTGTGAGAGTTCCGCTTTACAAACCTGGAAAGGAAAAAGCGACGAGAATAGAAGTGAGATCTCCTGATCCAGCCTGTAACCCCTATCTAGCATTTGCGGCAATGGTTGCAGCAGGAATGGCAGGTGTTGAAGGAAAATACGAGCTACCAGAACCTATTGAAAAAGATGTCTACCACATGAGCGAAGAGGAGAGAGAGAAACTAGGAATTACGTCCCTTCCCGGAAGTCTCATCGAAGCAGTCCGCATCTTTGAGAAAAGTGAACTGATGAGAAAGACACTTGGAGATCATGTATTCTACAACTTCATAGGAAATAAAAAGGCAGAGTGGGACAGATACAGAGTAGTTGTCCACCCATACGAAATAGAGACTTATTTACCAATACTATAAGTTCTTTCCTTTATTTCTCCTCTTTTTTGTAGAAATCAAGAACTCCGGGTTTTCTTTTTTCCGAAATTATTTTTTCTGCAATTTCGCAGTGAACTCTTGCAATGTCGCTTCTCGTCAGAATTCCAAGTATCTTATCTTTCTCCTTTCTATCCACAACAATAAGACGACCGACTCCATATTTTACCATCCTTCTCAAAGCATCCTCAAGAGACTCTTCCGGATAAGCGGTGATGACGTCTCTGCTCATTACATCTGAGACTTTAACAGAATTGCGTATTTCTTCGGAAATTTCCTCAGCATCCGAAATCGTCACGATTCCGATAACTTTCCCGTCTTTAACCACTGGATAACCGTGGTGACCGGTTCTTTCGAAAAGATCGACAACTTTCGAGCAAGTGTCCTCTGGAGAGACGGTGAGAACTTCTGGAGTGTATGCATTTCTCACTGTAACGAACTCGAGAATGTCTATTGCGAGTTCTCTTCTATGAACAGGAGATTCCACTCTGCTTTTCACTTGACTCGGATATATCGTTCTATCCTTTGTAAGAGCGTAAGAAATCGCCACAGCAGTCATCAAAGGAGCGAGGACATCCAAATTTCCGGTCATCTGAGCTATCATAACTATTGCAGTCAGGGGAACGTTGGCTACTCCTGTGAGGAAGGCTCCCATCCCTACCACAACAAAAGCGCTTTGAGCTCCCAGTATTTCGGGATTGAAAAGACCGAAAAGTTGAGCAGTGAAAGCTCCGATCATTCCCCCCAAGAATATTGAAGGTGCGAATACTCCCCCTGCACCTCCAGAGCCAATAGTAAATGCAGTGGCAAGCATCTTCATGAAAATGAGGGATAAAATCAAAAGAAGATCCATTCTTCCGTCTATTGCCATCTGAACCCATCCATATCCAGTTCCCATGATTTGAGGGAAGGAGAAAGCAATTGAAGAAACAAAGAAGGCTCCTAAAAGCGGTCTGAACCTAATGGAGATTCCTGAGGCACCAAATATATCATTCTTTATGAACTCGAATATTCTTATGAAGAAACGAGATGCAAGAACGCAGAAAATTCCAAGGACTGCGAAAAACGGAAGATGCCAAGGAGAGAAGTGATAGGAAGGAGTTGAGAATATAGGAGTCCATCCGTAAAACGATGCGAAGAGAGAATATGAGACAACGGAAGAGACGAAAGCAGGGATAAGAGCCTCGACTTCCATATCCTCTCTGTAAAGGACTTCCAGAGAGAAGATGGCTCCTCCGAATGGAGCTTTGAAGATTGCTCCGATTCCGCCAGCAACCCCGCAAAGAAGCATAATCCTTCGTTCCTTTTCATCGAGTTTTAAAAGATCTGAGACGTAAAGTCCGATGGCTGCGCCGACATTTGCTGTAGGTCCTTCCCTTCCAGCACTTCCTCCAGAGCCAACAGTAAAGCAGGGAAGCAAAATTCTTGCAAAAATTTCCCTAAGAGTAGAAGATTTGCCTCCGAGATGAAAGATTCGAATTACCACATCTGTCTCTGAGCTTGAAGCTTCAGGAGCAAGATAGTAAATAGTGAGACCTGTCAAAATAGCTCCAATGAGTGGGGAGAGTAAATACTGATAGGGAATTCTGGGTATTTCTGGAAGATTTGCAATAGAAATTCTCGATATTTCGCCTGAAGAAGAGGGGACTTCAAAACCGCCGAAATAGGAGAGGAGAAATTGGGTGCTTAAATCCAGAAGAGAATACAGTACTATTGCTGCAACTCCAGAAAGAATTCCAATTAAAACGCTGAGGAGAAAAATTTTTTCGATTCTCAGAAGAGATGTGTCATATTCTATTATTTTCCGGAAGATTCTCCTCAGATTTATCACTACGCCTTGCTCACCTCCACTGAGAGTTTGTCCCGCATCACAAAAGAGGCAAAATAGATGAAGGGTGTGTCCAGAAGTGCAATCAGAACCTTAACCAGATACTGACCTAATATCATGTTCAAAAGAATGGCTCCCGGAAGCCCATAGAATGCTATCGTTATGAAAATTGCTGTATCCATTAACTGAGAGACCATTGTAGATGCATTGTTCCTGAACCAGAGATGCTTTCCTTCAGTCTTCCTCTTCCAGAAGTGGAAAGCTATGACGTCATGATGCTGAGAGATCACGAAAGCAATGAGAGAGGCGAGAACGACTCTCGGAGCAAATCCAAAGACTGAGTTAAATGCAAATAGCTGTTCTTCTCTCATGAAAGGAGCAGGAGACCAAGAAATGGCAATGAAAACTATGAGAATCATCAAAACGTTCGCAATCAATCCCGAGTAAACTGCTTTCAAAGCCATTCTCTTACCGTAAAACTCACTTAGGATGTCCGTTATGAGAAAGGTTGTGGAATAAGCAATGACTGCAGATGGAACTACAAAAGGACCGAATGAAACTAGTTTGAAAGCTATGAGATTGGCTATGACCGTAAGAGATGCAAAAACCCCTATTAAAATCTCCGGTCCATACTCTTTCGCTACATATGAACATAGAGCTACAGACCCGAGGACTAGAATTATCCATGCCACAACCTCAATCATCCAATCACCTCACAGAGGGCAAATGAGCATTATCATTCGTTACAAAATCTCTCCTCGCAGTTTTTGAGAGACTATTGCGGAGTTAAGTAGATATAATATTAAAAAGTTGTCGTTAAATGAGTAATTCAGAAGATGAGGTGATAGAAATGGAGAAATATGGAGCCTTCGTTCAGCTTAAGAAGGAGGTTATAGATACAGGAATTTGCTGTAAAGATGGAGCTTGTGCAGCTTTCTGTCCAACTGGAGCAATAATTTTCGAGAATGGAAAACCAACACTCAGAAAGCCTTCAGGAAAGGGCGTTGAGGGAAGATGCATCCAGTGTGGTCTATGCTACAATGTCTGTCCAAGGACAGAAGCATATGTAGAGGAGGTCAAGGAGAAATATAACGGGGATCTCATTGGAAGTTATCTCGGGATTCATGTATGTGAAGCGGTGGATGAAGAGATAAAGAAGAGAGCTCAAGATGGTGGAGTTGTAACCGCACTCCTGAAATATGCAATGGATAAGAACCTAATTCATGGAGCGATAGTCGCAAAAAGAGATAAACAGTGGAGATCTTATCCACTTCTTGCAACCAGCGTTGAAGAGATTCTCGATGCTGCGGGTACCAAATACACGATCTCATCGAATTACCTCGCGCTCACGCCGTTCAAAGAGGTTTTGAAGAGGTTTGAAGAGAGAGAGATTCCCGAGAGCTGGATAAAGCTTGCATTCGTCGGAACTCCCTGTCAGATGCTTCCACTGAGAAAATCGGAAGTTATAGTAGATGGTGCAAAAATAAGACCGGCCAATTTAATTGATTTTACAATAGGACTCTTTTGCATGGAGAATTTCGATTATGAAAGAATTATAGAAGAGAAGGTTGTAAAAGAACTCGGAATTTCTCTGGAGAAAATAAAGAAATTCGACATAAAGGAGGGTAATTTCAAGATTTTCGCCAACGGAGATATCACCGAAATTCCGCTGAGCGAGCTCAATGAGTACGTTGCAAAGGGTTGTAAGGTTTGCTCGGATTTCGCAAGTAACTTCTCAGATATCTCAGTGGGAAGCGTGGGATCGTCGCCCGGGAAATCCACAGTGATCATTAGAACGGAGAAAGGTATGAAAATCTATCTTGGAGCTCTGAAAGAAGGATACATAAGAGAAGTTCCCGAAACGCCAAAAGTTAAGGCGATAAAGAGACTTACAAAGGTGAAAAGTAAAAGACATGACTAATCAAAAATGACCTCTCCGGTCTCGGATACATAAATCCGAAGAGGTTCTTTAACAATTCTTTTTTCTATTTTTCCCGGCACGGATTTCCTTATATGCTCCACAAGCTCCACGAAGCCGTATTTTACTTTTATACCCTCTTCATTGGATTTATTGAAAATAAGTGGAGGAATATCCATTATATCTGTTCCCTCTTTAATTTCTATTTCAACCTTCGAATTTATTTTCTTCCATTCTTCTATCGTTTTCAGAGCTCTTTCTATATTCCTTCTGGCTCTTTTCTCTATAACACAAATATTCGCCCTTGTCGTATTCAAAATTTCTGCGATCTCTTTTTGAGAGAGGCCTCTTGCTCTAAGCCTGAGAACCCTTATTTGCTCATCTGTCAGAAATGGTCGCACCATCACTTTTTATTTTTCGCTAGGAGATAATAAATAATTCTTGGTGGGGGTTCTGTAAACTTATTGCTGGTATAAACGTTTGCAGGTATCTGAAATTTCGTCGAAGAACGTAAATTGTAGAAGAGCGCGGAAAAATGCCGACACAGATGCCCGTTATTAGGCAATGTTACGTTTTCTTCTCAAATGCGAGCACATAGTGCAAAACGCCCATACTCGCCACTCAATCTAAAACTTGCATCCCCACACCAACAAATTACAGTTTTTCGGCGAGGATAGTCTGGATCCAACAGGATTTGTCTCAAATGAAGTAAAAATGTGAGACTCGATAATTTTTATTTTTCATTTTCATCAACAATAAGTTAACGGAAACAATGGTGGGTGAAATTTATTAATGGGGTGGAGAAACTCTTAAAGAGGTGATCGTGTGTCACTTCCAGAAAGATTTAAATGCACAGTTACGACCTGGGATTTTATATATTCCCTTTGCAGAGATGTCTCAAAAAAGATAAAATCCTCAGGCTATCAGCCAGACGTCATCGTAGCCCTCGCCCGTGGAGGATGGTTTCCCGGGAGAGTTTTATGCGATTTTCTGAATCTTGATGATCTCACAAGCCTGAAGGTCGAGCACTACGTTGGAACAGCTGCTGCAACAGGGAGACCCGAAATAAAGTATCCTCTCCACGATGAGGCAATTAGAGATAAGAGAATTCTCATTGTAGATGATATTGCAGACACCGGAAAGAGCCTGAGATTCGCAAGAGAACATGTTCTAAAGAGTGGACCAAAAGAGGTGAAGACTGCATCCCTTCAAGTTCTGAGTACTTCAGAGTTCACACCTGATTACTATGCCCAGAAACTGAAAGAGTGGACGTGGGTGATTTATCCGTGGAACTTCCTTGAGGACATGTGTGACATAATTTCGAGGATGATGAAGAGAGAGGAGAGAATTTGGACAATTGAGGACATCTATGAGGGTTTGAAGGAGAACTACCAAATCGAGCCAATAGCACTGGAGATTGCTCAACCTGGCAGACTGCCAGAAGTCATGGATGAGCTCGTATGGAGAGGAATTGTTGAAAAGGAGGGGAAGGGATGGAAGATCAGAAAGCAAAAATAGGAATAATTGGTGGTACTGGAATTTATGATCCTCAAATGATTGAGAACGTAAGGGAGGTTGAAATAAAGACGCCTTTTGGTGATCCGTCGGATAAGATTATCTTGGGAGAGATGAAGGGAATTCCAGTTGCTTTTCTTCCGAGGCACGGAAGAGGTCACAGATATTCACCCACGAAAGTCAATTACAGAGCAAATATTTATGCGATGAAATATTTGGGAGTTGAGGCTATAATTTCAGTTGCTGCAGTTGGAAGCCTGAAGGAAGAGATAAAACCTCTCGATATAGTTATTCCAGATCAAATTTATGACAGAACGAAGCACAGAGTGGATACATTCTTTGAGGACATAGTAGTTCACATCGGATTTGCTGATCCATTTTGCAAAAAGCTGGGCGAGCAGATAGCGAGAATAGGGAGTGAGGAGTTCGAGATTAAAAAGGGAGGAACTTATGTTTGCATAGAGGGGCCGCAATTTTCTACCAGAGCGGAGTCGAGAGTTTACAGATCTCTTGGATTTGATATTATAGGAATGACTGCTCTTCCTGAAGCAAAACTTGCGAGAGAGGCGGAGATCTGTTACGCAACGATTGCAACCGTCACTGATTACGATGTATGGCACGAAGAAGAGGTCAGCGCAGAGATGGTGATTGAAAATGCAAAGAAAAATGAAGAGAACGTGAAAAGATTGCTTGGAAAAGTGATACCGAGGATTGAAATTGAAGATTGTGATTGCAGGCATGCTTTAGAGGGCGCTCTTACCACCTCAAAAGATTTGATAAATGAGGAAGTGAAAAGAAAATTGGGAATTCTGATAGAGAAGTATGTTTAGCGTAAATGAAGAAATGGTGGATAAAGAAAGTGAAATTTTCTCGATTCTCATAGCCTCGAAAGATATTTCCCTCCTCTGCACTCCAGGAAAGATAGAAATATCGATTGAGCAGGGAGTGGAGAAAGAGATGATTGAACATGTTCTCATGAGCATCGCTTCAGTGGATTCCTCACTCTCGATGGAACTGGATATATATTGCAACTATGAGGAAATTGAGAGGTATGCCGGAAAAGGCTATAAAATAATGGTTTACAGGAGAATAGACGATAAATACAGGGTGAGCTTCAGCATACCATTCTCAAGAGATGAGCCTCTGCTGAATCTCGCTGAGGACATCTTCAGGATGAAAGAACAGGGAGGATTCAAAAGGACGATACTGTGGGAAGGAGATATGAAAAAAATAAAGAGACTACATGAAGTTCTCTCAAAAAAAGGCCACTGGGAGATAAAAGAGATACACTACAGGGAGGATCTCAAATAATGGAAAAGATGGGCATTGGCAAAGAAGAGGAGATAACTCTGGAATACATGAAAAACTCCATAAGAATAATTTCCAACTACGTCTCGAACATCATAGAGGATCTGGATGAGGAGAGGGTGAGAGAGGTCATAAAAAGAATACTCAAAGCCAATAGAATTTTTGTCATGGGTGCAGGAAGATCTGGCTTGGTTATGAGAGCATTTGCAATGAGGCTCATGCATCTGGGATTTACAACTTATGTCGTTGGAGAGATTGTCACACCTGCTGTTAGAGAGGGAGATCTCGTAATAGTGGCATCTGGTTCTGGAGAGACACTTTCAGTTGTGAATCTGGCGAAGATTGCTAAAGACATCGGTGCTCAACTCGTTCTCTTCACTTCAAATCCTGAATCCACGATGGCAAAGATTGCAGATGTGGTCGTCGCAATAAAAGGAAGAATTAGCCATGAAGTTATGGACTACATGGAAAGACAGCTCAGAGGGGATTACAAATCCTTGACACCTCTTGGAACGGTTTTCGAAATTCTCACACTCATTGTGCTTGACGGCATGGTGGCTGAGTTGATACATCTCACTCACCAAACTGAGGAGCATATGAAATCAAGACACGCAGTATTGGAGTGATAGAGATGAGGTTTTCTTCGCTTATTGAGAGAATTGATATCTCAGGGATACGAAAAATGTTCGAATCTGCTTCAAGTGATGCCATAAATTTGGGACTTGGAGAGCCGGATTTCGACACACCCGAGTATATAAAAAGAGCTGCTAAAGATGCAATCGAAAAGGGATTCACAAAATACACACATAATGTCGGAATTCCGGAATTGAGAGAAGCCATAAGTGAGAAATTCAAAAAAGAGAACGGAATCGAATATTCTCCAGAAGAGATCATAATAACTTCTGGAGCTAGTGAAGGGCTTTACATAGCTCTCAGATCTCTTCTCGATCCTGAAGATGAAGTTCTGGTTCCAGATCCTGGATTCGTTTCATACTCGAACCTTACGATTATCTGCGGAGGGCGACCAGTAGGAGTTCCACTTGAAGAAGATCTAACCCTCTCTCCCGAGAGAGTTTCAGAGTTCATCACAGAGAAAACTAAAGCAATTGTCCTGAATTCTCCCTCTAATCCTACTGGAGCGGTTCAAAGTAGGGAGAGCATAAAAGGAATTGCGGAAATAGCTGAAGATCATGACATCACAATAATCTCGGACGAAGTTTACGAATACTTCATCTATGAGGGCGAACATTGCTCTCCTGCGAGATACACCGATAATTGTATTACAGTGAATGCAACGAGCAAATCCTACGCGATGACAGGATGGAGACTCGGTTATCTTGGTGCTCCGAAAGAGTATGTGAATCAGATGATTAAAGTTCACCAATATGTCCAAGCATGTGCGTCTTCGATATCTCAGCACGCGGCATTAGCTGCAATCACTGGACCAAAAGATTTTGTGAAGATGATGGTTGAGGAATTCAGAAGAAGAAGAGATTTTATTTATACCGCTCTTAGAGATCTCGGACTGGAAGTTGAGAAACCAAGAGGTGCCTTCTACATTTTTCCGAAAGTGGGAGATGGAGTAGAGTTCACAAAGAAACTTATTAAACATAATATAATAACTGTCCCGGGAAGTGCTTTCGGAAAGAACGCTGATGATAGAGCAAGAATTTCCTATGCAACGAGCATGGATAACTTGAGAAGAGCGATTGAAATTATGAAAAAGATCATCTAAAAAATGAAGATTGCTGCTGCCACTACGGTGGTAATCTTCTCCACTTTCGCTTCAACCGTTACATTAAATTTCTTCCCTACTTTTGTGTTAAACGCTGTTTTCAGCATGTAGGCTGCCATCTCCTCAGCGTGTCTTCCAATATCCTTTTCATCAGAAAATCCATGATACTCTGTTAAATATCCATTCAATGAGGGATCCTCCGGTATCGCTGCCCCAATGCTTGCGCAGATTTTCCTTCCCTCTTCACCGCTGCTCATCTTTGCCATCACACAGAAGACTATCTGACCGGGGAAGAGCTCCTTTAGTCCCTCCTCTCTTTCGATAATCTCACAGCCTGGTGGAAAGATACTGCTCACGGGAACGAGGTTAAACTTCTCTATTCTCGCATCCCTCAAAGCAAGTTCAAAGCTCACGAGTTCGTCTTCATGCTTTCCGATCCCTCTCGTAAAGAAGGCTTTTCTTGGAATCAGAATTCCCTGAGAATGTAGTTCTTCATTATTTTTAATTAATCGGCCGTTTAATGCAGTTAGAATGCCATTTGACGCCCTGTACATCTTCAATCACTCTCCAAGGTAAATGCAGTGTTCCGTATTTAAAACTTGCTCCTCTTCGCGAGAGTTATGAAAAAGTATTTTTCGGAGCGAGGAGAAAATTAATCTGTGTATGGAAGTTACGACCTTGGTGAACTCTCAATTAAAAATGAATACTTCAGAATTGAGATAGAACGAAGAGGAGAGTGGTTCTTCTACACAAGAGAGAGTGAAAATGAGAAAAAGGAGAGAGTCCTCGGCGCTGAGAGAGGAAAAATAATTGTAACTCCGGTCGAACCTGTGAACCTTCCAAAAGAGATAACCAATTACATGGAAATAAAGCTAAAGAGTCCAATTGTAATCGGTCCTGGAGATTCAAAAGTCGTTTATCTTAAATTCCCAGTTGAAATTGGAGTTTTCATAGCCTGGAGGAGAGCAAGTGAGGTTTTAGATATCATAGGCTTAAACAAACCTAAATATACCCTCTACGGGGAGCCCAAAAACGGTGTGATATGCAGATATTCTGAAAGTGAAGTGTACAGAAGTCTTCCTAATTCGAATCCCCTGAAAGAGAGTGTTATGAGATTGAGAATTATGAACGGAAGCGGAGAGTGGATTGAGGTCAACAACATTGTTTTCGATGTTTTTGGTATGAAGATGTATTACGATGATTTTCTTGTTTTCTGTGATGCAGAAATGAAATGCATATCGAAAAAAGTTGCAGAAACCCAATTTTATGACTCTCCTCTTAGAAAGGGTATGAAAAAAGCTCTCGAACTGTACGTTGCAAGGAGGATTATCATGCCGAAAGGCAAGTTCACAATGGAGTGGGGGCTATGATAGATCTTCTGAACATAAATATCTATGGAGATGTAACACTTTACAACTTTCTTTTCGCAGTTCTGGTGACTTTCATAGCTGTCCTACTTGCGAGAATCATTACGAGAAATTTAAGAAGAGTTCTAACAGATAAACTTAAAAAAGACCAGCTGGAGCTTCTACTGAAGTCCATCTACTTTGGAATTTTACTCATAGCCTTCCTCAGCATTTCACCTCTTTTGGGAATAAATCTTTCCGGTCTTCTCGTTGCCGGAGGAATTCTCGGTATTATCATAGGATTTGCCAGCCAGAGCGTTGTTTCAAATCTCGTCTCAGGAATTTTTCTCTTAGCTGAAAAACCGGTGAAAATAGGAGATCAAATCGAGGTTGAAGGGGTCAGAGGAATTGTTGAAGATGTGAACATTCTCTCTACCATCATAAGAACTTATGATGGTCTTTATGTTAGAGTTCCCAATGATAAGCTCTTCGCCTCTAACATCGTGAATTTTAGTGCAAACGTTGCAAGGAGGTTCGAATATGTTGTCGGAATAAGTTACCGCTCGGATATAAATAAAGCAATAGAACTGATTAAAAAGGTTATAGAAGATCATCCGTTCGTTTTAAAAAATCCTGAACCACTTATTTTTGTGGATGAACTCGGTGAGAGTAGTGTGAACGTGAGCATCAGAGCCTGGACTCCCACATCGGAATGGTTCAATGTGAGAATAGAGCTTCTCCAGAAGATAAAGGAGAGTTTCGATGAAAATGGAATAGAGATTCCGTTCCCACAACGGGTTATTTGGTTTGGAGAAGATGAAAAAGAGAGCTGAAAATGATTTCGGTGAGTGATTTCAAGAGTCAAAACCCACCACGTGATTTATTGCCTGTTCACAGATACCCCTTCCGTATTCACCGATCCTCTTCACACTCTCCGAAACGTTGCTCAAAGCTATCGCATATGAAGGTGGATACCCAAGAGCACGGAACTGAATCTCCTGATAGAGTTCAAAAAGGTCTTCTAGCCTTTCTATTGTCTCGTTTGCTCTTTTGAGATCTCCAGACAAAAAAGACTCAACCGAATTTCTCAGAATCTCGAGAGAGAGTTCAGATGCCTGAGAGATCTTCCTCAAATCATCTTCTCTCAACTCCTCTCCTATAAGAGCTATTACGTTTTTCGCTATTCTTGCCACGTGGTCTGCAGCCCTTTCTATCAACCTTCCAGCCAGGGAGTAATGCGAGGAACTCATCTGATCGATTTTCAATTTTTCAGCAATTGCAGGATTTTCTGAAATTATGTTATGCTGTCTCACAAGGAGCCAATAGAGTCTGTCAACTTCGTCGTCTCTTGAGATAACATCTTCAGCAAGCCTTCTATCTCTGCTCATCAGACTTCTTATTGCATCTTCAGCCATATTCTTGGAGAGGATGAACATCCTCTTGATGATGTTATCAAGAGGCATTTCCACAGGATTCAGAAGATTTTTCATCACTATATGATTCTCGCCTTCTTCGAGAATCTCCTGACCAATTGCCTTAAGCGTGAAAGTTCTCACTGCTTCACGCATCTCCGCATCTATCTTTCTCTCCGCTGTGACCCTTATGGAGTAAACTCCACTCATGTAAGTTGCGACAAGACACCTGAAGAGGAGATCTCTATTCATCTCTTCGTTTATCTTGATTTCCTTAACCTCTGACTTCCGGGTTTCATGATCTCTTGGTATGATCACAAGGGAGCCGTCTTTCTGAGGCATTAGAAAAACCGGATCATTTTTCTTCAAGCCATTTTTCTCGATCCAGCTTTTTGGAAGTGTGATCATATAACTCGATCCACCGGTAATCTGAAGCCTTCTCGATTCCATGGACTAGTGTTTGCATTCTATATATATAAACATTATTGGGATCTATATATGATTATATTTAACTGTGCTTCTAACTATATATTATTTCGAAAAAATATATATTAATGGGTATTAAGAGGGGCATTATGATGAGAAGAAAAATACTGGCAATCACAATCCTGCTCTCAGTAGTTGCAGTGTCTTTTGCTGGATGTCTTGAGGAAGAGAGTGGATTGACCGGAGAAGTCAAAGTTGCAGGTAGCAGTACCGTTTATCCGATCACAACTGCGATGGCAGAAGAGTTCAGCAAGATATATCCTGAGGTCGTCGTCTCTGTTCAGTCAACCGGAACTGGAGGAGGATTTAAAAACTTCTTCATACCGGGTCTAACAGATATCAACGATGCAAGCAGACCGATTAAGCTAGAAGAGCTTGAAAGAGCAAGAGAGAATGGAGTCGAACCTCTAGAGTTTCTTGTCGGATACGATGCGCTTACAGTGATAATTAACCCAGAGAATACTTGGGCAGAGTATCTGAGTTTTGAGGAGCTCAAAAGGATATGGGGGCCTGAAGCAACAAGAAATGTTACGAAATGGAGTGATGTGAATCCAGAGTGGCCAGATGAAGAAATGCGCCTCTATGGTCCAACCTCTGCTTCTGGAACGTTCGACTTCTTCACTGAACACGTGATCGGAAAAACTGGAGCGCACAGACAGGACTATCACGGAACCGAAGAAGATAACACGATAATCGCTGCGATCTCTCAGGACAAATACGCGATGGGGTATTTCGGACTTGCATACTATCTCGAGAATAAAGAGAGGGTTAAGGCAGTGAAGATAAAGAATCCGAAGACTGGAGAATACGTTGAGCCCAGCATTGAGACAGGGAGAGACGGAGAGTATCCACTTGCTAGACCGTTGTTCATTTATGTGAATAAGGAATCGCTGAAGAGACCGGAAGTCAGAGAGTTTGTGAGATTCTATCTCGAGAATCTTGATAGCGGGATAGTTGAGGAGATCGGATATATCCCCATAAGTGAGGATGTGAAGGAGGAGAATCTTCAGAAGTTCTATGAAGCACTCAGAGAGCTTGGAATCGAGTAAAATCATCAGGAATTCTTCATTTTTGAAGGAGGTGAAAGGAGATTGAAAGATACCAAGGAGACTTTCATTCGTGCTATACTCTTCTTTGCAGCTTTTCTCACAGTAGGAATTACTTTTGGAATCATACTCACTCTCGTAGAAGATACATTGCGATTTTTCTCAGAGATATATCCTCTCGAATTCTTCTTCGGCAAAACATGGAGCCCAACCATCAAACCATACTCTTTCGGAGTTTTACCTCTCGTTGCGGGAACTCTCATGGTCACCCTCGGAGCTGCAATGATAGCAATTCCATCTGGATTGCTCGCTGCGATTTACCTGAGTGAGTATGCAGATGAGAGAGTTAGAAGCATATTAAAGCCATTACTCGAGATTCTTGCAGGAATACCAACAGTTGTGTACGGATTTTTCGCATTCGTATATATAACTCCGTTTCTCAGAAGATTCTTCCCGGAAATATCAGCTTATAATGCGTTGAGTGCCTCGATAGTTGTAGGAATAATGATAATTCCTATCGTTGCAAGTATAAGCGAGGATGCCCTCAGAGCGGTTCCGAGATCTCTGAGAGAAGCAGGATACGCACTTGGAGCAAGAAAAGTTAGAGTTATCTGGAGTATTGTTGTCCCCTCTGCTCTTTCGGGAATCATTGCAAGCTTCACTCTCGGAATTTCAAGGGCCGTTGGAGAGACAATGGCAGTGACAATAGCTGCGGGAAGAACGCCAAGACTCGTGAATATCCTCAATCCAGAAGACTGGTTGAAATCCATAGAGACGATGACTGCTGCAATGGTTGAGATAGGTTTGAGTGATGTCTCAGGAGAGAGCATAGCTTACGAGAGCCTTTTTGCGATAGGCTTTACGCTCTTCCTTATCACTATTGCTCTCAACGCTGTAAGCCATGTGATCAAAATGAGGTTCAGAGAGGTGTACAAATGAAGTTTGAAGATCTGAACGATAAACTTTTCGCAATTCTCGCTCTTTTCGCTACGATCTTCGGTGTTTTTGTTCTCGCAGTTCTCATAAGCTACACATTCTATGAAGCTCTCTTCTGGCTCGACTGGCAGTTTTTAACTTCTCCACCTTCAAGATTTCCGGAGAGAGCGGGTATTTATCCCTCTCTCGTTGGCTCCATCATGGCCATTGCTCTCGTTGGAATTTTCGCCGTTCCCCTCGGAGTCGGAGCAGCGATATATCTCGAGGAATACTCAAAGAAGAACTGCATCGCGAGATTTATTGAAATAAACATTTCAAACCTCGCAGCTGTTCCATCGATAGTCTACGGGCTTCTCGGCTTAGGACTTTTCGTCTCGACACTTCATCTGAAACCCGGAATCGTGCTCGTTGGATCTCTCACACTGACGTTGCTTGTGCTTCCCATAATCATTGTTGCCTCTCAAGAAGCTTTGAGAGCCGTGCCAAAATCCCTAAGAGAGAACTCATTCGCTCTCGGAGCCACGAAATGGCAGACCATAAGAAGTGTTGTTCTTCCGAGTGCACTTCCGGGAATAACCACAGGCGTCATTCTCGCTCTCTCAAGAGCAATCGGCGAAACTGCACCTCTAATCATGATTGGAGCAGCAACAACAATATTCACTCCTCCAAAAAGCATCTTCAGCACCTATTCTCCGATGCCAATGCAAATTTTCATGTGGACAGACATGCCAAAAGAGGAGTTTCTCCACGGACTTGCTCCTGCTGGCGTAATCACGCTTCTTGCTGTAATGCTCTCGATGAATGCGCTTGCAGTTTACCTCAGAAATCGCTACGAAAGGAAGCTGAAGGGGTGATGATGTTGAGCGTTGCATTCGATGTGAGAGAACTTTCGGTTTACTATGGGAAGAAAATTGGAGTAAAGAATGTTAATCTTCAGATTTACAGAAACAAAGTTACAGCCATCATTGGACCGAGTGGATGTGGCAAGTCAACTCTACTGAGATCGCTAAATAGACTTGTGGAGCTGATCGATGGAGTTAGAATCGAAGGAGAGGTGATTTTCGACGGAAGAAACATCTACGAGAAAGACGTGGATCCGGTGAAGCTGAGAAGGAGGATAGGCATGGTCTTCCAGCAACCGAATCCTTTTCCCAAGAGCATTTTCGACAACGTCGCCTACGGCCCGAGAGTTCATGGAATCATAGACAAAGAGAGACTAAAGGAGATCGTCGAAGAAAGTTTGAAAAGAGCTGCGCTCTGGGAGGAAGTTAAGGATAGACTTCATGAATCTGCCCTGAAACTCTCGGGAGGACAGCAACAGAGACTCTGCATAGCCAGGGCAATAGCAACAAATCCCGAGGTTATTCTTTTCGATGAACCAACTTCAGCTCTGGATCCGATTGCTTCCTCGAAGATTGAGGATTTGATAGTCGAGCTGAAGAAGAACTACACGGTTGTCATCGTTACACATAGCATTCAGCAAGCTGCAAGAATCAGCGACTACACAGCCTTTATGTACATGGGAGAACTGATTGAATATGGAGAGACCGCTCAAATTTTTGAGAGGCCCAAAAAAGAGCTGACAGAAAGATACATAACTGGAAGGTTCGGTTGAGGTGTCTTGAAATGGTGGAAAAATTTGAGAAAGAGTTGAACGAGCTGAAGAATAAAATTCTGGAAATGGGCGAATACTCGAAAAGCATGCTCGAAATGTCCATGGAAGCTCTTGTGAAACAGGATGTGGAGCTTGCGGAAAAAGTTATTGAGATGAGGAGGAGACTTCCTGAATTTGATCAGGAAGTGGAGGAGAGGGCTCTGAAGATGATTGCCCTTTATCAGCCGGTTGCAAAGGATCTGAGAACCATAGGATGTATTTTGAAGATGACCGAGCACCTTGTGAGGATTGGAAGATATGGAAGGGAGATCGCAGCAATAGCGAGAGATCTCTCTGGAAGACCTCATGTGAAGAGATTGATTGATCTTCCTTATATGTGCAGAATCACCTGTGAGATGATCAACAATGCTCTTGAAGCAT
Organism: Candidatus Mnemosynella biddleae; assembly: GCA_002011165.2. Lineage (GTDB taxonomy): Archaea > Halobacteriota > Archaeoglobi > Mnemosynellales > Mnemosynellaceae > Mnemosynella > Mnemosynella biddleae. Next base: position 137,158 of record MTMI02000010.1, read on the forward strand.
TTAGAACGGAGAGTCTCGAAAAAATAAGAGATATAGGAGAGAAAGACGACGTGGTTGATGCAATAAGATATTCGATCTTTCGTGAGTGTCTTTCTTACATGCTAGAAGATCCTAGAAACATAACACCCTGCACGAACTATGTGATGATAGCAAGATATCTTGAAAGGTGTGCTGATCATGCATGCAATATAGCAGAGAAGATTCATTATATGATAACTGGAGAGAGAGTTGAAATAAATTGAGGTGAGAGAGTTGAGAATCGTTCACATTTCCGACCTCCATATTTCCAGCAAAGATTACGTAGAGGGGTGGGGGGAGAATCTGATAAAAATTCTGAGATCTCTTGATCCTGAACTCGTAATCATTACAGGAGATCTAACAGACCAGGGATACGCTCACGAATATGAGGTTGCAGTGAATTATCTTCAGAGAATTGAATCAGAGAAACTCGTAGTCCCGGGAAATCATGATTCGAGAAACGGAGGAGATATTCTCTTTGAGGAGATCTTCGAGACGAGATTTCCAATTTATGAGAACGACAGGCTTATCGTTCTCGGAATAGATTCCTCTGAACCAGATATAGACGACGGTCATATTGGAAGAGAGAATTACGAGAGAGTAAAAGAGATTTTTAAAGACGAAGAGAGAATAAAAGTGATAGCAATGCACCACCATCTCATCCCGATTCCCGGAACCGGAAGGGAGAGAAATATACCTGTTGATTCTGGAGATTTTCTGAAGCTTTGTACTGAGCTCAATGTGAATTTCGTGTTTTCTGGGCACAAGCACGTACCCTGGATATGGAAACTGGAAAACTCGCATCTCATCACCGCTGGAACCGCAACAACAAAAAGACTGAAAGGGAGGGCTCATCCATCCTTTAATCTTCTTGAGATCGAAACCGGCGTGATTCTCAAAGAAATAAACACAGCTGAAGGAGTAGTTGAGAGAGAGGCAAGTTTCAATCTCCACCCAAGTAAAGATACTTCTGTGTTTTAGTGTATTCTCTGATGACTGAAGTTGCATATCCTCCCTTAAACAACGAGAACTCAAGAGTGACGCTCTCTTCAGAAACTTCACATTTTGGAGAGACGGGCAACAAGATTGCTCTTCTCATTCCCGGAGTGTTAAAGGTTGAGTTCTCGAAGTTCATCGAAGAGATCTGAGATAGAATCTCTTTTTCGATCTCCCCCATCTCACCTTTTGCAAAGACTGTTTTCTCCCCTATAAGCGGAGCAGTTGGCAGAACTCTTCCTTCTCTTACCAGTTTTCTCATTGTCTCGAGATTTCTTCTATCCACAAATCTGAGCTTTCCGACATCTGGGACTCCATGCTTTACGAAACACACAACATCACCAAGAATGACATCATTTATAGGAATTTCTCTCCTCATTCTCTCACTGAGTATGAGATTGAAGAGATAGGATTGGTATGCATGAGCAAACATCATTCTCAAATTTCTCGGGAGAATATTGAAGGCTCCTTTATAATCTCCTCTCTTCTTCAAAATATATCTCATTAACATTCTCTCATACTTCAAGTAGGGAGGCATAAGTTCAAGACCTCTCTCTACATCTCTTGACTCCCAAATGTATTTTCTTGCCTCTCTCACCTCTTCCCTTTCTCCCTCGAAGGGCATTGCTACATATGTGAAGAAGGCTCCCTCGTAGTCACCTCTCAAAATTCTCTCGCCGACAAGATGAGATATCGGCCTAATAGTCCCAAATCTCTGCTCCCCAAAGAAATTCGGAATCCCTCCTATCTCTTTTATCTCTTCGGTGATCTTTTCAGCCCTGTCCACATCCTTTGCTTCTCTGATCACTATCCGAAACCTGTTTCCGAAGAGATCACCGAGAGAGATTGGCTGATGAGATCTTCCAAGAATTTTTATCTCTGCATCCTTTATCCTCACTTCGGCAACTCTCGATTCATCCACTCCGAGAATGCTGAACCTTTGAACTGTGATCGCTCTCTTATCCTTTGTCCCAGCCCAGCTGATGTGATGCTGAGGAATTCCGAGTGCCTTTGCGAGTGCTCTCACGAAAAGGTGAGTGTCCCAGTTCTTCTTTTTCACTTCGACAATCAGATACTTACCACCATTGAGCTTCCTTTCAACAGGGATCTCCTCAACCAAAAAATCCTCAGGAAACTTCTTGATGACTCCACCAACTCCAAGTGTTTTTGTTACATATCCTTTTATCCCTATGAGTTCCTCCATGATTACAGCAACCTTAGATTTCCTGTTACTTTGTCAATTTTTTCTGAGAGATCGGGACCTATTCCAAGAGCTGTGACTGTCCCGGGAGGGATTTCAGTTAAACCAGCATCAACGACAAGAGCACAGGGAATTCCGAGATCTTCACATCTCTTCTTCAGTTCTAAAAGCTCCTTCTCACTCTCAACCTGAAGAACAACTTTTTTCTGACCTTCTTTTTTCCATTTCTCTTTTATCTTTCTTTCAGCCTTCTCATAAGAAAGAATGGAAGCATGAGCAACTTGAACTGCAGTTTTTCCCTTTGAGAGCTTCAGATCTGCTCTAACAACTATACATTGCTTCACTTCATCTATCTGAGGCACAAATTTATGAAAGGGAGGATCCAATAAAAAAGTTGTGAAGTACGATGTTCTGATTGTTGGTGGAGGACCAGTGGGATGTTTTCTGGGAGCTCTTTTAGCTGAAAGAGGTTTTTCCGTTCTCATAGTTGAGGAGCACGATGAAATAGGAGAGCCCGTTGAATGTGCAGGACTCTTGAGTACTAGAGTCTTCGAAGTTGCGGGAATTTCGCCTATGAAGGTCAGAGGGCATCCAATAAAAGGAGCAAAGGTGATTGCGTCAAACTCCTCATTCGAATTTAGAGCTAAGGAAATAAAAGCTTATTCAGTTGATAGAGCTCTCTTCGATAAAATTCTTGCAAATAGAGCAGAGAGGGGAGGAGCGGAGATTCTTTTAAAGAGGAGATTTAGAAAAATGATGGGGGATTCTGCTCTTATTGATGGAGAAGAAGTTAAAGCCAAGATTTATGTTGGAGCAGATGGGGTTTCAAGCGTTATGAGGAGAGAGATTGGAGAAAGCGTAAAGAAAATTGTAGGTGCCTCCCAAGTTGAGATTGAGAATGAGATTGATGAAGAGATCGTGGAGATCTATCCGTGCTTTTCAAACACTTACTTCGCATGGAAAATTCCATTCCATGAAAACATGAGAGTTGGTGCAGTCGGAGGAGATCACTCTCACGCTCTTAGGAAACTCTGTTCAGTAGGGAAGATCTCAAGAGGGGCAATTCCCATAGGGCTGGTTCGAAAATCTGTAAAGAAGAATATTCTTCTTGTTGGAGACTCTGCAGGACATGTTAAACCGAGTTCATTTGGAGGGATCTATCCTGGTTTGAAGTGTGCTGAGATTGCCTCAAAAGTCATAGAGGCTCATCTCTCTGAAGGTGCTCCTCTCGAAGCCTATGAAAAAGCTTGGAGAAGGGAGATCGGAAAAGAACTCAGAAAAGGCATGCTGATACATAGAATTTTTCACAATATTGGAGAGGAAAGATGGAGGAAGATTGTGGAGATTATGGATGAAGAAATGATGATGCTCATATTGAATTATGGAGACATAGATTATCCCTCCAGACTCATCAGAGAAGCAATAAAAAAGAGGCCTCTGAAGATCATGAAAATTCTTCTAAGGATGATTTTTATATGAGCAAAAGTCTCTTTTTAAAAGAGGTGATTCAATGGTCTCGATTTACAGAATACTTCCCCATTTCTACAGCGGAAACGTGTATTTCATAGACGATGAAAGGAAAGTTCTTATTGACGCAGGGATAAATGGAGAGAGAGTTGTGAGATTTCTCAGAGAGAAGGGTGTGAAAGAGCTTGACTATGTGATTCTTACTCACTGCCACTATGACCATTCGGCTGGATTGGAAGGGATCTTGAAAAGCTACTCTCCAGATATTTGCCTTCACGAAGCAGAGGTTGATAAAAGAAATGATCCAGAATATTCCGTTTCTTGGATGTTTGGTGAAGACCCTCCAGAATATGAAGTTGATGTTGAACTAAGAGACTCCCAAGTTATAAATCTTGGAGAAGTTAAGATGAGAGTTCTTCATACTCCTGGGCACTCTTTAGGAAGTATATGTCTTTACAATGAGATAACCGGAGAACTCTTCTCTGGAGATACTGTGTTTCCGGATGGAGGGATAGGAAGAACAGATTTGAGAGGTGGATCTACTGAAAAGTTAATAGAATCCATAAGAAAGTTAAGAGAACTGGATATTAATGTCCTCTATCCGGGTCACGGAGAGATTTTAAGAGATGATGTTAAAGAGAGTATTAATCTCTCTTTAAGATTCGCCTCAATGATTCTCTAAGATTAACCTTAGAGATATTGGATATTACGAGGAGATCTCCAATCTTTATTCTTTTTAAATAAGGTGGCATTTTTTCAATAAGTTCCTCCGAAAGAACAACTTCACCATTTTTCGACTTCAATTTTGCTTCAGGAGTGCTTTCGGTCAGAGGTATCACTGAAAAAGGTCTTTTGAAGATGAGGGGATATCCAGGAGCTTCAAATTTTCTGAGTATTACCTCATCCACAAATGGAACTATGTTTGTGTTTTCTAAGAGGGCTCTTCTAGAAATTCCTATTTCCCATTTCCCAAGTTCGGCTGAGAAACCTCCCAAAGGAGATAAATAGTGCTCTGGAAGAGATTCCACAGGATAGGGGATCCTCTCCATAAAGATCATAACAATTATTATTTTTGATGAGCCAAATATAAACATTTTTTCTTTTGAGCATGTTCTATTTGCTCAATTTTTTATAGTATCTAAGATGTGTTTGGGGTTGCAAAACCTCTTTATATGTCTCTTCGATAAAATATTAGGGATTGATTGGAAAAGCAAATAATAGAATAGGTGCGGGGGTTGCCGAGCTGGAAAAGGCGCAGGGCTTAGGACCCTGTCCCGTAGGGGTCCGGGGGTTCAAATCCCCTCCCCCGCATGATAAAACAATTTTTGATAAATATGTAAGCTTCATAAAATCTCTCGAGCTATCACACATTTCAAAGAGTGAAATACAGGCATATAAATCAACAATTTTAAGTTTTCTCAAGGGTTGTTCATACAAATTGAACGAAGACAACATAACATCTTATATAACCATGTTGCGTGATAACAGTAGTCCAAAGACACTCAGAAATAAGCTCATAAAAATCCGCAGATTTTTGAGATATATCAATCATCCCCTTGCTGAAGAAATCAAACTTCCCCGAGTTCCGGCAAGACGTAAAATTATCATCAAAAAAGAGCAGATTCGAAAGCTTCTCGAAGATATTGAAAATCTGAAAGAAAAATACCGTATTAAGATGAGAGCAGCAGTTCTTCTCGCTGCAACATCGGGACTCAGAGCAGAAGAGCTGTATAAACTCAGAATGAAAGATATTGATCTGGAAAACAGAACAATTTATATTAAAGCTGAAATAGCGAAAGATTACGAAGATCGAGTTACGTTTTTCTCAGAAGAGGCTCGTGAGGTGCTTGAGGATTATGTGAGCACAGTGGGGAGTCATTATTATCTCTTCACAAAGAAATCTCTGAACTATCATCTGAGGAATCTCGATTCGGAACTCAGGATGAAGCACATGCGGAAGTTCTTCTCTCAACAATCAGATCGTCTCGGGATGCCAACCTCTGTGAAGAAGATGCTTATGGGGCACTCAATTCAAGGAGACATCGATCTCAGTCACTATGACTTTCAAGACGAAGAAGAGCTAAAAAAGATATACGATCACTTCTGGAGAGACTTTAAAATAGCTTAACTCTTGTTTTGATTAAATCGAGTTCAGATCTTAGACTTATATTTTCCTGTTTTAATTTCTCGATCTCTGATTGAAGAGAAAGAACAAGCTTCTCAATCTGATCAACTTTATCAATCTTAATCTTCCGCATCTTCAGAACTTTCCCGCTTCTCTCTCTTCGAACTCTCATCTATTCTCCCTCCATAAGTATGAACCCACAATCTACACAGATTAATGAGTTCTCAGAATTTTCAATCATCATTCCTCCACAAACACTGCACTGCATCACTCCTCCCTCCAGAGTACTGAATACATTGTGAGATAACATGTGCTGGTCGATTGATTGTCTCCCCAGATCCTCATTTTCAGCTGTGAACCAGTGTTCATGAATGTGTGGACTGAATCTTCTGTGATCTCTTCCCAGTTTGTACCTCCGTCTGCACTCATTTCTATTTTTGAAATGTTCCCAACAGCATTTAACCGAACCTCTCCTTGTGTGATTGTTGTTCCGGTTTCAGCGTTAACGAGTACTGTTTCAAGTTTTTTCTTTCTGATTACCCTGATGTTATCAAGCCAGAAATACCAATCCGGTTCATCTGAAGACGTGTGTTGCTCACTCATAACCCACTTGATTGTATGTACTCCAGAATATCCAGAAACATCAATCACCACATCATTCACAATAGAATCGTAATCCTCTCCCGGATGGTCTGGATTCCATGATTTTCCGTGACTCCATAGCTCTACTCCATCAATATAAAAATACATATAAATATGACCACCAATTCCAGATGAAAAAACATCTGCAAATAATCTTGCATCAAATTTTAAAGTGTCGACATCTGTGAGATCTACGTCCTGAGATATTTCTAAAGTTCTACCCCCGTATAAGTAAGTTCCTGTTGTTACTTTAAATGAATATAATCCATCAGTTTTCCAATCCGTTGCGGCTCCATATCCACTCATTCCATTATTTACAACTGTCCATCCAGATGTATCTCCAGTTTCAAAAGAGTGATTCTGTACAGCGTGCTCTCCTGTTATGTCGTAGATCTTATTATTTACATCATAACTTCCAGTACTGTTTGCAGAATCAATCATTGATTCGTCTTCAAAAAAATCAATGAGAGCAGAATTTAGAGTTGTTGAAATCAGCTCGTCCTCAACCTCTTCAGCAAAACTCTCTTTTGCCTCTTCGAGTGCGGAATACCACTGCTGCATCCGAATTTCCTGTTGCTGTCTTTCAATCTCTTTCAGCTTTGTGATGATGTCACTGATGTCTCTTTCAAGCTCAACATCGCAGAGACCATCATCGAGATTGAACATCACCGATGTTATTGTGTATGTTTCTCCAACTCCATCTCCATCTTCATCGACAACAACAGAGAGCCCAGGTTTCAGATTGAGATTTATGAACGTTCTGATTGTGTATTTCACGCTCTCAATTTTGTATTTTTCAAGCAGTGAACGTGCGTATTCATTCAGAGTATCGAAATCCAGCCCCTCAAGAATCACCGGCTCAGCCTCTTTCACACCATAAAGATTCTGTGAAGTTGTATCGTTTTCCTCAACAAAAAGCGGGACTCCGAACTGAGGTTCTCCGCCCCAGACATGGACCCTGTTCTTCAGTTCATAGATGTCTATATTCTTCTTCGATCCCTCGAGGATGTTTCCAAATTTCGGAGAAAATGTGATTCCAGAGCTCATTGATCCTTTCTCTTCGATATAGATCTTCCCATCAGCATCCACTCTCCAGTAATAATCTCCAAGAAGCTCGCAAACTGTGTTTAGTGCTTTGTGTCGTGGAATTGCTTTAAAATCAACAGTAATTGCTGGGTATGAAGATGCGAGAGCAGATTTATCAACCCAAGAAAACGCAGAAAGAATATCATCTATAATTGTTCTTGCATCTGTTGAAGAAAATGAGACTCTGATAATACGCTCTGAAAATTCATATGTTTTCTCCTTTGCTTTCACTCTTTTTATTTCAGTGAAAAGATCCTCATCAATCTCTTTCACATAACCCCTGAAAATAAGCTCATCGTTATAGTATAGCTCAAGCTCATCATCGATGTTGATCTCATCTGTTGTGATGAATTCGAGTTCTGAAAACTTGTTGATGCTCCTTGTAAATCTCACAGATGATGCAGTAATCTCAGAGGAATCAGAAGACCTCACAAGCTTGTATTTCATGAGATCATTTATCTCGAGTGCCTGAACCATCAAATCCTCACTCCGTAATACTTCGTGAGCTGTCTTCTCTCAAGCTCATTCAGCAGATAATCCACATCCGCTTTATTCTCGATTTTTTCAATGTTGATCGTGACCGAGTTATCGATGCTCTGATGAGCAGGAGGCTGTACAATCTTTATCTCTGCGGGAGTGAGAGGTCTAATGAGTTCGTTTATACCGAGCATTGCCCTGAGATTCGGGGCCGTGATGGTTGGAATTGTGAGAGCCTCTTCAATCCCAGGTATTTTTGAAACAAGTGAGTTGTAGAGAGATATTGCTCTGTTCACGAATGAGACGATTGCATTGATGATTGTTTGAATACCATCAACGATTTTCAGCACAACGCTGATTGTGAATTCTCCTATCCCTCTCCAGAAATTCGCCCAGTTTTCATAGAGCCACTTAACTGTTTCAACGAGCCAGTTAAATGCTTTTTTTGTTGCATCTCTAATCCCGAAGAGATTCAGAGCCCATGCAGTTCCAAGTGTAGTAATAGCGAGTATAAGAACTCCAATTGGTCCACCAAGTGCCGTAAGTGCTAGTTGTAGAGTGCCCACTGAAGTTACTAACGTTTTTATTGTTAAGATTGCTACCATCATACTTTGAATAAAACCTATGAGTGGTACAACAATTTTCGCAAAAGTGAATGCTAATACACCAACCATAATTATTAACTTCGCCACCTCTGGATGTTTCTCTAACCAAGAAAATAACGTCGCAAATACTCCAGACAGAATATTAATTGCTCTTGTAAGAGTATTTACTACATTCTCTTTTCCACCCATATTTCTGATTAAATCTGAAAAAATGTTCTTCACACTTTGTATTATTGAAAACAAATTTTTGAATGTCGGACTTAACTCATTTATAAATGATGATATGCTTTGGCCAATTCTCTTAAAATCAACAGTATTCAAATATGTGAGGATCTTCTCAACAACACTACGAATTTTCTCAAATAAAGAATCAGCTTCAAAAGATGCAAGAGATTCATTCCATCCCATTAAAGCTAAACTCGCTCTAAATAACGCATCTTTAACGTTAGAGACCATACCTTTCAATGTTTGCGATTGTTTTTCCATTGCACCTGCATATTTTTCGTTCCAAATAGCCAAAAGAGTAGAAGTGATGATCTCTCTGTTATTCCTATCAATTTGAACTCTACGTTCTTTACCATATTTATCAGTATATAACAAGAATGTCTCTCCTTGATCTTGTATTGCTTTAATTCCGAATTCTTTCAACCTCTCGAATTCTCCTGTTTGAGCATCAGCTAATGCCTCAACAACCATCATAATATCTTTACCCATCGAAGCAGCGGTATCCCCCAATATCCTCAGAACTCTATCAGCCTCTATACCGTATGCTTTAAGTCGCACTGTTGCCTCAACAAGATCTGGTAATTCGAATGGAGTAGTTCTCGCAAAATCTGATAACCATGCAAGTTTGTGTGCTGCTATTTCAGCATTCCCATATAGATTTTCGAGAGTGATAGCAAATTGTTCCATTTCGGCAGCAGATTGAGCAGACTTATACCCGCTTGCACTAAGTGCTGCCCCTAAGACTGCTCCAAGAATTTTAGCTGTTTTTGTTATTCGATTTACAGCAGATGTTATTCTATTCTGTGCATTCTCAATTGATCTTGAGAGATCATTTATTGATGCACTAACAGAAGAATTTACATGTTTAAATGTATTTTCTATATTCCTCGCATTTAGACTTACAGTATTATCAAACGATTTTATTTGAGTTTTTGCTAATGCAATATTAGTTTTTAATGAGCTAATATCCCCCCGAATTTTAATAATAATGTCACTTATTACATCAGATGACATAACTCTCCCAGAGGAATATAACACTTTGAAGTATTTAATACCGAAAAAGATTAGATATGACTTGAAATTACATTTACGACCTCTTTTTCAAACCCAAGTGCGTTGATCTCCAATTCGTCATTCGCAGTTTTTAATATGACTTTCGGTAAATATTTCTCATAACTTATAGAGACAGAAACGATTTTATCGTAAGGGATTACTTTTAAGCTCTCCCTTAATGAAGCTAATTTACTTAATCCTATGTTCATTGTATAGATTATTACTCGTTTGTCTGTACAAATTAAAAATTTATCAATTCCTCCCTTCATTCCTCCCATACTCGGAATTAATATTCTAGAAATGAGTTCTATCTTTTCATTTTGCTGTAAAATCGGTTTGATTGCTAAATATTCTTTTAGTTTTAATTTTGGATGTCTGTATAGGATAGATAAGAATTCATCTTCTATCTCTTTGCTGATTTTCTTATCTCCACCTCTCTTGAAGAATCTCACCCTCACCCACTCTCCTCATGCTTTTCGTAGTATTATTTCGTTGTCTTTTCTAATAAAAACTACTCGATCTCCGGGGTTTAAGCCCAAAATCTTTCGAATTGGCTTAGTTATAGTAATTTGGTGTTTCACACTTAAAGTTGCCACACCCAATATCTCTTCTTTTTTATTCATGATGTAAATTAAGTAACGAAATCTTTAAATACTTTACGACTAAAGTAAAGAATGTAAAGAAAATAAAGAAAGAAAAGAGGGAGGTTAAAATGGTTGGCGAAAAAATTGTAGTAGATAAAGAAGAATGCGTTAGAGTCACATTGTTGCTCAAGAAGAGATATGTTGAATTTTTAATGGAATATGGTGGATGGATTGGTTATAAAGAGCAAACTGAATTTCTTGAAAAGATAATCGGAGATTCCATTAAATCAACAATCTATTCAATACTCGATGAAGCTTCAGTGATTGCTCCTCTAAAAATACATGAATTTAAAAGAAAATACAAACTGACGGAAGAAGAACCATATTAATTCATTATTTTTATTTTTCGGGGTGTTTTAGTTGGGTTATGATGAGAAAACTGAAGTTTTAACGAAAAATGGTTGGAAATTTTTAAAAGATCTCACCATTAGAGATGAATGTGCAACGCTTAATCCAAGAACACATGAATTTGAATGGCAAAAAATTGAAAAAATTACTGTAAAGAGATATTCTGGTGAAATGTATTGTTGTAAAACTAAATATGTTGATTTATTAGTCACACCAGATCACAAGATGTACGTTTGCCCATATAAAAAGTGCACTGTTGATTCTACGGATAAATTTAAACTGATAGAGGCACGAGATGTTTTTAATACTGGAGTTCATCACATTACTACCGCTGCGAGGTGGAGGGGAGAAGAAAAAGAATATTTTACATTACCAGAATGTAAAACAAAAACGGGTTGTAGGATTCCAAAGAAAGAAATTCCGATGATGGATTGGGTTGAATTTTTTGGTTATTATATTGCTGAGGGGTGTATTTGGGAGGGAGGAAACGGTCATTATAGAATTGTGATTGTGCAAAGAAGTGAAAATTTTGAAAAAATTTACGACGCATTTCATAGGATTGGGATGGGAAAAATCAAAATTAAGAGTAACCCACACTACCCACATGTCCAACATATTATAATGCATAATCTACAATTATATTCATATCTCTCTAGATTTGGTAAATCCTATGATAAATGGATACCCATAGAAATTAAAAATCTTTCATCTAAATACCTAAAAATCTTTTTTGATGCATATATCAGTGGAGATGGGTTAATAAAAAGTTATAAAAGTGGGAGTGTAGGTATTGGCGTTTCAATAAGTGCATGGACATCTTCTAAAAAATTACGTGATGATCTACAAGAAATTGGTATTAAACTTGGATATGGAGTTCAATATAAATTGGATTGTGATATAGGAAAGAGTCATTATGTAAAAAGTATTGGAAGAACAATTACAGCAAAACATAAATGTTGGGTTATTTATTTTTCGCCACGGAAGACTCCATATTTCAATCAGAAACATAATGAGAGAATAGCATATAGTAGAAAGAAAAAAACGTTGACTGAAGAAAAGAATGTACACTACTCTGGAAAGATTTACTCTCTTGATGTTCCAAATAATATAATTCTTGTGCGTAGAAACGGTAAATGTTTTTTCTCTGGATCCAATTAAATACTCCTATCTAATCCACTTAAATCCCCTTTAATTCTGATGATAATCTCGCTTAGAGATCCAGTTCCGAAAACCATCAGGGTGCCTCCACTATCACGTCTTTTAGTTTAATCTTCTCAAAAGTTTCAGCTACTACAACCTCTGTCTCCGGATCAGTTGTAAATACCTCATCTCCGTTCTCATCCGTGATGTAAACTCCAAGTTCTCCGTTTTTGATTGCAAGAGGAGTTTCTGGGGCAGAAATGAATTCAGGTCTTTCGATCTCGTCTGGAATGATGATGTTCTCCTCTTCGATGATCCTCTGCACTGCAATTTTCTTCATCTTTTTCAGACAGAGTTTTCCTTGAGCATCGAGATAGACTGGAATGGTGTTTGGGATTCTCCCTCCAACTGAATATACTTTTGTTCCAACAACGATCTTTTTGAAAATCGGATTTCTCACTTCATCCCATGATGCCGCTACTCCAACCTCAGCATCCGTTTCAATTATCACCGTATCTCCCTGATACTCAATAACCGTGAATGAGGAATCACAATCTGGCCGAATTCCCTCTTCGTCTTTAATTATTTTAACCCTCCTGAGCATCGCTTCTCACCTCCAAAATTTTCGTTAAATTGGAATTAACCATCGAGAAAAAAGCAATATCTTGTGGCATTAGTGTCTCTGATTCGAGTCCGCTAATCGGTATCAACAGGAAGTAATCGAGCACAGTCGTTGCTCCCACATTAAAACCGCTCTCCGTAGCTAACCCAACCGCAATCTGATCATTTAAATCATCGTTATCAATAGCTATTGCTCTAATCAAATATTTATAATCGTTATTTAATAAATCACCTACCAAAATCCATCCACTCTCATCTATCGTAACCGAAACACCGTCATTGTTATTGTATCCTCCCTTAAACTGAACTTTACTTGCTGAAATACTATTCTGCAACCCTTTAACTCTAACAACGACTAAATATCTCCCTAAAGGTATATCCGACCCAGCTTGAAGATATAAATGTTCATAAATCCAATTAGTATTGTATCCACCATGTGCTAATCCGCCAGCAATAACACAACTGTTCCCGCTGCTCGTCACTTCCTCTGCGTTGATTTCGAGGTCGTCGAATTCTACTGTACCTAAACCAGCCCTTAAACCAACATAGCCACTTGTAAACGTTGTATCAGTAGCACTAACAACCAATGACCCATCAATATATACTGATATGTTGCCTGTGCTGCTATCTACGTGAACTTCTACTTCATACCATTTGCCCAAATCCAATGTATATGTTGCAAATGCTAAAACCGTTTCAGTACCTCCGACAGACTTTGCAATTTTTACTAGATTTAAATCTTGTCGCAATGATATCAAATATGTATTGTTATACGGATTCGTTGCATCCTGTGCAAATACAACTATCTGACCAGAACAATATCCACTAGCATTTTGACTAACCGGTCTATACTTAACCTTTATAGTTCCTGTACCCCACTTGAGAGCATTAACTACAATACCGTTGTCCCAACCGTCACCATGTGTAATAACTCCATTCGTTGCATCCCACGTATAATTCGCCACATCACCACTATACTCCGCACTGCTATCCCAATCAAAGTCATCAATGAACCTGTTCACCTGTGCTCCTCTGCCTACCACCTCGGTTGCTGTTATGCTGAGGTTGTCAAACTCCACATCGAGATTACCTACTCCAGCAGTAGCGACTATAGCTTTTAGCCCAACATTTCCACTCGCAAATGATGTATCTATTGCCGAAACCGTAGGCGTAGCTGCATTGTCGAAGTATGCATCTATCGTCCCTGTTGAAGAATTCCACTCAACTTTCAGATTATACCATGTTCCTGTTGTAGCCGTTACTGATGCTGATGCAAGGACAGATACAACACCGTTTAATCGTTTTCTAATATCTATGGTTGCAGCCCCTGTCGAATCGATCCTAAATCTTATGAAGTAATAATTGTCTGAATCCTGATATCCAAACACTAACCATGCTGCTCTGTCAACAGCATTCGTACTGTTCATTTTAACATCTACACTGTATGTTCCATCAGCAAATTTCAAACTTCTTAATCTAACAAATCCCTCAGTTTCAGTATCACTATAGACCTTTAAGACTCCATTAACAGTATCCCATGAAACACCAGTTCCTGATAATATTGCATACCTCGCACTCGTATCACTGCTAAAGTCATCCGTGTATGTCAACGGATCTGGTGCCGTGCTGAGCGTAGCGGATTCGGCTTCTTTGAAGAGGTTTGCATACCATGTTTGATAATCTTCGTACAACATTATCCTACCATCTGTTGCTGTACACCGTATGGCACGATTAAAGTAGTACGGTGAAGCATACGCTACATACAAAATGTTAGAGCCGTCATGCGGAATAGCTACAACAAACGGCGTATCTACAAATTGAGTACTTTCTTCGATAGGAGCCCACCCCGATCTTATATTTCCAGTACCATAGTATGCATATGCTGTACCTGTAGCCCATATCAATGCCAAAGAACCCCCAGTAACAATTTTGCAATCCATGTCATATCGTCCAAATCTTACTCTCCATATCTCACTACCATACCTCACTTCCACATCCACATAATCAGGGGTAATCTCAAGAACTTTAGGTTCTTCAAACTCTACCCAACCAAGTAGTATTTCTGCAGTTTTCACCCAAGTAGTGCCATCCCAAACATATGTATCTGTACCCACAGTCTGATTTAACACCCATCGTATTAGTCCGTTCTCAACCACACAATCCCCAACAAACTCATGCTCCTTACTATACACCCTCACCCACTGCGACTCATCACTGCTTCCCATCGTATCATAAACCTTAACCTCTCCGACATCATGCTCCTGAACGACATCATAGAGTAGCTTCGCAGTGTATGTCGGTTTTAGATAACAGTAATCAATTTCTACGAGATTTACAGTCGTTGTGGCTTTCTCTATTTTTATCGTGAGAGTTTCATCAGTAAAAGCATTGAATTCTGAAGATTCAAGCAATGTGAAATCAGTCCCTCCTGTTGAAAGAGTCTCTGTGAGAATAGTTCCGCTCACGGAACCGCTTATTGTGATTTTGATATCATCTGCAACATTATCATCTCTAACTCTTATCACAACTTTATAAGTCCCCTGAGGAATATCCGTTCCAACAACAGTTGTCCACTGTGCATATTCTCCCTGTGCGTCGAGATTGATTGTCTGGAGTCTGTAGGCTTCCTCCAGATAAGTTATATCACCCGTCGTGCTTGCATTATCCTGATCAAAGAGAGGGAACGGTTTGTAAAATGGAATGTCTCCGTCTTTTCCGGTGATCTTGGCCCAATATGAAGATAAGTCTATGATTTGCCATGGTGATTTTAGCCTGACGTTATAGGCCCCAACTGGAAGTGGGATCACAGCCGGAAAACCAATTCCAAAATCATTTACCACTATCTCATTTGTGAAAGAATATCCAGCCTGATAAACTGTTCTTGGGAGGAATTTTCCATTTAGAGTGAAAGGGATGAGGTTGGTAGATTTTGCTGAAATTGGAGCATCAACATTCTCGACACTTAAAAATCCTGCGTGATTGTTGAAGTTTATGAAGTTATATCCTGCTGAACGATCTACAAGTGCAAGGAGATCTTCCATGAAGTCTTCAGCATCCTTGGATCCGGAGGGGAAAAGATATCCTCTTAGTCTCGCCTCTCTTGCATTGCTTGGAAAATGCTCGAGAATAACCGGTTCTGAGATTCCAAGAGCCTTAATCTCATTAATTTTCTTCTGTTTTCTCCCGATATTCAATTCCTCGACAGCTGGGATATACACATCACCTATATACATTCCCATCTTCAGCCCTCCTCATCTTCTCCATCTCCCTGTTTGTGATTTCTGAGATTCTCGTAAACGCAATCACAACCTCATGTGGGGTGTTCATGAGTTCCTCATAGCTCCAGCCCATCTCTTTACAGATCTGATATTCGAAGAGCTCGTCCATGTTCACACTCTTCCCTCTCGCTGCTCTTTTGACCCTCCTCACAAATTCTCTCCCATCTCTGAAGATGTCACCAAGAACTGTTGTCACTTCACTTTCATCGACGTAGAAACGCCTGTGTATCTCTCGAAAAAATGATTCACATCTCCTCCGATTGCCTCTTTCGATTTCTCGTAAAGATCCCAGAACGTATCCTCATCAAGCTCTTCAATTTCCTCTCTGCTCATTCCAGTTGCGAGCATGATCGTTGCAACGAAATTGAAATTCTCCATATCAGCTGCGAATGATGCAAGCTTCTCTGGATCCTTGAGCTCCTCACTGAGAACATCTTCAAGTTTTGTGTCTACTCCATGCTTCTGAAGTGCCTCTCTCGAAATATACCTCATTAATATCTTCAGCTGCTCTTCTCTAACTCTCTTCACATCTCTGTGTAGAGGCTTACTTCTGAACTTCATCCTCATGCCACCGTTATTGCTGTGCATACTCCACTCTCAATCGTTTCTTCAATGAGATCATCAGCTTTCAGCGGGAATGTCACCTTGGGGAACACGACATCTTTTACCGTCACGGTGTTTGCCCCAATTGTGAGAACGAGATCCTGTTTCGTTCCATTCCTCACAGCAGAAATCATGCTGAGATCTTCGAAGTCCATCGTGAGCAATGTTTTAATCGTTCTTGAGGTTGGAATGATTGCAACAATCTTTGTACTTGTGTTCGCTCCGATATCTGGAACTGTTTTCAGCTCATACTCAACATTGATTTCAACTGCTTTCACGTAATCAGTGATGTCTGCTCCTCCAAGTGTTGCGGCAGAGATGTCATCAAACTTCAGCGGTGCAGATGTGGATTTTGTCGCATGAGATCCAAGGCCAACGTAATCACTCGTTCCCGGCTCTGTATAATCTGCTGAAAGAAGTTCAACATCAAGCGTTGCAACTTTCTGATGCTCGAATTTCAGAGATGCTCTCCTGACAACGCATCCTTTGAACACATCGAAGTAATCCGTGCCTCCAACATCTGTAATTCTTCCAATCGAGATGCTCTTCAGTGCTTCAGCAGTTCCGCTTGCGGATCCAAGGCAGTATTTAGACCAGAATGTGAGATCCTGAGGCCTCATGCCTATTGAGATGCTGAGATTTTCACCAACTTTCTGCTCAACGATTTCCGCAAGTTTATCTGTTGAAGCATTTGATGCAAGATGTCTAATCGTCTCATAGGTTCCAGATATCCCCGCCTCGAAGGATTCCACGAGACCGAGCCACTGCATCGCTGGATCTGATGGAAGTTCTCCGAAATTGGTTTCTTCAACATACTCAACAACCTGATTTCCAATAAGCACCAATCAAACCACCTCCGGATTATAGACCCTGAGGAGCTCATAATCAATCGATCTCTGCCATCTACGATCTCTTTCTGGATCCTTGATAATTGGAGAGATGTTCGCAGGAGAAACGATGATGAAGTTTGAGAATTCAGTAGATAACATTACTTTATCCACTTTTGAGATCAGTTGATCCACCTGAAGCGCCGTTAATCCGTAAACCGTGATACTCAAAAGAAGATTCGAAAATTTCGTGCCTCCAAGGGCTGAGCTTTCAAATCTCATTCCTATGACATCAACTGTTGCTCTTGGAAAAGATGAATCGCTGAGATCCGTCCTTGGATAGTCATGATAAACTCTGTTTTGAAATTCTGTGATATTACTCCGTAATGCACTGATGATTTCTTTCTTCACATTCTCGAGATCAAGTTCTCCCATAATCTCCCCTCTTGGATCCAGAAGCCCCTCTTGGGTCCTTAAGAAAAATAACACTTGGAGGTATTTAATACCGAAAAAGAACTATCTGAAGAGGAAAGAGAGTCTTGTTTTAAGACGTAATTTCCAAGAATGAATAATTCCTCTCACATTATGTTTAACAGGCATCTTTGAAGTTCCGAAAATCAAAAATTTTGCATATTTCACATCGTTGTAAACAATATAATCGAGCTTTCTTCTGATTGTTCTCCATGCATTTCTGTATCTTCCTGTTCTTACAGGTGAAGTCCTCACAATTTCAGCCTCGAGCGAATAGACTTCCTCTGCTAGAAGATTATCAAGAGTTTCTGGGATCTCACGAAGTTTGATCTCAAGAAATTCAACTGTTTCATCCGTTCCAATCACTTCAATTTTCATTTTCACCCCTCTAAAAATACTGTGATGTCTATAACGTCTTCATGTGCGAGTTCTTCCGTCTTTTTCTTCCAGTTAAGGTATATCTCCCTCTCTGCTCGTTCTGAAGCCAACCGTTCTATCTCTTTTCTTTTCTCGTATAGCTCTCTATGTTTCAAGTAGAGCTCTCTGACTTCTTCTTTTTTTGCAAACGGACATAACCAGCAACCGCTCTTCCTCGGAATTTTCAACCCATGTTCTTTTATAATCTTTATACATTCTTCCCGTGTAACTCTGTAGTTCACAAGAGGATATGCGTTTATCACACCGTTTTTTACTGGTTTTGTGAACGCTCTATGTTTTTCATCATATGCAATTCCTACGAACATCACAGCTGGTGATTCGATGTAATTCTTTAACGTTTTGATCTTGAATTTATATGTGCACCATCTCGTGAATTGCCCTGGGACTATGCGGTAATGCTTACAGTAGCCGTAGAGGTTGTCAAACCCCCCCACATCTGGCTTCAGAACCGTTATCTCATATCCCTGTTCTCTGAGATAGTTCAAGTATTCATAAGTTTCAGGATGCTCACAACCCGTATCGACGAAAACGGCTTCGTATTTTATCCCGAAATCTTCGAGCATTAACATTAGTGCAGTAGAATTAACACCCATTCCATGTGAGAGGTAAAGTTTGATTTCACTCATCTTTAAATCTCCTCATATACTCGATTCCTTGCTCGAAATCTCTGAAGATCATCATCTTTTTCTCGTGATGATCCAGAAGCACTGCTGGCATCACTGGATCTGCATCTCTGTATCCCCACTTCATCGTGTACCAGTCATGAATCTTGTATGATCCAAGCCTGATGAGTACTTTCTCCTCTCCTCTGATCTTCGTGAGTTCGATTGCATATGAATGATTATGTCCGACGATTGCAATATCCCCATCTTCGTATTGCTCGAGGAGTCTTTTACATGTATGAGTCATG
Source organism: Candidatus Mnemosynella biddleae (assembly GCA_002011165.2). Lineage (GTDB taxonomy): Archaea > Halobacteriota > Archaeoglobi > Mnemosynellales > Mnemosynellaceae > Mnemosynella > Mnemosynella biddleae. The sequence goes on from MTMI02000010.1 coordinate 156,333, forward strand.
TTAAAGCTCGAATTGTAGCGATATTTATGTCTCACAACAACTTTGTATTCTACTCCTCCAATATTAAGCCGAAGAACTCCTCCATGACCGAGATAAACAGCATTCCCCTCCCTTGCGAGATAATCAATGAAATCAAAGTTATCAGAATTCCAGCTCCACGCTTCGTGACACCCATGGACCATCGCTACAATCTTATCTTTGATCTTATCGATGCACTTGCGTGTGAACTCTTTCTGCATGTGTAGAGGCATCACAGCTTCATGACTTCCTCCGTCGTGGGAATACGTGTTGTAGTTGTCAACGAGATCGCCGTTCAGGATGATCAAAACGTTTTCAGCTTTTGATAGAATCTCGATGTGTCTCTTAAGAGCCTCATAATCCACATAACGATTTCCTATGTGAATGTCGCCAATTGGAATGAGGAGAACCGGAGAGTCTGTATTTACGTTTACGGTTGCTCTCTCCTGCATGATGTCGTGTTTATCGAGCATCTTCTGTACTCTGATGATTGCCTCAAACATCTCATCAAAATCCAGTTCTCCGATATTCCGATCGATAACCTTAAAGAACTGTTTTTGTCTTTCTCTCTCGTGCTGATTTCTGATTTTTCGAATCTTAATTCCATGTTTCTTAGCATGTCTGAGAAAAGTTACGTGATGAATGCCTAATAGTTCAGCTGCACCTCTCACACTTCCAGCTTCACGATAGGCTTCCTCGAGCTCCTCCTTCGTGAAGCTGTATTTAACGCTCATAAATAACCCTCTGGATCAGGAATTGCTTTTGAAACGTAAAAATTCGAAATAATTTCATCTACAACATCAAAATCGAGTTTGAGAACTCTTTTCAGAACTTCGATGAGATATGGAAGCTCTTCAATTCGAATGTCAAAATGTGGAGGATCTTCATCAGATTGATCTTTTTTCATGTAAAACCTCAAAACACCCTGATAGATCTTCCCAGAATCATGAAGAAAAGATGGAATGTAGGCTATCTCAAAATGAACTCCATCTCTTTTCTTCAAGTAAACGCATCTCTCTATCGCTTCAACTTCAATTTCTTGAATTTGATCTCCCCCCTGAAACTATCCTCCTCAACCTCAACAATTCTGAATTCATCAGATCCGTAAACGATTGCATCATTCGGAGATACTGAAACAGAACTCTTCACATAAGCAACAGCATCGTAGTCAGGAATTTCTCCGGGTTTATCGAGCTTCTTTTCTTTTTTCACGAGAGAGATGATTGCTTTAATTGTACTTTCTGTAAAGCTCTCTGAAACAGTCCCATAAAGATCGTCTTCCACAATTGTGCTTCTACTCTTCAGCGTGACATCAGTTCCGAAATTTTCAATGAAATTATCAACATTCATCTCCAGTAATCCCTCCCAGATTTACAGATTTTGAGATCTTCGCCTGAACATCTTAATCCATCTCTCTCGCAGATATAACCCATTTGAGCCCATCTCCTGAATTTGCATGCTTCGTATCCTGTATGGATCCTCAGTTTTTTTCCGATTCTATAAGATACGAGAAATATTTCCTGAAGCGTCTTGGGAGATCGGGAGCGTCATCGACAACAAGTCCAAAGCCAAAAGAATACATCAACGTGAATCCATCATCTCCAATGGATCCGTGGAAGCGATATGCAAAATACATGAGTGCAAGACCAAATTGGAAGTGATGAATGCTGTTGAGAGCAGCAGAAATCAAATACTGCTTGAATTTTGAACTTTTCATGAATTTTTGTGTCTTTTTGATCTCAAAATCGATCTTTTTGAATGATCTCCCGAGAACGAGTCCGCTCGAGAGACCGAGGATAACAAGAATAAGTGTTGGATCCAGAAGCTGAAGATAGTTTTCAATAGGCATTTCAGTGCCTCCAGAAAGTCAGATAGCCAGCAAGAACTGAAAGAACTGAAACTGCCCCAATAATTTTCGCTTTAAATCTTTCGAGCTCACCGATTCTTCGTTCATGATTCCCTATTTCCTCACAGATGTCATCGAGTTTCTTGCGTATATGCTTCACATCTGCTCTCAGCTCGATGAGTAGATCGTGATCATTCATCTTCATTCATCTCCCAGATTCGTCACATCTCTAACTCTCGAAAAAACACACAGATAATCAACACCAAGCTGGGATCTGATGTAATCGTCAATGTAGTTCTTTGCTTTCTCCTTGAATGCTTTGATCTGTTCATCGAGCTTGTTTGTGATTGAGAAATCCCCGAGATCAGCTCTTTCAGGAGAGGTTCCATCAATCTTCTGTCTTTCGAGAACTTTCGCAGCTGAGAGATGTAATGATGCGAGCTCAATCGTCGTTGGGACCTGAGCTGGAACCGAGAGCCCAGCTCTCTGAAGTTCCATGTCGATTTCATCATCAGCGATTGCGATGATTGATTCGATTGTGGATGTGGGGAGGGGGGAGCCAGTCAGAGCAACCACATCCGCTGCTGTACAGTAAGCCATTTATGCTCCCCCCATTTCATCCTACTTTTTCGACATCTCCCTCACGGATGAGCATCTCCGCAAGCTTTGGATCCAGCTCTATGATCGTGCCCCTCTCATGTGCTTTCCCATCGAGCCCCAGAGTTCCAACTGTGACCCTGACTTTCACTTTCTTTTTCTTCTTCTCATCTCTCTTGACTTCCTCAGCCATCTTGTTCACCAGCCGTGAACAAAAGATCACGATTCACGATCAGATGTTCGTCAGCTTGCAGATCGCATTCGAGTCATAGACAACTGGAACAAGACACTCGAAAACCTTACCAACGACATTCTTGTTTCTGTCGAAATCAGCCTCAACTGTGAGATCCTGTGCAATGATTATCTCGAATTTCCTCTGACTTGGAGTTGCAAGAAGCAGACCAGTACCATCTGTGAGATACGGACAGACGATGATGTCTCCTCCGATCATCGCTTTCACTCTTGCAGCCTCATCAACCGATCCTCCGCTTGCTGTGTCAATGGATCCATAGAGCTCAGAGAATTGAGTTGGATGAAGAAGCAGGTTATATGGTGGATAAATCTTGTCCGCCATTAGTAAAGACATCGCAGCTCTGATCTTTTTGATAGCATTTCCGTATGTACCGAAATCGAGTGCTGTGCTCTCAGAATTTCCTGCTGCGTTATAGAGTCCGTTGATTCCAGCTGAAGAGTCTCCGATGATCACGAGCTGATTCTCTTTGTATGTGACCTGATATGCGGCTGCCTGAGCGGCCTCAGTCTTCAGAGGCAGTCCGAATCTCTCAGCAGATGCGAGATCTCTTCTATCGATTCTGAAATCCTTGTGAAGCACTGGAATCTTCACAGATGAGCGAGTGAAGTTCAGAGCATCCTCAGAGCCAGTAACGAACGCATATGTGAGCTCTGCAGCACTCATCTCAGAAAGTGTGTCAAAGTCATATTGCTGCACCCCAAGACCGAGTGGTCCTCTCACTGCAGCGATCTTCCTTGCGATGTTCTGCTCTCTTGCGGGAACCACAACGTCCTCTTTAATTTGCTTATACCATTCAGACGGGATTGCCATCTTTCACACCTCCTTAAATCAGGCTCAAAACGAGAATATCCTGTGCTCCTCCAGAAGCATCAACACTCTCGAGAGCTTTTGCAACAATTGGAGCATCTCCATAGTGTCCTGTGATGATATCTCCGTTTGCAGCAGTAGATGTCACAGATGTTGCTCCAGATGCAATCTGCAGAGTTTCAGCTTTCTTGAGCTCTCCATTTGCAGCTGGAACGAGTAGATCTCCCTTGTTTACAACCTCTCCGCTTGCGAGTCTCCCAACGATCACAAATTTTCCGCCATACAGAACTGGAGCGAAATCGTTTGCAGAATAAGCTGTATCAACGTCGGATGGTTTATATGGACCTGCAGCCTGCTCATAACCGAGCCATCCAACTGGCATGTCTGTTGCTCCGCAAACAACAATCTGAGAATCGCTGGATCCTTTCTTCACGAGCCTCCCAGGATACATGTTTGTTGCACTCTCTACCTTGCACTCCTCAACGAGAGGTTCTCCCTGAACAACAATCTTGTTATTTGGTTTTGTCACCATCTTTCATTCCCTCCTCACGGTTTCCATCTTTTCTCGACCGGATCCCAGTATCCGACCGTGAGACCAGAAGCCTCGAGCGTATCAGTAACGAGCTTTGTCTCAGAGAATTTGTTCACAGATGCGGAGAGCTTCGTTTTGATCTTCTCCACTCTCTTCTTCTCTGCCTCAAGCTCTTCAATCGAGGATGCCATGAGCGACGCTCTCTTTACTTCAACCTCCTCATCAGCAAGGAGCTCACATGCTCTGAGCGTCTCGATGATCTCATCCACAAGAGCTTCTTTCTTCAGCTCCTCTTTCACAGCCGCTTTGATTGCTTCAATGTCAATCTCTTCTTTCTTCGCAGCCGCAACCGGAATGATGTCCACGTGAGACTCAGGACTGGTCTCAGTCTCCTGAGCCTCCGCTGCTGCCACTTCTTCCGTATTTTCTTTTCTTTCCTCTTCCACGTTCATCTCCCCCTTAAATTCGGGAGCTTCTTTCTCGAACTGCTCGTAATGAGCAGCGAGATGATTGTAAACCGCTTTTCTATCAGAATCAGGAATGTCAACCCCACCTCTCGCACCCATGAGAGCTGCCATGGCTGCAACAACTCCTCTCCAGACGACTACGAGTTTTCCATCCTCCACATCATGATGTGGAAGCTTGTAGGATCCAAAATTCTCTGGATCTGAAGCATCATACCAAGCAAAAGCCTCACGGTATTTCTTCCAGTTGATCTTCTCCTTGTCTCCAGATCCATCAGAACTTGCCCACTTTCTGATTCTCCTCACCGCTGCGTCAGCATCCCATGAAGTCTTCTTCGAGAGTGGGGTCGTGTGTTTTGGAACAGCTCCAGCTTCAATCACCTGATACTCCCCCCTCCAGATTCTTCCGAGAGATTCAGCAGAAGCTATATCAAAACGAGCCTCCTCATAAGCCGGATTTCTCACAAGAGTGACTGAATGGATCCTGACGCTCCTTGCGAAGCCATCCTCCCCAATCTCACCGTTGCCGTAGAGGCTCCACGTTCTTGACCACGTTCCGTCCCTGATCTTCCTGATTGCTTCTCTATCCGTGATATATCCGACAGCTTTGATCTCGTCTCCCTCTCTGTATGCATCAACGAAGAACCCAATTTCTGAGAAGCGATCTCCGGTTCTGTCGCATACATGTTCAGAAGCTCCGGGAGGAACATTGCAAATACGAATAACTGCATTTCTCAGAGAAGAGAGAACATTTGGCACTTCCTCCTCCGGAATTGCCCATCCGTTTTTATTAAGCTTCCCAACTGTGAGAACAGTTCCAACTATCTTCAGAGCATGCTCTGGAATCTCCCGCATTAAGAATATATGTGTTTTCTTCTATTATTTAATACCGAAAAAGAGTAATTCGAATTATTCGGATTTTAGAAGCTCTGGAAAGTATTTTTTGAGGAGTTTGAGTTTATTGCTTGAAAGATTTGATATTGAGATCTCTTTATTCTCAATTTTAGAACGTAAAGTTAAGGCTTCGATTTGTTCAAAGAACTCTGTATCATCCTCAAATGGTATTTCACTCATTTTATTAACACCTCTTCGAATTTCAGATTCAAATTGTATTTTTTGTTAAGATCTTTTAAAGCTTTCCTGTATCCAATTTCATGTGCTTCGAGTAGTTCCATTCCTGATTTTTCAAGTTCCCGAGCATAATTAAACGCTAAATCAACGTATTCTTTTTTAATCGCTGAAAAATTTGCGATCCAGTTGAGATCTTCAAGTAAAGGAGTGTCTTTCGTTCTCTCAATTATGAAAATCTTTTTCCGTGTAACTATTTTTGTCTTAGTCTGATTCTCTCTGAAGAGAAATGCGAAAATATCCTCAAAACTTGGTGCACATACATCATTGGGATGTGTATGATAACCCTCGTATTTTATTCCAGCTTCTTCAAGTTTTGAAGCAACATTCCATATATTTACAGATCTTCTACCTCCACGTATTCTGAAAATTTCCCCTCTCTCTGTTACAATTGCTGCAAACTCTCTGTTAGTTCTCTCACTCTTCTCCCATAACTCCTCTGCGATGATCTTATCCCTGTTCCTCTCGCTGAGATCTTTAAGAGATGTCTTCACCGTTTTCTTTGCTCTTTTCTTCACCTCTCTCCCGAGGATCCTCTCAAATTTCTTACCCTCATCTGCAAACTCTGTTCTGAATCTTGCCACTTGCTTCATCAACTTTATTGGAAGCTTCGCTGCCGATTTCTTTCTCCCAAAATACGGAACTAAACGAGATCGACAGTTGAAATGCAGAGGAGGTTTCAAGATGCTTGGATCCGAAATTTCCCAGACTGATCCATGCATTCGTCTGCAGATTTCAGATGTTCTTTTATCGAGAGCAGCAATATATTCAACTTTTTTCACTACTCCTGAGAAGCTGTAAGCCTCGAGATGGCCCTGATTGTAAACCTCATTTGTGATTGTCCTTGCGAGTCTTGTCGCTCTATGTCTTTCAACTTCCCATATTATCTGCACTCGTCTTGAGAGCTCTTCAATGCTCTCTCCTTTCAGATATCCATCTGTTAGCGAGTCCTTGAGCTTTCGTTTGATGTCATCTGAAATGTAAGACATGTGTTCGAGTGTGCGTCTTGTGAGGGTGTGGATGGGATAATCACTCGGAATCTCTGCTGCGGAGATCTCCGCTTTCAGTTTCCCCCGTCTCTTCAGATATTCGAGAGCTTGCTGAAAAGAGAGAGTGTAAATCTCTTTGATGAGTTTGAAGATCTTCTGGTATGTGAGAGGTCTATCAATCTCGCTGAAGTGATACTCAACGACATCAAAGATGTTTTCGTGCTCTGGAAAATCTCTGCGGATCCTTGCAACTATCTCATCAAAAATACCCTCGATTGTGCGGATTGCTTTGATCTCCCTGATCCTCACCGCTCTTTCATCCACCATCGCTTATCCCAGCTTTGGAATCTCAGGAGGAAAACCTGCTCTCACTCTTACTTCTTCCAGAGTGATGATTCCGTTCACGTAGAGTTCTGAGAGATCTCTCAGTGAATACTCCGGTTCTGCAAGAGGATCGAATCTGATTTTGATTGGAGTTTCAACACCCATGAGCTTCAGCTGATGCCCTATAATCTCTTTTTCCATTGTTCTGCGTATCTGACGCTGAAGCGATTGTAGAATTCTGAGGTTTCTTTCTTCAGTAACATATGCTGAAGCGTATGTGCTTCCCTTTGTTCTTCCTGAAGCCGGCTCAGTCTGAAGCAGACCGATTGCGATGTATTTGTCGATCATATCAACGATTTCAGTGACATCCACAGAAGTTTCAGTAGTAAGGGGTTTGATGTCAAATCCTGTTCCGATGATGTCCTGATTTTCCTCAAGCTGTGCTTGATCCTCAGCCGCTTTCTGGATGATCTCATATACTTCCTTGTATCTCTTCTCTTTCAGGAGGTCCTCGAGTGAATAGTAGTTGATGAACAGACGAGCGTAGCCATAGCGACGCATCATTCTCGCAAAAGAATCCAGAAGATCCCACTTCATTTTGATGAGGAGCTCAACGCTTTTTAGAATTGGTTTTCCGTAGATCCCGTAGGTCATCCTCCCGAGGATGTCTTCTTCGAATCTTCCACGATACATGAATCTGAAGAGAGCAACCTCATCTCTCTCGTATTTTATGAGGTCGTTCTGAGAGCTCTCATTCACGCAGATTGTTTCAATTGATCCCTTGAGAACGAATGGAGGACGATCTCCGGGTTTAACTCCCTCTGGAAGAAGAGTCACGCTCCTCATGGGGAGAAATTCGAGAGCCTCGATGGATCCACGATCGATGAACTTGTAAACTGGAACCGTTCCATCACGCAGGAGGAGCTGAGCGATATGTACGATGGCCTCATCGAGGTTCAGCTCTGCAGCCCACTCATCAATTTCCTCTTTTACTCTTCTGTCTTCAGCTGTGATCTCATCTTCTGGTTTGTCGATGTATGTTTCGAATCCCTTAGCAAGTAAGAGGGCGGTTGAGAGGATGCTCATCGAAACAGTAGAGTCGATGTTTTCGAGCTGCTCAAAGTAGGCATAACGGTTGGATACATCAATCTGTTTATCTCCGAACCACACGTAATTCTTGTTTGAGAATATCCTGCTCCGTGGAACTCCTGAAATGGCTGCGAAGACTTCAGAACGAGCATTCGCAAGATAACGAGAAACCGCATTTGATGAGACATCATATCCGTCATCTTTCAGAATTGCAGCAATCTCATGAGGAGATTTTCCAGAAGCAGCGAGTTCTTGAACTCTTTCTCCTATCCCAAGTTGTTCAACTTTTAACGGTCTTGACATGTATTATTATGTCGTTATCCTCATATATAATGCCGAAAAACCGTTCTGATTTCCACACCCACCGTGTAATATTCCAAAATCAGTGTAAAGAGCAGAACATTTATTATCATGCTAAAAGATGGATATTTATAGGTGAGAGCTGTGAGGGATAGTCCTGCGGGGGTTATCGCTGGAGTTCTGTTGATTCTATTTACAGCGATTATACTTGCAATGATTTTTAATTCCCCTGCAGCTGTAACAGTTCCACCTGAATTCAAATCTAATCTCTGGACAATCTTCCTCATTACCATGGTTATTATAGGGATTGGTGCAACTCTTGCATCTCGTAAATCAATTTAATTTTTTAAATAGTAAGTGTATTCGAACCGAGGTCTCTGAGTACCTACATAATACCAAAAACTGTTAGATCTTGATAGTAAATGAAAATGTAACCCCAGTTAAACCAATAGAGACTGTTATAGACTCTACTCCGAAGTGTCTGGCAGTTTGTTTAGCCTCTTCTACAATTTCATTTAATTTATCTCTCAACTTCCCTCTAAGAAAAAACCCGACATATTCGGATAAGTCTATTTTTCTGATCCCATGTCGTATTAGAGTTCCCCAGAATCTTTTCCAAATTTTATCAGTAATTTTTCTCTGTGTTAGTGAATATACAGCTGAGACGTAATTCAGGTAATCTGCTAATTCCATAACATTTTCACTCATTTTTAATTTAGACGCTGTACATTCGAGCTCTGTGAATGTTCTCTCAGTCTCTTTATTGATTATTCTTTCGAGCTCATATCTGTAATCCTCTCCAACTATTCTCTCTATTTCCCCGAAAATACAAGAATTGAACTTCATAAATAATGGTTGGATGGAAAATTATAAATTTTTGGCTCTCCACGCCTATCTTTTCGTCAATCTTATATAAATATCCAGAAAAATATTGCATCGTGGACCCATTATACAGCATACTCCTCGGATTTCTCGGGTGGTTGTAGGATTATTTTGGAAACTTTTGACTGCTCTGGACCTGTTTTTTTTACATCTTCAATGCAGTCGAGAAAAATCTCAGTTTGAATCTTTACCCTCGTTTCTGGATCCAGAGGCTCATCATCAAGTCTTGGCCTCCCGTATTTCACGCAGAGAACTGATGGAATATCGATATTGCAGTTTTCACACCATAGGAAAAAGTTGTATTCACTCCAATGAAGTCGCTCGTCTGCTCCACAAATCGGACATGCATAACCGAGTTCCCATGGCTCGTAAAGTGCTGTACCGTAAGGACGTCTCCCGCAGAGCTCTTCAGCTCTCGGATTTTCACTCACTTCGAGCTCTTTTTCAATTAGATTCATAATTGTTTCTTTTGCGTTGATAATATCAAAATCAATCTCCTCGTGTATCCTCATGAACCTCGCAATTTCACGAGCAACTACCGTATCAACCGAGATGACACCATCAAAGTTCATGATGAGTTCATCCCCATCTTTGAGTTCTTCGAGAGTTTTTAAAATAGCATCAACATGCTTTTTCATGATGTGCTTCCCGAACGCATTTTTTAGGATCCAGACCACTCTCATTTTTTCTTAATCCTCCTCGAGTATTTTTGAAATAGCTGGGTGCAGAGTTCTTATGCAGAGAGGTCTTATTGCACCCAGCTTAATCGGGTGACCCCGCTTACTCCTCCCCCACTCTTACGGAGCTGTCATCGTTTCAGCGGGACTTACCACCCGAAAGCCGGTGGTCGGATTTGAACCGACGATCTGGGGATTACAAATCCCCCGCATTCAACCAGACTATGCTACACCGGCTAAGGGATTGGCGTGCCCCGACCTCCACCCTCCTTCATCGATACCTCGGGACCGCCTCACCACGGCACGCTCCGATGCATCGGATAGCCCCGCCCGGATTCGAACCGAGGTTTCTGGGTCTCCTCCATCCACGGAGGGGACAGGAGGCAGCTATGGCAACGGGCATACGCCCGAAACCACAGTTGGGTACCGGAACAATTTGTGTTACAGGGTCAACGGTACATCCCCTCCGTAGATGCCCAAAGCCCAGAATGATTGACCGGCCTACACTACGGGGCTCCTCAAATATTCCTCGATCTCTTTCAAGACTCTCTTGTATCTGTTTCTCAAGGCGATTGTTTTGAATTTCTGATCGATCTCTTCCTCGCTTGGGAGCTCTTTGAAGTGTCTCATGAGGGTTTTATACGCACGTATGATGTCTGCAGCTTTCACAGGATTGTATTTCTTCCAGAGATAGACCCGAAATTCATCAATATCAATTTGCACTATGCCACAACTCCCGAAAGATCTTCATGAAATCCGAAGCTTTATTCTTCATCTTGTAGCTCTCCGGAATGTTCCAAAGAATCTGAAATTTGAGAACGAATTTATGGTTGCTCTCTGGATCACGGTAAACGAGAATCATGAGAGCTTCAGGAGAGTCTCTCGGATGGGGTTCTGAAAAATCTCTGATAATACGAGTCATCTCTTCAACTGCTCTTTCGAGCTCTCCACATATCGTGAATGACATCATAAATTTCTTTGATTATGAATTTAAAAGACTTATTAGACAGTTCTGAAAGTATTTAGGTTTTTAGTGTATTTTTCCTCCAAGAACGATTGGTTTGAATGGGGTAATCGATGAGCGGAGTCCCATCACAGCATATCTGAGAGCGTCCATCGCATGATCGTTGATCTTTAATGGAACCTCCTTGTCGTTCTCATCGTAGCGATACATCTGGAACTCGTTGATTAGGTTCTGGCATGAGAAGTGAACTTTCAGTTTCTCGCTCTCAAGGAGAGATGTCACCTCCTTGATCCCAGGAGTGATCTCGTTGTTTGCTTTCACAGCATCCAGCCCAGCCCTCCTGAATTTCTCGATTGATGCGGGTTCAGAGGGATCGCAGAAGAAAGTTCCCACCCCCCATTTTTTCTGCATCTGATCTGCAATTTCAATAAGCTCATCATCTGTTGTCTTTGGTGCATAATACTCCTGAAGCACGAAGACCTCCTCGCCTTTGATCCCGAGTGCGAGGATGCACGCAGGGTTTCTGAAACCCCAATCCACACCGTAGAGGATCCTGTCAAACTCCTTGGGAACTTCAGCTGTGACGTGTTTTGAAACATTAAATGAGGGATACACAAGGCCCTCAAACTTCACGAACTTTCCTTCGAGCTCCTGAAGTGCAAATTGGCCCTGATACTGCTCTCTGAGAGATCTGATGTATTCAGCTGGGAGGAAGATGTTTGATTCGGTTGGAATGTTGTAGAGGATGAAGCTCTCCGGAATCGGATCCGCAATAAAGAGATCATACACCCAGTTGAATCCCTTTGGAGTTCCTGTGATCCATGCCCTGTAGTTATAGCTAGGCTGCCTCAATCTACCTATCAAGATATCCCAGACGAGTTTAGGAAGTAAGGTGCACTCGTCAATCCAGAACCATGCGATAGAGAGACCTCTCAAACGTTCAATGTGCCTTGGATTGTCCGCAGATCGGAAGAGGATCTCAGAACCGTTTTTGAGTTTGAGAATCTTCTTCGTCTCGTTGAAATTTGAGATGATCTCTTGTGGGACCCAGCGGTCCATCTCTCTCCAGATGACATCTCTGATGAGCGGGTAGGTTGGAGCAACAATCAGACCGATGGATCTGGGTTGCTCTATCGCCTCTTTTATTGCGTGCATCCAGCCAACAGTGGTTTTCCCCGCACCTATTCCACTGATGAACGCTTTGAATTTGCTTTCATTCGTGAAAAATTTCCACTGTGGATCCGTGAGCTTCCAGTCAAGGATCATGATTCCACCCTCATAACGTTGATGACTATGGTCTGAGCCTCCTGAATGTCCCCGAGGAGCTTCGCTTGAAGTTCAAGTTGCTTTTCTATTCTCTCGATTGCTCTGAGTGCAGTTCTCAGATCTCCAGAGTTCTTCGCTTCCTCAAGAATTGCGAGAGTTGCAGCATTGATCTCGAGGAGCTGTCTTACGGTGTCAATCCGTCCATTGATCGCTTTCTGAACGATCTCCTCTCGATGTTTAACTCTCCTCAGGACCACATCTCTGTTCTGGTTAAAATATCTCCAAACTGAGGATTGAGTGATCTTCTGTCCACAGAGTTCTGATAATCTTCTTGCAATCTCATAATCAGAGAGGCCCTGGGATTTTAAGCGATGTGCCTCTTCTTCGAGGCCGAGCTTGATAATTCGATTTATCGCCATTTAATTCGAATTAATTCATTCGAATATATAATACCGAAAAGCAATTAGTTTTACCTCTCTGAAGAGCTGGGAGGAAAAAATAAATACCACTTGTAGCCCCAAACTAAAGATTAGCAATGAAATGCGATTATGCGTCTTACAAAGTTCATCACAGAGTAGGTGCAAGTCCTATATTACAGATGGAAATTAAAATAGATTTTAGTGGGGATTCTTTTGAGGAGGGTCCATTTTTAGTGATTCCGGAATACAGGGTTACACTTTATGAAGTCTCTAAAGATCTAAGATCGAGGCGTCCGAGAGGTTTTATTGACTACATTATCGGACCAAATGTAGTGGTATATGATCCAAAAATTCCAGTTAAAACACATATTGAGATACCTGTTTCACAAGAGCTGATCAATATATTCAACGAACTCAGGAGCCAAGATAAGCTACCTGCTTTGGAGATTGAAGTAAACTCAGATATCATATATTACAAAGACTTAAAACTTCAGGCTATACCAAGAGCGAACATACCTGTCTATAAATCTGTATACGGACGAACTGAGGGGTTAGTTGTTTTTACTTCAGATGAAGTGGATCTTCTAATGAGAGATCTTAAATACACCGATGTAATTAGAGTTGAGATTCCATTCCCTCTTGAAGCCGAAAATATTGCTCAGGAGAATATAGTTAAGAGCGTTGAAGAGCTGAGAGCAGCAAGAGAGTTATTAATACAAGGAGATTATCCAAATGTGTTGCAGACCTGTAGGAATATAATAATGAATTACCTCACGAAGAGAGAAAATAGAGAGAACCTGAGAGAAGATATAATCGATTATATTATTAGCAGAGCTCCAGAGAGCCAGAGAGATCTATACGAAGATGTGCTTAAAGCTCTTGGTAAAACCATACACAGTCTTCTACAGCATCTTCATAAGTTTGTCAAAGAAGATACAGGAAAACTTATGGAGAACCCTCTAAGATCTGATGCCGAATATGCATTCTACACTTTATCTACCGTATTAAAATATATTTCCGAGTTATCAACAGAGAAATAAATGATTTTTCCTCAGTAATTAGTATGGAGAAGACTAATAATTACAAGAATTATTACCACGATTATAAATGGGATGGCCCAAATCCAAAAGAAAGCTCCTGCTAACTGATATGTGAAATATTGTAATTCTGATGGTAGTTGTGGAGCGACAAAGAATTTCAAAACAGCCCATAATATTGCAAATACGATAATTATAGCCGCAGCAACTCCAGCAATTCCCTCAATCTTTATTGAAAACATAATACACTTAATCATTGTACATTATAAATTTTAAAAATTTCGCTTGTTACCTCATCATCACCTCGAACTCAACCACCCAGATCTCTTGCTCAGGATCCCATCTACCATTTATTCGCTCCCACACTTTCCTGAATTCCTCGACGGTATAGCCGCCTTCAGCCCATGCATCTTCTTCGGAGATGTCTCCTAACCTCTCTTTTCTGAGCCCTGTAACTTTCAACATGGTGAAGTAATCTTTACTGAAAAGCTTCGTCTTGGCTTTGTAGATTCCGCCAACCTTTACTCGTGGTTTTTTCCACACTCTCCGGGTTTGGGTTTTTATTCCGTTCAGGATCGGTTGCACGTGTTCGGGTTTAAAAAGCAGGGTCATTAGCTCTCCTCCAATATCTCTCTAATTTTATCCAGTTTTTCGAACTCTTTCTGAAGATCTTTCATTCTTGTTCTTCCCTTGAGTTTTCTCAGTTCTCCCAGCGGTAAGAAGAAAACGGCGAATGGAAATTCGTAGTATTCTGAAATTAATCGAAGCTTCTCAATCTCGATTTCTATTTTTTCATCAGACATTCCTCATCAACCCTCCTCGAAACAATTTGAACATAAGACGAGCTTTTTATCCTCAAGCGGTGTAAAGTAGAAGTAGATCTTCTCTCCCTCTTCAATTCTTCTCCCGCATGCAGAACAGATTCCTCTGACATTCAGAACTCCGACGATTGAGAGTGATAGATCATCAGTATGAAGACTTCTGAGCTCTCCGTCAGCTATAACCTCCCCATCGGTTTTCAGCTCTCTAAATAATTTCAGAGCGTTCTGAATTCTCAGCTTTGCATCTTCAATTCTCTTCTCTAATAAATCGCTCCTGTTCCTCTGTTGTTTCTCGATTTGTTTATGAGTCAATCTTATGATCTTCTGGAAGTTGTAGATTCTTTCAAGAGTTTCATCATCTAAACTTGAAGAGAGATCCTCTATAAACCGTGAAAAAATCTCCTCGTAAAACGGAGTGAGACGGTAAAACTTTGCTTTCTTTGTATGATATTCTCCTGCTTTCGTTTTCTTCCTGATGACTGTTTTGAAGACTTCTTTCTCTTTGAGCATTTCATTTGGAGGAACTTCTTCTATGATTTCCACATTGAGGAGATCGTTAATGGATCTTCTGAGAAGTTCTGGATGAGCGTTTAAGATTTTAGAGAATGCCCTATAATAACACGTCTTTGTAAGAAGAAGAGTGAAGATGATCCCAGCTTTTGTTTTGTTTTTTACAACTCTTAAGTTGGTCACAATTTTTTGAAGTTCTGTGACCAATTCAGATAGATTTAGATTATTATCTAAGTTGGTCAGTTGGTCACGTGAGTGAGTGACCAACTTCAATATCTCTCTATATATCTCTGAATTGGTCACAAAATTTTGAGAATTTGTGACCAACTTATCAGGATTCATCCTCAATCTTCCTCCTCACAAACAGGTACCATCCTATGCAATTGATCGTGAAACATGCAATTATTCCGGCTTGGATCCATGATAGATTCAGCTTCCTGAGTAACATGAGCACGGATCCGAAGCTTGCTGTTACCCCGAAGCCCCAGAGCTGATAAAAAATAAAAGAAATGAAGTTATTTCTCATATCTGTCTCCTCACGAGCTCTACCATCTTTTTAACATCCTCATTCATCCTTAACAACAACAGTTTTTTATCAGGATTCTTTTTGATGTACATTAGAAGCTCGTGAGCGAATGATCTTGAAACAAATTGTACACCACTGAAATCCAACACAATTAAATCTGCACCTTTACATTTTTCCTCGAGTAAGTTCCTTATGAGGTCCCTTGAGCTTGGTCTTGGAGCAATCTCTTTTGCGACATTAATCTGTACCTTATTGTAACTCATTTCTCCCACTCGTCCCCTTTCCTCGTTTTTATCCTGATATAAGACAGTAAAATTGCTGAGTAGTTTATCAGGTCTTTTAATGTATCTTCAATTGTCTCATCTCGTACTGCAGTGTCTTTTTTCTTGAGGATTGCAGCAATCCTCGTCATCTTATCGAGCATACGTGTGTAAATCCCAATTTCTACTTCACAGACCCCGAGGACCTCACAGAGTCGGAAGTTACCAAATGGATCCTCGTTTGGTCTGTAATCATGATTTTTCTTTTTCAAAATCTCTATACACTCTTTGAAAATCTCTGTAGTTTCGTTGAGGAGAATTAAAGCTGGATTCTCGTTTTTATGATATTTCTGATTTTCTAAGATCCACTTCTTCTCCAACTCAATCTCCCTTTCCCAAACACTCATCATCTCATACACCTCAGCGAAACGTATTGCAGAAATTCATCCATCCTCTTCAAGCGAGCGATCGGAACGCACCACGATAGGACGTTCGTATCCTCTCTTAGATATCCGTAAAGTGGAACGAGAGGCTTCCGGATCCAGCCAATAACATGTGCAATGAGATCGCTTTGATCAATTGCAACAAAAACGTAAATGTCAATGTCTTTCTCTTCAAACTGATCCGCCGGAATAAGCAATCCAACAGAGTCCTGATGCAGAACTATATCAACGCCACGCCTGAAAAGCCCAGTCTTCACATCGATCTTCTTCCCTGCAATCATGAAATCAAATTTATCGGGATTTTTGGGATTCTCACGATCTTCAAAATCATCTTTCTCATACGGAACTCCGTGCTCTTCCAAGAAGAGCTCAAAGAACATCTCCCCGATGATCCCGACCATCTTGTTCGTGAGCTCATCAGTCTGAAATCTCGGAGTGCAGTCCTCTGTGATCTTCACGAGCTTCTGAGCTCTCTCTCTTGCATCACTGATCATCTGTGCTGAGATCGGTGCAGAAAGTGCAATGGATTTCATATCACAATCCTCCAGCGTTTTTTCAGAGTTCTTCTGATGTATCTTCGATCAATCACCTTTATCGCTCCGATATGTCTTGCTTTTATCAGTGCCGCCTTATTTCTGAGCTCTTCAGGTAATTCATCGAAATAAAAAGTTGATCCGCAGTGCTCTTTCACACTGTGGACCCATTCAAGAGCATCAAATTTTGAGATTTTTCCCATTTCTCACCATCTCCAGAATTTCAGAAAATCTCACTTTCGCTTCATTATCTGGAAATGAGATGACTTTCGTCTGTCCGATTCGCTTTAATTTGATGATCCCAGCATCAGCCAACCCTTCGAGGTAACCGTAAAATTTCTGACTACCCATTCCATAGATCGTTCTTGCTCTAAACTCTCTCAGAGCTTCGGATCCAGAGACATAACCATGTTCTTCGATGATCTCCAATATGATTCTCAGACGCTCTGGGATTTCCATCGCTCACACCTCCGTGTCAATCCGAGGAGCGAGAATGTATCTCAGCTCGAAGTAATCGTCGCTGATAAACTCGAACTCGGCTGGTTTATCGCTTGAAAATCTGATGATTATCTCGTCTCCAGTTTTCCCTCCTCTGAGAATATTACTGAGAAAATCGAGCCCGTATTTCGCTGATGCTTTTCCAGTTCCTCCCTCAAACTCAAACTCAGCTTTCCCATCCCCTGCGAGATAATAACTTTCGCAGATTATCCTGAATATCTTGTTATCAACCTCGAAAATTACATGATCTCCTATTTTATCGCAAAATTTAATTGCATCTCTGAAATCCTCAAAAGAGATCTTTACCTCTGCGGTGTAATCGAGCTCTGGATATTTTTTCACTTTACTCCATTCTTCAGAGAGAGTCTTTACTCTGTATGTTAGTCTGTTTGATCTTAAAACAAGCTTCTCGTCTTCGATATCAATTGAGATTTTCTCGCTTTTCAACACGTTAAGAATATCATAAAGCTGTCCAAAATCGAGAACGACTTCAATATGCTCATCGTTATCCTCAACCGGAACTCTTGCATGAACGAGCATCGTATTTGAAGAATTGACTGCAGTAACTGAAAACCATGAAGCAATTATGACTTTCGCCTCATACACTCCAGCATTGAAAACAGCTCTAACAAGACGTTTGAAAAAATTTGAAGAGATGAGCATCGCTCATCCCACCCTGAGGATTTCAAAATCATCATCATTCGCTGGTAGCGGTTCTTTATTCGCTTTATAGGTTTTCTGACAATCAAAGCAGAGAATCTTACCGTCGAAATCGCTTTTATGTTCGTTACAGTAATTCATCACTCTCTTTGAAATCTTGGAACCACAAAACTCGCATTTCAGATTCTCGCTCTTAACCGCTTTTTTCTCACTCGGTTTTTTATTTTCTCTGATCTTCGATTTCAAAGTTATATCGTGAATGAGCTTTGCTTTATGCCACGCATATCTTTCGATGTAATCTGAGATTGTGAAAGAAAGTGATTCAAGTAGAGCTCTGAGTTCTGTATCGCTCAGTTCTGAGAATTCTCCGCCCACGAGAGCACGAATTTCCTTGAAATCTTCTAACATTGCAGATCTGGTGTCCTGAATTTCAGCTCGAGAGATGGGTATATTGTACGTTTTTGAATCGTATTGAACTTTCACGATGAACTCTGTGTCGTATTCATTTGGATCTCTGTTGATATGAGTTTTTGCGAGATCTTCCCACCTGCTCATTGCTCATCAGCCTCCTCCAAGATCGCATTTACTATCGCATTTATGAGCTCTTTTGCGTCGAAAACAAGCGTAGTTTCGTTGTAGTGAAGCGTTATACAAGTCTCCTCGAATGTAAGATTAACAATCACATCGTCTATATCGTCATCTCCTTCGATCATTCTTGTTGCAATAACCTGTTTCATCCTTCAAACACCTCACACAGTTTGTTCAACTTCCTGTGTTGGTTTTCTTAGAAGAATGACGATTTTATCACCGTCTATGTCAACGAAAACCTCTTGTCCACTTTCAAGTCTAAAATGCTCTTTAATGAATGCTGGAATACCAACGTAAAGCTGTCCAGAACCAGTTTTTTGTATACGCATCTTTTTCAATTTTACATCCCTCCGTATATCAATACGTAATAGTATCCGTAAAAATACTTAAATATTTCGGATAAATACACGTTATTATTACGGAAATATTTCCATAGTGATGGTGAAGAAAAATGCCGAAAACTAAATCAGAAACCATGAGTATAAGAAAAGAATATAGACTGAGCCCCTACATCATCAAAAAAATTGAAGAACTCCTTAAAACTGGAGATTTCGCTTCAGAAGCTGAGCTTATTAGAATTGCAATTTTAAATCTATACAAAGATTACGAAATCGAGGGAAAAATAAAAAGAAAGAAAGAAAAAATCATAGATGTTCGTGAAGTTGAAATTGATTGAGGTGTAGGGGATGTTTATTAAAATCCCTTCATCACGAAAGTGGATGCATATAGTTTTCAGAGGATATGAGATGAAGTGCTTCGATGGAGAGAGGGAATTCTATCGCTATCTCCTGAAATCATATGATGTGAAAGATCTTGTTGATGAAGAAGAGCTTGCAAGAGATATCTCACGCATGGTTATATCATTGATGAAGCTTGGGTACACAGTAGATGAGATTATCGAAGAGGTCTCGGTTGCATGCGGAATTCCCGAAAGAGATCTCAGAGATCTGGTTGAGCGTATTTTTTACGAGTACGGACTTTATGAAAAGAACGGGATTGTAGTTGGTGTTTGAGGTGCTTAGAAGAAAAAAGAGAGATGTAGAAGACGATGTTAAAAAGAGCTTTATCTGTTTTGAATGCGGTGGAGATGTGATTGTAAAAGAAAGTGGAAAACTCATAAAGAAAAAGATTCTTGAGTGTTCAAACTGCGGGAAAACGTGGAACGGTTTTGAGGAGTACTATCTTTCACGAGAGATGAAAGAGGTTGAAGAAAAAATCAAAGAGATATATGAAACAGGAAATCTTGAAAGACTTGCAGAAGAGCTCAGACTCCTTGAAGTTGATGTTCCGCTTATTTTAAAGAAAAATGAAGTTCCATATCTCGTTGAAGAATCAAATCTCCTTGAAATGGTCAGAGAATCATATAAGTTTAGAGGACAGAGTATTGGAGTGAGTTTTAGAGTTGCACGGGGAGTTTATCTCAGACCCAGAATTGGAACTGGAACACTAAGAGGGAGTGAAGAAAAACTCAGGCTTACAGATTCTGGGATCCTCGTACTTACGAATAGAAGACTTGTGTTTCTTGGAAATAAGAAGACAACAACAATTCAGCTAAACAAAATTATCAATGCTGAAGCAAATGAAGACAAGCTCGTGATAGCGAGAGAGGGTAAACAGAAAGTTGAGATGTTCCAGCTCAGATATCCTGAACTCTGGGAAGCTGCAATAGTTACAGCTGTGCAGAATCTTCAGGAGTGAAAGTATATAATCATAAATGGGGAAGATCATGAAAAGACGGACGTCGCTTTACGTGGAAGAGAAATTAATAGATCTGGCTAAAGAAAGAGGTATAAATCTATCTCAGCTCCTTGAAAAATCAATAATCAGAGAGCTTTACATGAGAAATGAAGAAAAAAATGATAACTTAGGACCCTGTCCCGTAGGGGTCCGGGGGTTCAAATCCCCTCCCCCGCATGATTGCTGAAATGTTTTGCAGTTTTAGGACTCCTCGAAGAAGTCCACTTTTTTCACATCTCTTAACATTAAAATCGCAATTATTACAGCACTTCCAACAACTGCTATCTGGTTTTCAATATACAAAATTTCCAGCTTCCACAGGGAAATGAAGGAAATTAACAGAAGTGCGAATAAAAGTACCGTAACTTTAGATTTCATTGTATTTTTCAAATCTTCGACGCTGAGTTTCATGAGTAAAGCTGAAAATACAGCGAAAACTAGGAAAACTTCGTGAATGAGCCCCATGATTGAAAGAAGTATTATGGAATACGACCTCATCCCCCTAGGCTTTTCAAACCCTTGGAGAATCTCGCTCAAACACATTACAGAAGGTATTGCCACGAGAACTGAAATTCTGAAGCTTTCAAAGGAAAATAGGTTTGAGAGCTGAATTTCTGAAAGCAGAAGTATTATGTAGAAGAAATAGGATAACAAACCGAAATCCTTATTCCTTTTTGATATTAAGTAGACGAGTGGAAGAGCTGCAACTACTTTTACTTTTAAAATAATCCCGGAGACGAGAAAGATTACGAGCCAGATCATAACTCCACCTCTCTGATTATTTCCTCATAATCTCCTGGACCTAGATCTACGACCGGCACTTTTGAGCTGAACTTCTTGAGAATTCTATCTCGTTCCACATAACCCTCATAAAGTCGTTTCAGAGACTCTCTCTCCAGTCTTTCCGAATAAAATAAAATAGGGTTTGGAGAGAGAATTATTATCCTGTGTTTTTTGCTCAACTTGCTGATCAGGAGGTAGAGCTGAGAAGTATGACTCATCAGATCTGTTATGATGATGAGATGGGAAGGAGTCTTAACACTGAGGAGAGCCTCTTCCAATCCTCTCTTACCAACTTTTTTGAGGAATTTTTTCGTCTTTTCACTCATCCCAGAAAGAGCGAATTTCAAACTCAGCAATCCTTCATCTCTTTTGAACTGAATTCTAGAGCGAATTCTCTGTATTTGAGTTCTCTCATGCGAGGGTTTGATCAAGCTATATCTGTTTTCCTGATAACCTATGAATCCAACCCTGTAACCATCTTTTACAAGCATTGAAGCAAGATATAGAAGAAGAGAGACCGCATAATCTATCTTGGCTCTTCTTGCCCTTTTCCTCATCTCTCTCGTCATGTCCAGAACCAGATAGACGTCTCTGCTCTCCTCTTTCAAGAAATCTCGAACTATGAGTTCACCTAAGCGAGAGGATGCCTTCCAATCTATTCTCTTAAGATCATCTCCTGGAGTATACTCTCTAAGCTCATCGAACTCAAGAGACTCTAAACCAAAGAAGCTCTTCTTATATGTCTCTTTTATTCTAATCCTCTCTTTTGCTCCTTTCTTTATGGATTCAAGAGACGGTAAGACGTTTACCTTCACTGGATCCAGAGAGAGCTCCTCATAGTATAATTCATCTGGATCATAGATTTCCACTCTGGTGTCGAGAATGTACTCTCCTTTCTTCTCGGGAAGTATTTTGTGATGCAATCTTCTCTTCTCTCCTGGGTTTAAAACAGTTTCAAGCTTTTCAGACCGCAGAGCGTTCTCCATTACCCTAAGCTTAACTTTACTTCCAAAATTTTCAACAAAAACGTCAATTACTCCCTCGGCTCCCTCTTCAAAGTTTTTCTTAACCTCTCTCCGAACTTTTATTTTGGGTTGAAAGCTCATTCTCCGGTGCACCAGATAAAAAGTCAAGAAGAGGGCGAAAAGAGCTCCAAAAGCATTTAACATGAGATAGGCATAAGTGAGAGAGAGCAATGCGAGCATCCAGAGCACAGTCTCCCTCTTCACACAGGCACCTCAACCCTTTCCAGAATGCTCTCAATTATATCTTCTGACCTGAGCTCATCTAGCTCATATTCTGCTTTAAGTATCAGTCTGTGAGCCAAAACACTTGGAGCAACCTCCTTCACGTCATCAGGAATAACATATTCTCTTCCCCTGAGAAAGGCAAGTGATTTTGAGGCTTTTAACAGGTGTTCACCAGCCCGAGGAGATGCACCAAGAAGAACTCTATCATCAAGTCTTGTCCCCATGACTATCCTATGAAGATATTTGAGCACTTCCTCTCTTATTTTCACGTCCTTCACTTTTTTGATGGCAAATGTTAGCTCATCGGGTCGAGTGATCTGTTTTAAATCGAAACTCTCATCCTCGTTTTTCCTCTTCAGCATTCTTAGCTCGCTCTCTTCATCAAGATAATGCATCTTTATGTTAAGCATAAAACGATCAAGCTGTGCTTCAGGGAGTTTATATACGCCTTCAAGCTCTATCGGATTTCTCGTCGCTATTACCAAAAATGGATCTGGAAGCGGAAGAGTGTTTCCCTCTATAGTCACCTGCCTTTCCTGCATTGCTTCTAGAAGAGCGGATTGAGTCTTTGGAGTTGCCCTGTTTATTTCATCCACAAGCACAATGTTGCTGAAAATTGGACCTCTCTTAATTTTAAACTCGCTGGCTTTCATATCGAAATAAACTGTTCCCAAGATGTCAGCAGGAAGAAGATCGGGAGTCAGCTGAATTCTTGAGAACTTTAAACCTGTGATCATTGCAAAACTTTTGGCAATTGTCGTTTTCGCCACTCCTGGAACGCCTTCAAGTATCACATGCCCCTCAGCCAATAAGGCTACTGCCAACATCTCGATAACTTCATCATATCCCACAACGACTTTGTGGATCTCCTCTTTAATCCTCTCCATCAGTTCTCTTCCATTCATCACGACCACCGAGTTTTTTTCCTTTTTCAATTTCTTCTATCATCTTTAGCAGTATCTCCGTGTTGCACCCTTCTTTTTCAAGAGTTTTTATTATGCTCTTTAAATCATTTTCTTTCTCCACTCTAGAGAGATTCTGGAGTATCTTCGTAAGAATTTCAAATAATCTGTGAAACAAACCACTCTCAAAAACGATAAAAGTTAAAGCCACCAAGAATATCACCTGAAACAGAAGAGTCTCATCAACACTTCTTTTAAGAGTCACTGTCCCGCTCTGATAAATATTGAAATTCGAGTGATGAGCTTCGTCCACGTAAACTCTTCCCCTAACATTCTGATCGATAAAATTTCTCACGAATTCCTCATTAAACTGAAACATATCGTTTATGAAGACACTGGGATCTGAAAATAGAACTATCTTCCCGTTACCGTAGGAAATTGTTGTCATTATCGGATACTCTCCAATTCTCTTGACTAGCAGGGATATCTTGCTCGAGTAGACTTCTCCCTTTGCATTGAGAATGACAGAAGGGATGTTGAGAACGAGCCCATCAACTCCTTCACCAAGCTCTGGATCCAGTATTCTGACAACTTGTGGAAAGTTCTCGTTTTTTTGATAGAAAACGTCCATAAATTGCCTTTCCGAGAATCTCACAGAAAGATTTAATCCGCGTAATATCTCGTTACCTGTTCCAAAGTCGTCCATGAGTATGAGGGTGCCTCCTCTTTCGAGAAATTCTCCTATCTCTTCTATTTCATCTTTGGAATATCCCAAATCTGGGCCAATGATTATAAGAGTGCCGTCTTTTTTTCCAATTTCGAATGAACTGAGAGGAAAGAAGACGGGGATCACAGAAGTTCTTTCAATCAGCAATTCCCCGAATTTCGAGCAACCATCCCAGTTGGAGTTAAAAATGCTGAATTCTGCGGTTGACTGAAAAACTGGCACGGAAACTGGAGCCACAAGCAGAAAAATTGCAAAACCCAGAAGTATGGCATATCCGACCTTCATGCTCTCCCCCTGATCAGCTGAATGATTCTTCTTATAGCTCTAAGGAACATTCTCCTCTCTGGCAGTTGAAGTCTCTTCATCCCGTAAAAGCTTCTCTCGTGGAAAATTGTAGCTTTTTTCAACTCTTCTATAAACGGTTCGTTTTCAAGCTTCTTCAAAAGTTCTCTTGGAGTTAGACTCTTCTTGAGACCATACAGTTTTGTGAGCATGAAATAAAGTTCTCTATAACGAATTCCCGAGAATTTTGAGATCTCCTTCTCTTCTTTTTTCTTCAGGACTTCCGAGATTTTCTCCTCTTTTTTAACTTTTCTGCCAAAAATTTTTCTGCCAAAAGTTAATTTCAGAAGAAGAATAGACAGAAGAGTTAAAGCTACGAAGATAAATAAAACTAAGGGAATATACTGAGAATAAACATGAAGTTGTGGAATATTTGATTTTGCCGGAAGGTGAAGCTGTAGAATGTTCGACTTTACTGGAAGGTAAAGTTGCAGAACATTTGACTTTGCTGGCTCGTAGCGTTCATCTCCATTGAATACCGCGAATATCTGATGATTTCCAGCTTCTAGAGACAGGTTGAAATAAAAGTCGCCCATAGCATGAATCTTCTTTAAAGGCTTACCATCAACATATACCTCAAGAGGAACTTCATATTCTGAATCAACATATCCTGTGATCTTGAACTCTTTTCCTGCTATCGGAACTTCTGATGAACTCAGAGTGATATTCAGCTTATCGCCATAGAAGATAACTGTTACAGAAGTTTTTGAACCTTCGTAGATTTCGTCACCCAAGAAGAGAATATCAAGGTAGAATGTTTTTCTGATATCACTTTTAAGAGTGATCTCGAAGTTTCCATGATGGTCTGTGAGAACTTTTTCACCATCCACTATGACTTCTTTATTGCTCAGGGGATTGTTCTTGTAATCCTGAAGAGAACCGTGAATCGTGAAGTTCTCGGAAATGTGAGAGACCCCTCCATCAGCAATTATGAAAGTCGGAATTTTTGAAACGTTCAAAATCAATGTGTTTGATCTTAGCTCTCCACTTGTGGCAAAAATTTTGTGAGCGCCAACCTCTTTAAAAGAGGTCGCAAAAATGAAGCGCTCATTTTCGACTCTGAAAGGTATTTCTGTCTCTGAAGCTGAAGAGATTATGTGGAGTTTCACTTCACTTACTCCAAAAGCATAACCGTAAATCTCAACGGTTTCAAAGAGGTAGGGAGTCTCCTTAGAGGCATATATGACTATTGCCATTTTGGAAATTTCAGAATATTTCTCCAGCATTTTTTCGTATTGCGTGAAGATTCTCTCCAATCTTTCAAGATTCTTTTCTATTTCCTCCGTGTTTAATCTCAGCTCTCTCCCTTCAGAGTCATAGAAACTGAGATTTTTAATGGTCTCAACACTTTCTTTTGCCTCTTCAATCCCCATTCTTCCCAACTTAACTCCTCTGAGAGCATCCAGATATGCATCCCGACTGCCCTCCAGTTGCAGAACCTCGAAATTCTTCAAAAAGATCCTCTGACCTTCAGCTATGTTCTTCAAACCCTCTCCGAGCTTTATGAAGGGAGGAAGATCTTCTTCCAGTCTGCTCGTAATTCCTCTTGCTTTGTAGTATGTCACCTCGTTTGAAGTGATCGTGAGCCTGTTCTCTAAAATTTTCAACTCAGTGATGTTTTGCTCTATTTCTAAAATCTTCTCTGTAGAAGTGGTTGCCAGTTCAAGAAGGGAATCAAGAAAGAGATAAACAGGCAAATCGCTATTTTCAGCCTCTTCTATCTTCATCTGACGCTCTTCTATCCCCATTACAGGACTCGTCAAAATCAGCATGAGAGCGAGGACGAGAGAGATTGATTTTCTCATCTCAAACACATCTGTAAGAGAAACTATTAAAAGGGTTTCCCTCCCTATAACTCTCGATGCGCAGTTTAATTGCTACTCTCGCCCTCCTGATGCTTGGATTGACACTTCTTGTTTATGGAAGTTTAAACGATGAAGTCTCCTATGTTAACCTTGGTCTTGCTGGCATTTTTCTCTCTATCATCGTTTACACCTTCAAAACTTCAGAGTACGTGAAAAAGAACTCGTTTGAAATTTCTCTCGAACCCCTTGGGAGAATTCTAAACTCTTTAATTTCTGATTTAGCTCTTGAGGGTGAGGCTATATATGTGCCTCCATTTGGGGATCTCTCAAAGGGCGGAGTCTTCATACCACTGCATAGAGACTTTGAGCTCGATTTGACGAGATTGAGCTATGACGTGGCTTTTTTAACTTCAACGAGTAGCGAAAGAGAGATGGGTGTTTTTGTGGTCTCACCTGGAGAGAGACTGGTTGAGAGATACGAAGAACATTATGAGGGCTCACTGGAAGGTCTGAGCTCTAAAGAAGTCGAGAGCGTATGTCATGCCGTTCTGAAATCACTTGAGCTTGCCAAGAGCATTTACATAAAAGAGAGTGAAAATGAAATTGAAATTCTCGTGGAATCTGAAATTGGTTTTGAGGGTTTTTCTGAACAGCTCTTGGATCCGCTCAGCTCCTCAATTCTATCAGCTCTTGCCAAGGCAACAGGAGAACTTCTGAGGGTGAGGAAATATAAGAGTGGAGAGAGAATAGAGATAAAAGCTGAGAAGATGGGGAGGCCCGAAAAATGGATGTAGAGGATATCATAATACTTTTCCTCTCGTTCTGGATCCTCCTTTCAGCAATTTTAGTAAGAGGCGTAGATGTTTTTTTAACTCTCGTTCTTATAGGACTTCTGATTACTCTTGAAGTCTCTGGAGTATTCTTGGAGAGAGGCAAAAAAGAGCAGATCAAACCTATTGTTTATCTTCTTCTCTTCGTCTTCTCGATTATAGTGATGAAGAAGATATATGAGGTTCTGGTAAAATGATGAACCGATGGAGGGATCACTGGGACTTAATTTCAATAATATTGCTCTCTCTACTCCTCAATCTCATCATATTTCTCACTCCAGAAAGCGTTCTCAGAAAGTTACTGGGAATTCCATTCATCCTTTTCTTCCCGGGCTACGTGCTGATAGCCACCCTCTTCCCAGATGAAGAAGATTTGGATAATATTGAAAGAATCGCCCTGAGCTTCGGTTTGAGCATTGCAATTGTTCCGCTGATCGGTTTAACTCTGAATTATATTTGGGAGATAAGATTAATTCCGATTTTGATCAGCTTAACAGCCTTTACACTTCTCTTTGGAGTTGTTTCGATTTACAGAAGAGAGAAGTCTATGGATCCGTGGATACCGGAGATTAGTATTGAGAGGATAAAGGAAGAAATTGAGTGGGAAAGAGCGAGCAAAGTGGATAAAGTTCTAACGGTGATTTTAGTAATCGCAATAATTTCCTCGCTATTCGTGCTGGGATACATAATAACACATCCGAAACCTGGAGAGAAGTTCACAGAGTTTTACATTCTTGGAGAGTACGGAAAAGCGAGTGATTACCCAACCGATCTTCTCCTCGGAGAAGAGGGAAAGGTGATTATAGGGATTGTCAATCACGAATACAGAAATGTCACATATTTCATCGAGATTTGGCTGGTGAATGCCACGTATGATGTTGAGAGGAATCAAACCGTGATTCATGAGATGCACCTTCTCGATGTTCTCAGCGTTACCCTGCCTCATCAACCAGTTCAAATAGAAGGTAACTGGACTCCACAGTGGGAAACAAACTACACTCTCAGGATAAATGAGCCCGGAACATGGCAAGTTTGGTTTTTGCTTTTCAAGGATTTAAGACCCGAACTCACAGAGAACAATGCATCTCAGAGAATTTACGATGCGATAGAGGGAAAAATACAGAGTTTGAAGTTGAATGTTAAAGTTAGAGGTTACTGAGATATCTCATTCTTTTCTCAGCACTAAATACATTGCAATCACCAATCCTGCTATAGCGAACACGATCTCAAATCCCGGTATTCCTTGGATTGGTGTCGGAGTCTCCGTCGGGGTTACAGTTGGAGTAACAGTCTCTGTAGGAGTTGCTGTTGGAGTTACAGTTACTGTTTCTGTTGGTGTTGGAGTAACTGGTGTTACCGGAGATGGAGTTGGCGCTTCTGTGACAGTTGGAGATGGTGAAGGGGCACCTCCACCTCCCTGAAAAGACGAAGGTTGAGCTTGTGTGGGAGATGGAGCTGGAGGAGAGGATAACAGAGTTACCTGCTTTGTTATTCCTCCAACGCTCAGAGTGAACGTACCCGGTGGAATTGAACTCGTGTCATAGGAGTATTGATAGCGTCCTTCAGAATTAGCTGTTATCTTAGTGCTTGCGATGATCTCTAACTCCACAGTTGAGGCTGAACTCTCCCCATATATCATCACATCATAAGTTCCAGCTGGTACATTGCTCTGAGATACAACAGCAACCCCGTTGGATGCATCTGAACCTTTAGAGATCCATATGAGCAGTTTTACACCTACATTAAGGTTCTTCACGTTTTTTGCAACGACCTTAAAGTTATTCGGGCCAGAAGGAATCTTCACATCTGATATATAATACCGATAAGTTCCCTCTGAGACCGATACGATAGTCTTGAATGATACACTTACGGTTATCTCTTCTCCAGGAGAAGCGTCTCCACTTATGCTCACAACATCTCCCTTCATCGGTGTTTCGGGAGAGATATGCAATGAGGTGACGGCAGCACTAACTGGTGAGATCGCGAGAAGGAAAAAAAGAAAGGTGAGTGAGAGGGTTCGTGCTAATTTATCCACTCGCTCACCTTCTCCTCATTAGGTATATGGCTGCCACAAGTATGAGAACTATGACTGCCACAGCTATCCACAGCCATGGTGCTCTCTCCTCAACTGGTGTCGGAGTCTCCGTCGGGGTTACAGTTGGAGTAACAGTCTCTGTAGGAGTTGCTGTTGGAGTTACAGTTACTGTTTCTGTTGGTGTTGGAGTTGGAGCTACAGTCTTAGCAAGAGCTGCAAACTCGGTGAAGTGACTTACCGTGGCAGTTAAGGTATGTGTTGCTGTGTCTACTGTTGTCTCCAGCTCAATCCACTGAGCGGTTGCTCTATCATAGTATGCAATGACAAGATTCTCCTCACTAACCCCTTCCGGTAAACTCTCTGGATCATAGTTCATCTTTAGCGTGATTGGAGGATCAAAAGTTGCTCCGTCTGGACCGAGATCATAGACAGTTCCAACGACGTAGGCATTAGAGGGTGGCTCAGGCGCTTCTGCTACAGGCTCAATGGTTATCTGAGTCACCGGTTCTCCACCCACGAGTGCTCGAGTCCCTTCTGGAATGCTCAACGTAAGCATCTCATCGCTTGAAGATGCCTGAACGCTCTGCTGTATCACTCCGTTCTCATCTATTATATCTGTGAGATCCAGAGTGACTGGAGCAGCAGGAGTTGGGGACGGAGTCACCGTTGGAGTTGGTGAAGGAGCCGGTGCAGCGACTGCCTCTGGAGTATATGTCATGAGATTAATTTCCTTCTGGGCGAAAGCAACTAGCCTGTTGCTCCCGCTGGAGTCCCACACACCAACGGAAAGGATGTACTTCCCTGATTCCAGACCGCTGGTGACGAAGGAGAGAGTCTGAGATGTACTGCTTGTGACTGTCTTATAGACCACAGAGCCTTTATTAGCTCCTATTATACCCTCAATTTTCTCCTTTGCTATTGATGCATTCACATTACTCAGTCCCACTCCCGCTATTTTCCAAGACTCTGCAAGAGAGACACCATCGGCAGTCAATTTCGTACTCGACTTGTTTCCCTCACATGTGAACTTGAGTGTTGCGCTGTAGGCATCTTCGTGAATCAGTGCACCACCGAATCGATAATTTCCAGAGGGTGCTCCAGAAAGAGTCATTGTTGCTTGAAGGATGTCTCCAACATAAGCGCTGGAAGGTGCAGTCAGAGTAGAAGCATAATCAAGCACCTCAATTACGGTTGCGGAGAGAATATGCAGATCTTTATCTCCTGTCTGATTGAACATGGCAACCAGCACATAATCTCCTGCGCTGAGGTTTCCAATATTTAATGTCACATCTCCGTTGGAGTCGAGTGTAGCTGATGTATTCCACACCGATTTATTGAGGAGGTTTCTGAAGGTCTGAGAATTCCCATCCACCATGTCGGCGAATGCGTTCTTTAGTTCTGTTGGTGAGGTTTTCACCAGATAGAAGTAGGTTATGTAATTTGAGAAATTACTTGAAGCATCCAGTGTAACTGATATGTTATCTGTTGGGAGATAGAGTGAGTGTGTAGTATATGGGTAATTGACTTCATAATCCTGATGATCTCCAACTGTTGAATTTATTGTAATCGTTTTTCCGTTTTTGGTATATGGCCCAACAGAATTAACGCCATTATACACGAGTTTTATTGTTGGGATTTTTATGGAGGTACCTCCAATGGTTTTGAACCAGTTTCCTTCCTTGGCGATGATGATCTTCTCAGTACTTCCGTTTCCCTGAATTGTAACTTCAACCAGTTTATCACTCTCTGAAATATAGCCGGGAGTGCCTCCGTCTGCGGAGACAATTGAACTCATGGAGACCAAGATTAAAAAAGAAACTATGGTGGCGGTCATCATTCTCTTCTTCATCATATCTACATGCCCCCGTTTTTAACTTTTGACAATTTAAATTGTTTTTAATCAAAACCATTTATATCTTACTACGGTCTTTTTTAAGAGGGTTCCACTCGACGTAACGTTTATTTGTGGATAAAAACAACTTATTATTAAAAGCCAAGCTAAGAGATGGTTGAAGTTTTAAAAAGATAACGAAGGAGGATTTTTGGATGCTATGTGTTCATGAATCAAGTAACGAGAGAGTTTGGGCAAACACGCAAAATGGAGTTATGAAGTCTCACCCATACTGTAAAAAATGTGGGACTTTGAAGAATGTCTCCTCAGATAAAGGAAAGAAGATCAGCTATTTCATTATAGCCTTATCGAGGCTCAGGAAAATTCTCAGGATGAGAGGATATAAAATATCTGATGCTCAGATAAGGTTGATCGTAAAAGAATTAACTGAGATTGAAGGATTTGACGATCTCTGGTGGATAACTTTCTCAAAACAAAAAGAAATTTTCATTCAAGTGGTGAGGAAATATGTCAGAGTTTCTAAAAATCTTGTAGAGTCAGTCGTATGATTGAGAAAATATTAGAAATAAATTACGGAAATTAACTCTCTCCGGCCAGCAGAAACTGAGCGTCAAGCGATGAGGGGGGCTGGTTGGAGGGTTAGCAGGCATTATTAATATAAAATCGGAATTACAATCAACTTATAACCTCTGAGTGAAATGAAAGTGGTGTGGAGAACTCGGTGGCTATTCTAAGATTGCTCAAGAATGTTGCAAACTGGAAGGAGCTCGTTAAATTTTAAATTTTAATATTTCCAACAAAAAGATCTCTCATTGAAGTTTTTGGTGATGTATATGTGTGGAATAATCGGTTATATAGGTCTCAAAAAAGCCAGCCCAATTCTGCTAAAAGGATTGAAAAATTTAGAATACAGGGGATATGACTCTGCAGGAATGGCAGTCTTAAGTTCTAATGGTATAGAATTCAGAAAAGGTGCTGGCAAGATAGAGGAGATTGAGAGGAGATTGAATTTTGAAGAGCTGGAAGGGAGCATAGGAATAGCTCATAACCGCTGGGCCACTCATGGAGATGTCAATGATATCAACGCTCATCCGCACTTTGATTGTTCAAAAACGATTGCAATAGTCCACAACGGAATAATTGAGAATTACAAGGAGCTGAAAGAAAGTTTATCAGATCATAACTTTGAATCCGAAACAGATTCAGAGGTGATTGCTCATTTAATAGAGGAGGAGCTTGAAAGAGGATTATCGTTTGAAAAAGCATTCATGAGTGCAGTATCGAAACTTGATGGAAATTATGCTATTTTAGCAATAAAAGCCGATGAGGAGAAGATCTTAACTGCAAGAAGGGGTTCTCCGCTTGTTGTGGGAATTGCCGATCATGGAATATTTCTCTCTTCCGACATCCCGTCATTCCTCGAATGGACTAAGAAAGTTGTTTATCTTCAGGATTACGATGTTGTGGTGGTTGACAGAAATGGAATCAGAATCCATAATCTGATAGAAGGGGAAGTTTCCAGACCGATTGATACCGTTGAATGGGATGCCGAGCAGGTGAAGAAAGGTGGATTTGAGCATTATATGCTCAAGGAGATAATTGAGCAGACGGAGACTATACAGAGAGCAATACAGCAGGATGAGGATGTTGTGAAGAGAATTGCTGAGGAGATAAGAAGAGCATATGGAACATTCTTCGTCGGATGTGGCTCAAGTTATCATGCGTGTCTGGCTGGGAGCTATCTTTTCTCCAAACTCGCAAAGACGCATGTTAACGTAGTTCTGGCATCTGAATTTGAAAATTATGAGCACTTTTTAACAGAGAATACTCTGGTTTTTGCTGTATCCCAATCGGGAGAGACTGCTGATGTTCTCGAGGCGGTTAGAACCGCAAAGAGGAAGGGTAGCAGAGTTATAGGAATCGTGAACAGAATGGGGTCCTCTCTGACAAGAGAGAGCGATCAGTTTTTGCTTATGAATGCCGGACCTGAGATCTGCGTTCTCTCAACGAAAACATACACATCTCAGGTTGCGCTGATGACTCTTCTTGCTTATGCGTTACTGGAGAGACACGAGGAATGTGTTGAGAAGTTCAAAGAACTGTACATGGACATCTACAATCTGACTTCGAGATCGATGAGAGATTATTTGAAGCGCCTAGCAGAGATGCTTGCAGATAAAGAGCACATTTATCTAATCGGTAGAGGACTCCAGTATGCCACTGCTCTGGAAGGAGCTCTCAAGATTAAAGAGGTTTCCTATATCCATGCAGAAGCTTTTGCAGGTGGCGAGCTCAAGCATGGTCCTCTGGCATTAATCGAGAAGGGAACTCCAGTAATAGTTTTTGTTTCTAAGGAGAATGAAGAGAGAATTCTGTCGAATGCCAGCGAGGTTAAGGCGAGAGGAGGATTTATAATAGGAATTTCTGCTGAAAGACACGAAATCTTTGATTACTGGATTAAAGTACCAGAGTGTGGTGATCTAAATCCTATTGTTCAGATAATTCCGATCCAAATTCTCGCCTATCAGCTTGCAGTGCTTAGAGGACTGGATCCAGATAAACCGAGAAATCTTGCTAAGAGTGTAACGGTGATATAAAACCCTATATCTGAAAAGTGTCTTAAACTGATGAGACAAAAATCATAAATATGTCTTATTACGTTAAGACAATATGGACATACTTGAAGAGGTTATAGTTGAATTCCACAAACTCGGTCTGCCGGAGATGGAGAGAAGGGGGCCGGAATTGCCTGTCAATCTCAACAAGGCGATAACTGTAATCGGGTTCAGGCGGTGGGAAAAACCTACTTCCTCTATCAGACAATGCGGGAATTGCTAAAAAGTTTAAGGCTTGAGAACATCTTTTACGTAAACTTTGAAGACAACCGCTTGGAAGGAATAAACTCAGGAGACTTTTCGAGGATAGTTGAACTCTACAAAAATACAATCCAGAATCGAAAACCATGTATCTATTCTTCGATGAAATTCAGAATATTAACGGCTGGGAAAGTTCGTCAGGAGGTTGCTTGAGAGGAGAGACGTTAGAATTTTCATAACTGGCTCATCGTCAAAGCTTTTGAGTAAGGAGATAGCGACTTCGCTGAGGGGTAGAAGTTTAAGCTTTAAACTGTTTCCACTATCATTCAGAGAGTTCTTGAAGTTCAAGGGCTTTGAAGCTAAGGAGCCATTCATAGAAGACGAAAGAGGAATGATAATGAGGTTACTTGAAGAATACCTGCAGTTCGGTGGTTTTCCAGAGATCGTGAACTACGATGTTCATCTGAAGCTGAAGACTCTCCAAGAGTATCTTGACATGGTAGTTTACAGGGATCTCGTGGAGAGATATGGTATTGAAAAGATCTCAGTAATGAAGGCCCTTATAAGGCTTGTAGTGAAGAATTTTTCGAGGAGAGTTTTGATAAGAAGCCTGTATAATTCTTTATCCTCTGGAATGACCTTAAGCAGGAATACCGTTTACGAATACTTTTCGTATCTTGAAGATGTGAGCTTTGTTTTACCCGTGAGGGAGTTCAGTTTTAGCGAGAAGGAATCAATGAGAAGTAGTGCCAAACTCTACGTTGTCGACAACGGCTTTCCAACGATTTACGGTTTAAAGGATTTGGGGTGCAGAATGGAGAATGTAGTTGCAATTGAACTTTTGAGGAGAAAGCATTACTTCAATCCGATTCTTGAGATATGCTACTGGCATGATAGACAGCAGAGAGAAGTCGATTTTGTTGTTACAGCGGATTTAGGTGTTAAGGAGTTGATTCAGGTCTGTTACGATGTTGATGATTTCAACACAGAGAAGAGAGAGATTAATGCCCCTGCTGAAAGCTTCCAAGGAAGTTGGATGCAAGAATCTGCACGTCATCACATGGGATTACGAAGGTGTCGAAGAGGTGAGGGAGGGAAAGTGAGGTTTATTCCTCTCTGGAAATGGCTTCTTAAAGCATCCTGAATTTTTGGAGGCATCTTATGAAAGCTGTAATTCTTGCTGCTGGTAAAGGAGAAAGACTTCAGCCTTTAACTGATCGTAAACCTAAGACGATGCTTCCCATCTGCAATAAACCACTAATTGATTACCAGATTGAAATGGTGAGAAAACACGGAATTGATGAAATTGCTGTTGTTGTTGGTTATTTGGAGAGGACGATAAGAGAGCATCTGAAAGATGAGGTTAAATTTTACAGAGATGAAATGATTAAGGGAACTGCTTCAGCTGTTTACGCTTCGAGAGATTTCATCGATGATGAGTTCATTCTTCTTTACGGTGATCTCTTCTTTGATGGATCGATTAATGAAGTAATCAAAACTCCGAACTCGATGGCCGTAGTTCACATTGATGATGTCTCTCGATACGGTGAAGTGATTTCTCGAGATGGAAGACTGATTGAGATTAAAGAGAAGAGTTCACATGGAGGAGGTTTTGTGAATGCCGGAATCTATCATTTTGATCCTTCAATTCTGGAGTTCATAGAGAGGACTGAAGAGAGCGAGAGAGGAGAGTTTGAACTAACGGATTCGATAATGATGTTGAATTCTGTTAAGGATGTTAGAGTTGTTCCGCTGAGCGGATACTGGAACGATATCGGCTATCCGTGGGATTACCTCGATGTGAACATGCATGTGCTCGAGAAAATCGGCTTTTCAATCGGTAAGAACACGGAAATATGGAATAATGCAACGATAAGAAAACCTGCTGTGATAGGTGATGAATGCGAGATAAAGAATTGCGTGATTGAGAGATCTGTGATAGGAAATAATTGCGTTGTTGGCGAGTTCTCTGTGGTTAAGAGAAGTGTCATAATGAGCTCTTCCAATGCGCCTCATTTGAACTATGTTGCGGATTCTGTGATTTCTGAGGGATGTAACCTTGGAGCTGGAACGAAAATAGCGAATCTCAGATTCGATGACTCCAATGTTAGGGTCACGATCAAGGGTAAAAGGATTGATAGCGGAAGAAGAAAGCTTGGAGCTTTCATCGGTTACAACGTGAAGACTGGAATCAACGTTTCGATATATCCCGGTGTGAAAATTGGAAGTGATAGCTGGATTGAAGCTGGAGTTCTGGTTAGGAGGGATATTAACGCCTAATGAGATAAAATATATTCTGATGTCTCACTAAGAAAGCCAAGATTATGATTAAGCCTATAACTTCCGAGATGAAGGTGTGAGAAGAAGAGGGTGTGTATTCCGATACAATTCTCGAAATATATCCATAGAAACTCACGTGTTCTTTCACGGGAAATTCCAAACCCAATAAAGGCCAGAGAAGAGTTGCTGGTTCGCTCCACATCTCGTCTTCAAGCAAGTGGAGAAATGATGCAAAAGACAAAAACAGAAATTTCCTATAGCTCAATCCAATGAAGAGGAGGAGGATGAGAAAGATGAATAAAAGAGTGTGTGCAAAAACTCTGCCGTTGTTTAAAGGCAATAAAATCATTCCCACGGGCTTATCCAGTATATCTGGAAGTAATGAACCTATTAGAATCATTCTGTAGTCCACTTTGATCTTTAGCTTTGATTCTACTAACCAAGCGATTCCAATTGTAATTCCAATGTGTCCGAGGAGTAACATGGATTATTTAAAGAGAGTCTCCGAGCATATTTTTAAATTACGCTTAGTTAGATTGAGAGAAGAAAGACTGCAGTTAAATATCCATTAGTTTACTAATCCTGCAAAATTTTTATAAATTGGTGATAGAAGTAATTAATGGTGATTATTGATGTTTGTGGAAGTTAAGAAGCTTGACAGTCAAGGTAGGATTGTTCTACCAAAAGAGTGGAGAGAAAAATGGGGTAATGAAGTAATTATGATTAAGTTTAACGATAGAATAGAAATACTGCCAAAGAGAAGTCCCAAACTTTCGCAGTTCTTCGATATAATTGAAGCTGAGATCAAAGAAGATGTTGAAAAGGAGCTTCTTGAGGAGCTGTTTGGATGAGGTTTATAGATACCAACGTATTCCTTTACGCTGTTGTGAAGCCTAAAGGGAAGGTTAGCGAGAAGATCCTCGAAAGAAAGGAGAGATCCAAACGAATTCTGCTCAGGATTGAGAATGGGGAAGAGGTGATTACTACAGTAGTTCACCTGAGCGAGATTACTAACATTCTGGAAGCAAGAGTGAATCTCGCAACAGCTTTGAAGTTTGTTGAAAACTTATTGCTTGCTGAGAACCTCAGAATTTTACCTGTTTCACAGGAGGACTATCTAAGAGCTCTGTTAATTGCTAAAGAGAAAAATGTTAGCATAAACGATGCTCTGGCTTATTTGAAGATGAGAGAGATCAACGTTAAAGAAATTTACACTTTCGATGATGACTTCAGGAATCTGGATGTTATAATTGTGCAAGAGTGAGTTCCAAGGGGTGTTTCTAAGGAGATTTGATGAAAGTCTCATGGGAAGGTGAATAAGTTTGAAGATGGTGATGGTAACAGCTTTCTGGGGGCTGGCTTATCCTACCGGTTCTGGCATTTATGTTCACGCAATGAGTATGGTGTTTTAGTTTTTGATGAGGTGTGTTGTTATGCGAAGTAACATAATTGCGGTAATTCCAGCATACAGAGAGGAGATTGCTGTTGGTAGTGTCGTATTGAAGGCTAAGAAACATGTTGATAGGGTTATTGTAGTTGATGATGGCTCACCAGATAAAACAGCGGAAGTTGCGGAGTTAGCGGGGGCTGAAGTAATAAAGCTAGATAAAAACTATGGAAAAGCCTATGCTTTGATGAGGGGATTTGAAAGAGCTAAGGAGCTAGGATGTTCAATCATTGTAATGCTTGATGCAGATGGACAGCATGATGCGGATGAGATTCCCTTACTGATTGATCCTGTGCTAAAGGGTGAGGCTGATCTAGTTATTGGATCGAGATTTTTGGAGAAGAAAGGAAAGATTCCGAAGTACAGGACTCTGGGTCAGAAAATACTTACATTTACGACAAATCTCGGCTCCGACATAACCGTGACTGACTCTCAGTCCGGTTTCAGAGCTATGAACAGGAGAGCCTTGGAAAATCTCGATTTTGAATCTGAAGGCTATAGCATAGAATCTGAGATGATTACACATCTCTCATCAAAGGGATTTATCATAAAAGAAGTGCCTATCTCTGCAATTTATGATGTTCCACACAAACACAAAATTAATCCTTTTTCTCATGGATTTAGCGTTCTCAACGATATAATCGGTTTGATTGGATACAAAAGACCTCTACTTTTGTTTGGCTTAGCCGGTTTCATTTTTACTGTTTTGGGTTTAGCCTTCGGATTCTGGGCATTTTCAGTTTATTATGCTACGAATAAGCTTCCATATGGACCTTCGATTGGAAGTGCAGTATTCTTGATACTTGGTCTGCTTATGATTACTTCAGGTTTGATTTTGAATTCTCTTGTGCAGATGATGAAAATCTATAGAAAATAGAGTAAGGGATTTGCATAGATAGAATGAGAGCATATGTCTTTGGTTTCATAGCTATAGTTTTAGCAGTAAGTGAGTTCATAGTCTGGAAGTTTGGCTTCTGGATGCTTGTAAAGCTGATTCTGAGCCTAGGATTTTTAGGAATAACATTGATGCTTGGACTTTTCTTGGCCTTGACTATTTACGCCGAGAGCTGGAAATATGCTCTGTATCTAGCGATTCCGACAGTTTTGAGTGGTTATGCAACATACCTATGTGTAACTTGGCAAAAACTTGAGATTGTTGTTGGAATTATAGCTTTGTTCGTTTTGGGATTAAGTTGGTTTGTATGGTACATAAGCGATCCGGATTTGGGGTTGATTGATAGATTCAAGAGTGCCGAAAGACACGAGAGAGAAGGAAATTATAGGGCTGCAGCAAGAAAATATGAAAAGAAGGGAGATTACAAAAAAGCTGGAGAAATGTATGAGAAACTTGGATGGCTAGAGAGCTCTGCATGGGCTTATGAGAGAGCTGAAGAGTGTGGAAGAGGTACGAGAATTACAGAATGAGAATCACAAGAGGGCCTCATGAAAATTCCTCAGATCCCAGATGAGCTCATCTTTCTTGGGAACTCTCCTTGCAACTATCCCATAATACTTCTCATAACCTTCGAGCCCAATAAGCTCAGCTTTCCTTCTGAGGTCTCCGAGGATTCTATCAATGTCTCTTTCACTCAATTCCCTCCATTTAACCTCCACCAACAGAACCTTCTTCTCACGCTCGTTTAACGCCACCAGATCTACCTCCTCACCTTTATGCCACCACCCTCCTATCTTGGAGAATTTGAATGGCAACCCTTCACGCTTGTTGAGTTCAATGAGAAACTGCCCCGCAATACCCTCGAAAACCATGCCCAAGTAGTTCGCGTAGTCCTTCTTAATTTCCCCGATATCGAAAATACCTTCCTCGATGGAGGAGAGATTCGGATAGATGTAGCGGAACCAGAACGCCACAAAATTGTCTCCGATATAGTATCTCCCCTTCTTCGACCTAGCACTTTCAGTTACGGGAAGTTTTTTTACGAGGAACTCTGTTTCAATCAGATTTTTCAGATACTGTGTGATATCTGAATGCTTTGCTTTTACGTGCCCTCTAATCTCTTTCGGCGTGTTTTTGCCGAGAGCCACTGCTTCGAGAATCCTCTTGTATGTTGTCACATCGCTGAACTCGTACTTCATCAAAAAATCAAGCTCGTCTTTCAGGAAAGTATCGAACCTCTTTAACTCTCTTTCGAGCCACTTCCAGAAAGGTGGTTTAATTTTTTCGAGGTAGTAAGGGATTCCATCCGCAAACCCGTATATCTCGACTAACTCCTCCCACTGGAGATCGGGAAAGAATTCCCTGAGATTGAAGAATTTCAGAGGCTTCAACTTTATCGAGGCGGTCCTCCTTCCGTAAAGCGGGCTTTTGTAACTGAGAACTCTGTCACTCATCATGGAGATTGACGAACCAAGAAGTACGAGCTTCGTGTTTGTACTGCTGAGAATCTGATCAACTACACGCTGGAAGAGCGACACAACTTTTGGATCCTCCTTAATTAGGTTGGGGAACTCATCTATTACAACAACTTTACCCTTCAGAAAGTTGAAATAAGCTTCCCAGTCTTCCTGAGCATAGGAAATTTCCGGGACGAGTTTCGAAGCCGATTGCTTGAAGTGCCTGAGATTGCCTCCTTCAATAGCAAGGTAGTATACGTATTCCCTGTCTTTCACTGCCTCAAGGGTTAATCGAGTTTTGCCGACCCTCCTCTTACCGTAGATGATGATGAGCTCGAATGCTTCGCTCTCTAACCTTTCCCTCAGAGCCTTCAACTCCTCCATTCTGTCAACGAACTCCATGATAACCACCATTATGATAATTTGAGTTATTATTTATATTTCTGTCGGTGAAAGATACAGAACCTAAATCCAAGGAGTACATGAAAACCTGCTTAAGTTCGGTTCTTGTAAACGAGTCGTTAGAGGTTATTGTTCTTTTGTACCAAATGCATAAAATAAATATCGAAAATATGGTGAGTTAGATGATTTCGATAATATTGGGCACACGCCCAGAAATAATCAAAATGAGCCCTGTTATAAGGGAATGCAAAAAAAGGGGGTTAGATTACTTCATTTTGCATACGGGTCAGCATTACTCTTATGAAATGGAGAGAGTGTTCTTCGAAGAGTTGGAATTGCCCCAGCCTAAGTATAATTTGGACGTTGGATCTGGAACACATGCAGAACAAACTGGTAAAATAATGGTTGGAGTTGAAAAAATTTTGATGGATGAAAAGTCAGATGTGGTTCTGGTGCAGGGTGACACTAACACGGTTTTGGCTGGAGCTTTAGCTGCTACCAAACTGAATATTAAGGTAGGACACGTTGAAGCTGGATTGAGGAGCTATGACAGGAGAATGCCTGAGGAGATTAACAGGGTATTGAGCGATCACATTTCCGATTATTTATTTGCTCCAACTGAGAAGGCTAAGCAGAATTTGCTGAGAGAGGGGATAGACGAAAACAAGATATTCGTAACCGGAAACACCATCGTTGATGCTGTCTATCAGAATTTGGAGATTGCTAAAAGAAAGGTAAATGTGCTGAGAGAGTTGTGTTTAAGACCCAAGGAGTACTTTCTCGTTACTGCTCACAGACAGGAGAACGTCGATGTTAAGGAAAGGCTAAAGGGGATTTTGAAGGGTTTGGAATTAATTCACGAAAAGTTTTCCATGCCTGTTGTGTTTCCGGTGCATCCGAGAACTCAGAAAAGGATGAGGGAGTTTGGACTTGGTCTGGATGGTGTGGAGGTCATTAATCCTCTGGGCTTTCTCGAGTTTTTGCAGCTTGAAGCCAATGCAAGGTTGGTTTTAACGGATTCAGGGGGTGTACAGGAAGAAACTTGCATATTGGGCGTTCCCTGTGTAACTTTGAGGGACAACACAGAGAGATCGGAGACTTTAGAGGTGGGGTCAAATATCTTAGCTGGAACAGACCCGAGTAAAATACTGGAGAGTGTGAAGGTTATGCTGAACAGAGAGAACAGCTGGGAGAATCCATTTGGTGATGGCATGGCTAGAGAGAGAATTGTTGAGATTTTGGAGGGAACATGAGAATTCTAATTACATCGATTGTAGATTTGAGGAAGACAGCTCCCAATAGGCTGCATCACTTTATTAGACATTTGTCGCAAAAACATGAAATTACCGTTATCTGCATCAATGATTGGTGGAAAGCCAGCTTAGTTGATACAAGCAAGTACTATCGAGATTTTAAGGATGTTCTAGATAATATTGAGATTAAATATATCACAGAAAAGAAAATAAGTCCCTTTAAACAAGAATTTTTATCTCCAAGATTAATGAAATTGGAAAGTAGCAGTAGTAAGGACTTTGATGTGATTCTTAATTACAATACCCTAATTTCTGGATATTACGTAACAAAAAAGCTGAATTTGCCGATGATTTATGATTTAGCCGATGATCTACCAGAGATGATTGCGAACTCTTCTCAAATTCCTATACTCCTCAGACCTCTTGGAAGATGGATTGGGAGGAGTATGCTTAAAAGGAACATAGCAATCGCAAAGAAGGTTACAGGAATAACTAAAACCCTTCAAGATAACTATTCGATTCCGGATGAGAAATTTGAGTTGATACCGAACGGCGTGGATACTGAAGTCTTTAAAAAAGTTAAAGGTGATCTGAGAGAGAGACTTGGATTAGAAGATAGTTTTGTTTTGGGTTATGTTGGTGTTTTAAGGGAATGGGTTGATTTAACACCTGTTTATCAAGCAATTAAAAACCTTGAAAATGTAAAATTGTTGATTGTTGGAGAGGAAGGAATGTTAAAAAAGAACAGAGAAATGGTTAGAAGATATGGGGTTGAAGATAAAGTCATCTTTACTGGAACCATTTCCTATACTAAAGTGCCACAATATATTTCAGCAATGGACGTTTGCTTAATCCCCTTTAAACACAACGCTATATCACAAAATGCTGTTCCTCTTAAGCTATTTGAGTATATGGCATGTGAAAGACCTGTAATTTCTACTAGGCTAAAGGGAGTTATGGAAGTTGTTGGTGGTATGATATTATATGCCGATACAGTTGATGAATATATCACTCAAATTAGGAATCTTCTCGAAAATCCAGACTTAGCGGATGAATTGAAAAAGAATGGAAAGAAATTTATTGAGAAGAAATACAATTGGAAAAAGATCACGAAGAAATTAGAAAAAGTTTTGCTTATAACATAATAATTGTTTTGATAGCTGAAGGAGGTGATGTAATAATGTGTTATAATTCATCTAGGTTAGTTACGATAATATTGCCCACCTATAATCGTGCTATTAAGCTAAAGGATTGTATAAGTTCTGTTTTAGCGCAAACATACTCTAATTTTGAATTAATAATATGTGATGATTGTTCCACAGATGAAACTGGGGCAGTTGTGAAGCAATTTATGACGAGTGACAAGCGAATCCGATATTATAGAAATGCTACTCGTAAAGGATTACCTGCCAATAGGAATATCGGGATATGCAAGGCAAAAGGAAAATACGTATTCTTTATTGAGGATGATATGGTACTCGATCCAAAATGTGTTGAAATTCTTATGAAGAGTCTTACTCTGTTGCAATCTAAAGGGACAAAAGTGGGGGGTATCGCTCCAAGATTAGTAGTGCAACGTGATCGGGGAGATCACAAGTTAGGCATACTTAATTATGCTCTCCGCAGAGATAATGAAAAACTCAACGTTCCATGTAAAGTAAGTAAGCATACAGGTATGCGATACTTTAACTTTAGTTGTGAGTTTAACGATATATTGGAAGTACCAGATATCCATGCATGTTCATTATATCCTCGAAATGTTCTTGAGGAAACGGGTGGCTATGACGAGAAGAGGTTTAAAGGAAATTTCCTTTATGAGGAAACAGATCTGAATTATAGGATTAGAAAGAAAGGATACAAACTCTATTTTGAATCTAGAGCTGTTTTATATCATAGGATTGCTAACGAAGGTGGATGTAGAGTTGACACCTTAAGATATTGTTACTTTTTCATGCTGAATCATATTAAATTTGTGACAAAAAATTTTGGCTTTAGATCATTATACATGATTCCTTGTTTTTTGATCCTCATAGCTTTTACTGGAGTAAAAGGTGCATTCTATAGGATTATGAACATGTTAAGGAGGGTGTAATTTTTGAAGATATGTTTCATTGGGCACTATTCTGGAAATCCTGATGAAGGTGTTAAAAAGGTATCATTTTATCTATATAGAGAATTAGTAAAATCTCACGAAGTTATGAGTGTTGATATAAGAAGTGTAGTAAAGCACTGGAAAGCTATTAAAGAGTTTAATCCAGACATAATTCACTTTGTTGTCGGTCCATCTACCGTCATAAGCTTTGTCATCTTAAAACTTCTTTCGTCCTACTGCAGAAGTTCTAAAGCAATAATGTCTGCACCACAGCCAGGCTATTTACATCTTAAAAGACTAATTCCTCTACTAAAACCGGACTTAATGTTAGTCCAGTCTCACAAAAGCGAAAAACTATTCCAACATTTAGGTTGTAGAACCCGATTTTTCCCTAATGGAGTAGATACCAAGAAATTTAGTCTTATAAAAAGCAGAAAAAAAATTGAATTACGGGAAAAATACGGAGTAGACACAGAAAAATTCGTCATTTTACATGTGGGGCACATAAAAACTCGAAGAAATCTTCATCTTTTGCAGCAATTACAGAAAGACGATAATCAAGTAATCATTATTGGTAGTACCTCGACACCTATAGAAAAAAAGGTTTATAAACATCTGAGAGAAAAAGGATGTTTAGTCTGGACAAATTATTTCAAAAATATAGAGGAAATTTACAACCTTTCTGATTGTTATATTTTTCCTACTATTGATAAATTTAGTTGTATAGAAATACCCCTTTCAGTATTAGAAGCAATGGCCTGTAACTTACCCGTAATTACAACAAAATTTGGAGCACTACCTAGAGTATTTGATGCTGGAGATGGTTTATTTTTTGTAGAAAGAGAAAAAGATATTTATGACGCTATAGAGATTATCAAAAATAAGGATGTAAATATAAAGACAAGAAAAAAAGTTTTGCCATTTTCTTGGGAGAAACTCATCAAAGAATTAAAAAGAATTTATAAAGAAATTACTATATCGACTCAAGGAGCACTTGCGGGGCTTTAAAATAAAATTTTCAAGAGTTGAGAAAAATGAAGGGGCATACACTAATTTGTTTTATAGGAATTGATGGTTCTGGGAAGAGTACATTATCAAAATATTTGTATGAAGAGCTAAAAAAAAGAGAATATAATGTTTCATACATATGGTGGCTGGAGGGAGAATATTCTCTGTTAAGAAAGTTACTCAGAACGATAGGCAAACCCATATATAAGAATTTAAGAAATTGCGTGA
The DNA here is from genome assembly GCA_002011165.2 of Candidatus Mnemosynella biddleae. Classification (GTDB taxonomy): domain Archaea; phylum Halobacteriota; class Archaeoglobi; order Mnemosynellales; family Mnemosynellaceae; genus Mnemosynella; species Mnemosynella biddleae. The sequence continues at coordinate 200,905 of MTMI02000010.1, forward strand.
ATACTTTAAATGTAAGAAAGAGTAAATCCATTGCTATACATATATTTAATATATTATATCCGAAGCTAGTCTTGTTAGATTATTTAAGGTTTGGTATATTAAAGATGTGGCTCCCAAAAATTATAAATAATATAAATAATAAAATTATAAGTAATAGAGATAATAAAATAATAATTCTAGATAGGTATATATATGATATTATATTGTTTATATCTGAGGAATTTAATTATCCAATCTCTAAAAAAATAAAATTATTGAATATCTATAGTAAACTATTACCAAGCCCAGATCTAATATTTATAATAGATGTCCCTCCAGAAGTTTCGTATTTTAGGAAGAGAGAAGAAATAAGATCTATAAAAGTTGCTAAATTAATGTGGAAGAATTATCAGGAGTTATATTTCTCACTAAACAATTTAACTTCTGGAAAAATAATAAGAATTGATAATACAAAAAGATTAGAAGAGGTTAAAGCTGATATATTAAAGACTACACTGGACTTTATAAATGGTGACGAAAATGGAAGATAAAGTGATAGCAATTGGTATAGATTCTCTAGATCCGTATATCATATTAAAGTATAGAAAAGACTTACCGACCCTCTCTAAACTAATTACTGAAAGTCCCACGTTTATTTCAAAATCAGTCTTTCCTGTAGATACAATTCCTGCTTGGGTGAGCATATACACAGGCCTTCACCCTGGAAATCATGGAGTAGTTTACGTTTATGACGTTTTTGACCCAAATCTTAGCAACTTAAGAAAATTAGACATCAACCATATTAAAGGTAGAACATTCTACGATTATGCCAATCAGGAAGGTTTTAAGACCATTATAGCCTATCCAATACTGTTATATCCAGCTTGGGAGATAGATGGTATCATAGTTAGTAAATCACCTTTTGAAAGAAGGGTGGATTGGATTAGAACAGAAATCGACATTGATGTCTATCCAAACACCATTAAACAAAAATACAAGATTGCAGATAAATTTGTAGGTTTATGGGGAGGTTTCCCTGGAATTAAATATTTAAAAAAATGGGCGGAACTTGGCAAAGAGATAATAGAGAAAGAAAAAAGTATTGGAATAGAGCTGTGCAAAAATGAAAAATGGGATCTATTTTTTATATATTTTAGCTTGTTAGATATTGTACAACATAGACTTTGGAGGTTTTTTGATGAAGATGATCCAACATATCCAGGTCAAACTTCTTTGAGGTGGATAATCTTGGACTATTATAAAATGTTTGATGGAATCATAGAAGAATTTATAAAAATGCATCCCGATAAGACGTTGATAGTAATAAGCGATCATGGTCATAGAAGTAGACCAATTAAAACTGTTAATATAAACGAGTATCTAAGAAGGAGAGGTTTTCTTACGCCAAAAGGTAATGGATATCTTATAGGAAAAATACAAAGTAAAATTAAGAAAATTATCTTAGATTGTGCAAACAAGTTAGATATTGAGCATTGGTTAATTAAGCTCATTGTGAGAAACCAAAAGCTAACAAAAATCAGCAAATCAATATATTCCTCAGCAGGGGTTATAGACAGAGACAAAAGTATAGCTTACTTATCAAACTTTGTGGGGCTTAAGTCTTATTCTTATGGGGGTATTGAGATCAATAAAGATCTAGTCTCTAATATAGAATATGAAAAAATAAGGGATGGAATAATTAAGTCTTTATTAAAACTTAAAACCCCAGACAACGAGTCATTAATTAAATGGGTAAAAAAAAGAGAAGAATTGTATCTAGATAAGTTTAATGAAAAAATATATCCAGATATCATTTTTGAGCTTAAGGAAGACTATAGCATTGGGTGGAACATATGTTGTAATTTATATGAAAAGGCTTATGATCATAAAGTGGCGTCAGGAGGGCACAGAAAAGATGCTGTGTTTTTAGTTAGAAACGTAAATAGAAGAATAAGAAGCAAAGAAGTTAGCATAGTAGACGTGGCTCCGACAATATTAGATCTCCTAGGAGTAGACTGGAGGAGGCTCAATTTTGATGGAAAAAGTATATTCGGAGCGAATTAGCAACATTAATAAATTTTTTCTGTTCATTTCAATTATTTTATTTTCTTTAACACTTGGGGTATATCTATCAAAGCAAGAATCCACAGGTTTTTTTATTTTTGGCAACCTTGGCAAAGTCAAATTTTCTTTATATGATAGTAATGGTTATCGGATAGAACCTAGTAAATACACACCAGCATATGACATGTGGTTATATTTAATTCATATCATATGTGGATTGTCCTTTGTGGAAGTGGCATTTACACCAATTGGCATTTTAATTACTCCTTTTGTGTACTTTGTTTTAACTAAAAAAATATTTAATAGTTATTTGTTAGCTTTTATTGGTTCTTTTTATATAATATCAGAAATTGCACAAACGGGCTGGTATAATACATTTGCTTATGCTTGGGTACGTCCTGTTTATTTAGTATTTATTCTTCTATTCATCAATATTTTAAATAAAGAAATTAAACCTGAGCATGTTCTCGTCCTCTTCTTAATGTTTTGGGGCGCAACATTTACTCATTATACAGTTCCTGTATGGGTAATCACATTTATAGTAGTACTTTATTGTATCTCAAAACTAGAGGGTGGTATTTACTCTAAGAGATTAAGCCTGATAATAGTTCTGCTTGTAGTATCATATATCTCAATTAATAAAGTTTTCTATGATGTATTTATCCCATCACTCACCAAGATGGTTAATGAGAGTGGTTACTTCGATGCTATATCTGTTTTTTTTATGAAACTTAAATCGTATGCGTCTGGCCATAACATAATATCAGAAAAATATGTATATTACCCATCAAGAGGGATATACAGTACCGTTCGGCTAATGCTAAATTTTCTCTTTTTAATTCCAATACTTTTGTCATTACCTCCCATTATAAAGAAATTCATAAATATATTGAATCGAAAAGATAACACATCCAATTTTAATGTAAGTATCTACATATATTGTGCTTTTTTAATAACAATAATTGTACAGGCATTCGTATATGGAAATGTAACTGGTATTAGTAATCAATTCATTCTTTTTATGGGACCAATTATTATGTTAATAGCTTTGAACTTGTTTGGAAGTAAGAAGATTCGCTCCATCTTTTTAGTAGCTCTTTTAGTATTATCAACTACTACTCTCTCGCTTAGCCTCTCATATGAGGATGAATACTTGCGCTATTCATCCATTGAACCAAGTGGTATATGGTTACTTACCGCTGGGGATCATCAAAAGCACACTCATGTAGAAGATAAGCCTGTTGTGTTATCAACTATCTCCTATTATTATTACGTCAATTTTATAGGTATTGATTATAATAAAAGTATACGCCTCTCTTACTTTACATCAGATACGTATGAAAAGTTAGTTTCTCACAAATATTCTGGCCTTAACAAGTTGTGGGATTACGTTATTATAGATAAATTCAGTTACGATTATCATGTAAGTGGTGAGAGAATTAAATATTTCGAACCCTTATCTCGCTATAGTGTGGAAATCTACACTAACTCTAATCTAAATAAGGTTTACGACGATAGTATTGTATTAATATTCAAAACTTAAGTTGTGATAATAACATTTAAAATAAATATTTCAATCCTCCCTATTTTAACGAATCCAAGCCTAACAACTCTAAACAAAAACGACTAACTTCAGAGAAGACTCACAAAATTAAAAGCCTTTTCCTTCTCAAATGCTCTATTATAATGCTACATTAAGTCCATTCTCCAAACAGAACTGCATAAAGAGAGATGCTGCATACAAACACATTTAGATGTCTTTTTTAACCTCAACCCAATAATACTCTTACAAGTTTTTGGAGGTGGTTATGTTGACAGTTCTTTCAAGAGTTGAGAAGTAAAAAAATATAAAACGCGATAGTCATTATATAATTTTATTAGAAAAGCTTAAAAAGTGAAGTCCTATTCGTTGTGTGAAAAAGAGAAATTATCAAAAAATAGCAATAAAAATAATAGATAAAATACAATCCTATGCCCCATTCAATTATATAAAAATCTAATGGGGGCTTAAAAATGCAGAAAGAAAAATTTCGAAATAAAACAGATTTAAGAATTTGCGTCGTAGATTTTCCTTACCCAAAGAGAGTGCGCCATAGTTATAAATTTACATATAATCTTGTCCGAATTCTTAAAAATGTAGCTAGCACGCAGTATATTATAAGTGATAATTTGGCTGAATATAAAATTAATGATAAAAACATCCATCTAAGGGAAATAGGCATCGCCCCTCATTTTCTCCGTGATATTAAACCAAAATGGTTTTCTCTCTTACTTTGGATTTTCAAAAATATTCTCATCCAATTAAGAATCTGTATTAATTTACTTAAAGTATCAAAAAAAGTGGATGTAGTTATATTTTTTATGATGCTTCCATATACGGAAGTTTTACCAATGTTTTTTGCAAAATTACTTGGAAAAGTAATAATAAAAGTCCCGTTGGGGGTTGCTCCAAGAGATAGGATCTATGCCCCCTTCGTGTACAAATTATTTGAAAAGATGAGCCTCTGCTTATCTGATTATTATATCCCCGAATATGAAACCAACACTAAGCAATTAAAGAGATATGAGCAGCTAAAATATCCTCAAAAATTACTCCCAGCAGCACATTTTTTTGTGCTTGAAGATGAATTTAAGATAATGAAAACAATTAATGAAAGGGAAAATGTTGTTGGATACATCGGTGGTTTTAGGGAGATAAAAGGAATTGTAAACTTTGTTAAAGCTATACCTCTCGTTTTAAATAAAGATAACGAAATACGATTTTTAATTGCTGGAGAAGGAGTATTAAAGAACGAAATTGAAAAATTGATAAGGAAATATCCTGAAAATAAAGTGACTTTAATAGATTGGATACCCCACGAAGAGGTACCAAAATATCTGAACGAACTGAAATTATTAGTTATTCCTTCATATAGTGAAGGAGTGCCTAATATAGCAATTGAAGCAATGGCCTGTGGAACGCCAATTCTTAGTACAAAAGTTGGAGTTATACCAATGTTAATACAAAATGGAAAAAATGGATTTATTTTAGAAGATAACTCGCCAGAATGCATTGCCAGTAGTATAATTGAGGTTTTAAGCCGTGGTAATAGTTATCTTAAAAAAATAGCAAACAATGCAAGATATTTAATTGATGAAAAATATAAATTTCATTCTATAGTTGAAAGATGGAGAAGGATTTTAAACGAGATCGACAAAAATTTATTGGCTGACTAAGTGTAGGAGGATATACCTAAAAGTCCAATAAGGTATATATATAATATTAAAAATTAAAGCTGTAACAAGTTTTACGCCTCTCCAATGTTTCCCAATGAGTAATAGCTTTGTTCCAAATGTATAATAGAAATACTTAATGTAATGTCTTAATTTTTTTAATTTTTTGGATTTCTTTCTACTTGCTCCAATTTTATGCCATATTTTTGATTTCCCTGTTGCAAAAATCCTAAAATTACATTTAAGTGCTCTTAAAGAAATATCCACATCCTCGTATCCCATCGGAAATCTGCTATCTAATAACCCTGTACACTTAAGGGTTTCATTACGTATGATAAAGCAACACCCATTGACCCAATCTACCTCTACAACATTTTCATACTGTCCATAATCTATTTCGTTTTGCCCGATTATATGCCAATTACCCAACCAATAGTTGATTAAACCTCCAATAAAGTTTATTTTTTTAGGTTCATCATAATAATAAATCTTTGGTCCGACCAATCCAATTTTCTCATCACTCTCCGCAACCTTAACCAATTCGCTCAAAAACTCCTTATCGACAACAGTATCATTGTTTAAAAGCAAAATATAGTCAGGATTTAAAGCATTTAAAGCAAATCTTATTCCCACATTATTTCCTTCCGTAAATCCATAATTTTCTTCATTTTTTATGATAATAAGTTTTCTATTTGGGGGCAAGTTAGCAATTATTTTCTTCCCACTATTAGTTTTACTTTCTATTTCCTTCCTTGGATATTCTAAGACCATTATAGGCTTATTATCAATATTATATTTTAAAAAATTGGATCTCACTTTAATTTTACCTGTACAATATTCTTTTATTTTTTGGATTGAGTTATCCTCAGAACCGTTATCAACGACGATAACATCGTAATTTGGATAATTAATCTGATATACTGATTCTAAACACTCTATAGTCTCTTTCCAGCTGTTCCAGTTAAGGATTATGATTGAAACTTTTGGATTCATTAGACTTCACCTTTTTCAGCAATAGCAATTATATATTTCGAAGTGGTAAACAAATTATTTTTAAATTTGGATACTTTGTAATTCTCATCTATGATTTCTTCCAATTTTTTCTCTTTTTTTTCTGTATTATAAAAATCCCTATATTCTTTATTTAGATTTATAAACTTTTTAATGATCTTTTTGACAGTATTTCCTGTAGGGATGATTGAAAGAATATTTACTCCAATTTTTATTAATTTCTTTGTTAAGTTAATATCGCATTGACCATATAACTTAACGTTAACAAAATATTCATTTAATAAGTCAAAAAACTCCTCGGGATAAAATTCCTTAAAATGAAAGGGATTTAAAGGTTTTTCAGTATGTGGAGAACTAATTTTTTTGTTAGGTGTTGAACAGATAAATAATCCGTTATCCTTTAATACCCTTTTGCACTCACTTAAAAATTTTCTATATTCTTTTATATGTTCAATAGTTTCGAAAGAAACGACGACATCAAATGACTCATCATAAAATGGTAAACTTGTTGCTTCGCCTAAAATAAAACTTAGATGTCTTGTTTCATAAAAATTTTTAGCATAAATTACAGCATCTTTCGAAGCATCTAATCCAATTACTTTCTTTGCACCATTCTTTGCTAAATAATAGGATCCATATCCAGTTCCAGATGCAACATCTAAAACGAGTTTATCTTTGATATATTTTGATGCGAAAAAGTATCTATTTATATGTTCTTGATATACAACATAAGGCGTTTTACCTGGTACAACGCGCTCTCCTGTATATTCTAATTCAACTATAATATCTTTTCTTAGTTCTTTTTTGGACCCCATCTCAATATGAACCCCTCTAATTCTTTACTTTTGATTTGTATGGGGTATCCTAAATTAATTTTGCTCAATCAAATCACCACTTGCAAAAAATTCGAAAGAAGAGCGGTTAAACGGCCAAGCCCGTCTACGAAGGATTGTTAATCGGGCACCTGTTTCCTGTCTCCCGTCATAATCTTCATTGAGTGTTTTTCTTTCAAAATCTAGCCCTTCCCTCTGCTTCTTCTTCATATTCTCCTTCACCAAGCCCCCTTCAGTTAGAATTTTGTAGGTGATTTGTGGGGAGATATGAGTAGGCATGTATTTTCCTCTATTTTCCTTTTCTAGGTGAATATGGCTCCACATTGAATTTCTTATAAGTATTTAGCGCGAGTTCTTCAGTTTTTCCACATTTCCTTTGCTCTCTTCCTGACTTTCCTGAACTTTTTCTGTCTTGCAATCCCGAGGAATTTTGCTATTTCCCTTACTGACTTTCTGCTAAGTCACCGTTTGATTATTCTAACTTTGTCCCTTATTTGTTAGTTTTCTCAGATACTTGTTTAGTTCTGGTGTAAAGTTATTTCAGGATATTACACTACTCCTGCAAATAAAAAAAGTCTTATATATTCTTAGTTGTTAAAAACGTACAACGAGATACGTAGCAGAGCTCAATAAGAGGTGAAGAATGGACAAGCGGAAAAATGTAATCCTTATAACAATAGATGCTCTTAGAGCGGATCATCTAAGCTGTTTAGGATATCATAGAAAAACAAGTCCAAATTTAGATAACTTAGCTAAGGATGGTATTTTATTTACGCAAGCAATAGCAAATTCTGCAGGAACGCCTGCCTCTTTTCAGTCTATTCTTACCTCTACTTATCCGTTAATGTTTGGAGGATATGGGCATCTCTCTAAGCATAGAACTACAATCGCAGAAGTATTAAAGAGAAACGGTTACAGTACAGCAGCATTTCATTCTAATCCCTTTTTATCAAGACATTATGGCTATGCTAGAGGATTTGATACTTTTGTGGATTTTTTGAACGATCCACCAGCTATCAAAACTCTAAAGTATAAAGCTAAAGATAAAATAAAAAAATTATTAAATAGGAATGATTTTATGTATAAATTTGCGAAAAAAATGTACAGATATTTGAAGACATTGCTAAAAACTGACGAAATTTCATATGTTACTGCTGAGGTAATTACTAAAAAAGCACTTTTCTGGTTGAGAGAAAATCTAGAAAACAATTTTTTTATATGGATTCATTATATGGATGTTCACGAACCCTGTTCACCCCCATATGAGTATGTAAAATTATTTCGTCCACAAGGTATTAATAAACAGGAAATTAAGAAACTCAAGAAGAAATTATATTTTACTCATAAGATGTCATATGAAGAGTTAAAGTTATTAATTGATTTATATGATTCCAAAATAAGATATGTTGACAACATTTTAGGATCATTTTTCGACAAATTAGAAGATTTGGGCCTTCTGCACAATACTTTGATTGTGGTAACGGCCGATCATGGCGAGGAATTTTTAGAGCATGGGGAGCTTGCTCATCATCCAAAATTATATGACGAATTACTCCATGTACCTTTGATAATTTATGGTCCTAAATTTGTAGGTAAAAACATTAAGATCGATGAGCCTGTTGGCCTTATAGATCTAGCGCCTACTATTTTAGATATATTGGGTATTAAAAAAGTTAAAAACTTCTATGGAACGAGTTTGCTTCCATTAATAGAGGGGAAAGAAACAGTATCGGATGGTGGAGTAATAAGCGAAATTTGTAAAGAAAATGTCATCGAGGGCGGAAAATTGAAAATCAACCTAAAGAAAAGAATTATATCTTATAGAACGCGAAACTGGAAATATATATTTGATGAAGAAAATAAAAGACGAGAACTTTATTATCTACGTAATGACCCCAAGGAGACAAAAAATTTATCACAAGAAGAAAAAGAAAAAGTAAAAGAATTTGAATCAAAAATTTTGGACCATATATTAATGGAAGAAAGGATGATGATGATTAGTGAAGAAGAGAGAATCCGAGAAAAGGTAAAACTGCTAAGATCATTAAATAAATTATAATCAGACAAATCTCTTAAATATATTTTTTATTAAATCTGTATTTACTCCTATCTTTCTTTCTATTGCAAGGAGCAAATCTAGGTCTTCCTTGTCAATACTTTTTGTAAGGAGTGAAAACAAAAAATAACCAAAAAAGTAAGCAACCATCAAAATAGGGAGCATCCAGAATCTTACAGTTAAGAGTAAAGATGCAACATAAATAGACATGAAAAGGGTGACTGAAACACATATAAGCTTTAAATAATTCTTTGTAAAAGGATGTATTCCAGAAAGTTGATAAAGTTTAGTGGATGCAGTAGCATTAGCTAATATGTAAGACGAAGCAGATGCTAATGCTGCTCCAGTAATACCATACGGTGGAATCAAAACTGCGTTTAAGGTTACATTTATAATGGCACCCACTAAAGTCATATACATGAGTAGTTTTCCGCCCCCTATAGCAACCAAGCTTAAATTGTTCAGCCCCATAGATACGTGGAACATGAAGCCCAAGGCGAGTATCCTTAAAGCGGAGGAGGCGGGAACATAGCTGGTGCCAAAGAGGAAGCCCAGTACAACTTCAGGAAACAGAAACAGGACGAAGAACATGGGGAGGGTTGCGGAAAATATCCACTTTGTGATGACTTGGTAAATTCTCTTCAGTTCGTCCATTCTGTTCTCTGAGTAGAGTTGTGTGGCAATGGGATTATACATAAACCCAGTAGATGCCAAGAATATAGGAATTAGGTTTGCTAGAAGATAGGCAGCGTTGTATAATCCTACTACATCAGGTGTTTTGAAGAAGCCTAACATTAGAGTATCCGTCCAAATCATTGCCATAGCGAGAATTAATGCAACCAAAAGCGGTATAGAAAAAGTTAGTAACTCCTTTGTGGTGGATACTGTTTTTCTGCCCAATTTCACTTTTATCTTCAACGAATAGAACGTTAGAGTAAGGCATGTTGCAGTTACAGAGAGCGCAAAAGCATAAATAACTCCTTCAAAACCTAACCCAAGAAAAAATGCGGCAGTAACGAGTAAGAGAAAGAATATATTCTGAAAAATGTTCTGAAAATAAACCTTAATCTCTACCTTGCCAAAACCCCTGAAAACAGCCACAAGAACGTTCAGTAAAACGGAAAAGGGGATAGCAATGGAGATGATCTTCAGAGGTTTAGCAAGCTCTGGAGTATCAAACAACTTTGCCACCATATCCGATGCAGCAAATAGTATCAGGAAAGTCAGTACACTGGACACAGAAGCAATAAAAACAGCAGATCCTACAATCTCCTTCACTTTCATTTCCGATTTGCTTATATAATATGCTATCTGTCTTGTAACTCCTTCAGATAAGCCTAGTGTTGATATGGTAACAAACACATTGAATAGAGCCAAAGCAAGAGAGAAAATCCCATATTCTACTTGTGTAATGGTTCTTATAACCAGTATTCTCGAAAGTATACCTAAGCTCATACCTATAACCGTTCCTATAAGGACTATCCCTGCACCTTTAACCACTCTTTGCAGTGATGGGCTATTCATGCAGAACCCTTCAAATTTGCCGGTTTTTCCTACTTATCCTTACTTATGCGGTGGATAAAACCAGTTCCACGGCTTACCACATCTCGGATCATCTTCTCTACCATTTATCACCTTTGGAACTATCGTCTCATCGTTCCATGGCCTTCTCAATTCATCTGGATTCTTGTAGTCATACAATCTATTAACGAAGTAAATCAACATCGCTGGTTCATTTCCAACGGCTTTTATTCCATGCCAGTAATGCCCAGGAATTCTGACAACCTGCAAGTTTTCACCAGTTGAAACTATCTCATTAAGTTCCTCCGTTTTCTCGTCATAAGCACATATCTTTAATGCTCCTTTAACAACAACAAAATAATCTACCTGTCCTCTTTCATGCTTGTGCCACGCTCTTACAATCCCAGGGTAGCTTATCGACAGATTTGCTTGTACTATCTCATCTTCAAATATGTCTGACCAGTCTCTTCTCATAATCTCTGTAAAAAACCCTCTCTCATCTGCAAATCTCTTCAGAGGTTTAACAACAATTCCAAGCAACATCTCTTTATCCTCCCTCTTGATCTAATTAAATCAAGATATGTGACCTTTCTCTACTAAATACGCTCTAAGCGCCTCTTTCCAGTTCCTCATATTTATTCCATACGACTTGATTTTTTCAACGCTCAGAGCTGAATTTTTTGGTCTTTTTGCTTTTGTAGGATATTCATCAGATGTTATCGGAGATAGTCTTGCAGAAATATTAGCAATCTCAAAAATCTCCCTCGCAAATTCATACCATGTGCAGAAACCATCATTTGCAACATGATAGACCCCAAACGGTAATTTCTTTTCTATAATCTGCTTAATGGCCATTGATGCATCCATAGTATAGGTTGGAGATATCGTGATATCGTTCACCACTCTCAACTCGTATTCAGATTTTGCTTTTGATATCATAGTTTCTACAAAATTTCCACCTTTGCCACTGGCTCCAGCCACTCCAAAAAGGCTAGAAACTCGGATTATGTAATATTTCTCAGATAAATATTTAGTGAACAGTTCCCCGGCATATTTGCTGACACCATACGAATTTATAGGATTGGGCGCATCGTCTTCAGTATATGGTGTTTTCTTTGCCCCATCAAAAACATAATCTGTGCTTATGAAAATGTTAATAGCACCAACATCACTGGAAATTTTTGCAATATTCCTAGCGCCTAGTGAGTTCACAAGAAGAGTCTTCTCTGTATTGATTTCACACTCATCAGTTCTGTGATAAGCTGCCGTATTTATTACCACGTGTGGTTTAATTTCTTTAAGAATTTCGCAGCTAGAGTAATCTGTTATCTCTATCTCATTGTGGGTCAGTGGTATTACATCCTCGAAAACCTTAATCAAATCTGAACCTAATTGCCCAACTCCAATTATAGCGACCTTCAAAGTATCCCACCTCTGAGTTCAACCTCTTTAATTATTTTATGAGCTTCTATCAAATACTTGTACCACTCTACAGTTCTTGTTTTAATGCTATCTGTAATCTTGCCTTCTACTAATGCCTCATAAACCTCTCTTGCCCCCTCTTTTGGAGTGTATTTAGGTTTAAATCTTAAATTTCTTTCTATTTTACTGAAATCTACTCTGTAAGACCTTTTATCCGGCGAACCATACCACTCAAAGTTGAAGGGTATACCTATCGACTCAGCAATTAACCTAGCTAATGGCAATATTTGGACATTCTGATCATTACTACCCACATTATAAATTTCTTTATTAACGATTTCAGGAGGATTCTCTAGCACGGTTATAAATGCTCTTGATGTATCTTTAACGTGAACAAAAGGTCTCCATTGAGTGCCATCTCTCATTATCGGTATCTTTCCGTTTTTATAGAAACCTAGAACCATCCCGTTTATCGCCAAATCAAATCTCATTCTTGGAGACAAACCATAAACCGTTGCTTGTCTTAACACTGTTACACAGAAATTATTATCCCCCAATGGTAAAACCTCCTTCTCTGCTGATAAGTTAGCTTTAGCATAAGTTGTTAGTGGATTGGTTGGTGATTCTTCATTTACTATTTCATCTTGAAATCCATAAACACTACATGAGGAGGCAAGTATGTATTTAATGATGCCATATTTCTTAGCTAAATTTGCGACCCTAACCCTCCCTTTGTAATTTATCTCCATAGTTTTCGAGGGATCTAGCTCTCCGCTTGGATCATTCGACAACGCTGCTAAATCCATTACAGCATCCACATCTCGTAATATATTGGGGTCAAACCATCTTACATCATCCTTGATTATTTCTAGATTTGAGTCGGTTGCCACATGTGAAAGAGTTTCAACCCCAAAGAAAAATCTGTCCAAACACTTAACTCTGTATCCTTCTTCAAGCAACATTTGGGTCAAAACCGAGCCGATATATCCTCCCCCGCCAGTAATTAAAACTCTCAACGCTTATCACCCCCTCTCATAATACAATACTGGAGTTGTCGCCTACTATGAGTCTATATCCCCTCGGCATATGATCAAATTCCTGAATTTTGACACCTCTCCCTATAAGACTTTCAACGATTCTTCCAGCGTTTATGACTTTACTTCCATCCATAATTACACTATCTTCAATCTCAGTTCCATCAATTTCACACTCTTTTCCTAGAGACGTATAAGGTCCTATGTACGAATTGACAATTTTACAGTTGTGTCCAATAATACAAGGTCCCTTAACGACTGAGTCCTTTATCCTTGCTCCGCTCTCTATAACAACTCTACCTATAATTTTTGAGTTCTCAACTTCTCCCTCATTTTTTGGTTTAAGGCCATCTAGAACCAATCTATTTGCTTCTAATATGTCTTCTGGCTTACCGGTGTCCTTCCACCACCCAGTAACCTTTGTCCATCTAACTTCATATCTATGATCGATGAGCCACTGAATAGCATCTGTTATCTCAAGCTCATTCCTCCAAGAAGGCCTTATGCTCTTTACAGCCTCATGTATTACAGGTTTGAAAAAGTAGATACCAACCAGAGCAAGATTGCTTGGTGGAACTTTAGGTTTTTCGATGAGTCTCCTAATTGTTCCATCTTCATTAAGCTCTGCCACCCCGAACTGTTGAGGATTTTTAACTTCCGCAAGCATTATGCTAGCATCACAATTGCTTTTCTTGAATTTTTCTGCGTGCTCAACAATTCCTTCTCTTAGTATGTTATCTCCTAGATACATAACAAAGTCTTCGTCCAAAAACTCTTCTGCAACGAGAATTGCATGAGCCAAACCCTTGGGTTCACCCTGATAGATAAACTCTATTTCTGCACTCCAATCGACTGAATTAACTGTTTCCATAACCTGCTCTTTATTTGGCCCTACAATAATTCCTATCTCATCCACACCAGCCTCAATAACATCTTCAATTGCATAGAAAAGAATTGGTTTGTTGGCAACCGGAATAAGCTGTTTTTGTTGAGAATACGTCAGAGGACGAAGGCGAGTTCCATGCCCGCCAGAAAGAATCAGAGCCTTCATCGTAATCACCTTCAATTTATTATGATATTTTTAGAAGTTCATGAATTTAAAATTATTTTACAACTTTTGAAACAACGAAAAATTATTCCCAAAAACTATAGCAAAAAAGCAGGAAATTACAACACTATGTGCTGAAAAAATCAAATAAAGTTGAGGATAACTTTGTTTGGGTTTCTTTTCTCGCAATAGGATCGAGAGGATTCGGACATAGACGTTCTAGCAACCACGAATTATGATTCATTCAAAAGCTCAGATTTTTGGTTGAAAAAGCAGAGCCTATTATTGCATGTATTATGTTGCAAAAGCACTCCTGAGTTTGAAAGATAGCATTCGAGTTTTCTAAACATCCTTTTTTGTTTTCTATTATTGATTTTTTAAAGATTCCTGAATCTAATTCACAGATCCTCTATAACTCTTATCGCATTACCGGACACATCGGCACCCAGCCACATAACATCTACAAGTTTTTCCAGAGCTTTTAACCCTTCACTTTTTGAAATCAATCCTGTTTTAACCGCTCGACCAAAATACCCACTGATCCGATAACTTCAAGACCAAAATCCAGTGCGAACTTTCTGGCATCTGAATCGTCCGAGAGAACAGGAACCTTCAAAGCTCTAGCCAATAGAATTGCACTCGCCTCGCCATGATGAATTCCAACTTTCTCAGCAAGTGAATTTGCATCTGGTGGATCTTCAACAACTTTCATCCAGAGTGAGCATTTTCAATAATAAAAGCATCAGGCTTACCTTTTTCCCTCCCTCTGTCAATAACCTCAACCTTCACAGTTCTCGGAACTATTATTTCCTCAAAAATTTCTTTAAGCAAACTCAACCTTCCAATCTTCGCTAAGTGGATTGGAGGCCCAGCATTGCTGACAGCACTCATTTCATGGCCCACTCTAAATCCTTCCTCCTTACTCAGCCTCTCTATCTCCTCGACCATCTCTTTAGGCAGTCTGACAGACGCAGTAACCATCTTCACAATTGCGTCTTAATGTGAAGTATACTTAAACTTTTGGTTTGGAATGAAAGACGTATGCTGATATAACGAAACCACCTCGCAAGAGCTATATGTCTACTGTAAAACAGAACCGAGAGAACATAAAAATGCGATAGAGAATATCTGAAAATCATCTGAACAGTTTTAAAAACTCCTTAGCAGAGACTATTTTTATCCTTCCAAGTTCTCCGATTCTCAGAGGATGATTATCTCCACTGACCAAAAATTCAGCTCCACTCTCTACTGCACTCTGGATATTCTCGTAATTTCTTCAATAACTTCCCTCGAACTAACCTCAGCCCTCTCTAATATGCCCTTTATTTTAGGATATTCGAAGACTCTGGAAATCTCTCTCAGAATTTCTTTCCGAAATAAAACCTCAATTTTTCCGCTTGTAAAGAGTTCGTTGAACTCCTTGCTCAGTATTTTGTTAAAGAATATTGAAACCCTTAAAAAACTATCTTTGTTTTCTTGCCCGCTCAACAGCCTCCTCTATCAATGCATCGATGTTAAGATCTTCTTTTTCAACAGTAGACGATATCTTAGAACTTATTTCAGGAATACTCAGCCCCTCCACTTTTCTGAGAACGATCTCATCGCCTCTCACAATAACTGCCAGCTTTCCACCAGAAGATATACCTAATGCATCCCTAACTTCTTTTGTCAACTTATGTAAACTCAAGAATCCCCTTCAAATCTCTCCCTAAATCAGTTTTCGGTTCAAATCCAAGCTTTCTAGCTTTTGAGATATCTGCACAGCTCCTTCTTATATCTCCCTTACGGGGCTTGTCAAAAACTGGTTCACCGTTGATTCCACCGATCTCCATAATAATTTCAGCAAGCTCTAAAATAGAGGTCTCTCTTCCTGTTCCAACATTATAAGCTTCTCCATTCTTCCCTCTCTTCAAAGCCATCTCTATGAAATCAGCCACATCTCTAACGTGCACAAAGTCTCTCGTCTGTTTTCCATCTCCGTAAATCACCGGGGGTAGTTTTTGCTTAACCCTCGAAATGAATTTGGTTATGACGCCAGAATATGGATTGTTTGGATCCATTCTTGCTGAGAAAACATTAAACGGCCTAATGATGACAGTATGAATCCTATCCGAGAAAACTTTGCAATAGTATTCTCCAGCGAGCTTGCTAACTCCATAAGGAGAAATCGGACTCTTCGGATGTTTTTCATCAATCGGAACGTATTGCGGATTTCCGTAAACCGCTGCTGATGAAACGTAAACGAATCTCTCAACCCCATAGTCAGAGCAAGCCTTTAAGAGGTTAATCGTCGCAATAACATTATTTTCAGCATCGTAAACAGGATCATTCCAGCTGTTCTCAACAGAGACCTGAGCCGCCAGATGAATGACAGCATTCACATCCTTAACAACATTTCTCACGAACTCATAATCCCTTAAATCACCTTGAATAACTAAATCTTTCAACTCTTTAATTGAGCAATCCCTCAAATCAACTCCAAGAGCATCGCATTCATCTGCGAACCTTTCCAGAACGTATGAGCCAATTTGTCCGCTTGCTCCAGTGACCAAAACTCTCATATGAGAGATTTACTGATTTTAATGAACTTATTATTTCCGAATCAGTTTGAATAGTCATCTACCTACTTAACAAATTCTGTGTGATCCCAATTTTTCTTTGCGATCTCCCATTGCCTTTCATCGCTCGTCAAAAAGCTGTTAACTTCTTTGCCTGCGCCAGATATAGAGCGTCGTAAACAGTTATTTTTCTTCCATTGATATTTCTATAGCATTATCGAGATACTTCTCACATGGCTCAGAAACCACAACATCCTTGAGCTTTTTCAGTGCCTCAAACATTGTTTGCATCTTCACGCGATGTCTCTTTATGAAGCACGTGATGTTTCCAAATCGCATTTAGAAACTTCTATCAGAGCCAGCGTTAAAGAATGCGACTCATCTACAAATATTTCCTGACTTTTTTCCCAGTTGTCCTCTCTGAGAACGTATTTAGCCAGCGATGAAGCATCAATTACTCTCACGATCGTTCCTCACATATCTTCTTGCGGTACCTTTTCTCGCTCTTGGTAAACTTGCAAGTATCGCATCTATTTCTTCCAAGGTTTTCTTCCTTTTACATTCTCTGACTTTCGCTTCTATGAACTTTCCTTATCTCTTCACTCCAGTTAATTTCAATTTCTTTCATACTCTCCTTAAGTTCCTTTGGAATTCTAAAACTGATAACATTATGAGACAACTTGTTGTATTACCGTTGTGTAAACGTTTCTGTATTACTATACCTTCTATCACTTAAAGCAGATCATTAGCTCTTATTGCACTTACCAGATCCTCGTGACACCGGAAATTTTCTCGAAATCTAAATCATTAGTTACCATCTTTACCATTGCAAAATCTCAAAGCGCATGAAGCGTGAATGGCATCCCTCGGCATTACGTTAAAGTTTTTAATTATCTCCTGAGCCCTTAATAGAATTCCAAAATCCACAGAAACAATTTTGAGATTTGGGAAACTTAAGAGCTCTACCAGCTACCAAACTCTCATCTCTTCCAGCATATTTTCGAATGGCATAAACTACTTCGTCCCATGTTAACGTGGATGTATAACCCTCTACCTCTCCCTTGGCCAGTTTAATCAGATACTCTCTGGCCTTTCTGACTTCGCTGATTGTTTCCTCATAAATCTGAGGTAAAATGAATACGTTTGCATCAAAGTAAAACATCTTCATCAACCTGTCTGTAATAATCTTCTTTTAGCTTTTTCAAATCAACAAGCCCGGATTGCTTTTTCTTCACAAGCGAACGCCACTCCTCCACAAAATCTACACCGGATTTCTCCGGTTTTATTACAATTTCATCTTTTCTGACCTCAAACACAACTTTGGTTCCTCCCCTAATTCCGAATTTTTCCCTGATATCTTTCGGTAGGGTTACTTGGCCTTTCTTACCAATATTCGAATTCTTACCATATGGTATGAATTAATAGTATTCTTAAAAACATTATCTATCCTTTAAAGAGCATCTGAAGATGATGTCGTTTCATCTCATCATCTCAAGAAGCACCAGTACTCCAATGATGAGAATCGTCACATTAATGACTTTCTTTAGCTTATCAACATCTATTTTTGAGCTCATGTAAGACCCCAGATAGACACCGGGAAGAGTCCCCGCAATCAGAACCAAAGCTAAATGATAATCTATGTTCCCAAGAAATGCATAGTTTAAAGAGCTCAGCGAGGAAAGAACCAAGCTGTAGAATAGAGTGATGCCTACGACCTCTCTTGGAGACACTCTGGCAAGATTCATCAAAGCGAAGCTGACTATGACTCCGGCACCAACTGAAGTGAACTGAACTGTTAAACCAACGATGAATCCAAGAATATAGAGATATTGCATCCTTGGTCTTAGCCAAGAGTGAAATTCTCTTCTGGTCAAACTCAGAAAAGCGCTGACAACCAAGATCACTCCGAGAAGAAGTTTGAGATAGTGGTTTAGAGTGTTCTCATCTACAGTTCTTAGAAGAACGGAACCAATGAGAATTGCGGGCAAACTACAGCAAAAAGCCTTAAACCGATATCAAACCTGATCTTCTCTTTTCTGTGATGAAAGATGACACCAAAAACTTTGGTAAAAGCTGCATACAGCAAATCAGTTCCGACCGCAATAAGAGGCTCAACTCTGAGGAAGATAAGAGAAGGAGTCATTAAGGCTCCTCCCCCAATTCCAGTCAGCCCAACCAAAAAACCAACAATAAAACCAAGAGATGCAAATAAAAGCATTGAAAACACCTACGGAAGAAATCCAAGTTCTCTGGCTTTTCTTAAAACCTCTTCGGCCTCCTCTTCCGGAGTCATCTTTGAGGTATCAACAACAACCTCTGGATTCTCCGGCTCCTCATAAACTCCATTATAACCGGTCAATCCCCTGATCTCTCCTCGCATAGCCTTCTTATAAAGACCCTTTGGGTCCCTTTGAATTCTTACTTCGAGCGGTGCATAAACATACACTTCAATGAAATTCCTTATTTCCTTTCTCGCATACTCTCTGATAGCTTTATAGGGAGATATGAGGGAGACTATCGCTATAATGCCATTTCTTGAAAGAAGTTTGGCCATGTGAATGACTATTCTGTTGTGCATTTCCCTTGCTTCCCTGCTGAATCCTAAATCTGGATAGAGAGTTCTCCTCAGAATATCTCCATCTAAAATCTCCACCCTGTATCCACTTTCTTTGAGCTCTTTCTCCAGAGCGCTCGCTAGAGTTGTCTTACCCGCACCGCTTGGACCTGTAAGCCATACTGTAAAACCTCTCTCCAAGTTTTTCCACGTGCTCATATCAAGCTTCTCCCCCTCAAAACTTTTCTCACTCCAAACAGTCTGAGCACCGTTGGAGCGAAATCATATATTGTTAATCTCATATTTCTTGAGCTCTCCATCTCAGGAAGATAGAGGGAGAACACACCATCCTCGCTATGAACCGCGTCATCAGGACCCAGATCATTTTCCAATAAGTAGGGTATTTCATATCCCAGAGTTCCCGCAGCTCTCCAACTCAGATTATCGAAGTAGACCATCAAGTCTGGCTTATCTCCATTGACAACTGGATAGATCTCCTCAGGATAGAATACCTCGGTGTCCCATTTCTCACCGTTGGGACCCCTTACACCCCTTATCATCTCGGCGACCTCATCCCTGACTTTCTCATATTCCTCTGCTCTGATTATTCCATGTGGCTCCCTCCCTTCCACATTCAGAAAAACTCTGGAATAATATCCTCCCCAAGCCCAAGCTATTGTTCTGCTCCAATCAACATCAAGCTCCTCAAACTTGACCTGTCTTCCCTCCTCGAGTATCTCGGGATTTCTGATCTTCAGAAGTCCCTCCTCAATCAACCACTGATTTATTGCAAAAGCTCCTTTCATTGCTTTTATTCCGTGATCGGAGACCATCATAACGGCAGTTTCATCCAGATCCAGAAGCTCTAAAATTTTACCTACCTCCTTATCGAGCAACTTGTAGTAATCGATGATCACATTCCTGTAAGGATTGTCATCTCCGGGATAGAGATGGTGATGTTCATCAAAATACTTCCAGAAAGCGTGATGCACTCTATCCAATCCAATCTCAACAAACTGGAAATAATCCCAGTCTTTCTCCTCAATTAAATATCGAATGACCTCAAATCTTTTTTCGGTCATCTCCCACAGTTTCTCTTTAACCTCATCCCTATTCTCCTTTCTAAACACCACATCGAAGATGTACTCTCCAGCAACTCTCTCAATTTCACTCTTGAGTTCTTTTGGATACGTGTACTCAGATGAAGCATCTGGAGTTATGAAACAGCTGATGAGCCACCCATTTATCTTCTTTGGCGGATAACTCGGAGGAACTCCAACCAAAATCGATTTCTTATCTTTCTCCGCTATATAATCCCAAACACCTGGCTCTTTCACCATCAAACTATGAGCAATCCAGACCTCATTGTAAGTTCCTCCTTTTCTGTGTCTGAATCCATACAATCCAAGTTCCCCAGGTGTTTTTCCAGTAGCCATTACCATCCATGCTGGAATCGTGATGGCAGGAATGGTGCTCCTCATAGGACCATAAATCGATCTTTCGACAAGCCACTGAATATTGGGCAGATCCTCCAAAAATCTTCCAAACAAAAATTCTGGTGGAGCCGAGTCAAGACCGATAACAAAAACTTTCTTCACCTTTTCCGTTCCTTCCATTCAAACACCTCCAAAATGAGCTCTAATTATCTCTAAAGCTTCCTCAACCCCCTTCTTCTCACATATACATCCCAAAACTTCCCTTTTTCCTCCAGCAGAAAATCCCTTAGCCTTAAGTTCTTTTATTACCTTGAGCAAATCTATTCTTTCCACCATTCTAGGAGAGACCCTGAAGTAGAGTTGAGCCTTTCCGTGAAAATCACTGTTGATAACCAAAGCCCCATCGTAACCCATTTCCCAAACTGCTTTCCTTGCAACCTTGGAAATTATATTGAGAGGACTTGAAAACTCGATGAGAGCTACGTTGTCTTCTTTTTCAACATTTAAAATAGCGTTTTCTATAGCATTTTTTATTTCCTCAACTTTTTTAATCCATGGCTCATAAGTTAAGAGTTCCCTTGCTGAATTTTCAAGCATTACTCTAACGGCTTCCTCCACACCCTCCCGATCCATAGATATGTAATTTGAATCTATGAGTTCAACAAGTCTTAGAGCTTCTTTTTCTGAAAGATTTTCTCGAGCAAGAAGCTCTCTTACCTTAGGAATTTCAAAAGCTTTAGTGCCTGCATCTCCTATAGTACCAAGAGCGCTCCATGAGTTCCAGATATCGAAATATCTGGAAATAACAAAAGAAGTGGAAAGAGTTTCTTCACCGCTGAGTGCTGGATTTATCTGCTTCACCAGCGGATTTTCAATTCTCTCCTGAGGATGATGATCTATGAAAATGGTGTCCTTTTCTATCTTTTCAACCTCGCTTGGAAGATTCAGATCAAGGATGTAAACTCTTTCCGCTTCCTCTACTGCTCTCTTAATCCTCTCATCAAAACGAAACTCTCCAATAGGTGGAGAGAGATTGAAAAGATTCTCTAAATTGAGAGCTTTAATTAGTAAAGCCGCAGAGGTTATTCCATCTGTGTCCCAGTGGTGAATAACCACCATAAACTTTTCCACTCCATAAAAGGATTTTTAAACTCGTTTATTACTCTGTAAAACTCCAGAAGTTGCTCGTTTAAGTGTTCTCCCCCTGAGTTTGGAAGAAGCCACCCTTCTAGTCGGTTTTCTTCCATGTGGTTTGGAGACCATGGTCTTCACCTTAAAAATTTTTAAAAGTATAGTTTTAATCGAGATAGCCCAGAGCACGGAGCCTTTCCTTAACTTTTTCTTCCTCCTCCTCGCTGAAGACTTCTTCCTTCTCCTCCTCTTCGAGACTTGCGAGGACCTCTCTCAACACATATGTAACGTAGTCCGAGACCGAAGTGAATCCGGTTCCTTCAATTCTCTTCTTTATCTTCTCATAGAGTGGCTTTGGTATGGAGACCGTAGTGTATTTCTTCTCCTTCTCATCATTCACGGGAAACACCTCTCTTAATGATATGTAATGTATTTTAATTAAGAAATATATAAATGTGTCGAGAAGAATAATCATCTTCCAATTTTCAAATATAGCAAAAGAGCTGGCACAGCCAGATAAATTACGAATTCGAAGATAATTAAAAAGTGGAAGAAATTGAGCAAAGAGATGACAATTAACCAAACCATGAAATATCCTGCTCCGATGTAAGTGAGAGATGAGATTAAAATTATTGTGGTTATAAAGCCTGTGAGTTTGGTCAAAAAAAGAAGAGAGGGCTCCAAAAAACCTGTGAACAGCAGTACAAACAGTATCAATCCCAAGATTATACCGTTTACAACATCGTCAAGTTCTTCGGAGAGAGTTGTAAGCATTTCAACCCAAAGTTAGTTTTTATTTTTCCTTACTTATTTAAATTTAGGCAAGAATATGTGACGCATAGGTTCTCTTTTGTCTCCAAAGAAGCAAATCCACACCTAAAAGCTTAAAAAGGTGAAGAAAAAGTAGAGTATAAACCGAAGGATACGATCAACGAAAAGCGGAGAGTGGATGTGATTCTTTGCGGGGGTTGCCGAGCTGGACAAAGGCGCCAGATTCAGGGTCTGGTCCCGTAGGGGTCCGGGGGTTCAAATCCCCTCCCCCGCATAGGATTTAAAGTGAGAAAAAGGTGAGAAACTGATGAGAATTCTCGTGACGGGGGGCGCAGGGTTTATAGGTTCTCATCTGGTGGATGTTCTGATGAAAGAAAACCATGAGATTAGAGTTCTGGACAACCTGAGCGCTGGAAATTTGGAGAATTTAAAAGGGTGGATGGGACACAGAAACTTTGAATTTTTGAGAGGCGACATGAGAGATTTGAAGATCGTTCAAAAAGCCTTGGAAAATGTTGATGTGGTTTTTCATCTTGCTGCAAATCCCGAGGTCAGAGTTGGTTCTCAAACTCCAGAAGTGCTTTACGAAACCAACGTGCTCATCACTTACAACCTTTTGGAGGGGATGAGAAAAAAAGATGTCAACGAATTGATCTTCACTTCATCCTCCACGGTTTATGGAGATGCAGAAATCTTGCCTACACCAGAGGATTACGGCGCTCTCGAACCGATAAGCGTCTACGGAGGAGTTAAGCTATCGGCAGAGGCTTTGATGAGCGGTTATGCCCATACTTTTGATATCAAAACATTGATTTTCAGACTGGCCAACATCATAGGAAAGAGATCTAATCACGGTGTGATCTACGATTTCATAAGAAAGCTGAGAAAAAATCCACAAGAACTTGAAATTCTTGGAGATGGAACTCAAAGAAAGAGTTATCTTCATGTGAGTGATACTATCGAAGGGATTCTATATCTTTATCATAGATTTAAAAATGAAAGAAGAATGGTTGATGTTTACAACATAGGTAATGAAGACTGGATAACTGTTAAAGAAATAGCTGAGATCGTTAGCAAGGAGATGAACTTGAAACCCAAATTCCGGTTTACTGGAGGAGTGGATGGAGGAAGGGGCTGGAAAGGCGATGTTAAGATGATGTTATTGAGCATAGAGAAAGCAAAGAAAAGAGGATGGAAACCTAAAATGAGCAGTAAAGAAGCAGTTGAAAGAGCAGTTAGAGAGCTTTTAGACGATTTCAAGTATAACTAAGTTCTATGCAACTCATGCTACCACTATGTGAGAGTTATTTTTATATGCTCGCGATACGTTCAACCAGACACCTTCTTCAATTTAAAAAATTAAATTAAATTGAAACACTCTTCTCAAATGGTACAAAATCTCCACCTATTTTCGATTTTTTGTCAAAAAACGCAGATGTTGAGAGCCCAATAATATAGCGTTATTAGGTTGAATCAGATTCTATTATGACCTTATAACGATATTCGCTTCTAAGGGTTTTAAATTATCTAAGTAGTAATTAAGTACACTCTATAAGTTTTGCCTTTATATTCAACATACCAACCACTTAAGCTCCTCATCTTGTTAAATTCCTCAATTGAGATCTTTAACGTGGCTTTACCTTCTTTTTCAGCAATTTCGAGAGCTTTTTTAAGTGTTGGCAGATCTTTTAGCTCCTCGTCTGTAAGAACTTTAGCACTGGAGTGGTTCGCAATCTCCACATGCACGTACTTGTCGATGTATTCCTGATGGAGAAAGTATCCTACTATCGCAAAAAATCCAACAACCGCGCCCAGTACAATTAACATCAGTAGTATTTTTCTCAACGTAACCATCTCCTCTCTAAAAGTCCTTTATTCTTTTTCTAAATTCAATCTAGAGTGACCTAACAAAACCTTTCTTTTTCTATCACCTACCACGTTATCAATCTTTTTTGATCCTATTTTAGTCTGATTTCAACTCAGAGAACAGAGAAATTACACGTAGAGGTGAGAGAAAAATTTCAATCCTATTTTAGTCTGATTTCAACAAAACTTGAGGGAGATCCAATTCCGATGTGGTTTGAATTTCAATCCTATTTTAGTCTGATTTCAACTTGACCAGAAAAGCTTAAATAAAGGGGTATATCCCCTATTTCAATCCTATTTTAGTCTGATTTCAACGCTCACTAATTTTCTCTTCTTTTTCAATAAAAATCTTTTTCTGGAGCTTCTTTCATTTATAAGATGTCAGGAATCTCTGAAGATGAGGTTC
>MTMI02000011.1 GCA_002011165.2 Candidatus Mnemosynella biddleae
TCAGCAATCCTCAAAGCCAGAAGCGTTTTCCCAGTTCCAGGTTCTCCTTTAAGAAGGAGAGAACCCTCAGCTCTCTCAAGAAAACGAAAAATATCTCTTGAAAGAGAGTTGAGGGGCATAGCACTCAAAAAATTTTATGATCATCTATATAATCTTTTACTCTCCAATTAATTTCAGTTTTTTCATTTTCACTCAATTGGTTTTGGAGGCTCTATTTTCAGCTCATCTGCAACTCTTTTCAGCTCTTTCAGAGTTCCATCATCCAGTGGAATTCCATTTTTGACTCTCTCCTCATAAATTCTCTCCTCTATCTCCCCTGGAAGTAGAACCTCTTTAAATCCTCGTGCTGGTTTGCATTTTTTGATCCTATCCAAAAGTCTCCTCAAATCCTCCTCATATTCTTTCTTTTCCCTGAAAAGTGTTGGGCTCAGAGCAACTATAAGAAATCCTCCCTGTGCAGATCCGTGAACAGTTACCTCGGTGCTCGGTAAAGCTCCTATGAAAACATGGCTCAGAAATTCTACAAGAAGCGAGAGTCCGTATCCTTTGTGACCTCCAAATGGTAAAATGGTTCCAATCCTAAAAACTCTGCTTGGATCAGTTGTGGGATTTCCTTCTGGATCCAGTCCAACTCCTTCTGGAATTCTCTCTCCTCTGAGCATTGCAACTTTTATTTTGAATGATGCCATAGCACTCGTCGCTATATCCAGTATCACAGGTTCTCTTCCCTCTATTGGAAACCCATAGCAGAGAGGATTTGTGCCGAAAATTTTTTCGGCACCACCCCACGGTGCAACGAGAGCCGGACCGTTTGCGAAGGCAAAAGCGATGAAACCTTCTTTCGCAATCTTCTTCACGTAATATCCTAGCATCCCTACGTGACCTAGGTTTTTAGCTCCAACAATCCCTATTCCACTTTTTTTAGCTCTCTCTATTGCTATTTCACTTGCTTTTTTGGCCACAACTATACCCAAGGCTTTTTTACCGTCCAACAGTGCAAAGAAATCTTTCTCTTTCATCACTCCTGGAACTCCTTTGGGATCTATAATTCCCATTTTTATCCCTTCAACGTATTGAGGAACCCTTATGATTCCATGGGAGTCAACTCCTCTGAGATTAGCCTCCACAAGGTGGTCTGAAACGATTTCAGAGTCTTCTGAACTAACTCCAGATTTTAAGAAAGCATTAAATGAAAAATTGAATAACTCCTCTTTGGAGAATTTTTTGAGATCTTCCATTTTCGTCACCGTTTCAGAGTTTTTACAAATTCCGAAACTTCGGTAAGAGCATTCAGATAGGCTTTTCTGAGTATCGAATAATCATGAGCGATAGAAACGAATTTGAATCCTCTCTCTATCCACTTCTTCGCATCTTCACTTCCTCCCGTCATGATTCCCGGAGCAACGCCAGAACTCTCACAGGCTTCCAGAACCAGATCAACCGCTCTCTGAAATTTTGGATCATCGAGTTTTCTGAAGACTCCGAGACTTGCAGAGAGGTCATTTGGTCCTATGAAGGCGAGATCAACTCCATCAACCGAAAGCATATCTTCGATGTTTTTCAGAGCCTCATCAGTTTCGATCTGGATTCCTATGAGAAGATCTTCCTTTTCGAACTTCTCATAGTATTCGGTAATTGGGATGACTCCGTATTTTGTGGCTCTTCTCGGTCCAACTCCTCTTATTCCTTTAGGAGGATACCTTGAAGCTCTTACTACAGCCTCTGCCTCCTCTTTCGTGTTCACGTACGGTATGAGAAGTCCCTGAATTCCAAGATCAAGAGCTCTCTTTATCATCACCATATCATTCCATGGCACCCTTATGAACGGTGTTATCTCTGTTCCATTGAGTGCTGGAAGTAGCGTGTTTATTGTGCTGAAGTCTGCTGGGGAATGCTCCATATCGAAAAGAAGCCAATCGAAGGGAAGAGTTGCCATGATTTCAGCAACATCAGCATGTTGGATGGTCACCCACGCACCTAGAGCAACTTTACCTTCTTTTAAAAGATTCTTTGTTTTATTCATAATTTAAAATTGAGATAGCAGTTATTTAAAATTCATCATCACAAGCTGATTGATGTGCAATTTCACTCAGTTTTTCGAAAAGAAACTCATAGAATTACTAAAAAATACAAGAATCATTGTATAGTGAAAAATTGTATGGGCCCGAGGAGATTTGAACTCCCGACCTCACGGTTATCAGCCGTGCGCTCCAACCAGGCTAAGCTACGGGCCCATATGAACAACTACTTATTTTTCCATACCTCTATTTAAAAACTTTTCTCGCTGAAGTCAGAGGAATCTGAAGACCTCCGGAAGCTCTCTAATCTCCTTCACAAGCTTTTCAGGCCAGTCATCTAAGTTAAAGCCTTTTTGAGCAAGAAATACCGCAGCCCATCTTTCAAGTCCTATTCCAGAACATCCAGACCAGAGATCTTTTTTACTCTGGAGTTTCACGCTGAAACCCTTGGGATATTTGTCTCCGTTAACGCTAACGTTCTGAAATTCGAGCCAGTTTTGTTTGTACGGAAGATATCCTTCAAAATCTATGGTTCCTACACTTTTGTTTTCATGAGTCTCCGTGAGTCCTTCTTGAGCCATAAACCATGGTGTAACTCTGGCTTCACGCCACTGAAGATCTAGGTACTCCTCGAAAATTCTTCTGTATCCTTCTCTCAGCTTCTCAGCTTCTTCAATCACCTGTTCTGGAGTACCAATCCACACTATCTCGATTCTGTGGAACTCATCCACTCTTTCGATTCCATGAATTCCCCCACTTTCATATCTGTGAGATGTACCAGAACGATCGAAAATTTTTATAGGCATCACGTCATCAGGGAGGGTTCTTCCCTGAAGGAAGACCCAGAAAGGAGGACACTGAGCATACGTCATTCCTCCGATAGGTCCTTCGATCTTCTCCTTTATCAATTCCACCGGAATTTCGTGAGTTACCTTGTAATAATCCATCACATCTTCCCAGAACTCTGGATCTCTCGTCTTAGGGGTGCAAACATAGTAGATCTCAGGATAAATGGCTTTTGCATGCCCAGAACGCTTCCATACATCCCAAGAGACAAGTTTCGGAAATATCATCTCGTGATAACCTAAAGGTTCAAGAAGCTCTTTTATCACAATTTTCTCGAAGGTTCTAAACAGTTTTGTTATTTGAGGTCCATAAATCCATTGTCCTCTGCAGGAACCGTGTTTTATCCAGTGCCTTTTAATCATCTCCTCCGTCGGATCTCCGTTGTACTTGAAATCTTTTTTCTTGCTCTCGAAAACTAGCTCCCAGTGCTCACTTTTGCTTCCGTATTCCTTTGCTCTCTTCTTCTCTTCTATCAGGTTCAAGATTCTATCTGGTATCCTTTTCTCAATTTCCGTCTCACCAACATCCAATTTCAGAGTTGTTTTTCCGTTCGCACTTCTCATCTCTTTTATGAAGGGGACTTTTAATCTCACATTCAAACTCTCATCCATCGTGATAGTATAATCACGAATCTCTATTCCTCGAAGGCCAACTCTTCTTTTTCCCAGTTCCTGCGAAAGAATCTTTCTAATTCTCAACAAAGCGTCGTGAGCCCTCAAATATCTATCTGAGAGAATTTCAAGTTCTATTCCAGTACCATCTGCTCTCATCTCTATTTTGGAAACACCTCTTCCCTCGGGGACACCCTTGTTTATTCTCTCTTTAACCGGATCTTCCAACTCTCTGAGCACTTCATCCTCTATTTCTCCACTCAATCTTATTCTCGCTTTCAGATGAAACTCGTAATTCATTTTCAACACTCCAGTACTTTTTCCGATACCAAACAGTTCACTATGATGTCATCAACCGATGAAATTATAGATCCAATTTTTTCTGCCTGTATCTCCACGATCAGAAAACCATCCTCAATCCTCATTTTTATATTTTCCGTGTTATCAGGTATTAAACTTGAAACAACTCTTTCTGGATCTTTTACCTTAAGTTTCAATTTGCAGATCATTTCGCCAACCTCTTTTGAACTTCTTCGTTTACATTCTTCAGAAATTCTGCGATTTCTCTCTCTGGGACTGAAGCTCCTGCAGCTATGCTGTGTCCTCCTCCTTGCCCTCCAACTCTCTGAGCTGAGATTCTCATGATGTCACCAAGATCAACTCCTCTTTCAATCAACTCTTCATTTCCTCTTGCAGATATCCTCACTATTCCATCAATCCTTCTGAGTGCGAGCACGGGAAAATCTCTTACCACATATCTCGCGAGAACTCCAGCTACTGCTCCCGTAATACCCTCATTCTCTACCCAGACGTATTTCAAAGAGCTCATACTCTCAATACTCTCAACCGCTCTATTCAGTTCGCGAAGTATCTTCGTACAATATTTTCTGTGGATTTCAAGAGCTTCATCCAGAAATCTTTCATCTCTTAAACATACAGCAACTCCCGTACCAGCGTGATCGAGCTTCCCGCATGCATTTATGACGTTTGAGAGTGTTAGGGCATCTTTTAGGATCTCTCTCTCTGTCCACACGATCTCGCCTACGAGAGATCTGAGAACCTTCTCTCTTGAGGAATCGATTAACATCAAAATTATCGCAGAAGTAAGCTTTCTAATCTCATCCTCCTCCAATTCTTCATATTTTCCTGAAATTCCGAGTTTTTGCAGAAATTCTTTAACACCTTTTTCGTCTCCACTCACACCTCTTATATACGGTTCGTTAGAAAGAAAGAGAAGTTCCTCTATTTCTCCTGTTCCAATTCTGATACCTTCCGAAACTCTAAGAACTCCTTTTTTCAACCCTTCTTCGAGAATCTCTCTGTTTGCACCTTCAAGCTCCTGTTTATCTCCGATAGCTCCTGCAAGAGCTATTCCACTGAGATCTTCGTTTTCACCCATTTTTCTTGCGACAAGATATGCGATACAGGAAGCTGACAACTGAAAAGCTCCATCTATTCCTACGAGATGAGGATTTATATGAGGAGCATCCATCTCTTCGAATGGTTTGTGATGGTCTATAACTGCGAATTCCTCCAGACTCTCTAATAGAGAGGGATCAGCACTACCCATATCACAAAAAACAGCGGGAGCCTCAATCTCAGCTACTACTTCAGCTGTAAGTTTTGGATAAATTGAAATGTGAAAAGGAATGTCTTCTCTCCTCAATGCATGGGCTAATACTCCTGCGGAAGCAATTCCATCTGCATCATGATGAGAAACTATTCTAACGTAATTCTTTTCAAGTAAAAATTCTGCAACTTCCTTTGCAAGTTCATCGAGCTTTTCAATCATCTTGTTAACATTATTTCTGCAGTTTCCGGTTTGTATTCCCAATCCTCTGGGAGCTTTCCAACCTCTTTATAATACTTCACAAGCCTTCTAATCTTGGATTCGATAAGCTGGAGACCTCTCTTATTGTGGAGATCCTTTTTGTGCTCTTGAAGATGTTTTCTCAAATTAATTGCTTTTCTCATAAGATTTTCAAGATCTTCAGGAATCTTCGGAGCAAGTCCACGCTCCTCTAACACCTTTCCTATCTTCTTACCCAAAATTTGTCTAACGCTAGGAACTCCGTAGACATCTCTGAGAATCATCCCTATCTCACTCGTCGAGTAACCTTGCTTCTTTAACTCAATTATCTTCTCTTCTATCTCTTCTGGAGTTATTTCAAGCCACTCTGGTGGCGAATCCCTATAAAGTCTCTTCGACCCAGATTTTCCTTTTCTGCGTGCGTGCATCCTTGCCATTCAACCATCCTCCGCGCTTAAGGTGTATCATCATAGAGTCATCTCTTCATATATAAATTCTGTTTCAAGCAACAATCAGGGAAAGTCTTTATATATCTTCAATTTAAGAATTAAATTTTGTGATACTCCACATTATCAGTGAATTGATTCACGGGAGCATTTAATATTTCCAGCTCCCCCGAGGATAGCTCTCTGGTGTGGGGTTAAAAAGAAAAAAATTTCCCCGAATATTATCGGGGCAAAGAGGGGATGGATAGAAATGGAGTCGATTATAGAAGATGCTCTAAAATATGCTGAGTTAGAGGCTCGAAAAAACAAGAGAGTTGAAGAAGAGGACGAGTTTTTTGAGGAATTCGGCCAACCAAAGATTCTGATAGTGGGTTGCGGAGGCGCAGGAAACAACACGATAAATAGACTTTATCATATGGGTGTACAGGGAGCTGAAACAATAGCGATAAATACGGATAAACAGCATCTTGAGATGATAAAAGCGGATAAGAGAATTTTAATTGGTAAAACACTCACAAGAGGACTTGGAGCAGGGGGATATCCTGACATCGGTAAAAAAGCGGCAGAGTTAGCTAGAGATACACTTGAAGAAGTTCTCAGTGGTGCCGATCTCGTTTTCATAACAGCAGGAATGGGAGGAGGAACCGGAACTGGTGCCGCTCCGATTGTTGCTCAAATTGCTAAGGAGCAGGGTGCCATTGTTATAGGAATGGTCTCAACTCCTTTCAGAGTTGAAAGAGCGAGGTTACTTAAAGCAGAAGAAGGTCTTGAAAATCTGAGAAAAGCTGCTGATACAGTTATAGTGCTCGACAATAATCGTCTTCTCGATTACGTTCCAAATCTTCCGATAGACCAGGCGTTCTCAGTTATGGATCAGCTCATCGCAGAAACGGTTAAGGGTATTGCAGAAACAATCACTCAGCCTTCGCTGATAAATCTCGATTACGCCGACGTCAGAGCGGTGATGGGGTGCGGAGGCGTTGCAGCTATGCTTGTTGGTGAGACCAGAAATCAGGATAAGGTTGATCAGGTTGTCAGAGCTGCACTGAACCATCCATTGCTTGATGTGGATTATCGTGGTGCAACTGGAAGTTTAATTCACATTACTGGAGGACCTGATCTGACTCTTAAGGAAGCGGAAGAGATTGCAGAAGCTTTAACGTATGAACTCGATCCTCATGCAAATGTCATTTGGGGTGCTAGAATAAGAGATGACTACGAGGGAAGAGTTAGAGTAATGGCAATAATGACTGGAGTTCAGTCTGCTCAAATTCTCGGGCCAGATAGAGTAAAAAGTGCGAGAGAGGAGCCAATCCTCGGATCATCAAGCACAAAAGGTTCAAGGAGAAAAAGGGATAGATCAGATCTCATAGACATCATTCTGTAAAATTTGTTCTTCCCTCCTTATTTTTTCAATCATTTCACACGTTTTGCATATCTTTCCAGAAGTCATTTCTCCACACATTTCGCACTCTCTGAGTTTAACACTCTTCGTTAACTCTGAGATTACTGGGCGAAGTCTCTCGAATCCTCTGAGAATGGAATATTTGGTTCCAGGATGTTTGTATTCAAATTTATTGAGGAAATCTCTTATCTCAGCTCTCATCGAGAGCTCGGCATAAGGACACTCTTCTTCAAAAATATTGTGCCCCTTCAAAATTGAGTAAAGAACCATCTCCTTTTCTGGAACATCCATAAATGGGCGTATTCTTGGTATCAGTCCCCTCTTTCTTTTTTCGGGCATTATTCTCGCTAATCTCTCAATCTCCCCCCTCATATAATTCAAGAGGATAGTTTGAGCCAGATCATCGAGATTGTGACCGGTTGCGAGTTTTGTGGCCCCAAAATTCTTTGCATGTTTGTTCAAGAGGTATTTCCTCATCACTCCACAATAGGTGCATGGTGTTAACTCTCTCTCCTTTACAATCTCATCGAGAGTTTTTCCAAACTCTTTTAAGAAAGAGAAAACGTAATGTTCCACTCCCAACTCATCGCAAAGTTTTTCTGCGTATTTTCTTAAAACTTCTCGATATCCCTCAATCCCCTCATCAATGGTTATGGCTATTATTTTGAGATCTCTTCTTTCTTTGAAAGTTTCGTGAAGAAATGTTAGTAATGCACTGCTATCTTTTCCCCCGCTAAGAGCTACTGCAATGATGTCATTTCTCTCAATCATCTTATTTTTCCTCATTCTTCTCTTTACCTTTCTCTCAACATCTCTGATGAAATGTTCTTCACAAAGCCACATTCCAGAATATCTCTGGAAAATGATCGCCTTTTTCATGCATTTACTACATCTCATCATCACATCCTCTCTGAACATAGAATTTAAGTATTCCTGATGGGAAAAAATGAAAGATGGACCCCATGAAATCGGAATTGATGGCGTATCAGTATTTCGAAAGGGTGAAATCGAATCTCACCCATCTATCTCGACTTATGTCAGAGTTGGAGGGTATGAGTGGAGAGGAATACGAAGGAGGAAAGAAGATTATCTTAAGTTATCTTGAGGGTATTCTAAATGAATTGAAAATATCATCGAATTTCGTGCAAGACTCAGAAAGAATTGAGGTAGAAAGGAAGATAATGGAGTGCATGGGCAAGCTCTCTACAAAGGAGATGGATGAGGCATTCAGAGCACTAGGCGAGGCTCTATCTCTGATATCAAATTTAGCAAATAAAAGATCTCATGTGATGTTTTAAAAGCTCTTTGCAATTGCTATAGTCCTCTCCGTTTCCCTTCCACAGATGATGCATCGTGATCTCTCTCTGAGCTCTACGACTTCTCCTAGCAGATCTTTGGCCGTCTCTTCTTCTATTTTCTTCCCACAATCCTCCTCTCCGCACCATGGCAGAAGAGCAACACCCACAATCTCTCTTGCCTCTTTCAAATCCTCACATTTTCTAACTCTTTCTCTGAACTTTTTCCAAGCCCTTTGAGAAAGTCTCTTTTCAATCTCCTTCATCTCTTGTTCGACCTCTTCCAACAGCTTATCAAGAGCTACACCTCTCTTTTGAAGTGTGTCTCTGGGGACAAGAGTAACTCTTCTCTCAGAGACATCCCTCGGACCTATCTCTATTCTCAAAGGCACCCCCTTCCTCTCCCACTTGTAGAATTTCGCTCCTGGTCTTTCTTCTCCATTGTCAACGAGAACCCTATAGTCCTTCGAAGTCAAAAGTCTCTCAATCTCTCTTGAGACTTCCATAGCTCTCTCATCATCGCTCATGAGGATGGGAACTATCACAATCTGAATTGGTGCAACTTTTGGAGGAAGAATCAGGCCTCTCGAATCTCCATGAATAGAGATGACTGCTGAGACACACCTCTCTGAGATTCCGTAACATGTTTGATGAACGAATCTGTGCTCACCATTTTCATCTTCATACTTTATGTCAAATGTTCTTGCGAAGTTATCTCCAAGATGATGAACAGTTCCAATCTGAAGGGTTTTTCCGTTAGGCATGATTGTATCAAAGGCAACAGTATAATCTGCTCCGGGAAATTTGTCCCAATCTGGACGCTTCGTAACGAGATAGGGAATTCCAAGCTCATCGTAAAATTTTTTGTACATCTCTATTGCTCTCTTAACTTGCTCCTCTGCCTCCTCCCAAGTAGCATGAGCGGTATGAGCCTCCTTAAAAGATGTGATCTCTCTTACCCTTATCAGCGGTCTTGTATGCTTAGTTTCATATCTGAAGGTATTCACAATCTGATAAATCTTCAAAGGCAAGTCTGCGTGAGATCTAATCCAGAGCTTGAACATGGGATACATTGCAGTCTCTGAAGTTGGTCTAAGCGCTAGAGGAACATCAAGCTCCTCAGAACCTCCTCTTGTGACCCAAAAAACTTCGTTTTCGAAACCTCTTATATGCTCAGCCTCTTTCATAAACTCATTTTTTGGAATGAGAAGAGGAAAGAGAACTTCTTCATGCTCTTCATCCATAATCTTCCTGAGAATTCCATAAATAAGATTTCTGAGTTTGAATCCGTAAGGACGCCAGACATACATCCCCTTCACGGGATATCTGCTGTCTATGAGATCTGCTTCAAAGAGAATGTTCGTATACCATTCGCTGAACTCTGAATCTTTGTTCATCTCCATAGCTCTCACCTTTTATTTACCAACTAAGGACATCGTTATAAATGTTTCAATGAATGCTGCGATGATAAGGAGTGGAAGAATGAATTTGAAGTAAATTCTCAGTGAGTCCGCTAATTCACGCTTAAAATCTGCTTTTCTTCTCAGAAACTGAATGAAGCTGTAGCCGAGTCTTATTCCAAGAGCTCCAGAGATTAGAAGTGCGGGAATTTCCAGAATTCCATGCGGAAGAATGGCAATGAGAAATCCTTGAGGACCGATAGATTCTCTCGTTATCTCATAGAGCATGCCCAAGATGAATCCGTTAGAGAAGAGAAATAAAATCGGAAAAATTGCTAGGAAAAATCCAGAAATGACTGCAAGAAATGTTTTGAACGAATTATTTAGAAGAATATATATCATGAGCTCAGTTTTGCTCGCTTCCGCAACAGGTTTGAGAATTTCTCTCAGAAGTTCGAAGTATTGTAAGATCTCTGGAAAGTAAATTGCAGAGAGATATCCGTAAATCATCCCTATAAAGAAAATGAGAACTGATGCTAGGATCTCTTTTCTCAAACTTTTGAGATCCATAGTTCACACTCCGATGGTCATTCTCAGTGTGTTTCTAATTGCGGGTGCAGCACCGAGAGTCAGGATAGCAAATTTGAGAAGATACGCAAACTGAGTTAAATCCTTTTCTGAAGGAGTCTTCGGTACGACCTCGTGAACTTCTTTTCCTTCTAAGAGGAGATACGAGTCGATGAGCTTCAAGATAAGAAGAATAACTATCAGCTTTGCAAATATCATGATTCCAGATGTTCCAAAGAGTTCGGTGAGATAAGAAGGTACTACATGCTTTTCGACATATCCGAGAAGATCCACACCAACGTAAGTGCTCGAAGCATCCATCATGTGTGTCAAGAGGATTACGAGGTTTAGGTCATCTGTATAGGAATAAGCGCCTAAGAGCATTGCAATAGCCCAGACTACAAATGTTATCGAAACACCCATTCCTATGATTGTGAAGGGAACCCAGATTGCAATTTCCTTGCCCCAGAGAATGTAAACGGTGTTTCCGATTCCCCAGGGAAGAGCAACAAGCCAAGTGAAACTCTCATAGGTCATTATTCCTGCTCTTTCAAGAAGAAGTCCAATAAAGAGAGAGAGAAGCGTCACACCAAAGACCACGAAGTAGATTTGAGGAGTGATGAAGAAGTATTTCCATGGGGGGGAGAATACTTCCATATCTTCGAAAACTCTGAGTGTTGAGCCAATGAAAATAAATGGAGAGACCGCAAAAATAAAGCGCTTGTCAATTTCCACCTTCATGCTTCGCATCAATTTAAATATCCCAACGATGCATATAACAAGAACAATACCCCAAGTGACTGTGTTCACGGGATTGTATCCCGTGTCATAGATGATCGGATCTATGTAATATTTCTGAATGAACTCCCGAAGACTCATGGTATCACCACGCAAGAGGCGAATGGAGATGGTTGAAGGATCTCCGGAAATGAAATGGATGAGACTTCCACGAGTAGTGCTTGTTGGTTCAGGTGCAATTCTTGAGATTGGTAGGGTTTGCTCAGATTTAAATCTTATCGAACGATGTGGGATAATCTGCGGAAAGAAGACGAAGAAAATAGCAGGAGATGTGGTGAGAGAAATACTTGAAGATCAGAAGATTCATGCTGATATTATAGAGGTAGAGAGGGCTGATATGGAAACGGTCTCTCAAGTCATCAGAGAGGCAAAAGAGAATAAATGGAATTTTATGATTGGAACAGGGGGTGGAAAGTCGATTGATATAGCTAAGCTCTCCTCCTCAAAACTTTCTCTTCCTTTCCTCAGCGTTCCGACTGCAGCGTCTCACGATGGAATTGCCTCCTCAAGAGCCTCAATAAAGTCATCTTCATCTTCGGTCTCAATTGGCGCACATCCTCCAGATGCGGTGATTGCGGACACATCCATAATCTCAAAAGCACCCTACAGAATGCTTGCGAGTGGATGCGGGGACATAATCTCAAATTACACTGCTGTTCTCGACTGGCAATTGGCTCACAGATTGAGGAATGAATATTATAGCGAGTATGCATCATCACTCTCACTGATGACAGCAAAAATGATAGTCAATTCTGCAGATCTTATTAAGAAGGGGCTTGAAGAGTCAGTGAGACTCGTAGTTAAGGCTCTTGTTTCAAGCGGAGTTGCCATGAGCATTGCTGGATCCTCTCGCCCTGCTTCTGGAAGCGAGCACATGTTCTCCCATGCTCTTGACATGATAGCTCCAAAACCCGCAATGCATGGAGAGCAATGCGGAGTAGGAACAATCATGATGATGTATCTTCACGGAGGTGACTGGAAAGCCATAAAAGATGCTCTCGAGAGAATTGGCGCTCCTACAACAGCAAAAGAACTCGGAATAGATAGAGAATACATCATCGAGGCTCTTCTAAGAGCTCACACAATCAGACCTGAGAGATACACAATATTGGGGAATGGAATAACAAGAGATGCTGCTGAAAAGCTTGTAAGAGTAACGGGTGTTTGCGGTGAGTGAGAGAAAAACTAAGCTCACGTTAATAGCCAAAAGTTACGCTAAGGAGGGATTCGAGTATTTATTTTTTGGACTTGCAGATGAGTGTAACTCATGTAGGTTCAGATTTACATGTGGAAATCTCGAAAAAGGAAGAAAATACAGAGTAATCTCGATTAAAAATTCCAATAATAAACCGAAGCCGTGTAAAGTTCACGAAAGTGGTGTAGTTCTCGTTGAGGTCGAGGAATCCCCTTTAGTTGCTGCAGTGGAATCCAAAAAAGCTCTTGTAGGCTCTCTCATAGAATATCATCCAATAAAATGCGAGGAAAATTGTGAAGCAAAAGTTTATTGCTCTCCTAAGGTGAGAGAAGGTGAAAAATACAGAATAGAAGGTATTATCGGAGAACTCCCTGTTATGTGCAGAAAAAGAAAGGATCTCAGGATTGTTATGTTGACTCGCTAGTCTCCTCTTCTCTCTCCTCTTGGAAAATCTCCTGTATTATGATCTTTCTCACCTTCGTATATTTCAAAGTGTCATCTGCGATCCTCTTCTTGTTAAGAATCCATCTCTGGTCAAAGTTCTTCACATAAGGCTCCTCAATAATCAACTCCTCTCCCTCGATCTCGAAATTCAAGTCTGAAGACTCCAAATAGTGTTCGAAGATTGCTTTGATTTGCTCTTCAAGATCTTCAATTACTTCGAGTATTTCATATTCATATGTCACCGTTTTCCCCGCAAGGGGATGATTAAAATCGACTCTCACTCTCCTCCCAATGACTCTGTCAACAGTTCCAATCCTTCCGTTCACCCTAACTCTCATTCCTGGCTGGGGTCTCTGATCGAATTTGGTTATGGAGATAATTTCAACAAGAGATGGATCATATTCTCCGAAAGCTTTTTCAGGAGGAATCTTCACCTCTCCCTTATAACCGACTTCCCTTCCTATAAGATCTTCTTCAAGTCCTTCTATAACATAACCACTACCTACTATGAGCGTAACAGGTCCATATTTTGCTCCCTCTACGAAAATATCATGTTCCTTTGCGATCTCTTCATCGGTGGTATCGAAAATCGTACCCTCTTCCGTTTTTGCAATGTAACTTATTCGCACGAAATCTCCTTTCTGGATGCTCATACTGAACACCTCCGTGCTAATTCGAACATACCTCTATTTAAACTGAACGTTCTTCGAATTGCTACTTTTCATCTCCTCTCAAAAGATCTCTCACATGTGCTATTGGAGGTTGCAATCTTTTGTGTTCACTTTTTCTCACCATCTTAAGAGCTCTTTCTACCAGCTCACCAAATCTCCTTTTTGTCTCTTCAACATTTCCTCTATCGAGAGACTTCAGAATCTCATCAAGAACCTCATAGCTCATTCCCAACTCTTCTTCGTCACTCTGATTAATCCACAAACCTGCAGAAGGCCTCTTCTTTACGATTTTCTCGGGAACTCTGAGATATCTCGCAAGTTCAAGAACTTCGGTTTTGTATAGATCCCCTATTGGCAGAAAATCAACTCCTCCATCTCCATATTTAGTGAAATATCCTACCATGAGCTCACTTTTATTTCCTGTACCCGCCACGAGGTAATTCAGAGAATTTGCGTAGTAGTAATTTATTATCATTCTAATCCTCGGTTTGAGGTTTGCAACAGCAATTTCGTTACTCTCTTCAAGATTGTTGAGGAAAACCGATAATATTGGATCAATATAGATGAGTTTGTATTCGAGTCCCAAAGCGTCGCACAACTCTAGAGCATCTCTTACATCCTCTTCTTTTGTAACGCCTCTCTCAGGCATGATAGTTGCAAGGACTCTCTCCTTTCCAAGTGCTCTTACACAGAGAAATGCTGTTGTTGCACTGTCCACTCCTCCACTCAAACCCAATACAACTCCTTCTGCCTCTGCACTCTCAACAATATCTCTTATGAACTCAGTAATCCTCTCAGTAATCTCCCTCCACATAACTTTCACCTTTTCATGTATCTGTCTCTCCAGTCCTTATCCTTACTGATTTCTCAACGGGTAGCACAAAGATCCTTCCGTCTCCATACTTTCCTGTTCTGGCACTCCTCATAATAATCTCGATAGCTTTCTGAATCTCTTTGTCCTCAATTACCATTTCTATTTTCACTTTATGTAGCACATCAATCTCCATCTCTCTTCCTCTGAACTGAAGTGTTATTCCTTTCTGTTCTCCTCTTCCTCTCACTTCCGTTATTGTCATTGCGACAAATCCTTCCTCTTCTAGCGATCGCTTAACATCCTCAAGTTTTTCAGGTCTTATTATTGCAATGAGCATCTTCATGTATAAGCCACCTCTCCATGTTGAGATATATCGAGTCCAACATATTCCTCTTCTTCCTTGACCCTCAGACCCATTATGGCATCAACAATTTTTGCAATGACATACGTCACAATAAGTGCATAAATTGCCGTAGTAATCACCGCTATCATCTGCACCTTTAGTAAACTTAGATTTCCGTATAAAGCTCCGGTATATTCATTCACTGCTCTAGTTGCGAATATTCCCACTGCTAAACTTCCCCAAACTCCTCCAACACCGTGAATAGCCCATGCGTCTAAACTCTCATCAATCCCCTTTCTAACCCTATAATCTAGTGCCAAGTAGCATAAAACACCTGCCACCAATCCTATAATCATAGCACCTCTAACATCAACAAATCCTGCTGCTGGGGTTATCGCGGCTAAACCCGCTATTACACCGCTAACGGTACTCAAACTACCAGCTCTACCTTTCATCCATGATATTATCAGCCATATCGCTCCACTGACGCATGAAGCTATAAAGGTTGTAACTATTGCGTTAACAGCCAATCCACTCGCAGAGAGAGCACTTCCTCCGTTAAATCCAAACCAACCGAACCAGAGTAAAGTCGCTCCAATTAACGTCATTGGTATGTTGTGCGGTTCCATTGAATATTCTCCAAATCCCATTCTTCTGCCTATCGCGAAAGCTAGAGCCAATGCACCAAAGCCAGAGCTCACATGAACAACCATTCCCCCAGCGAAGTCAAGAGCACCCAACTCTGAGAGCCAGCCACCTCCCCAGAGCCAATGTGCGAAAGGAGCATAGATAAATGTTACCCAAAGAACTCCGAAAATAATGAAGGTTGAGAGCCTCACACGCTCCGCTACCGCCGAGGTTATTATGGCTAGCGTGACTGCAGCGAACATCATTTGATATATCATGAAAAGCATGTGTGGTATCGTCATACCCTCTATAGGCGAGAGTCCAACATTTTTCATCATGAAATAACTTAAATCTCCAATGAAACCTCCGATATCATTGCCAAACGATAGTGAATACCCATAAATAATCCACTGAATTCCTACGAGTATCAGGGAAATAATGCTCAATGCAATCATTGAAATTGCATTTTTCCTTCTGACCATTCCTGCATAAAACAGTCCAACTCCAGGAACCATTAGCATAACTAAGGCAGTTGAGATAAGTAGCCACGCAGTGTCCGCAGTTTCAATGGCATGTTCTTCCTCAATTGGATGACCCATGGCTGGAAAAGTGAGTGAAAGTACTACTGTAATTAGCGAGATAGAAACAACTAACCATTTCTCAGGCTTAGATTCTCTCATATCTTCCACCACGATCATTTTTTCTCTTATCTTATCAGCACGGGTGATAGATGATCATATAACATATAAATTTTTTTGCTATTATCACCTTTACAGTCCGATGAGTGAACATTTGTTCAGTGAAATGAGGAAATTAAAATTAAAAATGATGAGGAGTTGTTACCCCTCTTTCACAGCCTTTGCTGTTCTTATTCTGATATCCCTCTCCACCGGAATCACAAAGATTCTCCCATCTCCGTAATTCCCTGTCCAAGCAGCCTCGACGATTGTCTGAATTATGTCTTCAACGAACTCCTTTTCTGTGACTATCTCTATTTTTATCTTCGAGAGTAGATCGATCTCCATGTAACTGCCTCTGTACTGAAGCGTTATTCCTTTCTGCTCCCCTCTTCCCCTTACTTCGGTAACAGTCATTGGAATGTATCCTTTCTCTTCCAGAGCCATCTTTACGTCTTCAAGCTTCTCAGGTCTTATTATGGCTTCTATCTTCTTCATCTCTCTCGTCACCTCTTCTTCACCGCTATAGGCATCTGTTCAGTATACACGAAGTTCGGATAAGCGATGGTTGCGTGCTCTGAAATGTCGAGTCCGAGACGTTCCTCTTCTGGAGAGACTCTGAGTCCAACGAGTCTCTTGAGAAGGTAGAAGAGTAGATATCCTGTTCCAAATGCCCAGAGGAAGTTCACAGTGGTTGATATCACTTGAACAGCGAAGAATCCTGTATTTCCGTAGAGGAGACCTGTAACCAGCGGAGCCTCTGTTGTGTACACTCCATAGGTTCCATCAGCAAAGATTCCAAGCGCTATGAGTCCCCACGTTCCGTTGAATCCGTGAACAGGAATGGCACCGACGACGTCATCTATTCCTCTTCTCTCAAGGGACCAGTAGCCGTAGCATGCTATGAATCCTGCAATAACTCCTATGAGGACTGAAGAGAGCGGAGAGACCCATGCACAAGGTGCCGTTATTGCAACGAGACCTCCTATCGCTCCATTTATCGTCAAACCAACATCAGGCTTTCTAAGCCTCCTCCATGTTATGAACATCGCTGTTATAGCTCCTGCCGCTGCAGCAAGATTTGTGTTCGCAGCTATGATAGAAATTCTGAGTTCATGAGCAGAGAGAGTACTTCCTCCATTGAATCCGAACCACCCGAACCAGAGGATGAGCCCACCCATCATTGCAAGAGCCAAGCTGTGCCCCGGAATCGGCTTTGGATTCCCATTTTCATCATATTTTCCGATTCTCGGTCCTATAAGCATGCATGCCGCTAAAGCAACGTATCCTCCGAGAGCGTGAACAACACCGCTTCCAGCAAAGTCGAGGGCTCCGTATCCTCCTCCGAGATTCACGAGAAATTCGCTTGAACTCAGCCAACCTCCGCCCCAGAGCCAGTGTCCGTAGATGGGATAGATGATCGCTGTTACAATGGCGCTGTAGATGAGATATATTGAGAACTTCGGTCTCTCTGCTATGGCTCCGCTGACAATTGTTGCGGCGGTGGCTGCGAAGACAAGCATGAAGAACCAGAGAAGGATCGTGTTCACATCATAGAATTCTCCGAGAAGAAGCCATCCGTCTGTTCCCATGATTCCGCGAAGATCACTTCCCATCATGAGTGCAAAGCCAATGGCGAAGAAAGCTATACTTCCCACTGCGAAGTCCATCAGGTTCTTCATGAGCACATTTGCAACATTCTTCGCTCTTGAGAATCCCGCTTCCAGCATCGCAAAGCCGAGTTGCATGAACATGACTAGGAAGGCGGAAATGAGAACCCAGACAAAGTCCACTGCAACACTTAGGTTGCTTGCAATTGTCTCTGCACCGCTTGGATCTCCAGCGAGAGAAGGCATCGTTAGCAGGAGAAGCACAACTGCCATCACTCCAGTTTTTACACACCACTTCATTTTTTATCCCTCTACATCACCAAATTTTTAATCAGATATATAAACATTTCTAACGTTTGTCAATTTTTTTCGCTGATTTGATGATATAGTTGTATAAAATAATTAAAAATATGAACATTTGTTCAAAAAACTAAAAAAGAAGATTTTATAACCTCTGAGCATCATCGTTTTCTGAAATGATCGAAACAGAAGTGAAAGTTAGAGCATCTTATGAGATTCTAAAGAAACTCAAAGAAAAATTTGAGTTTATTGGAGAGGAACAACATAAGGACATATACTTCAATGCTCCAGATAGAGACTTCAGTCGCTCTGATGAGGCACTGAGACTGAGAAAGGTAAATGGAAAGACGATTCTCACCTACAAGGGAGCAAGAAAGAAATCAAACCTGAAATCGAGATATGAGATACAGTTGGAAGTTTCAAATTTTGAAAATGCTAAGAAACTTCTGGAAGCTCTCGGGTATAAGGAGGTAAAGAGGATAGAAAAGAAAAGAAGGCTCTTCAGAAGAGATAATGCAATTATTTGTTTTGATAATGTTGTTGGTCTCGGAAGTTTCATAGAGGTTGAAATTCTTGGAGAGGATCTTGAAGAAGCAGAGAAAAGGATAAAGGAAATTTTGGAGGAGCTTGGATTGTCAAATGAGGAGTTGATAACTAACTCCTATCTGGAGCTGATTTCAGAGCTCAAATAGCTCTGCTATCTTTTTCTTCATATCTATGAGGGCTACGTAGCCTCTTGAAGCTCTCCCTGGATTCACTATGAGAACCTCCTCGTTGAG
This sequence comes from Candidatus Mnemosynella biddleae, assembly GCA_002011165.2. Classification (GTDB taxonomy): domain Archaea; phylum Halobacteriota; class Archaeoglobi; order Mnemosynellales; family Mnemosynellaceae; genus Mnemosynella; species Mnemosynella biddleae. The sequence goes on from MTMI02000011.1 coordinate 18,657, forward strand.
AATTCCTCGCGCTTCGTGGACATGTCCACATATTATCACATCAAACTCATTTTTTAATTTCTCTAGGGCTGAACTTCCTATATGCTTATCAGGAGGAACGAAGTCAAGTGTGTTTTTCGGAGGTACATGCGAGAGGAGGACCAGATTCTCCACTTTTCTAACTCTCTCAAGTAAGGAAGAGACTGCATCGTAAATTTCCTCTTCTGAAAACTCTGTAGGTGTATTGAAGGGGGTTCTATTTGATCCTCCAAACCCTATGAAAGTCACATCCTCAATCTCATAAGTTCTCTCATGCAAATTAACTCCCCCTCCTCTTTCAATAGCCAGAGTCACCTCTATCGGATCACAGTTTCCGGGGACAGCGAGCACTGGTTTTCCGACTTCTCTCAGAATTCGAATCGTGTTCTCAGCATCTTCAGCTGGACCAAAATTAGTTATGTCTCCTGCAACTGCAATAACATCAAATTCTCTTTTTAGCTCTCCAATTCTTCGAATCATACCCGTATTTCCGTGGATATCTGCGAGTGCAAGAATTCTCATTCCCTCCAGCACCTCCTCCATTTAAATTTTTAGAAAAATATATATGTGGGATTCTGTTTAAAGATGTTGATATAACCCGCAGGTGGTGACTGGATGGTCGTTGCAGCAATCCTGACGTTCATTTGTTTGTTCCTCTTCTATGCGCTCCTCTCTTTAGGAAGCGGTGTCGGACTCGGGACTGGAATGCCAGATATTCTCTGGTGGGATTCCGGTGAACTTATTGTTGGACTAATACTCTCGACAATCGCAGCAACGGCTTCGCATAAATATATGATGAACAGGGAAAATCCTTCAAAAGGAATCACAACGATTTTTCTGTTCCTCGCATATCTCTTCGTCTGGTTCAAGGAACTTGTTAAAGCGAATCTATGGGTTGCAAAACTTATCTTCACGATGAAGATCAAGCCAGGAATTGTGAAGATAACGCCTGATTTGAAAACAGACATCGGGAGAACGATGATGGCAAATTCAATAACTCTTACTCCTGGAACTTTCACTGTGCACATTGATGAAGAGACTGGAGACTTTTACATTCACTGGATTGAAGTTAAAAAAGAGGAGCCGGGTTCTGAAGATGTTGCTAACGGTTTTGAAAAATGGGCTAGGAGGGTGATGGAGTGATAATAGCTTCGATAGGAGTTCTCATGGTGCTTGCGCTGCTTCTTTCAATTCGTCTCATTCTAGGTCCAACCATTCCAGATAGAGTTCTCGCGGTTGATACCGCTAATATATTTTTCGTTCTCGCGTTAATCCTCTTCTCTCTCTATACGGGAAGAGCAATTTATGTGGATGTTGCAATAGTCTATGCTCTGATTTACTTCACCGGAACGCTCTGGATTGCGAAGTATCTCGAACCTGACAAGAGAGTCACGAAAGGTGGGGGTGACGAGGAATGAATTTCCTCTCATCTATCCTTATAGTTCTTGGTTTAATCTTCGGGCTAATTGGAGTTATCGGAGTTCTTAGATTTCCTGATTTCTACACTAGAATGCATGCATCGACAATTTGCTTAACTTTGACGTCAATCCTTATAATCTTCGGAGTAATCATAGAGGCGGTTGTACGGGGTGGAATGGACAACTACGTCATAGCAATTCATTCTTTCGTTGCCCTTGCTGCACTTCTCGTAACTAATGCAACAAGTAATCACGCACTGGCGAGAGCAGCTCACAAAAGCGGAGTTGAACTTGATCCGATCTCAGTTTGCGATAAACTGGCTGAGAGAAAATTTAGTGAGGAGGGTGAGTGATGGATTTGTACAGTATATCTCTTACACTTGTCCTCGTTGTGACTTTCGTTGGAGCTATCGCTGCAGTTTACTTCCGAGATCTTCTAAACGCTGTAGTTGCTCTTGCAGTTATGAGTGGCGGTCTCGCTTTAGCTTTCTTCCTCATGGAAGCGCCAGATGTTGCAATAGCTGAAGCAGCTCTTGGGGCTGGAGCTATAACTGCAATATTCATTCTCGCAATAGGAGAAACTGAAAGGGAGGAGAAAGAATGATAAAAAGAAGAGCAATTGGGTTGTCTGCAATCCTTTTAATCTTTGGACTCCTCTTTGCAGGAGTGTTTCTTCTTCATCCTTACGGAGAGCCTGATTATACGCTTGCGATTAAACAAGGAGATTCATTTTATCAGCGAACTGCGACCGATGATTACTTTATAGAGAGGGGAAAAATGGCTGAAGAAAGCGGATCTACAAACATCGTTGCTGCAATCCTCTTCGATTACAGAGGTTATGATACTCTTGGAGAGGCAACAGTCCTCTTTACTGCAGTAGCTGGAGCAACCGCCATGTTCAGAAGAGAAAGGAAGGGTGATGAAGATGAGTGAAAAACCGTATGAACTTTCAGTCATTGTGAGAACTGTAGCAAGGTTGCTCTTTGGGTTAATTCTCATTTTCGGTTTCTACGTGATTGTTCACGGGCACATAACTCCGGGAGGAGGATTTCAGGGAGGAGTAGTAACTGCTCTAGCCGTAATCATGCTCCTCGCAGCGTATGGTTATGAGGGCGTCGTCACCGAGGTTAGGGAGAAGATCCTCGAACGCTTTGAATCGCTCGGAGCAATCATGTTCTGGACTCTAGGATTGGTTGGCGTCATTGCAACAGCAACTTATTTTGCGGACGTCCTTTATAAGGGAACTCCTGGAGAACTCATAAGTGCGGGAACAATTCCTCTGATGAACATCGCAGTTGGTATGAAGGTTGCCTCTGGCGTTGCGGTTCTTGTAATCATCATGTCCATTGGAATGTACTATTCAAGAAAATATCAGAAAGCTGAGAAGGAGGGTGCTGAGGAGTGATCGAAGGATATATTCCATATATCTTTGCCATCTCTCTCTTTGTCCTCGGTCTTGGAACTATAGTGATGAAAAACAATCTAATCAAAATTCTCATAGGTCTTGACATCATGGAAAGCGCGGTTCACCTATTCCTAATTTCTCTCGGATACAGAACTGGAGGTACCGCTCCGATCTGGACTGGGATAACAGGAGAGAAAATCTTTGTTTTGCCCATTCCTCAAGCCCTCACCCTCACAGCAATTGTTATAGGTCTCGCAACCCTTGCAATGGCATTAAGCATCACGGTTCAGGTTTACAGGCATTACGGAACCCTTGATATCAGGGAGATCAGGAGGTTGAGAGGATGAACATTATGGAGCATATTGCAATTCTCGTCGTTATAACACCGCTTTTCGGAGCATTTTCAACTCCATTTGTCTCTCTTGCCGGGAAGAAAGCCGCAGATATTTGGGTCGGAATCTTCAGCGGTCTGACATTCGTCTTCAGCATTCTTCTCGGTTTGAAGGTTTTAAGATCCGGCATCGTTATCTATACTCTTGGAGCTCCTGAGCCAGCGATAGCGACAGTTGATTACAATGGTCTCATCTTTCCGGTTAGAATTCTCTTAGAGGTAGATGCCCTCAGCGCACTTCTTGCTCTGGTCATCTCTCTCATAGGCTTCTTTGCCGCAATATATTCGTGGCGCTACATGGAGCATGATACTGGAGTAGAGAAGTTTTACACTCTCTTCCTCCTTCTCTTAACAGGGATGCTCGGAATAGTACTCACCGGAGATATATTCAACATGTATGTCTTCCTTGAGATAATGTCAATCTCCGCTTATGCGCTTGTTGCCTTTAGAAAAGAAACTTTTGAAGCGGTTGAAGCGGGAATAAAGTATCTGGTCGTTGGCTCTGCAGCTTCAACGCTGATTCTCCTTGCGGTAGCAATTCTCTACGGTGTCTACGGATCTCTAACCATCGCTCAAATTGCACATCTGATTGAAGTATCTCCCTCACCGCTTATCTGGGGCGCTCTCGCTCTTTATCTAACAGGCTTCATACTCAAGGCAGGAATAGTTCCACTGCACATGTGGCTCATAGATGCACATCCAGCAGCTCCATCTTCCATCTCAGCCCTGCTTTCTGGAGTTGTTATAAAAACTGGAGCCTATGCGATTATCAGAATATTCTTCACACTTTACGGAGTTGAAGTGATGAACAGAGCTCTCATAGGATGGATTATTGTTGTGATAGCAGTCATTACGATGTTCGTCGGAGGCTCTCTCGGATTAATTCAGCAGGATCTCAAGAGACTTCTGGCGTACAGCTCCGTCGCTCAAATGGGTTATATCGCTCTTGGTATTGGAGTAGCTCTTATCGCCTTCAACACCACTGCTGGAGATGCAGGGCTTGTTGGCGCCCTCTTCCATCTCCTCAATCACGCAATCATGAAGGGAATGCTCTTCTTGATCGCTGGAGTAATTCTTCATCAGCTCGGAACGAGGAATATAAACGAAATGGGCGGATTAATCAAAAAGATGCCGATAACTTCAGCCTGTTTCATCATCGGAGGTCTTGCAATCGCAGGAGTTCCACCGTTCAATGGTTTCGTCTCGAAGCTGATTCTTTATGAAGCGAGTGCGATGATCTCTCCTGCACTTGCAGTGATAGCGATAATTTCCAGCGCTCTGACATTGGGTATGTATCTCAGGGTCATTCAAACAGCTTTCCTTGGAAGAGCGCCAGAGACATTAAAAGACATTAGAGATCCTCCAGCTTCTATGCTCATCCCCATAGTCATCCTAGCAATCCTCATAGTCATCTTCGGAATTCTACCATCGCTTCCGGTAGATTCCATCATCACACCTGCAGTTGAAGCTGTGAAGAATCAGGCCTCGTATCTCTCGGCGGTGTTGCCATAATGGAGGGAAAGGAAAATGGTGTTTGGAATTGAAACAGGATTTGGATACTGGGATCCTCTAATTTGGGTAGTCCTCTTTGTTCTCATGTTTATAGGAGGCTATCTCATAGCTAAATACGCTGCTCAGAGAGCTACTCCTTTCAGAGCAGATGAACTCGAAAGTGAGATCTTCCTCTCTGGCTGGGGAGAAACGGTAGAGAAAGACCTAAGATTTCCCTCAAAACACCTTTACTGGGGTTTCAGGAAAGCTCTTGAAAGTGCTTGGTACAGGTCTGCAGTGGAGGAGCATAGTGGAATTCTCACAACCTACATCTTCTGGATAGTCATTCTCCTCCTTATTCTTATGCTACTCATAGCATTTGGAGGTGCTATGTGATGCTCCAGAAATATATAGCAAAATCACCCTGGGTCTTTCATGTGAACACCGGAGGTTGCAACGGATGCGATATAGAAATCCTTGCAGCTTTAACTCCAAGATATGATGCTGAGCGTTTCGGAGTAAAGCTCGTTGGATCTCCGAGACATGCCGACGTTCTTCTCGTTGCTGGACCAGTAACACACAACGTAATAGAGAAAATAAAGAGAATTTACGAACAAACACCGGATCCGAAACTTGTTATCGCAATAGGCGCATGTTCGATGGGATGCTCTGTTTTTCAGGATAGTTACTGCATAGATGGACCTCTGGATGAAGTTATTCCAGTTCACGTTTACGTTCCTGGATGTCCTCCAAGACCGGAGGCCATCCTCAAAGCAGTTCTGATGGGTGCGGAAGCTCTTCCGGAGATACTCAAAAAAGCGGAAAAGGGAGAATTACCTCCTGCACCAGATATCAAAGAGAAACTTGAGAGATATACGAAGTATAGGAAGAAAGTTGCGGAGGAGGCGAGTGAATGAAACATGAGAAACTTTTGGAAGATATGAAGAGAATTCTTGGCGATAATTTTATTTCATCCTATCAGAAAGGAGAGCCAGAAGCTAAACAGCTTTGGATGCGGATAAAGAAAGAAGGTTTGAGAGATGCGGTTAAATATTTAACTTCTCTCGGAGATCCGCAGTTATCTTTCATAGTTGCAATGGATCTGGAGAAAATAACCAACCCAATTGTGGAAGGTGAGAGTGGAAAGAAACTGATGCTGACATACACTTTCACCATGTTTCACGAAGATCTCGGGGGGGAAATGATCCTAAATCTTGTTGTGACAACTCCAAAAGAAGACCCTGTAATTCCTTCAATTTCCGATCTTTGCCCTCTCGCTGAAGTTTATGAGAGAGAAGCCATGAGTATAGTTGGAGTTGAAATTCCTGGAGTTGAGAAAACTGGATACGGTAAATGGACACCTCCAGATTTTCCAGAAGATATCTATCCGCTTAGACTTGATGAGAAGGGATTACCTGATGATATGAAGAGGAGGTTTAGATGGAGAGAAGAATTAGAGAAGAAGAAAGGCGGTGATCAGAATGAGTGAAGTGATAAGGAAAGGATATTCGGAGTTCGTCAGAATTCCGATAGGCCCAATTCATCCCGCACTTCACGAGCCTTATTACTTCTTCTTCGAACTTGAAGGAGAGGAAATAAAGAATGTGTGGATAGAGAGCGGTGGGGTTCACAGAGGTATGGAAGCTCTTGCTCTTAACAGAAACTACCTCCAAATCATTCCCATTGCAGAGAGAATCTGTGGAATTTGTTCAAATTCTCACCCTCTCGCTTATACAATGGCAGTGGAAGATGCAGCTGGTATTGAAGTTCCTGAGAGAGCTCAGTATATTCGAGTGATTGCTCAGGAGCTCGAAAGGATTCACTCACATATTCTCTGGGCAGGTCTTGGAGCTCATGCAATTGGATTGGATACTGCGTTTTGTTACCTCTGGTGTTTGAGAGAAGATGTACTTGATATCTGGGAACTCCTCTTTGGAGGAAGAGTTACTCATGCAGTCAACTGGATAGGAGGAACTAAGAAGGATATCAAAGAGGAGGACATTCCGAAAATCCTGAAGATGTTGAAGAATTTGAGAAAAGCTCTCCCTGAGGTTGTAGATGCATTTCTATATGATCCTACAATTGTGAGAAGGCTTAGAGCTGGAACCCTCACAAAGAAAGACGCTCTCAGACTCTCTGCTCTTGGACCTACTGCTAGAGGTTCGGGAGTGAAGAAAGATGTGAGATGGGGTTATGGCCCTCTTGCTTATGGAGACCTCAGGGATGACTACGGATACAAGCCAATCATTCATCAGGATGGAGATGTTTACGCAAAGACCTACGTCAGACTCATGGAAATAGAGCAGTCTATAGATATCATGGAGAAAGCTCTCGATGATTTGCCCTCTGGGCCATACAGAGCGATAGAAGGGAAAACCCCTAAAGTGATAGCAACCCTCAAAAAGGTCAAGGGAGCGGAGGGAATAGGGAGACATGAGGCACCCAGAGGTGAGGTCATCCATTATGTGAGGATGGAGGGAGGAGAAGGTCCTTACAGATGGAGACCAAGGGCACCATCACTAAACAACAACTTTACGCTTCCTGCAATGCTTGTAGGATGTCAGGTTGCAGATATTCCAATCGTTGTTGCCTCAATAGACCCATGCTTCTCATGCACAGATAGGATGACTTTCATAGATGAAAACCACAGAAAATTCGTTTTAAGTTACGATGAGCTCATTAAGATTTCCAGAGAGAAAACTTGGGGGGATGCATGATGGTGAGTATAGTTGAAGCTCTTGTAGGTCTCTTTGTGTTTCCGGGATTCCTATTCCTATTCCTCTTCGGTTTATTGTTCCAAGGTATGAACAGAAAGCTCATAGCTAGGCTTCAGGGGAGATATGGTCCTCCAATCATACAGCCTTTCTACGATTTCTTCAAACTCCTAGGAAAGGAGAACATCGTTCCCAAGAATGCAAATGCTTTCTGGTTCAATGTAGCTCCAATAATAGCTGTTGCATCAGTTGTAACTCTCATGCTCTACATTCCTGTAGGTTATCTCGGACCACTCTCACCCGTTCTTCCAAGTGGCTTTGGAGATTTGATAGTCATCCTCTATCTCTTCGCCCTTCCCGCAATAGCTTTGATCATTGGTGCATCTGCTTCCGCTTCTCCTTATGCTGCAATAGGGGCTCAGAGAGAGCTTTCGATGCTCATATCCTATGAGTTCCCTCTTGCCATCGCAATTTTTGCACTGGCTTGGAGAGCTGGAACCTTTGATATGGGCGAGCTATTTGCAACTCAGCCTTGGACTCTGGGAGGACCTCTCAATGCAATAGGGTTCCTCCTGATACTCTTGACGGCTCTCTCGGTAATTCCCGGAAAAGTCGCTGTTGGAGCATTCAACATTCCTGAAGCTAAGGAAGAGATAGCTGGAGGACCTCTAGTAGAATACAGTGGAAGAAATTTAGCCCTTTTCGAGCTAGCACATTACATGAAGATGTTTGTTATCTCAGCATTCATCGTTGCTCTCTTCCTTGGAGCACCCATTTCACCGCTTATTGGGATGAGCGGATTCTCTGCAATCGTTGTAGATGTCATCTGGTTCCTATTCAAGGTCTTCATAGTGATCTTCTTCACAGTTACTCTCGTTGCTGCGGTGACGGCAAGACTGAAGATAACGCAGGCAGTCACCTTCTATTGGTTCGTTGTGGATGCTCTTGCGATAGTGGGGCTCATTCTTATTGCTGCAGATTACTTCTTCTTCACGGGGGTGATGTAAAATGGCGTTTCCGAAGCTCGTGAAAATAGGTTTGAGACAGTTAATTCAAGGTCCTGTCACCAATTTATTTCCGAAGACTCCTCCAGTTCCAGTTCCAAGGGAATTTAGAGGCAAGCCAAGATATGATCGAGAGAAATGCATAGGATGCGGAGCATGTGTGAAGGTCTGTCCATCTGGGGCTGTTGAGTTGATTGAAGATCCTACTATCGAAAATCCAAAGAAGAGAAAGAAAGTCGAATTCTACATGGGACTCTGCATTTTCTGTTATTTCTGCATGGAGGCATGTCCAGTAGATGCAATAAGTTACGGAGACGAGTGGCTCCTATCCTCATACGACAAGTTCGACTCAAAATTAATTGTTAGGGATCTTCCGGAGAGGGAGCAGAGCTAGTAAGAATATCCAAGAATATTGCAGAAATTAGTTTGGTCGCTCTTGCGACCTCTTTACTCATTTTCTCCCCAAGTTCAATTTTTTTTGGTTGAACACCAAGGAAAAAGAACTCGGCTCTTGTATCTCTTCTCAGAAAAGATGCGAAAACTGAGAGTGGAATTTTGTGAGTGCTCATGAAATTCTCTTTTATCGCGTCTTCTCCGAAGATTACAACGTCTCCAGGGGAGCTGTTGAAATCAACTGCGTCTATGATTAAAACTTTCTCTGGTTTGAATTCTCTTATTTTTTTTCCGTAATTCTCGGGCATCATTTCGGCATCGATCAGAAGAATTCTCTCAGAGTTCACTCTCCTCTTAAGTATCCTCACAAGGACCGCGCCAAATCCGTCATCACCTCTCATAACGTTTCCTACGCCTACAATTGCAACTCTTCCTTTCAAAATTCTTCTCAGTTCATCCTTTAGTTCTTGCATCCCATATTCCTCGGACATATCCCTTTAAAGCTAATTTTCCCATAATCTTCTTAACTTCTTCTGAAATTTCAGAAGGCCTATCCTTTTCATAGGGAGTTCCCGGAAGGGGGAAGAAGTAATGCGATCTTATTTCTCCTCCCATTTTCACGATTTCTTTCACCATATCAAGTGTTAACAGCTGATCCTCCTCTTTTTCGCAGGGGAGACCGAAGATCACGTCAACAATTGGCTTTAATCCATTAGATAAAATCATTTCACAGGCTTCATAGACCTCCGAAACCCCATGACCTCGGGCTATCTCTTTGAGAACCCTCTCGCTTCCCGATTGAGCACCTATGTGAATACTTCTATTTTCGCAGTGTTCTGAAATAAGCGAAAGTATATCTTCTGAGACACTATCTGGACGAACTTCCGACGGAAATGTTCCGAAATAAATCTTTTTGCCTTCTAGAACTTTAAAAAGTTTTTTAATCCACTCTTCTCTTTTCTCACCTCCATATCTGAAGGAATCTGGAGAAATAAAGCGAATCTCCTTGTATCTTTTAACCATCTTCACAACATTTTCGGGAGCTCTAAATCTCATCTTCCTTCCAAAGATCCCCGGAGTTTGGCAGTATTTGCATCCGTGCGGGCATCCTCTTGCAATCTCTACGGGAGCTTTAAATTTGTATGGTTTTGAAAACTCATTGAGATCAATGGGGGTGGGTGGAGGATTTATAATAATTTTTTCACCTTCTCTGTATGCAATTCCGGGCACATCTTTTATGCTCTCTCTTTTTCTCAGCTTTTCTAGGAGAAGAGGCAAGGACATCTCAGCTTCTCCAATGAGAGCTATATCGAAGTAACGAAGAACTTCTCTTGGAGCTCCTGAGGCATGAGGTCCGCCTGCAATGAATACAATCCCGTCTTCTTTCTTTTTCTCAACTTCTGAATAAATTCTATTCTTTTCGGGTGTGCAGAACGAATACATTGTAACATCTCTTTGAGGCTCATGTACAAGTTCAAAATCTACCAAAGCCGAAAGAGCTGCTATGGTATATTTTGCCTTTTTGGAATCTCTCATGCAGATCCGCATGATTCCACAAGTTCCTCCGAAGACTCTAGAAGCTCACGGAAGAATCTCTCATTATATATGCATCCTGGATCTGGCATAAGAAGATCCCCAAAATATCCATATGCTCTCGCTCTACATCCGCCACAAACATATCTGTAGCGACATTTAGCGCAGGATCCTTTAAGAGTCTCCCTGTCTCTCAGGTGGCTCATAATCTCCGATTCATCCCAGATTTCCTGAAAGGTCTTCTCCCTCAAATCTCCAACAATGATTGGCATGAAAACACATGGTTTCACTTTACCCTCTGGAGTGATCGCACAGTAAAGTCTTCCCGCTCCGCATCCGCTTATGAACTCTGCTATCTCCACAACTCTTTCGTCGACTCTCCCTCCGTAGAATGTGAAGGAAATCTCTCCCTCTCCCATTTTCTTCGTCTCCTCAAGAGCCACTCTTGCGTATTGAGGTGCAGTTGAGAAAAGTTCAAGTTTTCCACTCAATTCCATAGATCTCCTATACATCTTCCTAAGGAGTTCTTCTCTCTGTTTCGGTGTGAGATCCTTCTCGGCTATAAATCTCCCTCTTCCTGTTGGAACAAAGTTGAATTCAACAATTCTCGAAACTTCCAGTTCAAGAGCAAGCTCTATAACATTATCGAAATCCTCGAAGTTCTCCTTGGTTGCGGTTATTGCAATTGCAGTTAGAATGTCCGTATTTTTCTTCAAATTCTTTATTCCCTCGATAGCTTTGCCAAATGCTCCCTCAATACCTCTGAATCTATCGTGAATCTCAGGTCTCGAGCCATCTATGCTCACTTCTATATATCTCACTCCACTCTTTTCGAGCCGTTTTGCAACCTTTTCTGTTATCAGAGTTCCGTTAGTCGCGATAGCAACGTACATGTTCTTTGAAGAAGCATAACTGCAAAGATCGTAGATGTCATCTCTCATCAGAGGCTCCCCTCCTGCAAAGGCTAAGGCAACAACTCCTGCACGGCTGAGCTGATCTATGACATCCAGAGCTTCTTCTGTGGAGAGCTCGTTTTCCATGAATTTTCCAGCAGTGGCATAGCAATGTTCACATTTCAGATTACATCCATAAGTGACATCCCAAACTACGAGAAATGGTGCAGAAAGCTTCTGAGGCTTTGTAACTCCATACTGAGAGATGCTTTTCAGAACGTTTACAAGTCCTTTCCTCTTTACTCCATCCTTAAAGAAGCTTTTAAAATCTTCGTTTTTAACTCCAAAAATCCTCTGTCCAGATCCGAGGACAAAAGAAATAAGTGGATAGTAAAGAGCACAGATTCCACTTAAAGCTCTCTTTTCTCCCACATATTTCTCAAGAAGAACCTCCAATCTTGGTTTTCCATAATTCATATCCTCTCTCACAAGTCTTCTTATGATCCATCGAGTAACAGGATTTCCTACGGTGAGCCTTAACATCTTCGTGAGAGAGACGATCGTCAATTTAGATCCCTCCATGATAAAATTAACAATCTTTAATCTTGGATTCAAACTTATATATTCGTTTCGAAAGGAACTGGAGTAAAGCAAAGGAAAGCAAGGAAAAATGCGAGAATTCCAATGATTTTTCTTTTTAGATCCAGTTCCACCTCATCATCCACAGGATCGGGGTGCCCACCTCTTGAGAAGAAAAGCAAGAGAATTCCCCAGACAATCCAGAGAGATCCATTTTTGTTGATAAGAAGAAGCACTATTCCAAGAATCAACACGAAATTGGAGACAATTGACGAAATCTTTTCAAAGCTTCTTTTCGATATCATCGCTCTAAGAACATGTCCTCCATCGAGCTGTCCAACTGGAAGCATGTTCAGAAAAGTGACGAGCATTCCGACCCATCCCGCAAAAGCAACTGGATGAATATAATTTCCCTGGAATGATGCAAAAATAGAGATGAGGTAAAATAGAGGGGGAACTCCGAGAATTATTCCACCTTCAACTCCCTCTGGGACTTCGAAAGGAAGCGACAGTCCTATGAAAGTCACGAGGATTGAAGCGAGCAATCCTGTGAGCGGTCCACTAACTCCGAGATCGAAAAGAGCTTTTTTGTTAGGTAGCATTCCTCTGTGGATGATGATTGCCCCCATAGTTCCGATGAGAGAAGGAAACGGAATGAAATAGGGTAAAGAAGCTTTTATTCCGTTTCTTTTAGCTGAGAAATAATGAGCTATCTCGTGAGCTCCAAGTACGAACATGATTGATATTGAAAAGGGAAGTCCTCTCATAAGAAGTGCAGGATTTTCCATAGGATTGGCATTAAACATGAATGTTCCAACGAAAGTTGTACTCAGAAATGTAAGAATCGCAAGTATCAGGTTGATCCTGAGATTTCTCTTATCTGGAAATATTGTGATTATTAAATCTCCGTGAAATTCCTGTATCACAAAATTGTAATCTTCTGGAATACTGTATCTCAGAATTTCAAATGCCTCTTTCTTTGTCACCTTTGGAATTCCAAAATAGTGAATCTTCTTTCTATCGGCTTTAACATCATATACCTGAATGCATCTATTAATGGCATTTTCAATCTCAGAGAATCTCAACATATCCCTCAGTTCCATTTACTCTCACTTTCATTCCATTTTTCCACTTTACTTCTTTTTCCAGTTTATCCACTACAGGAATCTCTGATATTATTGCACCAACCGCGACTATCGGTTCAGTTACCTCATTTATCATCGCAATTGGAGAGACCCCGTTTAATTTCAGCTGGTATATAACATAGGAGCCAACCGTAGAGCCCTTTCCGCATGGAAATACGAAGACTTTATTTGCAATGTTCTCTCCTTCAAGCTCATGTCCTCTCTCTATTATCACTCCACTCTTTGGATCAACTCCCCCAAGAAATGAGATCGGTTGTGTTGTGAAAATTACCTCTCCTTCCGCCTCTCCACCAGATATCCCTCTTCCCCTTATTTTCATAGTTCTCCCACCGCATATTTCACACAGTTCTCAAGAGTAGTCATCTGAACATCAACTTTACACATCGAAGGAACATATTTCAGAGCTTTTCCAGATTCCACAAGCACTGAATCATAGTTCTCGAGGAGTGGAGACACCACCATACACGTGTCGCAGATGACTTTAGCTCCACTTCTCTCTATTTTCTTTATTACATCTCTACAACCATTCTTTATGAATCTTGAAGTGCAAACCCAAAGCTCTTTTTTAATTTTCTTCCCTTCAAGAAGTTCTGCAACTCTGTAAAGCTCTCTTTCTGAGAGATGAGGACATCCAAGAGCTATGACCTCTACTTCGGAGAACTCCATTAACTTTTCTATATCTTCTCTCTCTATTTCAATTCTTTCTTTTGGCTCAGGATGAAGAGATATCTCTGGGGTTTGCCCTTTGATGTGGAAGAGCTGAACCGCTCCTGTGGCAGCGAGAGAAGCTCCAAGTTTCTTCATCTCATCTTCATTGAGTCTCTTTTTGAATGAAAAAACCGGAATGGAATCTCTCAGGGTCTCACCTAAGAGATGCCCGAGAGCACCATATTCCTCTTCTTCGAGTTCTTCTTTTACAACTATCTGAACTTCTGGAGCTCTCTCCTCTTCTTTGTGCATTCCGTAAAAAGGTGTTTTTCCTATGAGAGCTGAAGCAAGAGCCCCCGGAGCTCCTTCTCTGTTTGTTCTCGCTCCGAGAACTGAATTTGCGTAGATAACTGCATTGGATTCAGACCAGGCTAAATGATCACCGTATTTCGGCTTTTGAAGGTAATAAGGCGTGCAACTGCAGACGTCTTCAATCCCGAGCTTTTTATAGCACTCAATTATCTCTTTCTGCTTCTCGTAAAATTCGTTCGATATTTTCATCTCTCTCCATCTTTCTCTGTCCATCCCCACTGGGTTGAGAGTGCTTTTGACTTTCACTTTTCCAGAGAGTGAAGACAGATATAAGAGTCCAGCATCCCCTATGGTTTTATATGAAGCTCCAGAAATGTGAGCCGAGGAAATTGGAATCAAATGCGAGGCCTCATAGATCTCTCCTAACGAAACTAGAATTCTCATCGCTTTTTCGAGAGTCTCTCCAAATTCGCCTTCATAGATTCTTTCTTCCTCTTTTGTGAGATACATGATTCTGGTTTTACGAATTTCTCTGTATTTAAAGAAAGTGGAGTGTGTATATTCGTTGTCCGAAATTCGGTTTGCGGATTTAGAAAGAGGAAAATATGAAGAATAACATATCGCTGAGCGAACTCTCTACTTCAGTGCACACACATTGGACAACATCTGATATGCATTTCGTACCTTGCCTTTATAGGGATCATTTAGTTTGAATATGATCTTCAAACTTCAGAGAGCTGTCAAAAAGTTTAAAGTGAAATTGTTTTAAAGCTAAAGGCAGAAGAGTATAGATTATGCAGGAAAATAAAGAAAAACCAGAGGTCGTGAAGTTAAGAGAGTTGGTAGATTATCAGGAAGACTCTGTGGTGAGCCGAACAATAATCGATAAAAAAACTGGCACGGTAACGTTATTTGCGTTTGACAAAGGGCAGGGATTGAGCGAACATACTGCTCCATTTGATGCTTTGGTTCACGTTCTAGAAGGTGAAGTAGAGATCACAATCTCCGGTAAATTCTATCGGTTGAGGGGAGGAGAAATGATAATAATGCCCGCGAATCACCCTCACGCCTTAAGAGCGGTGAATAGATTTAAGATGATTTTGATCATGATACGAGATTAATTGTTGGTTCAAAAGATACGAAGACTTCACTCTGGAGTTTCAAGAGCTCCTTTTAATCAAATTTGATGAGCGTTAGCGAGCGGAGAATCAGCTCGGCGGCACTTCACTATCAATCATTTCGAATTCTCCGATTTATTAGATGATATTTTCTTGTATTTCATTAAAGCTTGTTTTATTTTGAAAAAGTCCATCTTGAAGAAGGTACACTCCTTAATACATATGCTACATCCGAGAGTTTTGGTAAATACGACTACGCATTTTGTATAATCTACATGCTGTTCGTGATCATTTCCGAAAATTTTTGTCTCTTTATATATTGCTTTTGCTGGACATTTGGAGACGCAGTGATTGCAAATTTCGCAAAAATCTGGAATCCATGAGTATTTTTCCACATTGGAGTCCGTGAGAGGAAGATTCTCTATATCTGTGTATATCGCCGCAATCCTCTGGGAGGGGCCGTCTCTCTCGGAGATCAAAAGTCCATGCTTTCCGGTATAACCGAGTCCGGCTTTTTGAGCCAGAAGGGGAAATTCCGTGCTTCCACCGATAGGTGGGTCTGGTTGCGCGTTGTATCCTCTCCTTCTCATGAATTCCGAGAGCTTGTAAACCGCCTCGCTAAGTTTTGCGTATGTCCTCCAGACCTCCTTGCCCGTCGTTATGCTCGGAGCTTTTTCTATCTTCTCCTTGTCCATATCCATTATCAGCACCACGGCGTACTCGAAGAGAAGTACTGCATTGCTGAAGATACACTCCCTCGGGACTTCCGTGTAGCCTATTGCAGAGACACCGAGCTCTTTTGCGTATTCCTCGAACTCCTTGAAAAATTCCTCGTCAGCTTTTTTCTTGACTCGATGAGGATTCTTTTTTATGCTTTTTACGGCTTTTCGGGCATAGTACATCGTTTTGAGGAGATAAGGAAGTGCTATCAGGAGCTTCAAAGCATGCCATCCCACCTCTTCCTCGATGGCAACGACCTCTGGGACTCTCATGCCTTTTGGAGAGCTAGGAGACGGCTCTATGATTGGAGTCTCCTCTGGGACGAGCTCTCTAACGTCAGGAAGGATGAAGGAGACCACTTTTCGTGTGAGCCTTACCTTCGGATTTGTCATCATACCTCAATCACCTTTATTAGGGCTTTATCGATGCTTTCCGTTGTTTTTTGCTTTTATCATGCTCCTCTTTATTGTTTCATAACCAACAGAATTGAAAGGACATACTTTTATGCAAATTCCGCAGGCGTAGTTTTTAGCAAAAAAATCACCACATTTTACATTGTCTATATAAGTGATGTATTTTCCTTTAGTTGCGATTGGTTGTTCGTATATCGCTTGGGCAGGACATGTTCTAATGCATATGCTACACTTCATATAGAACTCTTTTACCCATGAGAAATCCTCTCTTTTTGTTTTTGGTAAGTTGGTAATATTTGTATAGACAACACCTAATCTATGTCTTGGCCCGTTCTCGGGGGTAATAATCAATCCATGCCGCCCAAAAGTTCCAATTCCAGCTCTCTCTGCCAAAACTGGGTAAATCGTCAGTCCACCTAAACCTGGTCCTGCGTGTGCACCAAACCCCATTTTTCTCAATCGTTTTGCCAATTTGTTTGCGATAACACCTGTGGCTGCATAGGTCTTATAAATCATTTTTAGAGTCGGGAAGCTCGGAGCTTTGGAAATTTTTTCTTTGTCCATTTCAGCGTTAAAAACAATAGCATGATCGTAGATAATTCCAAACCCCTCAAAAATATCATCTCTATCAACTTTACAATAACCTAATGAAGAAACACCAAGCTTTCTTGCATATTCTTCAATTTCTTTTAACTCTTCAGATTCTATTAAATTCCTTTCTGGATCCTTCTCTAATCCTTTGGTGCTTTTTCTTATTTGGATTACGTTGCTAAGAAAAAAAGGGAAAAGTTCAACCTTCTCTCTGAATGAAAGATAATAGAAAATCTCTTTGACTCCCTTTTGGAAAATTTCTTCAAAACCAAATTTTCGAGAATTATCATTAGAAAAGATTGTGCATTTATCTTTTATTGGTTCCCACATCACCTTCTTAGCAAAAGCAAGCAACCTTTCTTCTTCATTGTTACTCCTAGCCTTTCTTTTATTCCACATTTCTACCTTCCATCCCAGCTGCTAACTCGATCCCTTAATTTTTTAAGCACCTCTCAGTTAACTCTATAGAGAGGTATCTAAAGCTTTGATATATCTATTTCAGATATATCTGTTGACGGGTGACATGATAAAAACTTTTTGGTTAGGTGAGTGATTATGACACCAGAACCAGACATGACGCGAAATATGTTTCCAGTTCCAATGAAAAATATGGTACTCATGATAATTGCACTTAAAGGAAATATTCATGGCTATGAAATAATTAAAGAGATAGAAAACATAACCCTCGGAACTTGGAGGCCAAGCTATGGTAATCTATATCCCCTACTGAACAAGATGGTTGAAGATGGGCTAATAAAGCCCCATGAGGAACATCATGGGAAGAGGAAACGGGTAAAGTATTCCCTAACTGACAGGGGATGGAGATATCTTGAAGATGCCAATAAACTTGCTTTTAAGGGTCTCCTTAGGATTATCCAATATCATCTACTCCTGAGGGAAAAATTGGAGAAGAGAGGTTATGCACACGAAACAAGCATTGAAATATTGGAAGAATATGTTAATTTCTTCAACGAGATCTGGAAAATTCTTAAAAATAAACAGACAGAATCCTATGAAGAAAAAACTGGAGAAGAAAAGAAAGGAGATTAAAATATCGGTCTTAATCTTCCTCTGTTTATTGAACCACGTCTGTATTTTCACTTTAACTGGAGAACTTTCAGTGAAACGATAATTTTTTCTTCAAGTCTATAGAGGTATGCTGTTCCTTCTTAAGAGGAAAAACAAGAAATTGATACTTCAAATTTCGAAATCTCTTCTAAACTTCTTCATAATCTCTCATTTATTTCTGAATTCTCTTGGTCAACTTAAATATAAAAGGGATAACTCAACAGAACTCTATTCCGTAAGAATTTTCAATCATTGGAGATTTTCTAAGCCATGATGTTCGAAATTTTTAGAAGATATGAGGAGTTCATTCCGGAGTTTCAGGAGTTCCTGAGAGAACTCACAAACTTTCCATCTCTCTCCATAAGGATTAACACTCTGAAAACGTCAAAGAAGAGGTTGAAAGAAAGATTCGACGAGTATGGAATTCTTTACGAGGAAGTGAGGTGGTATGAAGACGCTCTGATTAGTGAGGAGAGAGTAACTCATACTCTGGAATATTATCTTGGTGACCTCTATGTTCAGGAACTCGCTTCGATGATTCCTCCTTTGATTTTGAATCCTCCCGAGAACTCCCTCGTTCTTGATATGTGTGCTGCACCGGGAAGTAAGACAACTCAAATCTCTCAGATGATGAGAAATAAAGGTCACATAATTGCGAATGATGTTGAGATGGAAAGGGTAAAAATTCTCAGAAGCAATGTCAAGCAGATGGGATGTCTTAATGTTACAATCACAAGAAAAGATGGAAGAAAGATCAGAGGCGAAGATCTCTTCGATTTTGTTCTCGTGGATGCACCATGCAGTGGTGAGGGCAGACACTGGAAATTCAACCCTTCTCTTTGGAGCGAGGAAAAGATTCTCTCTTTGTCAAAACTTCAGAGCTCTCTTTTGAGCTCAGCTATAAGGCTCGTGAAAAGAGGAGGAATAATCGTCTACTCCACATGCACATATGCCCCAGAAGAAAACGAGAGAGTCATCAGCAAATTTCTCGATAAAGTTGAAGTCCTCAGAATAAACTCTCCAGTAAGAGCTCTTCCTGGGATTACAGAATGGAGGGAAGAATTTTATGGAGATGAGATGAAAAAGACGATCAGACTATTCCCTCACATCAGCGGCACAGGAGGTTTCTTCATTGCAAAGCTTAAGAAAATTTGATGAAAATGAAAGAAGAGAAATTCTGAAATTTTTTTCAGAGGTCTACGGGATCCCACCAAAGATATTTCAGGATTATGAACTTCTGGCACGAGGAAAGAATGTGTGGATGGTCTCATCATCCCATCTAAATAAAGTCTTTGAGATGAAACCAGAGTTTGTTGGAACAATGATTCTGAGAAGGGGAATTAAATTCTGGAAGCCCACAACAGCTTTTGTAACTCTTTTTGGGCATCTTGCCACAAAGAATTTCATTGAAGTCTCAAAAGAAGAGGCTCTAGAGTTTCTAAAAGGAGGGAGTATAGAAAAAAGAGAAAATTTGACGTATCCTCATGTGATAATCAGATATCGCGGAAGGGCTCTGGGGTGTGGCTACTTAGGAAAAAGAAAAATCCTCTCAGAAATACCATCAAAGCTCAGAGAGATTCCTCGAATTCTATAAGTAGTATCTCTGGAGAGCTTTCTCGAGTGCTATATTGATCATCCTTGCACTTCTGAGGTGATCCTCGAAACTTTTTTTCCATGGATCTGGAATGTCCCAATCTCCCATTCTGGCAAAATCTCCGAGAGTTATGATAACATCGTGATTCACAATCTCCTCAACTTTCTTTGCTATGTCTCCACTCATAGCGATGATTGCTTCATATCTCGAGGCAATCTCCTCATCAAGCTGTCTTGGGGTGTGATTTGAGATATCTCCTCCATAAATTCTCGCAGCCTCAATCGCCTCTTCTGGAACTCTGAGCGAAGAGCATGCATTC
Source organism: Candidatus Mnemosynella biddleae (assembly GCA_002011165.2). GTDB lineage: Archaea > Halobacteriota > Archaeoglobi > Mnemosynellales > Mnemosynellaceae > Mnemosynella > Mnemosynella biddleae. The sequence continues at coordinate 38,424 of MTMI02000011.1, forward strand.
GTGCCTGCAGAAGAGACCCTTAAATTGATTCCTCTTTTTTCACACATGCTTTTGAATATCGCTTCTGCGGTTGGGCTTCTGCATAGATTTCCGATGCACACGAAGAGAATACTCCGAAACATCAGAAAGATTTTAGTCAAAGAGGATTATTTAACAATATCTAAATAAGGTGTTTCAGATGCTTAGACAGAGATTTGTTCTCGATACAACTGCCCTCACTGATGTTCACATGAGGGAGAGTGAGGGATTCAAAAATCTTTGTGAAGGTATGCTTGCAATTTTAGAGCTCATTGCAGAAGCAAGATTGAAGCTCGGGATAAGCTGTTATATACCGTATCCTACCGTTTACAACGAAGCTAAAAGCTTTGCAAAGAGATATGAATGTGGAGATGAGATTATAACCAAGATAGATACTTGGCTCGTGAAGAAGACTCCAGCAAGGTATGAGGTCAAAATACCTGCGGAAATCTTTTATGAATATGTGGAAACAATGAGGGAAAGAATAAATAAGGGAATGGTAATTTCTGAGGATGCAATTTGGGAGCTCTCATCTGCAATCCTCTCTATAGATCCAAGGGAGCTCGGTAAGATGAGAAGAGAAGAACTTGAAAGGAACGTGATAGGTCCGATAATAGGAAAGTTCAGAGAAAAATACAGAGCTGCAACGAGACATGGAGTGCTTGACAGCGCTCCAGACATAGATGTTCTTCTTCTCGCTAAAGAACTTGATGCAGCTGTGGTTGCGAGCGATTTAGGAATTCAGAAATGGGCTCAGCGCATAGGCTTGAGATTTCTGGATGCAAGCTCTTTTCCTAAAATGATAAAAGAATATCTTGTGAAGGCGGGAGATGGTTAAATGATCCAACGACCGAGAGGAACTAGAGATTTCCTTCCTGAAGAGATGTTCAGCAGGAGAAAGATTGAGGAAAAGCTTCGAGAGATTGCCGAGAGGTGGGGTTATGCCGAGATCTCGACTCCAACTTTTGAACATTTAGAACTCTTTACAATGAAATCTGGAGAAAGCATCATCGAAGAGCTTTACACATTTAAAGATAAGGGTGGAAGAGACATAACTTTGAGACCCGAGATGACTGCACCGGTGACGAGAGTTTTTCTTAACGAGCTCAAATCTTCTCCGAGACCTCTGAGGTTTTATTACTTTGCGAACTGCTTCAGATATGAAAGACCACAAAAAGGAAGATTTCGAGAGTTTTGGCAGTTTGGTGTTGAGCTCATAGGAAGCGATAAAGCTCTAGCTAATGCAGAGGTCATAGCTCTGGCTTGGGAAATGCTGAAATCTCTTGGAATTCAAGGAGATTTAAGAATAAATGATCTCTCCATCCTCAGAGAAAAATTGGGACATCTCTCTCAGGAAGAGCAGAACAAAGTTCTTAGGATGATAGATAAAAAAGATCTCGAATCCGTAAGAGAATTTCTCAGAGGAAAGATGGAAGAGAATGAAATTGGAGGTCTTCTGGAGCTTGTTAATTTTAGAGGATCTTACGAGGAGGCAGGAGAAATAGCTGAGATAAGCGAAACTCTGAGAGAACTCTGCGAACTTCTAGAAATTTATGAAGTTAACTATTCTGTGGATCTTGGGATTGCAAGAGGCTTGGATTATTATACTGGAGTCGTCTTTGAAATTTATGCTGAAGGGCTTGGAGCTCAGAATCAGATATGTGGGGGAGGATCCTACAACCTCGCGAGAGTCTTCTCAAGTATTGATGCTCCTTCTACAGGTTTTGCACTCGGGTTTGACAGAATTATGGAAATATGTGAGAAGAAGGCAGAAATTTCGAAACCTCTCGTTCTTGTTTCCACAGATGGTGTGAAAAAAGAAGCAATAAGGCTGGCAATGGAAATAAGGGAGAAGTGGCCTGTGGTCATTGACGTGATGGGTAGATCTCTCTCAGCCCAGATGAGATATGCGAATTCCATAGGAGCTGAATTTGTGTTAATAGTTGGAGAAAAAGAACTTCAAAAAAGAAAGCTCACTTTAAGAGATATGAGGAGTGGGGAGCAGGTTGAGATAAACTTTGAGGAACTTCTTGAACTCTTAGATAAAAAACGTGAAGACAGAGTATGCGATTAGCACGAGGATTACAGAATGTTTTATACCCAAGAAAACACTACCCTCTCCCATTTTCCCTGCTATAAGTCCGGAAAAGAATGCTTGAATGATTGAAGAATGAAAGAAAATTTTTTCGATCTCTTTCGAAGAGACATTAAAGGAGAAACCCCCGAGAGTCGTTCCACTAGCTGAGACTTTTGCAATCTCAGGTATGAACATCTTGGCGAGAACCGCAACGACGAAGAGGAAGACAAGAAACGAGATATAAACGATAAGCGTGTACATAAACATATTCCCTCTCCTCTCCTCCTCTAAAAGCTTCATCTCTTTTGCATCTCTTGCCGCAGAGGTTATCACATCTTCGAAATTTCCTCCTGAAATGTTGGCTTGAAGGATGAGTGAAACAGTTCTTTTTATCAGGTTACTCTTCACTCTTTCCGCAAATCTCTGAAAAACATCGTTGAATGGAATGCCCCAAGAGATCAAATTACCCATTCTCCTGAGTTCATCGTTCAGTGCTCCGTAATCTCTCTTTGCAACTGTGATTAGAGCTTCAGAAAGCGTCATTCCCGCTCTTGTAACATCTGTGAGATCTCTGATAAAATCTATGAATCTGTCCTCCATCTTTCTCCATCTCCTGTCATACCAGTCATAGAGAAAGCCAACTGGAGCGATGGAAATGAGAATTGAAATTATCACTAGATCATCGAGAAATTCCTCACTTTTTAAATTCATGAATCCTATAAGGAAGAAAACTGAGGAAAAAGAGATCGAGAATATTGCGGAAGTAAGAGGGTTCCTTCTAATCATCTCTCTTGGTTCTCTGAGAACCCTCATCCACATCATTCGCTTTTTTGCTTCTTCTATCTGGGAGACAAGTGGATCTTTGAAACTCATTTGTAAACCTCCGGAGTAACGACATCAAGAATAACTATGAAGATCGTACTTAGGAAGGGGATGAGGACATAACCTATGAGATAAAGAGGTGTTAGACTCGCTCCAGAGATCATTCCCATGACCACAAGAATGACTATAAGGAAGAGAGGTCCAGCAACAAATCCTGTAACATAGACTTCTGCTAGAAGGCTTAACAATTCGAGGTATTCTTTCTGCATTTGTCTATTCTCAACCGTATACTGCTCTGCTTTAGTGTTTAAATACTGAAGAAACTCTCCTCCAGAGAGATCTGTGACAAGAACTCCTTCTGAAAACTCTCGAAGCCTAGCAGAAGGCGTCGTCTCTGAAAGGTTTTGTAAAGCGGTTATGAGATCTCTCCCAAATATTTTCATTTCTCTAACAAGATATTTCATTTCTTTACTTAGCTCTCCGTAGATAGGGTTCTCTGCAATTTTTTCGAAGATATCGTGGGGGGAAACTCCCGCTTTTGCCAGTACGAGCATGTAGCTAACTGCATGAAACATCATTGCATCTATACTTCTTTTTCTTCCCGAGATTTTTGCGAGAAGGTACAGGTGAAATGTCAAGAAAGTTAAAGCTGAGACAACCAATCCCCCAAGTGGTGAGAGGAGAAGATTGGAATGGAATAAGAAAAAGGATAAAAAAGTTCCTATAAGGAAGGAGAGGGTGGAACAGAGAAGGGCGGAGGAAACATAAATCTCGAGAGGTACATAAATTCTGGCCCTTATCAGATTATCTCTCATCCACTCAAATTTACTTCTGTTCCTTCTTACCCAATTCCCGAAAGTTCTGAAGGCAATTTGGATGAATTTTTCAACGAACTTTTCTATCATTTCTCTTCCTTAACCCTCCTTAGAATTTTCTCAGGAGCTCTGTAGTAAGTGACAATCACTTTCGTGACGTCTCTGTAGTTCTTTATACCTTTTCTCCTCATCCATTCCAGAATCTCATACCTTCTTTTCAGCTCCTCCTTCAGCTCCTCATCACTCCAGCCACGCTGAGCTTTTATTTCTTCAAGCACGAAAGATCTTCCGGTGTATCTGAATTCTTTTTTCACCGCATCCCAAAGGAAAACATCATTCGTTATCAGCTCACCGGTTCTGGCATCCAGTCCAACCACTTCAGTAATGGTCTTACATCTTCTAACTCTCTTGTCATTCTCTCTCACTTGTACTTGAACTGAAACTATATCGAGATGTTGAATCATGATTCTCGGAATGTTTATAGGAGGATTCTCAAGTCTGTGAACCACTGATTCAACGGAGTCGCCATGAATTGTTGAGAAGGTTGAATGTCCTGTTGCCATTGCTTGGAATAGAACATAGGCCTCCTCCCCCCTAACCTCTCCGAGAATTATGTATTCCGGTCTCTGTCGTAAGGCAGCTCTGAGAAGGTCGTACATATCTATCTCTCCCGTTGCACCCTCGATAAAAGTCTCTCGTGTGACACTGGGGATCCAGTTCGGATGTGGAAGATTTATCTCCCTCGTATCTTCAATTGAAACGATCTTCATTTCTGGTCTAATGAAAAGTGCAGTTGCATTCAGCGATGTTGTTTTTCCTGAGGCAGTCCCTCCTGCGAACATTATGTTTCTTCCAGCGTCCACAGCCAGCCAGAAGTAGGCCATCATCTCTCCTGAGAAAGTTCCCAGTTCAATGAGTTCAGGAGGAGTTATAGGCTCAATTCTGAATTTTCTTATTGTGAATGTACTTCCTCTTGTTGTGACCTCTCTTCCGAAAGTAAGCTGCACTCGTGAACCATCAGGAAGGGTCGCATCTATGAGAGGATTGCTAATCGATATGTGTTTTCCCGAAATCTGCGCAAGTCTTATCACGAAGTAATCCAGCTCCTCCTCACTTTTGAAAATGACATTGGTTTTCAGAGATTCATGCTTCCTGTGATATACAAAAACTGGAATTTCTGGACCGTCGCAAGAGACATCCTCAATGTAGACATCTCTCATTATCGGATCTATCTTTCCGAAACCAAGAAAATCCCTCAGGATGTAGTATTCCACTTTACTTTTAGACCTCTCTGACACCTTTATACCATATTTTTTAAACATCTCTTCCATCTTTTCAAGAAGATAGTTTTTTGCTCCACCTTTTTTTAGCTCTCTGAGATCTACATCAATACTTTCCACAAGAAACTCCTTCAGCTCGCTTACGAGCATGCTCTCTCCTTCAGTCAACTCGGGTTCGAGAACTTCATATATTCGTTCATGCGTTTCCTGATCATATGATATTCTCACATAAGCATGAGGCGGATTAACAGCGTAGAACTCAATCTCCTCTCTTTTGGGAATTTCAGGAAGTTTTATCTCTTCAGAAATTTCCTCATGTTTTATGGTCTCTTTTATCACCTCCTCCCAGACTTTACTGATCTCTTCTTCGATCTCCTTCTCTCTTTCCGAAATTTCCAGTTCTTCTGCAATTTTTTTCGCCCATTCATCCTCTCCCATCGTTTTCACTCTCTGCCAAAATTTTTTATTCTCTCTAACATTTTAAATATGATGTCTCTCCATGAAGCTCGTCTTTCTGTCCGGTGGTACTGGAACTCCGAAACTTTTGAGGGGTGTGAAGAACTGTGAGTTCTCAGTGGTTGTGAATACTGCTGAAGATCTTTGGATCTCTGGTAATTATGTCTCTCCAGATATCGATACAGTCATATACACTCTCGCTGGACTCATTGATGAGGAAAGGTGGTGGGGAATAAGGAATGACACATTTTTGGTTCATGAATTCCTTAATTCTCTCGGTTTCCACGAGTTAATGGCAATAGGCGACAGAGACAGATGTACTCACATAATAAGGTCGGAAATTCTCAGAAATGGAGGGACTCTGAGTGAAGCAACGAAAATTCTCTGTAGAATCTACGGACTCTCTGAGATTATTTTTCCAATGACCAATTCGAGAGTTACTACTGTCATATCAACGTCTGAAGGGGGGATGCACTTTCAGGAGTTTTTAATCTCTAAAGGGGGAAAACCAGAAGTTCTCAATGTCAGATTTGAAGGTTTGGAAGATGCAAAGCCTTTAGAAGAGGTTCGATATAAGATAGAAGAATGCGATGCAGTTGTTATAGGTCCTTCAAACCCTGTGACGAGCATTTATCCAATTGTTGAGATTTACAGAAAGAATCTCAAAAGAAAATTTGTCCTCGCTGTGAGTCCATTTTCTGGAGACAAACCATTCAGTGGACCAGCTGGAAAGTTCATGAAAGCTCTGGGATTTGAAGCAACTACAAAGGGTATGATTGAATTCCTCGGCGATATTTTGAATTTCGTAATTCACGATCTCAGAGATTCACCTGTGGAATTTCCCTCTTTAAGAACCAACACTTTCATGCAATCGAAGGAGGACAGCGAGAGACTATTTGAAGTTGTTTTGAAAGTCATCTCAGAGCACGTTTAAGTCTCATCTCTCTTTCATCAAGAACGAAAAGTTCTCTCAGAAATTCCGCAGATTTTCCGTTTCCGTGAATCCAGAGATCTATGAGATCAGAGGGATAGTCTATATCTGAGGAGACGTAGAAGGAGTCGTAGATTGATATACTCATGTCTCTTCTCAGAGCTTCAAAAACGTGCTTCACAAAACTTGCACCTTCGAAATGAAATGAAAATTCGAAAGCTCTCTTCAAAAAAAGTGCGTTTGTGCCACCTCTCCTCCCAGGTGCTATCACAACATCACTCGGGTTTTCGAGAATGTCTTTAAGATTCTCCTCTCTTATTAATGGAACATCAGATGCGAGAATAAGCGTCTCTCCTTCTTTGAGGTTTTTTCTGAGAATCTCATTTAATTCTCCCCTCTCGGTTATTACTCTAGGTTCTTCTCCCACTCTTCTCACGATATCCAAAACGTCTTCAAGCATGAGCTTTGAGAGGGCCTCTCGCTCCTCCTCATTGAGAATCTCGGAGAGTCTCGATTTCGGTGAAATTGGATTGTAGGGAATTAATACATCAGTCATTTTTCTCTCTCCAACAACTCTTTTCTTCACTTTTACTTCGTGAAGTAAAAAATTTATAGAAGTCGAGGAGACTTCAACTTTGTGTCTCCTTATGTGACCTTCTGCAAAAACGTTTTCATACCGCTCACAAATATCTGCAGAAATAGATGCCATTATTGCGGGTTCAGAAAAAATCCCGAAGAGTATGATGCAATCCTCATGACACCTGAAGAGGTTGAAAGAATTTTGAAGAGCAGAGAAGACGCAACAGAAGCTCTTTTCACTCTCGGAGAGAGAGCTGATGAGTTTGAGAGCGTTAAAAAAGCTCTCGAAGAAATTGGCTTCGACTCCATGTTCGATTATGTTGTGGAGATGAACAAGCTCGCAATAGAATACGGGATGTTACCCCATACGAACATGGGCATCCTCTCATTGCGGGAGATGAGGAAACTCAAGAGATTCAACGCTAGCTTGGGACTCATGCTCGAAACAACCGCAGAGTTGAAAGCTCACGAGAACTCTCCAGGCAAAAATCCTCTTTTGAGGCTGAAAATGATAGAAAATGCAGGTAAGCTTAAAATTCCGTTTACTACTGGCATCTTAATTGGGATAGGAGAGTGCTGGAAGGATAGAATCGAATCACTCAGAAGAATTGCAGAACTCCATACCAAATACAGGCATATTCAAGAAGTCATCATTCAGGGGTTTTCTCCAAAGAAAAACACACCGATGGAGAACTGGAAAGCTCCAAGCGATGAGGAGGTCTTCAAAGTGGTAAGGATTGCGAGGAAAATACTTCCTTCTGACATTTCAATTCAGGTCCCTCCTAATATCCACAACCCTTACAGAGCTGTGATTTATGGTGCAAATGATCTCGGAGGAATATCTTCTGTGACTGTGGATTATATAAATCCAGAGCACCATTGGCCTTCTGAGGATGAGATCAGAATTCAGCTCAGAGGAATTCCAGTGAGAAGAAGACTCTCCATCTATCCATCCTTCATTCTTAAGAAGTGGTATTCTGCAGAGATATCTCATTTGATATCGCTCTATGCTGATGAGGAGGGTTACGAAGATGATGAGCGTCTCGGAGCTTAGAGAGATGAATGCTGAAGAGATAATATCATTCGCAGATGATTTGAGGAGAAGAAGCATTGGTGATACTGTCACGTATGTTGTCAACAGGAACATAAACTTCACGAATATTTGCATTGGAAACTGCAGGTTCTGCTCCTTTAAGCATGCTTACAGTCCCTTCTTCTTGAGCATTGAGGAGATTCTCAAGAAGGTAAGAGAAGCAGTCGAAATAGGTGTAACTGAAATATGCATTCAAGGCGGCCTTCATCCGAGGATGGAGGTTGAAGATTATGCTAAAATTCTCGAAACAATAAAAAATGAGTTTCCAGAGCTTCATCTTCATGCTTTTTCTCCAATGGAGATTTTTCATGCTTCAAGAAATTCAGGAATTTCAATTGAAGAAACTCTTTCAAGACTCAAAGATGCAGGACTGGACAGCATGCCGGGAACAGCTGCGGAAATTCTCGTCGATGAGATTCGGGAGATCATATGTCCTCACAAGATTAAAACTGAAGAGTGGGTCGAAATCATTAAAACTGCCCATCAACTTGGAATTCCCACCACAGCCACAATGATGTTTGGGCATGTAGAGGAAATGGATCACAGAATAAGACATCTTATGATCATAAGGGAAATTCAGAAGGAAACAAGAGGCTTTACAGAGTTCGTTCTTCTTCCTTTTATGAGGGAGAATAATGAGCTTGGGAAGGTCTCTAAAGGTCTCTCTTTCAAGGAGATCGCTCTTACTCATGCAATTTCAAGAATCCTTCTCCATCCCCTCATAAAGAACATTCAGACCTCTTGGGTGAAGCTCGGAGTTGAGAATGCACTCAAGATGCTCTTCTGTGGAGCAAACGATTTTGGAGGAACTCTGATGGAGGAAAACATTTCAAGAGCTGCGGGAGGGAAAGCGGGTGAATATTTACCGAAGGAAAAAATCGAAAACTTGATAAGAAGTGTTGGAAGGATACCAAGGCAGAGAGATACACTCTACAATTTGCTCTGATTTTTTAGGGAAAAATTAGAAAAAAGTTAAATATTAACACTGTTAACTAAAGGATGATGATTGTAAAGCGGTTAAGATCACTAGTTTCACTCATATTCATAGTGACAGTGGTGTACTTTTCTGTTATCGCTCTCTCTGGAGAGAATTCCATTCATGGAGAGGATCTGGGAGAGTACGCTTACAATATGTGGGGTGCTGTAATTGTTAATACAGTGTTATTCTCTCTTTTCGCCATTAGTTTTCTGAGACCAAGGAAAAAGTTTGAATGGCGCTCTATGGGCGTCTTTCTTGGGTTTCTGGTAGCCCTCTTTACAGAAATGTATGGCATTCCCCTCACAATATTTCTGCTGACTTCATTGTTTGGTGAAAGTTATCCGGTTTTGAATCCTTTCTCTCATCCCAGCGGACACCTCCTCCTTGTGTTTCTGGGACTTGCCAATTCGCCTTTTGCTTTTACGGTTCTTCATCTAATCACCAATGGGATGATATTTTTCGGGATATACTTGATGTATAAGGGCTGGAAACTTATTTACAAATCCGGTGGCAATAGATTGGTCACCGAAGGAGTATATTCTTATGTTCGTCATCCTCAGTACGATGGAATATTTTTAGTGACGATTGGCTTTTTGATTCAATGGCCAGCACTTACCACAGTGGTCATGTGGCCAATCCTTATATTTGCTTATTATAAATTGGCGATGAGAGAGGAAAGAGAACTGGAAAGACGATTTGGTTGGCAATTCTTGGAATATAAAAGAAAAGTTCCAGCATTTATTCCTAAGCTGTCATTATTTTCGCTCATTGATAAACATAAAGAATCCAAAAGAATAGGAGATGAGAAGTGAGCACGTAATCTCATCAGTTTTGCACAGAGAGGATAAAAGAAAATATTAAGTATTTATAACACTGTTAAGTTAAATATAGAATAGAGGTGATGTAAATGGCTGTAGATCCTGTTTGTGGAATGGAAGTGGATGAGAAAACAGCGAAGTTTAAGACGGAATACAAGGGAACCACATACTATTTCTGTGCTCAGGGATGTAAAGAGATGTTTGAAAAAGACCCAGAGAAATACTTGAAGGGAAGTAAAAGTGGTTCACACCACCATATGGGGTGCTGTTAAGGCACCTCTTTTATTACCTTTTTATTTTTTCTCCGCTCCCATATATTTAGTGTCGAACTGAGGTGGTGCTAATGGATAAAGAAATAACTTTGAAGATATCTGGAATGACCTGTGTGATGTGTGTAAAAACTATAGAGGGCGCCTTGAGTAATTTATCTGGTGTGAAATACGTTTCAGTCAACTTGAACAATGAGACGGCTTTTATCAAATACGATCCTGAGATTGTGAATTTGAAGAAGATAATAGAGACGATTGAAAATACGGGTTATAAAGTCGAAATGGAGGAGAGATCACTAACAGTGAAGATCGGGGGCATGAGCTGTGCCTCCTGTGTGAAAACCATAGAAACTGCTGTTGGTAACCTCTCAGGAGTTAAAAGCGTTAACGTTAATCTTGCAACGGAATCCGCTAAGATAACATTTTATCCGAATATCACAAGTTTGGAGGACATAAAACAGGCGATAGAAAACGTAGGATACAAATTCATTGGAATTGAAGGTGAGGAAGAGACCATAGAGAGGGAAGCAAGGGAAGATCATATAAGAGAAATGAAAAAGAAACTTTCACTTGCTGCAGCCCTCGGAATAGTGCTAGTCTTTCTGCAGTACGGAGATTATATCGGATTACCAGTGGAGGAGATTCTGTATAACAGTGTGATTCAATTCTTCCTTGCGACGCCAGCGATGTTCTACTCTGGAAGAGGCATGTTTGCAGCAGCTGTAAGAGCTCTCAGACACAAAACGCTGAATATGGATGTCATGTACTCTATGGGCGTTGGCTCGGCATATGTTGCGAGTGTACTTTCAACTCTTGGCTTCTTACCAAAGGATTATCTATTCTATGAGACTGCAGTTCTGCTTCTCGCTTTTCTGCTTCTTGGAAGAACACTTGAGGCTATAGCGAAGGGCAGGACAAGTGAAGCAATAAAGAAGCTGATTGGCTTGCAGGCAAAAACAGCTGTTGTCGTAAGAGATGGCAAGGAGATGGAGGTGCCAGTGGAAGATGTAAGGGTTGGAGACATCGTCATAGTAAAGCCGGGAGAGAAGATACCGGTTGACGGAGTTGTTGTTGAAGGCGAGAGCTACGTTGACGAATCGATGATCACTGGTGAGCCAATTCCAAACCTCAAAAAGGTTGGGGATGAGGTGATTGGGGCTACAATCAACAAGAATAGCGTTCTGAAGATTGAGGCAACGAGAGTTGGTAGCGATACACTTCTTGCGCAGATAATCAAGCTGGTTGAAGAAGCAATGGGAAGTAAACCACCGATTCAGAGACTCGCTGATAAAATCGTGACATACTTCATCCCAGTGGTTCTGACGATAGCAGTGACATCTTTCATTTACTGGTATTTCATCGCTGATGTTCCTACTCTCTTTGCTTTCACAACTCTTGTTGCAGTTCTCGTTATTGCATGTCCTTGTGCTTTCGGTTTGGCTACACCTACTGCTCTGACTGTAGGTATGGGGAAGGGAGCGGAGCTCGGAATACTGATAAAGAACGGTGAAGCTTTGGAGATTGCCAGAAAGGTTACAACTGTGATCTTTGATAAGACAGGTACGCTCACAAAAGGTAGGCCAGAGGTTACTGATGTGATAGGTTTCAACAGTGGGGAGTCGGAGGTGCTGAGAATAGCAGCTATAGCAGAGAAGAGGAGTGAACATCCTCTGGCGGAAGCTATCGTGAGAAAAGCTGAAGCAGAAGACATAGAGATTGAAGAGCCGGAGAAGTTTGAGGTTATAGCTGGAAAGGGAGTTGTTGCATCACTCAACGGTGACAGAATACTGGTTGGTAGCAGAAAGCTCATGGTAGATCATGGTTTGAGAGTAGAAGGTAAAGCGGAGGAAATCCTCCAAAAACTCGAAGAAGATGCAAAGACAGCCATTCTCGTTGCATTGAATGACAGGATTCTTGGAGCTGTTGGAATAGCAGACACTCTTAAGGAGTCAGCTAAGGAAGCTATCGAAGAGCTTCACAGAATGGGTAAGAAGGTGGCGATGATAACCGGAGACAACAGGAGAACTGCTGAAGCGATAGCCAGAAAACTGGGAATCGACACTGTTCTTGCTGAGGTGTTACCTCATGAAAAAGCTGAGGAAGTGAAGAGACTACAGGAGAGTGGAGAAGTTGTTGCATTTGTTGGAGACGGTATAAACGATGCTCCAGCTTTGGCTCAGGCAGACTTGGGCATAGCTATCGGAAGTGGAACAGACATTGCAATTGAGAGCGGTGAAATAGTTCTTATGAGGAACGATCTTAGAGATGTTGTTGCTGCAATTAAGCTGAGTGAAAAAACTCTCAGCAAAATAAAACAAAATCTCTTCTGGGCAATGATTTACAATACAGTTTTAATTCCAGTGGCAGCAGGGTTACTGTATCCCTTTGCTGGAATCGCCTTTCAGCCTGAATGGGCTGGAGCGGCAATGGCTTTAAGTAGTGTCAGCGTCGTGACAAATTCTCTCAGACTGAAGGCATATACACCTCGGTGAGGAAGTTTGAAAAATGAAGAAAAGATTCTTTAATGACAATATATTTCCATCATCTCCTCACAGTATTCTTCGTGTTCATCTTCGTTCCAATTATCAGTGTGCTTCATCGGTTCATACTGCATCATTCCATTCATTCCGTGCATCACTGGAATCATTTCATGGCCACTCCACTCACTCTCATAGGCCACACTCACCACACTCAACGCCAAGAAGACCAGCATCCCTACTATTAGAATCTTCTTCATGGTTAACACCGTTAATTTAATAAATCATTCTTGGTATAAAAATGTTGTTAATGGGGGACAGTAATGGAGTTTGATACTGTGGTCATACATTACGGAGAAATAGGAATAAAAGGCAAAAATAGACCATTCTTTGAGAAGGTTTTGCTGGATAATGTGAAAATGCATTTAAAGAGATTTAGAGGGTTAAAGGTTAGGAGGATCTCGGGAAGATTAATCGTTGAAATTGCAGAGGATCTCAACTTAGAGGAATTGAGAAAAGAATTACTGAAAATCCATGGAATACATCATTTTTCATTTTCCAAGTCCTGTCCCTTGGATATAGAGGAAATTAAAAGAGTGACGGTTGAATTCGCAAAGGAATATTCGCAAAATGAGAGTTTCAGAGTAGAGTGTGTGAGGGCAAATAAGAAGTTTGAGATAAGTTCTCAGGAGGTTAATAAAATCGTTGGGGAGGAGATCTCAAGAAAGCGAAATCTTAAAGTAAACCTGAAACATCCAGATCACACCATATTCATTGAGATATGTGAGGAGAAAGCATACGTTTATGACAACAAAATTTATGGGCTTAAAGGTCTTCCTGTCGGCGTCAGCGGTAAGGTCATTGCTTTGATTTCTGGTGGGATCGACAGTCCGGTTGCATCTTTTCTAGCTATGAAAAGAGGGTGTAGAGTAGTTTTTGTACATTTCTTTAACATCACGGGACATTCTTCAGGAGTTAAAGGAAAAGTGGAGAGGATTGTTAGAGTGCTTAATGAATATCAGAGAAATTCAAAACTGTATCTTGTGCCATTCCGCGATGTCCAAATGGAACTGATTAAGAAAGTTCCTTCAAAATACAGAATGTTGATTTATCGAAGATTTATGTTCAGAATAGCAAGCGAGATTGCGGAGAAGGAAAATGCTAAAGCATTGGTTGTTGGAGATAGCATCTCGCAGGTTGCATCACAAACTTTAGAAAACTTAAATGCTGTCTACAATACATCTCGTCTCGTTGTGTTACCTCCGCTGATTGGAATGGATAAAGAGGAAATAATAGAGATGGCTAAGAAATTGGGGACATATGAGATATCTATTGAACCTTACGAGGACTGCTGTTCCTTTATGATAGCGAAGCATCCTGAGACAAAAGGAGACATCAAAATTATTGAAGAGATAGAATCGCATATAGATATCGAGGAGCTCGTGAAAAAATGTTTAGAGAGCATCATTGTGATTGATTTTCATGAATCATAGATACAAAGAAATCTTTCACAGCTTCCACCAATCCTGAGATTGTATGAATCTCAGCTACAATATCAGCTTTTAAATCATATTCCTCAAGAGCTTTTGCTGTCACTGGTCCTATGCATGCTATTGTCTTTCCATTCAACAATTCTCTGCGATTATCTATGAGTTTCATTAGGAAATGCACAGTTGAGGGACTTGTGAAGCAGATTACATCCACGGCATTTTGCGAAAGCAGAGAAATAGCTCTCTTTTTTGAAGCTAACTCTGGAAGAACTCTGTAACATTTGAGGCACTGAACCTCTGCGCCTGCACTGCGAAGCATCATTAGAAGTTCATCTGTCATCAACTCTGATCTGAAGAGCAAAACCTTCTTACCTTTTATTCCCTCTTGTCTCAGAGCCTCCGCAAGCTCATAAGTGGTGTAATTCTTCGGAATCAAATCCGCCTTCAGTCCTTTTTGGAGCAATGACGTCGCAGTTGCGCTACCAATCGCCGCGATTTTCACACCCGCAAAAGCTCTCGCGTCCAATCCGAGCTCATACACTCGTTTGAAGACCTCTTCTACCCCATTCACGCTGGTGAATACAATCCAGTCAAATGAGTCGAGAGAGCATATGGCATCATCAATTGAGCTAAAATCTTCTAAGGGTTCAATGCGGATTACCGGTAGTTCAATTGGTTGCGCTCCCTCATCCTCAAACAGACGAGATAGCTCATAACTCTGCTCACGTGATCGAGTTATCAATACTCTTTTACCGAAAAGAGGTCTTTTCTCGAACCAGGCAACATGCTTGCGAAGATTCACCACTTCGCCAATAACCACTATTATCGGTGGAGCAATCCCCTCCTCTTCCACCTTCTGTGGCAACTCCTTAAGCGATGCAGTTACAGTTTTCTGGGAAGGGAGAGTTCCATTCATTATCACCGCTGAAGGTGTGAAAGGATTTAGTCCTGCTGTTATGAGTTCCGAGACAATTCGAGAGAGATTGCCCCAACCCATCATGATAACGATTGTTCCACCGAGATTTGCAATCCTCTTCCAGTTCACTGCTGATTCTGGCTTTGTCGGATCCTCAGAACCGGTTGCAACTGTGAAGACGGAGGCAAATTCTCTGTGTGTCAGGGGTATCCCCGCATATGCGGGGGCAGCATAAGCGGAAGTTACTCCTGGGATCACCTCAAATGGTATGCCTGCTCGAGCGAGTGCTTCTGCTTCCTCTCCTCCTCTACCGAATATGAATGGATCTCCTCCTTTCAATCTGACCACTACATCACCAGAGCGTGCTCTTTCAATCATGATACGATTTATCTCCTCCTGGGAGAGGAAATGTCCTTCTCTGCTCTTCCCCGCGAATATCAGTTCGCAGTCATCTGATACATTTCTGAGAATTTGGAGATTAACCAGCCTATCGTAGATCACCACATCCGCACGTTTCAGACATTCCATGGCCTTTACAGTTACAAGATCGGGGTCTCCGGGTCCAGCTCCAATAAGATAAACCATTCCGGACTTTGATTCTCTCCTTTTGAATTCTTCAGAATCTGCGACCTCATCAAATTCGTTTTCCTGCATGAAATTCCTCCGCTGTTTATTTGAAGCTCTTCCCGATGGTCTCCTTTATCTCTTTTGCAATTTCCTTAGCATCCTGAAATGCAGAATCTTTTTTCACCCTCCTTTTAAGTGTTAGTATCTCTGCTCCATCCACGTTCAGTATCTCACAGATTATTCTGATGTATTCATTCTTCAATTCAGCAAAAATTCCTGCTGGAATCGTACAACCTATTCCAAGTTCTTTCAGTATCTCTCTTTCCACAAGTGCTTCAAGCATCGTCTTTCTGTGGGTCATAAAGGATACAAGATCCTCCTCCCCCTTTCTTGTGGTTATGGCAATAATCCCTTGATTTGCCGAAGGAACAAAAAGTTCAGCACTTAATCGCTGATAATCCACTTCTTTGTCAATTCCAAGTCTCATCAATCCTGCCTCACTTACTATTATTCCATCAAATTCTCCAGAGCTTAATTTCCTCAGTCTTGTCTCAAGATCCCCCCGGATGTCTCTGATTTTTAAATCCTTTCTGAATCTTCTGATCTGTGCAATTCGTCTCAAACTCGATGTCCCGATCACAGATCCCGAATCCAGATCTTCTATTCTCTTTCCCGAGGCACTGATAAATGCATCGAATGGACTCTCCCTCTCCAAAACAGCAGCAATCACTACATTTTCTACCATCTTGGTTGGAATATCCTTCATGCTGTGGACAGCTATGTCAATCTCCCCTTTAGAAAGTGCCTCATCTATTCTCCTTACAAAACTGCCCGTTCTTTTAAGCTCGTAAAGAGGTTTATTCTTCATAACATCGCCTGGAGTTTTAATTATCTGGATTCTGATCTCTTTTCCGGCCTCTCTCAAATAGCTTGCTACTTTTTCTGCTTGGGCCAAAGCCAGCTTACTGCCTCTAGTACCTAAAATAATTCTCTCAGACACTCTATTACAGCTCCTGCAACCTTTTCACCATCTGAGATGGAATGGCTGAAAGATGTGAAGCAAGTCTCATACTGTGATGGGGGGAAGAAAACTCCTTTTTCAAGCAATCTCCAGAAGAATCTCAGAAATAGCTGAGCGTTAAGTCTCAGAGCGTCTTGATAATTCGATGGTTTGTCTCCAAAGTAAATACAAAACATTGATGCTATCGCTTCTACATTTACTTCAAGATTATTTTTTATTATGAAGTCTTCTATTGTCTCTTCTATACCTCTGGTCAACCTTTCAAGATACCCATAAACATCATTTTTATTCTTCTCCAAGAATCTCACGGTGGAAAATCCCGTCGAGAGAGTTAAAGGATTTCCGCTAAAAGTTCCCGCTTGATAAACCTTTCCCGATGGGGCAACACTTTCCATGATGCTCTTTTTACCACCAAAAACACCGAAAGGCAATCCACCTCCCGCTATTTTACCAAGAGTTGTTAAGTCTGGTTTGACACCATAGAACTCCTGAGCACCTCCGAGCGACAGTCTAAAGCCAGTGATAATTTCATCAAAAATTAGCAGCACATCATTTTCTTCGGTAATTTTTCTGACCTCCTTTAGATAGTCATCTCTCGGCAAGATTAATCCTGAATTTCCCATAACTGGCTCTAATATAAATCCCGCAATCTCCTCTCTGTGTTTTTCAAGAAGATCGGAAAGAGCCTGTGGGTCGTTAAAGGGCACCTGTAGAGTGTGCTTCACGAACTCTGGAGGAACTCCTTCGGAATTTGGCACGCCATGAGTAGTTGCTCCGCTTCCCGCTTTTATAAGAACAGATTCGTGAGCTCCGTGGAATCCACCTTCCACTTTGACTATTTTCCTTCTTCCCGTGAATCCTCTTGCAACTCTTATAGCACTCATCGTGGCTTCTGCACCACTGTTCACGAATCTAACCATTTCCATACTCGGATAGATCTCTCTTATCTTCTTCGCATATTTTATCTCAAGTTCAATAGGAGTTCCATAAAGCCAGCCTTTCTCAATCTGATCTTTAATGGCCTCCTTTATTACTGGATGAGCATGTCCTAAGATCAATGGTCCATATGCTAGGCAACAATCGATGTACTCATTTCCATCGACATCAAAAATTTTAGATCCCTCTGCACGAGATGTGTAGAATGGAAATGGCTTTACCGCTCTTACCGGACTGCTTACTCCACCTGGCATCAGAGTTAGTGCCTCTCTGTATAATTTCTCAGAATTTTCCAGTCTCATTGACACACCTCATTTTAAGAAATCTGTCATCTCCTTCGCATGATATGTTATTATCAGATCAGCTCCAGCTCTTTTTATGGCGGTTAAAATTTCATATGTTATTGCCTTTCCATCAAGCCAGCCCATTTTATCAGCTGCTTTCACCATGCTGTACTCTCCACTCACATTATAGGCTGCAACAGGGACATTGAAACTCTCCTTTACTCTTCTGATGACATCTAAGTACGCCAAAGCCGGTTTAACCATCACAATATCTGCTCCTTCTTTTATGTCCAATTCTATCTCTCTCAGCGCTTCATCGCTGTTGTGAAAGTCCATTTGATATGTCTTTCTATCTCCAAAAGAAAAACCACTGTCTGCTGCCTCTCTAAATGGAGAATAGAAGTTTGATGCATATTTTGCGGAGTAACTCATTATCGGAACGTCCTCAAAACCCTCGGAGTCAAGCATTGTCCTTATTGCTTTTACCATACCATCCATCATGCAGGATGGAGCGACAATATCCGCACCGGCCTCCGCATGACTTAGGGCTACACGCGCTATAATTTCAAGTGTCTTATCATTGAGTATCTTCTCACCTTCAACAACTCCACAGTGACCATGGCTCGTGTACTCGCAGAGACAGACATCTGTTATTATTATCGCATCTTCATATTCCTTTTTTATTTTTCTAACTGCTTTTTGTATAACTCCATTCTCATCATATGCGGAACTGCCAGTTTCATCTTTGTAAGATGGAATTCCAAATAAAATAAATGCTCTAAGGCCCATCTCGAGGCACTCACCAATTTCCTGAGTAACCTGTTCAAGAGGAACTCTGAAATATGAGGGCATTGAGTTGATCTCTACAGGTTTTCGAATATTTTCATCCACAAAAACAGGGACAATTAGGTCTTCCTTGGTAACTTCAACCTCTCTCAAAATCCCTCTCAGATTGTCTTTCCTCAATCTTCTCATTCTTACTGTTGGAAACATAAATTTCGCCTCTTCAAACTTCCTCGCAAGTTAAATTCTCTTTTATTTTCATCTTTTTCAGAGATCCCAACTTCAATTAGCGAGAGAAATTCTCATCTGAAAAATTGAAAAATGTTACTATCTCTCAACCTTTTCAACTTGCAAAATTATCAGGTGAATTAACACTCGTTAACTTTTTATTTGTGAAGTTCAATAGCATCTCACATCATTATAGAAGAAGTTGGGTGAGCGAGTTGGAGGAAATAACTCTCAATCTCGGAGAAATAAGCAAATTTATGTGGAGGTACTCTCTCGGCAGAGATAGCGGTATGGAATCCCTTCATTTCCTCAGAATCAAAATTCCTGCTGGGAGAATAAAGGTTGAAGAACTATTTGAGATAGCAGAGATATCCAAGGAATATGGGAGAGGATATGCTGAAATTACTGATAGACAAGATATACAGCTTCACTGGATTGATAGCAATAGAGCTCTGGAAATATTCGAAAAGCTTTACAGACTTGGATACACAACTGATCTATGTGGTCAGGCATTCAGCAGTGCCTGCCATGGTGATGTTAGAAATATTGCGGTCTGCCCACTGAGTGGAAAAATAAATGATTTTGATGTAGCTGAGCATGCCATCAAACTGACCGAATTTTTCTCAGGAAATCCTGATTTCATTGATCTGCCAAAAAAGTTCAAAATTGCGTTTACAGCATGTGGAACTGACTGTGTGAGAGCTGGAATAAACGATCTGGGGATGATAGGGGTAGAAAGAGATGGCGAGAGAGGATTCACACCTCTTATAGGCGGTGGTATTGGAGCAACCTACCCTGGACCATCACTCGGAAAGCACATGCCAGTTTTTGTTCCCGAAGAAAGAGTATTTGAGTTCGTGAAAGCTGTTGTCGAGATTCATCGAGATTATTCCAGCAGAGAGAGCAAAGCTAAGGCGAGATTTAAGCATCTTGTGGCTAGTTGGGGAGTTGAGAAGATAAGAGAGACAGTTGAAGACAAAATTGGAGAGCTCGAAGATTTTGAGGGATTACCACCGTTAAAATTTTCGGCACATAAAAGCTCTGGAAAACAAATTAATGGACTCCACTATCTCACACTCCCTCTTATTGGTGGCATTCTCGATGCAGAGAAGCTTGAGAAAATTGCGGAGCTCTCTGAAAAGTATGGAAGTGGGGAAATAAGGCTTACAACGACACAGAATGTGATTTTTGTGGATGTTGAGGATCTTAATGCTCTTAAATCTGAGCTTGAAAGGCACTTCAAGATCTATGATGGTGATGCCTTCTATAACTCCATAGGATGCGCATCCAACTTTTGCGGGAAGACAAAGGACGTTCATGCCAAGGATATGCTCAGAAGGCTTCTCGAAGTTGCAGGAGAGCTTGGAGTAGAGAATGAAGTCCTCATTTACGTTTCCGGCTGTCACAATGCATGTGGCTGTCATCATGTTGCACCTTTTGGTTTAGCTGGAAAGTTGATAAGAAGGGATGGTGAAATTATTCAGGGATATGATTTCTACATTGGAGGAGACATTGCAAAATTAAAGATGGGGAAACTCTACAGAGAGTCTCTAACATCGGATGAAGTTGTTGAGGTGTTCAGGGAGATCGTCATGAGGTATAAATCCAGCGGAAAATCTCTCAAGGAGTTCTTGGAGGGATTATGATGGAACTCAAGTTGAAAAAACTTGATGATAATAGATATGAGTTGGACGTCCGTGGAAACGTCTGTCCCTTTCCACAGATTTTTACTGAACTTGCTTTAAAGGAAGTTGGTGACGCTATTCTTGAGGTGATAACAGATAATCCTCCATCCGCTAGAGATATTCCGGTTGTGTTTGAAAAAAAGGGTTACAGAGTTGAGAAGAAGAAAGAAGAAAATTATTGGAGGTTGATTATAAGTGGAAGTGATTAACACAGATTTGGTGATTATTGGAGGAGGAACAGCGGGATGTATCGCTTCTTACGAGGCCAAAAAGCTAGGGTTGGACGTTGTAATACTTGAAAAGGCTGGAGTAAAGAGAAGCGGATGTTTGGCTCCGGGTGTAAATGCCATATATTCCTATCTTCACGAAGGCGACTCTCCAGAGGATTACGTTCAGTGGGTGGAATTTCAGGGAATGGGATTGTTGAGAAAAGATTTGGCTCACTCAATGATTGCTCAGAGCCGATATGCTGTCTCAATACTCGAAGATTATGGTCTCATAGCCGGAGAAGATGGTAAAAAAGAGAGACAGGGAAGATTCGGACTGAGAATAGTGGGAGAAAGCATAAAACCTATACTTGCAGATATCGCGAAAGATAGTGCAGAGATAATAGAGCATTCCTATGCTCTGAAGCTTGCAGTTGATAATGGGATCAGAGGGATTTATGCGTATGATCTGAGAAATCAGGAAGTCTTTTTCGTTAGAGCTAGGGCTACATTAATAGCCACAGGTGGTGCAAGTGGACTCTATAAACCTTATACTGTTCCTTGGTATCCTCCCTGCAATGCTGGAAGTGGTTACGCTCTTGCAATTAGGGCAGGTGCGGAGATAACATCTTTTGAAATTCGTTTCATTCCCATAAGGATAAAGGACGTGAATAGTCCTATCGGGGTTACCGCCGTGGGATTCAAAGCACCGCTCAAAAACTCGAAAGGTGAAGAGTTCATGAAAAGCAAATACGCTGAGTTTGGTGGAGAGACCGCTCCAATTGCCATCAGGGCTTATGGACCAATGAAAGAAATTATGGAGGGTAGATTTCCGGTTTACATAGATACGAGGGGATTAACATCAGAGCAGATTGAAAAGCTGATAAAGCTTTATCTGAACGGATGGCCTATATTTCTGCTTTTCTTGAGAGGAAGAGGGATCAATCCATCAGAAGAGCCTCTGGAAGTGCAGACATGTGAGCCTTATATCACGGGAAGTCATACGATAGCTGGTATATGGGTCGATGAAGAGAGAAAGACAACCATTCCATATCTTCTCGCTGCTGGGGACGCTGCTGGAGGAGTACCTCTGAAACATGTTGGTGGCGCTCTGGCAGAGGGAGTTATCGCAGCGAGAACTGCGGCAAAACTCAAAAACTCGCTGGATTTCAAACCAGATGAGATGGCGATTGGTTTCGAGGGTGATTATGACGCTAAAGATGCTGAAGAGAGGATGAAGTATATTTTAGACTGTTACGCTGGAGGAATGAGTAGATTTTACTACTACAACGAGGAATCGGTGAAAAAGGCAATAGTGGAAATTGAGAAGTTAAGAGAACTAAATTTGAGCGGTAAACCTGTGAGGTGTCTTGAAGTTTATGATAAACTAGAAGTGGCAAATGTCATGCTCCATCATATGGTGGAGAGAAGAGAAACGAGAATGCCACCCTTCCAGATGAGAAGTGATTATCCTGAGCTGAGCAGCTCGAAATATCTTCTGAATTCTGTAACTGTGGATGGAGCGGTAAAAGTATTCAGGAGAGATTTGGTATGATCCTCATAAATTATGATGTATGCATAAACTGTGGAAAGTGTGAAAAGATCTGTCCGTGCAATGTTATTGGCTTTAAAGAGCGCCCAGTGATTGAAGACCCGGAAAAATGTTGGCACTGCTTTGCATGTGTTAAAGAATGCCCAGCGAAAGCTATGAAGGTGCGATTACCTCCGCATATAGCAGATCAACGCTACGAAATGCTATCATATCATGAAGGTAAGAGGGTTATTTTCCAAGTTTTCAGGGGTAACAGAGTTGACGCTGAATATTCATTTGAGGTGAGAAGATGATAAAGCCTCATGGAGGAAAACTGGTAAAAAACCTTGCTGATGAGAATCTCAGAGAAGAGGCAAAAGAGCTCCCAAGAGTTGAAATATCGAGAGATGCTGCTTTAGATTCAGAAAATATCGGATACGGTATTTACAGCCCTCTTGAGGGATTTATGTGTCAAGAGGACTTCGAAAGTGTTCTGTATCATGGTAGAATGGCAAATGATTTGGCATGGACAATTCCCATAGTACTGGATGTGGAGGATTCGCTTGAAGAAGGAGAAGAAGTCCTTCTTTGCCACAGAGGTGCAGCTGTTGCTGTGATGGAAGTGGAAGAGGTCTACAGCTATGATAAGAAGGAATATGCAGAGCGGGTCTTCGGAACAGATGATTTACAGCATCCGGGAGTTAGAAAGATTTTTACGCTCAAAAACAAGCTGGTTGGCGGGAAAGTAAAATTTATCGAGAGTGTAGATCGTAGATTCAAGGAATACGATTTCAAGCCAGAGAAGACCCGGAAAATTTTTGAGAAGTGGGATTACATCATTGGTTTTCAGACGAGAAATGCTCCACATATTGGTCACGAATTCGTTCAGAAATCGGCAATACTTGCAGTTGAAGCTCTAACTGGTGGAAATGTTGGACTCTTCATAAATCCAGTTATTGGAAGGAAGAAGAAGGGAGATTTCAGAGATGAGGTGATACTGGAAGCTTATAAAACGTTGATAAGAAATTATTACAACCAAGATAAGGTCTTTCTGGGGATATGGAAAACGGAAATGCGATATGCAGGGCCGAAAGAGGCAATTCTCCATGCAATAGTGAGACAGAATTTTGGATGCACACATTTTATAGTCGGAAGAGATCATGCTGGCGTAGGCAACTATTACAGACCATATGATGCACATGAGATATTCAGAGAATACGAGGATCTTGAAATAAAACCGTTGTTCTTCAAAGATTTCCACTGCTGTCAGATTTGTGGAGGGGTGGTAAGCGAATCAATATGCCCCCATGAAGGGATTAAATTCAGCGGGACACATGTGAGAAGGTGTATACAAAACAGTGAAAACATCCCGTATGAAATGCTCAGGAAAGAGGTTGTGGAAATCATCTCAAAATTCGATAATCCTTTTGTGGTGGAAGAGGATGAAGCTCAGTTTACAGGAGATTGAGAAACTTAAGGTGAGCCAGACTCTAGATTTAACTGGAGAGGTTTGTCCCATCCCAACACTGAAAACTAAAGCTGCACTGAATAAACTCAGGAAAGGTGAGCTGATAAAAGTGATTCTCGCATCAAAAAAGTCCGCTGAGAACATTGGTGCGGAATTCAGAGACAAAGTTTATGGATATTGCCGGGACGGGGATAGATTCATAATAATCCTGAGGAGGTGAGAGTTTGATAGGAATAATTGTTCATAGTGGTGAATTTGACAGAATATATCATGCTCTCACTCTCGCCTCGATGTATTCTGCTTTAGAGAAGAAAGTTGCAGTTTTCCTCACTTACTGGTGTTTAGATACTCTAGCAAAGAGAAGGAAGGATTGTGGTGACGAAAGGAAAAATGAAATCTTCAGAGAGGGAATGGAAAGTGGAAAAATTAAGGAGCTGGATGAAGTCGTTGAGCTGGGAAAATCTTTCGGAAATCTGGAAATACTGGCGTGCAGTGGAAGTATGGAAATTTTTGGTTATGAGCTCTCAGAGTTGCCGAAATGGGTCGATCGGATTGCAGGACTGGGGGAGTTTTTGATGGGTGTGGAGGGAATAATATTTATCTGAGACCTCTTTAATTACTTTCAATAATAATTATCTCAAGCGAAAATTATTTATGGTTATAGCTAAACAATGTTAATTTATGAGAGTGATTGGACTCAAGTGTAGAGTTTGCGGTAGAGAATTCCCAAATGCACCCCTTTATGCGTGTGATAACTGTTTTGGACCATTGGAAGTCATCTACAACTGGGAATTTATAGCAGAGAGAACTAGTAAAGAAAAAGTGGAAAAAGGTCCTAAAAGCATCTGGAGATATGCTGATCTTCTTCCCGTTGACACTCTTAAACCTGTTGATCTTGGAGCAGGATATACAAGGTTTATAAAAGCGGACAATCTGGGAGAGGAGATTGGATTGAAAAATCTTTATCTTCTGGATGATTCAACCAATCCAACTTACTCTTTTAAAGATAGAGTTGTCAGTGTTGCAGTAACTAAAGCAATCGAATTTGGTATGAAGGCGGTTGGATGCGCTTCAACGGGCAATCTCGCTGGAAGTTTGGCTGCACATGCTGCAAAGGCGAAACTTCCTTCTTATATCTTCGTTCCGAGAGGTATAGAGAAAAATAAAATAATTCAAGCGGTTGTGCATGGTGCAAAGATAATAGAAGTTGAGGGAACTTATGACGATGCGAACAGATTGGCAACAGAAATTGCGGAAGAAAATCCAGAATGGGGTTTTGTTAACATAAATCTCCGTCCCTATTATGTGGAAGGTAGCAAGACTCTCGCATACGAAACTGTGGAACGACTCGGATGGATGACTCCCGATCAGGTTGTTGTACCAATGGGTTCAGGAGCGTTGCTCTGTGCTATTTTCAGAGGGTTTACCGATCTGGAAAGAGTGGGATTTATCGATGATAATAAAGTAACTCTCAATGGTGCTCAACCACGTGGACTGCCTATAGCAAAAGCAGTTAAGTATGGCGGAAATGTAGAGCCTGTGAAGAAGCTTGAAACAATTGTTCACAGCCTCGCCATTGGGAATCCCGCAGATGGTATTTTTGCGAAGGAAATTATCAAGAAAACAGGAGGGTCTGCAGAAGATCCCAGTGATGAGGAAACAGTTGAAGCTGTGAAACTTTTAGCTAAGACTGAAGGTATTTTCACCGAATTGGCTGGTGGCGTTACCATTGCGGCATTGAAAAAATTGGTGGAAGATGGGAGCATCGATAGCTATGATGTTGTAGTCGCTTATTTAACTGGCAATGGATTGAAAACACCAGAAGTTATATTGAATTATATTCCAGAAACAATTCAGATAAGACCTAGAATTGAGGAATTTGAGAAGGTGGTGGTAGCATGATTCGTGTGAAATTCCCTTCTGCGTTTACCTCAATAACGAAAGAGAGAAGGATCGAAGTGGAAGCAGATGGAAAAACAGTTGGAGAGCTTCTGGACATTCTTTTCGAAAGATATGGAAGCACACTGAGAGAGAGATTGATGAAGGATGGTGAGCTGGTACCCTTCATAAACATATTTGTGAACGGAGAAGACATAAGATACCTCAATGGACTTCAAACTGAGTTAAAAGATGGAGATGAAGTGGCATTTATTCCTGCTGTAGCCGGGGGTTGAGCATGTTCAGTGAGTTCAGCGAGGAACAGATACGAAGATATGCAAGACAGATAATAATGCCAGAAATTGGGGGAGGTGGACAGAAAAAACTTCTGGAAGCTAAAATACTTGTGATTGGCGCTGGTGGTCTGGGAAGCCCAGCAATTCAGTTCTTAGCAGCGGCTGGCGTAGGAAAACTTGGAATAGCTGATGGAGATAATGTGGAGATATCAAATCTGCAAAGACAGACCATTCATGCTGGAAATCTGGGGATGAACAAAGCAGAATCAGCGAGAGTTTTTGTTGAGAAGCTGAATCCAGATGTTGAGGTCGAAGTGCATCCGTTCCACATAAATGCTGAAAACGTCAGAGATGTTGTGAAGAAATACGACATCATCTTGGATTGCACGGATAACTTTGTTTCCAGATTTCTCATAAATGATGCATGCGTCATAGAGGGAAAGCCATTTGTTCATTCTGCAGTGCTGAAGTTTTATGGAGAGATAATGAGTATAGTGCCGAAAGAGACAGCATGTTATCGCTGTGTGTTCAGACATGCCCCTCCTCCGGGAAGTGTGCCAAGTTGTCAGGAAGCAGGAGTTTTGGGAGTGACCACTGGGTTATTCGGGACATTACAGGCTGCTGAGGCCATAAAACTGATTCTCAACATCGGAGAAACTCTTACAAACAAAATGCTAACTGTTGATTTGCTTACCATGGAATTTGACATCGTCAAACTAAGGAGGAATGAAAATTGTCCGATCTGCAGTGGAAGGATCAGGGAGATTATTCCAGAGAAGTATGTGGAGAGATGTCAGCTGTAAAACACTATCTTGATCTAAGAGGGGAAGTATGTCCTTTTACCTTCGTTAAAACTAAGTTGAAATTAGAGGAAATCGGTGCAGGGGAGATTCTGGAAGTCATTCTTGATCATGAACCGGCTGTTGAAGATGTACCGAGGAGCGTTAAGTCCGAAGGACATGAGGTACTGCGCGTTGAAATGATCGGAGAGAAATTATGGAGGGTGGTTATTAAGAAGTGTTTGGAGTGAAGATAACTTACCGGTTCTGTAACCCTCCATGTCTAGAAGAACCAGTTTAAAACCAATCTTTTTGAGTTCTTCAACTATCTCATCCATAATTTTCTCATTAAAGAATTTATTTCTCTCGTCTTTATCAACCTCTATGATTGCCATATCGTCAAAATTTCTAACCCGAATTTGTCTAACTCCAACTTTTTTGATGATAAACGATTCCGCATTGTCAACCATTTTCAACTTTCTCTCATCTATTCGAGTTCCAAACGGTATTCTGGATGCAAGACATGCCAAAGATGGTTTGTTGTGGAATGAGTACCCCATAATCTTCGCAATTTCCCGTATTTCCCTTTTAGTTATTCCCAGTTCAGCAAAAGGGCTGTAAACTATGTCCATTTCTTTAACTGCATTGTAACCGGGGCGGTGCCCTTTCAGTTCTTCTGAATTTGTTCCTTCGAAAACCGCAGAGTAACCTTTTTCTCTTGCGTACTCTACGAGAGTTGAGAGCAAAATTTTCTTGCAGTAATAACATCTATTCGAATTGTTTTGAATAAAATATTCGTTTTCAAGTTCGTTTATTTTAATAAACTCATGCTTAATTCCTATTTCATTTGCAATTTTAACTGCTTCTTCAATTTCTCTTCTTGGAGCTGTTGGTGAAATAGCGGTTACCGCCAAACTTCTATCACCCAGCACCTCATAGCAAATTGCGGCAAGCGTTGAACTGTCGACACCTCCACTGAAAGCAATAATTACGCTGTCAAATTTTTCTACAAATTCCTTAAGTCTCTCCAGTTTCTCATGCATCTTTTAACCTCCATCACTCCCTGAAAAGATATTCAACTGCGTTAATGATATCAACATTTCCATCTCTTACAGCTGTTTTAAGTTTGATTGTTGGCGTTCTTAGATATTTTTTGATGAAGGAGTTTATGAAGTCTTCCAGAACAGGAAGAATACTCTCATCAATACTGTATTTTCTTGAAAGTTTATTATAAAGTTCTTTTATCTCTTCTTTTTTCACTTTTTCCGCACTAGTATACATCAGAGCAATAGTTCTTTTAATTTTTATCTCTTCAATTTTGTTTTTTAATTTATTTAGCTCATCTTCAATAATTTTCTCAGCTAATGGGATTTTATCCACTCTTTTCATCAAATTTCTTTCACTTACACTTTTCAGATCATCAATAGTATACAGCTCCACACCTCGAATTTCTCTAACGGATTCTTCTACATCTCTTGGAACTGCAATGTCTATTATCAGAAGATCTCTCTTTTTCTTCATCACTTTTTCAATCATTTCCCTCCTGATCACATAATGTGGAGCAGATGTTGCAGAGATCACAACATCTGAAGCCTCCATACATTCTTTCAGAGAGCTGAATTTTGTAGCAATCCCTCCAATCTCTTTTGCAAGCTCTTCAGCCCTTTTGTATTTTCTGCTACTTATCAAAATAGTAGTAGACACCCTTTTACTTTTAATTGCTTTCGCAACTAAACCTCCCATCTTTCCTGCTCCAACAATGAGCACTTTTTTGTCTTCAAGACTTCCTAAGACATCTTCTGCAAGTTCTACCGCAGCGGAGCCTATGGAAACTGAACCCCTATTTATATCCGTGAGCCGTCTAACTTTTTTCCCAGTTTGAATGGCTTTTGAAAAAACAACGTCTAAAAACTCCCCGATCCAGCCTCGAGTTTTAGCAAAATGGTAACTCTCCTTTACTTGACCTAGAATTTGATCCTCTCCAATTATCATAGACTCAAGTCCTGACGAGACTCTCAGGAGATGTCGTAAACATTCGTCACCACTCAAGTATTCGATGTAATCTTTCTTAATACAAAAATTACAGGAAAATTGTTGAAGTGTTTTTAAAGTTTCGAATCCAGCGACATATATCTCTATTCGATTACAGGTGAAAAGTGCCGCACACTCTGAAATATTTGGATAAGAGAGTAACTCTTCTAAAAGATTCTCAATATTTTTCTGCCATGCTTTTTCGATGACTTCTATGGAGGCTTTTTTATGCGAAATACTCATGCATGAAATTTCCATCAATATGTCACCAACCTATTCTTTTAGCTAGTGACTATTTCTCTTATTATTTTTTCACAATGTTTATATATTTTAACAGTGTTATAGAAGTTAGCATAGCCTAAAAAGTGCAGGGTGACCTCAACATGAAAGGTTCATCGAAAAAACAAGTAATAGGAAGAGCACATCATTGCCATGGAGTCGGAAGTGAAGAGGTCTGGGAATTGGAGAAAATTGTACTGGTAGGCACCCCAAATGTTGGAAAAAGTGTTATTTTTAACATACTAACTGGAAGATATGTTACTGTATCCAATTATCCCGGGACTACTGTTGATATCTCAACAGGAAAAACAATGATAGAAGGCAAAGAATTTGGAGTTATAGATACTCCGGGTATGTACTCTCTTTTATCACCTATAACTGAAGAGGAAGAAATTTCAAGGAAAATACTTTTAGAAGAAAAGCCGGATATCGTAGTTCACATTGTTGATGCTAAAAATCTCGAGAGAATGCTCCCATTGACTCTTCAGCTAATAGAGGCAGGTATGAATGTAATTTTAGTGCTTAACTTAATGGATGAGGCCCAGAGATATGGAGTTTCTGTAAATGTAGAAGAGCTTTCAAGAATATTAGGAATACCAGTTATAGATACTATAGCGATTGAAGGAAAGAATATAGATAAGCTGAAGAGGGCAATAATAAACTATAAAAAAGCTAAATCTAAAGTCCTCGTGCGTCAAGAGGAGGAAATTGAAAAAGCAATAAATGAAATTATAGCACTTTTAGGATGTAGCAGAACAGAAGCTATACTGGCTTTAATAGCCTCAGATCAATTTGCAAAAAATGAGTCACTTAAGGAGATCGTCAATAAGCTCTCGTTGAAACATAATATCCCTTTGAACTACTTGATACTCTCAAGCTACTACGAAGTCGCTTCAGAGATTACAGAGAAAGTTGTCAGGAAAACCAAAGTCAAAAAAGAAACTTTTGGGGAGAAGCTCAGTAATCTAACAATGAATCCCATTACTGGTTTGCCAATATTTCTGCTCGTGCTTTATGGATTCTACCTGTTTGTGGGAGTTTTTGGTGCTCAAACGTTAGTGGACTTCATTGAAGGCACTATTTTTGAGGAGCATATAAACCCACACGTGAATCAGCTCTTTAAAGCGCTGATACCTTGGCCCATTCTTCAAGATCTCTTCGTCCATAAGTACGGGATAATTACATTGGGAATAAGGTATGCAGTTGCTATAATCCTTCCAATAGTCGGAACGTTCTTTTTAGCATTCTCAATACTTGAGGACAGCGGCTATCTGCCCAGATTAGCAATGTTGGTTGATAGGGTCTTCAAAAAGATAGGTCTTAATGGGAGAGCGGTAATTCCGATAGTTCTTGGCTTTGGTTGTGATACCATGGCAACCATAGTTACGAGGACTCTCGAGACTAAAAGGGAGAGAATTATCGCAACTTTTCAGTTGGCTTTAGCCATTCCATGCTCTGCTCAACTTGGCGTTATCTTTGCTTTATTGGCGAACAACCCAAGAGCTTTAGCTTTATGGCTTATGGTTGACGTTTTAGTTCTCCTATTTATCGGCTGGTTGACTGCAAAAGTAATACCTGGAGAGAGGCCACAATTCTTTATGGAAATACCTCCTCTGAGAGTTCCAAAATTTTCGAATGTTCTCATTAAGACGTGGGCACGAATGGAGTGGTATTTCAAGGAAGTTCTACCAATATTCATAATAGCGAGTATTTTGATATGGATCGGAAAGATTACTGGAATATTTGACATGGTTGTGAACTTAATAAGCTATCCAGTAACATGGATAGGCCTTCCAAAGGAAACCGCTGTAGCGCTTCTCTTTGGATTCTTCAGGAGGGATTATGGTGCTGCAGGACTCTATGACTTAGCTCAGGCAGGGATATTAAATGGGGTGCCATTGCTGGTTTCTGCAATAGTCCTAACGCTCTTTGTTCCGTGCATAGGGCAGTTCTCTGTTATGTGGAAGGAGAGGGGGGCTAAGGTGGCTATGGCAATATTTGCCTTTAACATAATCTTCGCCTTTAGTATAGGAGCATTGGTTGGGTTTTTATTGACAACCTTAGGGGTGAGCTTATGAAGTGTCCTTTATGTGGTTTTGAATTTACTGAGACATCAAATGCCTGTAAGAAATGTCCTATCGCAAAATCATGTAGTTTAGTTAGATGTCCCAATTGTGGTTACGAAATGCCCCCCGACTCTCAAACTTTAAAGGCATTAAAAAACATGTGGAGGGCAGCTTTATGGAAAAATTAGAGAATAGTATACCGCTAACCAGAGCTAAAGCTAAGGTTTTGGAAATCATTCATATAGCTCAAAGTGATATAAGGACACTCCAAAAGCTGATGGCGTTGGGACTCTTACCCGGAAGAAGAATAGAAGTACTCTACAGATTCCCGTCTTATGTCGTTCGAGTTGGCAACACTACAGTTGCACTTGGAAATGAAATTGCTGAAAAGATCTATATTAAACAATAATCCTATAATCTTATTTCTTCTTAGATGATAGCGGGCTCAGATTTACAACATTTTTGAGCATCTTTCTGTGCTTTTCACATAGTCCTGTTACTTTCTTTATCTCTTCGGTTGTATGGCAATTATGAAGCATGCACTCTTCCTTTTCGCAAAAAATTTCATTATATTTAAAATAAGCATAGAACTGAAGAAGGAGCATTTTTAAGACTTTATCAACTCTTACTTCAATTTCATCATCAAATCCAAATGAATGCATCAGATAGTATTGAAGAGGCTTTGCTGGAGCATAGAGCACTCCCTTGAGCGAGATTATTGCTGCAGGACCCATCACAATCATTCGCAGATGATATCGTCCATCTTCTCCAAACGTCGCTATAAGTCTTTCTGTAATAAGAACAGCCGGGTTGGAGACATCAATATTAAAGCAGAAATGTTTAAGTAACTCAACACCATCATAAATAACCCCTTTTATTAAACCTCTCCTCTCATTTTCAATCTCTATCGGAAAAGGATCATAGAATTCCCTTTTATCCGGAGATCTAATCCTTATATAAGCCAGAAAGTGTGGATCCTTAAACTTGTATTCCTCAAACTCAACATCAAACTTAAAAAAACTCCTTATAGTGTTGAAAAATTGAAAAGAATCCCAAAGGGGACGCTCAACGTATATTTTCATGTGCATCATTCAAGCTCTTTGAGTTTTTCTAATGCAATTTCTGCAGCCTTTTTTCCACTTAGGAGCATTCCTCCAAAGGTTGGTCCCATCCTCGGAAGTCCAAAGACAGTGGATACGGCCATTCCTGTAACTATGAGTCCCTGATAAACCTCGCCCGTATGATTTATCACAGCATCCTCACTTTCTTCTACCCACATTGAGCCGTGTCCCCGGGTTTTTATCAATCCTCTCTCTTCAAGCTTTTTGGCCACAAAGGCATCGTGTCCGGTTGCATCTATTACAAGTTTTGATTCGAGAGCTATTGGGTCAACACAGGTTATTTGTCTCGGCAAAGCCTGAACTGGAGTCCAGTTCACCACAATACCTGCAACCCTTCCATCTCTTATAACAACATCGTCAAAACTCGTCATATTGAGGAATTTAGCTCCAGCATCACAAACAGCTGAGATTAGTTTTGAACATGCGTGAGGACCATCTGCAACATAAAGACCTTCCGTGTACATTTCGTAAGGAACACCCAGTTCTTCGAGTAACTGCTGAGCTGGCGCTCTAACAGTCACTTTATTCATTAGGAATCCTCCGATCCAGAAGCCACCTCCTAGGTAGTTATTCCTTTCTATCACGAGTACTTTCTTTTCTGCTTTCGCCAACTCTCTGGCTGCCATTAATCCACTTGGACCTGCACCCACAATTATGACATCTGAGTTTGTGTATTCCTTTAACATTCCATAAAAACCATCTATTATTGCAGAAGTTACGTCTTTTTCACCCACTTTCGCTAGGATTTTTTCACTCATTTTATCACCAAGTTATAAATAATGATAACTCGGTTTTAAAATTTTTCGATCCACTCTACTCTCTTATTAAAAAATAAAAAAGCACAAATTCATTTTTAAGCGATCTCCTTTATTTTTCTCGCTTCTTGAATAATAGCCTCAATATTTCTAATCAATTCCTTTTCGAATTTCTTCTCTCCCACAATCTCTTCCAAATCTTCAAATTCAACGATTCTATAAATGTCTACCCAGTTCTCTCTTTGATAAATAAAACTGTTTCCAGAATATTGTTCAACTACTTTTTTGGCCTCATCATCACTTCTGAATTTTACAGATGTGAACACACCTATGTTACTTATTCTATCTCCCCTCATGACATAAATGTTGACAATTTTTCCGTTATACATCCCTATGAAATGATCAGTCGCTTTTTCAAATCCCAATTCCTCAAATTTTTCAATAACTCTTTTTGGCAAATCATCCATAAGGCAGCCACAAAGCGCTCTAATTTGCTCTTTGGAAATTGCATCATCCATTTTTTTGAATGTTTCTTCAGGAAAACCTAGCACTATTTCGTCATTTCTGTAATTTCCGTATTCTCTCGCTCCCTCACATAAGAAAGTTATATTAGGTGATTCACTTTTTAGCACATCTCTTGTTGCTTCACCGCAGACTGCAGTTTCTCCAGAAAATTTGGCAGAGAGCTCTTTTTTGAAAATTTGGTAATATGTTGAGCCAATTCTCATAATCTTCTCGGGAGTTGCTATTATCAACACCACATCACAATTCTGGCCTTCGTATGGTTCCACCACTACACTTTTTATATTTTTTATAAAATTGTCATCATCATCAAACAGCGGTTCAATCAATCCCAGAGCAATTTCTGCACTACCACAGGACAAATTTTTTCTGGAGAGAACTATTCTCTCTCCGTGGGAAGCTAATCTCACTGCTTCACAGTATCTGAAGCTACCTTCTGTGGGTTCGAGCTCATCTTTTAATAACTTCACTGCAACTGGTCTGGAGGGAATTTCGAAATATCTCCGAAAAGCCTCTCCTCTCAATCCTCTACCTCCACGCCGTAATTTTCTGCAATTTCTTTGAAGGAGTTTATAACCTTCTCGATCTCTTCCCAAGTCAGTCCATAGGTATTTATTTTGAAGTTTTTCGTCATACCGGGATGAACTCCTACAATCCCTCTTCTCTTTAATTCGTGATAGAGGAAATATCCTCTCTTTTTATGTTTTTTAGCAATCATATGGAATGTAGGAGCCTCAAAATGCATGAGAGTATGGTTTTTGGGTCTCTCTCCAACCAGTTGAACTCCCTCTATTTCTTCCATTTTTCTAACAAAATACCTCGCTTTTTTGATCTCTTCGTCCCACTTTTTGACTCTTTCAACGACTCTTGGAAAAGAGGCCATGAGTGTCATGATGGGCAATCCATAAACAGGTGAGCATCCAAAAAATGATGTCTCCTTTTTTGTAAATGCTCTTCCACTCCACTCTCCTCTGAGTTTCGACTTTCTAAAAATTTTGTCGGTGTAATCGAAATTGGTTGCTAATATTCCTATTGGAGCGGTTGCAGCCCAGCTCTTATGGCCACTTCCCACAATGAAATCTGCGTACAATTTTCTCCCATCTATCTCCATTATTCCAGAACTGTATGCAGTGTTTAGAATTAGTGGGATGTTATAATCTCTGCAGATTTTACCTATTTCTTTTGCGTCTGTGACATTCCCATATCTGTAATCCACATGGGTCAATAAAGCTAACGATGGGTAGGATCCAGTCTCTTCTTTGACTTTTTCGAAAGTCTCAGCGTATTTTTCTGGTTCAATTTTGAATTCAGGATATCCAGAGTTCGGAACTTCATAAACTTTCAATTCGTTTAATTCAGCAGCTATGTAAGAGGTGTAATGAGCGAGCGAGTCAAGAACAACACTTCCATTCTTAATACCACTCATTATAACAAACTTTGCATGCCTAGCTCCTGCAGTAAAACGGACATCATCCATATTCAGAAATTCAGCGACATCTTTTTTGAACTCCGCAATGGGTGGAGTCTTTATAAGATCCACTCTTCCCTCAAAGCATAGATCGCAAACAGAATAGCCATCAGACCACTCTTCTAAAATTTTTCTCGCCTCTTCAGTTAAAATACCCCCTCTCTGAATAGGGTGTACATTAATCATTCCTTTTGAAGGTCTTTTGAGATTATTTGGTGCATATCTTTCCAGATTCATATACATCACTTTGAATTTGGTTAATTAATAAATCATACTGTACCAGACCTTCAACGCAATAATGATTGATGTCACTCCGATGGTGATTATCACTAAGGTTTTAAGTAATTTTGGAGAGCATTTAGTTGAAGCAGAAACTCCTATATAAACTCCGAAAATGCCTCCCAAAATAAGTTGTAAAGCCGTATTTATCTCAACATTTCCACTCACTCCATGCAAAACTCCAGCTATTAATGTGAAGATCAAACCATTGACAAGATCGGTTCCTACAATTTTATTCGGTCTCAGATTTGTCAGAGTTATCAGAAAGAAGGTCATAAGTGTACCACTACCAATCGAAGTCAGCATCACGAGAAATCCTACTGTAAAGGCAATAATCCCGATTGTTAGTTTCTTTCCGTTGCTCTCATCAAATTTTTCACAGTATTTTTCGCATATTAAACATCCAATTTTAAAATACTTTTTAGAGAAGTTGGCAAGGATCATCAAGGAAGTTGAAGCCATCAATACAATAGCCAAGAGTAGTATAACAATATCGGAAATTTCGGAGTGGTAAAAACTAATCAAGAGATATCCTGCGAGTATTCCTGTTATTCCGGTTGGTACTGTAATCTTTAAAAGTTCCAGATCAACGTTACCTCTTCTTTTGTGAAGGGAGCTGGCAACACCCTTAACTGTGCTAGCATAAACCAAATCTGTTCCCACCGCAGAGAGTGGAGGATATCCAAGTAAAATTAGCAGGGGAGTCATTAGAGCTCCTCCACCCATTCCTGTTAACCCAACCAAAAAGCCAACGATAGCTCCAAGCAGAATGATCTCCACATTCTCACCTCACTTAGTCAACGGCGTGATACATGATTAACAGCGTTAAGTATAAAAATATTGTGGAAAAGATCAACAAAAGCAAACAGATCCTCCTCAATTCGGCGAAATATCTATTTACCAATCTCTCCATCTTCTCATCATGAAACTTGTTATCTCCATCGGAGGCTCAATACTGCTCTCGGAGCTTTCTGCAGAGAATTTCAGAAAATATGCGAAAGTTCTGAAAGAACTATCTACAGATCATCAGCTTGTTGTTGTAGTGGGAGGAGGTAAAATAGCCAGAGATTACATTTCTGTTTCGAGAGAACTTGGAGCTAATGAAACCATGAGTGACCTTATAGGGATAGAGGTCACCAGATTGAATGCGAGACTCTTAATATCCTCTTTGGGAGAAATTGCATATCCAGAACCTCTAAAAGATTACACCGAAATTCCGAGAGTTCTGAGTATGGAGAAAGTTGCGGTGATGGGAGGAATTGCTCCCGGTCAGACAACCGATGCTGTTGCTGCAATAGCTGCTGAGTACATCAATGCAGACCTCCTCGTCAATGCAACCTCTGTAGATGGAGTCTACACATCGGATCCAAGAGTGGACAGATCAGCCAAGAAGATAGAGAGGATGAGTGCCGAAGATCTCGTGAGGGTGGTGATGAAAAGCGAAATGAAAGCAGGAGCAAGAGCTGTTATAGATCCTTTGGCAGCTAAAATCATAGAGAGATCGAAAATAAGGACGATCGTGATAGATGGAAGGAATCCAGAAAATCTGAAGAAGATCTTTGGTGATCACGGAGGGACTGAGATAGTGGGATAATCAGCAAACTCTTGGAACTGGATCCCCAAGAGGCATATCTATTATTCTTCTCCCTCCCACTCTTGTCGTCATTATGACTTTTGAACCTTCTGAGACCTCTCCTATTATCATCGCATCCTTCCCGTACTTTGTCTTTCTTATCGCTTCGAGAATTTCTTCTGCTTTTTCTCTTTCAACTCCCATAACAACTTTACCCTCATTCGCAACTTCCAGAGGATCCACTCCCAGCATCTCAGAAGCAGAGCGAACCGTCTCTTTAATCGGAATAAGTTCCTCCTCTATCTCTATTCTCACTCCACTTTTTGAAGCCATTTCATTTAGGGCTGCAGCCAATCCCCCTCTTGTGGGATCTTTCATCGCGGTGACACCGCCAACCTCTAAAGCTCGTTCAACAACTTCCCAAATTGGTGAAATATCTGAGATTATTGGAGTTTCAAATTCAAATCCTTCTCTGTGACACAGTATGCAGAGTCCGTGATCTCCAATGGTTCCGCTGACTATTATCTTATCTCCAGGCTTCAATCCGGAGTCATAAATCGGTTTTTTTGCAATTCCTATTCCAGAAGTGTTTATGATTATACCATTAAGCGACTCTCTTTCGACAACCTTCGTATCTCCCGTTACGAGAAGCGCTCCAAGCTCTTTTAAAACCTCATCCATAGATTTCATTATCTTCTTCAGATCTTCGACTTCAAAACCCTCTCCTATGATCATTGAATTCGAGAAGAACATTGGTTTTGCACCCATTACAGAGAGATCATTTGCGGTTCCGCAGATCGAAAGCTTCCCTATGTCTCCACCAGGAAAGAAAATCGGATGAATTGCGTGGCTATCTGTTGTGAAAACTACGTGAACTCCATTTAAATTTATCACCGCTCCATCGTCCATTCCTTCCAGTCCGTAAACTTTCTCTGAAGATTTTAAGGAGATCTCCGATATCAGCTCTTTAAGGAGCTCGTTCATTGCCTCTCCACCAGCTCCGTGCATCATCGAAATTTTCATAACTACACCTCCACATCCACGCTTTTTATCACGAGATCTCTTCCACCAGAGATCTTCAGGGGACTTCCGCATTTTAGACAAATGAAAATTCCCGGAGTAAGATTTTCCACTTTTCCGCATTTTTCACATTCAACAACAGCTTTCTTCATTTCAATCTCAAGTTCAGAATCTTTCATGATCTCATCTTCGGAAGTTATCGCAGAGAAGCAGAATTCGAGTTGTTCGGGATTTATAAGAGTTAATTCTCCAATCTCAAGGATAACCTTCTTCACCTTTTTGACATCTCCTCTCTCCTCTATCACATGCTTCAGAGTTTCGTATATCTGATAAGCCACACTATATTCGTGCAAGGCTCACTCCTCTAAACTTGCGAGTTCTTCAAGAATTCTGAGAGTCTCTTTAGCTTCCTCTTCATCTAGCTTCTGAATTGCATATCCGACGTGAACGAGTACGTAATCTCCGATTTTCACATCTTCAAGCAAATCTAGTCGGATCTTCTGCTTCAACTCTCCGTAATCAACCACAGCATCCTTCCCTTCTATCTCCACAATTTTGGCTGGAATTGCCAGACACAAGAGAGACGCCTCCCGAAACCATTAGTCAATCCACAGAGTATATATATCTAATCATTGTTTAAACTCTCGATATCATGAGCGACCAGCAGAAGAGATACGAGTTCAAGAGATATCTTGAGGAGCTCAGAAAAAAGAGCGGAAGAGGAACCGAGTTAATCTCACTTTACATTCCTCCAGATAAGCAGATTCACGAGGTTGTTGCTCAGCTGAGAGATGAATACGGACAGGCTGCGAACATCAAATCGAAGTCCACAAGAACAAACGTCCAAAGTGCAATAGAATCAATTCTCTCGAGACTCAAATACTTCTCAAAGCCTCCTGAGAATGGAATGGTAATTTTCTGCGGAGCCGTTGCGGTTGGCGCAGATAAAAGTGAAATGGAGACGTACATCATAGAGCCTCCCGAGCCAATTACGATTTACAAGTATCATTGCGACTCCCGTTTCTATCTAGAGCCTCTCGAGGAGATGCTTCAAGATAAAAAGACGTATGGGCTCATCGTTTTGGATCGCAGAGAAGCTACAATAGGAATTCTGAGAGGAAAGAATATAGAGGCCTTGAGGTATCTGACTTCGAACGTTCCGGGGAAACACAGACAAGGAGGTCAGTCAGCGAGGAGATTCGAGAGATTGAGGGAAATTGCAATTCATGAGTTCTACAAGAGGATAGGAGATGCAGCTTCTGAAATCTTTCTTTCAATGGATCAGGAAAATCTTGAGGGAATTCTGATAGGAGGCCCCTCACCGACGAAAGAAGAGTTTGTGAAAGGAGGTTATCTGCATCATGAGCTCCAGAAAAAGATTTTGGGTCTTTTTGATGTGAGCTACACCGACGATACAGGTCTTTATGAACTTGTTGAAAATGCTTCAGAAGCTCTCGAACATCACGATCTTCTGAGGGAAAAGGAGCTTATGAGGAGATTCATGAAGGAGCTTGTGAAAGAGGATGGACTTGCGGTTTACGGTGAAGAAGAAGTTAGAAAAAATCTTCTTATGGGTTCAGTTGAAGTGCTTTTGATCTCAGAGGATCTTCGCAAGATGAGAGTGAAATATAAATGCGAGAGTTGTGGAGAAATGAAAGAAGTAACAATTTCGGATGAGCAGAATGTAGGAAGCGTGAAGTGCGAAAAGTGCGGTATAGAAATGAAGGTTGAGGAGACGAAGGACATCGTTCACGAGCTCTCTGAAATAGCAGAGCAGATGGGAACAAAAGTCGAGTTCATATCAACAGAGTTTGAGGAAGGTGAACAGCTTTTAAAAGCTTTTGGAGGAATAGCGGGAATATTAAGATATAGGACGTCCTGAGAGTATGTTTGAGAAGTTTGTCAAAGAAGTTTCGAACTCAATTTCAAAAGCTCTGGAAGAAATTGGTAGTGAAATTGATGTCAAGAGCTCTGAAGAGCTTTTTATGTTTTTAAGCCTTGAAGAGTCAAAATACTGCGATTTAGCATCATCTATCTCCTTCAAGCTTGCAAAGAAATTGAAAAAAAATCCGATGGAAATTGCAAGTGAGATATCGGAAAACATGGAAATTTCTTCAAATCTGATTTCATCATATGAAGTGAAAAACGGTTATCTCAATTTTTTTGTCTCTGAAGATTATCTTCAGGAAGTTCTGAAGAGAATTGAGAAAGAGAATGAGTATTACGGTTACATAGGGAGGAAGGGGAAGGTTATTCTAGAGCACACTTCAGCTAATCCGAATGGCCCTCTACATATAGGTCACGCGAGGAATTCGGTAATAGGAGACTCTCTGAGAAGAATTCTCAATACAGCAGGTTATGAAGTTGAAACCCACTATTATGTGAATGATATGGGCCGACAGATGGCCATCGTCACTTGGGGAATGAGGAAGTATGGAGTGAAAGAGATTAAAGGGGATCATGCCATAGGAGAGATCTACGTCAGGGCAAATTCTGAGATCGAGGGTAATGAAGAGGCTGAAAGAGAAGTAAATGAGATTTTGAAGAAATACGAAGAAGGAGATCCTCAAATCTCCTCAGAGTTGAGGAAAGCCGTCGAAATAGCTCTTAGAGGAATAAAAGAGACACTTGAAAAGATGAAAGTTCATCATGATGTCTTCATATGGGAAAGCGAATTTGTGAGGAATGGAGAGGTAGAAAGAATACTCGAAGAGCTCAAAAATAGATGTGAAGTCTTTGAAGAGGACGGAGCACTCTTACTGAGGCTTGATGATGAGAAAGTCGTCCTCAGAAGATCTGATGGAACCTCTCTCTATATTACGAGAGATATAGCTTATCATAAATACAAGTGCACTCACTCTGATCTCTGCATTGATATTCTTGGTGCAGATCACAAGCTAATATCCTCTCAGCTCTCGAAGATTCTAAAGATTTTAGGAGTCAAAACTCCGAAAGTTGTTACATTTGAGTTCGTCTCACTTCCAGAAAGTTCTATGAGTACGAGAAAAGGAGTCTTCATTTCTGTTGATGAAGTCATGGAAAGGATGATTGAAAGAGCTTATGAGGAGGTGAGCTCCAGAAGATCTGATGCTCCTGAGGAGTTCAGGAGAGATGTCGCGAAGAAGGTCGGTATTGGAGCGATGAGATATGATCTCATTAGGGTTATGAGAGATAAACCGATGGTCTTCTCTTGGGAGGAAGCTCTTGATTTTGAGAAGCAGGGAGCACCATATATTCAATACTCTCATGCGAGAGCCTCAAGCATCCTCAGAAAAGCCGAGTTGAAGAAGATTGATGAAGTTGATCTCTCTCTTCTGAAAGAGCCTCAGGAAGTCCAACTCATAAAACTTCTTGGGAAACTTCCTTGGATCGTTCATCAAATCTGCGAAACTTTTAATCCACATATACTTGCGGGATATTCCAGAGATGTGGCAGATCTGTTCAATGAGTTCTACAGAGATCTTCCTGTTCTGAAAGCCGAAGAACCTCTCTCTTCTGCCCGTCTGCATTTGGTTCTCTGCACTAAAATTGTGCTGAGAAATTCTTTGAACATGCTAGGCATAGATGCTCCAGAGGAAATGTAAAAGTTTATTTCTCCTTTTTCATTCAATTTTCTTTTATGAACTGGAAGAAATATGAAGAAGATTTGATAATGCTTCTCAGATTGAAAAGCTCTCCAGTTGCTGTGAGATTCTCTGAAGATGA
The DNA here is from genome assembly GCA_002011165.2 of Candidatus Mnemosynella biddleae. Taxonomy (GTDB): domain Archaea; phylum Halobacteriota; class Archaeoglobi; order Mnemosynellales; family Mnemosynellaceae; genus Mnemosynella; species Mnemosynella biddleae. The sequence continues at coordinate 79,925 of MTMI02000011.1, forward strand.
GATCGAAGGAAATGTTGAGAAACCTCTCACAGTATGTCAGATGGTCACAAAAGCGAGAATTGAAGGAGAAGTCATGGTTGCAAATAGAAAGACTGTTTTCTGCTCTATAGCAAAGCATTTCCTCGGCTTTGATGAACTTCCTAAGAATCTTCCTGAAAGATTCGCAGGAAGGAGAACAAAAGATGCAGAAGGCTATAAAAGGATTCTCGAAGATATGCCCAGAGTTGAGTTTGGGAGATTTAGAAGCGCAGTCATCTCTCCGCTCTCAAAGGCTGAGAAAGATCCTCACGTAATTCTCATCTTTGCAGATGGAGCTCAGATGACCAGATTATTGCATGGAGCGAGTTGGAGAGATGGAAGAAGAATGTCTGTTAGAACTTCGGCAGAAGCTGGGACGTGTGGAGAAGCAATAGCATCCTCATTTGTCAGAGATGATTATACCATTGCTTTTCCATGCTATGGAACGAGGATTTATGCTCTGGCCTCTGATGATGAGATCATATTTGCATTTCCTAGAAGACTTGCGGAGGATCTTATGGAGGGATTAAAGAGAACTCACGAGATGATGTCTCCTTATCCTCCAAAAGTCCAAATAAGACCTGCTGCAGATATTGAGAGAGCAAGGAGGCTATTGAGCCGTTAGAGAAGCAAGAAGAAAAGTGCAGAGATCAGAAGACTGAGAACTGAGGTGGGAAGGATGTAACGGTAAACATCTCTCAGTTCCGCCTTGAAGAACTTAAGTGTGATGATCAAGCAAAGATGCATTGGCGACATCATAACTCCTAGGAATCCAGAGGTGAACATCAAAATAAGATGACCCTGAGAGAGAACTCCGCCACTCTTTATGAATTGTGTAAAGAGTGGAAAGACTGTTGAAGCGTAGGAGACATCAACTCCCGAGGAGAATCCTATCAGGAATGATAGTGTAGGTGCTATAAGCCAAATGGGTATGCTCTTAGATTCCAAAAGAACTATCAGTGATTCTGCAGCACCAGTGAGCTCTATGATGTCTTTGTATGCCATAACTCCGAGGATGAGCATTATGAAGGAAAGATCCAGAGATTTTCGATACGCTTCTAAAATCTTCTCCTTTTCCATCCTCTTCAGGAGGATAACTGAGAGTGCTGTTAGGGGTACCACTATCCACAGCTCTATTTTGAAAATCAGAGAGAAGATTATTATGGCTATTATCGGATAGGAGTTCTTTAAAAGTTCAAAAATATTTCTTAAAGAGATTTTCTCTCTCTTTATTCCTATTTTTCTCATGTCTTTTAAGCTTATGAGGATTCCGAAAAGAAAGACGGAAAACCCCATCGGTAACATAATTTCAGAGAGGCGAATGTAAGGAGACTCGAGAACCTCTGCTATTATGAGGAAAACCGGATAGACTGGCCAGATGAGGACAAGAACATGACGAAACCAGTAGTTTGTAAAGGTAGCAAACTCAGAGGAGACCTTGTACTTTTTCACGATATCTGCAACCATCATGGCAGAGACAATCGCCCCTCCTGGCATTGGAAGGAGCCCTATAAGCAGAGGAGCAAGAACGAGGGTCCATTTACCTCCCAAGGAGGTTAGCACCTCAGTTATCTGAGAGAGCATTCCGGTTTGCTCCATCGAGAATGACATTGCAAGAGCAAAGGTAACGATTATAAGGATTTCGAGAGTCTCCCGAGAGGTGAAAGAATTTAAAAGATACTTCAAAAACGTCTCTGGAGGAAAGGAGAGAACTCCGAGAAGGGTTAAACCCGCAAAAATACAGATTGCAGGGGTTATTTTCCTTGCTATCAGGATGAATATAAGAGCAAAAGATGCTAAAAGCGCAATTGCAACGTCAACCATAGGTTGAGTAAATTCGAAGAATAACAATTTAAAACATTCGTCATCGTTCAATCAATTCCAAGGAAAAGGGTTTTATTTAAAGGAGTCACATGATCTCTTGGTGAAAGTATGATAGAGAAGTCTCAGATCGTGGAGGTTCTCGAAGATTACGATATGGATGATCTTGCAATTGCAACTCTTGCAAGCCATACAGCTTTGCATATTCTCAAAGGGGCTCAGGAAGAGGGATTTAAAAGCATTGCGGTTTGCGTGAAAGGGAGAGAAGTCCCCTATCAGAGGCTGAGAGTTGTGGATGAGATCATCTTCGTGGATCACTTTGCGGAGATGAACAATCCAGAGATTCAGGAGCTACTCAGAGAGAGGAACGCTCTCGTTGTTCCTCATGGCTCTTTTGTTGCTTATGTGGGACTGGATAAGATAGAGAATGAGTTCATGGTTCCGATGATAGGTAACAGAAGGATATTGAGATGGGAGTCGGAGAGAGATAAGGAGAGACAGCTTCTGGAAAAAGCAGGAATAAGGATGCCGAAGAAAATTATGGATCCAAGAGATATTGACAGACCCGTGATTGTGAAGTTTCCTGGAGCGAGAGGAGGAAGAGGATACTTCATAACTGACTCTCCCGAGGGCTTTAATCAGAAGGTCGAGGCTATGATAAAAAGGGGATGGCTCTCCGAAGAAGATGTTGTGAATGCCCACATAGAAGAATACATTGCTGGTACGAACTTCTGTTTGCAGTATTTCTACTCTCCAATATTTGATGAAGTTGAACTCATGGGAATGGACAGGAGATTTGAGTCAAATATAGATGGTTTGACTAGGATTCCGGCAAAGGATCAGATCGAAACAAATATGGAACCAAGTTATGTGGTTACGGGAAACATACAGGTTGCAGCGAGAGAATCTCTTCTTGAACAAGTTTATGCAATGGGAGACGCTCTGAAAAGAGCTGCAGAGGAGCTTGTTCCTCCGGGCCTCATTGGTCCTTTCTGTATTCAGACAATGTGCACAGAGAATCTCGAGTTTGTGGCTTTTGAAATAAGTGCAAGGATGGATGGAGGAACCAACGTCTTTATGAATGGCTCACCTTACTCTTATCTGAGATGGCTTGAACCCATGAGCAGTGGAAGAAGACTTGCGAGAGAAGTTAAGATGGCACTGGAAAAAGATGAAATCGAGAAGTTGATTACATGAGGGCGCAGTATGAAGAGAAAACTTGAGCTGTTCGACATTGAAGTTCAGGAAGCAAAGATGAAACCGAGCGTTTACAGGGCATTTTACAAAGAGAACAAGAGAAGTCTGATAATAGATGAAAAAGGGGAGATAGAGATTGAGATAGTCAGAGAGGATGGAAAGTATTATCTTATCGTTCCAGAGGAGGCTTATCATACAATCAGAATGAGCAGTTACGATGTTGACTTCGCTCAGATTCTAGTTGGATATGACGGGAGAAGAGAGATCATAATATGATCATAGCTGTGGGAACTCTCAATCCTGTCAAGATCAGAGCTGTGAAGGAAGTCTTTCGAAAAGTCTTTGGAGAGGTGCAGGTTAGAGGAGTCGAAGTCTCTTCTGGCGTCCCTCCTCAACCCTATGGTTTTGAACAGACAATCAGGGGAGCTGTAAACAGAGCTAAAAGATCATTTTCCAAGGATTGCAGATTTTCTGTTGGTATAGAGGCAGGATTGATTCCTGTTCCGAACTCTCTCAGCGGATATTTTGACATTCAGATTACAGCAATTTACGATGGGAAGAGAATCTCTCTAGGAGCGGGCCCGGGATTTGAATATCCGCTTAGTGTGGTGAAAGAAACTCTCAAGGGAAGAGAGGTTGGAGAAGTTATGGAAAAGTTCACAGGAATACCTTCGATTGGAGAGAAAATGGGTGCAATAGGTTATCTCTCCAAGGGTATGATGGATAGAACTAAACTAACAGAAATTTCCATTTTAATGGCTTTAATTCCTTTTTTGAATTTCGAGGAATACTTTTAGATAAGTCTTTTTCCTTTTAAATAGATCTCACCGAGCTTTGTAATCTTCAGTCTCACGTTTTTACCAACTCTTTGACTCTCTACAAATCCATCCGTTCTTAGCATCTTTATGTGGTAAGAAATTCTCGCTCTCTCTCCAAGTAGCTCCTTTTCTTTGACATCAGGGTTCAGCTTGTAAATAATCTCGTCCATCGAGTTTATTTCTGATTCATACAGAATCTTCAGAATTTTAACTCTCTCTTCGCCTACATCCTTAATCGGGAGAAGTGGAATGTTGTAAACTTCTGAGACACCAACAATTCTCCCTTCTTCAACCTTAGAAATTCCAGAATATATTTCAACTCCAGTTATAAGTGCTGCGAGATAGCATGCGACTCCGAGATTATCTATGGAATCTGCTATGTTCAGCTTGATATCTCGTCCTCTCTCCTTCTCTTCATTTATTAACTGTATGATCTTCAGAGTGCTCTCTATTATGTTCTCTTTTTCAACTTCCACTATTTCTGTTTCCACGAATCCTCTGATCTCTTTCTCTATTTCTTTTGCAACATCTTTAACACTCTCTTCATCTTTCTCGGTTAAAAGAACAACTCTGCTAACCGGATAGCGCTTTATGCTGTCAATGATCTTCTCTTTGTTATGTCCTACAACCGAAATATGTGTTACAAGCATCACAATTTCATACTAAGAACAATTGTTATATTTATACTTTTTTGATAAATTACTGAAAAGAATTTGTGTTAAGCGAGAAAATAAAAACAAAAATGCGTAAAATTTGTATAATTTTGTTAAAAATTTCTGATTTTACGATTTATTAAAAAATTAAGTATTATCGCACCATCCCATCAACGAAAGTAATATAAGGAGGGGGGTAGATGAATAAAAATACCTTTGCGGGGGTTGCCGAGCTGGACAAAGGCGCAGCGTTGAGGGCGCTGTCCCGTAGGGGTCCGGGGGTTCAAATCCCCTCCCCCGCATAGGATTTAAGAATATCAATCTCAATTTCCATAGTTTTCTGTGAATGGATTTCTAATTTAACTTTAAACGATGGAAGCTGAAAAATCCTCTTTCCAAAAAGGAGCAGAAGGGAGCTCGCGTTAGTTAAAATGTCTTTTTACTGCGAATAGATGTTGTTCTTGTTGAGCTTTAGCTCAGGTAATTTCGCTATGATCCGCCGTAAGATCTCCTCTCTGTCAACATCTCATTGATTTCTTCGAGATGCTCTGGTCTAGGATCTTGCAACAAGGATCCATAAAGCGAGAGATGTCCACGCTTTTATCGCTTTGGTTATGCATGGTCTTGGGTTTATCGGATGACTTAAAAAGAGTGGGGGATGAGAAGATTTTAGATAGTTCAAAAGACTTGGTTACAGTAAGTCACGCGCATGAACTCTTTCCTACCCGAGACTCAAAGAAGAGTGTAAGCAAAATGGGTGTATGTTTTGGGTAGAGAGCTGCGTTATAGTACCCTTATTTAAGAGTTGGAGGGAAAAGTGGAAAGAGAAATTAAAGAAGTTGAAGAATTTGAGGGAAAATTATAAGGGAATAAATGAGGAGATAAAAGAACAGGAAGCAATAGTTAGATGAAAAAATAGATCTTAGAGAGATTTAAGAAGATTCTCGAAATACTAGAAGATCAATTTGTCGAGGAATTAATAGGTTATGTAAAAGAACATGAGAGATATTACGCAGATCTTAGTGTTTTTAGAAGAAGACATTCTATCCTACAATCAAGTTTTCTTATAAAAGAAACGTTGGACTATCGCTCTCAGAGGATCCCCATATTCAAAGTCGGCTTCTAGGATTGATACACGCTGATGAACTCAATGAAAAAGTGATAAGAGTTAAATCGCTGTAAGACATAGGCTAGAGGAAGAAAAGAGACGAAAAGAGCTTGAAAGATTGAGTAAGGAGAAAGAATGCCTTCTAAGCTTTTGAGGAATGTATTAAATGGGCAAGGATACTGGGTTTGACGTATCTTTAAAAGGAGCATGTGCACACTTTTCTTACTGAGAAAAATATCAAACTATTACCGACAGTGGTAGATGCTTCACAACAGCAGTGCATACAAGAAAATTGCTTAAAAAAAGAAGTAAACACTTAAGGAGTGATGTTCCCATCCTCTGTAACAGATACGGAACTTTTCATCCTTTGTCATTATCAGCTCCTGAAGATGTGAAGGAGTACTATTCTGAAAGAGGATAAGCATCAAAGCTCATTTTTGTTCACCCTTTTTTGGATTCTGTAAAAAAGATAATCGATCTCAACAAGCTCAGGAGGAACATAGAAAAATATGAATATAAATTCATGATAAATCTCCTTCGAGAAGAGAAAAAGAAGGTTTACGAGGGTTTAAAGTTCTTCTCGATCTCTTCAACTTTTCTTAGATCTCGTCCTTCGATTGATTCTGAGAGTTTACTTAATCAGGAGTTCTTTTTAAGTTTTCTCTGAAATAATCTTCCTTAAACTCCTTTCACACCCATCCTATCTTTCCGTAAATCAGAACTAACGGAATTGAGATCAGGAGGGTTATTGCACTCGTGGGAATCATGTATTTGTAGAATTTTCCTATGTCATTCCTGAAATACTCGAAGGTCAGAATGTTGCAGAGATGCATCGGAGAAAGAATGTACGTGAGGAGGGAGGAAACGAAAATAAGGCTCAGATACATCATGTTCGTATCAATAAAAGGATAGAGAAGTGAGACTGAGATTGCAACTCCTGCCATCATAGCACCGAAAAGAACTCCGATGAGTGCAGAGACGATCATGGAGAGAACCCAGAGTGGAATTCCTGCAGATTCGACAATCTCCTCGATAAAGGGTATGAGTGTAGAGTTGTCGATAGCATATTTAAAATACATAATTCCAACTATCGCAAAGAACAAGCTCGGGCTCATCCCATTCTTCACAAGTTTCATAGCCCTCTCCATATTCACAGGTTTGATAAGAAAAGCTGTGAGAACTCCGAGAAGAATTGAAAGAAGGAGTGGGACTCCAACAGCGTTTGCGATAACGGGAAGTATTATAGGAAGAATGCTTCTCAAAATTTTCTTAATATCTCCACCAGATCTGGAAAACTCGCCTGAAACACCTCTGAGGAAGAAATAACCTATGAGGGTCATTATAACGAAGAAGGGAATCATATGTGCTATGAAATTGTAGATGTTCATTCCGGTGATATTTGCTATGACTATGATGCTTGGAGTAAGAGGATATATTGGCATGACAATGTGGCGGAACCAGATATTCGAGAATGCGAGCACATGTTTCTTGAGCTTGAGATTCTTTGCAGAGCTTTCTATCAGAGGGGCAGACATAACTGCACCGCCAGGGATCGGAAGAAGACCGAGAAATGCTGGAAGAATAATGAGAGTCCTCTTCGGCGAGACGAATTTCACGATCTCCTCAACAAAGTCTTCTATTTCTCCTAGACCTTTCATCACGTGAGCCAGAACGTTCACGAAGATAATCATGAGAGCCAATTCAATTGTCTCCCAAGATGTTACCGTCTTTAAAAAAATCAGCGGAATTTCGAGGATTGAGAAGGTTGCAATGAAAATTGAAGTTGAGACGATTAAGGCATATCCGTAAGACATCCTCTTCATAAGGAAAGCCAAAATGGTAAGGGAGAGAATTAGAGATGCAAGCGGATGCATAAGCACTTCTCCTTTATAGGTGTATCCTACTCTTCACATTAAACCAATTATTAAATTTTTTCACTTTTGAGAAAAAGTTAATGTATTGTAAGAGTATCCAGCCTTAGGAAATGGAGGTTGCGTAATGGCTAGACTTCAGGTCGCGCTCGATTTAATTGAGCTTGATAGAGCCGTTAAAATAGCAGAGGAGGCAGTTGCTGGAGGGGTTGACATAATAGAGGCAGGAACTCCACTGATAAAAAGCGAGGGAATGGATGCAATTAGAACTCTCAGAGAGAAGTTTCCGAAGATCCCAATCGTTGCAGATATGAAAACCTCTGATACCGGCGCTCTTGAAGTTGAAATGGCGGCTAAAGCAGGAGCGAACATTGTGAACATTCTTGGAAGTGCTGATGATGCAACAATTGAGGACGCTTTGCGAGGAGCAGAGCTCTACGGGGTGGATATTATGGCAGATCTGATGACATGTGAGAATCCTGCGGAGAGAGCCAAGGAGCTTGAGAGACTCGGCGTCCATTACATTAACGTGCATGTTGGAATAGATCAGCAGATGAGGGGACTTAAACCCATGGATTTTCTCTCAGAAGTCATCCGCTCTGTGAATATTCCAGTTGCTGTTGCAGGTGGATTGGATGAGACCACTGTTGGGAGTGTCGTTGAGATGGGTGCGGAAATAGTGATAGTGGGGAGTGCCATTATAAAATCTCCTGATGTGACTGAAGCAACTAAGAGAATGAAAAAAGCAATGGAAGTGAAGAGAGAGGTCTCTGAGAAAAGGAAGGATATAGAGGATGAGATAAGAGAAATCTTCATGAAAGTCTCGACTCCGAACATCTCAGATGCGATGTACCGTAGAGGGGCTATGAGCGGAGTTTATCCAATTAATGAAGGTGTGAAGATGGTTGGAAAGGCAATCACTGTTCACACTTCCGCGGGAGACTGGGCTAAGCCCGTTGAAGCCATAGATATTGCTCAGAAAGGAGATGTGATAGTGATATACAATCACGGAGCCACAGACGTCTCTCCATGGGGTGAACTTGCAACTCTTTCGTGCAAGAACAAAGGAATCAGTGGAGTTGTGATAGATGGGGCAGTAAGAGATGCAGATGAGATAAAGAAGATGAGATTTCCTGTTTTCGCAAAGGCAGTCGTTCCCAATGCAGGAGAGCCAAAAGGGTTCGGAGAGATAAATGTCGAGATTAAGTGCGGGGGTCAAACGGTTAGACCGGGTGATTGGATCATCGGGGACGATTCTGGAGTCGTTGTTGTTCCGAAAGAAAGAGCTTATGAAATTGCAAAGAGAGCTCTGGAAATAAAGAGACACGAGGAGAGAGTCAGAGAGGAGATAAGGAGAGGAAAAACACTCGCTGAAATTGTTGATCTTTACAAGTGGGAAAAGAAATGAACGTTCTAGTCATCTCATTACCTCTCCTTATTCTGGCATCAATTCTTGAGCGCAGAAGAATTCTATTTACGACTGCATGGGTCACTTTCTCTCTCTACTGGTTTCTTGAAGCTCCTTATTATTACTCTATTCAGGACTACTATAACACACTCATCGTCATCTCAGCAGGACTTCTCTGTCTTCTCATGGCTAAACTCTCCTTTAAAGAGGTTGATGAATCTATTACGCTCTTCACGAAGGTATCTGCAATAGCTTCGACGATTTATTTCTTGTCTCTCTTTGTTGACCCCATCCATCATGCTCTGATAAACAATCTTGCCGAGGGCATTCTCTATCTCAGTTACGTTATGGGTTTTCCCGAGGTCACCAGATTTGATTGGAACCTTGTTGGAGTTCCAGGGAAGCCAGTGGAGTTAATCTTTGCATGTACGGGAATAGAGAGTATGGCTCTCTTCGCCGGAATATCTTTTGCTTCAAAGGAGAGAATATCGAAGAGAATTCTTGCCTTTCTCGTCTCTGTTCCAGTGATTTATTTTTTGAACTTACTGAGAAACATCTTCATCATTTTGGCTTACGGTCATTCTTGGTTTGGTGAGAACAGCTTTTATTTCGCACATCACATCATCGCAAAGCTCGGATCAACACTGGCACTCATTCTCATCGCTTATGCAGTTCTGAAACTGCTTCCAGATGTCCTTGAGATGATGGATAAAATCTTCAGGAGAGTGAGAGAAGAAATATGATCCTCAGAGAAGCTCTTCCTTGGATTTTCGCTCTTTCTTTGACACTCTTCGTCTCTCTCATCGAGAAGAAACCTCTTATTTCTTTACTCATTCTCTCTACAATCATCTTCATCTCTTACTTTTTCAGAGATCCAGAAAGGACACCAGAAGGAGAGGGTTATCTCGCCCCAGCGGATGGGAGGGTAACGAAGGTTGACGAAAGGAGAATTTCGATTTTCATGGGGCTAAGGGACGTTCACGTGAATCGCTCTCCATATGATGGAGTTATTAAATCTGTAGAGAAATCGAAGGGCTCGCATTTTCCCGCTTTTTTAAAAAACTCAGACAAAAACGAGAGAAATGTCATAGTCATGGAGACGAAATACGGAAATCTTATTCTCACACAAATCGTAGGATTCTTCGCGAGGAGAATCGTTTGCAAAGTGAAAAAAGGAGATCGAGTTCGGAGAGGTGAAAGGATAGGATACATATGCTTCGGTTCAAGAGTTGATGTAATTTTTCCAGAGGGCACTAAGATATATGTGAGGGAAGGAGATAAAGTTAAAGCTGGAGAGACAGTTGTGGCGGTGCCATTAAATGAAAAAAGTTCTTGAGACAATAAGGCTTCCTGATCTCATCTCTATTGCTAACGGAGCTCTTGGTTATGCCTCCTGTTTGATGATCCTCGAAGGTTATCTGAAGCTCTCGGCAATAGCCATCCTCTTTGCATCTATTCTTGACGGAATTGACGGCACAGTAGCAAGAAACATAGAATTCAGCTCTTTCGGTAAGATTCTCGACTCATTTTTCGATCTCATCTCTTTTGGAGTCGCTCCTGCTCTTCTTGTTTATAAACTCAGTTCTTCAGATCTTTCTATTGCCATCTCATCTGCTTTCGTCATCTGCGGTGCACTGAGACTTGCGAGATTCACGATTTCAAGCAAGGAGAACTTCTCTGGTCTTCCAATTACTGCTTCAGGAATAACAGTGGTTCTCCTTTTCCTTTCAAATCTTCCAATTAACCTCATTCTGCTTCTCATGATTATTCTCTCAGCTCTTATGATAAGTGATCTCAAGTATCTCAAGGTGAGAGATCTTAGAGCTCTCTTCATTTTTCTCATCCTCCTACTCTCAATCATTCTTACAACTCTTATATCCGCAGAAAACTTCTCTAAGATCTTTTCGTTAATCTCTCTATTTCTGATCTTCATTTACATCCTCTCGCCTTTTTGGAGGTGTTTGATTGAAAGATCGCGAAATAGCTCTTTTTGAGGCAGGAATAAAGCTTGGAGCTCTCTATCACCAATTCGTTGGAACTCCCGTGAGTTTGGAAAGTGCTGAAATTCTGGAGAAGGCTATCGAGAGAAGCATCTCTCTTCAGCCATTTGTTGAAAGCATTTCGGTGAGATTGAATAGAGAAAAAATAAGAGAGAGGGAAAATCTTTTCGGATATGCAGAGCTTACTGGGGATATGATTGAAGTTGAGGTCAAGGTGAAGGTTGGCGAAGCTCTCGTGATAGCATCTCTTCGGTGGGATGAGGAGAAGAAATATCCCATGATGAAGGTTGAGGAGCTCCGATAGAGTTTTTAACTTTCAGCACAATTTCTGAGACATGGATGTGCTGGAATGCATTCAGACGAGAAGAAGTGTTAGAGAGTTCTCTGATGAAGACATTCCAAAGGAGGACATCCTCAAGATCATCAATGCAGCGAGAATGGCCCCAAGTGGCCATAACGTTCAGCCTTGGCATTTTCTCGTTGTAAAAAAGAAGGAAACTCTCGAGGAAATGGCAAAAGTTGTTGAGGATAGCATCGAGAAGATCAGAGCTGAGACAAAGGATGAGGATTTGAAAAGAAGGCTGGAATTTTTGAAGCCTTTTTCAATATTCTTTAAAAATGCTCCTGTGGTAGTCGTCGTTCTCACAGATTGTTTCAGCTACAGAGATAGAATTCTCCAGCATTACATGAATTCTGGATTTTCGGAGTTTGAAGCGAATAAAAAGAGGGGATTCCCCTACATTCAGAGTGTTGGAGCAGCTATTCAAAATCTTCTTCTTGCAGCTCATGCTCTCGGATACGGGGCTTGCTGGATGACGATGCCTTTAATTGCGAGGGAAGAACTGGAGAGAATTCTCAGAATCAAGGCTGATTGGGATATCATCGCCTTAATTCCGATTGGAAAACCTGTTAAAGTACCAAAAATGCCAATAAAGAAGAGTTTGGAGGAAATCGTCACATTCTTAGAGTGATGAATGAAAAAACGAAAAAATATCTGAAAATCAAATTTCGAGAGTATTATGAGAGGAATAGAGTTCTCTTTCCGGAGAGAGGAGAGAGCAGAGAGTGGGGTTTCATATTCTTCGATCCTCTTCCGGATGTTGTAATGCAGAGACATGTGAGAATGAGAGATGAGAAGGAACTAAAGGAGTATCTCGTCGAAAAAGTTCCTGCACACGCTTTTTATTCTGTCGCTCTTTACAGAACTCCAGATGCACCGAACATGAAGTCTAAGGGATGGGAGGGAGCAACCCTGATTTTTGATCTCGATGCTGAAAAATCTACTGAGAAAAGTTACAGAGAAGCACTTCAGGAGATGAAAGAGGAGATTATTAAACTTCAGGAAATTCTTCAAGAGGACTTTGGACTATCGAAAAAGCACATGCTTGTGGTTTTTTCCGGGAGTAAGGGATACCATCTTCACGTGAGTGACAAGGCAATTCTCTCTCTCGGAAGTGCTGAGAGGCGAGAAATAGTCTCCTATATGAAGGCAATAGGTCTGAAACCCGAGATGATTTTGAAAGGAAATTTCGAAACTCCATGGATCAGAAGAGTGAGAAGAACCCTTGGGGAAATTTTGAAGGAGATCGATGAGGAAGAAATTCTGAAGAATTTACCCCGAGGAAAGAGAGCAAGAAAAGTTGTGGAGACGTTGAAGAAAGATGAGGTGATAAAAGCAGTATTTCAGGGAAAGGGAATTCCGAAAGGAAAACTTGTCGAGGAGGCACTTCTGAGATTAACGAAAGTTGCAATTTCCAAGTCAAGTGTAAATCTGGATGAACCCGTTACTGCGGATATTCACAGACTCATTAGACTGCCGAACTCTCTTCACGGCGGATCCTCTCTGAGAACTACTCCAGTTAGAGATCTCGACTCATTTGACCCTCTTGTTCATGCTGTCGTATTCATGGATGAGACGGTAAAAGTTAATGTTCTTTCAGATGTAAAAATTGAAATGATGGAGCAAGAATTTCGGGTTCATAAAGGTGTGCAGAAACTTCCCGAGTATGTGGCGATACATCTTCTCTGCAGAGGTGTAGCAGAATATGGATCTTGAGAGATTGAGAGAAATTCAAAATGAAGAAAGATCTTCCGAGAAGTTAAAGATTGTGGAACCGAATTTTTACGAAGAGATTGGAGAGTACGTATCAAAACTGAGAAAAAAGCTTGAAGAAATTGGAGATTATGACGATGCGGAGAGAGATATTCTTGAGGATGAGATAAGAAGCGTCAGAAGGGTTGTTGAGGACATATTCAAGCTGAGATTGAAGAAGATAATAAGAAGTGCAAATTTCAGAGCAAATGGGCTTGAAAGCGATATTGAGGGCCTCACGCCAGAAGAAGAGGAACTTTACGAAGAGATCGTGACTGCGATTTCAAAAGCAAGGAAAAGAATGCTTGCATGCCTCTTAGGGAGAGTAGAAGAAGAGAAAAAGATTTATAGGATGGATGAGAAGGATGAGGAAGCAGGTACATCCTCTGAGGATTCCGAAAACGAGTCGGAAGAGGTAAGTGAAGAGAAGGATTATATACTTGTGAAGGTAGTGAAAGAAATACCGCCCTTTGTTGGTGTGGACGGAAGGAGTTACTCGCTGAATAAAGAGGATGTTGTTATGCTTCCGAAAGAGCATGTGGAATTGCTAGTTCAGAGAAATGTTGTAGTTCCCGTAAAGATGAGGTGATGTGAGTTGAAGATGCCCAAAAAAATCAGAACGCACTGTCCCTACTGCAATAAGCATACGGAACACATTGTTGAGAGAGTAAAGAAGGGTCAGCCTTCTGGACTGAACTGGATAGTCAGACAGAAGAGGAGGAGATCGGGAATAGGAAATTCTGGAAAGTTCTCGAAGGTTCCCGGTGGCGATAAACCCACGAAGAAAGTCAACTTAAGGTTTAAGTGCACGGTTTGCAACAAGTCTCATTCGAGAGAGGGCTTCAGAGTTTCGAGATTCGAGCTGGTGGAGGTGTGAGGATGAGCAAGTTTCTAAGAGTGAAGTGCACCGACTGTGAGAATGAACAGATAATCTTTTCCCATGCAAGCAGAGTTGTAAACTGTTTGGTATGTGGAAGAACTCTAGTTGAGCCTCAGGGTGGTAAGGCAAATATTAAAGGTAAAATAGTTGAAGTGCTGGAGTAATTGTAAGATGTACAGCAAAAAGTGGCCTGAGAAAGGAGAGTTTGTAGTAGGGACTGTAACCAAAGTCATGGACTTTGGAGCGTTTGTAGCTCTGGATGAATACGATGGTAAAGAAGGTCTAGTTCACATTTCTGAAGTGGCATCGGGATGGATTAAATACATAAGAGATCATGTGAGAGAGGGTCAGAAGGTTGTTTGCAAGGTTCTGAATGTTGACAAAAAGAGAGGACACATAGATCTCTCAATAAAAGATGTGAATGAACATCAGAGAAGAGAGAAGATTCAGCAGTGGAAGAATGAGCAGAAAGCTGATAAATGGCTCAGAATGGTTGCGGAGAAGCTCAGTCTGGAAGAGGATGAGATCAAAAAAATTGGTGCAAAGCTCGAGGAGGAGTTCGGAGGAATTTACTACGCCTTCGAAGAGGCTACAACAAATCTTGTCTCACTTCTCGAAGCAGGAATTGAGGAGGAAGTGGCGAAGAAGATACAGGAAGTTGCAAGGCAGAATATAAAGGTCCATGAAGTTACGATTGATGGATTTGTTGATGTGACATCTCCAAATCCCAATGGAGTAGAAGAAGTTAAAGAAGCTTTAATAAAAGCCTATGAATTTGCGAAAAAAGGAATTTTCATCGAGGTATCCTATGTTGGATCTCCGAGATATAGAATAAGGGTGAGAGCACCTGATTACAAAATTGCGGAAGAGATTCTGAGAAAGGCGGGAGAGGCAATCGTGAATAAAATAAAGGAGTTTGGTGGCTCAGGAGCCTTCCACAGATACGTGGAGGGACAACGCTGAAGTCGAGAATAAAGATTTGTAAGAAGTGCAGAGAATATACTCTGAAGGACCTCTGCCCGAGGTGTGGCGAGAAAACATTTAACACAATTCCCCCGAGATTCTCTCCCGAGGATCCCTATGGGGAATATCGAAGGAGGTTCAGAAAGTTATGGATGAAGTTAGAGTAGTGAGATTGAAGGATGCTAAGGTTGAAGCTCCGATTTTTATCGAGGGGCTCCCGGGAATAGGGAATGTTGGGAAGCTCGTTGCAGAGCATCTCATAGATGAGCTAAATGCGGAGAAGATCATAGAAATATATTCCCCTCATCTCCCTCCCCAGGTAATGGTGAGAGAGGACGGGACGATTAGAATGATGACGAACGACATATATCACGGGGAGATAGATGGACGACATCTTTTAATTCTCGTTGGAGAGTCCCAGAGTGTCACCAACACAGGTCATTATATTTTAAGCGAGACTTACGTTAAAATTGCGAAAGAGTTCGGAGCTAGGAGAATCTACACGCTCGGAGGATACGGCACAGGAACGATAGTAGAAAGACCCTACGTTATAGGTGCCGCTAATAAACCTGAACTTGTGGAGGAAATGAAGAAATATGGAGTTATTTTCAAAGAGGATGAACCCGGTGGAGGTATTGTGGGAGCTTCTGGTTTAATCCTTGGATTTGCAAGAATGGAAGAGATAGAAGCGGTATGTCTCATGGGAGTAACCTCTGGATATATGGTGGATCCTAAGAGTGCTCAAGCCGTTCTCGAGGTTCTCCAAAAGATTCTTGGAATAAGTGTTGATACAACAGCTCTTCAGGAAAGAGCAGCGGAAATGGAAAAGTTCCTTTCTCAGCTCAGAGAACTAGAAAGAGCCTCAGTTCCAAGAGACATCACCAAAGATGAGGATCTTGGATATATCAGATAATCCTTATAAAATCTCTTCAAGCCTTGCCTCTCTATATTTTTCCGTCTTTTTTTAAAAAATGCATTTTTGGCCGAGTTTTGAAAAATCGAAATTATTAAATAATGATTCTTGCGTTCTTATCTTCTGGATATGTTATCCAGGTCGGAGGGTAAAAGATGAAGAAATCAATTGCTATCATAATGGTTCTTCTCTCAGTTACATTCCTCCTCTGCTCGAATCCATCTCTGGCAACAACTTTTCATGCAGACGAGATGAGGAGCGGTAACTTCTCAGAGTACGGTCCTGAAAACTCTGAGCTTGTGTATAAAGTTAAATTAACTCCAGTTCATGGCTCACCTATTGTGAGTGATGGGGTGGTATACGTTTTATCTGATTTGGGATATGATCCAACTTGGAAACCCCTCTATAATGCTGGCGAAGGTCTACACGCCATTAACGCAACAACAGGAGACATTCTGTGGAACGTCTCTGGAATCTACGGAATGTCCACACCCTCTGTCAGCGGAGCTTATGTTTTCGTTCATGTTTATGATAACGCAAGTGGAAGCGGTAAGCTCTATTCTTTCTACGCAGTAAATGGTAGTGAAGTCTGGAATAGAACAATAGAACCTCAAATTGCATATTGGTATGTCGCCTCATCTCCTCTGGTTTATAACAACTCCATTTACGTGCTGAGCTATGATGGGACACTTTACCGTTTCGATTTTGATGGAAACGAGCTCTGGAACTTAAGTATCGGAAACACTCTTTCCTCAAGTTACATGAGCTCTCCTTCTGCATGGAATGGAACGATTTACTTCATTGCAAACGTCTCAAATACTTACAAGCTCGTTGCAGTTGATGAAAATGGAAATGAAATCTGGAATAGAAGCGTTGAGGGTGTGATCAAAGCTTCTCCTGCTTTGAGCAACGGAATCGTTTACATTCCAACAACCTCAAAACTCTATGCCTTTAACGCCTCAACGGGTGAAGAACTCTGGAATATCACTTTCAGCGGAACATATTCAACTCCCAGTGTGTACGGGGAGAGACTTTATGTCGGCTCCACAAGCGGAATTCACTGGTTCAATTCTTCAACTGGGGAGGAGATTTGGAATTATAGTGTAGGGTTTGTTGGTTCCTCACCAGCCACGTCAAATGGAGTCGTTTATTTCGCGACGAATGTCCAAAATGGGACCATTTATGCCTTAAACGCAACGGATGGAAGCTTGCTCTGGAAATATGAGACGAACAACTTCATCATGTCCTCTCCCTTCATCTACAACGGAAAGCTTTACATTGGCGCAGATGACGGAAATCTTTACATCGTCGGTCTTTGGAAAGGGACTGTAGATTTGAAACCTCTCAAACTTACAATCGAACTGAAAGATGGTAGTTTCACGCAAATAGATGGAAACAGTGCGCTGGCGGCTCTGATAAAAGCATCAGAGAAGGGTAAATTCAGTGTAACAGTTGCTAACTCCACATGGGGGCTTTATGTCGAAAATATTGGCAACATCCAGCCGCAGGGATGGGACGGATGGATGTACTGTGTTAATGGTATAATGCCAGATAAGAGTTCTCCAGACTATAGGCTGAAAGATGGAGATGTGGTAGAGTTCTTCTATGGTTCTTGGGGCATCTCACCGGATGATGCTAGATACAGGCTGATAATTCACGTGAATTTGAGTAATGTTATCTGGAATGGTACAGTGGAATTGAAAGAAGGAAACTTCACAGCTATTGTGAATAATAAAAGTTACGAAATTAGCAATCTGACAGCATTGGGAGCTTTGAATGTCGCAAGTTTAATTGGAAAATTTAATTACAGCTTAAATGATGAATGGTATGAGTCCTACGGGCTAATAGTGAATTCCATTTACGGAATAGAGAATAACGGAACCTCAGGGTGGATGTACTGGGTAAACTATCCAAAAGAGTCCATGCCAACAAATGCTTCCAATGTTTATCCGGTGGAGGACGGAGATGTTGTGTACTGGTATTACTCCACGAGTTTGAATGATACACCAGAAACCTCACCTTATGTGATAAAGATTGAAGTGAGGACGAAAATTGCAGATATAAATAATCTCTCAGCCGAAAATGGGCAGAGAGGAGGATATATCAACACAATTGTAAATCTCACTTCATACTATTCTGGATGGCTCGTCATTGTCGTCAGCGGAACGAATGAGAATGGAGATAGTATTGCCGGAACCGGTGTTGTGATGGCTAGTAAAGGAGAGAGAATCGAGGTACCCATCATAATTGCAATACCGCAGCAGGTTCAAACAGGGAACTACAACCTTTATGCAGCAGTCTATAAGCTGAGCGAGTATTCAGAAAAGATCTCGGAATATACAACAACTCCGGTTAACTTAAGTGTGAGCTGAGGTGAAAAGTATGATGAAGCTCAAACACGTTTTAGTTCTCTTTCTAACTCTCGTGATTCTCAGCTCATCAGTTTCAGCTCTTACAATCGAGGTGACAGGAGGATACAGGGGTGAGCCTGTTAGTGTAACTCTTGATCAGAAGGCATTCATAATTTTCAGAATGAATAACGGAACTCCAGTTTATGCTTACGGGACTGAGGCGAAGTTTCTTCCATATGTCACGGGAGAGTTGAGAATCGAAGCCATTGCAAATGGAGTAAGATCAGTTAAAATCATTCAGATAACTGAAAAGCCAGAGGAAAAGGCAGGAGGAGCAGAAGGAATTAAGCAAGGAGCTTATTATCTCCCATCAGAGTCCAGAACAGCTCTTGGAGCACTTCTAAAAGCTTCAGAGCTGAGAGGATTCGGGGTGGAACTCAGTGGAAGTTACGTTAGAGGAATTGGAGGAATTTATGAGAAGTCAATGGGAGAAACATCAGGGTGGATGTACAGTGTGAACGGAGAAATCCCAATGCTTCCAGCTTCGGATTATGAGCTGAAACCCGAAGATACGCTCCTCTGGTACTTTGTGAGAAACTATGGAGATGGTCCTTCAACTTCTCCTTACAAAATCGAGATCAAAGTTTATTCTGATTGGAGTTTCGATATTCAGATAACCCCTCCAATGCCGTGGGGAATTGAAGGAGAAAAGGAAAAAGTTGAAGTAACACCTAAGATAACTCCAACACCAGAAATTAAAAAAGTTGCTCTGTTGAATGCAACCGAAAATTCTCGAAAATTCCTCGTGCTTCAAAACACTTCGATAGAGGTGAACTTCACAGAGATACCATTGAAGTTGAATTTAAGCATCTCCCCTCCCGTTGAAGTGACGATAAAGAAAGAGAAAGTCTCAGGAATCATTTTCAACAATCTCTACGCAACTCCCTTAGAGTTTTTCAATCTAGAACTCAACAAAAGTGGAAAAATAGTTTTGAATTTTTCAATATCAAAAGAGAAGCTCTTTGAGCTGAATGCATCGCCTCATGATGTTTCGTTGCTTAAGTTCAATGAGAAATGGGTTAGGATTCCCGTAGAATTGAGTGGAGAGAACGAAACACATTACTTCTTCCAAGCAGAAATCAAAAATTTCAGTCTTTTCGTTATAGCTGTTGAGTGGAAGAATTTTCCACTTGAGAGGACAGATGAAGCAATAGTCAAAGCTCTTGGGTGGCTCAGGAGCATTCAGAGAGAAGACGGAGGCTTTGCCAATCCGGGAGAGAAGAGCAGTAGTCTCTCAGGAACTTCATGGGCTATTATGGCAATCTCTTCCGCTGGAGAGGATCCAAGGCTCTGGAAGAAGAATGGAAACAGTCCTCTTGATTATCTGAGAAGAAACGTTCATAAAGAGCTCGATCAAATGGGCACTATTGACTACGCAAGAACCATTCTCGCTCTTGTCTCGGCAAAAGAGAATCCAAGAAATTTCGAGGGAATAGATTTTGTGGAACTTCTGAAAAGCAAGGTGAAAGAGGATGGACAAATAGGAGACTACGTTCACACGACTATTTGGGGAATTTTGGCTCTGGCCTCAGTGGAAGAGGACGTGAGTAAATCGGTAGAGTGGCTGAAAAATCATCAGAATGATGATGGGGGATTTTCTTGGATTCAAGGAGGAGAGAGCGACTTTGATGACACTGCAGCTGCGATTCAGGCTCTTATAGCAGGAGGAGAGCCAAGAGATAGCGAAGTCATCCGGAAGGCTCTTGACTACCTAAGAGAAGGCCAGAGGGAAGACGGAGGAGTGAGTTACTTCAATGAGTTATCAAGCAACTCCGCAAGTGACGCATGGACAATTCAAGCTCTCGTTGCAGCTGGAGCGAATCCTATGGAATGGAAAAGAAATAATATAAGCGTCGTTGAACATCTGTTAGGCTTGCAAGAGGAGGATGGACACTTCAAATACAATAAGGATTACGATTCAAATCCAGGTTACATGACTGTCTCTGCTATTATCTCTCTTCTCGGAAAACCGCATCCCATAAAACCTGAGTTCACCGTTTCAACTTCTTCAGAACAATCTCAAGAGGAGATTCAGAAGACTCCTGAGGTCTCGAAAACCCCTGAGATGACAGAAACGGTTCGCGAAGAGTTGATGGAGGAAGAGAAAAAAGCTCCAGGATTTGAGGTTACATTAGCAATCTTAACTATTTTGGTGATTACGCTGATTATGATGAGAAAGAAAGGAGGTTAACCCTCGTATAGAGCACAAAGATAAGCAACTCTCGCAACTCTTTCGAGAATCTCAGCCAGTATGAACGCCTCTTCCAAGTTCTCTCCTACTGTTACCACTCCATGATCTTCTAGGAGAACAGCTTTAGATCCAGATCTCTCAATTTCTTTTGCAACAGATTCCGCAAGTTCTTCTGAACCCGGAGGTCTGTAAGGAATAACCGGAATTTCATCACCAAGATAGACCTCTCCTTCAACGTCTCTCGGATAAAGGACATTCTCGAGGCAGGCCATCGTGGTTGCATAGATCGAATGAGTGTGAACAATGCCATTAAACCCGGTTCTTCGATAAATTTCAAGATGCATCCGATATTCTATCGAGGGCTTACCCCAGAGAATTCTTCCATCTAACGATATTTCAGCAACATCTTTGTCGCTAAAACGAGAGACTGGAACGGATGAAGGTGAAATATAAATTTTCTTGCCATCCCTCAAACTCAAATTTCCACCCAGTTCTCCTATGAGACCTCTCTCGTACATTTTTCTTCTGAATTTTACTATTTCCTCCTTCATATCATTACGTTTAAATAAGCTAAAGGAAGTATAAAAATTATCCTATGCAGATGGATTTTCTGAGCAATTTAAGAAGAGAAGTAGGAGAAATAAACTTAAATCCTCTTCAAAGGGGAGGAATTTAACTGAGGAAGCAAGAAGAGTTCTGATGGAGTGCTCCAATGGTTATTCTGTTTGTGATCTCTGTATGGGAAGACTTGATGAGATAACGAGACCTCTGAGAGATCCAGAGAATCAATCTGATTAAAGAGGAGAGTTTCGGAAGAACGGTAGAAGAGGTCATCGAAGAAAAGTGGAGAACCACCGAAGCTAGCTTTGTTAACGTATCCTGATGGAAATTACGGAAATCTTCCGATGCAAAAAGAATTGCTGAAATCTCTCACAATTTCGGCGTCACTATACTTCTGAACTTGCACTTATTAACGGGAGGAATGTCAAAGTGCTAAAGAACTCGAGTTGATTTCATAATGAGGAGCGGACATAAGTTAGTGGCATCCTCTGGTTTAATAGGAGTTCTCGGAGTCTCAGAAGAGTTTGCGCCTCTTATCTTCAGAAAATCGAAAAAAGTAGAGGAATAAAGAAGTTGAACTTCGGAACGCACCTCAAAAGACATCCCTCTGATAACTTTAATACATCCTTTCCACATGTGGCAAGAATAAAACCTAGATTAACCAGATAATTTCAAGCTGAGCACTTATGGTGGGGAAGCTGAGTTAAACCATGTGATCAACTCATTCAGGGAGATCATTGAGAAATATGAAGAATCTACGTAGTTTCTTGAATCCAAAAATCCTCTCAGCTCTGGCAATCTCGCTCATTTTGTTAAATTTGGAGGTTATATTCTGATCATGCATCCTCATTCGCAAAAGATTATCAAGAAGATTTACCGTTAGGAAGTTTTGTGAGGATTGAGGGAAAAACAGAGAAAATTATAGTTGCAAATGACAATCTTATAATCAAAATCTCTGAATATTCCCGAATTTTCGTTCTAGAAGACATTGCATCGAATATTTTGGTTGAAGAAGGTGATATAGTTTCTGTAGCAGGAGTTTTAAAGATTTTCAGAGGTGAAAAAGAAATCGAAGTAGTGAGTATTTCAGGCATCAGAGCTCTTTCCGAATAGTTCTCTTCTCATGGCCTCTAGAGGAGTATTCTTCTTCCCTTTATATTCCGCAGCTGTAAAAATCTTTCTCCTCAAATCTCCTATGCGATCCTCCCATTTCAAATCCCTCAGGAGGTGATGATCAATCACAAATCTCTTAATCTCAGTCTCTTCAAAGACTTTTGTGATGTTTTCGATAGAGTTCTTCAAATCTTCCTCGGAATATGCGTATCCAAGCATATATGTCATCGGTCCATCCATGAAAACGATATCAGGGTAATTTTCGATGATGAACGATATCTGATCCTTTTTAGGAGCGCCTTGAATATCACTCGTGAATACGAAAGTCCTCTTCTCATCCGAAATTGCCACCTCTAAGACGTATCCAAGTCTCGCGGAAGAGCCGTGCGGAGAAGGCGGAGAGAATCGAATTAAGGTATCTCCGAAAATGAAGT
This sequence comes from Candidatus Mnemosynella biddleae, assembly GCA_002011165.2. GTDB lineage: Archaea > Halobacteriota > Archaeoglobi > Mnemosynellales > Mnemosynellaceae > Mnemosynella > Mnemosynella biddleae. Next base: position 102,377 of record MTMI02000011.1, read on the forward strand.
TTCTGTTATCTGCAAATTCTATCGATGATGCAACTTCAGAGATAGTACTCAAAAATCTCTCAGCTCTGAGTCTCTGACTCCTGTTTATGTCTCTTTCCGGGTTTTTCACAAGTACGACTTTATCCTCGTAAATTTGTGGATTTTCTAGAGAATGGTGGTCATAGTGATAATGAGTAACAATGACAATATCAGAAATCTCAGAATATCTTTCTATTCTCCTTTTATGCATTTCCAGTCTTTTAATTTCTTTTTCATGAGGAGGGAGACCATATCTCTTCGGAGCCAAAGAAACTGAAGGGTCTATGAGAATTCTGATATCAGATTTCACGAAAGTTGCCATGCTTCTCGTTCCCATTGAGTCAAAGGCAAGTGGTATGATCTTCACAATTTTTAGTGGGATATTTCGAGTTTTTAAATTTCTTCGTCAAAATGACCTTAGGGAAAAGATTAAAAATGTGAAGGCGTTAAATTTTTGGTGTTGCTGGGCCCGTGGTCTAGCTGGTTATGACGTCGCCTTGACACGGCGGAGGTCTCCGGTTCGAATCCGGACGGGCCCATCATCACGATTCTTAGAACTCGCATCAAACAATGCTATAAGCTCAATAATCTTATTTTCAAGCAAATCAGCGATAGATGTTTCTGTAGCATCGCTTATTTCTTTCAATCTCTCGTATAAATGCTTATCAATTCTAAGGCAGAAGTTGATTCTTCCGCTTGGCCTCCTTCCTATGTCATTTCTCATATGAGAAATTTCAAGTTCAAATGCGCTCTCTTTTCCAACACTCATTATACATCGGTTCGTCTCACTCATCGTTAAGTTCTCATCACAGAATTGTGTTTGTAATTAAAGAAAATTTTCTATCTTTTTTTCTTAGAAATAATTGTGCATGACCATCGGTAGAGACATTTCCAATTTATTAAGAGGTGGGCAACGGCTGAAACCATAAATACAATGCCAAAATAATCGTGTAAGGTCACCCACTCGCTCCTTGTGAGTATGAATGTAGAGTATCTCCCTGAGCCCTGAGGAAGAATTAACCACAGAACGATTCCGCTGATAGATACAATTATGAAAGTGATTAAGAGGATAATATCAAGGATCCATCTGAATTTAAACGAAACCATATTGATCCAGCGTTTATGTTGCATATTTTACATATTTAAAACTACTGAAGGAAGGGATACATTTTGATGATCGTTCCTTCCATTCTTTTTGCCCGGTTAAAGTAACTTATCCAGCCACCCTCATCATACCTCCCTATTCAAACTCCTTCATCGCCTTCTTCACCCTCTCCTCGGGAGAAGATACATCATCACCTCCCAGAGTGCCTCTATCAAATCCTCTCCCATTTCGAGTTTAATCTGCTCGAAATCCATGCTGAAAATTCCATTTCTCATCGATATGCTGTTTCTGAGTGCTATCTTCCTCGCATCAACTGAAACTGCGTGATCTTCTCTATTTCCGCTCTTAACACTGAGTCGAAGTCTCTCATCTGTTGATCTCTTCTTTCTTGTAAGATTTAAACCCTAATCTGGGGGATATCCGAAAATGAAAGTTAGAGCACGGAACTCTTTTTTGATAGAAGAGAAGTGGTACAATAAGTATACTTTGTATTAAGTATTAAAATTTATAACCTCCTAAGACCCCCAAAATATATAGGGGGAGTTTATGTATCCGCATTGCAATTGGATATGTGAAATCCGAAAGTTTATCAGAGAACCAGGAGCATCTCTCCTTATCAGAGGAGAACCTGGAACCGGGAAGACGATTCTCGCCTTCTCATTAATAAAGCATCTATTGGATGAAGGAAAAATTTTCTATATTTCAACAAGAGTCTCTCCAGAAAAGCTTTTCAGGATGTATCCATGGCTAAAAGAGATTCTGGATGAAAGTGCAGTACTGGATGCCTCTAAGGAGATAGCTATTGTTGATGCAAGAAATCCGCTCAGAGAGGAATCGCATGAAGTTATCTACTCGATGGTGTTTGCGATGAAATATGAGGATAAACCTTCTTTCATTAGAGCTCTGATTTCCTTAACAAGAAATGTAGAAAATCCAATTTTGATCATTGACTCAATCGAAGCTGTTGAAAAAGTTGTGAAAGCTTCGATTCTTGAGGAACTTATGAGCATCTCAGATGACCTCAATTTAAAGTTAATTTTTGTGAGCGAGAAGAGAGAAATCACAGAGAATGATTATCTTGTTGATGGGGTTATTGAGCTGAAAAGAGAAATCAAAAATGAAAGAGTGATTAGAAGAATGATCATCCATAAGCTCAGAGGAGTTGATATAGAACAGCCATGCTATCTCTTCACTCTGAAGAACGGAAGATTCAGATTATTTGAACCATTTTCATATGAGATGCCTGAAGAGCCCAGACTCTTCGAACCTCTTGAAGATCCGGATGAGGATACATTCTCTTCCGGATCGAGGTCTCTGGATGAAATATTTGGAGGATTTAGGAAAGGGTCTTCGATTCTTCTTGAGGTTGATAAAGGAGTCACGAGAGAGATGAGTTATCCGTTTGTAACAACATTTGCACTGAATTTTCTGAGGAAGGGCAGAAAGGTTTACGGTATTCGTACTCTTGGAACAGAGAAAGATAGACTTGAGAGAGAACTCTCTCTTTTCGTCAAACCAGAAGAATTTCAGAGATTTATTTGGATTGAAAAAGATTGGGGAAAAGAGAGGCTCAGTGAAGAAAAAGCTAAAGAAGAGGCAGAAAAGATTTACGAAATTATAGTCAAGCTAATGGGTAAAACGCCTGAAGGTTTGACTGTTGTAGGAATTGATGCATTACATTCCAGATACGGAAATGCTATGGTTACTGTAGTGGAAGAAGGAATACAATATATAAAAGAGACAAAAGGACTTGCTATTTTTATTGCAAAATCTGGAGCTCCATATTTGGAAGATCTTTCAAATTTAACTGACGTTCACATTAAGATAAAAAACATCTGCGGAGTTCCCGTGATTAAAGGACTGATACCGAAAACGCAGTATTATATGATGATGATTGATATCTCTCAAGGATTTCCAAAGGTGGAGTTTGTGAAAATAGAGTAAAAAAGTGATCATCCAAACTTAAGAAATTTTCTTAATAATTAATTCTCTCATTTTTTATGTATAAGTGGCTCATCTCCCGAAAGTGAAATTATTTCAGAAAACTTTCAGACTCTCGCTTAAACGATGTTAAAAGTATCCTCCTCGAAGAGGTGAATACTCGAAAATTCCAGAAGCCCCTCTTCGAAAAACTGGCTGAGATTTGGAATGTATTGGCGTGAAACTTCGAGGACGTCTTTGTTTATGGTGGGTTTATCCTTGTTTTGTTGAGGTTAGGTCTTGGCACGATTGAGTTTATACGCATAAATTGGTCTTTCTTAGTTAAACTTCTATTTCTTTGAACTCGACTTCAAAATCTCCACTCTTGCATCTTGGGCATCTTTCGCCTCGACCACGAATAGCCCAGTAAATGATCCCACCAATAAATGTCAGGAACGTTAGCCAAACTGAATGCCTACAGATGCATGGTAGCCAACAACAAATATTTCTCCACACTTCTTACATGTTTTTATCGGAATGTTCAAATTCATATCCATTCATTTGAACTTCTTAATTCTTTAAATTATCTCTCCATGAAGTAGAGAGAACTATCCGCTCAATAATCAAATATCTCGTAAGCAATATTCCTCGAACAAATCGACATTGCAAAAATTAAACTGTATCACTCTTCAAAGTGTGTTTTTATAGTTTCTATCAGGAAATCCCACAATCTTTTTCTCTTTGGGGTATCAAATGAAAACACATGAAAAAATTAGTGGGTGAAATAAAGAAAGAGATCGATGAGGAAAAAATAATCAGCATTCACGAACACATATATCCGGAGAGATTCATCGAGAACTATTCTCTTGAAAATATTCTTCGAGACTCCTATCTTTATTCCGATCTTGTGTCTTCTGGAATGGCAAGAGATCAATGGGAAGAAATCGTATCAAGTGAAGGAATAGATCCCTCTCCTCCCTTTGCCTCTTTAGAAGAGATACTCAAAGCCATGAAATATGTCAGAGCAACATCCTATTACAGGGCCTTATTTTTGGGTTTAAAAGAACTTTATGGAATCGAAAGGTTGAATGAAGAGAACTTCAAGCACTGGGATGAAATAGTCAGAGAGAAACGAAAAAATGGGTGGGAGAAAAAGGTTTTCGAAACTTCAAAAATTAAAATGGCTTTTATAGACAACTTTTGGAGCCTTGCTGATTTCGAATTTCCTGAACTCTATTTCAAACCAGTCTTCAGAGTCGACAGACTTGTTCAAACAGTGGACCCAGAGCTAAAAAACAAAAAAGGGCTCAGAGCAATTGAGCTGGCCGAGAGACTTGGATTTGACATCTCGAGTTTTCAGGGATACTGTGAGATGGTTTCTGAAGTTCTTGCAACAGCTCGAAAGAAAGGAGTTGTTGCCGTTAAAGTTGCTCTCGCATACTATCGCTCTCTGAGTTTCCCGGAAGTCTCTGAAGAAGTTGCAAAGCGAGCGTATGAAAAAAGAGATAGAAATATGGATATGGAGTTCTCGAATTACATGATGCATTTTGTATTAAAAGAGTGTGAAGAGCTTGGATTTCCCGTTCTCTTCCATACAGGATTACACACGAGAAACGCAAATATAGTCTCAAATTCGGACCCAAAACTTCTGAACACACTTTTTCTGAAATATCCCTCCGTCAATTTCATTCTACTTCATGCGGGATATCCGTTCTCGAGGGAATGTGCAGTTTTGGCGAAGAACTTCCCTAATGTTTTTCTTGATGTTACATGGCTACCTATGGTAACTGAAACCGGATTTAAAAATCTTCTGAGAGAAGTTCTCGAACTCGTTCCTGGTAATAAAATTACTTGGGGTTCCGATTCATATCATGTGGAACAGATGCTCGGACATGCAAGAATCTTCAGAGAGCTATTATCTTCTGTCCTTTCTGAGATGGCTCTGGAAGGACGTCTCAGCACCGATGAAGCAATTGAGGTGGGTAGATGGATCCTTAATGAGAATGCAGAGGAGATTTTTTTGAAATAGAAGTGATGTTTTCAATTTTCTTTCTTTTTATCCAGTTCATCTTTTATTTCTTTTAATAGTTCTTCATCACTTTTATTTTGGATTTCAATCTATAACTCCTTGGTCACTTCCTTTATTTTTGCAGATCAATCTTTTTTGAAGTTCTGGGTGATATTTCTCTTTCTTCCAATTCTTTTAATTCTTTTTCTACTTCTTTAGTTCTTTATTCAAGAAATCTTCAAGAATTTCTCTAACTACCTTAGAAATCGTTGGTCTCTTTTTAATCTCTGAGTATCGCTTGATTTTCTCTTTCAGTTTTTCTCCAATCTAGACCCTTATGTATTACATATTTTGTTACATAATGTTAAAAATATTTAATCTTTATCCAAGAACAAAGAAAGTATTAAATGTAACAAAATGTGACATTATTAAGATGGCTGGAAAAAAAGCAGTTAAACGGACGAGTCAAGACGGATTCATAAGAGTAAGTCTTCCAGAAGAGCTTGTAATAAGGATTGATGAACTTATCGAAAAATCTGGAGGAACCTATAAATCCCGAGCAGAAGTTGTCAGAGCTGCTTTAAGGAAATTCTTTGAGGAAATTGAGTAAGCCTCTTTCAATTGCTTAAGGATAATTTCTTCTACCCATTTAAACTCTTTCCTCCCTTCCAACAACAATAATATTTTACTCTCTTTTATCCCTATCTATCGGATAAACAAACGACTCTCTTCATTCCACCTTCTCAAACTCAACTCTCGGATATCCTCTCGAGATATCAACAACCATCGCATAAAACTGAGTCTTTGGTTTCAATCCTCTGATCACAGGAACTCCGCATATGTTCTCCATTTTAATGTGAATGTCATTCAGGTTCGAGAGCTCCTTCATGAGCGGAAATCCGGGTTTTGCAGTTCTAATTCTGAGACCTCTGGTATCCTGGACAAATGCATTGCCCTGTTCAAAATCCGTGATACACTCTTTTCCGTATCTCGAATATACTGAGTCAACACCAGTGATATGAAGATCCTCATAACTGCCTATCCTTTCTTCATAGGCCAACCTTTCGTAAATTCTGCTCGCCTCCTCTCTGGCCTCATCTTCACTAAGTCTTTCTCGTCCCCACCCTCTTTCTACCCATCTGAGATTTCTCAACTCCTCTTCCCTAAGGAACGGGGCCATCTCCCTTTCAACCCATTTCTTGTCAGTCCCCAGTGTCGGAATCTGATAGACCTTTCTTCCTTTTCTCAAGAAGTTGAATTTAAATGTTTGAATAAACCGATGATACATTTCTCTGGTAACTCCCTTCCCAACCTCAAGAAGAATCGAAGACCCTTTCCTAAATCCTCCAAATATTTCATCCAGAGACCTCGATCCGGAAGAGAATGTATCCTCATCCGGATCTTCAAGAGGTTCGAAGAGTCTGGGCTCTTCAGGCATCTCATATGAAAATGGTTCAAATAATCTGAATCTTCCGTTCTTCAGAGTGAAGAGATAAGAAGGTTGAGGAATGTTACATCCCCTCAGTTTATGAATGATCATCATCCTGATGACTCCCTCATCAACAATTTCTCTTCTGAGCTCAATGACTCCATCGACAAGATAATCTTCCTTTCCCATCTCATCTCTTTCAACAATGAAAATCATTCTGATATCAAGCTCAGAGGAGATCTCAAGTAGATCTCTGAGAATCTCCATTTCAATACACTCTTGAACGGCCTCGAGAGAGTCAATCACCACAAGTGGGTTGGTAGTATTCCTTAAGAGAGTTAGAAGGGATCTCAAAAAAGAGGGTCTATCTCCATATTTCATCGATAGCACCAAAGAAGAGAGATCGTCTCCTCGATCTACGATCTTCCCTGTTTCATCGGTGATTGCAATCTCTCGAGATACGTCGAGAACTCTGAGGTTCTCAATCTCAGTTCTTAACCAAGAATATGTCTCAAGAAGATCGTCGGGTGAAACTCTCATTGAGACATAAAAGAACTCCCCTTGATGAAGGGAGGTGAGGGAAAGAGCGAGAAGGGTTTTACCACTTCCCGGTGCTCCCCGGATAAGGAGGGTTTTAATATTGGTGTTCTCAAAGCACTCTACGAATTCCGAGTGATTTGAAAATTGACCAAATATCATGTTCTTCACCCTGTGGGGTTTATGATTTATTATGATCTTCACTTCTCTTTTGTATTCACAACTGTTTAAAGAATTTATGCAAAAATTCCTCTAGAAAGACGACTCATTGTATCTCCTCACAAGCTTCTACGTTATTTCATTTCTCCCAAACGGATTTTTGTTCTCTTTCTGTGAGAGAGGAGGTAGAAGAAAATTAGAAGAAAATTTTGTGACTTCATAATAAAATCGAAATACCGTTGTTCTCTTTCAATACCAAAAATTTTAATAAAAAATAGTTAACAAAATACCTAAAATTATGAGAGACAAGTACAAGCTAAATTCTGAAGTTCTTTTGGAACTCCTTATAAGGGCTTATTGGATGGAAAAGGAAGCAGGAGAAGAACTTTGGACTAAACTACCTTATGCGTCAGATGATGTTAGAAAAGTTGCTAATGTGTTAAAAGAAGATGAAGTTAGGCATGAAAGAATTTTAAAAGGAATTTTAAGAAGAGTAAAAAGGATTCCGCACTCCTATATTGAAAAGAAAGTGAAGGAGCTTGGAAGTCTTTCCCCGATGATTCCATCTGAAGGTTCCGATACTTTAGGTGAGATTTTAGAGAAAATGATCAATTTTGAGAAGAGTATGAGAGATCTTTACAGAATGCTGGAAAATGTGGAAGATGAAGCCATAACCTATGCTTTTGAAATTCTTGCTGATGATTTTCGTTCAATGATACATTCAATATTGGCAGATGAAGAAGACCATATCCAGCTATTAAGGTCTCTAATAGAACCAAGATTTTTCTGACGGACATCTCTTTCTCATAGAGTTCTCAGACATCTATCCAATGAAATAGTTCTTTTCAGCATCTGTTGGAGCTGAAATAAGAGTATATACGTTGTACAAAAACTTAAATTGATCAGATTCTGTCAGAAGTCAAATTCAACCAGTCTTTGTTGTTATAGGAAAAAAGAAGAGCCTCGGGCGGGATTTGAACCCGCGACCTCGTCCTTACCAAGGACGCGCTCCGCCAGCTGAGCTACCGAGGCATCCGATATAACTTTCACGAGCTCTCTCGGAGTCGCATCGAAGTAAAGATTCAATGCAGGTACATTGGATGAGATCTCGCCTGGACTCCTTACATCATTAAGCACATCTTCTATTTTAATTTTCTTTTCAGTGTGCTTGAAGGAAGAAAGCGATGCATAAAAAGGTAAACCTCTCTCCCTACAGACGAGAGCAAGGGGATAAGTTCCTATTTTATTGATGAGATAATCTGGCGTGAGCGCATCTCCACCAACAAGAGCCTTTGTGCATTTTTCAACTGCAATTCCGATGGCACCATCTACAATCAGAAGAACTTCCAATCCTTCCCTTCTCAATTCTCTTGCAAATCTCTCCCCCTCTCTCATTGGTCTGCTCTCAGCAATGATAACTTCTCTTGGTCTTGAAATTAGAAGGGCATCTTTCACAGTTTTACTTGAAGAAATCGTTATTATGGTGTCAGAGGTCTCGATAATCTCAGAAGTTCTCTCTACTGTCTCCTCATGAGCTTTTCGGAATAGTTCAAGAATTTCTTCGGAACTCATTCTCTCAAGTAAACGAAGAGCGAAGTGAAGGGAGGGCATGAGGGGGTGCGCCTCCTTCAATCTCCTTGCATACTCCCTCCTCCTCTCCTCTTCCACACCTTCGAGAATTCTCAAGGCTCTCTCAGTTACGTAGCTCGCTCCGTGGATATTGTCTTTTATGAGTTCCTCAATCTCTCTCAATTTATTTCACTGCCTCCGTGAGTGGAGGTATGATTTCTGGATAACCCACCGCCATAATGTGACATCCGGCAGCTTCCGTCCTCTTTAATTCTTTGAGGAAAGGAATGAAGAAGTCGAGATTTATTTCAAGGATCTTCTCTTTCCGTTTCTGCTTATCGGGCTCATCTTTCGCTTTCGTAATTCTCTCCATGAGCTCTTCCGGCACGTGAACTCCTGCAATATGTTCATCAAAAAACTTTGCAACTCCATAGGACTTCAGAGGGAAGATCCCAACAAGCACGGGTATCTTTATTCCGTAAGATCTCATCATTTCAAAGAATTCTTTAACTCTTTCTATATCATAAATTACCTGAGTTTGAGCGAATTCTGCACCTGCCTCAACTTTCCGAGCCAATTTTAGAATTTCAGCCTCTAAAGGTTCACAGTTTGGATTGGCTGCAACTCCAACATGAAGCCTGACATCTCCGTGGATCTTATTTCCATAAAGATCAACACCTTCATCAACCATCTTTCTTATCATATATGTGAGTTGAGCAGAATCCAGATCATAGACAGGTTTGGCTTTTGCATAGTCTCCGAGACCAATATGATCTCCAGTAAGAGCCAGAACATTTCTGATTCCAAGAGCGCAAGCTCCGAGAAGATCTGAAGTTAAAGCTGCAGCATTTCTATCTGTGCATCTGAGCTGATAAATAGCTTCCATTCCCGTTCTCTCTTGAATGAGATAAGAGGCAACAAGACTGCTAATGTAAGCCATGGAGTTCGGATTATCAGTAACATTGCAGGCAACAACATAACCTTTGAGCTCCTCAGCTGCTTTTATAGTGTTATGGAGATCAGTTTCCTTTTCGGGCTCAAGCTCTCCTGTGAAAACGAAGTGCCCTTCCTTTATTTCCTTCATGAGATTACTGAAAATTCTCATTTCAGTTCACCTCCGACGAGCATTCTCGGAGGAGTTTCAAGTCTTCTGTCTCTCGGTAACCTCAGCTTTTTGAAAAGATCAAGTCTGTTGAACTTTTTCGCCCTTTCATATATTTCTATCCAAGCACATTTATTCGTATACTCCTTATACTCACACATTCCGTCTACAGGTCCACCACACGGTCCATTCAAAAGAGATTTCGCACATCGTGCGATGGGACAGATGCCAAAAGTCTCCCCGAGAAGACAATCTCCGCAAGCTCGACACATCTCCTTGAAAGTATCACTCTCCCTGTCTTCCACTCCCATGAAAACTGTATTTTGAGCAGGAAAGACTGGAATATCTGGAAAAAGTGTGGAGAGAGCCCCTACACCTATTGAGCATGCCATCGTGAGTATGGCTTCTGCATCTCCTATCTGTGGTTCAAGGGCAACTTTACAGTTGTATAAATCACATTGCTTTGCAATACTCGTACTCCTAACTTCAACACTTTTTCCTCTGAGCTTTAAACCCATTGAAACAGTCATTGCCATGTTTCTGGCCTCTCTCAACCCTCTCGGAGGATGGGTGCATCCCTCGCATCCTACTACAAGAATTTTCCCATAAGGTTCCACATATTCGAGAATTTCATCTATTGGCTTCTCCTTTGTGACAATCATTTTTACTTACCTCCCTCCAAAAAATATTTCGGAGAAGAATGTATGAGTTCCACTCTATCCTCTATTCCTAGGGGTCTCAAAAGGCTCTTAAGTTTCTCAACCCTCTCTTCCGCAAGTCTGTTGCCCTCTTCAAGCTTGCATTCATTGTTGTCACAAGCGATAACAAAAACTTTCTCTGCACCTTCATGAAGAGTGTGAAGAATCAGGGTATCGCTAACGAAACCACTGCAGAGAACTGGAACAAAAGCATCCTCTCCTCTTACGTTTATCTCAGAGAATCTATCGTAGTCCGACCACTTGCACCCTAAGTAAATTCTCTTTGCACCCTTTTCAAGGAGTTCGCTTATAGTCTTTTCAAACTCATTAGAGGAATAACCCTTGATCTCCAGAGCGAAAGCAGGACAGATTGAAACACATTTACCGCAACCCATGCATTTCTCTTCATCCACATGAACAACGGTGCTCTCTGCGGAGAAGCTGAGTGCATCATAGGGGCACACAAAGGCACAATTACCACAGGCAATACATCTTCTCTCATCATATATCACTTTAGAGGAAAACCTCTCAATCTCAATCCTCACTTCATCTCCTAACTGGAAGAAAACGGAATTGAGCATTTCTGATCTGTAAGACAAAACTCTACTTCCAAGTTCAAATCTGCAGAAACTTTCCTCACAAGGAAAAAGTTTTACAGACTTTGCTCCTCGTGAAATAGAGTAAATAACCGCCTCTGCGGGGAGCCTTCCCAGACAGGGGAGTTTGATATCCGCCTCCTCAGCTTCTGCATTCGCTCTGCAGGCAAAGATTATCTCCTCTTTTTCTTTTAAAATCTCCTCAATCAAACCTATCAAACTTTTCAGATCGTAATGGAAAATTTCAAGAGCTTCTGCAGGGCAAGAGGAAGCGCATATTCCACAATACTGACATTTTTCAGGATCAATTATGATCTCCTCTCTTTCTTCGCTTATTGCATCAAAAGGACATGAGCGAATGCACGTCAGACAGAGACCACAATTGTTCTCTAAAACTTTTAACCTGAATTCAGGCTCCCCAGCATGGCTCATGCTCTGCACCTCTAAAAATTATCAACGGAGATATTGCGAGAACTCTATTTAACGTTATTGATTTTTAATGAACGTACCACTCAACATCTAGAGATAGCCTCAGAGAGTTATCCTCTATCTTGACCTTCCTTCTCGGGAGATTGTAAAGAGAACATATCAGATCACAAAAATCCTGAAGATATGGTTCCATGAAGAGGCTTCCGTAAGGAAACTTCCTTCTTTCATCGTAAACTTTTCTCATGGTCTCTTCCTTAGGAACGATGAGAACCTCAACTCCGCTGATCTCAGAACCTCTCTTCATAGCCTCTCGGAAGTCTCCAATGCAATATGCAACTCTTCTCTCGTAAAATTCCTCAGTTTTCTTGAGATATCTTGCGATTCTCTGAGATTCCATTTCGATGAATTTCCTCTTTACTGTGTAAACATTGCACTTTCCGAGCATGAAGGAGTAATGCTGAAATGGGTATTCTCTTTCAAGCTCTCTCGGGACAATTCCGCATGTCCCGAAAACAACGATGTGTACCTTCTCTGGAGGTAGAAGGGAGAAAATAAGAGAGTTGAAGACTCGGTGAGAGGGAGACTCAGAATAGGGTTTTCTCTTGGAGCAGGGGAGAAAAATGCAGAGCTCTCTCTTCGGAGGTACATAATTCTCAAGAATCCATTCGTTGGCTTTTATCATATCTGGATGCTCCAGCACAATTTCTCCTTCGAGAGGAATCTCGCTCCTCTCCTCCTCCGGTATGATTGGGAGTGACAGCCTCCTCTCATCATCACTCATCAAACCTAGGATAGGAATTGAAGTATATCTTCGTTACTCTCGGGGAAATTCAAGAAAAAGAAATATATTTCCCTTTTCAAACTTTGTTTTCAATGTATGCCAGAGGTCACATTGGTTTGACACTTCTCATACTATCTTTCTTTCTCAAATACTTCGAAATAACTGAGAATTCCCTCACCTTAATCTTCTTCGGAATAATTTTCTCCACTCTCCCAGATGTAGATTTAAAATATGGGTTTAAGCATCGAAATTTAACACACAATTTCTTCTTTGCTCTTTTCATCTCATTCATCTTCTCTTACGCACTCTACAGAGCTTCCAACGATCCACAACTTCTCATTTACAGCTTTCTCGGCTCTTTCATCGGGGTGACTTCTCATATAATTGGTGATCTCCTGACAGTAATGAGATTCAAGCCTTTCTGGCCATTGATTAGAAAAGAAATTAGCTTGGGACTCTTCAGCTCTGAAAATAAGTTAGTTAACGAGTTTTTATTTCTTTTGGGTCTCTTTTCTTTTTTCTCCAGATTAGTGATGCTCGATAACATCATTACGCTCAGCTAACTCTATAGCTTTTCTCCACACAACCTCTTCTATCACGTACTTTTTACCCTCTCTTCTGAGTTCGGGATATTTTTCGATCTCTCTAAGAGGGAGACCAGACTCTTCCGAGTTGAATCTCCTCTCCACTTCCTTCCACGGAATTAAAAATGTAGTTCTGGATTTTCCGCTCCCCTTCCTTATTTCTACTGCGAGAAATCCTATTCTTCCGGATCTTCTGAGAAAATCTGTTATTCTCTCAATTTGGTGGCTTCCGTTTCTGGTAGTTGTGAAGTGCTGAGAAAAATACAAAGCATTCGTACCCTTCTCCTGAGAGACACTTTTGCACTCGATGCCACAGTAGAACTCCCTTAAAGGCGAGTCCACGAGAATATCCATGATTTGAGTTGCGTATTTGTGTTGTTTCAATCTGTAAGCTATTCCCCGATTTCCGAGAAGCTCGTTCAACGCTTTAACAAGTTCTCTTTCAAAGTCACTCATCATGAAAATCTCTTTCCCGATTCTTTTAAAATTTCTCCTTCATATGAGAAAAATTGCAACTGCAAGAACTGTCGTCCATTTTTTCACGGGAGATGAAATACCCACACTTCCTATCTCGATCTCGCAGTCATAAATTCCTTTGCAGAGGTCTTCTGCAAGTTCAATTGCAGATCTCTCAGCTTCTTTAGGATCATCTTCATCTCCCTGATATTCGAAGATATATCCGTTCTTCGTCGGATCTTGGGGTATTACATAGGATAGGGCTGCAGAGATGTATTCTCCTTCCTGAGATGAGGAGTTCCTTGCCATAACGCAGAAAGTTATCTCTCCCGGTCTCAGGAGTTCAACACCTTCCTCAAAACTCAAGATCTCGCATCCCGGAGGTATGATGGAACTGACTAGGACGAAGTTTTGTTTCTCCACTCCTGCACTCCTGAGAGCCATTTCGAAAGATCCGAGCTCCGTTCTGTGGTCTCCAGATCCAATAGTGAAGAAAAGCTTTTTCGGGATCATCAATGATGAAAGATTCCATCACGTATTTATCTTTATCTTTTTAATTGGAAAGGTCTTAAGAAAAAGGTTTAAATAAGATCTCCATCCTCTACACCTTTTCAGGAGGTCGTAGTTTGGAGGAAGATCACATATTAAAAAGACGCTCCTCTAAATACGATGGAAATCTTATTCTTGTGAAGTATCGAAGGATCCCAAAGATGAACAAAATTCACGTGGTTGTTTTTAATAAGGGCAGTGATGAAAACTTTGAGGAATACTGTTCGGAGATGTTTCTTGATGGTGAAAGTGTTAAAGGAATTTTTGGAGAGATTTTTGCTGAGGAAGTATCAGTTTACATGCATAAGACTAAATATACGAACAAAATTTTCGTGAACTCTTCTAAGAAAGAGTGAGGTGTCATATTGCGCACTAAGTGCACAATATGAATAAAAATAAAAAATTATGAAACTCATTTCTTAAGCTTGTCAAAGACCTCAGGATTTACGACATTCTTCAGAGGCTCCCCTCGAATGTATCTTGCTGCGTTTTCAGCCCACTGTCTCTTGATATCATACACTGAGTAATTGGTATACCACGCCATGTGCGGAGTCAAGATGACATTCTCCATCTTCTTCAATGGATGATCTTCCGGAAGTGGTTCAGTTTCATGAACATCGAGACCAGCAGCAGCAACTTTTCCACTTTCGAGAGCTTTGATCAGAGCTCTCTCATCTATCACAGGCCCTCTTGAGGTGTTCACGATGATAACTCCATCCTTCATCTTCGCAATCGTCTCCTCATTTATCATGTGATAAGTTGGATATTCGCTCTCTCCCTCTCTCGTCAGCGGAACATGCAAAGTTATTGCATCTGACTCTTTGAGAAGTGTCTCGAAATCAACTGCTTCCACCTTATCCATTCCTCTGAAGACCCTCTCTGGGATGAATGGATCGTAAACGAGAACCCTTTCGAAGAATGGTTGAGCCTTTTTTATCACTTTTGAACCAATTTTTCCTGCTCCTATAACTCCAAGTGTTGACTCTTGCATGCACTTGACGTTCCATCTATCTCGAACGTAGTCGAACCATCCTCCACTTCTCACAAGCTTATCTGCATCCTTAATTCTTCTGATGAGACTCAGAAGCAAGGTCATGGCATGATCTGCAACCTGATCTCTTCCATACTCTGGAATGTTGCAGACTATGATTCCAAGTTCCGTGGCTGCATTGACATCAATGTTATCGTATCCCGCTCCGTGCCTTGAAATAAGCTTCAGATTCTTGAACTTCTCTAGAGCCGGTTTGTCAAATCTCACGTAAGTCGTCAGAATGATATCTGCGTCAGGAGCAAGTTCATAAAGCTCATCTGCAGTTTTCAGATCGTAGATCTGGAGATTAACATGAAGGGATTCAAAAACCTCTTTCTCTGGTTCGAAGAAATCCTCATCTGCATCCGTAATCACAACTTTATATTTTCTTTCGCTCATAAGGAAAGATGTGTGATGGACTTTTTAAAATATTTTACGGGTAATATATTGACTATTAACAAGAAATCGAAGTTTATATAAAGAAGAAGGAGAAGTAAGAGGAATAAAGTGGGAGATTACTATGAACTTCTTTGAAGGCTTTGAGAGACCGGATGGAAGTTTTGGTGTGAGAAACCATATTGTCATCATTCCCTCAGTTGTTTGTTCTGCTGTTACTGCGAGAAGAATTGCGGAAAACGTTAAAGGTGTAGTCGCTATCTCCCATGATTGCGGATGTGCTCAGATAGGGGAGGATGAAAGGCAGACTTTCAGGGTTCTTGCTGGTTTGGGGAAGAATCCGAATGTCCGCTCAGTTCTTGTCATTGGCTTGGGATGCGAGACGATCTCAGCGAATGAGATTGCGGATGAAATTGCAAAAAGCGGTAAAGAAGTTGAGGTCGTGAATATTCAGGATGAGGGAGGGACGCTGAAAGCTACGGAAAAGGGTACGAGAATTGTGAGAAGGATGAGCGAGGAGGCCTCTAGAGAAAAAAGAAGATCCGCAGATATTTCTGAGCTGATAGTCTCTACAGAGTGCGGCGGTTCTGATTGGACATCTGGAATTGCTGCAAATCCATCAGTTGGAGCTGCGATGGACATGATAGTGGAAAGAGGAGGAACTGTCATACTTTCTGAAACTACAGAATTTATTGGAGCTGAACATCTATTGGCTAAAAGAGGAGCAACAGAAGAGATCAGCGAGAAGATACTTGAAATTGTGAGGAGATACGAGGAGGAAGCAATGAAGATGGGTGTTGACATTAGAGGAGGTCAGCCATCTCCCGGAAATATAGCTGGAGGTCTTACGACAATTGAGGAAAAATCTCTTGGAGCAATTCACAAAGGAGGACACTCGAAGATTGTGGAAGTTATAGAGTATGCGGAAAAACCGACGAAAAAAGGATTGGTAATCATGAACACACCGGGATACGATGTTGAGTCAGTAACTGGAATGGTAGCTGGAGGCTCTCAGATCGTTGTCTTCACAACCGGAAGAGGATCCCCCACTGGAAACCCAATTGCTCCCGTTATAAAGGTCACAGGAAATCCAAGGACATATGAGAAGATGAGGGACAACATAGACATCAATGCAGGAAAGATCCTCGAGGGATCTCCGATCTCAGAAGTCGCAAATGAGATTTTTGAGGAAATCTTGAAGGTTGCGTCCGGAAAACTCACAAAAGCTGAAGTATTAGGGCATGATGAAATAGGAATATGGAGGATTGGGTGGAGCCTATGATTGATGAGAGGGATAAGATTTTGGATGAATTGTATGAGGAATATAAAGAACAAGTTCTGTTTAAGATAAAACCAAGAGAGCTTCCTGGGGTAGGGGATGAGAGAAAGGCTATTGCAGAGGCGATGAAAAATCCGGTAGAATCACCTTCAATAGAAGAACTCGCTAAAAATAAAAAAGATGTGCTAATTATTGCGGATGATATAACAAGAGCAACACCCAAGGATAAAATTGTTCCAATGCTACTTGATGAGCTGAATAGGGTCGGAGTTCCAGATGAGAATATTACGGTGCTTATTGCTCTGGGAACTCACAGATACATGACAGATGAGGAAATCGAGCAATGCTTCGGAAAGGAAGTCGTCGAGAGAGTTAAAATCCTGAATCACGAGTGGGATAAGGAGGAGACTTTCGTTTATCTGGGAGAAACTGAGAATGGGACTCCAGTTTACGTGAATAAGTTAATAACCCAGTCAGATCTCACGATCGGTCTCGGAAACATCATACCACATCTCTTCGCGGGTTACGGTGGAGGAGCAAAAATAGTTCAACCAGGAATTACTAATGAGGAGACAACTGCAGCAACTCATCTTCTTGTCTTCAAGAAGGATGATCCTCTCCAGCTTGTTGGAAATCCAGATAACTGGGTTAGACTTGAGATGGAAAGGGTCGCGGAAAAAGCTGGTTTGAAATTCATTGTGAATGTAGTGATAAATACGAAGAAAGAACTGGTTCATGTTGTCGCTGGTGATACTGTTAGAGCGCATCGCGCTGGTGTGAAGGTTGCGGAGGAGGTTTACAGGATCTCAGTTCCAGAATCAGCAGACATTACTGTCGTGAGCTCTGAACCAGCTGACATAGATTACTGGCAATCTATCAAGGGCTTCACACATGCGGCAAAGGCGACAAAAGAAGGAGGTACCATCATCATGCTTACACCATCTCCAGAAGGAATCTCACCAGTTCACAAGATACTCGAAGAATATGGGACTCTGAGTTATGAGGAAGCTAAGAGGAAAGTTGAAAGGAAGGAATTCGACGATCTCGTCGGTGCTGCATCTCTTCTCCTTCATGCATATCTCAGAGAGAGGCACGATCTCATTGTAGTCTCTGATGGCATCACCGAGAAGATGTGCGAAGCTCTGGGAATGACTCATGCTAAGAGTGTTGAGGAGGCAATGGAAATAGCACTTGAGGGGAGGGAGAATGCAAAGATAGGACTCATACACTATGGAGGAGAGGTCTTCCCAGATCCACAGAAATAACGCAAAATTTATCTCATCTCCTTCTCTCATCATCTTTTGAAATGTATATTGAACAGATTGACTTTACTCACGAATGTCCTAATATGAAATTCTTGAGAAAAGCTCAGAATTTCTGTAATTGTGATCTCATAATTCTCGGGAGTTCAGGAATCTCAAAGAGAAAAGGTCTCTTTTACGAGTCCGTCTCTTCTATAATTTCTTTGAAGGAGGAAGATAAAAAAGCGATTCATGAGATTCTGAGAGAGATGATGAGAAATGAGGAAATAAAGAATGTTGAAATCTCTTTCAAGTCTAAAGAGCTTTGTGGGGTGAGATATGACTTAAGAGCGACAGAAATGAGGATGATGTTTCCTGAATGCGGTCACATCCTCTATCCAGTGAAAGTCACTCCAGAAGTAGAGAGATGGATGATCATTTTCCCGAATAAGTCAAAGAGAGATAAGTTTTATTCTGCAATTGATGATAGGAGTGTGGAGATTTTTGGAAGAAGATCAATAAATCACGAATTAATAGTCGAAATATTCGAAAATCTGGATTTGATCTCTTCATCTTTGAGAATTCCAAAGGAGCTTACTGATATTCAGAAGGAAGTTCTCAAGACTGCATATCACGAAGGGTTTTTCGAAGTTCCAAAAAAAGTTACCGTAAGAGAATTAGCGGAGAAGAGAGGGATATCTGAATCTGCAGTTATAAGGACAATAAAGAGGGGAGAAAGAAAAATACTTTCGAGGATTTTGAGGCATATATGAGGTGTGAAGATGACTTATCATGTTTCATCAATCGGAGAGCTTCTTGTTGATATGATCCCTAGAAGCTTTGGGAAATATCATGAAAGCATTCTGTTTGAAGCACATCTCGGGGGCTCTCCTTTCAACTATGCAACAATACTCTCAAGATTCAAAGTAGATGTTTCTGGTTTTGGAGCGGTTGGAAGCGATGAACTTGGAAAAATGCTTGTGGAATTTATGAAGGATAACAAGGTGAGAACAGAGACGATAAGATTCAAAAATGCAAGAACGTCAATAGCTTTCGTAATCCTCTCCGAAAACGGAGAAAGATCTTTCTTTTTTTATAGAGAACCATGGACAAGAACCGCAGACACTCTTTTCAGCATCGAGGACATCAATGAGGAGGTTCTTCTGAGTTCAGAGGTTCTTTATGTTTCTGGAATGGCTCTCTCTGTTCCCCCTCTCAGGGATGCCGTGCTTTATGCAATGAAACTCGCAGGGGAGAACGGAATTAAAGTCTTTTTTGATTACAATGTTAGAGCAGACGTCTGGAAAAGCAGAGAGGAGATGAAAAGAATTTACAATGAAGCTCTTAGGTTATCAGATGTTATCTCAATTTCAATAGATGAACTTGAGGAATTTTATGGAGTTAAGGAATATGAGAGAGTTGCTCAAAAGATTCTCAGAGAGTTTAAAGCTGAGATAGTCTGTGTAAAGCTCGGAGAAAAAGGCTCTTTTATTGTGGAAAAAGATAGAAGCATACAAGCAGATGCCTTTAAGGTCAAAGCTGTGGATGCAACTGGTGCAGGAGATTCATGGAATGCCACTTTCACTTTCTACCATCTTCTCTCTGGGGAGGACTTGAAGAGCTCTGTGATTTTCGCAAATGCCATGGGGGCTCTGACCGTCTCTTCAAGAGGAGCTGTAGGAAGAAAGATAAAAAAAGAGGAGCTCGAAGATTTCATCAGCTCCTCCGAGATTCCCGAGGTTAGAGTTCTCTGAGATCCACTTCTGAGTAGGCTCCTTTAGCTACGGAAGATGCTCTTTCCATGTACTTCAACAGTGCCTTTCCAGCTTTGAATTTCCTTTCTGGTCTCTTCCATCTTTTCCTTCTTTCTTCGAACACTTTCTCCATCTCTTCCAAACTCATTTTCTCTCCTTTCACACCGATGATATTCAGCTTTCTGCTCGGAATGTCGATCTCCACGATATCATCATCTTCAACAAGAGCGATTGGCCCTCCGAGGAAGGCCTCTGGTGAGACATGCCCTATGCATGGACCTCTTGTTGCTCCAGAAAATCTACCATCGGTTATCAGAGCAACCTTGGTTGAGAGTTCTGCATCAGAGGCAAGAGCTTCAGTTGTCATATACATCTCAGGCATTCCGGAACCTCTTGGTCCCTCATTTCTTATGATCAGTGCAGTATTTGGTTCAATCTTACCTTTTACAACAGTATTATAGCAATCCTCCTCACTTTCGAATACTTTTACGGGAGCGATGAATCTGAGCATGTTTTCGGGGACTGCAGAATACTTTACGACAGCTCCTTCTGGGGCCAGATTTCCCTTAAGAACTGCTATTGATCCCTTCTGCTTCGCTCTTTCCGGTGGTCTGATGACTTCTTCACTCTGAATTCCATAAGACGCAAGATAACCAGCGACTCTTTCGAAGAACCCTTCTTTCTTTAACTCCTCGAGATTTTCTCCGAGGGTCTTTCCTGTAACTGTGAGAACATCGAGATCGAGATACTCTCTCAGATACCACTGAACCATAGGAACTCCTCCCGCAAACCAGAAAATCTGCGATGGATATCTTCCACTTGGCTGAACATTCGCAAGATACGGAATCTCTTTGTTCACCTCATCAAACACGTCTATATCAATATCCACTCCGGCTTCATGGGCAATAGCGGGAATATGAAGAAGAGCATTCGTCGATCCGCTTATTGCAGCGTGAACTTTAATTGCGTTAAGAAAAGCCTCCTCAGTCAAAATATCTCTCGGTTTGATATCCTCATCTATAAGCTTCATAATTGTCTTTCCCGTTCTTCTTGCAACTCTGAGAATATCTGAGAATGTGGATGGTGTGAGGGCTGAGCCTGGAAGCGCCAGTCCGAGAGCTTCAGACATGCATTGCATGGTAGATGCAGTTCCCATGAACTGACAAGCTCCGCAGGATGGACATCCAGTCAAATAGTACTCTCTCACAACATCAAATCCTATTTCTCCTCTCTTCTCAAGAAGCGAGATCTCTCCAGCTCTACCAGAATTCGTGAGTCTTGGAGCTGGTGCCATACTTCCTCCTGGCAAGTGTATTGCAGGTATGTTGACTCTTGCAATTGCCATGAGATGTGCAGGAATGGATTTGTCACAACTCGAGATCACAACAATTCCATCCCACGGAATGACTGAAGCGTGAAGCTCAACCATATCGCAAATGAATTCACGAGAAGCCAAAATGTAATTCATTCCTTCATGTCCTTGAGCCCATCCGTCGCAGAGATCTGTAACATAGAACTGTGCCGGCCTCCCCCCTGTTTCGAAGATTCCTGTGTAAGCTTCTCTTACAAGAACATCGAGATGTGAGCTTCCGGGATGACTCTCGCCGAAAACACTCTCCACAAGCACATGGGGTTTCTCAAGATCCTCCTCACTCCAGTTCATCCCCATTCTCAGTGCATCGAACTGGCGCCAGATTTTCCTTATTTCGGCTGATCTAGTTTTTTTCATAAAACTTCACCAGTAAAAAATTAGGAAGGAAGAAGAATTTAAAATCTTCTCAGTTTCAGTTTATCAATCCAAGATCTTTGAGCACAGACTTTATGAATTCTTTATCTTCTTCGCTGAGATGAGTTGGTCTTCTTGGATATCCCACAGGTGCTCCAAGAAGCTCACCCGCATATTTCAAACCAGCTGGAAAAACTCCACGACCAACAACTTTCACAAATTTGGCAAGCTTTTTCTGGTATTCAAGAGCTTTTTGGAGATCTCCCTTCTTGAAGGAATTATAGATCTCTATCGTGTATTCAGGAATGACATTTGGAGTTCCAACCATCCCTCCCTCTGCTCCTACTGCAAGGGATGGGAGGAGAGCAATATCTTGGCCCTGAAGTAAACTGAAATCATCTGGAACCTCCGAGGCTATTGCTGCGAAATACATCATGTCTCCACTGCTATCCTTCAACCCACAAATTATCCCATCTTCAGCAAGCTTCAAAACAGTGTCCACAGGGATCGAGTATCCAACGAACTGCGGGATGTTGTACGCGAAGAGCGGGAGGTCAATCTTAGAGAGATCCTCGTAATATTTGTAGAGACTCTCTGCATTCTGAGGTGCATAATATGGTGCAACCGCAAGTATCGCATCGCATCCAACATCCTTTGCATACTTTCCAAGTTCCTTAGCCATCTCAGTTCCAGTGTATCCCACTCCAGGAATCACAGGAACTCTCCCATCAGTTTGCTCCACAACAGTAGAAATGCATCTTTTTTTCTCTTCTTCATTCATTGTGTAGAACTCTCCAAGGCTTGCAAGCGGAAAGACTCCATGAACGCCTCCTTCAATCAGAAAGTCAACAAGTTTCTTTAACTTCTCCTCATCAAGCTTTTCATCTTTGTCAAACGGAGTTACCATCGGGACTATTATTCCTTCAAACTTAGCCATTTTATCTTCCCCCAGATTCATTAGGGAATTCATCTTAAATATATCTTGGCGTCAACATGTTGAGCTTCGGGAAAATTATTTAAAAGCCGATGAAGAACCAAAATGTTGTGATTTAAAATGAGCGTTATTACCGTTCTCGGAGAGATAAATGAGGAAGATCTTGGGCCAACTCTGATGCATGAGCACATCCTTGTGGATTTCAGATGTGCTTTTCTTCCACCAGAGGAGACAAGTTGGAAGAGGAGAGCTTATGAAAAGATCTGTTTGGAAAATCTCGGATGGATCAGATACAATCCACGGAGTAATCTCGACAACTTATTGCTGGATGATGAAGAAGTGGCGATTAAAGAGGTTTTGGAGTTCAAAGCATTTGGAGGAGGAACTATCGTAGATGTTACGACAGTGGGAATAGGAAGAGATCCGATTGCTCTAAGAAGAATTTCGGTACTCACGGGAGTGAACATCGTTATGGGAGCAGGATTATACATGGGAGCAGGATTTTACACCGCGGAGGACTATCCGAGAGAGGTTCGAGAAAAGAGTGAAGAACAGATCGCCAAAACCATAATAGAAGAGATAAGAGAGGGAGTTGGGAGCACGGGGGTTAGAGCTGGAATTATAGGAGAGCTCGGATGCAGTTATCCGCTTCACGAAAATGAAAAGAAGGTTCTCCGAGCTGCTGTTACCGCTCAGGAGGAGACAGGAGCCTCTATTTCAATTCACCCTGGAAGGGACGAGAATTCTCCTTTTGAAATTCTCGATGTTTTGAAGGATGCTGGAGCAGATCTCTCGAGGGTGATCATGGGACACGTTGACAGAACTATATTCTCTGAAGAGCATCTCAGAGACCTCGGAAAAATTGGATGCTTCATTCAATATGACATGTTTGGTCTCGAGACTTCGTATTATGCTTTTAATCCCGCTGTTTACATGAGAAACGATGAGCAGAGAATGCAGGAAATTCGTCAACTCATAAAGTGGGGATACGGAGATCAAATAGTCATCTCTCATGACATCTGCATGAAGATGAGATTGAAAAAATACGGGGGGCACGGGTATTCCCATATTCTCGAAAACATAGTGCCAAGAATGAGAATGAGGGGTTTCAGTGAAGAGGAGATAAGAAAGATTCTCATCGAGAATCCAAAGAGAGCTCTGAGCATCTCTCAGTAAAGCTCGCTGAGAAGCCTCTCTATAATCCTGTTGGTAATCCTTTCAACAACTTCATCAAGGTTATATGATTCTATCACCTCAACACCGTTCTTTTCAGCTTGAGAAACAATATAGTCGTGAATCACCCTAATTTCTTCAAAGTGCTCCAGATAATATTCTGCAGGTCTTTTTAAATATGTCTCCTGAGCTCTGAGTATAAATCTCTCTTTGTGCCTTTCTGGATCGCCCATTTTCAGTGTGAAAATGAAGACATAGGGTTTTTCGAGATACTCCTTTTTTATGAATCCTGGTACAACGTGAATGCCCTCTATTATTATGCTTATTCCCTCTCTTATTGCTCTCTCCATCACAGCTTCAATCACAACACTGACGAATCTCATCTGATCCTCGAAACCGGAGATTATCTTCTCTTTGTCACTTCTGAAAACCGAAGTTCTCATGGCTCTCCAAGCCAAAAAAGAAGATTCGTAGAGAGTAGGGAGAAGCTCTTTTGAGAGAACTTTTCTCATAACTTCTCTGAGCATATCTGTTCCTATGACATTTCTTATCCCCAGTCTCTGAGCGACCTGAAAAGCAGTTGTGGAGCTTCCAACTCCTGAAGCTCCTCCGATGAGGATGATGATTGGCTCTTGCTGTCTTCTTTTGCTATCCCACCACTTATATTGAGACGCAGTTCTGAAACTCACCTTGAGAAGCTTCTCATAAACTCTCCTTCCGAGTTCTTCTACAGTCAGTTCTGTTACTCCTTCTCTTATCAACTCATCCTTTATCTGCTGGGCTATGTGATAGGCTATTGATGGCTCCAACCCGAGTTTCGTGAGAGACTGAGACAAAATACTCCTTGAGTACGGAACTCTTGCACCATCCCTAATTATGATGATCTCTTTTGTCATTCTCGTCAGAAGGGTTAACTATTTCTTTTATTAAATTCTGTGGTGATGAACATGCTCCTAGTATATTATTCTGAAGATCCCGCAGGAAGAAATATAGCATCTCAACTTCTGAAGCTCGGAGAGTGGAGAAGAGAAGGAGACTTCTTTGTGAATGGAGATTATCATCTCTTGGAGGTTGGTGAGAGAATATCAGAGATGGAGAGATTTGAAGCAAAGAGTTTCGGAGACTTCTCTTCGATGTTGGCTCTCTCAAGACATGCCTCAAAAACCGGTTCGAAGGTTGTGACAACTCATTTCACGGGAAGACTCTCAAAAGAGGAAAAAGAGCTCTCCCTCTCTCTTCCAGCACCAGACCTTCAGCTCTCGCTTATGAAAGCTCTTAAAGAGAGAATCTCTTCAGATTATCCACTCTCATTAGAGTGCACGCATCATGGACCGTATGAAACCGATGTGCCATCTCTTTTTGTGGAGATAGGGAGCACGGAAAGAGAATGGGAAGACAGAAAAATTTCTAGAGAAATAGCTACCGCTATCATGGAGCTTAAGATTGAGAAACCAAGAATCGTGTGTGTGGGATTTGGAGGAGGTCACTATGCACCGAGACAAACAAAATTGCTTTTGGAAAGCGAGATTGCTTTTGCTCACATCATTCCAAATCACAGGCTAGAGGACTTGAATGAGAGGAATGTGAAGAAAATTTTTGAGATCTCTCAAACAGATTTTTGCTATGTGGACAGAAAATCAATGAAGGGGGATATGAGAAGATTTTTGGATGAGCTCTTAAAAGATTATATTCAAATTTCGGAAGGAAATCTCAGAGTTAGACCAGAAAGTGAAGTTTATCGAAGGATCATCAAGAGGATTGAAGACCCGGTGCTAACAGAAAGAGTTAATGAGACCTCTCAGGAATTTCACGAATTCTCTTCAGAATTCTTCAATATCGCCATGAGCGTTGACTCAGAGAGGGTTAGAGAGATTCTCTCAGAGCACTGCGGAGCTTACTCCAAAGATGGATCAATTCTCATGTGCAATTCGGAAGACCTCTCCACGATCCTCATCGAAATTCTTGAAATTCTTAAGAAAAGATATTCGATCTCAGTTGATGATAAGAGCTCTTCCCTGATTCTCATGAGATGTGATGAAGGGGGAAAGGTTATAAATTCTCGTAAATCTAAAGAAGTGAAACTGAAGAGAGGGTTGATTGAAGTTCTGAAAAAGGTGGAGATCTGAATGGAATCGATAATTAGGGATGCATTAAACAGAATGAATTCCGAGAAGGAGAAGCTCCCTGAGGACATGGATAAAGAGATCGAAGAGGTTCTCAGGAGCGTCCGAACTGTAATCAAAGTTATAGGATGTGGAGGCGGTGGGTGCAACACCATTCAGAGAATGATGGAAGAAGGAATATCTGGAGCTGAACTAATAGCTGTGAATACAGATGCTCAACATCTTCTTCACATCAGGGCTCAGAGGAAGATACTTATAGGAAAAAAGCTTACGAGAGGACTCGGAGCTGGATCAATTCCTCAAATAGGTGAGCAGGCAGCCAGAGAGAGCGAGTCAATTCTCAGAGAAGTTATTGAAGGAAGTGACATGCTCTTCATAACCTGTGGCCTTGGAGGAGGAACGGGGACAGGTTCAGCTCCAGTGATTGCTGAAATTGCAAGAGATCTTGGAGTTCTTACGATCGCAATAGTAACATTACCCTTTACAGTTGAGGGAGCAATAAGAAGGGCTAATGCAGAAGCCGGGTTAGAGAAGCTGAGAGAAGTTGCAGATACCGTTATTGTCATTCCCAACGATAAACTTCTTGAGGTCGCTCCAAAACTCCCTCTTCAAGCTGCTTTTAAAGTTGCGGATGAGGTGCTAATGAGAGCGGTGAAGGGAATCACAGAACTTATCACAAGACCCGGTCTTGTCAATCTCGATTTTGCGGATGTGAAAACAGTGATGGAGAACGGAGGAGTTGCAATGATAGGTCTTGGTGAAGGAAAAGGAGCTGAAAAAGCTATGGAATCTGTAAGAAGAGCTCTAAACAGTCCTCTTCTGGATGTCGACATCTCAGGAGCCAATGCAGCACTGATAAATGTTATCGGCGGACCTGATATGACGGTTAGCGAGGCTGAAGAAGTCGTTCAGGAGGTTTATGATCACATCGATCCAGAAGCAAGAGTCATCTGGGGAGCCTCCATAGATCCGGAGCTTGAAGATACCATGAAGACAATGCTTATAATCACTGGGGTGAAATCACCTCAGATCTACGGTAGATTTAAATCCTCGGTAATAAAAGAATACGGGATTGACTTCATAAGGAGGTAAAGGAACTTTGAAGTTATCAACTCCAAAACTTCAGGGGTGGCTTGCAGATTACATAAGAGTGCTGAGAATGGCGAGAAAGCCAACAAGAGAGGAGTTTAAGATGGTTGCTAAGGTCTCCTTAGTTGGAATTGCGATCATAGGGTTTATAGGATTCCTCATCTATCTCCTCATGGTTGAACTTCCGAAAATGCTTGGTTAAAAGGTGGTCTTTGTGGAGGAATCTGATTCAAAGATCTTCGTTGTGAAAACAACAGTCAATCAGGAGAGAGCTGTAGCAAATCTTATAGCGATGAGTGCCGAAAAGAGAGGATATGATATCAGATCAATTCTCGTTCCAGATGATCTCAGAGGTTATATCCTTGTGGAAGCAGGTTCTCATGAAGAGGTGGAGTCCTCAATTCAAGGAATTCCTCATGCAAGAGGAGTTGTTAAAGGAAGCACCTCTCTTGGAGATGTTGAGCACTTCCTCACTCCGAAACCTGCTGTTTCAGGAATTTCGGAGGGTATGATCGTTGAGATCATCTCCGGACCTTTTAAGGGTGAGAAGGCAATAGTGAGGAGAGTTGACGAAGCTCATGAGGAGATAACGGTTGAGCTTTTCGAGTCGATAGTTCCAATTCCCGTAACTGTTAGAGGGGATCACGTTAGAGTCATCAGCAGAGAAGAGGAGAAATGAGGTGATTTGAATGGCAGAGGTTGTTGAGGTTCTAGTTCCCGGTGGAAAAGCAACACCAGGACCTCCACTTGGTCCAGCACTCGGACCTCTCGGAGTGAATGTGAAGGCGGTTGTGGATAAAATTAACGAGAAAACTGCTGAGTTTGATGGAATGCAGGTTCCGGTGAAGGTAATTGTTCATTCCGACGGCTCTTTCGATATCGAGGTTGGAGTTCCTCCGACGACAGCACTGATAAAGAAGGAACTGAACATAGAGAAAGGCTCTGGGGAAACTCCAAGGAATGTTGTTGGAAATCTGAGTTTCGAGCAAGTGATAAGGATCGCGGAGATAAAAAAGGAGAGAATGCTCTCAAACTCTCTTAAAGCGGCTTGTAAGGAAGTAGTTGGCACCTGTCAGTCGATGGGTGTGACAATTGATGGAAAGCCACCGAAAGAAGTGATGAAGGAGATAAACGAGGGTAAATACGATCACTTCTTTGAGAACCGATAATTTAAAATAGGAGGTCTCCCTTTCATTCTTCTACTTTCCGTAGGAGAACGGAAGTTCGTTTGGACTACGGAGGAAAGAAAATGGTTGACGAAAAAATTCTCAATGCGGTGAAAAAAGCGATAGAAGACGCACCGAAAAGAAATTTTGAGGAGAGCGTAGATCTTGCGATTAATTTGAAGGATGTAGATCTAAATAAGCCTCAGAACAGAATAGATGAGCAGATAATTTTACCCCATGGGTTGGGAAAAGATATCAAACTTGCAATTTTTGCAAAAGGCGAACTCGCTTTAAAAGCTAAGGAACTCGGGCTGATTGTCATAGACCCCGATGAGATTGAAGACCTTGCGAAAGATAAGAAGAAAGCGAAAAAACTTGCCTCCCAAGTTGCCTTCTTCCTCTCTGATACCCAATATATGCCTCTTATAGGAAGACATCTTGGAGTAATCCTTGGGCCGAGAGGGAAGATGCCGATTCCAGTGCCTCCAAATGCAGATTTGAGCTCAATGGTTGATAGGTTGAAGAAGACGGTTAGAGTGAGAAGCAGAGGAAATCCCACTTTCCACGTTCCCGTTGGAAGGAGATCCATGCCTCCAGAGAAGATTGCAGAGAACATAGAAGCGATACTCAACAGAGTTGAGAGCAAACTCGAAAGAGGCTCTCAGAATATCAGATCGGTTTACGTTAAAACTACGATGGGTCCTGCTGTGAGGGTGATGTGAGATGTTGAGCGAAGCTCGTGAAATTCCTCAGTGGAAGATTGAGGAAGTAAAGAGGATTGAAGAGCTCATGAAGAACTCGAAGGTTGTTGGAGTAGTCGGAATAAGGGGAATTCCCTCCAGACAGCTTCAGGAAATGAGAAAGTCGCTTAAAGGAATTGCAACACTAAAAGTTTTCAAAAACAGCCTCATAATAAGAGCTCTGGACAGATGCGATGAGAAACTGAAGGAGCTGAAGAATTTTGTTGAGGATCAAACCGCAATTCTAACTTCTGAGTTAAATCCCTTCAAGCTTTATAAGATAATTGAATCGACGAAGAGACCTTTCCCGATAAAAGGAGGCCAAGTTGCTCCGAAGGACATCGTGGTTGAAAAAGGCCCAACTTCCCTGAAACCCGGTCCTGTGGTGGGAGAACTCCAGAATGTTGGAATTCCCGCTGGAATAGATAAGGGAAAGGTTGTGATAAGAGAGACAAAAGTTGTTGCGAAAAAAGGAGACATCGTATCTCATGAGCTCGCTTCCGCTCTCACGAGGCTCGAGATTTATCCGATGGAAGTTGGACTGGATCTCAGAGCGGTCTATGAAGACGGTGTGATTTTTAAGGCAGAGGATCTGAAGATCGACACACAGAAGGTCTTTTCAGATTTTGCAACTGCTCATCTCAATGCCTTCAAAGTAGCTCTCTTTGCAGCAATTCCGATGAAAGAGACAATTGTTCCGCTCCTCCAGAAAGCCTTTACTGAAGCGAGAAATCTTGCGCTGAATGCTAGAGTTCTGGAAAGAGATATCATAGAAGATCTGCTGAAACTCAGTCATTCCAAAGCTCTTGCTTTAGTCTCTTTGCTTCCCGAAGATGCTCTCGATGAAGAGCTGAAAGGAGTGAAAAGTGCGGTTCCAGTGGAAACAGTGAAAACAGAGGAGAAAAAGGAAGAGAAGGAGGAAGAAGAAAAAGAGGAGGAGAAAGAAGAGGATGAGGAGGCTGGAATTGCCGGCCTTGGAGCTTTGTTTGGTTGAATTTAAGATCAAGAAATTAGGGAGAGGTGTTTAAAAATGGAATATGTGTATGCGGCTTTGTTGCTTCACAGCGCTGGTAAAGAAATCAACGAGGAGAATGTCACTGCGGTGCTTCGTGCAGCTGGAGTAGAGGTCGATGAAGTTAGAGTTAAGGCACTTGTAGCAGCTCTCGAAGATGTGAACATCGAAGAAGCTATCTCCTCAGCAGTGGTAACCGCTCCAGCGGTTGCTCCTGCAGCTGCTCCAGCTGAAGCTGAGGAGAAGAAAGAGGAGAAGAAGGAAGAGGAAGAAGAAGAGAAGAAGGAAGAGGAGGAGGTGGCTGGAATAGAGGGCCTTGGAGCTCTATTCGGCTAACTCCTTTATCTTTTCCCCAGCCACGATTCCTGTGACTGCTGCGTTTACTATATCCCTGCTAACTCCAGCTCCATCGCCAATCGCAAAGAGACCATCAATCTCAGTTTCGAAGCCATCTCTCACCTCTATTCTGACTGCGGAAAATTTTATTTCTGGAGCATAGAGGAGAGTCGAGGAGGAGGCAACTCCGGGAATTACTTTGTCAAGCATTTCCAGGCCTTCTATAATATCCTGAACGATCCTATGGGGAAGTGCCATCGAGACATCTCCCGGTGTAACATCTTTGAGCGTTGGATTTACGAAACTCCTTCTGATTCTTTCCCATGTCGATCTTCTTCCCTCCATCAGATCTCCAAGCCTCTGAATTATGGGTTTCCCTCCTCCTATCGTCGTTGAAAGCTGGGCAATAGATCTTCCATACTCGGTTGTATTCTCCAGGGGTTCGGTCAATTCAACTTGGACTAGAAAGGCAAAATTCGTGTTTTCGGATTTCTTCGATCTCAGAGAATGTCCGTTAACTCCGATCCCTGCGTCATAGGTGTCTATCACCACGAAACCATTTGGACATGTGCAGAAGGTTCTCACAAGATCATCGTAAGTCCGAGTTCTCATTCTGAATTTCGGATCCCAGTTCACTTTGATAACCTCTTCATAAACCACTGCGGGAATCTCAACTCTCACTCCAATATCTATGGGCATGTATCTGTATGAAATTCTGAGTTTCTTCGCAATTTCCATAAGCCACGGAGAACCCTTTCTTCCGGGTGCAAGAACGAGAAAATCGGAGAAAATTCTCTCTCCATCTTCAGTTACCACATATTTCTTTTCTCCCTCAACTCCAACATCAATAACTTTCTTCTGAGTTAGAATTTTCACTCCTCTCCTCTCAAGCTCATCTTCAATTGATCCAATAACTTTCAGAAGACCATCTGATCCTATGTGTCTCTGTTTAATGGGAATGAACTCAATTGATGCGGAAGCAGCTCTCCTTCTGAGCTTCTCACTATCACCCTCGTAAATCTCTTCAGGAGCTCCGTGTTTCAGGAAGATCTCATCAACTCTTTGTATGAGTCTCCACGCCTCACTCTCATTCATGAACTCAAGAAGATCTCCTCCAATCTTCGGATGGAGATTCAGCTTTCCGTCTGACATCCCTCCAGAACCGCCGATTCCGTGAACAACATCACAGAGTTTGCAGTGAGCACATGGTTTTCCCTCTTTCACTGGACATTTCCTCTCCTCTATCCTCTTTCCTGCATCGATGAGGATTACCTCAATTCCTTCGAGCTCAAGAGCACAGAAAAGACCGGCTGGCCCCCCTCCCACTATAACAACTCTCTTCATCAAGTTGAGTTAAGGTCTCTCAAGAGTTATAGTTTGCGATTCGAAGGATTAAAATGAGGAAAAGAAAAATTCTGATATCATGATCATAGGAGTGATATCTGATAGTCATGATAGAGTTGAGGTCGTTTCAGAGGTCATAGAGAGGTTGAATGAAGAGGCTGACATCATTCTTCACGCAGGAGATCTGATCTCGCCTTTCATTGTGAGGTTGTTTGAAAAAGCGAAACCGGAAGTTCATGCTGTTTACGGAAACAACGATGGGGACAGAAGAACCCTTTATGAATGGGGCCTAAAAGCCGGGGTTCAGATTCACGGAGATTTCTTCGTGATGAGAGAAAAGAAGCTTTTCATGACTCACAATATTGAGGCTTATAAGGAGGCTCTCCTCTCCTCAGAGATCTTCGAAATCGTCATAGCAGGGCACACGCATAGAGCAGAGGTAAGGAGAGAGGGAAGGACACTATTCGTAAACCCCGGAGAACTCTGCGGATATCTCTCAGGGAGGAAAACCTATGCTCTGATCGATGTTGAAAAGAAGCATGCAACAATCATCGAGCTCTGAGGATCTCCTGAAGAACCTCCTTTCCTCTCCTCATCAGCTCATCAACGGCTTTTGGATTTCTGAATCCACCTCTTGCGAGTATCTCCGTTCCTCCGCCTCCTCCACCAAACTGAGAGGATAACTTCTTGAGAATTTCCGATGCTTTTAGTCCTCTCTCCGCTAACTTCTTAGAAAGAGCCAAAACCACATTTCCATTTCCCTTCTTGCTACAGAGGATTACCATGAGTTCTTCTCTCTTCACGAGCTCCGAAGCGAGAGCAACCAGTTCTTCCATGTCGGATTCCTCGAGACACTCCAGAAGAACCCTCACACCTTCAAGCTCTTCAATCCTCATAAGCATCTTTTCAACTCTTTCAGCTGCAAGTTCGCTTCTCAGTCTTGAGACCTCCTTATTTAACTCCTTCCATTCCTCGAAGAATCTTTCCGCAGTCTCAGGAAGAATCTCTGGAGGAACTCGAAGGACATTCGAAGCCTTCATGAGAAGATCTTCTCTCTTCTGCACATGCTCTATCGCAGCCTCTCCAGCTGCAAATTCAATCCTCTCAACACCATCCTGAATTCTCTCGGTTCCGAGTATCTTTATAAGTCCGATCATTCCAGTTGAAGGAACATGAGTTCCTCCACATGCCTGAACTTCATCTCCGATTTTCACGATCCTTATTTCCCTTCCCGGAGGAACTCCACCTTGGTAGAGTGTAAAGCCAAATTTCCTCTCCGCCTCAGTTCTCTCCATCCAGAAGACACTCGTCTTGATATCCTCCATCACCATT
This sequence comes from Candidatus Mnemosynella biddleae, assembly GCA_002011165.2. Lineage (GTDB taxonomy): Archaea > Halobacteriota > Archaeoglobi > Mnemosynellales > Mnemosynellaceae > Mnemosynella > Mnemosynella biddleae. Next base: position 134,992 of record MTMI02000011.1, read on the forward strand.
CTGTTTGCGATAAGTTCGATTCTCTTCCTCTCCTCATCACTAATCCTCCTGAAATGTGTGATATCCAATCTGCTTCTGTCCTCACCTTTCTGTGCTCCGCTCTGCCAGACGTGATCTCCGAGAACCTCTTTTGCTGCCCTCAAAACTATATGCGTGGCGCTGTGATGTCTCATGAGTGAAAATCTCCTCTCTTTATCTATGAAGCCCTTTACTATCTCCCCCTTCCTCACAACTTCTGGAGAGGAAACTTTGTGGAGGATCACCCCATCGCAGTTCCTCGTGTCCTCGACCTCAACGCTCCAAGAACTTCCCATGAGCTTTCCAATGTCTCCAGGTTGTCCTCCTCCCTCAGGGTAGAATAGAGTCTGATCGAGAATGACATAGGAATCGATAACATCGAGAACCACCGCCTCAAACTCGGTTTTCAGAGGGTCCTCATAATAAAGAGGTTTCGTCTTTGGAATTCCGCCAACTTTCTCTTTCATAGGATCCTCTGTTGGCTTCTCCTTCCTCTCGGAAACATGTCTTGACGCAACAAGCGAGTAAATGTTATCGGGAATCTCGGCTGACACTCCATATTTTGTGGCAATCTCCTCAACAATCTCGGGAGGAATCCCTCTTGTGTCGTAAAGTTGAATCACGTCTTCAAGTTCGATTCTCTTCTTCTGGGTCACGAGCCTCTCAACATATCTCATTCCTCTCTCGATCGTCTCTCTATACCTCTTAACCTCTTCATCTACAATCTCAACAATGGTGTCAATTCTTCTTCTGAACTCTGGATAGTAATCAAGAGCTTTGATGTGCATCACAATGATGTCACTGAGGGGAATCTCCAGACCAAGCTCTCTCATCATTCTCATCGTCCTTCTCAGCACAAGTCTCGCAAGATAACCCTCTTTTGCATTCGAGGGAATCATCCCATCTCCGAGCATGAAAGTGAGGCATCTAGTGTGATCCGCTATTGCGTAGATTCTCTCAACCGGTTCCACGATCTTCTCAAGCTCCTCTACTGAAATCCTAAGTTCATCAGCAACCCTCTTTCTGAGTTCTCGGAGCCTCTCCCTTCCGCTTACATCGAGAACTCCAGCTAAGCGTGCGTTGCTTGCTAAAATCTCCGCATATTCGGGATTTTCAATCTCGTAGTCCACTCCAGCGAGAGAGCTGAGCTCTTTCACGATTTCAGGAAAGATCGCATCATAAACAGTGGGGGTTCCTTTTGACGCCCAGACGAATCTCTCAAGGCCGTAACCCGTGTCAACGATATAATTCTCCATTCTGCTGTATTTCTCTCCTTTTATCACAACATCTCCAGAATCATCTCTTTTGAGGTTCATGAAAACCAAGGTTGCAACCTCAAGACCTCCGCAGAGGGCCTCCAAGCACGGTCCGGCATTTCCTCCTCCTGCCCAAGGCTCTTCTTTGTAGCTTATTTCTATTGGATCTGCACCGAGAGATTGAAGGAATTCATCACAATAAGCAACAGTCTCCTCCTTCCAGTAAATCTCCTTCTCAGGGGAGTTGAAAGCGTGGTGTGCCATCATCTCGAAGAGCGTGAGATGTCTTCCAGTTCTTCCAACCGAGTCAAGATCATCCAGTCTGATGCATGGTTGAGAGATGACGAGAGGATTGGCAGGCGGTGGAACCTCTCCAGAAGTCACAAATGGTTGAAAATCGGCTATTGACGCAATCGTCAGATAAATGTCATCCCTCCATCTCGCAACCACAGGATATCTTGAAATTCTTGTGTGGTTCCTCTCTTCGAAGAACCTCAGAAATGTCTCTCTCATCTCATCCAGCTCGTGTTCGAGGAAAATCGGATCTCCTATGAAGCTATATTGAGTGCAGGGAACATCTCCGCAATCTTTCTGCTCGGGGTTTCTCGTCCAGTAGTATTTTCCGCATTTTGGACATCTCTTCCTTACGAATCCATTTTCCTCAAAGAACTTCAGCCGATACTCTTCTTCCATCGTCCACCAGTTAATAGGAAGAGTATTTATAATTTTACCTCTATAAACTCAGGGGAGATGAGAGCATGAGAGAGGAGATTAGAGAGGATGAGCTTGAAGTCAGAAGAATTCACGAAAGGTTTGAATCGGAGTTCGGTCCAGTTTATCTCTCGAAGTATCTTTTTGAGGAGCTTGTTGATCTTTATAAGGAAATGAAGAGGGAGTATGGAAGAGAAATTGCAGAGGAAGAAGTTATGAGAAAGATGATGGAGCTGGTGAGAAGATGAGGTATTCTCTCAGATGCTTTGAATGCAAGGAAGAGATCGAGGATCAAAGAGCATATACTTGTGAGAACTGCGGAGGTCTTCTCGAAGTCGTGTTAGATCTGAGTTCTGTTGAGGCTGAGAGAGTTTTTGATGAGAGATCTCCATCGGTATGGAAATATAAAGAGCTTCTTCCTGTGGATAGAGAACCAATAACTCTTCAGGAAGGTGGAACTCCTCTCTACAGATGCAGAAGTCTTGAGGAGAGACTCGGAATAAATGAGCTGTATGTGAAGCACGAGGGAATGAATCCCACGGGATCTTTTAAAGATAGGGGGATGACAGTTGGAGTGACAAAGGCACTTGAGTTTCAAGCCAAGGGAGTGATCTGCGCTTCCACCGGAAATACTTCTGCATCGCTTGCTGTTTATGCTTCAAGAGCTTCTCTCCCAGCTTATGTTCTTCTTCCCTCTGGGAAGGTTGCTCTCGGTAAAATCGCTCAGGCTCTGATGCACGGAGCTAAAGTCATTTGTATAAAAGGGAACTTTGATGATTCTCTTAGGATCGTTAGAGAGATTTCCAAGAATCCTGATTTCTATTTGCTGAATTCAATAAATCCCTTTAGGCTCGAGGGTCAGAAGACGATAGCATTTGAAATATATGATCAGATGAAAGGAATTCCCGATGCCGTTGTCGTTCCCGTCGGAAATGCTGGAAATATCTCTGCAATCTTCAAGGGATTTCTCGAACTCAGAGAGCTCGGAGTCATTGAAGAAGTGCCGAGGATGATTGGAGTTCAGGCTGAGGGAGCATCTCCAATCGCTGATGCTTTTGAGAAGAGAGAAACTGAGATAGAACCGGTTGAGAGACCTGAGACAATTGCAACAGCGATAAGGATTGGATCTCCAGTTAATGCGAAGAAAGCTCTCAATGCGATTTACAGAAGCAAAGGCTATGCTCTCAAGGTCTCTGACGATGAGATCACGGAGGCTCAGAAGGATCTAGCAAGAGTTGAGGGAATAGGAGTCGAACCAGCATCTGCTTCTTCTTTGGCTGGATTGAAGAAAGCTCTTGAGATCGGAGTTGTTGAAAGAGATGAAAAAGTTGTTTGTGTGACCACAGGGCATCTTCTGAAAGACCCCGAAGAGGTCCTCGTTGTTTGCGGAACTCCCTTAGAAGTCGAAGCTGACGTTCGTGCTGTTTTGAGAGCAATGGAACTCGAGAATTAAACTCTTCTTAACTTCACTGCAGTTCCGTAAGCTAAAATCTCCGCAGCTCCAGCCATGGTCTGAGCGGTTGTGAATCTAAGGTTGACGATAGCCTCGGCATCCATCTTTTTGGCTTCATTCACCATTCTGTTCACTGCCTCTCTTCTTGCATCTTTTAGCATTTCGGTGTATTCTTCGAGCTCCCCTCCTACGATATTCTTCAGCATTGCACTCAGATCCTTTCCTATATGCTTCGCTCTCACTGTATTTCCGAAGACCACTCCGAGGATCTCCTCAATTTCATACCCCGGAATGAAATCGGTTGTTGTTACGATCATTCTATCACCTCCTCTATTCTCTTCTCCCTTCCTCCGAAGATGAAAACAAGAACACCAAAGATCAGAGAGATTATTCCGAGAACTCTGAGAAATGGAAAGACACTCATTATGATTCCAGCAACAAGAAATCCGACACCCCACTTGTGATGAGATTCCATGAGAAGGAGTTACTCTCCCTCTCTTAAAAAATTTCTTCGAAATTTACGCAAATCATTAGAACTAGAAGTTCAAAGGAAAGATCGTTCCTCTATCTTGAAATTTTCCAAAAAGAAGTGTTTTGGCAACTCAAAGATAGCTATTTTCATTTAACCTTTACCTAAGTTAATACTTTTAATAAAACTTAGCACAATATTCAAAATTGTGAAAATTGCTCAAATTTGCCCGAGATTTTATCCGGACATTGGAGGCGTGGAAACTCACGTTTATGAAATAGCTAAGAGACTTGCTAAAGAATTTGAAGTAGAAGTTGTAACAACTGATTCGAGTGGAAAGCTATCGAAGTTTGAAGAGAAAGATGGTATAAAAATTAAAAGGTTTAAATCCCTCGCACCGAACGATGCTTATTACTTCTCTCTGGGGTTATATAAATATCTTAAAAAGCAAAATTATGATATTATCCACGCTCACAATTATCATGCGTTTCCAGCTCTTTTTTCTGCTTTGGCAAAAAAGGATAGCAAGTTTGTCTTCACACCACACTACCACGGCTTTGGTCACAGCTTTTTGAGAAACTTGCTTCATAGACCATACAAACTTATTGGAAGAAAAATATTCGAGAGATCAGATGCAGTAATATGTGTTTCAAAATACGAAAAGGATCTTATTCTAAGGAATTTTAACCTCAAAGCAAATGTTTACGTAGTTCCGAACGGTGTGAATCTTAAAGAATTTAGAAATATCGATGAGATCAGGAAAAAGAAGGATGAAAGAATTAAAACTATTCTCTACGTAGGGAGAATTGAGAAGTATAAAGGCTTGGATTACGTTGTAAAAGCCCTTAAACATTTACCTGAGAACTTTACTTTAGAAGTTGTGGGCAAGGGGAGCTACAAACCCAAGATTCTCCAACTAGCAGAAGAATTAGGAGTTTTGGATAGAATAAAGTTTTATCAGGATTTGAGCAGAGAAAAACTCATCGAGAATTATGCGAAAGCAGATGTTTTAGTTTTACTCTCAAAGTATGAGGCTTATGGAATGACCGTTGCTGAGGCTTTAGCTTCTAAGACTCCTTGTATAGTTGCGAATACCTCGGCTCTAAGCGAGTGGATCGACAACAGGAATGTCTTTGGAGTTGATTTTCCGATTGACGTTAAAAAGTTAGTTGAGGTAATAGCAAAAACCATGGATGTTGAAGTTAAGGATGTTAATTTATTAAGCTGGGATGATGTTTGCGAGAAGATTGCAGATATATACTTCGATCGCGAAGTCTCTCTTATTGAAACTTTTTAAATTTTCAGAGAGATCTGAAATTTGTGAAAGTCTCTGTAATAGTCTCAACCTACACGAAAGAAAGATACGAAGAGGTTAGAAAATGTGTGGAATCACTTAAAAATCAAAGTGTTCAACCAGATGAGATTTTGCTTGTTCTGGATCCCGTGGATGAACTTATTGAATTTTACAAGAGAAAGATGGATGTTAAAGTGGTTCGTTCAAAAGGTTTTGGGCTTTCTGAGGCGAGAAATAAAGGAGTTGAGGAGGCCAAAGGAGATATCATCGCTTTCATTGATGATGATGCTTGGGCTGATAAAAGGTGGGTTGAAAACCTCCTTAAGAATTTTGAAGAGGAGGAGGTTTGGATCGCAGGAGGAAAGGTCATACCAGTTTTTGATAAGAAGAGACCGAAATGGCTTGCTGAAGAGCTAGATTGGATAGTGGGATGTACTTATAAAGGAATGCCAGAATTAAAGAGCGAGATTAGAAATCCAATAGGTGCTAACATGGCTTTTAGGAGGGAGGTTTTTGAGGTTGTTGGATTTTTTAGGGAGGAGATTGGAAGATATGGTAAAAAATTACTTGGAAGCGAAGAGACAGAGTTATGTTTGAGATTAAAGAGAATTAGACCCGATGTTAAGATCATCTATGATCCTTCTGCTATTGTTTATCACAGAGTTCCTGAAAACAGAGTGAAGTTAAGCTATGCTTTGAAAAGAGCTTATTATGAGGGTTATTCGAAAGTTATACTTTCTAGACAATACAAGCTCGAAACTGAGAAAAGCTACACTGTTATTCTTTTAAAAGAACTTTTTAGAAAAATGACAATAGGTAGGTTTTTAGAGTGTGTTGGCATATTATTAGCTCTCTTTCTCACTCTCCTTGGATGGAGTTGGGGAAGATTGAACTCTCCTCAAAATCCCTCTTCCAAACTAAACCTGTAAACTCCTTTTGTAATCTTCTTTCTTGTCTCCTTAGCGCACTAGAGGAATTCTTAGGTATCAACTCTTTTTTCATTACTATCTTTCTCTCATTATCCAACGAAAATGGTTCTTATCACCCTCTTCTAAGTCTTTCTCTGGGGATGTATTAAATACTTTCTCCAAATAACATTGATTTTACCATTAATACAAAAAACTTTAAACTTTGTTTGTATTACGGAATAGTTCTTAAAGGAGTCGTGTGGGCGTCATCAGCAGTTACACTCCAAAAACATTAAAAGAAAATAAATGATCTAAGAATGAAATTAACTGGAGGTGGAGGAGATAAGGGGAACTTATAAAAAATAAAATTAAATAGTAAATAGCGTAAGAAGAAAAATAAAATCTTGCGGAAGTTATAGCATTCATTAAATCCCTTTCAGAAGCACCAAAGAGAAGCGCACAAAAGCTTGTGAGGAAGCTCGAGATGTTCATTAAGTATTTTTCCTTTATTTTCATGTAATGAACAACTCTCTAAAAGTACCTCTTCTCTCAAGTGCATGATTTTCAATTGAAAAATACAAAGAGAGAATTTTGAAGTACATTCTAGCTCATAAACTCTGAGCACTTGGATGTTCTCCTCCTACCTTACAGAGAACTTTTTTATGCTGTTAGAAGGCTTATTTGAAGTATTATAAAGTAAATGAAATATCTCCGTTTCTCCAGTTAATTTTAAAAATCTAAAAAATCCAGAAAGAAAAGTTTATGAGGGGACGAAAAAAATGAAAGTAGTCCATTGGAATATCTCAAAGGTCTCACATCCTATGTATGCACTCCGAAAGTATGAAGATGAATTATTCAAACATTTGAGAGAATTTAGACCAGATTGGAAGATAGAAAGATTTTGGCGACACGAGGGAAGAATTCTCGGAAGTACAGTTTTCTCATGGCCTCTCTATAAAAGCAAAAATGCAGATATTGTGCATGCCACCTCACAGACCTTAGCACCTACAATTTACTTCAATAAGAAACCAAAAAGATTTATCGTCACCGTTCACGACTTAGCACCACTAGTATATACTTCTGAAATAACCGATTTTTCGATGAGGATACAGTTCATTCTTACACCAAAAGCTTTAAAGAAAGCTGATAAGATAATAGCAATTTCAGAGTTTACAAAAAGGGAATTAATTAGATTAACAGGAATAAATGAAGATAAAATAATTGTAATCTATCAGGGAGTCGATCACAGAAGATACAAACCGATGGATACAATTGAATGCAAGAAAAAATTTGGTTTAAATCCCGATGATAAACATATATTAGTTGTATCATCCAATAAAGAGCACAAACGAATGGATTTAGCAAAGAAGATATTTGACAGCCTTCGATCAATAAGAGAAGACGTTAAAATGTTAAAGGCAGGATATGGAGAAGTATTACAAGGTGAGGGTATAATAAACATTGGATGGATTCCAGAGATGATGATGCCGTTATTGTTTAATGCTGCAGATGTTTTTCTGCATACAAGTGAATACGAGGGTTTTGGCTTACCTGTGCTCGAAGCGATGGCATGTGGTACACCTGTTGTTGCGTTTAAAAAAGCGAGCGTACCTGAACTCCTAGGAAATCGTGGGTGTTTAGTCGAACAAGACGACGAAGAAAGTATAGTGAGAGAGTTTACTAATAAAATTCTTGAAACGATGGACAAGGGTAAAGACCGAAAGGCTGTGAAGCATAGCAAGGCATTCTCTTGGAGGAGGACGGCTGAAGAAACGATAAAAGTATATGAGGAGGATTTAGCAAAATGAAAATTGGTCTCATTACAGTAGCAATGGATGAGAAGAGAGCTGGAATAGCGCGATACTGCTACAATTTAATTAAGAACTTGAAGAAGATTGATAATAAGAATGAGTATATCTTAATTCATAGAAAGAAAACATCTGAAGAGGGAAGTCATCTTAATAGGGAACTTATTATTCCTTATCCAAGAGTGCCGCTGAAGAGGACTATAGGAAACTATCTTCAGTTACCGTTGAAGCTAAAGAAAGAGTCATTTGATCTGATACACGATCCATCACAGATAAGCCCATTTCTGTTTAGTTTCCCCTCATTAAAGGTTCTAACAATTCATGACCTTTCCCCTATATTATTCCCAGAAACTTACGGTATGATCCACGTCTTTCTGCAAAAATACATTCTCCCTAAGAGCCTAAAAAATGTTGATAAGGTAATTGCAGTTTCTGAGAGTACTAAGAGGGACATCGTTAAATACTTAGGATTTCCTGAGGAGGACATCAAAGTTATATACAATGGAGTGGAGGAGAGATTTAAACCCTTAGACCAAGATCTTTGCTCACATGAGTATACACCTTATATTCTTTTTGTTGGAACACTAGAACCAAGAAAAAATATCACGACACTCTTAAAAGCTTTTTACATATTAAAGAAAAAAGGAATAAAGCATAAATTAGTTATCGTTGGAGGAAAAGGGTGGAAATATAGGAAAATATATGAGGTTGTGAAGAAATTGAATCTCTCAGAGAATGTTAAATTTTTAGGACACGTGGCCGACGATGAGCTACCAAAGCTATACAGCGGTGCCGATCTGTTTGTGTATCCTTCGCTCTATGAGGGTTTTGGGCTCCCTCCTCTGGAGGCAATGGCATGTGGTTGCCCTGTAATAACCTCAAATGTCTCATCTCTACCAGAGGTTGTCGGAGATGCGGGAATAATGGTAGATCCTTTAGATAAAAACGGACTTGCAGATGCAATATATAAAGTTCTAAACGATGAAGGACTAAGAGAAGAGATGGTAAAGAGGGGATTAAAAAGAGTAAAAATATTTAGTTGGGAGATATGCGCCAAAGAGACTCTAAAAGTCTATAGGGAGGTGGTAAAATATGTTCTCTAATATTAAGAGATTGCTATTTCTATTAAGGACGAAAGGTATTAAATGGACATACAATTATATACATTTTATAACATTTTACGACACTAAAAATCCTTTTCTAATTAAATTATTGCAGTGGTTAGAGCCTTATCCTTCTTACATTGAAATTGAGCCTACTACAAGATGTAGTCTGAAGTGTATTATGTGCGAACATACCTATTGGAACGAATCTGGTAGAGATATGACTTTTGAAGAATTTAAGAACATTATTGACCAGTTTCCTAAATTAAAATGGATTGGTCTTACAGGAATAGGCCAAAGTCATCTTAATAAGGATTTCATAAAGATGCTGGAATATGTAAAGTTGAAGGGAGTGTATGTGGAGCTTTACGATGATTTCAATCTGATAAATGAGAGAATTTCTGAAAGGTTAATAGATTTGGGAGTTGAAAGGATTTTTACATCCTTTGATGCTGCAACGAAGGAAACATATGAGAAGATACGAGTGGGAGGTAAATTCGAGAGAGTAATAAATAATGTGAAGAAGTTTGATAAGTTAAAGAAAGAAAAAGAAGCATATTTTCCAGAACTTTGCTTCCATTACATAATAATGAAAGAAAATCTACATGAAGTTATTAAATACTTAGAGTTATTACACTCACTTGAATTGGATGTAACCTTCGTTCAATTTACGAGGATGCTTCATAACTTTGAAGAGGTAAAAGACCTATTTGTAGAAGTTCCTGAAGAACTCATAGCCGAAACGGAGGAGAAAGCAAGAGAATTGGGTATTAAAATCATGTGGAATTTAGACGTTCCTCAGAAAAAACCACCTATAAACAAATGCACAGCATGGAGTATGCCTTTTATTTTCGCTACTGGGCATGTTATTCCATGTTGTGCTGGAAATGAAGCAAAGCGACGAGAGTTTCAGAAGGCAACAAGTCTCGGTAATGTGTTTGAACAAAGCTTTAAAGACATATGGTATGGTGAGAAGTATAGGGAATTTAGGAAAAAAATACGCAAAGGAGAGGTTCCACCTCCTTGCACGGATTGTCCTCTTTTTGCTACGAAGTGAAAAGAGAGTGTGAAAAATGAAAGTTTTAATTGTTAACACGAAAATGAATGTATATGGTGGAGCAGAATTACTAATAGTAAAGCTGGCAAATTATCTCAGTAGAACAGGAATAGAAAACAAACTTTTAGTAACCTTTTTGTCGCCAGAAATAGAGAAAAAGTTTGAAAGAACAGAAATAATAACTTTAAACAAAGATCTTGGATCTGGGATTAAAGACATTGTTACAGAGATTTTAATATTGCATAAGCATATAAAGGAGCTTAGTGATTCATTTGATATAATTAATGTTCACAATTTCCCTTCAGAAGTCTCTGTATTCGGAATTAGGAGACCTATAGTATGGATGTGCAACGAGCCCCCAATTTTCTGGCTTAACACCCACTTACCATCACTTTTGTTGGTGCCGCACAAGTTGGTGTTAAAGTTTGAAAATCTCGTGGTCAAGAAATACGTGAGGAAGGTTTGCGTTGCAGATGAGTTTAATGCGAGAAGATTTGAGAGGATATATGGATTCAAGCCAGAGATAATTAATTATGGTGTAGATTATGAATTCTTTTCCAAGGGTAATAGAAAAAGAGCTTTGGAGGAATTCGGTTTATTCGATACCTTCATTATACTACAGGTTGGGATGATAACACCTCTAAAGAACCAAATGGAGAGCATTAAAGTTGTGGAAAGGTTAAGAGACAAGATTCCAAATGTAAAGTTGGTATTAGCAGGATGGGGAAAAGGGAATTACATGTTGATGTTAAAGGAATACATCAGGAAAAAGGACTTGGAGCAGAACGTTATATTTACAGGTCATTTGGATAGAGAACGTCTAAGGAACCTCTATCATGCTTGCGACGTCCTGCTGCACCCTATAAAACCTCAAGGCGGGTGGTTAGCTCCTTTCGAAGCACTATGTGCCAGAAAACCCATAGTTGTCTCCACAAGAATGACCGCCTCTGATATTGTAAGTAGAGAGAAGATAGGAATTGTTACAAACGATTTTGCTGGAGCTATTTGGGATATATACAACAATCCAGACAAGTATCAGGAGATGACGGAAAGAGGGCAAAGATGGGTAAAAGAAAACCTAAGCTGGGATAAGTTCTGTAAAGAAATGATCAACTTGTTCTATGAGGTTGGAAGGGGGAAAGAAAAGTATTAAAACACCAAGAAATTACAACAGATGGGTGAAGAAAGATGAGAGTGTTGGTAACAGGTGGTTGTGGGTTTTTAGGGTCTCATGTATGTGAGTATTACAAAAAGAAAGGAGAAGAGGTCATCTCTTTCGACAACCTAACTAAGCATGAATTGATGAGGACAGGATATGATGTAGAGGGTGCAAGACTTTATAACTGGAACTTCCTGAAAGAGCTGGGTACATCTTTAATAAGAGGAGATATAAGAGATAAACAGGAGCTGCTTAAAGTTGCCAAGGATTGCGACTATATAATCCATACAGCAGCGCAACCAGCAATGACAATCTCTGTCGAGAATCCGGAGTTAGATCTTATGACAAACGTCGTTGGTACTTTTAACGTGTTAGAAGCTGCAAGGAAATACGATATTCCCATAGTGAATTGTTCCACTATTCATGTGTATGGGAATAAAATAAATGAGACGATAAAAGAAGGAGAGACGAGATTCTTTAGAGATCCCCCAACGATTGACGAAACTCATCCTATCATGCAAGGAAAACTTACACCACTTCATGCTTCAAAGAGATCTGCGGAAATCTATGTGCAGACATATATAGATGCCTATGGATTAGAGGCAGCAACTTTTCGCTTAACTGGGATGTATGGACCAAGACAGTTCGGAGGAGAGGATCATGGTTGGGTAGCAAATTTCGCTATAAGAACTTTGCTGAAACTACCCATAAGAATATTTGGGACTGAGAAGCAAGTAAGGGACATTTTATATGTCTCCGATGCAGTTAGAGCGTTTGATGCATTTTACACGAAAAGAAAATCTGGGTTATATAATATCGGTGGTGGAGAACAAAATATCATATCATTGGGCGAGTGTCTAAAGATGATAAGGGAGATCACAGGAATCGAGCAAGAGATAATTTATGAGTCTCCGAGACTTGGTGACTTGTGGTATTTTGTATGCGATATAACAAAGGCAAGAGAGAAATTAGGATGGAAGCCAAAAGTTTCGAATAGAGAGGGACTCAAGAGGCTGATAAGCTGGATAAAAGATAATATAAACTTATTTAGAAGGGAGAATATATGAAAGCTCTAATATTGGCAGGGGGTAGAGGGAAAAGATTAGGAAACATAACTGAATCCATAAACAAGTGTATGCTCAAGTTAATGGGAAAACCAGTTTTAGAATATAATCTTGATAGAGCAGTTGAACTTGATGTAGATGAGATTATTCTTGTGGTGGGCTATAGGGCGGAAGATATCATAAATAGATATGGGATAAACTACAAGGGAAAGAGGATAAGATACGTGATTCAGTGGGAGCAGAAAGGTTTGGTTCATGCCATAGAGTGTGCTAAAGATGCGTTAGGTAAAGACGACTTTTTTCTGTTACTTGGTGATGAAGTATTGGTGAATAGTAGGCATAAGGAAATGTTGGAGGAGTTTAAGCACGGAGATATTTTTGCTATATGTGGCGTTATGTTTCAAAAAGACAAAGAAAAAATAAAGAGGACATATACCGTGCTAACAGATGAGAGTGGAAGAGTATTTAGACTTATAGAGAAACCTAAGAAGGCTTTAAACAATTGGCAGGGAACAGGACACTGTGTATTTAAGAATGAAATTTTGTCATATATTGAAAGGACACCGATACATTCAGAAAGAGGGGAAAAGGAGCTTCCTGATTTAATACAGTGCGCAGTTGATAATGGACAACTGGTGAAAATTTTTGATATTTGCGATGAGTATACAAACATAAATTCTGAAGAGGATTTGGAAGAGGCAGAAGAAATTCTAACTCGAAATAGATGATTTTCATTATGTCTTCTATTTAATAAGTCCAAACTAGGAAATTGAGAATTGTTGCTACTGAGTAGTAGTTTGAGTTAATTGTGTATGTAGGTAAGAGAGAATGGATTATGGGCGCAGAAAGATTGAAAAATAAAAATAAGGATATAGTTAGATATAAAAAGGAAACTTCTCAATGTTCTCCCACAAAGTACAGTTTTTTAACTCTCTTGTCTAATAAGCGTTCTTTCATTAGAATATTTCCTAATACTTTTTTCTTTGTTATCGATACAAACAAAATATCCTGTTTAAAATTTAATTTTTATAAGATCTACCGTTATTTGAGACTAAAATATATAATTGTTAAACTCGAACGAAACAAAAACTATAAAAAATTGGGATCTAATTAAGAGGTTAATCTAACAAATGGTTGAGAAATTTCTAAAATACAAAATACAAAAGTTTTTTGGGGATTTAGTATAGGAATAGGGTGCAAAGAAGAAGAAAGGTGACGAGAGTGGGAGATTACTTAGATGAATCTCTTCGAAAAATAGCAAAAGGAGCTGGAATAGGATTCATAGGCACTTTCCTCGGGTTGGCATTAGGTTACCTCTCAAGAATGATCATAGCAAGATGGCTTGGATCAGCAGATTACGGCTTGATTAATATTGGATTCGCGGTAATGACAATAGGAGCAACACTTTCTTTGCTCGGGTTGCCGTCTGGTATTGCTCGTTTCGTTTCATTCTACAAGGGAAGAGGAGATAGAGGTAGAATAAAGGGTACTATTATCTCTGCACTAAAGATAAGCATACCCATAAGTTTGATTATAACATTATTCATTTTCTTATTTGCAGATTGGATTTCTGCTAATGTTTTTCACGAGCCTAGACTAACACCTGTTTTGAGGATTTTCTCAGTTGGAATCCCCTTTTTAGTCTTATCAAGTAATTTTATCGCTGTAACAATTGGGTTTCAAGATTTGAGATATCGGGTTTTTGTAAATGATTTGTTCCAAAATATTTTTAAGCTGATAACCATTCTTGTACTTCTTTTATTAGGGTTTGGAGTCTTAGGAGCTACTTTGGGCTGGGTTCTCGCTGTAATCCTGATGCCAATCCTTGCCTTTTATTTCTTGAGGAAGGTTTTTCCTTTTAATGAAATAAAGGCAATTCCGGTAGAAAGAGAACTCCTATCATTTTCTTTACCTCTAATATTTGCAGGTTTAGCGGGATTGATTGCAAGTTGGACGGATACGCTCATGCTTGGATATTTTATGACGGCTTCAGATGTGGGAATATACAATGCAGCGCTTCCAACAGCAAGATTGCTCAGCGTTTTTCTTGGCTCATTTGGAACAATCTTCATGCCCGTTGCCTCAGAACTTTATTCAAGAAATGCAATGGAAGATCTAAGAATTGCATATAGTGTAGTAACAAAATGGATATTTTCATTTATTTTGCCACTATTCCTTCTAATGACTTTGTTTCCTGGTTGGATGCTTGAAATCATGTTTGGCTCAGAGTATGTTGTTGCTGCAAAGACATTAAGTATCTTAGCATTTGGTTATTTAATTATCTCTACTATAGGTCCTACTACTCATGTTTTGCAAGCTTACGGAAAGACGAAAATTATTATGGCTTGTAGTTTTTTTGGTGCTGGTATGAACTTCGCTCTAAACTATTTCCTCATTCCTCTTTATGGTGTAACTGGGGCAGCAATTGCAACTTCAACATCCATTGGACTAGCGAGCGTACTTCAGTCTCTCTTTCTTTATAGAATTGGAAAAGTGCAACCATTTAGGAGGAGTTTTATCAAACCGTTTTTTGCATCTATAATATCTCTTTTGATTGTATATTCAATAACAAAAACTATTGTTGGAACTTCATTGCTTTCTTTAATAATTATGTTTTTTATATTTCTTTTACTTTACTTTTCACTTCTCTTACTTTTTAAATCATTTGACAATGAGGACTTGATTATAATGATGGCTATAGCTCAGAGGTTAGAGACTAAGTCTGAGAAAGTTAGAAGGGTTATCCAGAAGTTTTGTGAATTTTTATCTGGGAAATAAATAATTTTAGTAATTTAGTATTTAGTTTAATTATTTGTATAAACAAAAAAGATAACACGGAACACCAGATCTCTTTCTTTTTTATTGTTCTTTGAGATTATCTTTTCTTCTTTGTTTATTTAGATATGTATAAAGAATTTGCCTATAAATTTCTTCATGCAATTCTTCAAACTTTTTTGTGGCGTCTAATATTGGGATGTTTAACGACTCTGCAATCTTTAGATAGTTCTCCCTATGAATTTTTAAATACTCGATTGGTTCATCCGAATCTTTAATATTTACTGCATTCCTAGTATCATTTTTCCGAGAATAAGAAATATCCTCTGGGAGATCTAATATAAATACTAAATCTGGTTTTGGTGTGAATTTTAGCAAGATCCTTGTTGCTTTTTCATTATATAGTCCGTCATACATTAAATCAGCTATTGCATCATACACGTATCTATCACAAATAACGTTCTTACCCATTAGAAGAGGAATTCTAACCTTAAAGAAATAAATCCAAAGGAAATCCAAAATTACTATATAGTTCCAGACTCTTTTTAGTATCTTGCTTTTATGATAATCTTTCCTTCTATATCCTCTAATAAGATAAATAAGTCCCATGATAGGATAAGAAATCTTCGGAACCCAATTACACCAAACGTACTGGCACGGAATTCCCATACTTTTAAACCTCTTAACTATTTTAATTGCATGTGATGTTTTTCCGCTACCGTCTATTCCTGCTAAACATACGATGACTCTTTTCCTCTCTAAAGAGGAGATTATTAAGCGTATATTTGAGAGAATAGGATATAAAATAGCAGCAGAAATGGTCCTAGAAATCTCTTTAAAATCGAATCTTTTTATATCATAGAAAAGTTTATATAAAAAACAAAAAATTCTAAAAGTTCGTGAATAGAGAGGTAATTTTATCACTCTTGTTTCAATTCTAGATAATAATTTTAGAATCTTTGATTGATTATGAAGACTTTTTGCATGTTCAACAATAGTAGACTTTATATCTTCGTTATATATACTCTCATATATAACATTTACAATATAGATGTAATGAAAAAATAAAATATAAAACCATTCTTTCTGTATTCTATCTAAAATTACATTCAGGTTACAATTCTCTAGCAAACTTGAAAGATATAATATATCAGATAACAAAATACTATGATGATGACTTAATGCAATGTTATGCCAAATAAGGTGGGATATAGAAACAAGTAAGTCTGTTTCAGGGGAGAGTTTATAAATTCCATCCTCCCATATTATATCATCTAAAATATTTTTAATTCTGAATGTATGTTCATTCTCAAATTCTTCTTCAGTATGAATATCTAATATTATACCTATAGTATTTTTATTAGATTTTACAAAATTTCTTTCCGCACTTCCCCAAGGCTGGCAATTTATATATCCGTGCTGGCATAATAATGTTTTCACTTTATTTAATTGCTCTCTCCTAACTATGATATCTATATCTGTGATATCACACTGTGGCACTCTAATAGTTTTAAATATAGCAAAATCTATATTGTTATTCTTAAATAGATTTGATAAATTATACACTTCTTCTATTAAACACTTTACTTGCTCATGTTTATTATATATTAATTCCAATTTTTTCTCCTTTTCCTGTCTACTTTCAAATATAAACCGAGTCTTCTCATAAAACAGATAAGAGATTTTATTTTTAATTATGAAATCAATTGGGAGTTTTTTTAGTATATTTGGTATACTATTCGCTCTTCCTTTAGCTTTTAACATCCTTGCAACCATAAGTTCCTCATTTGTTAGCTTTACTCTCGACATCGTATTCGCCCATTATTTTTTTGATGAGTGGTGTCCAATTTCTGTCTTCACAAGATAAGATATAACAGTCGCAATCTCTAAGAAAGTTTAATAAGTTATTCTTTTCGCTTTTTAATAATTTATTTATTCCTGAATCATTAAAATATGAGTAAACCCACATAAATGGATTAACATCAAACCTAGGAATCGAATAACGATTTATTGCTAGTATCTTATTGGCTAAAAGCTTTTTATCCACTCTTTTAATTTCTCTTTTTCCTATTTCAAGGCAACAAGCAACTCTCACTTTAGCCGAGGTCACCATATTATTGGGACATACTACATTATAGAAGCCAATTTTTGGAGGAGTGAGTATTCTTCCCAAAAATTTAATTTTTTTCATAATCCATGTTTTTGTCATTAGCTTATAAAATTTAAAAATGCCAACACATTCCTTATCTATGAATTTAAGTGAGTCCAAATGAACTGTGAAATTTGTTGGACTAAAATAGGCATATCCATCACGATGGACAAGAACGGTATCTTCACTTATATATTTATATCCCTCTCCTAATAATTGAAGAGTTGATAAAGTCTTCCCAGTATTTGGAAATGATGCCAAGAGGATTGCCCCATTATCTTTAGCTAAACAAGCAGCGTGTATAAATAAATAACCACCCATAATAAGTTTTACTTGTATTATAGCGTTTATTAACTCTCTTAGGCCTCCTCTTGACCGTGGTACATAAAATTTATCCATTATCACACTCGACTTCGTCATATAAATCTCTGTCTTTCCTTTAAGGTTTTTTAGTAGTACTTTATCATTTACACCAAGCGAATTATCTTCATAATATACAAAATCCTCTCCTTCTTTACCGTAAAACCAAAAGTCTAATCTAGTAAGTCCCTCTTTGGAAAAATTAATGTCTTTTTTTACTTTTATAATTATATCGGGATCTGGAACTTCGCCGACCTTAAATCCAGGAAAGGGATAATTTGAATTTATTTTCATTGTGTTATGGACATTAAGATGGTAATATTTCACTTCTTCACCCCTCTTTTTTAAATTAGCTCTTGGTAAATTTTATAATATCTTTTCGCAATTATATTCCAGTCGTATTTCTTCTCTACAATATTTCTTGCTCTAACCCCCATCTTATAAGTTAAACCCTCATCACTAAATATCTTTAAAATAGCTTCAGCTATTGCCTCAGAATCTTTGAAAGGAACTATAAAACCTGTCTTTCCATCTTCCACCATCTCACTTCCAACTGTGGAGGTACTGACTACAGGTCTTCCAGCCGCCATAGCTTCAAGTATCGTATGGCAGAAACTTTCTGAAAGAGAAGGATGGCAAAATAATCTACATCTTTTATATAATTTTACTAATTTTTCGTCGTTAATATAACCATGAAACATCACGTGCTGTTTTACTCCCAATCTTCTAGCCAATTTTATTAAGCTACTTTCCCTAGGACCGCCGCCTGTTATATGAAGTCTAGCATCTGGATATTCTTTTAGGATTTTAGGCATCGCATTAATCAGATAATCAAAACCTTTTCTCTTGATGTTAACTCCAACAGCAAGTATCTCGTGATTTAAAGGAGGTTGTGAAAAAGGAAATGTCTCTTTATCAACTCCAACAGGTATGACTTTTATTTTTTTGTTACTAATAATCTTTTTATATTCTTTTTTTGTTCTTTCATTTACAACAATAACAACATCGCTTTTATCTAAAGTTTTTTCAAACATAGGATAAACAAGTAATTCATGAGCTTTTTTGAACTTTTTTATAAGTTTAAACTCTAGCTTAATAACTTTATGATTTTTACCTCTAAGGAGTATATAATCGTCTTCAAAAAATTCATGAGGCATCTCAGCAGGACCTATAATTAGCGGATAATCGTCACGCTCAAAAATTGAAAACAAGTTGTAACTTTTTCCATAAATAAACAATGATAAATGATGAATTATATTAATTTTATATTTCTCTAGAATATCCTTTACACACTTATAATATCTCCAACTAAAAAAAATTCTATCTCGAATGTTAGCCCTTTCAATGTCTTGTTTACCCATAATATATATCTGAACGTTCTTAGGAACATGCACTGTCGTATCTATATTGTTAACTATGATGTGAATATTTTCTACATATTGAGACAATAATGTAACTAAATTATACGAAATGGAATATATTCCCCCTCTTCTCTTTGTGAAGTACCAATCTGAAGCAGGAGCCATTAATACGTTCATGTGCTCCACTCTTCAACTACTTCGTGATATGTACTTATAATATTTCGAATAAAACTATTTAGGTTGAACTTTTCCTCTACACATATTCTCACCTTCTTCCTCCAATTCTGAGGATATGAAAAATTCTCAATAGATCTCTTTAGATCTTCAGATGAACCTGCTCGAAAAACCTTTCCGTATTTTCCTATAGCTTCTTTCGCCCCACCATTATCGCTTACGATGCATGGGGTTCCACAAGCCATCGACTCAAGGACCGTATATGGAAATGGATCATAGCGGGAGGGTAAAATAGTGGCTTTTGCATTAGAGTAATACCATTTTATCTCCTCATCACTCACATTTCGTGGGATTACAATATTTTCTTGTCTTTTGCTTAGACTTAAAAGTATTTTTGCATATCTATTAAGTCTTCTCTGCTTAAAACTAGAACTTATAATTACAAATTTATAATCATCAAGTTCTTTTATCGCCTCTATAAGTTCGTAAAAACCTTTTCTCTTATCTAATCTTCCTACATAGAGAAAATAATCATCTTTTGGATCCTCTGTTGTTGGTTTATAAAATTCAGTGTCAATACCGTTATAAATGACTGTGAGCTTCTCTTTCGGAACTTCATAGAGTTCTTTTATCTCATCTCTAACAAATTTCGAGACTGCAATAATTTTAGCTATCTTATTTATGTTTTCACCCATTATTTTTCTCTCACATTTTCTTGCTTCGTATTGGAATCTTAATCTCCCCAATATTGTCGCATATTTAAATTCGCTATCGGAAGTTCCATGAGAAGTCAATACGATAGGCTTCTTTGCGGCAGGAACATAGTCTAAAACTAATGTAGTATGGGTGTGAATAATATCATATCTATCTTCTAGTAATTTTAACTTCTCTTTAAGAGATCTCCTAAAATAGTACAGTTTTAATGGTGCTAATGCCTCATTTAATCCCCTTATATCTGGAAATTTTAGATTTGTTGAGAAAAAAATACTATTTCCAATCTTTATCTCTTCCCCACTATGTAGAATATCCACATTCATGTTTCTGCGGATGAAATACCAAATATATCTCGAAGACCCTGTTTCCATTTTGGTGATATCACTTTCATGAACGTGCAAGGCTCTTATACTAGTTTCCATCAATTTTCTCTCCGACATTTCTTAGTATTCTATTTTTTCTAAATCTAAAAAGAATATAAACAGTATAAACGAAAATAATGATCGAGTTCATAGTCCAGCGTCCTTTTTGCACCACTACGTTCATCATTACACTCATCATTTTTTATTATATATATTATTATCTTTAAAACTTTATCTACCATCATCGCCATCTCTTTACGAAGGCTCATTTTATGCACCTCCATAGATCTTAAATTAGGATTACTTCTTCTTTAAAGAGTTTATTATATTGTTTATTATATTCATAAAGAAAAACCAGAGAGAAAAATAAAGGAGGAATAGAATATTTCAAAGTATCTTGTGATTTCAAGCTTTATATCAAGGGAATCGAAAATATTGTAGAGAGGAGGGAAAAATAATATAATCTTTTATAAAGTTCCAGCGGATATTGGATTTGGTGAATAGGGGAATGGAACCAGATGAATTAGATGAGTTAATGATGGAACTTGCAAGAAAGCAAATTCGTGCAAATTATAGAAAATACTTGGGAAGAGAATATCAATCCAAGAGTTTAGATCTCAGGATCAAGAAGCTCTTCAAGGAGAAGAAGGAAAAAAGAATGAGGTAGATACAGAGAGACGAGAGTTTTATATAACTCCTGAAACACTGAAAAAAAGAGATGAGCGAGAAATTTTACTTGGCAGATGAGAAGGAAATTCTCGAGGGGATAACAACAGATGTTTATTTTCTGAGAACTGAAGAAATCCTCAAAAAGAGGGGAATAAACCCGAGAGTTGTTGCAGAAGTTTCAACCACTTCTCAAACCTGGGGGATCCTCTGCGGAGTTCAGGAAGTTCTCAATCTGATGGAAGGTAAGAATGTAAACATCTATGGAATGGATGATGGGTGCTTCTTCAGAGGCGGAGAACCCGTAATGGTCATCGAAGGCAATTATCTGGATTTCTGTGTTTATGAAACTGCAATTCTTGGCTTCCTATGTCATGCTTCGGGAATTGCAACTAAAACTGCAAGGATGAAGCTTTATGCAGGGGAATCGAAGATCCTCTCCTTTGGAACGAGAAGGCTTCATCCAGCAATAGCACCATTCATTGAGAAATGCGCATATATTGGAGGTGCAGATGGCTTCTCGAATGTTTCTGCAGAGAGATTTCTGAATATGAAATCTGCTGGGACAATGCCTCATGCTCTCATCATTTGTATGGGGGATCAGAAGGAAGCTTGGAAAGCCTTCGATGAGATCATCTCAGAAGACGTTCCGAGAATTCTTCTTTGTGACACATATTATGATGAGAAGACAGAGGTGATTATGGCTCTTGAAACCCTTGGAGAGAGAGTTCAGGCTATAAGAATTGATACTCCGAAGTCAAGAAGAGGAGACATAAGGAGCATTCTCTCAGAAATTAGATGGGAGATGCAACTAAGAGGATTTGAGAATGTGAAGATTGTGCTGAGTGGTGGAGTTGAAGAGGAAGATGTAAAGAAGTTGAGGGATCTTGTGGACATCTTTGGAATTGGAACGAGCATAGCATCAGCTCCTCCAATAGACTTCGCTCTGGATATTGTTGAAGTTGAAGGAAAACCGAGTGCAAAGAGAGGTAAGAAGGGGGGAAGAAAACAATTATACAGAAATATGGAGACCCTCGAGGATTTTGTGCTTCCCTATGGAAGAGCCCCTCCTGAAGGCACGGAGGAGATGTTAAAGCCATTGATGATTGAGGGAGAGATCCTAAGACCTCAGAGAATTGAGGAAGCGAGAGAGAGAGCATTGAGTTACATCAGAAAGCTCTCCGAGTTAGAACCATCTGTCCAAGGTACTCTGAGATAGAAATCCTGAAGATTTTATCCTTTCAATAGCTTTTTTAACTCTCTCCTCCGAGAAATCGTGCTCGTCGCACAGAAATCTCAGCACTTCCTCCTCATCAGGTTCTCTCCACTTCAGTTCATAGTCATTTGTATGAGGAGGATTGAGGAAAAACTCTCTTATCTCTTCATATTCAACGTCCTTTATAAGTTCTGCAACGCTCACACCTTCTTTCACCATCGAAAGAGCTCTCTTGACTCCCACACCTTTCACACCTTCATTGTAGTCTGTTCCTACAAGAAGAGCTATATCAACGAGTTGCTCTCTCGTGATTCCAAGCTTCTCAAGATTCTCCTCCAGAGAGATGAGTTCGGGAGAGATCTCCACATAAATATTCTTTCCGGGAAGTTTCCTCCTTCCCGTTATCGTCAGATTTCTAACCAACAGAGGTGAACCAAATACCAGAGAGTCGTAATCCTGAGAGGCCACTGCATCCGCATCTCCTTTCCTCACCATGTAAGAAGCTTGAGCCTCCCCTTCGGAAGGAGCATTCACAAAGGGAATTCCAAGATGTTTAAGAAGTTTTTTCGAGCTCTCCACCATTTCGGGCTTCAATTTTGAAGATGCTCTTGCATATTTCAGAGCTTCATCGACCCTTCCTTCTTCAAGAGCAGATCTCCACTTTTCTTCCATCTCTTCTCTGATTTTTGATCTCTCTTCAACGGTCTCCTTTTTGAAGACCGGAGGTTCTCCATCGAAAACGTAAACTGGTTTTAAACCGCTTTCAAGAAGATTCGTTGTTCTGTAAAGAATTCCAGAAAGGTGAGATGTAACCTCTCCTCTGGAATTCTTCAGAGGAGTCCCATCAGGCTGTCTGATTGTGCTTAAGAACTGATAGATGGCATTAAATGCATCTATTGCAATCACCTTTCCTCTGAGCTCCTCTATTTTTATTTCCCGTTTTTCAAAGAGATCTCCTAAATCAACGCCCATTATCGATACATCCTCTTGAGAATTGTTTCCAGAAGCTCAACGATCCTCAAAGTTGAAGAGTTCATTTGCTCAGTTAAAACATCTTCCATTCCATGAACACTAACCCTGAGAGATCTCTCCGTTCTCTCCAGTCTGCTCTCGAGCTCCTTAACCCTTTCTTCCATGCTTATGATGAGAGCAGAGAGAGATGCAACAAGGATGGCTGCTGAAAGCATGAGGATGATATCGCTTTGATGATAGATCTGGAGCCACCTCCAGGTTAAAATGAAAGCGCTGAGAACGCCGATAATTGTTAATACAACATTTTTCTGCTCCACAATATCCCCCATAAGAATTATATCTTCAATCCCTATATAAATCTTCGAGATGAACGGAGATAAAACGAAGCTCAATCTGTATCTTTTTCTTTTCACCTCTCTACTCTTTATCTCATCCGTGATTTTGGCTTTGAGCCTCTCCGAAGAGTTCATCGAGGAAAACATCAGAATCTTCGAGAATCCTGAAGCTGTGGAGAATTCCCTCTATTACTTCCTTCTCATCCTCCTCTTTACAGCTCTCATCCTCTTTATCATAAAAACAAAAAAACTGAGAGCTCTCCAATATTTCATCCTATTCCTCATATTTTACTCATTTCTCGTCACTCTGACCTCCTTGATCCCATTTCTCCCCTCATTCATAATCTCTTCTTTCTTGGTTATTCTCCTAAGATTTTACCCAGAATGGTGGGTGATAGATCTGAGCGGAGTTCTGCTCTCTGGAATAGCAATAGCTCTCCTCGGCATTTCTTTGGGAATTCTCCCAACAGTCATCCTTCTCCTAATTCTTTCAATTTACGATTTCATCTCAGTTTACAAAACCGGTCATATGGTCTCCATGGCTAAAAGCATCCTTGAACTCAGACTTCCAATTCTCTTTGTGATTCCGACATCGAAAAACTACTCGTTTCTGAGAGGAGAGAGAAAAGGTGCGGTTTTTCTGGGACTTGGAGATGTTGTAATTCCTTCAATTCTTGCAATCTCCTCAAACTATTATTTCAATGCTCCAAAGATTCTCTCACTCAATATCGTTGCTTTATTCACAATTATCGGCATACTTATAGGCTTTTTTGCTCTTTTCTTTCTAACCTCAAGAGAAAAAGCTCATCCCGGGTTGCCCTTCTTAAACGGAGGAGCTCTTGTTGGATTTCTTTTCGGACTTCTCCTCACTTAAGGTTGAAATCAGAAGCTCTCTGAGCTCTTCTATTCCCTCTCCGGTGACAGAGGAGAAGGAAATACCCTCCACTCTCTTAACATCTCTCTTGCTATAACTCAGAAGAATCCTCGGAAAACTCTCCTTAAGTTTTTCGTATAGTCTCATCTGCTCTTCTACCGTGAATCCACAGGTCTCAGTCGGATCAACAATAAAGAGAATCACACCCTTCAGATGTTTCAAAGCGCTGAGAGCCCTCTTCTCAATTTCATTCATCTCCTTTACATCTCTATCCAGAATTCCCGGTATGTCAACCACTTGATACTTTATTCCATTCTTCCAGAAATGACCTACCGAGATCTCTTTAGTTGTGAAAGGATATGAGGCAATCTCTGGTCTCGCGGATGAGAGAGCTGATACAAGACTGCTTTTTCCAACATTCGGATAACCTGCAACGATGATCGTGGGAAGATCGTCAATGGTGACCATCTTTCTCATAACCTCTCTGGCTAAGAGAATTGTTTCGAGAGCATCCTCGATCTCCTCCATCAGCGATGCCATTCTGGCGAAAGCCATCTTTCTAACACTCACGGGATCTCCGCTCTCTCTGAGCTTTTTGATACTCTCTTTTGAAATCTTCCGTATCTGTTTTGATACTCCGTGAATCCTTCCCAAAGATCTCTTCAATGAGTCTATTCCTATTGAAATATCCACGAGCTCCCTGTAAAAGGGATGAATATCATCAAAGTTTGGAAATCTCGTGACGATGTTTCTCAGATTGTCAGCGAGAATGTTGCCCGCTGTGAGAATCATGGATTCCTGCGCTTTTAAGACATCCCTTTTTCCTCTACCCGCTCTTGAAGCCCTTGAAAAAGCTTTATTCAAAAGCTCATCTGCTCTGAGAACTGGCGGAAGCCTCCTGAAGTTTTCTTTCATGCCTCCGCTTCTTAGATAATAATCATTATATATAGCTTTGCGTCTAGTATTTTAGACTAAAATCGAGGTGTTAAAAAATGGAGTTAAGTGTCATCCAGAGGGAAATTCTTCTCGCTCTCATAAAGCTCTACAGAGAGAGAAACACCGCAATTAGAGGGGAGGAGATTGCAGAACTTATAGATAGAAATCCCGGTACCGTAAGAAATCAAATGCAGGCTTTGAAAGCTTTGGGAGTTGTTGAGGGCGTTCCGGGACCGAAAGGAGGTTATAGACCGACAATTGCTGCTTACGAGGCTCTCTCGATTGAGAGAGTTGAAGCAGAGGCTGAAATCCCAGTTATGAAGAATGGAGAGAAGCTTGAAGGTAAGACGGTTGCGGATATAGATTTTGTATCTCTTCAACATCCAGAGCTCTGCAAGGCAAATATAAGGATCCTTGGTGGTGTAAAGGAATTTCAACCCGGAGATACAATTCAAATAGGTCCAACTCCGGTTAATAAGTTTATAATAAGAGGAGAAGTTATAGGAAGAGACGACACGAGCGACGTCCTTCTGATAAATGTCAGTGAGATGATCTCACTCCCGAAAAAACCGATAAGGGAGTATATTAAAAGAAGGGTGATTTACCTCTCACCGGAGGAAACTGTGCCTGAAATCCTCTCAAAGATGCTTGAAAGCAGAGTGAACTGCCTTCCTGTAGTCAAGGAGAACAAAGTTCTCGGAGTTGTAACGTACAGAAACATTGCAAGAGCAGTCCTTCAGAAGAAGCTCGACGCAAAAGCTGAGGAAATCATGTATAGAAGGGTTATAACCATAGATTCGAATGCGAAGCTTCCAGATGCGATAAAACTGATGAACAAATACGAAATCAGCGGTCTTGTGGTTATGGAGGATGACAGACCGCTGGGAATGATCACAAGAAGCGACGTTTTGGAACAGCTTGCAAAGTATTGATCACTCTCTCCTCCTTTTCCTCAACTCTCCCAGAATCTCCTCGAAGTCAATCTCGAGAGCGTGAAGAGAAAGAAGGAAGTGGAACAGCAGATCTGCACCCTCCCTTACTATCTCCTCTTTTTTTCCGTCTTTTGCAGAAAGAATGAACTCCACCGTCTCTTCTCCAAGTTTTTCCAAACTCCTGTTTAAACCTTTTTCGTGGCTCAGAGTGTGGGAAACATAGGAGTCCTCTTTCGGATTTCTTTTTCTCTCCCCTATAACCTCCCAGACCTCTTGAAGTATCGAGAGATCCAAATTCATCTCCTCCTGGGCATTCCTTTTGTGAGCTTTATTAAAGGATGATGCAAATCGTCAATGATTTTTATGTCCTCCATACTCTTAAGATTTATCAGCTCAGCAGTTTTCTCGATTCCAAGAGGAACATCTCTTTCAAGTTTCAAAATGAATGCATCAATCTCATTTATTCCGAGCTTTTTGGCTGCAACAACTCTGTGATGTCCATCAATCAAGAGTTTTTTGTTTGGTTTTTCTAGTACTATAAGCGGTTCAGCCAAACCTCTTTCAAGTTCGTAAATTCTCCCCTCAAGTTCATCTGCGTAGATCTTCGGTTGCGTGGGCTTGAGATCATCGACGCTAACTTTCTCTCTTCTCACCTCTATTTTCACGTTATGGAGAGATTCGAGCATTTTTTTGAGTCTCCAGACTTTTTCGGGACTCGCTCTCTCTATCTGCGATCTTATAACATCGGAATTGGAAATAATGCCGACGAGTCTCCCCTCATCATCAACTACAGGAAGTTTGGAGATTCCCAGTCTGAAAAGCACTCTTGCCACATCTGCGAGATCCATAGAAGGATGTGCAACGTAAGGCTCTGGGGTCATAACCTCTCGAATTTTCATCTCAGGACTGCAGAGAAGAAGATCTCTTGAGGAGACGTATCCAACAACTCTCCCTTCTTTATTCACAACCGGAAAGCCATCATGATTAGTTTCAATCATCTTCAGAGCAACTTCTTTAACCGTGTCCTCTGGAGAAATTGTTATGACATTTTTCGTCATGTAATCCTTCACTTTGACTTTTTCACTCATCTCATATTCTCCTGAAGACGGTCACTCCTTTGAACTTGATTTCAAGGATGCGATGAAGTGGTATCATCGTTTCTCCAATCACCATGAAACCGCCCTCAATTTTCTCGATCTCGTCTCCTCGAATACTCTTTCTATCGCCCGGAGCACCTCTGTGAAGATAGATGACCTCGCATTCTTTTAGATCTAAACCTCTCCACTTTATTTCATTTAGAATCTCTTTTGGACTTCTGGATTTGATCATAGGCGGAGATGAACTTTATTAACGAAAGATTTAAATGTGATGTTATGTATATCTAACATAATGTTAGAAGAAATTAACACGGGGAAGAAAAGTGAATCGAAAGCAGTTTGCAATATATGGAGTTTTAATAACCTTAGTTGTGGGAGTGGTAGTCGGATATTCTGTATCAGAAGGAAATATATGGTCATCTGTAATTGCGGTGGTTATTGGAATCATCTTACTTACTCTTGGAAAGAGAAGGGTTGAAGAGGTTATTGAGGATGAGAGAATTCATCAAATAAGCGAGAAAGCTTCGAGAAAAACACTGCAAATTTTTGGGATAGCTTCCGCACTCTTGGGCCTCACCCTAATAACACTAAAAGAGCTAACAGAAGTAGGATACACCTTGGCATTCTCAGCTTCTATCTTGGTGATACTGTATTTGATCTTCTATGCTTATTACAGCAGAAAGACTTTAGATTAGGTGAGAGAATAATGAAAACTAAAAGAAATAAAAAACTAGGATCTCATCTCAGCATATCAATGATTCTTGTTGGTCTTCTTTTCTTGTTGTTTAAAATTCATCCTTTAGCAATTGGATTAATTTTGGGCGGAGTTGTTTTATTCATTTCGAGCCTATACTACGCAAAGAAACCAGAAACCGAAGTCATCGTCGACGAAAGAATAAGGAAGATAAACGATAGAGCTGGTCATTATGCTTTCTGGATAACTTTGTTTCTGTTATCCGCCATTTTCTGGATGTCTTTCTTCAAGCCATTTAGAGTGAGTTTGAGAGAAGCTTACGAGATCGTTTTGCTTGGTGGACTTTATTCATGGATTTTTCTGAGATTCTATTTTTCAAAGAAGGGATTGGAATGAAAACAAGGATAAAGGAGTTCAGAGCAAGATATAACATGACTCAGGAAGAGCTTGCGAGAAAAATCGGTGTGAGAAGGGAAACCATAGTCTTTCTGGAGAAGGGGAAATATAATCCATCTTTGAGGCTTGCATATAAAATAGCGAGAGTTTTCAATGCAAGAATCGAGGATCTCTTCATCTTTGATGATGAGGATCTAAAGAGCTAAAAGGAGAAGGAGGTATGTGGCAAGAATTTGAGAAGTTCGTCTCGGAAATCTTCTCCTCGCATGATTACGAGGTTAAGCTTCATCATGTTTTCTCATTTGAGGGTAGAAGATACGAAGTTGACGTCTTAGCGCTTCATCCAAGAAGGGTTTTCGGAGTGGACTGTAAGTTCTATCAGAAACACTGGCACAGGAAATCGAAGTTAAAGGAGGAGGCAAGAAAACACAGAGAGAGATGTGTAGCTCTTTCAAAGGTGATAAAGAGAGAGGTCATACCCATTCTCGTCACGTTGATTGATGAAAGGGTGATTTTTCTTGAAGGGTGCATCATATCATCTCATGATAAGCTGAATGACTTTCTTGTGAATGCGGAAATCTATTTGGAGGAACTCGGTCTTAGTCTTTGAATCCGTATTCTCCAACGAGAGGGACGAAAGAAACCCCTCCCCAGTTCTCCACGACTATTTCTTCTCCTCTCTTCCTCACAACTTTGAGCTCTTGGAAAATTCTTCCGACAGGAATCACCATGATTCCGTTATCCTTTAACTGATCAATCAGCGGTTTCGGTATCTCTGGGGCTGAAGCAGTGACATTTATCCTATCGAAAGGAGCATATTCAGGAAGACCCTTTGAGCCATCTCCAACCATCACAAAAACGTTCTTATATCCCGCTTTTCTGAGGTTCTCTCTTGCCATCTCTGCAAGTCTCGGATACCTTTCAACACTGTAAACAGCGCCCCTCTCTCCGATAATCTCCGCTATAACCGCAGCGTGATAGCCTGAGCCCGCTCCAACTTCAAGCACCTTCATACCTTCTTCAAGTTCGAGAAGTTCTACCATTATCCCAACCATGTGGATGGCTGAGATCGTCTGATTCTCTCCTATTGGAAGTGGCTGATCTACATACGCGTACTTTCTGTATTTCTCGGGAACGAAAATGTGACGGGGAACTTTTTTAAGTGCTTCAATCACTTTGGGATTTCTGACATAACCTGCTTTAACAAGTCTTTCAACTGCTCTCTCACGTTCCTCCCAAAACTCATCTATTTCACGTACATTCTTTTTATTTCCTTCGCTTTCACGCTTCCTTCTTTCACTAATCTTCCAAACCTCCTTTTAATTGCTTTAATCGTATGTTTGGCACCTTCAATTCTTATGACATCTCCCACTCTCAACTCTTCATCTCCCGGGAGTCTAATCTTCTTGGAAATCGTTCTTGAACCTAGATGAATTGAAACCGGAACGCTCACAAAGTCAACCGCTCTCATCCATATTGTTTTTATTCTTTCTACCTGGGCTCTTTCAACTCTTCCTTCTTCTACGTCAATCGCTCTGACTTCTCCAATTCTTAGCTCTCCAGAGATTTCAACAACATATTCTTCCCCAACTCTCACTTCATCTCCCTCTTCCAGCGCTAGTTTTCCCATTTGAGACTCTGCATCATCAGAAAAGACAACATCAACTTCAAACTCCCTTCTCTTTCCTTCTCTCACGACATATCCACAATTTGAACACTGGTAAACACAATCTTTTATCTCTCTGAATTCACTCTCATCTCCACAACCAGGACATCTTGAGATCATTTCATCACACTCTGGTTCTTGTAAAGGAGAGGGTTACGATAATGGTAGAAGAAATTATTGAAAGAGCAATGACTGAAGCTGTAACTTCAATACCCCATTCAGCCAGTCTCTCAAGATATAGTAATCCTCCTGAGAGGAGAATGATGAAGATGGTTGAAAGACTTGCCAATAGTGATGAGGAGATTAGAATTCTTCCTCTGTCTTCAATTCTTTCAGAGGTCAAAGTTGTTGCGAGAAGGAAGGAAATGGAGAATATGAGAAGAGTGAGATAATACGGTATGGGAAGTTCTCTTTTCTCGATCAGGTAGAGTATTCCAAGTAATACCATAAAGTTTAGAGCAGAAAAGAATGCGTAAGGTTTCATCACTCTTAGGTTCATCCCCCTCATTTTCCAACAACCTTTACAATCAGATTTCTTGATCTTGGTCCATCGAGTTCCACGAATAGTATGCTCTGCCAGGTTCCCAGAAAGAGATCTCCGTCTGCAACGGGAATTGAAATTGAAGGGCTCAGAAGAATTGCCCTGAGATGGGAATCAGCATTTGAATCTATTTCGTTGTGTTTGTAATTACCTTTTGAAGGCACGAACTTCTCCAAAAAGTTCTTCAAATCATTTATCAGCCTCTCTTCACGCTCATTCAGGATAAGTGCCGTCGTTGTGTGGAGGGTGAAAACAGTACAGATTCCATCTTTAGTCCCACTCTCTTCAACTGCACGCCTCACCTCTGAAGTTATGTCAATTACCTCCACCCTCTCCTTTGTGTGTATTTTAATTATTTTCATTTTAGATCAGAATAATTTATAAAGGTATGATTATAAAAAAGTAAAGGGAGAACTGTGGAGAACGAATTGGGTTCGTTGCTGGAGAACGTAAGATATGTAGTTCTCGGGCTTTTCGATGGCGTTCTTACATCCTTAGGGATAGTTATTGCTTCATACTACTCTGGAGCGGTGATAGAATATGCCATCAAGGCAGGATTAGCTGGAGGAATTGCCGTCTCTCTTTCAAACGGGTTTGGAGCTTTTTTTGCTGAAGAAGCTGAGATGGGAAAAAGACTTAGACTCATAGAGAAGGATATGTTTCGTGAGCTGAAAGGAACAAGAGTTTACAGAAGGTATCGAAGATCCGTGAGGTTGAGTCTGATAACACACAGTATGAGCACTTTTGGAGGCGCTGTCCTTCTTTTGACAGTTTTCCTTATTACGAAGAGTGTCTACGTAACAACAGGGACCATGTTTCTTGTCCTCTTCCTCTTGGGTTGTTACATAGGGAAATGGGGCTACTCACACTTTCTGTTTTCGGGATTTAAGCTGGTTGCTATAGGTTCCTTCATTTTCTTGATATCTCTCCTTCTTGGCTCTTTCTGAAAGAGCGATAAGTTTAACTCCTCAACTCACGAAATTTTCAAGGGATGAGACGACAACGGCTCAACGTCAAGTATCTTCTTAAGGAAATGAAAGATCTATCAGAACTTATGGTGGATCTCGCTTATTCTGCGACTATGTTTGATCTTGTGGATATAGCGGAAGACGTTCTGAGGATGGAAGAAAGGCTGACTGAGATGCTTAAAGAACTCAGAATATCAACGATGCTTGCAGCAAGAACCGCTGAAGATGCGGAAAAGCTGAATGCAATTCTTCAGGTCGCTTCTTCTGCTGAGAAGATAGCCAATGCAGCAGTTGACATAGCTAGGATAGTCCTCAGAAGGATGCGGTTGCCGATAGAGTTTAAGAAAGATCTCATGTATGCCGATGAAACCGTTGTGAGAGCTAAGGTTCTGAATGAGGGAATAGATGGAAAAACACTCGGAGACCTCAAACTCAAAACAATAACGGGAATGAGAGTTATAGCAATAAGAAGAGGCACTAACTGGATATATGATCCAGATAGAGATACGAAGATTCAGCTTGGAGACATCCTTATAGCCAGAGGACCAGATGAGAGCGTTCCGGAGTTTTACAGAATCGTTACGGGAGAACTCTGCAGAAGGCAACCTCAAGTTTCGGGAATGCAGTTGAGCAGAATTGATATTGCAGTGGACATAATCATAGAGATGAAAAATACATCAGAACTTGCGGTCGATCTGGCATATTCTGCAGTCCTCTTCCAGAACAAGGATATTGCGGATGAAGTTAGAATTCTGGAAAATTCGATGAACGAAATGAAGTACTCTTTAGAGAGATGGGTTTTGGAAGCTGCAAAAGAAATTGAGGACGTCTCCTCTCTCCAATCACTTCTTCAGCTTGCGCAATCTTCCGAGATGATCAGCAATGCAGCCTATGAGATGGCTTACACCGTTTTAAAAGACATGGAAGTCCATCCCGTAATCACACTCGCGATGAGAGAATCTGATGAGGTGATAACAAGGTTGGAAGTTGAGCGTGGATGCGTGGCTGAAGGAAAAACAATTGGAGAGCTGCAGATCGAGACAAAGACAGGAATGACGGTGGTTGCAATCAGAAGAGGTGATAAATGGATCTTCGATCCAGATAGCAAAACGATTTTACAGCGAGGAGATCTACTAATAGCTAAAGGGACAAGATTGGGGGAAGAGAAGCTCAAAGAACTTCTCTCATCTCCTTAAGGTTTCGAGAAAAGAGCCCTCTCCTTCAATAGCTTCAACCAGCTTCAGAATCCTGAGCACCGTTTCTTTGTGGAGCACATGTTCGATTCTACAGGCATCCTCTTCTGCAATCTCTTCAGGAACTCCTATCAAGAGGAGGAGTCTCTTCAGCATCTCATGAACTTTGTTGATCTCCTCAGCTTTCTCTCTCCCTTCTTCTGTAAGAGTCACACCGCTGTATTTCTCATAATTTATGAGCCCTTCAGTACTGAGCTTGTTCAGCATCTCGGTGACACTCGCAGGTTTTACGTCAAGCTGTTCAGCGATGTCTTTGACCCTTGCGTATCCTTTTTCCTGCACAATCTTCAAAATGGTCTCCAAGTAGTCCTCAACACTTTTAGAGAGATCTTTACCCATCGCAAGAATGTAGGAGTGATAGGAAATATAAATCTTCTCATTTTAAGAGATTCTTGAGAAATTGCATGCTCTTGATGGCTTCTTCCAAACTCCTAACTTCTATTGTGAGAGCACCTTTAAAACCAGTTTTTTCGAGTTCTTCTGTAAATCTCCTCCAGTCAATGCTCCCCTCTCCGACAGCAAGATGCTCGTCTTCTTTCCCATTGTTGTCGTGAACATGCATGTGCTCAATTCTCTCAAGCCTCAGAAATTCAAAAAGATTTCCATTCAGATTGGCATGACCTATATCAAGTGCAATCCCCAAATTCTCGGTCTCTACACTCTCTATGAGCTCTCTCATCTCCTCAGGATATTTGCAGAGCATCATAAAAGTACTCGTCATATTCTCCACGCAAAGGATAACTCCGCACTCTTCTGCTCTCTTCGAGAGCACTCTTATAGAAGAGAGACATCTCTCCCACACTCTTTCCGGGAGTTGTAGGCCGAGAGGTGAATAGTGCCCCGGATGAATAACCACGACTTTAGCTCCCACTTCAGCACTCATCTCGATGCTTTTCATCACCTGCTTAACACACTCACTCCATATTCCATCATTCACGCTTGCTAAATTAATATCAGAGAAAGGAGCGTGAACCGAAATTTCAAGATTTGTGGTGCTCAAAATATCCTTGAATCTCTGAAGATTACTTTCACTGAGCTCCTGAGAACCCTCATCAACAATCTCCCATCCATCCATTCCAACCTCTTCAATAAGGGAAATCCATTCAAAAGGGCTCTTCGCAGTTTGGAGAGAGGAGAAGAAAAATTTCACTCCACCACTCTCCCGTCCTCAGTTTTTGGAGCTATCCACCAGATGAGCTTTTCAATCTCATCTGAGGAGATCTCAACTTCTATTTCTCCAAGAGGATCCTCATCAGTTATATTTAATCTTCCAACATAAGCAACCTGTTTTCTGAGTTTTAGGAAAGTAGAATCTCCTCTGAGGTTCCTCAAAAGCTCCGATCTGACTGTATCTATAATCTTTTGTCTGTGAACGAGTTCTCTGAAAGTCTCAAGAGATCTAGTCTCACCGATGAGAAAATCTCCCTCCCTCTTTATTTCAGCATCTGGAAAGATATTTAAAATTGCCTTTCTGACTTTTTCTTCGACCTCCGTTTTCTTGAGTTCAACCCTGATTCTCACTGTTGCATCCATCTTTCCAAAACCTCTCTGACTTTTTCCTTAAATTCCTCAAGCGAACCATTGTTTTCGATGATAAGATTTGCGTTTTTCATCGCCTCCTCCACTCCCCATCTTCTCTCCCGTTCATCTCTCTTCAAAAACTCTTCAAAACTCCTCACTTCATCTGCTCTTCCTCTTTTCTTCGCTCTCTCATATCTTAGCTCATTCTCCGCTTCTATCCCTATTAGCACAAAATCTTCTCCAAATTCTTCTTTGAATCTCCTCACTTCCGCCATACTTCTTATTCCATCTATAATCACTGTTGAGGAGAAATCTCTTATGATGGGGATGCAAAGTCTTGCTATAATATCTTCTCCGAATTTTTTTCTGAGTTCATCCGCAAATCTTCCGACGTTTTCGCTCGTCATCGGAATGCTCTGCTTTCTCGCTTCATCTCTCACAACATCTCCCATGGTAACTACGGGAATACCCATCTCTCTTCCCACTTTTGCAGCTTCGCTCTTCCCCGAGCACTGCTTCCCGACGAATGCTATGATCTTCATACTCCTCTTCCCCCAATTCAGCAGTTCGTATTTTAATATTTTTGTTATGCTTCTTTGCAACTCTCGCCATCTCAAAAATCTCATCTCTTGTGAGTGGTCTCTCCTTCCTGATCTCTTCATCCCAAGCATTTTCGGGTCTTCCCTGTTGAAGAACAAGAGGAAAATCTGAGACCCAAAGTGCAATTCTCTCGACATCTTCAAGTGTGTGAAGGGATCTGAAAAGAGTTGTTCTGATCTCAACGTCAACTTCTGATTCTCTGAGAATTTCAAGAGATCTCTCAACTCTCTCAAGAGCGTCAGGTCTCTTCACGAGAGAATCGTATTTCTCAGGAACAGTCTTCACATCCATCATGAAAAGATCAACATCTTCGAGAATCCTTTTCAGATTATCTGGATAATATCCATTTGTTTGAACCGCAACTTTGAGACCTCTCTTTTTGACCCCTTCAATGAGGAAAGTAAGAATATCAATTCTCTCAGTTGGCTCTCCTCCGCTGAATACCACACCATCTATGAACATCTTAGCCTCATCGAGTTCTCTGAATAGTTCTTCTGAATCTCTCAACTCTTTAACTTCAAGAAGTTCGTAATTCTGACAATACGGACATCTGAAAGGACATCCACTGAGAAATATAACAAATGAAAGTTGGTGACTCCAGTCCACTGTGGAGATAGGGACAAATCCTCCGAGATTAATCTTCAAGTGCCTCACACCGTGTATCTCTTTCTATCTTTCAGCTCACTGATTTTGGCCGAATTCCACCCACCGGTTTTATTGGATCCGCTTCCTATCCTCTGATAATAGCCAGTGATTCTACTGTAATATTCTATCGCATCTCCGCTCGCACCACAATTCGGGCATCTCTCATGAAGACCACCGCTAACCTTTCCGCAGTTCTTGCAGGTTGTGAGATCCCTCGTGTAATCGAAGAGACCAACTTCCGTGTTCTTGCAGATTCTCTCTGTGAGCTTCATTAAAGCCTCTGGATCAGGATACGATTCTCCGAGGAAGATGTGTGCTATATGTCCTCCGTTGGTCAGAGGATGAAATCTGCTCTCAAGCTGAATTCTCTTGTAAAGAGGAACATCCGCACTCACTCTGATATGGGAGGAATTGGTGTAGTAAACACTCTTTGGATCGTTTGGATCTCCGTTGACAATTGCCTTGGGGAAATCTCTGAGGTCGAGTCTCGCAAATCTCCCGGCAGTACTTTCAGCAGGAGTCTGGGTGAAAGACCATCTCCATCCCGTTTCGCTCTGCTTTTCCTTCGTCCACTCTCTGATATACTCTGCAACGTCCAGAGCAAATCTGTATGCTTCATCATCTTCGTGAAGCTCATAGCCAGTGTGGTACTTTAAGAACTCATTCATACCTACGTATCCAACAGTGTGAGTTACGTTCTCAAATCTATAGTAGATCTCACCATCTCTGCTTTTCTGGGTGAGGAAAGGAAGAACACCATCTTTCTGGAGTCTTCTTTCAATGATCTGATGTTTTATTCTCATAGACTCCTCGATCAGACTCAATCTCTCATCAAGGAGATCGAAAACTCTTGAATCATCTCCGTTTGCTTCATACGCTATTCTCGGAAGATTAAGTGTATGATAGTGAATGTTTCCTGTCCTTATCGTTGCTTCCCACGGTTTTTCCATTCCCGTATATTCTCCCCATGCACTGTCAAGCCTCGTTCTGCATCCCATGTAATTCGCATTTTCCGTCTGCCACTTTGGAATGAGATTCGCTATGTAAGGTGTTCCGTATTTTGCGAAGAGTTGATGAACCTTTAAAAGAAGCTCTCTCTGCTCATCATCTCTGAAGCTTCTATCTCTGACCTTCACTATGGTGTTCGGAAAGAGATGGGGTTTTCCGACTGCATCTCCTTCGAGCATGACATCAAGATAGGCATGTGCAAACATCTGAGCTTCATCTCTGAAATCACCATAAGTTCCAACTATTTTCCCTTCGGCTCCAACCGCCTCTTCCTCTCTGAGAAACTCTGGAACATCAAGCTCTATACCAACGTTCGAAAAGACGACCTGTCCACCTCTCGCCACATATTGTTGATTCATCTCGTATATGAACATCTGGGCAATTTGTCTTACTTCTTTATACGAAAGACCTTTCAGGAAAGGTGCCATGAAAACGTTGAAGAAGTCAAAAGCCTGACCTCCCGCCATGTTTGTTTGCGAAGCTGCAAGAATCTTCGCTGCATGCAAAGCTGCAACAGAAGCATGTTTAGGAGCTCTTGCAACTGAAGTGTGATCTCCAGTGCCATCAACCTTCAAACCGTGGAGCATGAACCATCTTAGATCATGCTGAAGGCAGTTAGGACGAATGGCATAGTATTCAACATCATGGAGATGAATCTCACCTCTCATGTGAGCGTCTGCTATGTGTTTCGGAAGAACACTCACAAGAAGATACTCCTTGAGTATTTGATCCCCAGCGAATTTGTGAATGGTCTCGGGGTTGTGATGAAGATTCGCATTCTCTTTCGATCCATGTTCGATGAGTTGGGTGACATCGTAAACAGGCATTCCAAGTCTTGTATATCTGTTTCTTGCCTCCTCAAGACCCTCCTCTAAAAGAGCAACAGTTACAACCTCTCGGATGAGAGGTGCTGTGAGATACTGAACATTGAGCTTCCTTAGTTGAGCCTTCACTTTTTTCGATATCTTTTCTGCAGTATCTCTATCCAAATTACATTCTCTGATGAGAGATTTCGTAATCTTTTCATCATCAAATGGTTCAAGAGTTCCTCTTGAAGTTCTTACAAGGAGCTCATGAGAGTGTTTGTACCGAAGAGCAAATTTTTCATCGTATTGAAGAAGAGCGTTAATTATCATGGTTCTGAGCTGTTTTGTTGTAATCCCGTCGTAAACCTGAGTTGAAATCATATCGGTTATTCTCGCAGAAATTTTGTAAGGAACGCCGATTTTCATAAGGCTCATCGCAATTTTATTTGGGTCAAACTTCTCCTTCCTACCATCACTTTTAATTATGTTTATTTCTTCGACAGAACGAGAGAGGGACATCCTCTGCACATTTATTGCCATAAAATTCAACACCTCCAATGAATTAACTAAGAAAGGCCTCTGAAATAAATTTTTCTTAATCAGTTTTTAATCCAAAATGGATGAATAATCTTTATCAACTCTGATAACAAACGTTCTCCGAAAATTATCTTAGACAAATGTAATCTCAACTTCTGAGAAATAGTTTAAATTTTCATCTTTTCTACAAGAGCTCCCAACACTTCCTTGCCCATTGGCTTTGGAATCTCTCTACCCTCTTTTTTCGCAGTATCTATCCAAAGTTCGATAGCCACTTTAATTTCTTTCAGCGCCTCCTCCTCTGTCTCTCCAAAAGCAGAGCAACCCGGAAGCTCAGGAACTACAGCAATATATCCTTCATCCTCTTCGCTATAGAAAATCTCAATTGTATATTTATACACCTCACTCATCCTCAAGTAAATTGTACTTCTCTATAACTTTTAAAAGTTGTCTTACTTGATAGGCCTTTGCCTTTCCATTAACGTTTTGGAAGTTCAGAATTTCACGAACTCCTTCCCTAACATAAACTCTATGACTGCCCCTCCCTCCTCGGAATTGAAATCCAAAAATTTCTGCAGCTTTACAAAGTTCTTCAAATCTAACGTTTTTGGGATTGTTTTTCAGTTTTTCATAGATCCTCTTTTTCCTTTCCATTATAATTAGAGTGAAAAATCCGCTTTTGGAATAAATTTTTCTTAATCAGTTTTTAATCCAAAATGGATGAATAATCTTTATCAACTCTGATAACAAAACTGATAAAGTATGCTATATGAGAGATTGAAGGAAATTTTGAAAGATGGTGAGAAGTCCATAAGTTCCATTTCAAGAGAGCTTGAGAAAAAAGGAGAAAGACTCCATAGATTGACGCTCAGCGGGTATCTGAGAGCTCTTAAAGATCTCGGAATTCTTGAAGAGAGAGATGTTGCACCTCTGAAGCTCTTCTCTTTAAGTCCGGTTGTCGATTCTGACGTTTACTCAATTTTAAGAAGAGAACTTGAAAAGGTTGACAAATCTCAAAGAGATGCAGTTGGAGTTTATGTCCTCTCTAAGATCCTTAATCGAGCTGTAACGGAGAGGGAGCTTGAGAAAACCATGATAAAATCCGCTGCTACGGGTATCTCTCCCATATCAAAGGAGGAACGAGAGAATTACAAAAAAATGGGAGTTCCACTTGAGGAAGGAGAAAGAATGTATCGGTTCTCAGGAGATGAAAGAGAGATTTTTGAATCTGCAGTCTCTGTTCTCAGTTCCATGGTCAGAGATTTAATGGGTTTGAGAGGGATGTATCCGAAATTCAAGCAGAAGAAGCTTCTGTGAATTTCAAATGATTTGAAGAATATCGGAATATTTTCTTAGCCTCTCTTCATCATATTTTGAAAGCCATGCAATCCAGCATAAATCAACAGCTCTAAATCCTGCTTCTTTTGCCTTTCTCTCGGCAAAGAGTATAAATTCAACTGGATCATCAGGGATTTTGTAGAATTTTGAGAGAAAGGACCTCACTATTCTGTCTGGCATCACAGTATCAACTCCTCCCATCATTCTGAGATACTGAAAGGTGTTTATTCCCACACCTCTAACAGCTAACGGATCATCTCTCCATGAAGGGAAAGATGAGGAGGAGGCCCAGTCTCTCAGAGCTTTAACTCCATCTCCAAATTCAAGAAGAGCCTTTGAAACTTCTTTTACGACTTCCCAGCATCTTTTATTCTTCCAGATCTCGAAGAAATCTCCAATGTCTCTTGAGGCGAGATCTTCAAGGCCTGAAATTTCTTCTGTGAGAAGAAATCTTTCTCTGAACTTGAGAACTCTGGGGATGACAACTGAAAAATAATTCACACCATTGGAGGTCATTCCAGCATCAACGATCATGAGAATGACATTTCCGTTATATCTCTTAGATTCGAGAACTTTCGTACAGAAATCAAGAATCTGAGGAAATCTCTCGGAAAATCTTCTGAGGAATTTTTTGAGTTCTTCACACGAACATGTGCTTCGGGGCATCTTTCACCTTCTTCGGAAGCTTGTTAGCAGCATTTAAAAGGTGCTCCATCTTCAGTTCCGAATCCTGAATGATCGCCTCATGGATCGCCTTTTTGAGGACTTTCTCCACGAGATCTCTTCCAGAGAATCCATCCATCATTTTTGCAATTTTCATGATATCAACATCTTCGGAGATTTTCACGGGTGACCTCTTAAGATAGAGCCTCAATATTTCCGCTCTTTCTTTTTCATTTGGAAGGGTGAATTCAACCTCCTCTTCAAATCTGCTCCTCACAGCCTCATCGAGGAACTCTATTCTATTCGTCGAACCTATGGTGCACACACCCTCTCTCTCATCTATCCCATCCATCTCAGTCAGAAGAGCATTCACTATTTCGGAGACATCTCCTCTGAGATCTTGATATCTCCTGTCTATCGCAATCGCATCAATTTCATCAATGAATACTATGCAAGGGGCAAGGCTTTTCGCCTTTTCATAAAGGGAGTGAATTCTCTGAGCTCCCTCACCAACATGCTCTCCTATGAGAGTTGTCCCCTTTATCAGCATGATCGGAGAATTGCTCTCAAAGGCTAGAGCTTTTGCCATAAGAGTTTTCCCGGTTCCTGGGGGACCGTAGAAAAGGATATTCTTCGGTGCCCATTCCCCGAATTTCTTCGGATCCTCGAGATATTTTTTTATGATTCTACACTGCTGTTTTGCTCTCTCCTGTCCCACAATATCGTTCATTCTAATGCTCTTTGTCTTCGGGAGGATTACCTGCTCTTCTCTCACATCAACAATGATCCTCGTTGTTGAGCTTATCTCTGAGTTTGGAGGTTCGACATCAACAACGAGAAAGGCAAAATCTGGAAACATTCTGGAATCGAAGAGATAGTCTCCTTTCTTCACTTTCAAACCCTGCCACTGCTCTTTAGCGTAGAACTCAAAAACTCTATACTCGGATATCTCGGGATACTCATGATACGAACTCTTCATCGGATATCCTGCAGGTCTGAGAATCAGATACTTGGCTTTGGCAATACTTCTACTCTTCATTCCATACTCCATAACTTCGGGGAAGTATTAAATGGTAACGCATCTGATAAAAAAGCGTGGTAATATGGTGAGGTGCTTCATAGCGGTCAATCTGAATGAGGAAATCAAAAGAACTCTCGGAGAGCTTCGAAAGAATTTCGAGGACCTGCCATTGAGATTCGTGAAGCCCGAAAGCATGCACATAACTCTGAAGTTCCTCGGAGAGGTTGATGAAAGGAAATTGGAAAAACTCATGAAGAAGATGGATGAAATAAAGGTTAGGAGCTTTGAAATAAGGGTTCAGGGAGTTGGAGTCTTCCCCAGTGAGAGATACCCGCGAGTTCTCTGGGCCGGAGTCTCTGGAGACTTTAGAGAGCTTCATAAAGAGGTGGAGAGAATTACAAGAAGTCTCGGATTTCCGAAGGACGATAAACCATTTAAGCCTCACATTACGATTGCAAGACTCAAAAATCTCAGTGCTTCGGAGAGAGCGGAGCTGATCGAGAGAATGAAAAATGTAGAATTTCAGAGCAAGGGAATGAAAGTTGAGAGTGTGGAGCTCATGAAAAGCACTCTTCTGAGGACAGGTGCGATTTACGAAGCTCTGAAGACGGTGAGATTGCATGAAAGTTGAGGAAGTTCTCAAAAAAGTTCTCAGAAAGGTGAAACCAAGTGAGGAAGAGAAGAAGGAGATGAGGAGGATTGCAGAAGAAGTTATCAGGAGACTTCAAGAGCTCACAGCAAATCTCGAATTTCCAGTTGAAATTCAGCTTGTTGGATCAGCTGCACGTGATACTTGGATCTCCGGTAACAGA
Source organism: Candidatus Mnemosynella biddleae (assembly GCA_002011165.2). Lineage (GTDB taxonomy): Archaea > Halobacteriota > Archaeoglobi > Mnemosynellales > Mnemosynellaceae > Mnemosynella > Mnemosynella biddleae. Next base: position 176,684 of record MTMI02000011.1, read on the forward strand.
GAGCTTGATATCTTTCTACTCTTCCCTCCAAATCTCTCGGAAGAGGAGATGGAAAGAATCGGGTTGGAGATCGGAAGGAAGGTCTCAGAAAATTACGAGGAGATGTATGCAGAACATCCGTATGTGAGAGTTAAGATTGATAGTTGGAATGTGGACATCGTTCCCTGTTTTAAAATAGATGATCCTTCTAAGAGAATTTCCGCAGTGGACAGAACACCGTTTCACAATGAGTATCTGAAAAAGAAGATAAAAGGAAAAGAAGATGAAGTCCTCCTTTTGAAGCAGTTCATGAAGGGGATTGATGTTTATGGTGCTGAAGCAAGTGTTCAGGGATTCTCCGGTTTTCTTTGTGAACTTCTGATCCTATATTACGGCTCATTTCTTGAGACCCTAAGGGGCGCTTCAAAATGGAAAAAAGGGGAGAGAATAGATATAGAAGGTCACGGAAATTATGAAGGAGATGATGCGCTGATTGTGATCGATCCTGTGGACCCAAAGAGGAATGCTGCAGCAGCAGTCTCGATAGATTCGATGGCAAAATTCGTTGATGCCTCGAGATCCTTTCTAAAAAATCCTTCATTGGAGTTTTTCTTCCCAGAAAGAAAAATTCTCACGAAAAAGGAGCTTCTTGAAATTCTTAAAAAGAGGGAGACACTTCCCATTGTAATTCTCTGGGAGACCGGAGGATTGGAGGAGGTCATATATCCTCAATTAAGGAAAGCTCAGGAGTCAATTTCTTCAATGCTTGAAAGACTGGGATTTAAGGTTTTGAGAAGTGGGATTTTCTACTCCTCCTATCCACTCCTCCTGTTGGAGATGGAGGTTTGGAAACTTCCTAGAGTGGAGAAACATCTTGGACCATTCTTTACTCAGGAGTTTCATGCAGAGAGATTCAAGAGAAAATACAACATCATTTACATCGAAAATGGAAGATATATTGCTGAAAGAGAAAGAAAGTATACCGAAGCGAGAGAAGCCCTTGAAAAAGAGGTGAAAAACTGTTCTACGGGAAAGAATCTAAAAGCCTCTTATTATAGAGTCCTCGTTGGAGAGGAGATTCTAGAGATTGAAGACAAAAAATTCACGGAGTTCCTTTCGAAATTCTTTCACGCAAGATTCCAGTAATCCTTTTGCTTTTTCAGAGCCTCCTTAATGGCTTGAAGTGCTTTGTTTGAAATTCTGTCAATGGGGGGATTGTAAGGTTCCTCAAATTCTACGTCACTCTCTGAAAAAACCTTTATGGTTTTCGCAACAGAATATCCAAGGGCATCCGGATTATAACCTCCTTCAAGCACGAGCAGAACTCTGTTATCTAAGATACCTCTAACTACTTTTGACATCTTTTCAAAACCTTCTGAAGAGATGTCCATCCCTCCTATTGGATCCAAAAAATGGGCATCAAAGCCAGCTGAAATGAGTATAAACTCTGGAGAGAACTCAGAAGCTATTGGAACAAGAAGTTCTTCAAAAGCGAGGAGATAAGCTGAATTTGTGCATCCTGCGGGAAGAGGAACGTTAACAGTGAAGCCCTCACCCTCACCTGCTCCAATTTCATCAATTCTTCCAGTTCCAGGATAAAACGGACTCTGGTGAATGGAAAAGAAAAGAACGTTCGGATCATAGTAAAAGGCGTGTTGAGTCCCGTTTCCATGGTGAACATCCCAGTCTATGATAAGGATCTTTCTGATTCCATAGTGGTACTGGAGGTATCTTGTTGCAATTCCAACGTTATTGAAGATGCAGAAACCCATTCCAGCGTTTATCTCTGCGTGATGTCCCGGGGGTCTAATCAAAGCCATTCCATTTTCAGCTTTTCCTTCTGCAATTTCTTCAGCGCATTTCAAAACTCCTCCGACAGCGTGAAGAGCAACTTCAAAAGAAAGAGAGGAAAGAGGAGTATCGAAATCGAGATAACCTCCTCCAGATTCGCAGATTCTTCTAACTTCCTCAATGTAGTCTTCTGAATGAATATAAGCAATCTCGATGAGTTCAGCTTTTCTAGAATTCTCAACTCTTAGCTTTTCCTTTAATCCAAGTCTTTCAATGGTTCGAAATGCGGAAAGAAGTCTCCTTGAACTCTCTGGATGATCTCCAGTGTCGTGCTTCAAGTAGATTTCATCATAAACCAAGATGAATTCACTCATCAGCAGATCCCTTTTCTCTTTGCTTCTTCCATATAGGGTATCACGGGAGACTCCATAAACTCTATTTTTGCGTCTATGAGTGTAGGCTTTCCGCTCTCTCTCGCCTCTTTCATAGCATCTTTCACTTCATCTGGTCTTTCCACTCTCATTCCTTTCCATCCGAAGCTCTCTGCAAGCTTGACGAAATCGGTTTCAACGAAATCAACAGAGATACACTTATCACAGTAGAATAGTTTCTGGGCCCATTTGATCCATCCAAAGCACTGATTGTTGAAGATTATCATCGTGATTGGGAGATTGTATCTTGCGCAGGTCTCCATGTCTCCTATGGTATATCCGAAGGATCCATCTCCGCTGATTCCTATGACATGTCTATCTTGTGCCGCCACTTTCACTCCGATTGCAGCTGGAAGGCCATAACCTATTCCTGCTAGACCTCTATTGGTTATATATCTTCTTCCATACTTTTTGAGCGTAAGATAGCATGCACTCCACCCAGCCTGATAGGCTGCATCACTCACAAAAATGTCATCCTCGCCCATAAATTCTCCAATCTCTTTTATAAGCCTCTGAGGTTTCATTGGAGTTGCATTTGAATTCACTTTCTCTTCCACTACGCTCCACCACTCTTGATAGGCCTTTCTTATCCTCTCTATCACAGGGGAATTTTCGAGTTCCCTCTTCTTCACCTTTTCCTTTAATGCCTCATTCAGCATTTTTAATCCTAATTTCACATCGCATGGAATTTTCACATCGGTTCTGAAGTTTCTTCCCATTTCTTTGGCATCAACATCCATGTGGATAATTCTTGCATCTTTTCCAAGAGTCCAGTTAAATGTTGCGAATTGACCAGTTTTACATCCTATGAAGAAGACTAGGTCTGCTTCAGAGACAAGTTTGTTTGCGTGACCTCTTCCATTCAATCCAAGCAATCCGAGACTCAGAGGATGTGTTTCAGGAATACTTCCCTTTCCTGTAATCGTCGTTGCAACAGGAATTACAAGATACTCTGCAAGCTCTCTTAGCTCTTCATAAGCTTGAGATATGTGAACCCCGCCTCCCGCAACGATCACAGGTCTCTCAGCTTCAGAAAGCAGTTTAACAGCTTCGGAGATCTTCGAGGGATCAGGAGCAACTCTTAGAGGAGGATATCTTGAGAATTCTTCTTCAACATAGAGATCCTCTTCCTTAAACTCGTAATCTGTATCGAAGACATCATGAGGAATGTCTATGAGCACTGGCCCTGGTCTTTCAGATGTTGCAATTCTGAAAGCATGTCGAACAACTTTTGGAAGATTCTCAGGAATATCAACTTTTGCTTGCCATTTTGTGATACTCTTAAATAGAGGAATTTGATCGAAGCCCTGAGAGGCATTTCCATATTCATCTCTCGTTTGCCAAGTGGTTGGAATGTCTGCGATGATAGCAAGAACCGGAACAGAAGAGTTATAAGACTCTCCGATGCCCGGAGGAAGATTTATTGCTCCTGGCCCAACTGTTGCATCACAGACTCCAACTTTTCCAGTGAATTTCGCATAGGCATCCGCAGCAAATGAGGCGTTCCTCTCATCTCTCATTCCTATATGCGTTATCTCAGGTTGAAGATCATAGATTCCTTCGTATAGAGCTAGTGTCTGAACGCCAGGAACTCCAAAAACGTGTTTTACTTTATAATCTTTCAGCATTCTGGCAAGAGCACTTCCAATTTTCATGATTTTTCACCATTAAAGGATTAGTACCTCTAAGTTTAAAAACATTTGAGTTCCTTTTCGATCATGTTGAATTCTCTAACAATCAAAAAGTTATAGTGCAGGTTAATGAAAAATTCATTTTCAGGAGGTGTAGAAAAGATGAAAACCGAGGTTGTGAGAATGGAAATTCCAGAGGGATGCAACATAATCATCGGGCAGTCGCATTTCATAAAGAGTGTGGAGGACATCCACGAAGCAATGGTAAATTCTGTTCCGAATATCGAATTCGGTTTAGCTTTTTGCGAGGCGTCTGGGAAGAGATTGATAAGACATTCAGGAAATTCGGAAGAGCTAAGAAAGATTGCGATAGAAAATGCAAACAGAATTTCTGCAGGCCACGTATTTGTTCTTCTCATAAGGAATGCTTATCCAATAAACGTTCTCGGAGCACTAAAAAATGTTCCAGAAGTTTGCAGAATATTCTGTGCAACTGCAAATCCTCTTGAGGTCATAGTTGCTGAGACAGAACAGGGAAGAGGAGTTATCGGAGTTGTTGACGGAGAGACTCCTCTGGGGGTTGAGGGTGAAGAAGACATAGCGGAGAGAAAGAAGTTTCTGAGGGATATCGGATACAAACTTTAAATATCTCTACCTCTAAATTTCGTGGAAGATGACGAGCAGAGAGATAGATCTGAAAGAGATAGAGAAAAAATGGCAGGAGAAGTGGTTCTCTGAGGGAATTTTCAATGCAGAACCTGATGGAAGGGAGAAGTTTTTCATAACGATCCCCTATCCCTATCTCAACGGGAATCTTCACGTTGGTCACACGAGGACTTTCACAATAGGAGATGTTATAGCCAGATGGAAGAGAATGCTCGGGTACAACGTGCTCTATCCCATGGGCTTTCACGTTACTGGAACTCCAATTGTCGGTCTTGCAGAGCTCATAGCTAAAAGGGATGAGGAGACTCTCAGAGTTTACAATCAGCTTCATGGAATTCCAATGGAGGATCTTCTGAAACTAACTACTCCAGAGAAGATTGTAGAATACTTCTCAAGAGAAGCAGAAAAAGACATGAAGGGCATAGGATACTCGATTGACTGGAGAAGGAAGTTCACAACAACTGATCCGCACTATCAGAAGTTTATAGAGTGGCAGTTCAGAAAGCTCAAAGAGGGAGGATATGTTTCCAAAGGATCTCATCCAGTGAGATGGTGCCCGAACGATGGAAATCCAGTTGAGGATCATGATATTCTGAGAGGAGAAGAGGCCACAATTGTTGATTTCGTGCTGATAAAGTTCAAACTTGAAGATATTGTTCTTCCATGTGCAACTCTAAGACCTGAAACAGTTTTTGGAGTCACCAACCTTTGGGTGAATCCGTCTGCAACGTATGTGAAAGCCAAGGTAGATGATGAGGTCTGGATTCTCAGCGAGAAAGCTCTCTGGAAGCTGTCGTATGCGGAGAAAAGAATCGAGGAGATCGAAAGGATTAAAGGAGAGGAACTTCTCGGGAAATTCGTAGTGAATCCTGTCACAAAGGATGAAGTACCGATTCTCCCGGCTGAGTTCGTCGATCCAAATAACGGAAGTGGAATTGTTATGAGCGTTCCTGCTCACGCTCCCTACGATTATCTCGCTCTCAGGGATCTCGGAGAGGAGATAAAGAAATATGGAATGAAGGAGCTTAAGCTCATCTCTCTCATCGATGTTCCCGATCTTGGAAAATATCCTGCTGTTGAGGTTGTTGAGAATCTTGGAGTTAAGGATCAGAATGATGAGAAGGCAGAGGAAGCAACAAAGATAGTGTACAGAAAAGAGTTTCACACTGGAGTTTTGAACGAAGTGACCGGAAAGTACGCCGGAATAAAAGTCTCGGAGATTAAGGAGAGGCTCACGGAGGATCTCATTGGCGAAGGAGTGGCTGAAATCTTTTACGACTTCAGCGAGTCTCCTGTCATCTGCAGATGCGGTGCAGAGTGTGTGGTGAAGCTTGTTAGAGATCAGTGGTTTCTAACTTACTCCAATCCTGAGTGGAAGAGAAGAGCTCTCGAATGTCTCTCGAGTATGAGGATAATTCCAGAAGAAATTAGAAAGGAGTTTGAAAATAAAATAGACTGGCTCAGAGATAAAGCATGTGCGAGAAGAAAAGGACTGGGTACGAGACTTCCTTGGGATCGAGAGTGGCTTATAGAGTCTCTTGCCGATTCCACCATTTACATGGCTTATTATATCCTTGCGAAGTATGTCCATGGGATTGAAGCTGAAAAGTTATGTGATGAGTTCTTTGACTACGTGTTCTTGAACGTCGGAGATCCTGAGAAGATTTCGGAGAAAACCGGAATAGCTGAAGAGCTCATCAGAAGAATTCGAGAGGATTTTGAATACTGGTATCCAGTTGATCTGAGATCCTCCGGAAAAGACCTTATTCCGAATCATCTCCTCTTCTTTATCTTCCACCACGTTGCAATCTTCCCCGAGAGACACTGGCCACGGGGAATAAGCATCAACGGATACGTCTCTCTCGAAGGACAGAAGATGAGCAAGTCGAAAGGACCTTTGATGACCATGAGAGAGGCAATTGAAAGATTCGGAGCAGATGCATCAAGACTTTACATCTTGGGGAACTCCGAGCATACGAAAGATGCAGATTGGAGGAATGCGGAAGTTGAAGCAACGAGAAAACAGCTCATAAGATTCTATCATCTTCTCACCGAGATGAGTGGTGGTGAAATTGACGAGACCAATCATTTGGACAGATGGCTCATGAGCACGATGCAATTGAGAATAAAGGATGTGAACGAGGCTCTTGAGAATGTTCAAACGAGAAGAGCTGTTCAGAGCGCTTTTTATCAGCTTCTCAACGATGTGAGATGGTATCAGAGGAGGAGCGGAAAGAAAATTCCGGCTGAGCTCAGGGATGAATGGATAAAACTTCTATCTCCCTTTATCCCGCATCTCTGCGAGGAGCTCTGGAGCAAGTATCATGAAGGGTTCGTCTCTCTGGAGCCTTATCCACAGTACAACGAGAGAAAGGTTGACAGAGCGTCTCTGCTTTCGGAGGAGCTCATCAAGCAGACGTACGAGGATATTCAGGAGATTATAAGGGTGACCGAGATGACACCCAAGAGGATCATAATTTACGTTGCACCAGAATGGAAGAAAGATGTCTACAGAAGGATGATTGAGGAGAAAAGAGATGGGAGGATTGACATAGGTGCCGTAATAAAATCTTTTAAGGATTCTGGAATTCCGATGAAGGAACTCTCGGAGTTCGTGAGAAAAGAAGCCAAGAGAGTTGTCTCGATGGACGAGAGCATTCTCAAAGTCTATCTTGAGGAAATAAATGAGGAAGAACTTTACAGAGATTCGGTGGAGTTCTTCTCTTCAGAATTCGGGTGCTCTGTAGAGGTCTGCTCAGCGGAAGAAGCGTTCTACGATCCCGCAAATAAAAGAGGGATGGCAAAACCGATGAAGCCTGCAATTTACATCGAATGATCGCTCGACATCATTCTCTTTCTTTCTTTTGTCGTGTATCCAGTGGCTTCATCAAGAAATCTCCGAAATCTTTTGTTGGTATCCAGAATTACATCATCTGTTGCTTTTGCATTTGGTTTGCTCTCCACAACAAGTTTTCCATCTCTAATGCCAACTTTCAACTCCTCGAGAGCTCCGTAACTTAAAACGAGAAATTCTCCATCTTCTTTCACTTCCACGGGAAATTCTCTTGCGAGGATCCCTTTTATTCTCTCTAAATCCGCACTTAAACCCCTCTTTATTTTGTATTCCCTCATTTCATCACCCTCAGATTTTTTAACAAACTTTAATAGGTTCATCCAAATTAATTCTTTTTGGGGAGGGAAAGAGTTGGTAAAAGAGTTTCACAGGACTGAAAACTTTGTGGTTTATATGGACCCTCCATCTTCAGACTCGCCTGTGCTCGTTGAGGGATTTCCGGGTATAGCCCTTGTTGGAGTAATAGCCTGCAATCACATGATACAGGAGCTCAAGATGAAAGAGATAGGATTCATCCTTTCTCATCTCATGCCTCCCGTGGCATTAATTCAAGAAGGAGTTTACACCCCTCCGATAAGAATTTACGAAGATTCTGAGAAAAAACTCATTACAGTTGTCTCCGATGTCCCAATTCCTTTAGCAATAACAAATGAACTCGGAAAGGTGATTGTTGATATATGCGAGAGAATTTCAGCGAGAGAGGTTGTGACAATAGCCGGTCTTGCAACCGGTGCTGAGGATAGGAGAGTATTTATCAGCTTCTCCTCTCAAGAACTGAAGAGCAGAAAGGTTGAAGGGGTTGAGGAATTCTACATGGGAACCATCTCTGGAATAGCAGGAAGCACCATGATGGAATGTTTTGCTAGAGGGATCCCTGCAATCAGTCTCTTGGGAGAGACCCCATCACTAAATCCGGATCCAAAAGCATCTGCAGAGGTTATAAAGGTGATAAATCTCATGTACGGCTGGGAAATAAGCGTTGATAAGCTTCTCGAAGAGGCAGAGAAGATAGAGCTACAGATGCAGAAACTCGCGGAGCAGGTAAGGGAGAGAGCCGATAAAGATAGATTTGCAGATTACAGAATGTATGGGTGATGGTTATGGAGTATATAGCTCTAACAAGCATATCGTCCGCAATAATAAGGGATTTAATGGCTCACAAGCTCAGAAGCATGGAGCTCAGAAGTGCGCATAACATCTTTTCCATGATGGCAATAAGAGTTGGAGATTGTGTTTTCATAACAGATAGAAGCATTCATGATCTTGTCCCGGGGTCGAGAGGAGTTATTGCGAGGGTGAGAAGTAAGGAGGTCAATCTTCATCGTTCTTTGCACTACGTAGACGGCATTACGGAAGAGAGGGAGACTCTCACCATTCGAGCTCAGTTCGAAATGGTGACGATGGGAAGAATCAGGAGAATTCTGAAGAATGAGTTCGGGTCTCCAGTGATAGTTGAGGCGGATGCAATTCCGTATTATGAGGAGGCTCGTTGATGAGGATATATTGCCTCGTGGATAACTACGCTCCGCTGACTTCTCAGAATATTCTTTCTGAACACGGAGCATCTTTTTTAATAGAATCCGATGACGTTCTCATTCTTTTCGACACAGGTCAAACCGGAAAGGTTCTGAAAAATAACGCCTCGGTTATGGGTTTAGATCTGAGGAAGCTTACACACGTTGTCTTATCCCACGGTCATTACGATCACACTGGAGGTCTTTCAGAAGTCCTCGAATTTCAACCTGTCGTGATCGCGTCACAGCACGCTTTTAAACCAAAATACTCCAAAAAGAGATACATAGGATCTCCGATCTCCTTAGAGGAAGTGGAGAGAAGGACGGAAGTTGTTTTGAGCGAGAATGAGCTCAAAATAGCGGATGGAATTTTTGTTACAGGAGAGATACCCCGGATCACGAGGTTTGAGACGATAGAGGGATTATTCCTAGATGAGGAAAGAAAGATTAAAGACCCGCTCAAGGATGATCGGGCTATGATTGTTGGGGACTCTCTCCTTACAGGATGCTGTCATTCTGGAATCGTAAACACGCTAAATTATGTGGAAGAGAACCACGAGATAGAGAGGATTATTGGAGGGCTTCATTTGCATAATGCATCTGAGGAGAGACTCTCCAAGACAATGGAGTATCTCCTCGAGAAGAATTTCGAATTATTCGTCGGACATTGCACTGGAATTAACACTTTCTGTCGTTTTATTTCTTCCGATCTTTCAGTCAAACTCCTACACTCAGGCTTCATCTTAGAGCTCTGACTTCATTTTTTGTCGGAATTTTATCTCTATACGGACATTCCTTTGGTCTCGCTTCATTTTCAGGACATACTCCGAGGTTGACACCCCGACACCCAATTTTTTTGAGAGCCGGGTAAACTTCTGAGACGCATTTTCTCACTTTCTCAGCAAGCTCTCTCATCTCTGGAGCACTTCTCACGCATAGTCTCAATCCCAAAAAGTTTATGAGACTCCTGAGATTTACCGTCCAGATATACGTCGTGTGCCTTGCCATCGGAAGAGCGTATCTCGCGACCTCTCTTGCATCTTTTCTCGAATATCCCATTTCTAAGAGAGCATCGTATAGTTTTGAGTAATTTTGAATAGCATCTTCGACAACACTTCTGTAAATGTCCTCTCCTCTTCTTCCGTATTTCTTCAAAATATTCTCAGGAATGTGATAGCTGAGAGAACTCTCGTCGCAATATCTAGTGCTTCTTGCTGTGTGACTTGCAATTCTATGTTCTAGAAGCTCTCTACTGAGAGCGATACTTATGTCCTTCAATTCAAACGTAAAAACCATGTGCTCAAGAGCGCTCCCGTAGTCGTTGTTTACGAGCATTTCAAAGACTTTCTCATTCTCTCCGAGATTCTCATCTGTTGTAATTTTTGAGGCTTCAGCCACGAGGTTAACACCATCATGTGTGTATCTAAGAAGTCTTACTTCCATTCAAGACACCCAAGAAAAAATGTTGTGAGAATCGGGTTTAATTCTTTTGTGTATGGTTTTGCATAAACCACGAAAAACTATAAATAGGTGTTTGAAAATTTGAAGAGAATCATGAGGCTAAGTGTCAACCCTATGAGATGTCCACAGAATCATAGATGCCCTCTGATAGAACTCTGCCCTGCGGAAGCAATCGAACAGGTAGGATTCTCATTGCCGAAAATAAATGAGGAGAAATGCAAGAAGTGTCTTTTATGTGCTAGAAGTTGTCCAAAAGGTGCTGTGATGACGGAGGAGGGTTAAACTCTCTTCTAATTTGTTGAAAAAGTGACGGGCTCGCCGGGAATTGAACCCGGATCGGAGGTTCCGGAGACCTCTAGGATATCCATTACCCCACGAGCCCTTTTATTTTCCCCACCATTTATTATTTTCTTAAGGATTGTTAAGTTAATTTGTAGTTGTTATTGTGAACTAATATAAAAGAAACGTACGCGAAATTTCTATCCCCAATCAAACCACTCTTCTCCTCAAAATCTCACCTCAAATTCATCCAAGT